>CBDFNO010000014.1:0-727162 GCA_965250265.1 Flavobacteriaceae bacterium | reverse complement strand
ATCTCCTCCTCCACCTAAAATTCCTAATCTAATTTTAGAACTCATTTATCTCTTTCTGCTTATGTTTTGTATTCTACTTTTTCATCTTTAAACAATACTGCAAATATGAGCAATACTACCACTGCAAATATTGCCGGGAACGTCCAAACATCTTGCCAACTGTGTACTCCCTCGGTAATTACATTTCTATCAACTATTTGTCCTGCAACCCAAAAACCAATTAACATGCCTACACCATAAGTTGCAAGCGTGATCAATCCCTGAGCAGCACTTTTTACTTTCTCACCAGCTTTTGAATCTGTATATATTTGTCCAGACACGAAGAAGAAATCATAACAAATACCATGTAATGCAATCCCTATAACGATCATAAAGAATAGGTCTCCTGCATTTCCGTAAGAGAATAATAGATATCTGATTGCCCAAGCTAACATACCAAATAAAATGGTTTTTTTAAATCCAAACTTTTTAAAGAAAAATGGGAGGAGCAACATAAAACCAACTTCAGAAACCTGACCTAAAGAAGCCCATGCTGTAGAATTTTCTACTTTATATTCAGTTAAAAACGGGCTAATATTTTGATAATAAAACGCTAATGGAATACAGATCAATACCGAGGATAAAAAGAATATTAAAAAGTTTCTATCCTTTAATAATTTAAGTGCATCCAAACCTAGAATATCTGAAATCTTAACTTTTTCACCTTTGTTTACACTTGGTGGAGTTTTAGGGAGTGTAAAACTAAACAATCCAAGTACAGCAGACGCAATAGCCACCATAATAAACGTGTTTGATAACATACCTTGTCCAATATTTTCAATGGAGTCCCATTTAAAAGCAAAGCTTATAATTAGGCCTGCCAATATCCATCCAATAGTTCCAAAAACACGTACAAAAGGAAATTGTTTTGCGGGATCATTCATTTGATTAAATGATACTGAATTTACTAATGCCAAGGTTGGCATATACGCAATCATATAACCTAATACATAAGGATAGAAACCACTAAATTCTGTGACTTGAGACATTTGATACATTATAATTGCACCAATAATATGTAGCACTCCTAAAATTCTTTCAGCATTAAAATATCTATCAGCAATTAATCCAATTATAAATGGAGCTATAATAGCACCCCAAGATTGGGTAGAATACGCCATTGCTGTTTCTGCTCCAGAAGCGCTCAAATTATTTCCGAGAAAGGCCCCTAAAGTTACAAACCATCCTCCCCAAATAAAGAATTCAAGGAACATCATGATCGATAATTGAACTTGAGTTTTAGTTTTCATTAGTTAGTATGTTTTATTAGTTTAATTTTTTAGCAGCTTTAATTATCAATTCTTTTGTAGCTATTATACCTTCTTCTTCGTTTAATCTGCTTCCTTCATATTCAACACCAATATAACCTGTATATCCTGCATCTTTAACTATTTGAAGCATTTTATAATAATCGATCTTCGTTTCATTTCCGTCTTCATCAAAATCGTACGATTTAGCGCTTACAGCTTTGGCAGCAGGCATCATTAATTGAATACCCTGGTACATATCAGGATATTCCTCTAGACAAGCTCCCCATTTTGTACCTTCTTCACGTTTAACACACCAATTTCCAAAATCTGGTAATGTGCCACAGTTTGACATATTTACACCTTTAATGGCTTTCATTACCCTCGGTGCATCTGAAGACAACCAACCATGGTTTTCAACCAAAACATTTATGTTTTTTGTTACAGCATATTCCGATAATTTCTTAAGTCCATCTTGAACTGCTGCATCCCAAATTTCTGGGTCATTTGTTCCGAAAGTATTTACACGTATGGAATGGCAACCTAATTCTGCTGCTGCGTCCACCCATTTTTTATGGTTATCGACAGCTTTATTTCTTGCTGCTTCATCAGGATCTGCAAGATCACCTTCACCATCAACCATAATAAGAAGATTTGCAATCTCAGCCGCATCACTTTCTTTTTTTAGCTGTGCAATTAAGGCTTTCATACCTTCCTTCTCAGAATCATACTTTTCCATTTCCGCGGAGTATAATTGGCTTACATATTCTAAACCATCGAAACCCCAAGCTTTAGCTTTTTTAGCAAAATCAAATGGACTCACACTACCGTCCATAATCATTTTATGCATTGACCATTGTGCTAACGATAATTTAAAAATTGATTCTTGAGCTTCACGCTCTTGTGCTGAAGTTTCTTCGATAACTTCTTCCTTTATCTTTTCTGAATTTTTACATGAAGTAAAAAACACTAATGAGGCAATTAGTAACCAATAAATGGGTTTTACTATTGTTTTCATAAATAATTAATTATGTATTAATTTTTATACTACTTTACTTTTTTAGAAGCATTTATTAATAAATCTCGTGTAGCAATAATACCTTCGGTCTCACTTAATATACCTCCTTCATATTCTACACCAATATATCCGAAATAACCAGCATCTTTAACAATTTGAAGCATTCTAACATAATCCTTTTTTGTTTCATTTCCTTGTTCGTCAAAGTCATGTGATTTTGCACTTACAGCTTTTGCAACTGTCATTAATTTTTCTAATCCATCATACATATCTGGATACTCCACTGCACATCCACCATCACCATATTCAATACACCAATTTCCGAAATCAGGAAGAGTCCCGCAATTAGGTAAATTAACTGCTTTAATAACCTCTACTAACTTTGGTGCATCTGATGATAATCCACCATGATTCTCAACAATTACATTAATATTTTTTTTAGCTGCATATTGCGCTAATTTTCGCAATCCATCCTGCGCTGAAGCTAAATACAAAGCTGGATCATTGGTTCCACTCGTATTAACACGAATGGCATGACACCCTAATTCGGCAGCAGCGTCCACCCATTTTTTATGATTCTCCACAGCTTGATCACGCTTAGCTTCATCAGGATTTGCTAAATCACCTTCGCGATCTACCATAATTAAAACATTTGTCACTCCTGCTGCTTCACTTTCTTGTTTCGACCGTTCCACAAAGGCCTTCATCCCTTCCTCTATAGAATCATATTTTTCTAATTCTTTGGAGTATAGTTGACTTACATATTCAATCCCTTCAAAGCCCCATTCATTGGCTTTTTTCGCAAAATCGTACGGACTCATATTATCATTAAGTATCATTTTGTGCATTGACCATTGCGCCAATGATAATTTAAAAAATGGAGTCTCTTTTTTAACTGATTCTTCTTGTATTGGTTCTTCGTCTTTTTTCTCTTCACCAAATTTACAGGAAGTAAATCCAATTATTATAAATGCAAACGAAAAAATCACAAGAGTCTTAACTAAGAAATTATTTTTCATCTTAACTGGGTATAATTATGTGTTAAACATGGTGAAAAATAAAAAAACAAACAATGAATCTTGTTTATTATTATTCAGTGAAAGAATTTAAACAGTGAAGAACTGTATTATACTAGTAAGCATTCAAAACCATATGCTTTTGGCGGTATTCTAAAGGTGTGCAATTTTCATGTTTTTTAAACACTGTAGAAAAATATTGACTTGTGGAAAATCCACAGCTAAAAGCTACTTCTGCAACACTTAAATCTTCTTTTTCAATTAGAATTTGTTTTGACATTTCTAATCTTTTCATCATCAAATAACGCATGGGTGTTAAATTTGTTAGCTGCTTACAATGGTATGTGAATCTAGTAAGTCCAACACTAGCAGATTTCGACATATCTTCTATTGTCCAAGCTTCAGAAAGATTTTCCCCCAATTCTTTTAAAAATAATTTTACACTTCTGGAACTATCTATAAGTTGCTCATCAAGTTCTACTTTTTCGGAATTCAACAAATCTAAAAGCAATATCAGTAAATAGTTGATTAATAATCTTATTCTAGAAGAATTACTTCCATCTGTATCAGTATCCACAGCCTTTCCAATTCTTTGGAAACAATCTCTTATTAGCTTATTTGTCTTCCAAAGTACTTTTTCATTCTGTCTTAATATAGTCGTGAGTCTTTGAAGATCTTTTGGCGCCAGCATAATCCAATCTGGCCAAACCCAATTTTGATGAGGTCGTCTCACTCCCAGATCAAGAATTACCCAATAAAATTTACCCATTCCAATTTCGGGATTTCCTACTTTATGAGCTTCCCAAGGTCTTGTAATGGTTAAATAATTTGGAAGCAATTCCATTTCCATATTTCCTTGAGCATAAGGCATCGTACCAGATTCCAGAAAGTGTATTTCAATGCCTTCATTTCTATGCCAATCTAAGCCCCAATCTTGAGGCTCATTTGCATCCCAATAACCAACACTATTTAAGCCATGTGTGTCCTCATTAAGCCTGTCTCCAGGATAGGTATATCGGGCTAAGGCTTTAAACTTTAATTTCTTTCTTTCGACTGCATCTACAAGAGGCAAACAAGTATCTGCATGATAAACCATTCCATCTGCTTTAAAAGGCGCTATTTTTTGTATATTTATCTTCACTGAAAAAAATTGAACATTATAACAACGCAAATTAATTAATTTGGCGAGAAATGAAGAATTCTACAAATATATTTTCATCATTTTTAAAATAAACTCAAAACATATACAATAATGAATAACAACTATTTAAATTCAATTGAAGAAGAATATGATGCAATAGTTATAGGCACAGGAATTTCTGGTGGATGGGCAGCCAAGGAATTATGTGAAAATGGTTTGAAGACACTAGTGTTAGAACGTGGTAGAATGATTGAACATGTAAAGGACTATCCAACAATGCATCTAGATCCATGGGACTTACCAAATGCAGGAAGAGCATCTAGAGAAACTAGAGAACGCAAATCAAAACAACATCGTACTGGTTATGTAACTACTGAAGCTCGTCAACATTTTTTTGTAGACGACATAAAACATCCATACAATGAGGATAGACGTTTTGATTGGATTAGAGGATATCATGTTGGCGGTCGGTCATTAATGTGGGGAAGACATAGTTATAGATTAAGTGATCTTGATTTTGAAGCTAACAAAAAAGATGGTATTGCTGTTGATTGGCCTGTTCGCTATAAAGATATTGCACCTTGGTATAGTAAAGTTGAAGAATACATTGGAGTGTCTGGAGAAAATCTAGGACTAGCACAATTGCCAGATGGTGAGTTCTTAAAACCAATGGAAATGAATTGTGTTGAAGAAGTTCTTAAAGAAAAAGTTGCAGAAAAGTTAAATGGCAGAGTAATTACCCTAGGTCGTGTCGCACATATTACAGAAGGCACAAAACCTGGTTTAGGAAGAAGTACGTGTCAATATAGAAACAGATGTATGCGTGGTTGTCCATTTGGTGCTTATTTTAGCAGTAACTCGTCAACCTTACCAGCAGCAGAAGCAACTGGCAATATGACCTTAAGACCGTTTTCAATTGTACATGAAGTTATTTATGATGAAAAATCCGAAAAAGCTACAGGAGTTAAAGTCATTGATACCGAAACCAAGGAGACACATGTTTTTAATGCAAAAATTATTTTCTTATGTGCTTCTGCAATAGCCTCAACTTCTATTTTAATGCAATCAAAATCTGAAAGATTTCCAAATGGATTAGGGAATGATAGTGGTGAATTAGGTCATAATCTCATGGATCATCATTTTCATGTTGGTGCAAGAGCACAGGCAGATGGGTTTGAAGATAAGTATAATAAAGGACGGCGCCCTGGAGGAATATATATCCCACGTTTCAAAAATTTAGGAGGCGATTCAGATACCAAAAATTATATTAGAGGTTTTGGATACCAAGGCGGTGCAGGACGAGGAGCAGGAACTGAGTTAGTCGCTGAACTAAAATACGGCCCAAAATTAAAAGAAGAAATCTTAAAACCAGGTACTTGGGGAGTTGGCTTAACAGCGTTTGGAGAAACATTGCCAGACCACAGTAACCGTATGTACCTAAATTATGAAAAAAAGGATGATTGGGGATTGCCAACAGTTACTTTTGATGCCGATTTTGGAGAAAATGAATTAGCCATGCGAATAGACATGCAAGCTGAAGCAGTTAAAATGCTGGAAGCGGCGGGATTTAAAAACGTTCGCGGTCATGACAATGTGGAGGGTAGAGCCATGGGGAATGGTATTCATGAAATGGGAACTGCCAGAATGGGACGTGACCCCAAAACATCTGTTCTTAATGAATATAATCAAATACATGCTTGTAAAAATGTTTATATTACAGATGGTTCATTCATGACTTCAGCAGGATGTCAAAACCCATCGCTAACTTATATGGCTTTTACGGCAAGAGCGGCAAATCATGCTGCAGAAGAATTTAAAAAATCGAACTCATAAAAATTAAATCATGAAAAGAAGAGAAGCATTAAAAAATATAGGCCTTTCGGCTGGGTTCGTTATAGCAACTCCCTCATTGTTTAGCTTATTACAAAGTTGCACTAGTGATGTTACGACTTGGACTCCCGTTTTTTTATCAGAAGAACAAGGAGTTGTTTTAAAAGGTATCGTTGATGTGATTTTACCTAAAACCGATGATACACCTTCTGCATCAGAGGTTAATGTTCCTGAGTTTATAGATAAGTATGCAAATGAAGTTATGGACTTGGAAGAGCAAGTCAAATTAATAACTGCATATGACAATTTAATTGTTCTAATAAAAACAGAGTATAATGAAGATATAAGTAAGGTTAGCTCCGAGAATTATATGGCTCTTTTAGATACTCATATGAAGTTACCTAAAGAAGAGGCACCATCTGATGATCCAACTAAAATGACTGCATCACAACTTTTAAATAGCATTAAAGGGATGACTATTTATGGTTATAGAGTAAGTGAAACCGTTGGTGAAACTATCTTAGCATACGACCCGGTTCCTGGAGCTGCTTATTGCGGAGATTTACAAGAGTTAACAGGTGGAAAGGCTTGGTCTTTATAATTTTTAGTTATGAATTCTTTTTCGAATTTATTCTTTTTAGTTATATGCGTACTATTCCTTTATAGCTGTCAAAAAAAAGAAAAAAATCTAACTATAGTTGAAAAAGAATGGGTTCAGTTATTTAATGGAAAAGATTTAAATGATTGGGTTGTAAAAATTAAGGGATATCCTCTTAACGAAAATGTTAATAATACTTTTCGAGTTGAAGATGGCGTGCTAAAAGTATCTTATGATAAGTATCAAAATTTCGATGCTTCTTATGGTCATATATTTTACAAAAACCCGTTTTCAAGTTATAAGTTAAAACTACAATATCGCTTTGTAGGAGAACAAATAAATGGTGGCGAAGGTTGGGCAAAACGGAATAGTGGTGTAATGGTTCATTCTCAATCACCAAAGAGTATGGAAATTGATCAGGATTTTCCCATCTCAATTGAGGTTCAATTATTAGGTGGCATTGACAGCAATAAAGAACGACCAACAGGTAATTTATGTACTCCAGGCACACATGTAGAAATGAATAATGAATTAATTACAGATCACTGTATTAATTCTTCATCTAAAACCTTTTATGGAAACCAATGGGTGAATTTAGAGGTTTTAGTTGTCAAAGATTCTATCATTTCTCATACAATTAATGGGACTTTAGTTCTCTCATATTCAAAGCCACAAATTGGTGGCGAGTATAATACCTTGCCGTCCAGAGATGGAGAGATATTAAAGAATGGATATATTTCATTGCAAAGTGAAAGTCATCCTGTTGAATTTCGTAATATTGAATTATTAGAATTAAACTATTAGCATTTATTAAATATTAAATGAATAGACGAAATTTTGTTCAAAAAAGCATTTTAACGACTGTAGCCTTGTCTGCAACTTCACTTAATGCCATTTCTGGCATTAGTAAAACATTCAATCAATCTAAATTCAAGCTAAAATATGCACCTCATGAAGGTATGTTTAAGCATCATGCTGGCGTAGATATTTTAGACCAGCTTCAATTTATGGCTGATCGCGGCTTTAGTGCTTTTGAAGATAACGGAATGCGTAACCGGTCGATTAAAACTCAAGAGTCCATTGCTAAAAAAATGCAAGATAACAGTATGGAAATGGGTGTTTTTGTAGCTCATAAAATCTATTGGCAAGAACCAAATTTAACGTCAGGTGGAAAAGTGTATCGAGATGAATTCTTGGAGGACATCAAAAATTCGGTTGAAGTTGCAAAACGTGTTAATGCCAAATGGATGACTGTTGTTCCTGGTTATGTAGATTTAAGGCAAGATAATGATTATCAAACTGCAAATGTTATTGAAGTACTTAAAATGGCTTCTGATATTTTAGAACCACATGAATTGACAATGGTATTGGAACCATTAAATTTTAGAAATCATCCAGGAATGTTTTTAAATAAATCTCCTCAAGCCTATCAAATATGTAAAGCTGTGAATTCGCCTTCGTGCAAAATCCTTTTCGATATTTACCACCAACAAATTCAGGAAGGTAATTTAATACCAAATATTGAAACTTGTTGGGACGAAATAGCCTATTTCCAAATTGGCGACAATCCAGGCAGGAATGAACCCACAACAGGTGAAATTAATTTCACCAACATATTCAAATACATTCATAGCAGAGGATTTAATGGCATCCTTGGGATGGAGCATGGTAATTCCATAGATGGTAAGGTCGGTGAATTAGCCGTTATTGAAGCCTATAAAAAATCAGACGATTTCTAAAAACTATACAAATGAATAATAAAGACACATCAAGCAGAAGAAGTTTTATTAAAAAGACTGCTTTAACAGTTGCTGGAATTTCAATAATTCCTAGACATGTTATGGGTAGAGGGTTTATTGCACCAAGTGATCAATTGAATGTTGCTATAATGGGAGGAGGAGGCAAAGGATATAGTGATGCCGTAAATGTATGGAATAACGGAGCATCGAATATTGCTGCTATTTGCGATGTTGATTGGAACATGGCATCCAAAGCTTTTAAAAAATTTCCAAATGCTAAAAAGTTTAAAGATTATAGAAAATTACTGGACAGCATGAAAGATATAGATGCTATAACGGTGTCCACTCCTGATCATACTCACGCCATTATTGCTCATAGCGCAATGCAATTGGGCAAACATGTATATGTTCAAAAACCATTGACTCATAATATTTATGAAGCTCGCGTTCTCACAAATGCTACCGAAAAGCATAAAATTGTGACTCAAATGGGTAATCAAGGTGCTTCTAGTGCCGCAGTTCAAACAATGATTAAATGGTTTGATGAAGGTGTTATTGGAACTGTAAGTGAGGTTCAAGTGTGGACAAACAGACCCGTTTGGCCTCAAGGGTTCCCTGCTCCAACTGAAAAAACAACAATGATAGATGGTTTGGCTTGGGACAACTGGATTGGTCCTGCTGAATACAAAGATTACCATCCACTATATCACCCATTCAAATGGAGAGGTTGGTGGAATTTTGGTACAGGAGCTTTAGGAGATATGGCTTGCCATTTAATGGATCCTCCATATAGAGTTTTAGGTCTTGGATATCCTACCGAAGTTGAAAGTAGTGTTGGTGCCGTATTTACAAAAGATTGGACTGCTGATTATTATCCTGAATCTTGTCCTCCTTCATCTAGAACGCAACTGAAATTTCCTGCCAGTGCCAAAAACACTTCAGAAGTTAAACTAACTTGGACGGACGGTGGATTACGACCTTTCCACCCAGACTTAATTCCAGCAGATCATCCTCTCGGAGATAACGATAGCTCCAACGGTGTAATAATGATTGGTAGTAAAGGAATTATGACTTGTGGAACTTATGCAAGAAATCCTAAAATATATTTGAATTCTGGAGAATTTATAGAACCTAAAGTTGTGCCAAATGCAGAAGATTTACCTGAAAATGGACATCAAATACATTGGGTAAATGCTTGTAAAGCTGGATTTGGAAGTGACGAACATAAAGCATTAACATCTTCTTTTGATTTTGCTGGTCCATTAACTGAGTCAATTTTAATGGGGAACTTAGCGATTAGGAGTTATAATTTAAGAGAAAAAAGTGGTAACCGATTTGAATATCCAGGGCGTAAAAAGCTACTTTGGGATGGTATAAATATGAAAATAACTAATTTTGAACCTGCCAACCAATTTGTTAAAAGAACCTATAGAAAAGGGTGGAGTTTAGAGTAATATTTTTGATTCTAACCCCTTTTAATAACAAAATTTATTACTCGACAATAAACTTACCACGCATCATAGCAAAGTGAGCTGGGAAACTACATAAGAATTCATAAGTTCCTGCTTCTGGTGCATCAAATTCTATTATTGTGGTTTCTCCTCCGCCTATAAGTTTAGTGTAAACAATAATATCTTGTGAATCTTTTGGGATATATTCATTATCACGTTCTGTAGCTGCTAATGCAGCAAACTTTACTGGGTCTACACCCTTTTTTAAGATTACAACATTATGACCCATTACATTTTTATCCAACGTCCCAACATGTCTTAATGTTAACTTCACTTTTTGTCCGGATTTCACTTTTATTTCTGTCTTATTGAATTTCATTAAATCATCAGCAGTCAAAACAACATTTGCAACATTGTCGTCCTTTTTCTTAGTTTTCTTCTTGGCATTTATCTTTACTTTTTTAGAGTCTTCTGTCTTCTTTTCTTCTCCTCCACAATTAACTAAGATTGTAAAAGCTAAAACCGGTAATAATAAATATTTAATTGTTTTCATTTTAATATTTCTTAATTTATAATAAATATAGTTTTATTTCATGATAGTATAAAATATAAACGGTACTAATAAAACTAAATGCTTTTTGTTTTAGCTCCTATATCAAGGAACAGAATAAAAGTTTTCAAAATTTTATATAATTTATCGAGTAATAAATACATCTTCAGGTTGTTTGAGCATGTTTAACTTATTAATATATTTTTCCTCCAATAATGACGATCCATATTGATAAGAAGCATTCATCCATCCAAAACCTTCTTGAGTAATATATTCGAAATCGGTACCAACATTTCCATATTCTGCAAATACTTTGTGTGTTGCTCCTACAACATCATACTTTTCTGGTATTGTTCCATTATAATCAACAGCATTTTTAGTTATCATATATAACCATCTATAAATTAATTCCTGCGCTTCTTTAATAAAACCATAATTAATTAATCCTTTCCAGATCATCATTTGATGAGGTGCCCATCCGTTAGGATAATCCCATTGTCTCTGCGGACGTTCTTTTGAGATAGTGCCTCGACTTTCTTTTGAACATCCGGCTATCCCTCCTTTTTCTTTTAATATTGGAATTGCGTTTATAACTAATTGCTCGGCTTGTTCTTTAGAGCACAGGTTTGCCCATAAAGGTGTTAAGGTAGATGCGGCAACAAAGTCTGATTTCTTTTTGGATTTAACGTTATAATCATAATACATACCGTTGGCTTCATTCCATAAATATTTATTTACAGCCGCCTTTCTTTTTTCTGCATTTTCATCCCAGTGTGAGGAACTATATACGACATCGTTATATTCAAAATTATCATTGAATTGGGATTTAATAATTTCTGAAAAATCATTTTCATATTTATATAGCATTGCATTAAGTTCTACAAGGTTAAGGTCTGCACAATTTCCTTCTATTCTATATGAGGTGTCATGCCCTGATTCTCTAACCGTTCTATCATGAATAAAATAATCATTTAATTCTTTATTTACAATACTCCCTACGTCATAACCCTTAATAAATTCTTTTAGGGAGATATTGGTTTGAGAAGCGTATGGTCTTAACACCGAATCAAAATGACCTTCTTCACATTCGGGTGGAAAACCAATACCTTCTGCCAAATATCTGTTAAGTCCGTTTTTAGTAAGGCGCTTACCTTCAACCATCCAAACGGTTTCGTATTCCTTTATTGCTGTTTTAAGATGCTGTTTCAGCCATTCTTTGTCATGAGTAATATCAAAAACCTCTCTTATTAAACTTGAATAAAATGGGGGTTGTGTTCTCGTTAAATAATATGAACGATTAGCATTAAGTATCTTGCCATAATATTCGATCTCGTATTGAAAATTATCGGCCATAGCTTTTGCCAAATAAACTTTACCATCCAATAGTAACCCTACAGATTCGAAATAGCTATCCCAACCGTACATTTCATTAAAACGGCCGCCGGGAACTACAAATGGAACACCTTTTATTTCGACACCTTCAGATTCTAATTTTAAAGCTAAAATTCCAGGTTTGTCATTACATTCCTTTACATATTGAGGTGTAATTTCTTCTGGAAGTCTTATTGCTTTAATGGAATATTTACTTTCAAGATCCTTATAATACTTTAGGGCCAGATCGTCATTAAACGGGATGTAAATTCTCAATACTTCGGAGGCCAAACTTTCATTTTTGGTGTCATGAATTAAGCCCTCAATACCTTTGGCATCCATAGTACGTGTAAGCCCTTTCCAATAATAATCTCTTATCATCCTGGATATTCTATCTACAGGAAGTTCTTCTATTTTTGACAGCGGAATCTCTGCGACTTGCTTACCTTCGCTTTTTGCGATAACAAGTTCCTGCAATACATTTGAAAGGTGATACGTCCCTTTTACCACATATTCTTCTCCAGTGGTGGATTGGATAGCAAATGCCTTTGGGCCTTTATCTTCGACGGTTAATTTTTTATCGCCGTCTGTATCTTCCTGCTTTAATAAACGGTCTAAAGTATCTTCAATATTTAATTGGAATATCATGATTTTATAATAATCTCTCTTTTAGAAAGCTTATCTATTAATAAGACAAAGACTATTAAAAGAACCATTGGTATTAGTAAGAAATAAAAAGCATTAGCACCACCAATGCTTTCAAACAACTCTCCAACTATTCTTGATCCTATTGTGCCTCCAAGGGCGGAAAATATAATAATTAATCCTGACATTGGAGAGTGTAAACTTTTAGGTAATGAACTTAAAACTGTGGAGTTTAATAATGGGTATATAGGAGCAATAAATAAGCCAATTAATGGTAATATAAATCCTAACATTGGCACATCTTTTAAACTGGTTATTTCATGCAAAGAATCAATATCTATTTTTAATTGTGGCAATACACCCAATAAAATTCCTCCAGAAATAATCACACATACTATAACTAAGTACACCCATGATATTCTTTTAGTAAGATAACCTGCTACAAATCTTCCAAGAGCAAGAGATAATGCAAATATAAATGCCATTTGAACACTTAAAGTAGTGCTGAATTTAAATATTTTTTCATTAAACCTCGGGAGCCATGTCATTATGCCTTGTTCTATCATAACAAAAAAGAATGCCGATGCTAAAAACACCAATACCAGTGGCACAATTATTAACTTCAAAGAATACATAATGTCTTCTTTTAAATTTGAACCAATAGCTTCAACTTCGTATTCTATTTTTGAAAAAAGCAAAAAGATAAAAGATATAATTATTAATCCAATCAGTACATAGTACACATTAAGCCAAGCGTTTTCATTAGTATCCGAATAGAAAGCGGGGAATAAAAAATATGCTAGAGCAATTCCTACCATAAAGAATCCTTCAATAGAACTCATTAAAGAGGAGTGCTCTTTCTTTGACGTTGTGATTATTCCAATAAGAGAATAAACTGATAATTTTACTAAAGCGAAGCTCACCCCAATAGACATAAACAATATCTTAGTGTATGAAAATGTATTGCCAAAAATCATTATTAAGCAACCAAAAAATACAATTATCAAGCCAGTTAACATGGCTTTTTTATATCCAAACCTAGGCAGAAAGGATGCTACCAAAAAAGATACAATCGCTATTGGCAAATCTTTAAACGCTTCTAAAAGTGATGCTTGCGATTCAGTTACATGATAAACGTTAATTGATTTTGCAATTACAATACCAACACTGTTTAATAGTATGGCAAAAACAAAATAGTTAAGATAAAGAGATATTTTTATGCCTAGATTTTTCATGGGTTTTTATTTATTAGCAGATTGAACATTTAAGCGGATTGCCAGAACAGAAGCAATTATAAAAAACACACCCGCAAATAAAATGGCGTTAATGGCATTATTCCCAAGCAAATATTTTATAATGGGTCCAAATGTTATGGTTTCTATAAACATAGGTACAACTATCATCATATTCACAATACCCATATAAACACCTCTCTTTTCTTGTGGAACTATTTTTGAAACCATCGAGTAAGGAATCCCCATCATAGCAGCCCATCCTATACCCATAAGTATCATAGGCAGCAAAACTAAATTTTCGTTTTGAATGTGTGGGATTAAAAGTAAGGCAATTCCTGTTCCTAAAAGCCCCATCATATAAACTAATTTATTTCCTATCCTTGCTGCAATCGGCACCAAAAGCAACGCTACTATCATGGTGACAAAATTATAGGTAAGGTTCATTTTTGATGATTGTGCTAATGCTTCACTTTTATCAAAACCCAATGATAATTCAAACATTGGTGAAATAAATTGAAAATATATAAACAGGGCATACCATTGAAATAAATAAACAGCAGCTAACTTCCACATGAATTTTGGCATATGTTTTATAGCTTGGTATATATCAACAAAAGGTTCAATCGCTTTTTTAATAAAGGATTGATCTCTACTAGCCTGAATTTCCTCGAATTCTTTATCGGTAGGCGGTATTTCCGGGGTCTTTAAAACTGACCACAATATGGTTACCAAAGACAGAATAGACCCAATAAAAAACGGATAATAAAGCCAGCTGGGGATGCCTTCGATAGTTTGATCATCTGCACCAAGCCAATTTTTAAAAAGAAATATTGAAGCATTGGCCAAAACAATTCCTGCTCCAACAAATAGGCTTTGCATTTGATAACCAAAGGTCAATTGTTTGTCGGGCAATTTATCTCCAACAAAAGCACGATAAGGCTCCATAGCTGTATTATTTCCAATATCTAACATCCAATATAACATGATCCCTAGTCCTAATCCGGTTGTAAACGGAAAGCCAAATAATACCAAGCTCGCCAAAACCGCTCCTATTAAAAAGAATGGTTTACGCCTTCCCCATTTGGGAGACCAGGTCTTATCGGAAATGGCTCCAATCATTGGTTGTATAATAAAACCCGTTACCGGTCCCGCCAGGTTTAAAAGAGGCAGGTCGTGAGGATCTGCCCCTAAAAACTGAAAAATAGGACTTATAGCCGTTTGCTGTAATCCAAAGCTGAACTGGATTCCAAGGAATCCTACATTCATATTCCATATTTGCCAAAAGGAGAGCCTAGGTTTTTTAAAGGTCATATCTTTTATGTTTTAGTTACAATATTTAAATCTTTGTCTATAATAACACGGGCTAATTTGAAGTGGGGATTAATAATTTGATGTTCGATCTTTAATACCTGCTCATTAAAGTCGTTTATGAGGTCTCTTCCGCGTTCAATTCGGGATTTCCTGGTATCAAGATAAGTAGTTTCTATGAATATTTTGTAATCTGGTGCGGTTAAATTGCTTACATAAGTGCCTTCAACAATACAAAAGTCGAATTCGGCCGAAAATATATCTTCCTTCAGCGTTTTATTTTGGTGATAATCTATTAATGGCTTATTTAAAACAGGAGTGCCTTCTTTGAACTGAATTAAATTGTTGTTCAATAATTCGAGATTAATTTCTTTCATTCCTACCCGACTCATATCATTAAGTCTCACTTTGTGATTATCAGCCGGAGGCATTTTAAAATAGTCGTCTAAATGAAATAAAAACCCCTTTAATCCGGTACTTTTTTCAATATCCATTTGAAGAGCATATGCCAGGGATGTCTTACCACAACCCGATTCACCTCCAACAGAAATACATATTCGATTATTATTAATTAGATTATCTCTTAATTCAGAAATAACAAATTTGGTTATCTCTTTATATGCCGAATGATATGTTAATTTATCACCTATCATAAACCCAATTTAATTTTATAGGAATCATCTTTTAAAGCATGATACATAAAAACAATCCCCGACGCCGTAAATCCCATTTGATCCTTTCCGTTAAGATGTAAATTGTCTGAAGTGATATACTCTTGAAAACTCCAATTTTCATTTTGAGTAACTTTTTCAAAGTCTGTAACAATCTGTTCTACTTCTTCATTTAAATCGTTATTTGCTAAACCTAAACAAAACAATCCCATCCAAATAGGCCAAATTCCTCCATTATGAAAATGAAAAGGCTCATTTTTAAAATCATAAGAATAGTTGCCTTCGATATAATGCCAATCATTATCTCCTTTTTGGATAGGAGGCCAAAACGCTGGAATCAGGGTTTTAGTAATATCGCCATTAAGAGTTTTTATAAACTTTGAAAGCGAAGTTTTTTGACCATCACTTAATTTAAAGTTTAATAATGCGAGTGCATTCCCAGCAGCATCAAATCGTGTATCATAAATTCCCGGGAGAATAAATGAGCAGAAGTGAGATATAGATTTAGAACAGGCTTTTTCATAAGACGATTTCTGATATATTTCATTGCCATTATAATCTTTTAAAGGCCAGAAATTAATAGTTGTTTTACCCTTAACTTCATTTAGTTCATTAGCATTTTCATTATTTATTTTTAGCCAAAGGGATTCACCCCAAATACGCAAACTATTATCATAAAGCGTATATCCGTGAATAGGATACTCATCTGCCCAATTACCACTTATTGGCGTGTAAATCCATCCTTTATCATTAAACTCAATAGTTTTAAGATATACTCTGGCTTTTTGAATAATTGGCTCAAGATATTTCCAGGTAGATATATCTTTGGTGTTCAAATAATATAGACAAGCACCAACAATAAACCAAGTGTTTGTATCTACACGACCTACTAAACTACCGTAAGATAGCTCTGTATTAGTGTTTTTTTCTAAAACATTAGACGGTATAACACCTTGATTATTTTGATGCTTTGCTAAAGTTAGCAATGATGTTTTTAAACCTTCAATGATTGTACTATCATCTACTAAACTACCGGCTATCCCACAAATCATGCTATCTCTAGCCCAAATTCTTTTATAATTATCGGATGCTATAGTACTTGCTTGAATACCTTGTGATGTGGTTAACTGCCTTAATAATTTAAGGGCATCATCATAAAGTATATTAAGCTGGTCTGACACAGGCTAATTTTTTAAACAAATATATTTTGTAACAACACCGATGGCTTTATTTAATTTTAGAGGTCTGAAGAGTAACAGCAATGTAATCACCTACTTTTTCACCTTGTTTAACACCTTCATCTATAGCCATCATATAGTGAATTCCTCCATATAATCGCGAAATTGCTGCTTCTTCAGAAGCATGTTTAAATGATTTAAAATCTCTTGCAGGTAAACCATATTCCATTTCAGTAGTATCATTAAAACTGAAATTTCCTCCATATAATTTAGTCAAAACAATAGCAGCTGCTCTAGAAATTACAGAATGTCCACTCGTATATTCAGGAAAAGGAGGTGTCTGTAATAATGGCACCCACTCTTCATCTATATACTGATTTATCAATGTTTCAGGACGCACTACTAAACTTTTCCATTTTTCATCCCAGCAACTGATAAAGGCATCAAAAAGAGCAATAGAAACATTTGTATAAGCATTTATAGTTTCGTCAAATGTGGCGTTAGATTTTCTAGTCGCTATGGCAGTAATACCAATCCAATGCCCGCCTGGTGTTATTTTTTTAGTAGCAAACATAGCATGACCTCGGTGATGTGATACGTAAGGATTACAATCCCAAAAACTAGCAATTTCTTTACTATCAGCATCAGCATCAGCACCTTGCCCTTTTTCGTAGACTTCCATTAATTGTTTCTGAAATTCGCTCCCTTTGGTTAAATCAAATTCTAAAGGCGGAATGGGAGGGAACTGATCAGCAGATTTTAAAACCAAGGTTCTAATTTTGCTCCAGTGTGGTTCGATACCATCCATATAGTCTGGAGGAGTTGGTTTCCAAAATTTGTCTTCTTCTAGAATTGTATATTTAGAATATGTACGTGTTTGATCATACAAATCTCCTTTAGACCATTTGAGTATATGATCAGCTACTTTGTTTCCATATTCTTTAGATGCTTCAAGAACTTTGTCAGGAAGTCCAGCCTTTTGCAAATTTTGATATGTTTCGATTTGAAAATCAGTAATTTTCTGTTCTGAAAAAATAAGTTGTTTACCAACAACTGTAAAAGCATGGAAGGAAGCTAAATGGAAATCTATGTTTTCATCTGTCGGTTCAGGTATAGTTGATAAATCTTTAAGTTGTCCCTCGAGGGCATTATATTTATCGGGATACGCCTTTTGCATAACAGCATATGAAGCTACACTAGGATACATATAAACTCTTGAAGCAACCGGAGGAGAAAAAATATCATAAACTATTACATCTGTTAATTTTTTCATTGCAGACTGAAACAATTCTGGGTCTTTTAGTTGTTCTTTATAGGCTGTATTTTCTTTGCAACTCATTAAAGTCAAACTAAAAATAATTATTAGCGCAAAAATTTTGTTTATAGTTTTATTTTTCATCTTCAAAATGTTTAATTCTTATTTTTTTGGTCTTCAATAATATATGATTTATCATTATTTGCCATAACTAAAAAGCGATTTTCATCTATTTTTATAATTTTTCTGGCATTAAGGTTTACTGCTAATGGAAGGTTATAAAAAGAATCCCATTCCAATTTATCATTTATTGCTAATACACTACCAGAGTTTGAGTTGCTTTCACCCAATTCAGTAGTATAATCTAAAAAATTCCCTACAAAATAAATTTTTGTCATATTATCTTTCTGGTCAATATAAATATCCTCAATACTACTCATTTGAGCTTCTTTAGGAAGTGGAATTTCTTTAATGTTTGAGCCAACATTGAGATATATCATCGAACGGAGCTCTGTAATTTTTTTTACTTCCAAAACATCCTTCTCATCTGTTCCAGTTAAATCTTTAATATCTTTAATTTTTGAAAACTTTGAATAGTTTAAAAACTTCTTTTTTAATGATGGTAGTTGTTCAGCCAATTTATCCTTCGAAGCAAAAGGAACATAGTGTCCAAAGAAATCATAAAAGATTATTGGATCTAATTGCCCATTTCCATCAAAATCATCTAGATATAATTTAACTGGTCGTTCCTTTGAAGCTTTCCATTTAAAATTTAAACCAGCATTACCAGCAATAATATCTTTTTGCCCATTTCTGTCTATATCTAATATTTTAATTGTGTTCCACATACCATGAGTATTCTCCAAGCCGTAATCTAAAGTCTTGTTTGTAAATGTTGCATCTCCATTATTTATTAATATGGTAATAGGCATCCAATCACCTACAACAATTAAATCTAAAAGCTTATCATTATTAATATCTACCCACTCACTATCGGTTACCATACCCAGCCTTTTCTTCATTACAATGCTATACTCTCCTTTACCATTATTTTTTAAAATAAAGCTATAAGGAGATAACCCATAACCTCCTGGTATAGATCTGTTTCCTATAAAAAAATCATCAAAACCATCCCCATCAAAATCTTCAGAAGACACACTTCCTCCATTTGCTCTTATTAGCGTACTCTTTAACCTCTTAAAATATCCTTTTCCGTCGTTAATATATATTCTATCCTCTAAGTTAGGGTCATTTTCTACTTTCTCATTTCCTCCACTCATAACATATAAATCAAGGTCTCCATCATTTTCATAATCAAAAGCTACAGCATCAACATCTTCATAAATAATATCTTTTATAAATTCACTTTTTTTATCTTTATTATATATCCCGTTAGATTGCTTAAAGTAAAGCGAAGATGATTGATACTTGGCGCCGCCAACAAATATGTCATCTAACCCATCTCCATTAAAATCTGCTTGTACTAAAGCTGGTCCTTCAGCAGATAACTTTTCTGGGATTAATGTTTCTCTATTGTAATCTAGATAGTTGTTTTCTAAATGAAAGAATGGAAATCGTTTTGGTACGTTGTTATCATTTGCTATCGAACCTTTCAAGATATTTGCTATGGGCTTTCTAACTAACAAGTGATGTTTATTTACCTCTAAATCTTTCTCTATTTGAGTTTGACCATCAAGCCAAACAATTTTTAAGGAATCAACATTCTCTATATTACCTAGACCAAAATGAAGATTATGTGAAGATGACGACTGAAAACCTCTTGTAGCAGATAGTTCCTTATAATATTCAATATTATTAGCATACAAATAAACTTTTGCCCCGTTAGGGTTTATATATTCTTCATCTCCTTTAAGTGTAAAAGAAATATGATTATTTTGTTCATTGGAAGGGCTTTTATTCTCTAATAATAGCGCATATTGATTAATATTATTAATGATTAAGTCTAAATCACCATCGTTATCCAAATCACTGTATGCAGCTCCGTTGGAATATGAAGGCTCTAGACCAGACTGATTAGTCAACCTTTCAAACTCTAAATTACCTTTATTTCTAAAAACGATATTTGAGATATTAATAGTAGGCATTTCTTCTATTAACTTCCGTTCAATTTCATCTTGCTTTGTCTGATCGTATTTCGCAAAGTTTATATTGCTTAAATAATTAATATAATTCAGATCATTTGGGCGTTTATAAATACCATTGGTCACGTACATGTCATTTAATCCATCATTATCATAATCATTAATTAATACTGACCAACTCCAATCAGTGGCATAAGTATTGGTCATTAATGCAATATCGGAGAATGAGTTATTATTGCGATTTAACTGCAAAGTATTTCGAGCATATTGCGTCTCAAAACCAAAATTTTTCTTTATTTGACTAACCTTATCTGAATCCTCTCCTCCTGATTTCAAGAATATTTCTTTATTAAAAGGCATCATATCGAGGGTGAAAATATCGAGATTCTTATCGTTATTCATATCTGCAATATCAACGCCCATAGTGAATCGGGAAGTGTGGTTTAAGTAATCGACGTTAGATTCTTTAAATGTTTTATCTCCTTGATTAATGTAGAGATAATCGCTCTCGTGAAAATCATTCCCTACATAAATATCAATGAATCCATCATTATTAATATCTGAAGTTATTAATGCCAATCCATAACCCAACGCGCTACTATAAATACCAGATGTAGTAGTAACATCAGAAAATTTTATAAGACCTTCATTTAATTTATTTTCATATAACTTATCACCCGAAAGGGAATCACTTATTTGTCGTCTACTAATATTACCATAACTTCTGGGGGTATGAACAGCATGGTTCATTAAATACATATCCATATCTCCATCATTATCATAATCAAAAAAAGAAGCCTGGGTTGAAAAGCCAGAAAAATCTATACCGTATTCAGATGATGATTCAACAAAAGTGTTGTCACCTTTATTAATATAGAGTAAATTATGAGCCTTAAGATTTTTATAATTGCCTACTTTAGAAACGTAAATGTCCAATAACCCATCGTTATTTACATCTTCCATTGTGACACCAGATGACCAGGTAGAATCAACAGCTATTCTGGCCTCTTTGGTTATATCTTTGAATTTTAAATTTCCTAAATTAAGATATAACTTATCAGAAGTTTGATTAGCAGTAAAATAAATATCTTCTAATCCATCATTATTGATATCGCCAATAGCTACGCCACCTCCGTTATAATAGTACAGATATTCAATAATATTCAAATCATCAAGATGGTAGAGTTCGTTTTTAAAAGTCACACCACTATTTTCAGGTGAAACAGACTCAAAATAAATAGCTGCTTTTTTGGTTGAAACTTCTGTTTTTTCAGAACACCCAATTAAAAATAAAGTTAGTGCAAAAAAAGCGACAAATGAATATTTCATTTTTTAATATTTAAATATTGCTAATGAATCACTATTTCTGGCAACAATGAGTTTTTTATTATTAATAACAAAATCCCGAATTTCTCCGTTTAATGTAAATCCTTTCCCGTCTTTGTAACTTTTAAAATTCATTTTCCCATCATTTTCTAAATAAACACCATAGGTAGCATCATAGCGTCCAACCTCTGGTTTGACATTATAAAGATTACCTCCTAAAACAATATCTTGATCTCCATCATTATCGAAATCATCTGCAGCAATCGCATAAATAGGCGAAAATTGAGCTTCTTTAGGTAATTGTTTTACTTCAAAATTAAAATTCCCATTATTAATTAATATTATCGAGGACAACATATTTAACTCTAATTTATTGGCTTCAGCTAATTGTTCAGAATTAAAAATTGTTGTCATATCAGCATTTTTAAAAGACTCATAATCAGGAAATTTCTTTTTTAATGATTTAATCTGATCAATTAAATTATGCCTAAGTGCGTAAGGATAATCCTTTCCGTTAGTAGACCTAAAGGCCATTATAGGATCTATAAAACCATTATTATCAAAATCTTTAGAAAATAACGTAATAGGAGACTCTTTACTAGCTTTAAATATACTGTTCAAACCATGATTTCCTAATATAAGATCGAGGTCTCCATCATTATCTAGATCTGCTTGATGAATTGTATTCCACCATCCTTTTAATTCTGAAATAGCACTGTTCTCTTTTTTAGTGAATGCACCTTTGTTATTTACAAATATTTCTACACCCATAAATTCCCCAACTACTACTAAATCATCATCACCATCTTCATCTAAGTCTTGAAAAATGGCATCTGTAATCATTCCAATATTATTGAGATCATTAGCTTTAAGATTAGTTATATCAGTAAAGTTACCTTTTCCATCATTTTCAAGGATAAACCCAGAACAAGGCAAACCGTATTTAAGTGGTATTATTCTTTCACCAACAAAAAGATCCAGGTCACCATCATTGTCGATATCAGATGAAATAACCGTAGAAGTACTATGCATAGAATTAGTTGATGGAAGTTTTTGATCGGATAATTCGAAATTTCCTTTGCCGTCGTTAAAATATAATCTATCTAAAAAAGCATTCGAATATTGAGAGTATTCTACACCACCACTACATACATATAAATCGAGATCTCCATCATTATCAGCATCGAAAAACAAACTGGATGAATCTTCTGAATTTTTATTCTTATTAAAAGCCGTTGTTTTAATTGATGTTAATCCTTCGGCATTACCATATAAAATATTTGCTGTGTTTGTCTTTGAGCCTCCAATAAAGATGTCTTTAAAACCATCTCCATTTACATCTGCCATTGACATTTTTGGACCTTCGGTACTACACATTTGATTTAGTAATCGATCGCGATGAAAATCAACAAACTTGTTTTCCTTATGGATAAATTCAGTATTTAATTTAACTTTTTGAAAAATATTTTCATTTTCAACTTTATTTTCATTAGAACTAATTTGCCCATCAGACTCAGATAAAAATAAGGTTTGATTAACTTTTACATTTTTTAATACTGTCTTTTTTCCTAGTGGCCAAATTACATTTATAGTTAAGGGATCATTATTTTGTAGGCCAAAATTAATTCTAGGATCCATACTAGATTGGAATCCCCTAGCAGGTTGATTTTCTATAGAAAGATTATGGTTTAAAATTTCAACTTTCGCTCCAATAGCATTTGTATTTTTATTTTCTCCTTTTAGAACAAGTTTAATATAACTTGTTTCTCCTTTATCTGCAGTAGTATTTCTATATACAAAAGCCTTCATATTTAAATTGTTAACCACTAGGTCAAGATCGCCATCATTATCTAAATCTCCATAAGCAGCACCATTAGAAAAACTTTCAGTTAAAAGACCGGATTCTTCGTAACTGTTAAATACAAGTTCTCCAAGATTTTTATAAGCATGATTTTTTACCTTATTAGAAGGGATTATTTCAATTAATCTTTTATAATCTACTTCATTATTAGCAACAATAGATTTAATAACTTCTTCATTTGAAATATATTGAAGATAGTCTTGATTGGTAAGATCTCTATAAATTCCGTTTGCAATAAAAAGATCTTTGAGGCCATCATTGTCCATATCAAAAATAAGAGCTCCCCAGCTCCAATCTGAAGCTTCAACACCACTTAATCTGCCAATTTCACTAAACGAATTATTTTGATTGTTTAACTGAAACGTATTTCGTGTAAATTGGTGATGATAACCACTATTAACTTTTAATTGATATTTATTCCAATCTTCAAAAGTTGTAACCGTTTTTAGACGATCATATTCAGAAGGGAGCATATCCGTGACAAATATATCGTTATAACCATCATTATTAATATCGGCCATATCGGCACCCATAGAAGCTCCACTTGTGGCCGCAATTTCATTTTCAAGATTCTCTGAAAATGTTCCGTTTTTATTATTTATATATAAGTAATCACGCTCAAAAAAGTCATTGGAAACGTAAATATCTTCCCAGCCATCATTGTTAACATCTCCAACAGTAACCCCTAAACCAAACCCAACTACACTTCCGTAAATACCAGATTTTTCGCTTACATCAAAAAACTTACCATCTCTGTTTTCCATTAACTTATCACCTCCTAATAAGTCTCTTTTAGGACGTTCATTCCTTCTTAAGTCAAAACTGCCAATTGCTTGATATGAATTGTTCAAAATGTACGCATCTAGATCACCATCTTTGTCATAATCAAAAAATGATGCATGAGTAGAAAATCCTTTATCAGCAAGATTATACTCGGCAGCTTTTTCTGTAAAAGTCTGGTCACCATTGTTAATAAAGAGTTCGTTTTGCTTATTTTCTCCATTTATATCTCCAGAATTACACACATAAATATCTAAATATCCATCAGCATTAATGTCAACCATAGTTACTCCGGTTGACCACGGTTTAACACCACCTACATGAGCGTTATCTGTTATATCTTTAAATTGAAAATTACCTAGGTTGAGGTACAATTTATTTTGTTCTTGATTTGAAGTAAAATAGATATCGGGTAAACTATCATTATTTATATCCCCAATTGCTACACCACCACCATTATAAAAATTACGGTATTTATATACGTTAAAATCATTAGTATAAGTGAGGTTATTAGAAAAATCAATTCCCGTTTGTGATTCGTCTAACAATTTAAAAGTTGTTTGAGACTCTTTCTTTTCTGATGTACATGAGATATTTACAATTATCAGTAAAGCAATTATTATTCTGTTATAAGACGTCATAAGGTTATATTTCTTAAAATTTAGTCAAGGACATATCTGAGATCATCAATTCGCGCATTAACATCTTTATTATTGTCTAATGCTTCAATAATTATACGACGATTACCATCCACTTTTACAAATATATTTTTCTTGGTTTTTTTTAATCTTACTTGAGTAAAATCATTCCCTGGATACCATGATTGAAGTGAATCTTTAATAACGGGCAGTAACTTATCAGCATGAAGAGATTTGTTCCATAGAGACCAAGCTACATAAGAAAATCTCAAATCCATTCCAGTCAAAATTTTGTCTTCGTCAAAAACCCCATAAAAAAGCATGGTTATGGCAGATGTAGTACTTTCACCTTCTTTAATAGGAAGATCGTATCTTACGAAATTATTGCTAGGTCCTTGCATAATGATTCCTTCATTATTTAATTTCCAACATTGATCATAAAAATCTTGTCTGGTCTCGCCAAATTTCATTCCGAACATGAGTGAATCATTCACAACATTTTTAGCCATCTCTGTTTTAACAAGCATAGAATATTTAGATTCAGAGCAGCTAACAAGTACTATTAAAAGGATTAGTATATAAGCTCTAAAATTCATTCTATATAAGTTTTAAACACTGTTTTTTCATTATTTATGAGCGCAATTAATATTTTTTTATGGTTATGGTTAATCCATTTAAGGTTTCTAATTTGCCCTTTTATACCCAAAGAATATACTTTAGATTTTTCTTTGTTTGATGAATAAGGACCAAATAGAGCCCAGCCTTTTGATGCATCATAACTTCCAAATTGGGGTTTAACTAAATATTGATTTCCTCCGAAAAATAAATCTATATAACCATCTTCATTTAAATCCGTCGAACTGATAGAATATACTGGAGCATATTGTATTTCATTTGGGAGTTTTTCAGGAACAAATATACCTTTTTCATTAAAAAATATTGTGCTCTTTAACACTTTTAAATCAATAAAATAAGCGTTATTTAATGCTTCTTCAGAGAAAATAGATTGCATATTTGCTTTAGCGTAATCTTTATAGTACAACAATTTCTTTTTTAGAGAAGGTATCTGTGAAATTAACTCATCTTTATCTACAATTGGATAATATCCATCTGCAGCTTTCTTACAGATAATTTGCTCTTTAAAACCATTGCCATCAAAATCAGATACAAACATTCTCATATTTTCTTCAAAAAAACTATTAAGCCCAATATTACCCGCAACAATATCTTGGTCTCCATCTCCATCTATATCCACAAGCTCCATAGAAGACCAAAGTCCAGATGTATTTGTAAGATCATAAGAATCACTCTTGTCCATTAATTTAGAATTAACATTAATGTATATTTTGATAGGCATCCATTCTCCTAAAACAATCAAATCCTGCCACCCATCATTATTAAGATCTGTCCAACTAGCGTCAGTTATCATACCAATATTTTCGAGTGTATTATTTTTAGAAGTTTTAAAGTTTCCTTGCCCATCATTTTCCAATATATATCCTGATCCTGGCTGTCCATATATATTTGTTTTATATCTTTCTCCAACAAACAAATCCAAATCACCATCATTATCATAATCGGCAGCTTTCACGACTGAGGAACTTATTGTGAGTGGAAACGTGGGTGAGTTAGTTGCTTTTATAAAAGTATTGTTTTGATTTATATAGTACGAATCGTTCAATGATATTGAATGGGGTGAAAAAGCTTTACCTCCATGACATACATACAAATCCATATCTCCATCATTATCCCCATCTAAAAATAAAGCATCTACATCTTCAGAGTTTATCTCATTAATAAATGGTTTGCTTATTTCGGTATAACCATTCACAGATGATATAAACAATTTTCCTGATTGATGTTTTGCGCCTCCAACAAAAAAATCAACAATGCCATCATTATTAATATCATCGCTAGCTAGTGCAGGGCCATCATTACTATACATTTGTGTCAATAATCTCTCATTATTAAAATCGATATAATTATTTTCTCTATGAGTAAAATTAAATAAAGGCTTAATGTCTTTAGTTATTGATTTATTGTCAATATTTTTCAAATTAGGATTAACACCATTTACTTTAGTAGAATGATCGATAACATACATTTTATTTGTAGGTAAATTAGATAGAACTGTTGTAGATCCATCTGGCCATTTTAACCAAAGGGAGTCTATATTTTTTGTATTCCCCAAGCCAAAATGAATCCTAGAAGGAACACTGCTTTGAAATCCGCGAGAAGTATAATTTTCTATGTAAGCCATTGTGTCATCATCATATTTGATTATGACTTTAGTGCCTATCCCATTAGGGTTTTTATCTTTTTGAGATAATTTTAATGTAATACTTCTATGTGTTAGGGTATCGGTAGTGTTTTCATAAATAAAAGACGGCATATTTACATTGTTTATAACAATGTCAAGATCTCCATCATTGTCAAGATCTCCATAAGCACTGCCGTTACTAAAGCTAGGAAGATTTAATCCCCAATCTTTACTTTTATTTTCAAAATCAAAATTACCCAGATTACGAAAAACGGCATTTGAAACTGCTTTGGAAGGCATCGCATCTATCAATTTTTTAATTACTTCTTTCTCATTACTATTTATCCTATTTTTAATAGTCTCGTCATTAGCCTCATAAGTAAGATAATCTCTGTCTAATAAATCTTTATAGATACCATTACTTATAAAAATATCTTTTAATCCATCATTATCCATATCAAATATTAAAGCACTCCAACTCCATTCGGTTGCAGAAACATTAGCTTTTCTACCTAATTCCATAAAATTACCACTACCTAAATTTCTTTGAAGGGTGTTTCTTGAAAACTGATTGAAATAGCCTTGTCGCTTTGCAAGTTCCTGTTTATCCCAAGTCTCAAATATGGTTTTCGTTTTTTGTCTTTCATGAGTTGCAGGTAACATTTCAGTAACCATTAAATCTGTACGGAGGTCATTGTCTAAATCAGCTAGATCTGCACCCATAGATCCCATAGATATTGATTCGAAATAATCTTCCAGTTGTTCTTTAAATCCACCTTTTGTATCATTAATATATAAATAGTCTTTCTCAAAAAAATCATTCGAAATAAATATATCAGTCCAATCATCATTATTAAAATCTCCTAAAGTTATACCAAGTCCAAATCCTATTTTGCTTGTATAAATTCCAGCCTGAACAGTAATGTCTTTAAACTTACCGTTGTCATTTCTTAAGAATTTATTACCACTACCTGTTTCATCTGGTATTGTTCTTTGATCTTTAATAAGGTCATAAGCTCCAATTGATTTAATAGAGTTATTTAAAATATAACAATCAAGATCTCCATCTTTGTCGTAGTCAAAAAACGCAGCATGTACAGATAAACCTTCGACATCTAATCCATATTCTTTTGAAGATTCGGTGAAGGTAAGATCACCGTTATTAATAAACAGTTCGTTGTGCCTTTTTGAGCCACCAGGTTTTCCAGATTTACAAACATATATATCTAAAAATCCATCTCCATTAATATCTACAAATGATGCTCCAGTTGACCAAACATCGGGACAGGAAACTTGAGCTTTATGTGTAATATCTTCAAATTGCCAATTCCCTTTATTTAAATATAATTTATTATTCACCATGTTACCCGTGAAATAAATATCCTCTAGACCATCATTATTAATATCTCCTATTGCAACACCACCACCATTGTAAAAATTACGATATACATAGGGGTTAAATGACTCTGTATAGGTTAATGTATTCTCAAATACAATGCCTATAGAAGAATCCTTAAGAATAAATAACGGAGTATCTTTTTTATTTTCTTCTTTACATGAAAGTAATATTAGTATTAAAAAAAAGAAGAGGTTCTTCATTAAGCTATGTTTAAAAATTCAATAGATAGTGGTTTATAAAAATATGCGAAAACTTTGGATAAGTACAAAAAAAGACATAAAATTTATACTTTTTTAACGATAAATTATTCTAATTATCGCTGCTCAAATATCTTATTAAGTATTGCTTTAATTTATCACTCCGATGAGAATCATTATTAAATTCATCAAGTAGTTCTTTATTGTTCGCAATTAACTTTCTAAGACTTTTAACTTTTAAAATGGTGATCTCGCCAGAATCAATATTTATTATTTTTTTCGACTAATCGACCTTCGTTACTTGCTGTACTTCTATATTTAACATTTCGTACATTGTTTGAAATGTGAATATTTTTTGAATCTTTTATATTTTTCTCCGCTCTTGAAGTTTTAGTATAAACAGTTTGGTTATAGATTTCTTTATAATAACAATAGATACCAAAGTATTCAATTTTCGAAAATTCGATTTTTGGACTTAATTTAGGTGAATGGTCATTGATATATACATTATTACCGTTACTAAAGCCAAAAACATTTCCTATTGATTTTCCAATCTTTTTACTTATCATAATCTTATAAAATGCCACCTGTTGAGCAATATTAAATTTACTATAGTTATGAGTTTTAATTACTACATTGTAATCAAATTCAATCGAAGGCTTATTAAACTTGAATTCCTCAAATGTTCGATATATACCATCTCTGTATATCGTATCGGTAATAATTAAATTTTGGGTATTAGCAGTAACTAAAGTTAAGAACAGTGCTAATAACAAAATAATTCTTTTCATTCTAATCTATTTATAAATATGTAGAATATAAAAAAGGGTTGTTCACAAAGAACAACCCTTTTTATTTGTATTTAAACATAATTCAAATTAACACTCTAATTCTAATAACCAGTGTTCTGTGTTAAACTACCACCAGAAGCATCTATTTGATTTTGTGGAATAGGGAACACTGTTCTAAAAGAATCACTATTTGTTTTTTCCCACCAAGAATCACCCCATTTACCAAAACGAATAAGATCAGTTCTACGGGTAGCCTCTTGAAACATCTCTCTACCTCTTTCAGCAAGGAAACTTTCAGCAGTAATGGTCATAGGCGCTAAACCAGCTCTATCTCTTATAACATCAACATCAGGCCCTGCTAAACTCCAGTTACCAGCTTCTCTGGCTCTAGCTTCGCCACGCATCAAGTATACATCTCCTAATCTAACTATAGGATAATCATTGTTCATATCAGGTCTGCCAAATAATTGAAAACTAAATTTTTTGGCTCGTGTTCCACTTTCTCTAATAGAATTAGGCACTAATTCATTAATAGCTGGCGTATAATTCAGTACTAGATCAGGATCATCTGCAGCAAAATCAAGTAAAGCGTTGCCACCAAAATCTTGTTGAGGACCCTCTAAAAAATTTGCTACTTTCCTTTCATCAGTACCATCATAACTATTATAAAATTCTTCAAGAACTTGATATCCATTCCAAGGTTGTGCGTCTAATCCATAAGTTAATTGAGAACTATAATGCATGTTCATTTGAGAATAATTCATTCCACCAGCACTAACTTCATCATAACGAATAGACCAAATCATTTCTGGATTAAACTGATTGTTTGGCGCAAATACAGCTGCGTACCCTTCTAAAGTAGCAGGATCGGAAGCAACGGCAGGCCTTTGGGCAAGATTAGGTACAGAACATCCTGCACCACATAATTGGTAAGGACCATTATCTATAATATAAGTAGCAGCCCAATCAGCTTCCTGATAATGCGTAGTACCTGTATATACTTCAGCATTCAAATAGAGTTTGGCTAATAAGCCTAGCGCAGCAAATTGATTGGCTATATAAGGTTCTGAACCTGTACCTAATGCACTACCTGATAAGTCCATACTACCTGTAACAGCAGCTATGCCTAGTGCACTTAATAATTCACTTTCTACAAAATTGAATACTGTAGTTCTATCAGATTGTGGTGCATCACCACCTGGAGATGTTATTATTTTAACTCTACCAAAAAGATCTAATAACCTCAAATAGTGAAATGCTCTAACTGTTTTAGCTTGAGCCGCTTCATTAGGTGATAAAGATCCTGAAAGTGCTAAATTTACTTCACCTATACCTCCATAAGCATTATTCCAGGTATCATTTACAGGTCCACTAGCTGAACTAATAGTATGCTGGTGCATACGTACCCAAATTCCCCCATCAAACCAGTCACCACCTTTTGCTCCAATAGTCTGTTCGTCCGAAGAAACTGTTTGAATGGAATAGTAGGAGCCATGACCTGCAGTGCCATTTCTAAGTGCATTATATGCTGCTATTAAAGACCCTGGAGGTAAAACTCCACCATCTGTAGCACCATCTATTACAGAAACACCATCATCAGCGAATTCATCCGTCAACTCATCTTCTAGAACTTCGTCCAAATCAGTACATGAGTATGCTAAAAATAGCGTACTGAATAAGAATGTTAATTTTATTAAACGATTCATAGTATTATTTTTTTATTAAAAATTAATATTTATTCCAAATGTTATAGTCGTAGACGAAAAGTAATTATTACGCCTATCAATTCCAGGAGCTAATACATTTGGAGATGCATTTACAAAATCTGCATTACTCGCTGCACCAAAATCTTGTAATGCTGGTTCTGGATCAGATCCGGTATAATTTGTAATGGTAAATAAGTTTTGACCACTTAAGGACAATCTTATATTTTTAATATAACTGTTATTTATATCAAAGTTATAACCTACCGATAGATTATCTAACTTAAAAAACCCAGCTTTCTCAACATAATGAGAACTAAATTGAGCACTTGTTATATTGGGATCTGCCAACTCTGTGTTAATAAAGTTATAAGAAGATTGAGAACCAATTATTGGCTCGTAAAATGCACGGAAAGTATTTACTAAACTATGCCCGAAAGCACCTCTAAAAAATGCATTTACATCCCAATTGCCAAACGTAACTTGGTTTGTCCAACCAAGTTCGAAATCGGGTAAACCTTTACCTAACACAGCAAAATCTCCATCCTCAGCTAAAGCACTACCTTGATCAGTCAATAAAACTCCATCACCATTAAGATCAGCTAATATTTGTGAGCCATTACCATCTACTTCACCTGTAAATACAGGACCCCAAATTTGACCTACTTCTTCTCCTTCTCTTACTAAAATCATTGCTGTGTCATTCTGTCCTGGTGATCCTAAATTTGCTATAGTTCTATCTCCACCAGTATTCTTCTCTAACTTTGTTTTGTAAGTAGAAAATATAATACCCGTGTTGTACGAGATTTTATCGTTATTAACAACATCATAATTTAAACTAATTTCAAGACCTTTTGTGTTTAATTCGCCGCCATTTTGAAATTGACTGGTAAACCCATCATTTGCTGCTGCATCAATGTTTACACTAGTAATAAAGTCAACAATATCTCTATTATACAGGTCTAAAGTAGCTGCCCAACGATTAGTACTTAATTCAAAACCTAAATTTATCTCTCTTTTCTCTTCCCATTTAAGATCAGGATTTGCCTTTCTGTTACCTAACCCTGTAGCAGCAGGACCAAAACCATTCGCTCCATTATTAACATTAAAAGTTGTTTGAGATAGGCCGACTCCAGGTGGAATTGCACCTGTAACACCATAACCCAATCTCACTTTAAATAAATCAATATTATCCAGTTGTAAATAGTTATTTAAATCTGCACCAATTGCAGCAGCAGGAAAATAACCCCATTGCTCGTTTTCACCAAATCTACTTGACCCTTCTCTTCTAATCGATGCATTGAAATAAATAGCATCGTCAAATGTAGCATTTGCACGTGCAAAGAATGCAATAATTCGGTCATCATCATTTCTACCACTATTGGCAATAATACGACCAGCTTCCAATAAATCTTGTGAAGCCTCTATTTGATTACTAAAGTCAAAATCTACACCAGGAGGGAAATCACCCAATGAAAAGAAATGTTCATTATAATCACTTTCCTGCCAGGAATACCCACCAGTAAATTTAAAATCAAAAGTGTCAAAGGACTTGTTATAAGTACCATATAGCTCTAAAGTTTTATTTCTACTTTCACTGGTAAAAAAGCTTGCTAATCCTTTATTGAAAGGGCTTAACGCATTTCCTCTAAAGAAATCGGTTGTTGGATGGTATTGTCCTGTATTATTTTTAACAGACTGTTCGCTAAAATTAAGGTTGGCTGAGAATTCATTATTAAAAGTATATTTAAAATCCAGACTATAAGTTAACGTACTTTGCTCACCATTATTTCTATTTTGAGTTGCGATAGATACAGGATTGAAACTATCGAAAAGGCCTAAAGTTTCGAAAAACCCACCAAATTGATCTGAATTAAATGCGAAAGGAGCATCAGCACCAAAAATAGGAGCTGTTGGGTTATAGAGAACGCCATATCGTAATGCTTCAGTAAAACCAAACTCACTGTCTCTCTGTGTTAATGAAGAGTTAATAGTGAATCTTAATTTATCATTCAAAAGTTTTCCAGAAAATTTTGTTCTTGCATTGAACTGATCAAAACCAGAATTTTCTAATATACCTTCAGTATCTCTAAAATTTACTGACACTCTGTAGCTAGAGTTTTCACCACCTCCAACTGCTGAAACATTATGTGTTTTAGAGTAAGCTGTACGCGTAACCTCATCGAGCCAATCGGTCGTACTTCCTAGATCTGTACCTCCTGCTGCAAGAAATTCACTCGCAGTCATAACATCTATTTGGTTTCCTATAGAAGAAGTTGCGAACTGTCCAGTATAAGTTATTTGTAAATCTTGACCTGTCTTGCCTGATTTTGTGGTTACTAAGATTACACCACTAGAACCACGGGTACCATAGATTGCCGCCGCAGAACCATCTTTTAATACTGTAATATTTTCGATATCACTAGGATCTACATTATTCAAAGATTGACCCAATACGCCATCAATCACAACTAAAGGCTCTGTATTTCCACCTACAGTAGAAATACCTCTTAACCGCATAGTACCGTTTGAATTTGGATTACCACCTTTATTATAGATACTAAGCCCAGCAACTTTACCTTGGAGTAATTGAGTTGGATCACTAATTACACCTTGATTAAATTCTTCTACGTTTACACTTGTAATAGCAGTAGTAACTTCTTTTCTAATGGACGACCCATAACCAGTAACTATAACTTCTTCTAGGTTTGCGAAATCCTCTTCCATAAGGACATTAATTACCGTTTGATCGTTTACTGTAATTTCTTGTGTTTTATAGCCTAGAAAGCTAAAAATAATTACAGCGTCAGAAGACACATTATTTAATGTATAATTTCCGTCAAAATCAGTTTGTGTTCCAGTAGAGGTTCCTTTTATAAGGACGTTTACACCTGGTAATGCTCCAGTAGCATCAGATACAACACCCGTGACTGATTGAGCATAAATACAACTTCCTATTATAAAGAATACCGGAAGTATCAGTTTTTTAAGTAATTTGTTTTTCATATTTATTTGAATTCTGATTAATTTATATTTGGTCTTTTATTTGCTTAAAGTAAACAATACAATAATCAAATTTGTTTGTTTTTATTTTTTGAAATATATCAAACATTCATTACATAAAATAGATTACTACATATTTGGGGGAATAAGTTAATAAAAAATAGATGATATTTACCTTAATTTAACGAATATTGAATTTTTCTGTTAGAATTCAATGAATTTTGAAGAAAAATAACCATAAAAGTTCCGAAAACGTTTTCGTTAATTGAAATATTCTTAATTTAATATCTATTGAAATGAAATATCTTTAGTGATTGAGGACCTAATGTTAGAGCTATTTCATTAAAGAATAGATAATAGTGGTAATTCGAAATTTCAAAAACTACGAGTCAGATTTAAAATTGTTGCTTATTTTTTGATAAAATCGTCAATATCTTTTTCTGTTATTTTTGGGTTTGCTCCATTACTACTCGCTACAATTGCCCCAACAGCACATGCAAAATCTAGAGCTTCTTGTGGAAGTTTATTATTTAAGAGTTCAATTATTAAAGATGCCAGAAATGAATCTCCTGCTCCTACAGTGTCTTTAACTTTAATTGGATAACCACAATTCTTAAAAAAAGTATTAGAAATAAATAATATCGCTCCGTCTTTGCCTAAAGTAACACAAATGTTACTTGTTTTAGTTGTTTTTGAAATGAATTTAATATTGGATTCAATATCGCTAGAATAAAATTCTAACTGTTCGCAAATTTCTAATAACTCATCATCATTAAACTTTATAAAATTTGCTTCTTCCATGAGTTTACTTAAAACATCCATTGTATAATGAGGAGGTCTTAAATTAACATCAAAAATTTTATATTTTGCTACTTCAAGCAGTTCCAGAAGAGTATGTTTTGAAACCTTATTTCTAGCCACCAAACTTCCAAAAATAAAAACATCGGATTTTTTTACAAATTCCTTTAACTCTTCGTTTAAATGAATATTATCCCAGGCACATGGAAATTCAATATTGTATGTAGCAGATCCTTTTTTGTTTAAAATCACCTTGACACGACTTGTTTCAAACTCTTTATTAATTTGAATTTCGTCGGCATTGATAGCATTAGATGTAATAAAGGATATTAGCTTTTTTCCATCGTTGTCATTTCCAACACTACTAATCATACTTACATCATTACCCATAGAACTTAATCGTAATGCCACATTTAACGGCGCGCCGCCTATTTCTTTATAAGTCGGAAATACATCCCAAAGCACTTCTCCAAAACAAATTATAAATGGCATACCAAATTATTCTTTTGTTAATTCCTCTTCTAATTCTTCTAATGAAATTCCTTTTGTTTCAGGCATTTTAAAGATTACCCATAATAATTGTAATAGCATCATTGAGGCAAAAAAGACAAATATAGGCCAGGGATTGTCCTTGAATATTCCTGCATTCTTATCTAAAAATATTGGTGTTAATAAGGTTATAATAGCTGCAAACACCCAATGAGTTCCTGTTCCCCACGATTGACCAAAAGCACGAATTTTATTAGGAAATATTTCTGAAATAAACACCCAAATAACGGCACCTTGACCAATGGCATGTGAAGCTACAAAAATTAAAATAAAAGCTAGTAATAAAGAAGAACTGGCATCACTATAAAAACACCAACCTACCATTGCCAGACTTAATATATATCCTATAGAACCTATTTTTAGTAATTGTCGGCGACCCAATTTATCAATAAGGCGAATACCAATAATTGTAAAAATTAAGTTTACGATTCCAATTGATATCGAACTAAATAATGATTCTTTAACCGCTAAACCAGATCTCTCTAATATTTCAGGAGCATAATACAAGACAAAATTTATACCTGACATCTGATTAAAGAATGCAATAAAAAAGGCTAACCATAATACTGTTTTATATTTTTTCTTAAAAATATTTTCTCCCTTTACAGTTGAAGTTATATGTTCTTTAATTTCATTTAACTTTTCAAGAGCTTTATCTTTACTATAAATGAGCTTTAATACTAGTAGAGAGCCTTCATCGTCACGTTTTTTAACTGCCAACCATCTGGGACTGTTTGGTACTCCCAATACCATAACTGAATAAATTAATGCTGGTACAGCTTCAATTCCTAACATCAATCTCCAATCATTAGTTCCACCAATTCCTTTTAGTAAATAATTAGAAATAAAAGCTATAAAAATTCCAAACACTATATTAAATTGATAAAGAGCAACTAGTCGTCCACGATTTTGAGATGAAGATATTTCTGATATATAAATTGGTGCGGCCACCGAAGAAGCACCAACACCTAATCCACCAATAAACCGGAAGAATGAAAATAAATAAGGGTCTGGTGCAAAAGCAGAACCCAGTGCAGATAATAAATATAAAATACCAATCCAGAATAATGTTTTTTTGCGTCCAAATTTCTCACAGGGTATTCCTCCTAAAAGAGCTCCAATCACTGTTCCCCAAAGCGCCATCGACATAATAAATGTGCCATGAAATAATGGCGTTGTATTCCACAAATTTTTAATTGGTTGATTGGCACCCGATATTACGACGGTATCAAATCCAAATAAAAATCCAGCTAAAGCTGCAGTAATTGACCACAATAATATTTTGTTTTTCATCTACAATTTAGTTAGTAGTTTGTTTAATTATTCTGATTGTTAAATTAAAGAAACTTTAATTAAGTATCTGTTTTTAAATTGATGAATAATTAATTTCTATCACGAAAACGATTTCGCTTGCTAAAAGAGCTCTTTTTTAAAGTATTTTTGTAAAGTCTTTAAATAATTAAAGAGATTCGCAAGAATTACTTAATCAATTCATCCTATTATGAAATATTTTTTAGTCACCTTATTTATTTTAAGTGCTTTAACAACAACAGCCCAACAAGATGGCTGGAATATAACCACTACTAACAATGAAAATTACACTGGTATTGTTGTTGCCAATGGGCGTATAGGAATGTTACCTTCAGAGAAACTCTTTCAAATTGAACAAATTATTTTAAATAATGTTTATGATAAAGCATCCCCATTAGGTGTTAGTCAAATATTAAAAGGAATGAACTTTGGTAATTTGGATATTGAAATTGACGGTGAACTTCTAACTTCACATAATATCAGCAATTGGAAGCAGACTTTAAATATGAAGACTGCTAGCTTTACTACCACTTTTGCATTTAAAAACAAAGCGGAGGTTTCTTATACAATGTATGCCTTACGAAATGTACCATATAGTGGATATGTCGATATAAGCATAAAAGCTAAACAATCTATAAATGTAAAGGCAACTGGAAAAATTGAAACTCCTGAAGAATACAAAGACGTATTAAGCACATATAGAGTTTTAAGAGATGCCGAAGTTACTATGCCAATTCTTCAAACGGTTGCAAAGAGCAGAATGGGGAAGCACATCGTTGGAACTTCTGCGACCTTTATTTGGCATGATATTAACAGTGGAGATGAACATCAGCGTCCCAAATTGAAACATAATAAAGTATCGGAATACAACAACCAGCTCTCTTTTGAAAAGAATATAGAAGGAGGTGTCTCATTAGAATTTGCCTGGACTGCAGCGCAATGTTCAACACAAGATTTTTTCGATCCTCAAAATGAATCTGAACGTTTTGTGATTTTTAATTTATTAACACCAAGAGATGATTTACTCAATCAGCACAAAAATTTATGGGAAAATTTATGGGAAGGCGATATTATTATTGAAGGCGATTTACAATCTCAACAAGATGTTCGATTAGCACTCTACCATTTATATTCTTTTTCAAGAGGAGATTCAGATTTAAGTATTTCACCTATGGGATTATCTTCTCAGGGTTATAATGGGCATATTTTTTGGGATACAGAACTCTGGATGTACCCACCATTATTACTACTCAATCAGGATATAGCTAGATCTTTGGTTAATTACAGATCGGATCGTTTAGAAAAGGCAAAACAGAAAGCCTTAAATTTTGGTTATAAAGGCGCTATGTTCCCTTGGGAAAGTGATGATACAGGAGAAGAGGCAACTCCTGCTTGGGCTTTAACAGGGACTTTTGAACATCATATTACAGCAGATGTAGCTATTGCTTTTTGGAATTATTATCGAATTACAAAAGATAAGCTTTGGTTAACAGAAAGAGGCTATCCAATGTTAAAAGAAATAGCAGATTATTGGGTAAGTCGTTCTGTTAAAAATTCAGATGGCAGTTATTCTATTAAGAATGTAGTAGGCGCCAATGAATTTGCACCAAATGTAGATGATAATGCGTTTACAAATGGTTCGGCTATTACTGCATTACAGTTTGCTGTATTAGCAGCGAAAGAATTAAGCATTAAACCAAATAATGAATGGGATGTAGTTGCAGATAAAATTATAATTCACAAGTTTCCTGATGGTACTACAATGGAGCACAGTAAATACGATGGAGATATTATTAAACAAGCCGATGTTAACTTATTAGCATTTCCATTGAATATTGTAAACGACGAAACTACTCTATTAAAAGATTTAAAATACTACGAGCCAAAATTAGCGAAAGAAGGTCCAGCTATGAGTAAATCTATTTTTGCAGTAATTTATGCAAGACTTGGTGACGTCCAAAAAGCATTTCGATTGTTTAAGGAAAGTTATGAACCTAATAAACGCCCTCCTTTTGGTGCATTGTCGGAAGCTGCCACCAGTAATAATCCCTATTTTGTGACAGGAGCTGGAGGTATGTTACAAACTGTATTATTTGGTTTTGGTGGACTACACTTAACTGACGAAGGAATAATTCAAGTGAATCCTATTTTACCTAAAGAATGGAAGTCCTTAACTTTAAAGGGTATTGGATTAGAAAATAAGACCTTTGTTATAAATTGACACATTAATATTTACTAAAAAAATCAAATTACATGGCTGACATTGCAACTAGATCTAAACAAAACCCTTTATTGTCTCCTAAAGATTTAAGGCCTAGTGATGAGAAAATGATTATTGAATGTCTACTAAATCCGGGTGTATTCGAATTTAACAGCAAAATAGGACTCTTGGTACGAGTAGCAGAGCGCACAATTCAAAAGGAAGGAATAGTTTCTGTTCCTGTTTATAACAATGATGGTAATGTCGAAATTTTAAACTTCAATCTTAACGATCCCAAATTAGATTCCTCGGATGCTAGAATTATCAATTATGATGGAACAGATTATTTAACAACCATATCTCACCTTAGACTACTTTTTAGTGATGACGGGACAACGTTCAAAGAATCAGAAATGTATCCTTCCATTTTTGGAGAAGGAGAATATGAATCTTATGGTATTGAAGACTGTCGGGTTTCTCAAATTGATGACACTTATTATTTAACATACACTATGGTTTCTTCAAATGGAGTAGGAGTTGGTTTAAGGACTACAAAGGATTGGAAAAATTTTGAGAAGAAAGGAATGATATTTAGTCCACACAATAAAGACTGTGCAATATTTGAAGAGCAAATAAACGAAAAATATTATGCGTTGCATAGGCCTAGTAGCCCGGAATTAGGTGGTAATTACATATGGTTAGCAGAATCATCAGATAGAGTTCACTGGGGAAATCATAAATGCATTGCCAAAACCCGTGAAGGAAAATTTGACAGTAAACGATTAGGTGCAGGTGCAGCTCCCATTAAAACAGAAAAAGGATGGTTAGAAATATATCACGGCGCTACAGCAGAACATAGATATTGTTTAGGAGCAATGCTATTAGATTTGGATGATCCTTCAATAGTTATTGCACGATCCGAAGAACCCATTATGGAGCCTATTGCAGAATATGAGCAAACCGGATTTTTTGGGAATGTAGTATTTACTAACGGCCATATCGTCGATGGCAATATCATTACAATATATTATGGTGCTTCAGATGAGTTTGTCTGTCAAGCCAGTTTCTCAATTAAAGCCATTTTAACCCAATTAAATATATCATGAGCAAAACAAAAACAATAGGTTTTAAAGATTTTTCAAAGAGTGCTAAAATATTAATAGCTACCAATGTAATATATGCTTTTGTGTTGCCAGTTATCGATATTTTTGTGGCATCGTATATTATGCGGAATTCAAATGATCCTGCTAAAGTCATGTTTTATCAATTGGCCATTTATACAGGTATTCCTATTACTTTTTTTATTAATGGTTATTTATTAAATCGAATTAATATCAAAAGGCTATTCTCATTGGGGATGTTATTAAGTGGCGTTTCTATGGTGTTTATGATGTCCTTAAAAGAGATTAATTATTTGGGATTAGTACTGGCCGGTTTAATTATGGGCATGTCTTTCGGATTTTATTGGGCCAATAGAGATTACCTTGTCATTGCCACTACCAAAGATAGAGTTCGTAATTTCTATTATGGGTTTGAAACTTTTGCATATACAATAGCAGCTGCTATTGTTCCTGTAATAATTGGATGGTATTTAATAAAAGGAAGTGGAGGTAATTCAAATGTCGAAGTTAATGCAGCTTACAGGGTAGTCACCATAGTTGTTTTTATTATAACAGTTATTGCTTCCGTTGTGTTTCATTTTGGAAAATATGAGAAACCAAAGAGTGAGAAATTTTTGTATTTTAAATTTCATAAACTCTGGGAAAAAATGCTTCAATTAGCTGTATTAAAAGGCTTGGCTCAAGGGTTTATTGTAACAGCTCCCGCAATGTTAATGATGAAGTTTTTTCATTCTGAAGGTATTTTAGGAACTGCCCTCTCTATAGGAGCTCTTATTTCGGCGATAGCTATGTTTTTTTTGGGAAAATATTCAAAACCAAAGGATCGATTGTTGATTTTTAGTATTGGTCTAATAGGTTTTTTCCTTGGCTCGTTGATTAATGGTATTATGTTTAATAGTCTAGGAGTAATTATTTTTATTTTTTTATTGTTAATAGCAAGACCTGTTCTTGATATTGCATATTTCCCTATCCAACTAAAAGTTATCGATTTACTTTCAAAAATTGAAAACCGAAACGAATTCTCCTATATTTTAAACCATGAATTTGGCCTATATGTTGGACGCTTTTTAGGGGCAGGTACTTTTTTAGCAATTGCTTTTTATGTAAATGCAGACATAGCCCTTAGGTATGCCTTATTAATTATTGGAATACTTCAATTACTTTCCATAATTATTGCAAAACAACTTTTAAAACAACAAAATAAATTAGAAAATGAGAGTGTATAGGCTAGTTGCTACTTTGGGTCTTTTGGTAAGTTTATTTTTGAGTTCATGTAGTAAAACTGTGTCAAAATTTGAAGCGATTAATCCGGTTATGCAAGAGTCTATAAACCGTGTTGAGAAAATGCCCAATTTTCCTAAGCCCTTTAAAATTCTAGACTTCAATCAATTAGCTAAAGATTATGATGCCAAAGTGTACGATCCTGCTCAAACTGGAAAATACTGGCCATTAATTTGGAAAGATAATTCTCGTAAAAACTTTGATCAGGAAACATTCGGAATTTATACTGCAATGGGAGATGTTAGGCAAGGTACTGAAAACTATGAAGGCATTTTTCATGAATCTTTGGCAAGTATAGGCTCTGTATTAGGAGCTAGTATGGTAGGGATAGACAAGTCTAACCAAAACAAAGAAAACTATGTGGGCATGCTAAAAAATTATTTTAATAGTGAAACCCAATGGAACATTATTATGAATAATACCAGCCCGGAGGTTGCGCAACTTGGTGGAGGTTATGCCAGAGATTGGTGGTATGATGTCTATCCCAATCTTATGTTTTATGCTGTGGCAGATTTTTATCTGGAAGAAAACGGATATGAATCTATCCTTCGCTCTATAGCAGATAAGTTTTATCAAGCAGATTCCATATTAAATGGCAATTATTCCTATTCTTACTTTGATTATTCCACTATAGAGCCAAAGAAAAATTGGATTTGTGAACAACAAGATGTTGCAGCAGGCCATGCTTATGTGTTGTATTCAGCCTATAAAAAATTTAAGGAGCCCAAATATTTAGAAGGCGCAAAATCATCATTAGAGGCTTTAATGGCATTAGAAGAAAATAGATTCTATGAAATATTAATGCCTTTTGGAGCTTATGTTGCCGCAAGATTAAATGCCGAGGAAGGAACAAATTATGATTTTTCTAAATTATTGGACTGGACTTTTGATGGTTCTTCCGTTTGTCGTGAGGGCTGGGGTGTTCTTGTTGACAATTGGAATGGATATGATGTTTCCGGAATGGTTGGGAGCACTATTCATAATGGAGGGTTTGGTTTTTTAATGAATACCTACGATATCATGTGGCCACTGGTCCCTATGGTGCGTTACGACCAACGCTATGCGAATACTATTGGAAAATGGATGCTAAATGCAGCGAACACTTCACGACTTTTTTATCCTAACCAGATACCCGATAACCATCAAACAATCCCTGAAGAAAAAGAACATACAAAAGGTGTAATTGCCTACGAGGGCCTCATTAAAAAAGCACATTACGAGCAATATGATCATATCGAAGCTCCTGTTGCCATTGGTGATGGCATGCATTGGAACAAGAACAATCCTAAAGTATCACAATTTAGCGTGTATGGCAGTGGACATGTAGGAATTGCTGGTTCAATTATTTCAAGAACTAATATCGAGAATATCTTACAGTTAGATTTATTAGCTACCGATTTTTATAAAGCCAAAGCATTTCCAAGTTACTTATATTACAACCCTAATCCTGAAACCAAAGAAGTAACAATTTCAGTTGGAGAAAAAGAAGTGAAAATATATGACGCTATCCAAAGAGCATTTATTTCACAAAATGCTAAAGGCAATTTTACTTTTAAAGTGGATAAGGAAAATTCTGCTTTATTAATTTTTGTGCTTAAAAAATCAAAACTTACCGTTAGAAAAGGCAAACTTTATGCCGACGATGTTGTGATAGACTATCGCTATGAAACTAAAAAATAAACAGGTTGATTTTTTTTGGGATTAGGCTCGTTATAATAACTTTAGTCACAAGATTAAAAAGGTGCTTTTATTTTCCAATTTATACATATGTAATTGTTTTCATTTTGTCTGTATTGATTATGTAGAACTAATTTACATAAAAGTTATTTTATTTTTATACTTGTTAAAAAAAATCAATTTTCAGTTTACTAAATACAAGGTCCGCATTACATCATCTTATAGAAGAGACTATTTAAATTTAACGATCTCTAAATAGTTATCATTATTAGCGACCAGAATCATTTGTTTACCTTCTACAGTTATCATCGCTAAATCCTTAACATCTTTTGCCGTATATAATCCACTTTCTAGATAAGGGATGGCTTTAAAATTACCATGACCATCACCTTTCATAAACATGCCTTTTCCAGCATCATTCCGAGGAGTTTCAACTTCGGAACCATATAAATTTCCTGCCATAACAAAATCAAGATTACCATCGGCATCAAAATCGTATGGAATAATTTGATTTATACTTGACAATTGTGCCATGTTTGGTAATTCATGAAGCACAAATTTGCCACCTATATTTTCCATATACATACTTGCAAAAGTATTTACTTGATAATGCAATGATTCTTCAAGGTCTTTTTCAGTATAAATGTCTACTAAACTAGCATTTGAATAAGATTCATAATCTTTAAATTTACTTTTTATTGCTGGAATTTGTTGTGAAGAGCACTCACGGCCTCTAACAGGATATTTTTCACCTTCGTTATAGTAACTTAGAACAATATCATTACTATTGTTTTTATCAAAATCATTTAAATAGATATCAAAGGTATTTCCTTCGGAGGATTTGTATTTATAATTTAAACCCAGATTCCCCAAGATATAATCAAGATCTCCATCGTTATCAAAATCCCCATTAGCCATACTAAACCACCAGCCAGTGCTTTTATCTAAGCCCATTTTTTTTGAGACCTCTTTTAATTTTCCATTGTTATTCTTAAAAACCATAACAGGCATCCACTCTCCTACAACAATTAGATCTACCCAGCCGTCATTATTGTAATCGCTCCAGGAGGCTGCAGTAACGAGCCCTGGTTTAACAAGTTCAGGTGAGATTTGTTCAGTAACATCAACAAAGAGGATGTTATCAGGTGTACTTTTATTTTCCAAGACATAACTTCTTGCTGGAGTGGGATAATTTCCTGGAACAAGCCTTCCACATACAAACAAATCCATATCTCCATCGTTATCAAAATCTGCATTGTAAACTCTTGATCCACTGGTGAGCATCGTAGGTAAGGCTTCAGTAGCTTTTGTAAAGTTTCCAGCCCCATCATTCCTAAATAATCTATCTTGCAACATTTCAGAATCTGCCTCAAATTCATTGCCTCCACTTACAACATATAAATCTAAATCACCATCATTGTCAGCATCAAACATCAGCGAGCCCATATCTTCATACTCATTATCTTCATCAAGAATTGTGTGTTGTTGCTCAAAGCCTTCAGAAGTTTGAAAATATAATCCTGATTTGTATTGAGAAGATCCCGAAATAAAGAAATCTTCCATATTGTCATTGTTAAGATCACCAATAGATAAATACGGACCGAACATTGAGGTACGATGTGGTAACAGTATTTCATTAATAAAATCGTCATACAAATTCTCACTGTGTTTGTGTTTCAATGACAATTGCTCAGTGACATTAGCAAATAGACGTTTATTGTATTTGGCAATCTTTTTTTCAGAGATAGATTCCTCATATTTTAATTGCAAAGTCTGGTTCGCTACTATATTGTTTAATATCTGCACATTACCATCTGGCCAGGAAATTTTTAACTGGTTAATTAATTCGGATTTTCCTAATCCAAAATGAAGTTCAGGAGCAACAGAAGATTGATAACCTCTTGTAAGGGTTAGCTCTTGCATTTGAGTAATCCCTTCAGATTCAATTTCAACTTTAGCGCCTAGTCCAAATCTATTCTTAGGTGTACCGTTCAGTTTTAATGTAATAAAATTGTTTATTTCAGAGCTTTTATTCTCAAATATACTGGCATAATCATCAATATTGTTTATTACTATTTCAAGATCTCCATCATTATCCAAATCAACATAGACTGCACCATTAGAAAATCCTTTAAAACTTATTCCCCATTTTTGGTTCATTTTTTCAAAAGTGAGATCTCCTTTATTTCTAAAAACATAATTGTCGATTTTTTCAGATGGAATTTGTAAGGTGCGTTCAAGTAGGCTATCTTTCAGGTTTTTGACTCCTTCCAACATTTTAAAATAATCACGGTTATTAACCTCTCTTCTTGTTCCATTTGTAACAAACAAATCTTTCCAACCGTCATTATCTAAATCTGCAAATAATGGTCCCCAACTCCAGTCTGTAGATGAGGTACCAGCTAAACGGCTTACATTACTAAAGGTAGGTATACTATTTATAATGTTTCCTGTATTTAACTGTAGACAATTATGCATATATTGGTAGTGAAATCCTGCATTCACTGTACTCCAAAACAATTGTGGACTCATACTTGCCATATTCGCTTTTGCCCTTCTATTATTAGGAGCATCCATATCTACTTGAAAAATATCTAATAGTCCGTCATTATTGTAATCCGCAATATCGACACCCATTCCATAAAAAGAAATTTGATCTGCAGCTTGTTTAACTTGCTCTTTGAATGTTCCGTCTCCGTTATTAATATATAAGTAATCCGGTGTGCTAAAATCATTAGAGACATATATATCTGGCCAGCCATCCTGATTTAGGTCACTTACAGTAGCACTTAGCGATAATCCAAAAGATCGTAATCCTGCTTCATCTGTTACATTCGTATATTTATCACCATCATTTCTATATAGATTATCGCTTTCTATATCTTTTGTGTTAAACATTTTAAATTGATAAAATTGATTAGGAGCATTAAAAGGAGTAGGTGGATAATTAGCGACATATAAATCTAAATCTCCATCCAGGTCATAATCAAAAAAAGTTGCTTGTACTGAATTGCCAATATCATCAATACCAAACTCCTCAGCACGTTCGGTAAATGTCATATCACCATTATTAATATAAAGCAGATTGTTTTTAGGTTCGAATTTTCCGCCTACTGAACAATAAATATCTAAATAGCCATCACCATTAATATCTGCGGTTGTAACTCCCGTAAACCAACGTTTATCCCCTTCTATTCCAGCACGATTAGAAATATCTTCAAACCTTAATTCTCCTTTATTGAGATAAAGTTTGTTTGAAACCATATTTCCGGTAAAAAATAAATCATTTAAACCATCATTATTAAAATCCCCAGTTGCTACACCTCCGCCCATATACATATAAGCATAGTTTAGATAATTTAATGTATCTGTTTCAATTAAATTATTTGTAAAAGAAACACCAGTTCGTTCGGTAGTTAACTGATTAAATATTTTACCTATCTCGTCTTCTTTTTGTGAAGATGTACAGGAAATTAGCAATAAAAGAATGCTTGATATTAAGCAAATTTTTTGCATGTTATAAATGAGTTATAAATTAATACCATTAAAAAAAAGATACTTTACAAAAATAGGAATAAAGCTCGAACTATTTCTAACCCAATATATTTACTTTGAGTAAATTTCGTGAAATAAATCCCTTATTAAAAAGGAAAGCAGAGCATTAAGGCTCCGCTTTCCAGTTAGACTAATATAAATTAATATTCTTAATATCCAGTATTTTGGACTAAGATTCCGCCACTTAAATCTATAGCACCTAATGGTATAGGGAATAGATTATGAGTAGCAGTATAAGGACTTACTTTAGCAGCAAGATTGGTAATTGTTCTAGATTCATTTGCAAAGTAATCATTCATCACCTGTACAGCAACACCCCAACGTCTAAGATCGAAAAGTCTGTGACCTTCCATTCCTAATTCTACACGGCGTTCAAAACGAACTGCTTTTCGAGCAAAACCTGCATCTGGAAAAGAAGCATAAGGCTCAATTTCATAATTTGCTGCATCTGCACCACCGCCTACAACTTGTAAATAATTAGAATTCTTAGCTCTATTTCTAACACGATTAACATTTGTAAGTGCGGTTGTTAGATTACCCGTTTCAACCGCTGCTTCAGCAGCCATTAATAATACATCAGCAAATCTCATAATGTGATAATTCACACCAGAGAGTTGTTGACCCCATCCACCAGTAGCTTGGTTTCCTGATTCGCCATTCCAGTATACATTTTTCTTTGGCAAATAAGGCCCTGATATATCACCAAAACCAGCACGAATCCAGTCTTTACCAATATGCTCTCCGTATCCATTATAGTCAATACTTCTTCTACCTACCGTATAATCAGCTCTAGGATCTAATGGACCAGTATGCGCTGTAAATGGTTCTGAACTAAGAATACCAAAATCACTAGCAACATCTGTTTGATTAAATGTATCTAATAATGGAAGTCCCGTGCCATCTGTTTGAAATGCATTAAGCAAATCTTGAGTTGGTTGATAGAATCCACAACAAGAACCAAATGGTCCAGGATTAGGGAAATTTAATGCTCCACCAGAGTTCCCATTATATGATTGCCCACCATCAGCGGCAAATTGAATTGAGAAAACAGATTCAACACTATTGTCGCCTACTATTCTAAAATTATCAGCAAAGTCGCCCAATAAATCGTAAGGGCCATTATTAACCACATCATTAAGTAGTGCTGAAGCGTCAGACCATTCACTTTGATACAAGTGCATTTTACCCAAAAAGGCTTTTGCAGTCCAAGATGTAGGTCTTCCATAAACAGGTTGCGTTGAAGGTAAATTACTCATGGCATAATCAAAATCTGCCTCAATCTGATCCCAAATAGGACCAGAATTAGGTTGATTGAATTCTGTATTGGCATAATTTTCATCAGAAATGTAAGGCACATTTCCCCACATTTTTTGTAATTCAAAATTATAATGTCCGCGTAAGAATCTTGCTTCAGCCAATTGTGCAGAGAAATCGCCACCTTCGATACTTGCTATTAAAGCAATTACCGCGTTAGATCTATTAATTCCAGCGAAAATAACACCCCATTTCCCATAGAAATAGCCATTACCTGTCGCCCAGTTCATTAATTCAATTTCTTTTAAATCTGCCTGATCATCATCTGTACTTCCTTTATGCGCATCATCTGCAAGTACATCCATAATCCAGTTATCTCCAGAGACTGACCAGCCATTACCATAGCCACCATTTCTCTGCCCATCTAAGGTGGAGTATGCTCCTGTGAGCAATAAATTAACACCTGTTTCATTTTTAAGAGCATCATCACTCAGTGCACCAACAGCAGGGGAGTTTGAAAACTCATCACTACATGCTAAAATTCCAACTAGCAATGCAATAAATATTATTCCTTTTTTCATTTTTAAAATTTTAATATTAGTTTTCATTTTTTAAAATTTAATATTTGCACCTAGAGAAAATATACTAGAGATTGGATATATACGATAGTCTATTCCTAAATCTAAATTACCAAATGCAACTACTTCAGGGTCAAATCCACTATATTTTGTAAGCGTGAAAACGTTAGTTCCTTGCAAATACAATCTTACAGATTCTGCCCCAATCTTCTCAGAGATTGATTGTGGAAAGGTATATCCTATTTGAAGGTTTTTCAATTTCAAATAAGAGCCATCCTCTACAAAATACGAGTTAGGAGCTGTTTCTGGAAAAGGATATGAATATGTTAATGCTGGTACTGACGTATTTGTGTTTGATGGTGTCCAAGCATTTAATACTCTTGTACTTCTATTTCCATTTACGAACAATCCAAAATCGGTATGCACCTTATTATAGTTATAGACATCATTACCTTGAGATCCATTAAAAAACAATTGTGCATCAAATCCTTTGTATGCTAAATTAACATTAATCCCATAAGTGAAATCTGGATGAGGTGAACCAATTTTGGTTCTATCACTATCATTCACAATACCATCACCATTAACATCTTCAAATATCATTCTACCACTGTCATCTAAACCAATAACATTACGGCCATAGAAAACAGAAATTTCTTCACCTACTTCAGATCGAGTAGCTGCACCATTTCTTATTCCGAGTTCACCTGGCCGAGCAGCGTCATTAATTAATCGTGTCACCTCACTTTTATAATGAGAAAGATTTAAACTCACATCGTATGAGAATCCACTAGAGGTTTCATCACCATAACTTGTTGAGAAATCAAATCCTGTATTTTTAACATCTCCTAGATTTACAAAAGGAGCATTTGCATCAATAGCAGTAGAACTAATTAGCTGAGTGTCCCTAACGATCAAATCTTTCGTTTTTATATTAAAATATTCAGCAGAAACGTTAAGTCTACTGTTTAACATCGACAATTCAACACCAAAGTTTGAGGTTTCTGAAGTTTCCCATCTTAGATCAGGGTTTCCAACAGCAGTTAACAAAGCACCTGTCGTAATGCTTCCTGCATCACCATTAAAGGCATAATTAGCCAAACTTGGACTCAAATTAGAGATATTAATTGTAGGATTTCCACCTGGTAAAGTTTGATTACCTAATTCTCCCCACGACCCTTTTATTTTTAGTCGCTCTATAAAAGAATCATTGTTATAAAAATCCTCATTACTCATTAACCATCCCAAACTAAAGGAAGGAAAAATATCCGATTGATTATCGCCTAAAAAGCGAGAAGATGTATCTCTACGCAAGGTAGCTGTAGCATAATATTTGTCTTGGTATGCATAGTTAGCAGAACCAAAAACAGACCATAAGGAATCCCATCCCTCAAAAGCATAATCTACATTTGGAGAACCTTGCCCATTTGCAATAGTATAAAAATCAGGAGTCTCAAATAAATAATCTGTATTAGTTATACCACGTCCTTTCCCGTTATTTTTTAAAGCTTCTATCCCAACAAAAGCATCCACTTTATGGTCACCAAATGTTTTACTATAATTTAGGGTATTTGTCCAAATCCAATTGTAAAAGGTTTGATCTTGTTCATTTAATGAGTTTGTTGAAATAGGCTCTCCGTGTTCTGGATCCAGAGCAGTAAAAGACTGGCTGTCAAAGGTACTAAATCCGCCACCTAACACTGTTTTAAATGTTAGTTCGTCTAAGATGTCATAAGATAGGTATACATCTCCCGAAACGGCATAACGTTTATTGTAGTTGTTTCTAGCTCTGTATAATTGCGCAGCAGGGTTTCGTGTATTTGATAAATCTGCGCCCGCTACTCCGGTAAAAAATCCACTATCATCTCTAACTGGCAATAATGGCGTAATTCTAAACGAATTTTCGATAGCTTCACCAACACCACTATTAGTATTGGAAAATGAGATATTTACATGCTCCCCAATTTTTAGTTTTCCCTCCACTGCTTTAAACTCGGAATTCAAGCGTGTACTTATTCTTTCAAATCCAGTATGATTCATAATACCTTCTCTATTTAAATATCCTACTGATAAAAAGTATTTTCCATTTTCGTTACCATTTTCAACAGAAACAGATATGTTGTGAGTAGCTGCATTTCTTGTAATAGCATCTACCCAATCGGTACCACCTGGATCAACTGTGGCTGTAAACTCTCCTGGAGCACTGAACGTAATAGGGTTATATGATACTACTCTTCGATATCCCTGAATTTGAGAAGGTACAGTAAACGTCCCAACTCCATATTGTCCATGGGTTGGTGATAATCCGTCATTAACCTGACTTTGGTAAAGCATGTCTGCATGTTGTTGTGCATTTAAAAACCCTGGTGTATCACCAATTTGTGAAAAACCAGTATATACATCTAAAGACACTTTGGCTTTAGGCATGTTATATCCACCATTTTTAGTGGTAATAATTATAACACCATTAGATGCTCTAGCACCATAAATAGCAGCAGCACCATCCTTTAACACATTCATTTGGTCAATATCAGCTGCGTTAAGGTTGTTCAATGCATTAGCATCTTCTGTTTGAACGCCATCAATAATATATAATGGGTCTGTACTATTGATTGTACCAAAACCACGTATAGTAATCTTTGGAGCAGATCCTGGCGATCCGCTGTTAACTACAGTAACACCTGCAACCCTACCTTGTAATGCCTCAGCAGCATTTACAATAGGAGCCTTTAGTGCTTCGTCCATATCGACGGATGCAACCGAACCTGTAATATCTCCTCTGGTCTGCGTTGCATAACCTGTAACTACAACCTCTTGTAGTACATTAGCGTCTTCCAGCATAACAATATCAATTGTTGACCTACCATCAACACTTATTTCTTGGGTAGAATACCCAATATAGCTAATTGTTAAAACCGCATCGGATGCTACATTAATGGTGTAATTACCATCAAAGTCTGATGTAACACCATTACTGGTTCCTTTTTCAATAACATTTGCTCCTATTAACGGACCATTTGCATCTGATATATTTCCCGAAACAGATTGAGCTTGTGTATATGCACAAAGCAAAAGCGCCCCAAAAAACAATAAACTTTTAAATAATTTTGTTTTCATATTGTTTAAGATTGAATTAGTTGTTAATATTAATAAAAAAGTACATAAAAAATGTTTGTTTTTAATCAGTGAAATATTTTAAACAATAAAATTCAACGAATCGTTCATTTAAAAAATTTAATTACCTATTTTTTTCTTAAATGAAATAATTAGTTTAAAAAGAACAAGAGTGTCATTTAAATAGTTAAAATATTAGTTTTATTATATTTTTAAAAATTTTATTTTATACAAATATTGTTGCTTTATTATTTGTAAAGCTATTGGATTACCAATATTATCTAATTAAAAGGTGGTTTAGAAATAAAATATATAAACAACATCTTTTTACACATAGACAACAGCATATTACCGATAAATGTTTTTGGCAAACTATTTTGTAATTGGACAAACAAATAAAAACATAATGTTTATCACTAAACCAGCAGCATTTGCTTGCTAAGGGTTGAGACTTACTTAGTTTTAATTTTATTAAACTAAAACATAGAAAATCAAGTTGATCCCCTTGTAATTATACTCGTTTTAATAACTTTAATTTCTGGTTCAAAAAGGTCATCCTTATTTTCTAATCTTTTAACAAGCAACTGCACCGCTTTTTTGCCAATATCATCAGCATGTTGATTAATGGTACTAAGCTTAGGTACAGAAAGTTTAGAAATGATATCGTCTGCAAATCCAATTATAGACATATCTTTTAATATTGCTCTGAGTGATTTGATATTGTAGTCTAAAAACATTCATATAATTAAAAATGGTATCGTTTAAACGCTTCAATAGCTGCATAGTCAGCAAGGCCTAAATCATTATATTTTTCAGCTGTTAATCTATTTCTATCTTCAACTCTTACCCAAAACTCTCTATTATCATCTCCTTGAAACATAACACCATCTTTTTGAGATTGATGATAAAAAATAGCATGTCTTTTTTTAAGAACCTGGTCAGGGCTCATTGGCACAGCCATTTCAATTTCGTAAGATTCCCATTCGTGCCAAGCCCCTCGATATAGCCACACCCAACAATCATTCATAAATGCTTTTGGCTTAAGTTCTTCCAAAGCCATAAACACAGCATCTAAACATATTTTATGTGTGCCATGAGGGTCTGCCAAATCTCCAGCTGCATATATTTGATGCGGTTTAATTTTTTCAATTAAATTGGATACAAGAGCTACATCTTCTAGTGATAAATTATTCTTTTTGATAGCTCCTGTTTCGTAAAATGGTAAATCAAGGAAATGAACATTTTCATCTTTTATACCTAAATACCTTGTTGCAGCATACGATTCACTGCGTCTAATTAGCCCTTTTAATTGTCTAACTTCTAATGAATCAATATCATAATCTGTTTTTAGATTTAAAAAGTCTATAATTACTTGAGTATGAACAGATTTATTATTAAGTGATTGCGCGATTTCAGCAAACTTCAAGGCTTCTTCATCAGATACTGCAATATTACCAGAAGTTTGGTAAGCAATATGAACATCATGCCCTTGCTCCACAAGTCTATCAAACGTGCCTCCCATCGAAATGACATCATCATCTGGATGAGGGCTGAAAATAATAACCCTCTTTTTTGTAATGCTAGCACGTTCTGGACGATGTGTATCGTCAGCATTTGGTTTTCCTCCTGGCCAACCCGTAATAGTGTGCTGTAATTTATTAAACATTTTAATGTTTAAATCATAAGCAGTACCTTCTTCAGTTAAGAGGCCAGACATGCCATTGTCATTATATCCTTTGTCTGTAAGTTTTAATATAGGCTTGTTTAATAATTCACTTAGCCAAACTACGGCCTTTAGTTTAAGAGCTTCTGTCCATATGCAAGAGGTAACTAGCCAAGGTGTTTTTACACGTGTTAGGCCGGACGAAGCACCTTTGTCTAATACAAAGGTAGTATTATTGTGATCTTGTAAATAGGTTGCTGGAACCTGAGAAGTAATATCACCTTCGATGGTTTTCTTAAGTATTTTGGCTTTATTGCCACCCCAAGCAAGGAGTACAATTCTTTTAGCGCTTCTAACAGTTCCTATTCCCATAGTAATGGCTTTTCTTGGTACATTGTCAATACCTAAAAAAGAAGAAGTTGCATCGATACGTGTTATATGATCTAAAGTGATGCTTCTTGTGCCAGAATTAAAATGAGATCCAGGTTCGTTAAATCCAATGTGGCCCGTTCTGCCAATTCCTAAAAGTTGAAAATCTAACCCTCCAATATTTTTAATTTTCAGTTCATAGTCGATACAATATTGGTATAAATCTTCACTACTTATTTTACCATCAGGAATATTAATATTTTCAGGAAGAATATCTACATGATTAAAAAGATGTTCATGCATAAAGTAATAATAACTCTGAATATTATGCTTATCCATTGGATAATATTCATCCAGATTAAATGTAATTACATTAGCAAAACTTAAGCCTTCCTCTTTGTGTAATCGCACAAGTTCTTCGTAAACCTTTACTGGAGAAGACCCTGTGGCAAGCCCTAAAACACATGGTTGATTTTGCGACTCTTTATCTCTAATTAAAGTAGCAATTTCTTTGGCAACCAGGATAGACGCTTCATTAGATGAATTAAAGATGACGTTATGAATTTTTTCAAAACGAGTTTCTTCAAACTTTCCAGCTTCTTTATAAACGATGTTTTTATTGTTAGCAATTTGCACTTCCATTATGAATTTTCTTTCATAATTCAATTGTTCATTCTTTTAATTTAGCACCAAACTATTTAATTAGAAGTTAGTTTAAAAAATATATATCTAGACAACACGTTTTTACATATAGACAACAAGTAACAAGCGATAAGTGATTTTCGATAAATAAACAAATGTTGATTTTATTGTAATTTAACTATTTTATTATTAAAATTGCTAGGTATTTATAGAACTGCTAACATTTAACACGTTTATTATCTCTCTATTTAATAAAAGTATAAATAATACAATACCAACAAAGTATCATATTTTGTTTTGGGCAGTGTACTTTACTTTCAATGTTATTAGATGGGGAAGCTATTTTGATGATTATTGGTATTCGTTAAAATCTAATTTAGTAGAGTTTCCTATACATATTATTGTAGTTTATATTAATGTTTACTATTTAATACCAAAATTCATTTTAAGAAAGAAGTATCGAGCGTATATAAGTTCGGTACTCTTAATGTTAATTTTAGTTTATTTGGTAAGGACAGGATTAAATTATCTTTTAGTTACTAGAGAAATATGGCCAGAAGCGGAGCAAGCAGGACGATTTTTTGAGCGAAATCATGTCATTGCTGTAATTTTAGGAGAATTGTATGTTTTAGGATTTGTCACTGCAATTAAATTATTAATTGATTGGCCTATAGAATTAACCCGGAATGAGGACTTGGCCAAGCTTCAATTAAGTACAGAATTGAAATTTTTAAGAACTCAAGTACAACCACATTTCTTTTTTAATACTTTAAATAATTTATATGCATTAACTTTGAAGAAATCTGATGATGCACCTCGTTTGGTAATTAAATTGTCAGATTTAATGCAATATGTTCTGTATGAGGTAAATAGCTCAAAAGCTAGCTTGCTACAAGAAATAAACCACATTAATAACTATATTGATATAGAACATTTAAGATTTAAGGATCGTGTAGAAACAGAATTGGATATTACCGGAGATATTGAAGATGTTGAGGTGCCACCACTATTATTTTTATCTTTTATAGAAAATTGTTTCAAGCATGGCTTAAAAGAAAATGATAAAATTAAGATAAATATGAGTTTTGAAATTGTAAATAAAAAGTATTTAAAATTCACACTTTCTAACAATTTTAATCCAAACTTAAATCAAGAAAACAAGCATGGTATAGGGATAGCAAATACTAAAAGAAGATTGAAGTTACTGTTCGCTAGGGATTTCATTCTAGAAACAACAATACAAGATAACACTTATTATTTATTCTTAAAAATCCCAGTTTGATGAAAATAAAGTGTATAATTATTGACGATGAATTGTTAGCAATACAAGTGATAGAAAATCATTTAAAAAATTTTGATAACATTGTGGTTGCTGCCACTTTTACCAATCCATTAAAAGCTTTTGGAATGTTAGAACAAGAAAAAATAGACGTTATTTTTTTGGATATCAACATGCCACAAATAAGTGGATTTACTTTTATTGAAAATCTCAGCCATAAACCATTAATAGTAATAACTACAGCCTATAGAGAATATGCTGTTAAAAGTTTTGAGTTAAATGTCCTAGACTATTTAGTAAAACCAATTCCGTTTAATAGGTTTCTTAAAACAATTAATAAGGTATATCAACAAGTTTATATTGGCAATGCAAGTGGAGATAGCAGTATACAACAAGAACCTCATATTTTTTTGAAGGTTAATAAGAAGCTTATAAAAGTAAATCTTAACAATATTCTTTTTATTGAAAGTCTTAAAGATTATATAAAAGTAATTACCACACTAGGTGATTATGTGGTACATAAATCATTAACTGCGATTTCGGAAGAATTACCTCAATCTAATTTTATAAGAATACATCGATCCTATACTATTTCAATAAATAAGATTATTGCCTTAGAAGGGAATACAGTTGAAATTTCAAATAGAAAAATTCCTATTGGACGAAATTATTTGAAACAAACAAAAGAACGCATTTTAAATATTAACGAAGACACATAAAAAATTATCATGGTCGAATTATCAGCAATAGATTATATCCTAATAGCATCATTTTTTGCAATAACACTATTTATAGGATTTTGGGTTTCCAAACAGTCTGGAAAAAATTCTACTGAATTTTTCTTATCAGGGAGAAATATGCCTTGGTGGCTATTAGGGGTTTCAATGGTTGCAACAACATTCTCAACAGATACGCCAAACTTTGTTACTAATTTAGTTAGAGAGAATGGTGTTTCAGGAAACTGGGAATGGTGGGCGTTTTTAATTACAGGATTATTAACCGTATTTGTATATGCAAAGCTTTGGCGAAAGTCTAATGTAACTACAGATATCGAATTTTATGAATTACGCTATAGTGGAAAGCCAGCAAAATTCTTAAGGGGTTTTCGTTCGGTTTATTTAGGAGTAATTTTTAATATAATTGCAATGTCTGGAGTAACTCTTGCTGCCATAAAAATTGGAAGTATTATGCTTGGATTAGATCCTTGGCAAACAGTTATTAGTGCCGGATTAATAACAGTAACGTTTAGTGCGTTAGGAGGGTTTAAAGGCGTAATATATACCGATTTTTTATTATTTTTTGTAGCCATGGGAGGAGCTATAGGAGCTGCTTATTTTTGTGTAAACTTACCTGAGGTTGGTGGTGTAGGGAATTTAATTACCCATCCAAATGTCGTAGATAAGATTAATATTTTTCCAGATTTCAATAATAAGGAAATGTTAATTACACTAATTATTATTCCATTGGCTGTGCAATGGTGGAGCTCTTGGTTTCCTGGAGCAGAACCTGGTGGTGGAGGTTATATTGCTCAGCGTATGTTAGCTGCTAAAGATGAAAATCACGCTATTGGAGCCACATTTTTCTTTAATATTATGCATTATGCATTACGCCCTTGGCCATGGATTATAGTTGCTTTAGCGTCCTTAGTCGTTTTTCCAGATATAGCAAGTATTCAAGAAGCTTTTCCAAACATAACCGAAGATAAACTTGGACATGATTTAGCATACTCGGCCATGCTGACCAAATTGCCACCTGGATTATTAGGTTTAGTACTAGCGTCTTTAGTGGCAGCATATATGTCCACAATTTCAACACATTTAAATTGGGGATCGTCTTATATTGTAAATGACTTTTATAAACAACAAATTAATAAAAATGCCTCAGAAAAAAGATTAGTAGCTGTTGGGAGATTATCAACTGTAATATTAATGGTGTTTAGTGCAACACTAGCATTATTTTTACAAGACGCCATGCAAATATTCAAATTTATTTTAATGTTTGGTGCCGGAACGGGATTGATTTTTATTTTACGGTGGTTTTGGTGGCGCATTAATGCCTGGAGCGAAATTTCTGCAATGTTTTCTTCAGCTATAGTATCTATTGTATTTGGTTTCAGTGCATTTGGTGATTGGTTATTTACGCATAATAATGAGTTTGGAGTTGAAGTAATAGGAGTTTTACCATCCTATGCTAAATTCCCAATGGTAGTGTTAATTACTTCAATAATTTGGATTAGTGTTACATTTATGACCAAACCAGAAACTAATAACACTTTGTTTGATTTTTATAAAAAGATTCAACCTGGAGGTCCAGGATGGAACAAGACAATTCAAGACGCTAAAAACGAAAGCCAAGAGATTGTTACAGACAAACAGCCTTGGAGTGTCCCTTCAGGGATATTAGCTATGATATTAGCTATGGTTTTAATATACAGTACCATGTTTGCAACAGGTTATTGGATTTATGGAGATTATAATTATGCAATAGTTTTAAGCTTAGTTGCAGTAGTTTCTGGATTTTTATTAACTAAAATGTGGAAAAGAATCAGAGCAACTATTTTGTAATATTATCTAAAGATAAATCAATAATAGAAAATGAATACTAAAGTGATACTATCCTTAGATCAAGGTACAACATCATCAAGAGCAGTTCTTTTTAATCATAAGGGTGAGCCTGTAGAAATTGCTCAGCAGGATTTCGAGCAAATTTTTCCGCAACCAGGATGGGTAGAACACGATCCAATTGAAATTTGGGAATCGCAAGTTTTTTCTGCAAAAGAAGTTCTAAAAGTAGCAAAGGCTTCTAATCTTGATGTAGTTACTATAGGAATAACAAATCAACGGGAAACAACTGTAGTTTGGAATAAAAATACTGGAGAACCAATTTATAATGCTATTGTATGGCAAGATAGAAGAACAGCGAAATTTTGTGATGAGCTAAAAGAAATCGGTAAAACAGAATACATTAAAGAAAAGACAGGATTGATAATAGACTCTTATTTTTCGGCAACCAAACTAAAATGGATACTTGATAATGTTGAAGGCGCTAGAGAAAAAGCAAACAATAATGAATTATGTTTTGGCACAGTAGATACTTGGTTGGTTTGGAAACTTACTAATGGTGATAAATTCATTACAGATGTGAGTAACGCTAGCCGAACAATGCTATTTAATATTCATGATTTGGATTGGAATCAAGGACTATTAGACCTTTTTGATATTCCTAGAAGCATTTTGCCAGAAGTAAGAGAGAGTAGTAAAATCTATGGAGAAACCTCTAAGTCGATATTTAATAAAAGAATACCAATTTCGGGGATTGCAGGTGATCAACAAGCTGCATTATTTGGTCAATTGTGTACAGAAAAAGGTATGGTAAAAAACACTTATGGAACAGGTTGTTTTTTATTAATGAATACTGGAGAAGAACCTATCTACTCAGAAAACAATTTATTAACAACTGTTGCCTGGAAAATAAATGGAAAAGTAAATTATGCTCTTGAAGGAAGTGTTTTTATTGGAGGAGCTGCTGTGCAATGGCTAAGAGATGGATTAAAAATAATTGACAATGCGGCAAATATTGAAGAGCTAGCATCTAGTGTGCCAGATAATGGCGGTGTATATTTTGTCCCAGCCTTAACAGGGTTAGGAGCTCCTTATTGGGATTCTTATGCAAGAGGAACAATAATTGGATTAACTCGGGGAACTAACCAAGCTCATATTGCTAGAGCAACACTTGAAGGAATTGCTTATCAGGTTTACGATATAGTTAAAGCTATGGAAGCCGACTCTAATACAAAAGGAACGGAACTACGTGTTGATGGAGGTGCAACAGGGAATAATCTTTTATTACAATTTCAAACAGATATTTTTGGTTTTCCTGTAGTTAGACCTAATGTCCAAGAAATTACAGCACTTGGTGCAGCTTATTTAGCTGGATTAGCTGTTGGTTATTGGAAGAGTATTGAAGAATTAAAAAGCCAATGGTCTATAAACAAAACGTTTCATCCAGAAATAGAAATAAAAGAAGTAGAAGAATTATTGAAACAATGGCATAAAGCAGTTTCAAGAAGTGCTAATTGGATTGAATAACATTAAAAACATATTATTATGTCTGCATTTACAGCTGAAATTTTAGGAACTTTTTTATTAATACTATTGGGTAATGGTGTTGTTGCTAATATCGTTTTAAAGGATACAAAAGCCAACGATTCTGGTTGGATGGTAATTACTACAGGTTGGGGATTAGCAGTGTATGTTGGAGTATTAGTTGCAGGTCCATATAGTGGAGCTCATCTAAACCCTGCGGTTACAGTCTCATTAGCAGTAGCCGGCTTGTTTGAATGGGTAGACGTAATGCCATACATATTAGCACAATTTATTGGAGCAATGGCAGGTTCATTTGTGGTATGGTTGATTTATAAAGACCATTATAAAATTACAGAAGATAAAGAAGCAATAAAAGCTACATTTTGTACTGTACCTGCAATACGAAATTTCTCAAGAAATATATTAAGCGAAATTGTTGGAACCTTTGTATTAATTTTTGCTGTATTATACATCGCTGGACCAGAACTAAGTATTGGTTCTGAAGAAGCAATTAATTTTGGATTAGGCTCATTAGGAGCAATTCCTGTAGCATTTGTTGTTTGGGTTATTGGCTTAAGTTTAGGTGGTACTACAGGTTATGCTATTAATCCAGCTAGAGATTTAGGACCGCGAATTATGTATACATTTTTACCAATAAAATTTAAAAGAAGTAGTGATTGGAATTATGCCTGGATTCCAGTTGTTGGACCCTTTATTGGTGGAGCAATAGCTTCGGTATTATATTTAATTTTGTAAAGCCAACCCACATTAAACAAAAAGCGTGAAGTACCTACTTCACGCTTTTTAATATATTTTAAAATAAAATTTAATCAGCTAAAACAATTACTTTATTTTCTTTCAATTCGATCGTTCCAGAGTTAATCGCCAACCATATTCCTCTATCTTTTCCATTAAGGAAATGCTTTTCAACCTCTTCATCTAACTCAATATCTCCATAAATTTTTACATGTCCTTCTTTTAATAGTGAAACAATAGGGGCGTGATTTTTAAGCATTTCAAATTCACCACTTACGCCAGGAACAGCAACTGATGTTACTTCTCCACTAAATAAAGTCGCTTCTGGTGTTATAATTTCTAAATACATAGTTTTTAAGCTTCAGTCAACATTTTCTCACCAGCTTCAATAGCTTCTTCAATCGTTCCTTTTAGGTTAAATGCAGCTTCTGGTAAGTGGTCTAATTCGCCATTCATAATCATATTAAACCCTTTGATTGTTTCTTTAATGTCTACTAATACACCTGGAATTCCAGTAAACTGTTCAGCTACGTGGAATGGCTGTGATAAGAAACGTTGCACGCGACGTGCACGACCTACCGCTAATTTATCTTCTTCCGATAATTCTTCCATCCCAAGAATAGCAATGATGTCTTGTAATTCTTTATAGTGTTGTAATAATTCTTTTACACGCTGTGCGCAGTCATAATGTTCGTTTCCTAAAATATCCGCAGTTAAAATTCTTGATGTAGAATCTAGTGGATCTACAGCAGGGTAAATACCGAGTTCTGCAATTTTACGAGATAATACAGTTGTTGCATCTAAATGAGCAAAGGTTGTTGCAGGTGCAGGATCGGTTAAATCATCTGCAGGCACATAAACCGCTTGTACAGATGTAATAGATCCTTTTTTAGTTGAAGTAATACGTTCTTGCATTGCTCCCATCTCAGTTGCTAATGTTGGTTGGTAACCTACCGCTGAAGGCATACGACCAAGTAGTGCAGATACTTCAGAACCAGCTTGCGTAAAACGGAAAATATTATCTACAAAGAAAAGCACATCTTTACCTTGTCCATCGCCAGCTCCGTCACGGAAATACTCTGCAATAGTTAATCCAGATAACGCAACACGAGCACGAGCTCCAGGAGGTTCGTTCATTTGTCCGAACACAAAAGCTGCTTTAGATTCTTTTAGTATAGTTTTATCTACTTTTTGAAGATCCCAACCGCCTTCTTCCATAGAATGCATAAAGTCATCACCATATTTAATAATTCCTGACTCTAACATTTCACGAAGTAGATCGTTTCCCTCACGAGTTCTTTCACCCACTCCAGCGAATACAGAAAGACCACCATGCGCTTTAGCAATATTGTTAATCAATTCCATTAGTAATACTGTTTTACCTACTCCGGCACCACCAAATAATCCAATCTTACCTCCTTTTGCATAAGGCTCGACAAGGTCAATTACTTTAATACCTGTAAATAAAACTTCGGTAGATGTTGATAAATCTTCAAATTTAGGAGCTTCTCTATGAATAGGAAGTCCATCTTTTCCAGCTTTAGGTAAGTTTCCTAATCCATCAATTGCATCACCAATTACATTAAAAAGGCGACCGTAAATATCTTCTCCAATTGGCATTTGAATTGGAACACCAGTTGCCTTAACTTCAGTACCTCTACTTAAACCATCCGAAGAATCCATTGCGATTGTACGTACAGTATCTTCACCAATGTGTGATTGTACTTCAAGTACTAATGTAGAGCCATCAGGTTTAATAATTTCTAATGAATCGTAAATTCTTGGGAGATCAGTTCCAGAACCAAATTCTACATCGATTACCGGACCAACTATTTGTGCAACTTTACCTGAAACTTTTGACATTACTTATATGTTTATTGTTTTGCTAAAATTTTAATAAAAACCCTCAAATACCCAATTAAGTAGCGTACGTGGTTTTTTCGCGCTGCAAAGATATATTTTTTAATTAAATAAGGATGTATTTAGAATGAAAATATTAGCTTTTTTTGCTTCTATTTTTTAGTTACATAAATATATGTCTAAATTAAAAAACCCAGAACAGAATCCTGGGTTTTAAGTATATAAAAAGATGATTTATTTTTATAAAATTTTTAATTATTAATGGTCCAGGACACAAAATATTGAGACCCTATGTAAGGCGAACCAACAGCACTTTGATATTCTTCGCCACCTAAATTAGTTCCGCCAATTTTAAATATAGATTTAATTGACGGTACAGAGTAATTTATTTGAGCATCTACAACAGTTCTTGCAGGCATTATTGCATTTGCTATACTAGCTTGCCAAAAATACTCATCGCTCCAACGTAGATTTACATTAAAACCAAAGTTTTCAAACAATTTTTGATTGCCAAATGAAACCTTCACTTTATGTTCCGGCGTATTAAACCCTGCACTAAAATCTGGATCTGATGCTTGATCAAAATCAAATTGTGCATAGGTATAATTAAAACCTAATCTATAGTCATTAGCTATTTTTGTAGATAAACCAATAACCGCACCATAAGAATTAACATCGGCTAATGAGTTGGTATATAACTGAAAAACAGTTGTATTACCAGTTACTATATCCCCAATACCACTAGCATCAAATGCGCTTCCTGTATTAGGAGTAACGACCAGTTTATTACTAATAAATCCTTCATAAGAATTATAATACGCATTAAAATCTACTGTTACAGGCCCTACTTTACCACGATATCCTACATCAAAAGCAGTCACCCTTTCTTGTTCTACAAGTTTAGTTTCTACAGGTTGTAAAACGGATGGATCTCCACTTGCAGCAAATGCAAAAACAGAAGTTAAAGAGTAAGAATCAAAATAAGCATCTCTACCAGTTAACGATGTTCCTGGTAAAATTCTATCTAAATTATCTTCGGCAGCACCTACTAAAATCGCTCTACCTACATTAAAACCAATAAATAAAGATTGTGTATCGGGGTTTCTAAATCCTCTTTGAAAAGATGCTCTAACGTTATGCTGGTTGTTTTCTCCTAAAGAATAATTAAGAGAAAGTCTAGGCGAAATACTTGCGTCTTTAACTACATCGTTATAATCATAACGAAAGGAAGCCGAAACTTTTAATTTATCGTCAGCAAACTTTTTTATAGCTTGAACATAAGCACCATATTCGTTATAATCTATGGAGCCATCATAATCTGTAAAGATTGTGCCTCCAGAGTTTAATGAATACTGTCTCCATGAACCACCTACTTGTAAATCCATTTCATCGTTTAACAAGTTTTTAAAATTATAGTTTCCTTCACCAACATACATTTTAGTATCATCAAGAAATTTTGAGCCCGTTGAAATATCAGGATCAGAAGTAATTTGATTAAAAAGTGCTTTAAATTCCGGTGTTCCAGGTTGAGGTGTAAGGGTCTGATCTGCAAAAGCTCTAGCTCCAGCATGAGCTTGTGCATCTGTAGCTCCGCCAAAAATACCAGTTAGATATGCTCCTGCATAAGTTCCAAACCACTCATTAGAACCAACAACATTCATGTTAATTCCGGTAAAACGCATATCGTATGAATCACCAGCAGTTTCTGTAGTTGAATAACCTCTCACAAAGAAATTATCACCACGAACTTCTAATTTATGCTGTTGTAATCTAAAATTCTTAATATAATATCTGTTCGCTCCTTGGTATATTGTATTACCTATGCCAACTTTTGACCTCCAAACGATTTCTATATCATTATCAAAAGGTTTATAATTTAATGAAAGATCAGCCTTTAGGCTTCTTGCTTTATAATCTGTTAAATCGGCTTCTGCATATCCCGTTCTACCTACGTCAACAGCTGGTACAAAAGCACTTGATCCGGCAGGGATAGCACCTATAGATTCCAAAAACTGTGCAACTTGATTAAGATCGGAACCACCAGCACTTAAAGTTACTTCGTCTCCATATACATTTAATGCATCATGAGCAGGACTCGATCCAAAAGGAAGAATAACGTCAGGTGTTCCTGGTGTACCTAATACATATTCGTTAGTATCTGCTGCATGCCAATCGGTCCCATCCAAAAAGGAGAACGAAGCTTTAGCAGCAAACTTATCGGAAAAAACATGAGCAGCCCGAATTCCGAAATCGTAAAATTGGTTATCTCCTGCGAGATCTTGCACTGTTAACCCTGTTTTATAATAAGCGCTTATACCTTGATGATCAAAGGGATTTTTACTGGTCATAAATAAAATACCATTAAATGCATTGGCACCATATAAAGCCGAAGAGGCTCCTGGTAATAACTCTACACTACTAATATCGAGTTCGTTTAAACCTAATAAATTTCCTAGCACAAAGTTTAATGCAGGAGATGTATTATCCATCCCATCAACTAATTGAACAAATCGAGTATTTGCATATGTTGCAAATCCTCTTGTATTTATAGAGTTAAAAGTTAAACTACCTTTGTTAATATCTACACCTTTTAAGTTTTCTAAACTGGAATAAAAATTAGGTGATGCAGCATACTGAATATCTTGGGCATCAAATCTTTCAATTGTAACTGGCGATTCTCTAACACTTTCAGGTGTTCTGGAAGCAGAAATAACTATTTCATCAAGTTCATTGCCTTCACTTAATATAAAATCTAAAGTTTGCGGATTTGTTGTTACTTCTTTAGTTGCAGAAGCAAAACCTACACTACTTACTTGTATCGAAAAAGGAGGAGCTTGATCAACAGTAAGTGTAAAATTTCCGTCAAAATCTGTTACTGCACCTGTTGTAGTACCAACAACTATAACATTCGCCCCTGGAAGCGGTTGTCCGCTATCGTCTGAAACGCTGCCGTTAACTGAAGTCTGCGCGTACGAAAACGCACAAAAAAGTAATAATAAAAGTTTAGTAATTGTTCTCATTTTGGGTATGGGTTTGTTTATATAAAGCAATATACACTTTTTTTGTAAATTTCATTAAAAAGAAAAGTCTATTTATCAATAAAGATTTACACAAAAAATTAGAAATAAGAATTTAGATTATTCTACGGTAACAGATTTTGCAAGATTACGCGGCTGATCTACATTTTTCTCAAGTATTACTGCTATATGGTAAGATAATAATTGCAAAGGGATTGTAGTTAATAATGGAGTAAGTGATTCAATAGTTTCAGGGACTTCTATAACATGATCTGCTAATTCTTTAACAATTGTATCGCCCTCTGTAACAATGCCTATTATTTTACCTTTTCTGGATTTAATTTCCTGAATGTTACTTACAATTTTATCATAATGCCCTTTTTTTGTTGCAATAACTACAATGGGCATATTTTCGTCAATCAAAGCAATAGGACCATGTTTCATTTCTGCGGCAGGATATCCTTCGGCATGGATATAGGAAATTTCTTTTAATTTTAAAGCTCCTTCAAGGGCTACGGGAAAGTTATATCCTCTTCCTAAATATAGAAAATTACGTGCTTTTTTATAGGTGTGTGCAATAGATTGTATATGGCTATCTGATAGAAGAGCTTTTTCAACTTTTTTAGGAATTAACTCTAACTCATTTAAATGAAGGCGATAATCTGAGCTAGAAATAGAGCCTTTTGCTCTGGCTAATCTTAAAGCCATTAAAGTTAAAAGAGTAATTTGTGTTGTAAATGCTTTTGTTGATGCTACACCAATTTCCGGACCAGCATGAGTATATGCGCCTGCATTAGACTCTCTTGCAATAGAAGAACCAACAACGTTACAAACACCAAAGACAAATGCACCTTTTGATTTTGCTAATTTTATAGCTGCGAGAGTATCGGCAGTTTCACCAGATTGTGAAATAGCAACGACAATATCTTTTTCTTTAATTATTGGATTACGATACCTAAACTCTGATGCATACTCAACTTCAACAGGAATTCTAGTTAAATTTTCAAAAATATATTCAGCAACTAATCCTGCATGCCATGAAGTACCGCAAGCAACAATAATTATTCTTTCGGCATTTAGAAATTTTTTCATATTATCTTCAACGCCAGCCATTTTAATAATACCTTCCGAAGTTTTTAACCTTCCTCTATAGGTATCTTTAATGGCATGTGGTTGCTCAAAAATTTCTTTTAACATAAAGTGATCATAACCTCCTTTTTCTATTTGCTCAAGATTTAATTGTAGTTCCTGAACATAAGGATTCACTAGAGAGTCGTCTTTAATTTTTCTAACTTTCACCTCTTTATGCCTTCTAATAATAGCCATCTCCTCATCTTCTAAGTAAATAGCATTGTTAGTATATTCTAAAAATGGTGTGGCATCACTTGCAATAAAGAATTCATCATCTCCTATACCAATAGCCAAAGGGCTGCCTAGTTTAGCAACCACTATCTCATTGGGTTTGTTTTTATCGAAAACAGCAATTGCATAGGCGCCTATAATTTGATTTAATGCGATTTGAACTGCTTTTCCTAGCTTTACATTTTCTTTTTGTTTTACGTCTTCAATAAGATTTATTAAGATTTCTGTGTCAGTATCTGAAGTAAATGAATATCCTCTTTTAATTAATTCTTTTTTTAAAGATTCATAATTTTCAATTATTCCATTATGAATAATTACTAGATTACCTGAATTCGAAAAATGTGGATGAGAATTAATATCGTTAGGAATGCCATGAGTAGCCCAACGTGTATGGCCTAATCCTAAGGATCCATTTGTTGTAATTTCGGTTTCAACCTTTTTTTCAAGATCATCAACCTTCCCTTTAGTTTTAGATAGTTTGATATTTTCACCATCAAATAAGGCAATTCCTGCACTATCATATCCTCTATATTCTAAACGTTTTAATCCTTTTAAAATTATAGGAAAAGCTTCACGATGCCCCATATACCCAACTATTCCACACATATTTTTTAATTGTCCGGTTCAGTATAATATATTTTAAAAGTCACTTTTTTATCTTGATTAGATGTATTGTTTCCGTGAAGAACAGTACTTCTTGGCGACAAAATAGCACCTGAAACGAGTGAATTTAAATTGTCATTATCATTTTGTAATTCAAAATTATTTATTGAAGCTACATTTGTAGTTACTACTAAACCTAATTTAACATTTGTTGAATCTCTTAAAACTAGATTTTTCAGATGCTCTGTGATTCTAATTTTGTATTTTATTCCTTGTCCATCAGGCTCATCATCTACTCTTTGTAGTGGCACTAAATGATCTAATTTAGTTGTAATTTCAGTTATAGATTGATCTAAAACATAATCAATTAGCGTAATATTGTTATTTAAATCAAATAAATATACACGATCAGGCTCTTCTCCTTGTACAGTAGTTTGATCAACATAAAACTCTAAATAAGCTTCATTAATCAGCCTTTTCTGTACAACATCTTCTTTATAATCATTTTTAAATTGTTCAAATTCAGGGGAGTTCCCTTCGGCATCCCCATTAAATAAATTGATGATAGCCAATGAACCTTCTCCACCTTTTAAGTATAACTTTTCATCTCCGTTAATTTCATCACCATCTGGGATGGTAATAAAATTGTTATCAAAGATATTTACTTGATTACCGCTAAAATTAAGAATGAATGTACCTGCTTCTTGTGTTGTTTCAGAATCAGTTTCAGAGTCTACAACATCACTTGTATAGTATAAAGTTATATGGGCATCGGTTGAAGCAAAATTTAGCATCATCAAAGCCCCATCAATATCTGTCGCCTCTGCTTTAAAATAAATACCTCTAAAGTGATTTAAAAAATTATTTTGATTACTTAACTCTGGTTCTCCTTCTTTGTTAAAAATTAAATCTTGCCAAAACGTATCATTTGGGTTGTCTAGTTTTACTCTTATAGATGGAGCTAATTTAGCCGATTCTATAGGTTCATTTGTGTCTGGATCAATTACAGTTAAAATAATTTGATCTTCAATAGGTAAAAATTGATCATCATGGTAAATAAGTTCTCCTTCTAATTCAGATAGATTAATAAAACTTGTCATAGAAGTTGAACCATTAGAATAATATTTCTGGGTATTATTAAACTCAGAATTTGGATCAAAATCTCTCAAAAAGAAATTATTTTTAAAAATTGAAAGTTTTATTGGAGTACTATTTTCATCTAGTTTAGGAAAAATTGAATCTAATTCGTAGGTTGTATTACCATCTTCATCAGTCTCTATTGCTCTGCTAAAATACGGGATTGTTAACACTACTGAATCTAAAACGACATTTTCTCCAAAAATTGGATCGAAAGCTGATGGATTTATTTGTGATACAAAGTTAGATGTGGAAGTTCCAAAAGTAGGATCGTAATTATAGCCTAATAGATAAGATGGCAGCCCGTTTGTACGAACAGGACCAATATTTTTGTTATAAGTTATAACAGAATATTCTTCAAAATTAGTTAAAAAATTTGTTGCATTATCAGGATTTATAACATCGGAATCTAAACTTGCAAAGTCTTTATCACAAGCGATAAGCACTATAAAAATAATTGTAATTAACGCAATATTTTTAAAAATTATGTTTTTCTTTTTCATGTTTTTTACTAACTTAAAACTTGGGTATTGTAAAATTCAGTGTAGGCTTCAGCAAAAGTTTCTGGATTGTGATAATCTAAAACAGGTTTTTCGCAATTATTTAAATAATCTTGTAATTCTGTTGGTATTTCTTCTGAACCAACAATTAAGGCATCAGAATAATCTACTGCTAGTTTCATTATATTATTGTAGGTAGGGGTTTTTAAATTTTCAACAGCTTCACTAGAAATATTATCAAATTTTATTTTGTTAATCATGTCTGTATTTAACGCACCATCAAAACTTTGATTGTATAAAGATGTTACAATTTTACTACTTGTAAATAAAGGCTCGTCTTTATAATATTCTTTAAGATAAAGGGGTAAAAGAGAAGCTAACCAGCCATGAACATGAATAATATCTGGAGCCCAGTTAAGTTTTTTAACAGTTTCTATAACACCTTTTGCAAAGAAAATTGAACGTTCATCGTTATCTGGAAATAATTTTCCATCCTCATCTGTTAACGTTGCTTTACGCTTAAAATATTCTTCACTATCAATAAAATAAACTTGTATTCTTTCTTTAGGAATAGAGGCCACTTTAATAATAAGAGGCATATCAAGATCATTAATAACTAAATTTATTCCAGATAATCGTATAACTTCATGAAGTTGATGTCTTCTTTCATTGATGTTACCATACCTAGGCATGAAAATCCGTATTTGCCCTCCTTGTTTGTTTACCATTCTAGGTGCTTCAAATGACATTGAAGAAATTTCAGTTTCGGGTAAATATGGTACTACTTCCGACGACACATACAATATTTTCTTCTCTTTCATGTGATATTATTTATTGTTTTTCAAAGGCCTTATATAACTCGTAAATAAGCATTTCATTGGATGTGAAACTTTTTTATACTCATTTCATAAACCTAATATGTTTTAATATAAAATAAAAAACACGCAAAATTACAAAAATTATGCAGATTAACAGTAATATATTAAGTTTACACGCTGTTAATTTTTTACTAAAAGAAGGTGTATAATACAAAAGAGAGTATTTCTAAAATAGTTGAAGGTATAAAAGCCCGAAATAAAAGAGTTGGTTTTGTGCCAACAATGGGAGCTCTGCACTTTGGTCATTTATCTTTAGTGAAAAAAGCATTAGATGAAAATGACAAAGTTGTTGTTAGTGTTTTTGTAAATCCCACACAGTTTAATAAAAAGGAAGATTTAGAAAAATATCCACGAACTTTAGATCGAGACATTAATTTACTAGACACACTTTCTAAAAACGACATTATAATTTATGCTCCTTCAGTTAAAGATATTTATTGCGAAAATATTAAGGCAACAAATTTTGATTTTGATGGTTTAGAACATGAAATGGAAGGAGAATTTCGACCAGGTCATTTTGATGGTGTTGGAACTGTTGTTAAAAGATTGTTTGAAATTGTTAAACCCCACAATGCTTATTTTGGGGAAAAGGATTTTCAGCAATTATTGATTGTTAGAAAGCTTGTTGAAAAATTTCTTTTAGAGGTAAATGTTATTGGTTGCGAAATATATAGAGAAGAAAGTGGATTAGCTTTAAGTTCTCGCAACGAACGGTTAAAATCTGAATACAAAAAAGTAGCACCTTTTATTTATAAAACTTTAAAGGTAGTCAAACAAAGATTTGATACACAGAGTGCAAAAAAAATAACAGATTGGGTTGTTAAAGAATTTGCAAAACATAAGTTATTAGAATTAGAATACTTTATTATTGCAGATGTTCAAACATTGAAGAAAATTAAAAGAAAATCAGGTAAAATAACATGTCGAGCGTTTATTGCTGTTTATGCTGATGAGATAAGATTAATAGATAATATAGCACTAAATTAATTATATTTATCCTAAACTAAAATCAACCTTGAATAAGAATACAAAAAAGATAATAAAAATTGTTATTCCGCTGTTATTAGCCATCTTTTTTGGATGGTATACGTTTTCAAAAATACCAATATCTACCATTATTCCATATTTTGAAAGCGCTAATTATTATTGGATTTTTATTGGTGTGATTTGTGGTTTTTTAAGCCATTTATCTAGAGCTTACAGATGGAAATATATGTTAGAACCGCTGGGATATAAACCTAAATTTCTAAATAATTCAATGGCAGTATTTATTGCTTATTTAACAAATTTAGGGATTCCTAGATCAGGAGAAGTGTTAAGAGCAGCAGTTTTAACAAACTATGAGGGAGTTCCTTTCGAAAAAGGATTTGGTACCATTGTAGCCGAACGTGTTATCGATCTTATTGTCATTTTTGGGATTATCATAATTACTCTTTTTCTTCAATTTGACTTTATTTACAATATCTTAAAAGACACGTTTCAACCATCAAAACTTTTAATTGGAGGGTTTTTAGCCCTTGGAGTTTTGGTGATTTTATTAATTTATATAAAAAGAAGCAGCTCTAATATAGCTTTGAAAGTTAAGAAGTTTTTAAATGGCTTAATTGAGGGAGTTTTGAGTGTTTTTAAAATGAAACATAAATGGCCTTTTATTTTTCATACTTTGTTTATTTGGGTAATGTACGTGCTTATGTTTTACATTACAACATTTGCTGTGGTCGAACTCGGAAATATTCCTATTGGCGCAATATTAATCGCATTTATTGCCTCAAGTTTTACTATTGCCGCAACTAATGGAGGTATCTTTTTTTATCCGCTAGCTGTATATGCAGCATTTTCTTTATTCGCAATTCCAGAAACACCAAGCATTGCATTTGGTTGGATTATATGGTCATCTCAAACCCTAATGATAATAATTTTTGGAAGTTTATCGTTTGCATTCTTACCAGTTTATAATAGAATTAACAAAAAAAGCGTTTAAGTACCTTAATCAAGCACTTTAATTTTAATGCTTTATTGTTTACCTTGCAACTAACAAATCTCAAATCATAAGTTATGAAAAATAGAATCTACATTTTTATATTAGCTTTTTGTATTAATACAATTACCGCACAAACCATTTATGAACAATTTGAATCTTATAAACTGGGTGAGACAAGAGAAATTAAAATTCAATTACCAAGAAATTATGACGAAAATACGGATCAATCTTACCCTTTATTTTTAGTTTTTGATGGTGATTATATGTTTGAAGCTGTTGCAGGAAATGTAGATTATTACTCTTATTGGGAAGACATGCCAGAAGCTATTGTCGTTGGAATTAACCAAAGTGATACAAGAAACGATGATTGCTATTATTCCGAACAAAACGACTTACCTGTCGAAAGTGGCGCGAATTTTTTCGAATTCATTAGTATGGAGCTCCTTCCATATATAAATAGTACTTACAGAACCGAAAATTTTATAGTAGCTGTTGGACATGGTGAAACAGCAAATTTTATTAATTATTATATGCTAAAGCCAAAACCATTATTTCAGGCATATATTGTTGTTAGCCCAAGTTTGGCCCCAAGTATGAACGACTATATTTCACAACGATTACAACAATATGAAACCAAATTGTTTTACTATTTAGCGACGGCGAGTAATGATATTAAATCCATTAAAAAAGATGCTGAAACTTTAAACACAACTATATCATCTATAGACAACAAAAACATATTATATAATTTCGATAATTTTGAAGGTGCGACCCATTATTCGGCTCCAGCACATGCAATTCCAAAAGCATTAGAAAGTATTTTTTACGTGTTTCAGCCAATTAGCAAAAAAGAATATAAGGAAAGTATCCTCACTTTAGAAACTTCACCAGTTGAGTATTTGTTAGAAAAATATAAAGTTATTAGCGATTTATTCGGAATAGAAAAACAAATCCTTATTAACGATTTTAAAGCTATTGCAGCAGCAATTAAGAAGAAAGAAAAATGGGATTATTTTGAAGATTTAGGAAAATTGGCTCGAAAGGAATATCCAGACACTGTATTAGGTAACTATTATTTAGCGCGCTTTTATGAAGAAAACGGCCAACCAAAAAAAGCGATGCGAACCTATAGGTCTGCTTATATTTTTGAAGAAATTGCAGGAATCACTAAAGATTATATGTTAGAACGAGCAGATGAAATTAAAGCAGATTTTGGATATTAATGGGAATAAAAACTAAAGTAAAAACCACTTTTTTTTGTCAAAGTTGCGGCACACAATATTCTAAATGGCAAGGGCAATGCACAGCTTGCAAAGAGTGGAATACTATTGTTGAAGAAGTCATACAAAAAGCTGAAAAGAGCGATTGGAAAACGCCAACAAATACTGCAAAACGTGTTTCAAAACCTTTAAAAATTAATGAAATTGATGCTTCAAAAGAAGCAAGGATGAATACATTAGACGACGAATTTAATCGTGTTCTTGGTGGCGGAATTGTGCCAGGCTCACTCATTCTACTTGGTGGCGAACCAGGAATTGGCAAGAGCACACTTATGCTTCAAGTGTCATTAAAATTACCATATAAAACATTGTATGTTTCTGGTGAAGAAAGCCAGAAGCAAATAAAAATGCGTGCAGAACGCATTCATCCAAATAGTGAAAATTGCTACATTTTAGCCGAAACCAAAACGCAAAATATCTTCAAACAGATTGAAGCTTTAGAGCCTGATATTGTTATTATAGATTCTATTCAAACTTTGCATAGTGATTATATAGAATCTTCTTCAGGAAGTATTTCTCAAATAAAAGAATGTGCTACTGAACTTATAAAATTTGCTAAAGAAACTGCAACACCAGTTATTTTGATTGGTCACATTACAAAAGATGGTAATATTGCTGGTCCAAAAATATTGGAACATATGGTCGATACTGTTCTGCAATTTGAAGGCGATAGAAACCATGTGTTTAGAATTCTTCGAGCACAAAAAAACAGATTTGGTTCTACCAACGAACTTGGTATTTACGAAATGCAAGGCACAGGTTTAAGAGAAGTAACAAATCCTTCCGAAATTTTAATTTCAAAAAAAGACGAAGAATTATCTGGTAATGCCATTGCAGCAACTTTGGAAGGTATGCGACCTTTAATGATTGAGGTACAAGCATTGGTTAGTACAGCTGTGTATGGTACTCCACAACGCAGTGCTACAGGATTTAATGCCAAACGCCTCAATATGTTGTTGGCTGTTTTAGAAAAGAGAGCAGGTTTCCGTTTGGGAGCAAAAGATGTCTTTTTAAATATTACAGGAGGTATTACAGTTGATGATCCAGCTATTGATTTGGCGGTTGTTGCTGCTATTTTATCATCTAATGAAGATGTAGCATTACAACGCGATTTTTGTTTTGCGGCCGAAGTTGGACTTTCAGGAGAAATCCGACCTGTACAACGCGTGGAACAACGTATTTTGGAAGCCGAAAAATTAGGCTTCTGCACCATTTTCGTGTCTAAATACAATAAGATATCATTAAAGAATTCTGTTATTAAAATTCAACTTATTTCTAAAATTGAGGATTTAGTTAGTTTTGTGGTTTAGTTGGTAATTTTTGATAAAAAATATTTAAGAAATTACCTCTCATAACTTATATTATATATTTTTACAAAAAGCGAATGAATTATTTATGAAAGTAGAAGAACCACTATTTGATTTGGTTAACCCAAAAATTGAATACTCTATTACAAATGGAGATTCATTAAAAGTCTTGAAGAAAACTGAAGTGGAAAAATTTGATTTAATTATTACATCACCACCTTATAATATTGGTAAATCGTATGAAACTAAAACATCAATTGAAGAATATCTACAAACTCAAGAAGAAATTATCAAAGAGTTGGTAAGGGTTCTTTCTCAAAAAGGAAGTATTTGTTGGCAAGTAGGAAACTTTGTAGATAAAGGAGAGGTTTTTCCTTTAGATATTTTTTATTATCAAATTTTTAAGAAGTATGGACTAAAATTAAGAAATAGAATTATTTGGCATTTTGGTCATGGTCTTCATGCTTCTAATCGTTTTTCTGGAAGATATGAAACTATACTTTGGTTTACAAAATCAGATGATTATATTTTTAATCTTGATAATGTGAGAATTCCTTCAAAGTATCCAGGGAAAAGGCATTATAAAGGACCAAAAAAAGGAGAGTTATCAGGAAATCCAAAGGGGAAAAATCCATCAGATATTTGGGAAATTGTTTTGAGAGATTGGGATAATGAAGTTTGGAATATCCCAAATGTCAAATCCAATCATCCAGAAAAAACTACACATCCTTGCCAATATCCAATTGAATTAGTTGAAAGATGTGTTTTAGCCTTAACAAATAAAAACAGTTGGATTTTAGACCCTTTTGTTGGAGTTGGATCTTCTGTTATAGCCGCAATTAAAAATAATAGGAATGCAATTGGAATAGAAAAAGAAAAAGAATATTGTGAGTTAGCTAAAAATAGAATAAATGATTTTAAAGAAGGACTATTGAAAACAAGACCAATAAATAAACAGATTCATAAGCCATCTAATAATAATAAACTTGCTCAAATTCCGAAAGAATGGGAAACTATTAACTTTGACAAATAGTAAATTATGAAAATAGCTCAAAAATATTCTCATCTAAATGGAGAAGAATACTTAATAGTTCATCACAAAAAATTATATGATGAAATAATTGAAGTAATAAATTCAATAAATGCGGATGAATTTAAAACAAAAGTAAGCAAAGAAAAAAAGATGAAAGGGACTAAACTTTATAGCCCTATTGATTTGAATAAGGAGTTTGAAAAGCAATTTGATAAAAGAGGTTGGCAAGAAAGTAGATATTCATATTATATAACATTAGATAGGGAATTGATGGAGAAAAGTGTTCCTATGTCAGCAAAGGAGCAGAAAATATTCTTTATCGAACAGGGAGAAAAAGAACCAATATACAGCTACAACCAAACGGATTTTGTAAAAGAAAAAGTTGCAGTAGAAGTACAATTTGGAAAATATTCTTTTGTTGCTTATGATTTGTTTGTTAAACATATGCTATTTTTTTCTGGAGGATTTATCAATTTAGGGATTGAAATACTCCCTACTAAAAGGATGCAATCCCAAATGTCAAGTGGTGTTGCATATTATGAAGGAGAAGTTTATAATGTTATGCGTCAAGGAAGAAATAGTCCACCTGTCCCACTTCTAATTTTAGGCATTGAAGAATAAATATAATATTTAGTATAAAAACATTTTTGGTTTTTTATTTTTTCAATCCTTAATTTCCTAAAATTCATTAATTTCGCAGTCTTATAGAATTAATGATATAATGAGCGTGAAATTTTCTGAATATAAAGAGCTGGATTTACCAAAAGTAACAGAAGAAATTCTAAACTATTGGGAAGAGAATAACATCTTCGAAAAGAGTGTAACCACTCGCGAAGGTGCAGCACCTTATGTGTTTTATGAAGGACCGCCTTCGGCAAATGGTTTACCAGGAATTCATCATGTTATGGCTCGTGCCATTAAAGATATTTTTTGTCGTTATAAGACACAAAAAGGCTTTCAAGTAAAACGTAAAGCAGGTTGGGATACGCATGGCTTACCAATAGAGCTTGGTGTAGAAAAAGAACTTGGCATTACAAAAGAAGATATTGGGAAAACTATTTCGGTAGAAGACTATAATGCAGCTTGTAAAAAAGCTGTAATGCGCTATACAGATGTTTGGAATGACCTCACTCAAAAAATGGGTTATTGGGTAAATATGGATGATCCATATATTACTTACAAACCAAAATACATGGAGAGTGTTTGGTGGTTGCTCAAACAAATTTACAACAAGAAATTGATGTATAAAGGCTACACGATTCAGCCTTATTCACCAAAAGCTGGAACAGGTTTAAGCTCACATGAATTAAATCAACCAGGAACCTATCAAGATATTACTGACACAACAGTTGTTACACAGTTTAAAGCAAAGGCAGAATCACTTCCAGAGTTTTTACAAAATGAAGGAACAATATTTTTCTTGGCTTGGACAACAACACCTTGGACGCTACCTAGCAACACAGCATTAACAGTTGGTAACAAAATTGATTATGTATTGATTGAAACTTATAACCAATACACATTCCAACCTATGAATGTTATTTTGGCTAAAAATTTAGTTGGAAAACAATTCGCTGGAAAGTTTAATCAAGTAGAAGAAAAATCAGAATTATTAGCATATAATTCTGGAGACAAAACGATTCCGTTTTATGTTGTAAAAGAATTCAAAGGAAAAGATTTAGTTGGTATTCGTTACGAACAACTTTTACCTTATACCTTACCAAACGATAATCCTGAAAATGCATTTAGAGTTATTTCGGGTGATTTTGTAACTACCGAAGATGGTACAGGAATAGTGCATACTGCACCAACTTTTGGGCAAGATGATGCTATGGTTGCCAAACAAGCAATACCAGAAGTACCACCATTATTAGTAAAAGATAAGGATGAGAATTTGGTTCCATTGGTAGATTTGCAAGGACGTTTTCGTCCTGAAATGAAAGAGTTTGCTGGGAAGTACGTAAAAAATGAATATTATGAAGATGGTGAAGCACCAGAACGTTCTGTAGATGTTGAGTTGGCGATTAAATTAAAAGAAGAAAACAAAGCATTTAAGGTTGAAAAATATAAACACAGCTATCCTAATTGTTGGCGTACAGACAAACCAATATTATACTATCCTTTAGATTCTTGGTTTATTAAAGTGACTGATGTTAAGGACAGAATGTTTGAGCTTAATGAAACCATCAACTGGAAACCAAAATCAACTGGAGAAGGTCGTTTTGGCAACTGGCTAAAAAATGCTAACGATTGGAATTTATCACGCTCACGTTTTTGGGGAATTCCATTACCAATTTGGAGAACTGAAGATGGAAATGAAGAGATTTGTATTGGATCAGTTGAAGAACTAAAAGACGAGATGGAACTTGCCGTTCAGGCAGGCTTGATGAAGGCAGATATTTTCCAAAGTTTTGAAGCAGGAAACTATTCAGAAGAGAATTACGATAAAATAGATTTGCATAAAAGTATTGTCGATAAAATTGTGTTAGTTTCTGCTTCAGGACAACCAATGTATCGTGAAAGCGATTTAATTGATGTTTGGTTCGATTCGGGTTCCATGCCTTATGCACAATGGCATTATCCGTTTGAAAACGCCGATTTGATTGACAAAGGAACAACCTTTCCTGCCAATTTTATTGCCGAAGGCGTTGACCAAACTAGAGGATGGTTTTATACTTTACATGCAATTAGTACGATGGTTTTTGATTCTGTAGCCTATAAAAATGTAATGTCCAATGGCTTGGTACAAGACAAGAATGGTCAAAAAATGTCCAAGCGTTTGGGTAATGCAGCAGATCCTTTTGAGACACTATCTATTTATGGAGCAGATGCAACGCGTTGGTACATGATAGCTAATGCAAATCCTTGGGATAATTTAAAGTTTGACGCTGAAGGTATTGCTGAAGTAAGGCGTAAATTCTTTGGAACGCTTTACAACACATTTTCGTTCTTTTCATTATACACAAATTTGGACAAATTTAGTTATAGCGAAGATGATATTCCATTAAACGATAGACCAGAAATAGACCGTTGGATTTTGTCAGAATTGCACACGCTTATCAAAAAGGTAGACGCATTTTATGAAGATTACGAACCAACAAAAGCAGCACGAGCAATTTCAGATTTCACACAAGAATACTTAAGTAATTGGTATGTTCGTTTAAGCAGAAGACGTTTCTGGAAAGGCGATTATCAGCAGGATAAAATTTCGGCTTACCAAACCTTATATACTTGTATGTTGACTATTTCAAAATTAGGAGCACCAATTGCACCTTTTTATATGGATCGTTTGTATTTAGATTTGAATTCGGTTTCAAATAAAGAAAATTTTGAAAGTGTACATTTAGCAGATTTCCCTAAATATGATGATGCATTTATAGACAAAACTTTAGAACGTAAGATGGAGAATGCCCAAACAATATCTTCATTAGTATTATCGTTAAGAGCAAAAGAAAAAATAAAAGTACGTCAGCCACTGCAAAAAATAATGATTCCTATTGATAACAAAACTCAAAAGGAAGAAATTTTAGCAGTTTCAGATTTAATAAAACACGAAGTAAATATTAAGGAGATTGAGCTTTTAGAAGATGCTTCAGATATTTTGGTAAAGCAAATTAAACCCAATTTCAAAGCTTTAGGTCCTCGTTTTGGAAAAGATATGAAAGCAATTTCTATTGTTATAAGTAAATTTACTTCAGAAGAGATAAATAAAATAGAACAAAACAGTACATTTGCCATTGAAGTTAATGGCGAAAGTATTACTTTAGAACATGGAGATGTAGAGATTACTTCACAAGATATTGAAGGATTGCTAGTTGCTAACGAAGGCGCATTAACAGTAGCTTTAGACGTTACCATTACAGATGATTTACGTAAAGAAGGAATTGCTCGTGAGCTCGTTAATCGCATTCAAAATTTACGTAAAGAATCAGGTTTTGAAGTGACAGATAGAATAAAAGTAACGCTTCAAAAGGATGAACAAATAGTTAATGCCGTAGGCAATAATTTAGAATATATAAAAACCGAAACCTTAACCGAAGAATTAGAAATTATAGATCAAGTAAACAACGGAATAGAGATTATTTTTGACGATGTAAATACCAGATTGTTTATTAAAAAACATTAAAATTATGGCAATAGATTTGAATAACAGATATTCTGACAAAGATTTAGAAGAATTTAAAAAGCTTATCCAAAGTAAAATAGAAAAAGCTCAACACGATTTAGAGCTAATCAAAAGTGCATATATGAACGACCATAATAATGGTACTGACGACACTTCACCTACATTTAAGGCTTTCGATGAAGGCAGTGCAGTGATGAGCAAAGAATCGAATTCGCAATTAGCAATTAGACAAGAAAAGTTTATTAGAGATTTAAAAAATGCGCTTATCCGTATAGAAAGCAAAACCTATGGTATTTGCCGCGTAACAGGAAAACTGATAAATAAAGAGCGCTTAAAATTAGTGCCACATGCCACATTGAGTATTGAAGCTAAAAACATGCAAAAATAATTATTTATTCAGATATAACTTAAAACGTCTCATTTGTTGAGACGTTTTTTTATTTTTACGAAAATTTTCACTCTTTTATGTCATTAAAAAAGGTCTCGATCATTATTCTTCTTATTCTTCTTGTAGACCAGATTTCTAAGATTTATATTAAAACTCATTTTGTTCTTGGCGAAGAAGTTCAAGTTCTTAGTTGGTTTGAGATTTTATTTATTGAGAACAACGGAATGGCTTGGGGTGCTAAGTTAAGTGACTTTCTATCTTTTATTTCTGATAGAACAGGAAAATTAATTTTAACATCGTTTAGGCTTGCTGCAATTGTTGGTATTGGTTATTGGCTTGTAAATACGATAAAAACAAAAGGTTCTAAAATTTTAATAATTGCCATTTTATTAATTTTTGCAGGTGCATTAGGGAATATTATTGATTCTGTATTTTATGGCCTGATTTTTAATGATCCAGCGAATGGGACTGCTACTTTTTTACCTAAAGAAGGAGGATATGATACTTTGTTTCATGGCAGAGTTGTAGACATGTTACATTTTCCTCTATGGAAAGGATATTTGCCAGAATGGTTGCCGTTTTTTGGGGGGAAATATTTTACATTTTTTGAACCTGTTTTTAATTTTGCAGATATGGCAATTAGCTCTGGAATTGGCATCCTTTTATTTTTTAATAAGAAGGCATTCCCAAAAGAAAACACTTCAGAGGAGAAAGCTCAAAAAATCTAAGAACAGAATTTATTGTATTTTAATTAAACCAGCTTTGTCGATATATGAAACAAGGCATCACCTTGATTTACAATAGGCGCTTCATTAACATTAAATATATATCCAGAATTTTCAGCTTTTACAAAATGGTGAAATTTTCCAAAAGGACCTGTAATATGACCTATTACATCTCCTTTTTTTACTTTAGAATTAATAGCAATTGAAGCTTTAAACATTCCTGAATATTTAGCTCGTATCCATTTACTTTCAACAATAAACACACACTTTTTTTTTGGCTTTGATATTCTAAATTTTGTATGCAACATCCCTAAGTGATTTAAGACACGTTTTGCCCCATTTACACCTGTATTGGTTATAGTCTTGTCAAAATAATAAGATTTCCCTCCTTCAAATAGTAACATAGGAATACCCAGATTAAAACAAGTATTTCTAAATGATTTATTCAGGTTTTTAGAATATAACACAAAAGGTGCACCAAAAGTTGTTGCTATTTTTTTTAGCTTAGGATTGCCAGCGACAATCCTAATTTGTGCTGCATTAAACCTATTTGCTCCTCCTGTATGATAATCTATTATTAAATCTACTTTTGGTACAATTTCATTTACTAATTTATAAGCGACTCGACTAGCTAAAGAACCAGATTTGGTTCCAGGGAACATTCTATTTAAATCTCTTCCATCAGGGAATGCCCTATCCATATTGAGAAAACCAAAAATATTGATAACAGGGATACAAATAATAGTTCCTTTTTTGGGTTTGTTTATGCCTTTTGCTATAAGCTGTCTTACAATTTCAACCCCATTAACTTCGTCTCCATGTATGCCAGCTGTAAACATTACTACAGGACCAGGTTTTTTAGAACGCTCAATTATTACAGGAACCTCAAGAGTAGTTCTTGTATGTAATTTAGCAACGTTAAAATTAATTTCACGTCGTTGACCAAGCTGGATGTCTTCTCCTAATATCTGAAGTATGTTAGTTTTTGAGTTGGTCATTAATTTCTATTTCTTTCAACATATGTAATAATAGCTTTGGCAATATTTTTTTCTGTTGCCTTTTCAATTCCTTCAAGACCAGGAGTTGAATTTATTTCTAAAATTAAAGGACCACGATTAGATTGCAACATATCGACTCCGCAAACAGGAAGTTTTAAGGCTCGAGCAGCTTTTATAGCTAATTTTAATTCTGGTTCATTAAGTTTAATATAGTTTGCAGAACCACCTCTATGTAAGTTAGATCTAAATTCACCTTCAATACCTTGACGTTTCATTGCTCCTATAACTTGTCCGTCTACAATTAAGGCTCTTAAATCTGCACCATTTGCTTCTTCAATGTATTCCTGAACTATCACTCGAGCTTGTAATCCGTTAAAAGCTTCGAGAACAGATTCAGCAGCATTTTTAGATTCAGCTAAAACCACACCAATACCTTGTGTGCCTTCAAGAAGCTTAATTACAACTGGCGTTCCTCCAACATGTCGTATAACTTCTTCGACGTCTCTGGAATAATTAGTAAAAACAGTTTTAGGCATTCCTACTCCTGCTTTAGAAAGACGTTGAAAACTGCGTAATTTATCTCTTGAACGGATAATAGCTTCAGAAATAACAGTTGTAAAAATATTCATCATTTCAAACTGTCTCACAACTGCGCAACCATAAAATGTGACTGATGCCCCTATTCTTGGAATAATAGCATCCACATAGTCTAAATACCGGTCTTTATAATATATTGTAGGCTTTTCTCTTTCAATAATTAAATCACATTTTAGAGGATCAATCACCTCCATGGTATGACCGCGTTGTTCACCTTCTTCAATAAGTCTGGCTGTTGAATAAAGATTAGCATTTCGAGATAAAATAACAATATTCATGAAAAGATGAAAAGTTAATGCAATATACTAAAAAACCTAAAGGTTAAATTTTCACAATACTACAATTTGCTATACCTTTGATTATGATGAGCGAATCTTCATTAGAAATACAAATAAAAACCTTACCAAATGCTCCTGGAGTGTATCAGTATTTTGATGCAAATGACACTATTTTATATGTAGGAAAAGCAAAAAATTTAAAAAAACGCGTCAACTCTTATTTCACTAAAAAGCACGAGAATGGAAAAACAAGAGTGTTGGTTAAAAAAATAAATAGTATTAAGCATATTGTAGTTGCTAGTGAAACAGATGCTTTATTATTGGAAAATAATTTAATTAAGAAATATAAACCAAGATATAATGTGATGCTCAAGGATGATAAATCTTATCCTTGGATTTGCATAAAAAAAGAACGTTTTCCAAGAGTATTTCAAACACGACGTTTAATAAAAGATGGGTCAGAATATTTTGGACCTTATACAAGCGTTAAGACTGTTTATACATTACTTGATTTAATTAAAGGATTGTACCCACTAAGAACTTGTAATTTTGATTTAGCTGAAGACAAAATAGTAGCTGGAAAATATAAAGTATGTTTAGAATATCATTTAGGAAATTGTAAAGGGGCTTGTGAAGGTTACGAAACTGAAGAAGAGTACGATGAGAACATCAAAGCTATTCGAGAAATTTTAAAAGGCAATTTTAAAGATTCACTCTTACAGTTTAAAAACCAAATGAAGCAATTTGCAAACGAGATGCATTTTGAAGATGCTCAAAAAGTAAAAGAAAAGATAGGAATTCTAGAAAACTACCAGGCAAAATCTACTATTGTAAACCCTAAAATTAGTAATGTAGATGTGTTTTCTATAGTGAGTGATGAAAGCTATGCATATATTAATTTTTTGCAATTGTCCTACGGCTCCATTATACGTTCTCATACTTTAGAGTTGAAGAAAAAATTGGAAGAAACAGACATCAAATTATTAACTCTTGCAATAACCGAAATAAGACAGCGTTTCAATTCAACATCAAAAGAGATTTATGTGCCTTTTAAAATAGATCTAGGAGACGACATAAAAGTAACTATCCCAAAACTGGGAGATAAAAGGCATATCTTGGATTTGTCTATTCGTAATGCAAAATATTACAGAATGGATCGTTTTAAACAAATTAAAATTACAGACCCAGATCGACATGCTAATAGAATTATGGCTCAAATGAAAGTTGATTTACGTTTAAGCGACGAACCAAGGCATATAGAGTGTTTTGATAATTCTAATATTCAAGGAACCACGCCTGTGGCTGCTTGCGTAGTCTTTAAAAACGGTAAACCAAGTAAGAAAGATTATCGCCATTTTAATATAAAAACAGTTGATGGTCCAGATGATTATGCCTCAATGGAAGAAGTCGTGTTTAGAAGGTATAAACGCTTGTTGGATGAAAAACAACCCTTACCTCAACTTATAATTATTGATGGAGGCAAAGGGCAATTATCATCAGCTTTAAAAAGTCTAGAAAATCTTAATTTGAAAAATAAAATTGCTATTATAGGAATCGCAAAGCGATTAGAAGAATTATTTTATCCAGATGATCCAATTCCATTATATTTAGACAAAAAAAGTGAAACGCTTAAAATCATACAACGATTAAGAAATGAAGCGCATCGTTTTGGGATAGAACATCATAGAAATAAACGGAGCAAAAACGCATTAAATACGGAGTTAGAAACCATTCCAGGGATTGGTGAAAAAACCATGATTGATTTAATTAAGAAATTTAAGTCTGCAAAACGGGTATCTTATGCTAAATTAGATGAATTAGAAGATGTTGTTGGAGCATCAAGAGCAGCAAAAATTTACAATTATTATAACAAATAAGATAGTGAACAAAGTCATTACATTTTTATTCTTCTTCTGTATTTGCCCAATATATGCACAGCAGCAATCTAATCAAGATATTAAAGTCGGTTTAGTGTTAAGTGGAGGTGGAGCCAAAGGATTAGCACATATTGGCGCGCTTAAAATTATAGATAGTTTGGGAATAAGAGTAGATTATGTAGCAGGGACAAGTATGGGATCTGTTGTAGGATCTTTGTATGCTTCAGGATATTCTGGAAAACAAATAGATTCTATTTTCAAAAAAGTAGATTTTGATGATATAATTAGTGATAATCTTCCAAGAGAAGCAAAAACTTTTTATGAAAGAGATAATACAGAAAAGTATGCGATAACATTACCTTTCGAAAAGTTTAAAATTAAATTACCTTCAGGACTATCATCTGGACAAAACAACTATAATCTATTAGCAAGATTAACTTTACATGTGTGTGATATTGATGATTTTAGTAAACTACCAATTCCGTTTTTTTGTGTAGCTACAAATATTGAAACTGGCGAAGCTTTTATTTTAGATAAAGGAAATTTAGCGCAAGCTATTACTGCAAGTAGTGCATTCCCTTCATTATTTAAACCAGTAGTTATTAATAATCAAATTTTAATTGATGGAGGTGTTGTAAATAATTACCCAATAGATGAACTTAAAGCTAAAGGAATGGATATCATTATTGGTGTTGACGTACAAGACAATTTGGCTAGTAGAAAAGATTTAACATCAGCGCCAGATATTTTATTTCAGATTAATAATTTCAGGACGACAAATGAAATGAAAATTAAATCTAAAAAAACGGATGTTTATATTAAGCCTAACATAGATGATTTTTCAGTTGTTTCATTTAGCCAAGGAGAAGCAATTATTAAAAATGGAGCAGCAGCAGCACGACATCATATTTCGGCATTAAACAGAATTGTAGCAAAACAGAGAACTAAAAGACATTATTTTAAAATTAGACAAGTTCCGGACAGCCTTAAAATTAATAAGATATTTATTGAAGGGAATAATAATTATACACGATCGTATATATTAGGAAAGCTTAAAATCAAATCAAATGAAAAAATAAGCTATAAACATTTTACATCAGGCGTTAATAATATTGTAGCCACACATAGTTTTGATAATTTCACTTACAAATTATCTCCAAACAATACTCAAGAAGGGTTTGATTTACATATAAAAGTTATTGAAAGTAACACTACGGCATTTATAAAATTAGGTCTTCATTATGATGATCTTTACAAGAGTGCTGCGTTAATTAATTTAACAAAAAAAAGAGCATTATTTAACAATGATGTTGCTTCATTCGATTTTATTTTAGGTGATAACATAAGATATAATTTCGATTATTTTATAGATAAAGGATTTTATTGGAGTGTAGGTTTCAAATCACGATATAATACATTTAGCAAAAGTATAAGTGCATCATTAATTTTAGATGAAGATGAAATAATAACAACAGGGTTAAATAAAATAAATGTAGAATTAAGCGATATAACTAATCAATTTTTTCTTCAGACTTTATTTAGAAAAGACTTTGCCTTAACTCTTGGAGTAGAACATAAACGACTTAAAATTACTTCGGAAACCTTTATTGACAATAACACCAATGAAGAAGAAACCACGTTTGAAAAGAGTGATTTTTTTGGTCTTTTCGGGAAATTAAAATTCGATACGTATAATAACACCCATTTTCCAAAAGAAGGCTTTTTGTTTGACGGAGATTTTCATTTATTCCTTTCTTCTTCAGATTTTAATAATGACTTCTCTCAATTTTCATTTGCCAAGGCGAAAATTGGATACGCATTAAGTTTATCAGATAAGTTGGCTTTAAATATTGGATCACAAGGTGGATTTAAAATTGGAGAGGATTCTAATAACTCACTAAATTTTGCTTTGGGTGGTTATGGAAAAAATTTTATAAATAACTTTATTTCGTTTTATGGGTACGATTATTTATCAATAACAGGGAGTGGCTTTGTAAAAGGTTTTGTAGATTTAGATTACGAAATGTTTAAAAACCAACATTTAATTTTTTCTGCAAATTTTGCTAATGTAGGTGATGATATTTTCAGTAACGGGAATTGGATTTCTACACCAGATTATACAGGTTACGCTGTTGGATGGTCTGCTGAAACATTTTTAGGACCAATAGAAGTGAAATACTCTTGGTCGCCAGAAACTAATAGTGGAAAGTGGTTTTTTAACTTTGGATTTTGGTTTTAACGCGTTTCTTTTTAACTTAAAAGTATAGAAGCCCTCAATCCTTAACGAAATTCATCAAGCTTTAACAAAATTTCACGATATTTGTAAAATTATGAAACACACTTGGTTAGATTTATTAATAATACTTCATTTCCTTATCAAGAGAAATCCTGAATAAACAGGCTTTATTGTATCTTTATGTAACTTTTAAAGTTTTAAGCCATTCAACTTTTAACTTTTAATTATTAATTTTTAAATCAATAAAATGCCATTCTATCACAAATTAGGAAATATACCACCTAAGCGCCATACGCAATTTAGAAAACCAAATGGAGATTTGTATTATGAGCAACTATTTGGAACTGTTGGGTTTGATGGTATGTCAACAAATAGTTATCACGAACATAGGCCAACCCAAGTAAAAAATATAACAAAGCAATATAGTGTTGCGCCAGAAATAGCTAAAGCAAATAATATACAATCCTATCGCCTTCGTGGTTTTCAAGTGCCACAAATTAACGATTACTTAGAAAGTCGAAAAACAATTTTAACCAATAGCGATTGTAGTATCATTTTAGCAGCACCGAAAGAATCTACAAAAGATTATTTTTATAAAAACACAGATGCAGACGAGTTAATTTTCATTCATAAAGGCACAGGGAAGTTACGTACGATGTTAGGAAATCTCGACTTTAAATATGGAGATTATTTATTAATTCCGAGAGGAGTAATATATAAAATAGATTTCGATACAGAAGAGAACCGATTATTTATAGTAGAATCTCACAGGCCAATTTATACACCTAAGCGTTATAGAAACTGGTTTGGGCAATTATTAGAACATTCACCTTTTTGCGAACGAGATATTCGACAGCCTCAAGAATTAGAAACTTATGACGAAAAAGGTGACTTTTTAATCAAAGTAAAGAAACAAGGAGAAATTATAGAGATGATTTATGCAACACATCCTTTTGATGTGATTGGCTACGATGGGTACAATTATCCATACGCTTTTTCAATCCATGATTTTGAACCAATTACAGGGAGGATACACTTACCTCCTCCAATTCATCAAACATTTGAGTCTGATGCCTTTGTGGTATGTAGTTTTGTGCCGCGTTTATACGATTATCATCCTGAAGCCATTCCTGCGCCTTATAATCATAGTAATATAGACAGCGATGAGGTATTATATTATGTAGATGGTGATTTTATGAGTAGAAACGATATCGAAGCAGGACATATATCATTACATCCTGCCGGTATTCCACACGGACCACATCCTGGAGCAGCTGAACGGAGTATTGGTAAAAAAGACACCCAAGAACTTGCAGTTATGGTTGATACTTTTAAACCTTTAATGGTTACAAAAGAAGCACTAAAAATATCCGATGAAGATTATTATAAATCTTGGTTAGAATAATGATGAGTTTTAGAAAAGACATAACACCTCACTTAAGAGCAATGTGGTAAAGTAATTCATTTTATAATAAAATGAATTAACAGTAATTAAAATATTAAAATTATGTCAACTGAAATAAAAGATTTACAAAATTTACAAAACACAGAATACTCTTTAAAAAAATTGTTTAGCGATGCTGAAGACTTTCTCCCTCTTTTAGGAACTGATTATGTAGAATTATATGTTGGAAACGCAAAACAATCAGCTCATTTTTACAAAACAGCATTTGGATTTCAGTCTGAAGCTTTTGCTGGATTAGAAACAGGAATTACAGATAGAGTATCGTATGTATTAAAACAAGACAAGATAAGATTGGTACTTACAACCTCTTTAAAGCAAGGAGGTAAAATTAATGAACATATTAATAAGCATGGCGATGGTGTAAAAGTTGTCGCTCTTTGGGTAGAAAACGCTACTAAAGCATGGGAAGAAACTACAAAAAGAGGAGCTAAATCTTTTATGGAGCCTACTCGTGAAGAAGATGAGAATGGACATGTAATACGTTCAGGAATTTATACTTATGGAGAAACTGTTCATATTTTTGTAGAACGAAAAAACTATGATGGAATATTTTTGCCGGGTTATAAAAAATGGGAATCTCAATACAATCCGGAAACAGTAGGATTAAAGTTTATTGACCATATGGTAGGCAATGTGGGCTGGGATGAAATGAATAAATGGTGTGAATTTTATGCTAGAGTAATGGGCTTTGCTCAAATTATTTCTTTTGACGATAAAGACATATCAACAGATTATACAGCTTTAATGAGTAAGGTAATGTCTAATGGGAATGGGCGAATAAAATTTCCAATTAACGAACCTGCTGAAGGAAAAAAGAAATCTCAAATTGAAGAGTATTTAGATTTTTACAATGGATCTGGAGTACAGCACATTGCAGTTGCAACTAACGATATTGTTTCAACAGTCTCTGCAATGCGAGATCGAGGTGTTGAATTCTTGTATGTTCCAGAAAGCTATTATGATGATTTATTAGAACGTGTTGGACAAATTGACGAAGATATTGAAGTATTAAAGAAACATGGCATTCTTATAGATCGAGATGAAGAAGGTTATTTATTACAATTATTTACAAAACCTGTTGTAGATAGACCCACTATGTTCTTCGAAATTATACAACGTAAAGGAGCTCAGTCTTTTGGTAAAGGAAATTTTAAAGCCTTATTTGAAGCGATTGAAAGGGAGCAAGAAAACAGAGGAACACTTTAACAAAGATTTAATACAATTAAGCTTAAAAACTCTATCATAATTTTGATAGAGTTTTTATGTTTTAATACTTTTGGAATAGAAATTGTAATTTAATCAATAATGACAATAAAAATGTATTAATTAAGTTACATACATTTGCCTTAAATATGAAAAAAACACAACTTTTAGTAGTAGCGCTTTTAATAATTCAGAGTTCTTTCTCTCAAGAGGAATCAGCTTTTGATACTGGGGAATGGTTTAAATTTAAAATGAGTTATAGTGGTTGGATGAAAGCAGGCGAGGCTACATTAAAAATTAATGAGGATGTTATTGATAATAAACCAGTATATCATGTTATTGGTAAAGGAAAAACTACAGGAGCAATTAAGTGGTTTTTTAAAGTAAAAGACAGATATGAAAGCTATTTTGATAAGCAAACAGGTTTACCCTATAAATTTATTAGAGATATTAACGAAGGAGGGCATACAAAAAAAATAGAAATAAATTTTGATCAAATCAATCAAAAAGCACATATAAATGATAAAAAGCATAATAAAAGTTTCATTATAGAAACGAAGCCAAATATTCAAGATATGGTTTCGGCTTATTATTATTTAAGGAATAAAATAGAAGTTGATAGTTTAAAACCTGGAGATGAATTTATAACAGACATGTTTTTTGATAAAGAAAATTTTGGATTTAAACTTAAATACCTCGGCGAAGAAGTAATAAGAACTAAATTCGGAAAAGTAGAAACATTAAAATTCAGACCGTATGTTATGGCAGGACGTGTTTTTAAGGAAGAAGAAAGTTTAACACTTTGGGTGTCTAATGATAAAAACCGCATACCTTTGCGTATTAAAGCCAATTTAACCATAGGCTCCTTAAGAGCAGATTTGATTGCTTTTAAAGGATTAAAGCATTCATTTAAAATATTAGTTGAATAATTTATTATGCCAGACCAACCAAATTTTGATTTTATATTAAGTGAACTTCAAAAGAAATACCATGATATAAATCAAGACACCAAAACCCATTTAGAGGGATTATTATATAGTAAAACCATAACTTATTGGGATTATATTCAAACAGATGCATTATTAAATCTTCAAATACAACGTACAACTTTACCTGATGAAATGGTGTTTATTGGTTATCATCAAATCAATGAACTTCTTTTTAAAATGATACTTTGGGAAATTCAGCAAGTAGCAGAAAACGATAATTTAAATGCTGGTTTTTTTGAAATCAAATTGATGCGAATAAGTCGTTATTTCGATATGCTCTCAACGTCTTTCAATATAATGCGGGAAGGTATGGAAGTTGAACAATATATGAAGTTTAGGCTAACGCTTACTCCTGCCAGCGGATTTCAAAGTGCACAATATCGTTTAATTGAATTCGCCTCAACAGAACTTATCAATTTGATAGATTATAGATTTAGAGCAACTATAGATAGAGATACTCCTTTTGAGCATGCTTTAGAGCATTTATATTGGCAAGCAGCTGGAAAGGATTATAAAACAGGAGAGAAATCTACATTACTGGTAAATTTTGAAAAGCGTTATAAGGAAGAGTTTATAACATTTATGAAAGTATATAACACGAAAAATTTATGGACACGTTTTAAAGAATTACCAGAATCAGATAAAAAGAATAAAGACCTAATTAAAGCTATGAGACATTACGATTATACTGTAAATGTATCTTGGGTAATGGCGCATTATAATGCCGCAAAGCATTATATTGAAAGCGAAAAAGGAAATGGAGAAGCAACTGGAGGCAGCGATTGGAAAAAATATATGCATCCAAAATATCAGAAAAGAATATTTTTTCCTGAACTTTGGAGCATAAAAGAATTAGATAATTGGGGAAAGAATGTTTAAAGTCATCAATCAGAAATATAGAGCACAATCAAAATTAGTATTAATCTTATTAATGTTAATTTTTGTTTCATCCTGTAAAGAAGATGTAAACGAAAATACTAATCAAGAAACTGATTTAGCTCAAATAGTAGAGGTAGATAGGTTTGAATTTGGATTTAAACTTAACGATTACTTCGTGGTTAGAGACACAATAAGAAAAGGAGATAGTTTTGGAGAAATCCTTGAGCGTAACAAAATTGAATACCCACAAATTTTTCATATAGCCGAAAAAGCTAAAGAAACATTCAATATTACAAAGCTACAAATTGGAAGGCCTTATACCTTGTTGTGTTCTAAAGACTCATTGCAACTACCACAGTGTTTCATCTATCAGCCAAATAGAGAAGAATATGTTGTAATAGATTTTCATGATTCTAGTACGCAAGCTTACATTAAAAGGAAACCTATAAAATATGTAGAAAAAGAAGCATCTGGAGTAATTGCACCTAATTCAAGTATTTCAGAAGTAATGGACAATCAAGGGATTAGTATGCTTTTGGCCTACGATATGTCAGATATTTATGCTTGGACTGTAGACTTTACTCGTTTACAAGAAGGAGATCGTTTTAAAGTTATTTATATAGATAAGTATATAGATGACACTATTTATGCTGGAATACACAATATTAAAGCAGCTTATTTTGAACACAAAAAGAAACCATTTTATGCTTTTGAATTTGAAACAGATAGTATAAAAGGAATTATAGATTATTTTAATGAGGATGCAAAAAATTTACGCCGAGCTTTTTTAAAGTCACCAATTCAATTTCGATACAGAGTATCTTCACGATATAATTTAAAAAGACGAATTGCTTACTATGGCAATAGAGTAAGACCACATAAGGGCACTGATTTTGCAGCAAATGTTGGCACATCAATTTTAGCTACAGCTAATGGAACTGTAGTGGAATCAACTCGTAAAGGAGGCAATGGTAAATATGTAAAAATAAGACACAATTCTACCTATTCTACACAATATCTGCACATGAGTGAACGTCTTGTGAAAGTAGGTGATTTTGTAAAACAAGGAGATATAATAGGAAGAGTTGGTATGACAGGAAATACGGGTGGCCCACACGTGTGTTATCGTTTCTGGAAAAATGGGAGGCAAGTAGATCCATTTAAACAAAAACTTCCGGAGGCAGAACCAATTTCAGAAAGTTTAAAAGTGAAGTATTTAGAGTTTATAAAATCTATAAAAATTCAGATAGATAATATTGAGATTTTAGAAGAAAAGCCTCAAACTGAAGACTTCGAATCTCTTGTGACACAAATGGACTAGATGGCTTTAAAAAAAATAAATCCCACAAAAACAAAAGCTTGGAATAAATTACAAGAACACTTTAAGGAGATTAAAGATGTTCAGATGAAAGAGTGGTTTAATGAAGATGTACAAAGAGCGAATCGATTTACAATACAATGGGAAGATTTTTATGTAGATTATTCTAAAAACAGAATTACCCAAGAAACTATAGATTTATTTTTAGAATTAGCAGAAGAAGTTGATTTAAAGGGAGCAATTTCTAAATATTTTTCTGGAGATAAGATTAACGAAACTGAAGATAGATATGTATTACATACAGCATTACGAGCTAAAGAAACAGATGCCATATTTGTCGATGGTAAAAACGTAATCCCAGAAATTTATAAGGTAAAGCAAAAAATAAAAACCTTTACAGAAAGTGTTGTAAACGGAAATAGAAAAGGATTTACAGGTAAACAATTTACTGATATTGTAAATATTGGAATTGGAGGTTCAGACCTTGGTCCAGCTATGGTTGTAGATTCGCTTCAATTTTATAAAAATCATTTAACAACACATTTTGTAAGTAATGTTGATGGAGATCACGTTAGTGAGATACTTAAAAAGCTAAACCCAGAAACGACACTGTTTGTTATTGTCTCCAAAACATTTACAACACAAGAAACTCTTTCAAATGCAAATACTATTAAAGAGTGGTTTTTAGGATCAGCTTCTAATCGTGATATTGCTAATCATTTTGTTGCAGTTTCTACTAATATTGAAAGCGTAAGAACCTTTGGGATTGATGATGCGAATATTTTCCCAATGTGGAATTGGGTTGGAGGACGATTTTCCTTGTGGAGTGCAGTTGGATTAAGTATAAGTTTATCTATTGGTTATAACAATTTTGAAAGCTTTCTTACTGGAGCAAACAAAATGGACATCCATTTTAAAAACGAACCTTATGATAAAAACATTCCTGTAATATTAGCTTTTATCAGTATTTGGTATAACAACTTTTTTAAGGTAGAAAGCGAAGCGGTAATTCCATATTCACAATATTTAAATCAATTTTCAACCTATTTGCAGCAAGCCATTATGGAAAGTAATGGAAAAAGTGTTGATAGAAATGGAGATATGATTGAATACCAAACGGGAACCATTATTTGGGGAGAACCTGGGACGAATTCTCAGCATGCCTTTTTTCAATTAATACATCAAGGCACAAAATTAATACCAGCAGATTTTATAGGTTTTGCAAAACCATTACATAATAATAAAAATCATCAGAATAAATTAATGTCTAATTTTTTTGCTCAAACCCAAGCACTTTTAAATGGGAAAACTAAAGAAAATGTCATTTCTGAATTAAAAAGTTTAGATATAACTGAAGAAAATAACAGCATAATTCCGTTCAAGATTTTTGAAGGTAATAAACCTACTAACACCGTTTTTATAGAAAAATTGACTCCAAAAAGTTTAGGAAAACTAATTGCTATGTATGAGCATAAAATATTTGTTCAAGGAGTTATTTGGAACATATTTAGCTACGATCAGTTTGGAGTAGAGCTGGGTAAACAACTCGGAGGGAAGATTTTATTAGAACTTAATAATACTTCAACTAACATTCATGATTCTTCTACTACAAACCTTATAGAATATTACAAAAAGGTAAAATAATCTGTACTAAAATAAATATTTATAATTTTAACAACTACAACGTTTGCGAAACAAAAAATATTTGTATCTTCAACCTTGGTAAAAATGTTAACGATTAGTTAAAAAGATATTAATTACTCTTATTTTTGCTGTAAAACAAACCAATTTAATTTTAATATGAAAAAAATTACTCAATTTTTATTATTGGCTATAGCTTTGGTATTCTCTACCGCAGCAGTAGCACAGAGCACGGTTACAGGAACTATTATAGATTCTGAACTTAATGCTCCATTACCTGGAGCAAACATAGTTGAAAATGGTACATCAAATGGTACCTCTTCAGACTTTGATGGAAATTTCACTTTACAGACTGATGCGTCTTCAGGTGAAATTGTGGTGTCTTATGTAGGATATGCTTCAGTTACTTTAGCATTTAATGGGAACACTAATTTAGGAAGTATTTCTTTATCTCCTGATAATACTTTAGATGAAATAGTAGTAGTTGGAACAGGAGTTATCGATTTAGCTGAAGACAGAGCTACCCCAGTAGCAGTTTCTACAATTCTAGCTTCAGAAATTCAAGAAAAAATTGGAGCACAAGATGTTACAATGACACTTATTAATACACCTTCAGTATATGTGTCAGGTGCTTCAGGCGGTTTTGGAGACACAAGAATTGCTGTTCGTGGTTTTGAACAAGACAACACAGCATACTTATTAAATGGTCAGCCAATTAATGGAATGGAAGATGGTAAAATGTACTGGTCTAACTGGTCTGGAATTAACGATATTGCAAGTGCAGTTCAAATTCAAAGAGGGCTAGGGGCTTCTAAATTAGCTATATCTTCAGTTGGTGGTACTGTGAATTTTGTAACTAAAGCTACTGAAAAAAGACAAGGTGGATTTATATATACTGGTATTGCTAACGATAATTATATTAAAAACACCATTGCTTATAATACTGGAAGATCCGAAAAAGGTTGGGGTACAAGTATAATACTATCTCGTTGGCAAGGTGATGGGTATAATGAAGGTAACTTTGGAGCTGGAGAAACTTATTTTATATCTGTAGGATATCAGCCCAACGACACACATAATTTTAACTTCTTAATTACCGGAGCTCCTCAAATTCATGATCAAAATTTCGCTAAAAGAATTTCTGATTATTTAGATAAAGGCAGACGATATAATAACAACTGGGGAACCCATGATGGACAGTATTTAACTGAAAGAAGAAATTTCTATCACAAACCAGTTATGAATTTAAACTGGGATTTTAATATTAACGAAAACACTAATTTATCCACAGTATTATACGCATCTGTTGGCCGTGGTGGTGGAACAGGTAATCGTGGTAGCAGAATTAGAACCGCTGAAGGACGTATAGATTATGATGCTATTTATGCTTATAACGAATCTACATCAGGAGCTGGTGGTAACTTTGCAGCAGAAGGCGGATATGTGACACGTTCTTCAATGAATTTACATAACTGGAAGGGTTTAGTTACTAATTTAGAAAGTAAATTAAATGAAAACCTTACTTGGAATGTAGGGGTCGATTTAAGAAACTATTATGGTGAACACTTTAGAATTGTAGAAAACTTTCATGGGTTAACATCATGGCAAGAGAACATTCGTTTAAGAGATCAAAACGATAGTCATCAAACTTATGGATCTTTTGGAACATACAAGAATGTAATTACAACAAATGATATGTCAGCAAACCCTTGGACAGCTACTTTTAATAGTGCTGATCGAGAAGACATGATTGCTTATAATAATGATGAACGTATAACTTATGCAGGATTGTTTACACAATTAGAATATGCTAAAGACAATGTTTCTTTATTTTTTCAGGGATCATATTCTTCACAACATCATGTAAGATGGGATTATTATCAATATGCTGATCAAGCGCTTATTAATGGAACAAATCCTCAAGGAACAGGTACTCCATTACCAGCTGGAATTGAAGATGGCGTTAAGTCAAAGGAAGTAACTAATACTGGTTATAATGTAAAAGGTGGTGGTAGTTTAACTCTAAATGACGAAAACGTAGTTTTTGTAAATGCTGGGTACTATTCACGTCAACCATATCATGATAATATTTATTTGAACTTTACTAATCAAATAAATCCTTTAACCGAAAATGAGAAAATTTTAGGTTTAGAAGCTGGTTACTCTTATAAGAGCAGAGGCTTTTCAGCAAATCTTAACTTGTATAGAACATCTTGGAAAGATAGAGTTGTATCGTCTTCTAGAGTTGTAGATGATGTATTACAATTTACTACTAATGAAGGTGTAGAGCAAGTGCATAGTGGTGTTGAGGTAGATTTTAGAGCAAAAGCGGGAAATAGCCTTACTATTAAAGGATTTGTTTCAATTGGAGATTGGGTATTTAATGGTGAAGGACTTACAAGAGTTACTGATGAAGATCAAAATGTAATTAGCACAGAAATGACAGATTTTGATGGAGGAAAAGTTGGTGATGCTGCTCAATTTACTGCTGGATTAGGTCTTGATTATGATATCTGTGAAAATTTATCAATTGATGCTGATTGGAGAACATACGATAATTTATATGCTGATGTTGGCGCTGTAAAAGAAAACTTAAAATTACCAGCGTACGACATCGTTGATATGGGAATGTCATATAGAATGCGTTTAGGAAAAGATAAGGATAAGACTTTAAATATTAGAGCTAACGTTAATAACGTATTTTATGAAGTTTATCTTTCAGATTTAAGAACTGCAATTACTGCAGAGTCAGGAGATGAAACATATAATGGAATTAATGTAGATAACCAAGGTTACTTTGGTTTTGGTAGAACTTGGAATTTAAGCTTACGTTATAAATTCTAATTATTTAAACTTTTAAATATTTTATAAGCCTGCTCGATCGAGCAGGCTTTTTTATAGGTAAAATTTAGTATTTTTGTTTACTAATCAATTTAAAATATTATGTATAACACAATTCAAACCTTACACTCATATTGGGCTTATTTAGTATTGCTTATTTTAATAATTGCTACTGTTAATGCACTTATTAAATTTATTGGTAAAAAGGAATTTCATACAAAAGATTTTAGAATTTCGTTATTTACTTTAATTGTAATGCATATACAGCTAGTAATTGGAATTGTGCTATTTTTTGCTTCAGATTATTTAAATCTTATAAGTGAGATGGGAATGGGCAGTATTATGAAAAACAGTAGTTTGAGATCTAATATTATTGAGCATCCAATAACTATGATATTAGTTGTAACATTAATAACTATAGGTTATTCTAAACACAAAAAGAAGTTAACTTCTACTTCAAAATTTAAAACCATAGCTATTTTTTACACTCTGTCATTATTACTTGTACTAGCAAAAATTCCTTGGAATACATGGTTTAATTAGAATATAAAAAAGCGACAATTAATTGTCGCTTTTTTATATTTATAATAGTTAGCTGTCTATTTAATCTCTTTAATTACATATACAAAAACAGGAAAATGATCACTAAATCCATTAGTAAAACCACCGTCAGCAAAACTCCTAAATGGGTAACCTTTCCAACGTCCTTTTTTGTTAATTAAATAATTTTTATCAAAAATGCCAGCCTTATAAAAGCGAAACGATGAGTAATCTTTTTCAAGTAACGGTTTAGTTACCAAAATTTGATCAAATAAACTCCAAGCATCTCTATATGCATTAGAACCCAACCCGTTTTTTGCCATAGCCTCCATAGGGTTGTAAATACCTTTAAGACCAACATCTTCTTTGTCTTTTTTTGCTTTTAAAATATCTTTTACACTTGAGTTAGTTGGGTCGTCATTTAAATCACCCATAGTAAAAATCTTAGCGTACGGATCTATAGATTGAAGCGAATCTATAATTCTTTTATTAAGTTTTGCAGCTGCAATACGTTTAGGCCTGCTTCTTGCTTCACCACCACTTCTTGATGGCCAATGACTAACAATAATATGAAGCATCTCACCCTCTAGTTTACCACTAACTAATAGTTGATCTCTTGTGTAATCACGTTTTCTGGTATTATTATCATAAATTTTAAGCTCATGAGAACTAGTATGTATTGGAGTAAATAAAGATTTTTGATATAATAAGGCTACATCAATACCTCGCTCATCTGGAGAATGAAAATGCACAATACCATAATCTTTATGTAAAAGTAAAGGATCATTAACAACGTCTTCAAGAACTTCTCTGTTTTCTACTTCGGAAACACCAATAATCGCTGGGGTGTTTTTAGTTACTTCCGACCCAATATCGGCAAGAACTCGTGCCATATTATGGACTTTCTTTTTATAAATTTCTGCACGATTAGCTTTTATTTCCATAATAGGACTATGCTCGTCAAATTTGGTTGTGTCATTTATAGTATCAAATAAATTTTCTAAATTATAAAAGGCAATAGTATGTACTTTAAACTTCTTTTTTTCTTGTGCATTCACGCTTAAAAGAATAAAAAGAAAAAATGCTGCTAACTTCAATTGTGATTTTTTCATTAATAAAATGTTATGTTTTATAAATATGCAATCAAACCTTAAGCCAAATGTAAAAATTAATAAGAAAAAATGTAAATTAGATGCCCTTAAATAATTATATTTAAGACAGAACGAACAATTAACTATAATTTCAAGTATGAAAAAAGGTTTATTTATTTTTTTATTCGGAATTTTTTCAATTTTTACTGCATTTGCACAACAAACTATAGTAAAAGGAAGTGTTAAACACGCTATTTCTTTTGAACCCATTCCAGATGTTACAATTACTATTGAGGAAACACAACAAACCACTCAAACAAATGTTTTAGGAGAATTTATTTTTTCTGACAATGTACCTTTAGGAGAGCAGGTATTGAAAATCTCAAAAGAGGGTTATACTACTAAAAGATATCCAATAGTAGTTAACGATGGCCAAACGGTGAATATTACAGACATGACATTAGATATAGATGCTAGTGATGGGTCTGATTTGTTTACTATTTCACTTTCTGATGATGAACTTGATGATGATACAAGTGCATCCGATAATATTTCTGGCTTATTGTCCTCTTCGAAAGATGTATTTCAGCGTACCGCTGCCTTTGAGTTTAGCCCTTCATTTTTTAGAGTACGAGGCTTAGACTCTGATAACGGTTCTCTTTTAATTAATGGCATTGAAATGAACAAACTTTATAATGGGAGACCACAATGGAGTAATTGGGGAGGATTAAACGATGTTCTAAGAAACCAAGAATTAACTTCTGGATTAACACCTTCAGCGTATAATTTTGGAGGTATTTTAGGATCAACTAATATTAATGTTAGAGCATCGCAAGCAAGACCAGGTGGACGTGTAACCTATTCATCTTCTAACCGAAGCTATGCAAACAGATTAATGGTATCGTATGCTTCTGGATTAGTTGTTGGAGGCTGGGCTTATACAATCTCAGCAGGAAGGCGTTGGGGAAATGAAGGATATCAAGATGCTACATTGTACGACTCTAATTCGTTTTTTGCATCTGTAGAAAAGAAAATAAACGAAAAACACAGTTTGAATTTTACGGGTATTTATGCGCCTAACAGAAGAGGAAAATCTTCGCCTAATACCCAAGAAGTTTTCGATTTAAAAGGAATAAAATATAATGAATATTGGGGTTGGCAAGATGGCGAAAAACGAAACTCTCGTATTAAAGAAGTTGAGGAACCTATAGTAATGTTGAATCATTATTGGGACATTAATAGTAAGACAACATTAAACACTAATATTGCTTATCAATTTGGCACATTAGGGAATAGTCGCTTGGACTATAACGGTACCAGTTTAACACCAGATGGAAATATTGAAGGTGGAGGTGCAAATCCCAGTCGAGCATATTATCAATTATTACCTAGTTATTTATTAAGAAATTTTCCTGATAATCCTGAATTTGCTTTTGGGGCACAGCAAGAATTTGTTAATAATGGACAAATAATTTGGAATTCATTATATCAAGCTAATATTTCAAATGCTAATAGAGGATTAAATTCCATCTATGTTTTATATGAAGATAGAGTAGATGACACACAAACTACAATTAATTCTATACTAAATACAGAGTTAAATGAGAACATTATTTTAAATGCATCAATAAATTATAAACATTTAAAATCTGAAAATTTTGCAGAAATTATTGACCTTCTTGGAGGAACAGGATATTTAAATGTTGATGGATTTGATGCGCTTCAATTCGATTTACAAAACCCAAACCAAATTGCTGGTGAAGGCGATACTTTTAGATATAATTATAATTTAACTGCTGATGTTATTTCTGGTTATGCCCAAGCACAATTTAAATATAATAAAGTAGATTTCTTTCTTGCAGCAAGTTTGACTAATACACAGTATCAAAGAGAAGGATTGTACGAAAATGAAGCAAATACTGGCAACTCTTTTGGTAAAGGTGAAAAAATATCTTTTACAGGCCTTGGAGCTAAAGGAGGGTTTACTTATAAAATCACAGGGAAACATGTCATAGATATTAATGCTGGTTATATTACAAGAGCACCTTCGTTACGTAATACATACACAAATTCTAGATCAAACAATGATATTATAAATATTAATAGTTCAGGAACTATTATACCTGGAGAAGGCATTACTGAAGAAAAAATTACATCAGTTGATGCGAGTTATATTTTTCGTTCACCAATAGTAAAAGCAAAACTAACAGGATTTTATACTACAATAAAAGATGCTAACGAAATATCTTTTTTCTATGCAGATGGTGTTGGTGGATTTTTTGATGAGAATGGGATAGCACAATCTAATGAGTTTATTTCAGAAGTATTACAAGGTATTGACAAAAAACATATTGGAGCAGAATTAGGTATAGAAGCCCAAGTTACACCAACTATTAAATTAAAAGGAGCAGCATCTTTTGGACAATATACGTATGATAATAATCCAAATTTATATGTTTCGGCAGATAGTCAAACAGTTGAATTTGGAGAGGCAACGCTTAAAGATTATAAATTGGCAGGAGGACCTCAAAAAGCCTATTCAGTTGGATTTGAATATCGTGACCCGGAATTTTGGTTTTTTGGTGCTACTGCAAACTTTTTTGACGACACTTATGTAGATGTTAGCCCTTTGGTTAGAAGTGATAATTTTTATCAAGATATAGATGGTTTACCATTCAATGATTATGACGAAGATTTAGCCAGAGAATTGTTAAGACAAGAAAAGTTTGACAGCTATATGGTAGTTAATCTTATTGGAGGAAAATCATGGAAAATTGGAGAGTATTTTATTGGTTTTTTTGGAAGTATAGGAAATGTCTTCAATACCCAATATAGAACTGGAGGATATGAACAAGGGCGAAATGCAAATTATAGGGAATTACGAGACGATAAAGCTTTAAACACACCTGTTTTTGGACCTAAATACTGGTATGGTCGAGGTACTAACTATTTTTTAAACGTTAATTTTAGATTTTAATTACAGCACAACAATTTTAAAAATATTATTATGAAAACGAATAAAATTTTAACTTTTTTAAGTGTACTTACTTTATTTATTGCTTCTTGTGTAGAAGACGATGATTATGGAATTCCTAATGTTTCAATAGAGGAACCAAATATTGATGGTTTAGGACAATTAGCTACATTTAGCGCAGTTGTATCTAGATATTTAGATGCTTTTGCAGATGGTGATGAAGTAGGTGTTTTTGATGAAAACGATGTAGATTTATATATTGAAGGTTATGTTGTGTCTAGTGATAAGTCTGGTAACTTTTTTGAGGAAATAATTGTGCAAAACTCACCAGATGGTAGTGATGCTGGATCAGATCCAAGACGTGGATTAAAGGTGGAAATAAATGTAAGAAGTTTGTCTGATACTTATGAAAGAGGTAGAAAAGTTTATATAAAACTTAATGGTCTAGCTATTGGAGTAGAGAATGGAGTTTACACTTTAGGTAGAGCTAACGGAAATGCCTTAGAACAACTTCAAGAATTTGAATACCAAAACTTTATTATTAGAAGTGCTGAAGTGGTAACAATTTCACCAAAGGTAACGACAATTGCAGATTTAACTGAAGCTGATGAAAACACATTAATTCAGTTAGACAACATGCAAATTCATAGAAACAATATTGCATTAACTTATGCAGGAGAGGCTTCAGACCAATTCGATGGTTTTAGGACTTTAGAAAGTTGTGATGGTAGTGGTACAATAGCTTTACAGACCAGTACATTTGCAGATTTTAAATCTGTGCAAGTACCACAAAATAAAGGAACTATTCAAGCTATTTTTACTAGAGATTTTGGAGATGATCTAAACGTTTTGGTTATAAATAGTACTGCTGATATAGTTTTTGATAACACTGAACGTTGTGATCCAGTAATTTTAGAATGTGAAGGTTCTACTTCAACAGCAATGACAATTTTTGAAGAAGATTTTCAATCAATTACCAGCGAAAGCCAATTAGATGGTATGGGTTGGACAAATGTAAATGTTTCTGGTGGAAGTGAGCGTTTTGAAGATAGCTCGTTTAGTGGAGATACTTATATGAAAATTTCAGCTTTCGGGACAGGAGAAAACCCACTTGAAGCTTGGTTGGTAACACCGACAATTAATTTAGACGGTACTACTCAAGAAGAATTGAGTTTTAATATTTCGGCTAGCTTTGAAACGGGACAAATACTAGAAGTTTTTATTACAGAGAATTATACAGGAGATCCTACAACAACCGAATGGGTCTTGTTAGATGCAGATATTCCAATTGGAGATGGCGGATTTGGAGACTTTGTATCTAGAGCCATTAATATTTCATGCTTAAGTGGTGATGTTCATGTGGCATTTAAATATCTTGGTGCAGCTGGCGGTGCTGAAACCAGATATCATGTTGACGATATTAAAGTTACAGGAATGTAATAATTAATAGCTGTCTTGAGAATATAAATAGTTTAAAAACCTGCTAAATTGTTTAGCAGGTTTTTCATTTTAAAGAGGTAAAAACAATAGTGTTTAATCAATTATTTATTACTGTTAATACTTACTATAAAAAGCCTTATCCAAAAAAAGCTATTTCTATAGCTGTCTTTTATATATCATTATTTCAAATAAGTTTGCTGCTTTTATTAGGAAGCTTTTTTGCAGGGCTTTTTAAACAAATGCATGTAGACGCTCTTACTGCAGATAATGCTTGGTTGTTATTTATAATAACTTCAATAGCAATCTACTTTAAAAATTGGATGTCTTATAGTGGAAGAAGCTTAATGATTTTAAAAGCCAAAATGAATAATAAAAAACAGTCACAGTATAATATTTTTTTGCTTTGGTTACTTCCAGTTGCAAGTACAACTTTAGCAATTATTTTATTGCATAGTTTTCTTTAAATGAATATAAACAGGAAAATGGTCACTATAACCACCTTTATATTTTTTACCAACATAAGTTCTAAATGGTGTGCCTTTATACTTTCCTTTAAACTGTTTTAAAAACTCTTCATCAAAAATATTGACTTTAGAAAAACGATGAGTATGAAGCTTTGATTCAAAAAAATTAGTTGAAAAAAAAATTTGATCAAATATATTCCATTCATGTTTAAAGCTTAAACTTCCTTTATTAAAGGAGAGTAGCGTTTCCATTGGGTTGTATAAACCTTGAGAACTTGTTAATTGTTTAATACTTTTATTTGAAGGATTATCATTAAAATCTCCCATAACAATAATCTTTGGATTATCGTCACGTTGTTTAATCAGGTCAATTATTTCAATAACTTTAGTTGAAGTAGTTAATCGTTTCGCTTCACTTTTCTTTTCTCCTTCGCGCCGAGATGGCCAATGGTTAACCAAAATATGGATTTTTTCTTCATTAAGATAGCCTTCAACGAGCAAAATATCTCTTGTATGGTCAATTGAACCATCCTCATCGAAAAGATTAATTGAAAATGTTTCTGATCTTTCAACTTTAAAGAAATCTTTATTATAAATGAGTGCAACATCAATACCTCTTTCATCAGAAGAATCGTAATGCACTACATCATAGTTCTTGGTTTTTAAGAATTTTGAATGTATTAAATCATTCACTACCAATTTGTTTTCAACTTCTGCCAACCCAATTAAAACAGGAAGCTTTCCTGAAGTTTTCGCGCCAATTTGTGAAATAGTATATCCCAATTTCCTTACCTTTTTCTTATATCGTTTTGGTGTCCATTGCTTTTCCGAAGTTGGTAAAAAATCGTTGTCATAAGTAAATTTATTATCAAAGGTGTCGAATAAATTTTCGAGATTGTAAAATGCGATAGTATAATAATTTGATTGTTTTTCTTTTTTAAATACGGGAAAGGTCATTCGACTAAATTTATATGTCTAAAATACTAAAATTGAGCGTTTTCAATTTGTACATTTGCAACTTAAATTAATCAATGATAGAAAAGAAAAATATCACTTTAGAAAAAGCCGTTTTAATTGGTGTTATAACCAGAGAACAAAACGAAGATAAATCTAAAGAATATTTAGATGAACTTGAGTTTTTAACATATACTGCAGGTGGAGAAGTGCTAAAACGTTTTACTCAAAAGTTAGACATGCCTCATCCTAAAACTTTTATAGGTAAAGGGAAAATGGAAGATGTAGAACGATTTATAAAAGAAAATGATATTGGCACTGCTATTTTTGATGACGAATTATCTCCAGCTCAAGAACGAAATATTAGCGAAATTCTTGATTGTAAAGTATTAGACAGAACAAATTTAATATTAGATATTTTTGCACAACGTGCGCAAACTAGTTACGCTCGAACGCAAGTAGAATTAGCACAATGTCAATATTTGTTACCACGCTTAAAAGGAATGTGGACACATCTTGAAAGGCAGAAAGGTGGAATTGGGATGCGAGGTCCAGGTGAAACCGAAATAGAAACTGATAGACGTATAGTACGTGATAAAATTTCTTTACTTAAGACAAAAATAAAGACCATAGACAAGCAAATGGCTGTTCAGCGAGGCAATCGTGGCAAAATGGTTCGTGTAGCTTTAGTAGGTTATACCAATGTTGGTAAATCTACTCTTATGAATGTTATTAGCAAGTCTAAAGTTTTTGCAGAGAATAAATTGTTTGCAACCCTTGATACTACAGTTAGAAAAGTGGTTATTAAAAACTTACCTTTTTTAATGAGTGATACTGTAGGTTTTATTAGAAAATTACCTACTCAATTGATAGACTCTTTTAAAAGTACATTAGACGAAGTTCGAGAAGCCGATTTATTGTTACATGTTGTAGATATTTCGCATCCAAATTTTGAAGAACATATTGAATCAGTAAACAAAATTTTAGGTGAGATAAATAGTTCTGATAAACCTACAATTATGGTGTTTAATAAGATTGATGCATATAAATCAGAGCCTTTTGATGATGAAGATTTAATTGCAGTAAGAACCAAAGAGAACTATACATTACAAGAATGGAAAAATACCTGGATGAGTAAAACAAGGAATAATGCCTTATTTATTTCAGCATTAAATAAAGAAAACCTCGAAGATTTTAAAAAAAGGGTTTATGATGATGTTCGTGAAATTCATATCTCACATTTTCCATATAACCACCTACTTTATCCTGATTATGATGAATATCAAACTTAGAAATTTATTTTAAATCTTCTTTTACTAAAAGGAATAACTTAAACCAAAAACCCAATAAGACTGTAAATCGTTATCTACATTATCAAAATCAGGAGTTTCAGCAGGAGGATTCATTATATCTATCTGCCCTAATGCATAGTTAAGCGCTTCTTGTTTGTTACTTCGCAAACCAAAATCAAAACCTACACCAATCTTTTTCCATATAGTATAACCAAAAGAATTTGTCCAGGTCCAATTAGATAAATTTGAGCTTTTATAGCTTTGAAACATAGATAGGTTGGTTTTAAAATTTATCGCGCCAATTTTTTTGGTGTAATCTGCAAGAATTTTTGTTCCTAATGAGGATTCGAAAATGGTGTCTTCATCGCTAAACACAAAATTATAGTCAAGAGGTTGAATTACTATTATTAAATCGGTTATTGGTGTCCACGTAGCGCCGACACCAAGGTCTAAATATCCTGGGTCATTAAAATTATCTAACAGTGTGGTTCTGTATTCTGTTAAAGTAGATATGGCAAAATTCTCACTCAACTTATATCCATACAATGAAGACAAATTAAATACGTCGGTAGTTGGTTTGAAACCACTATCGTCATCAGGATTGTCTTTATCATCCAATTTTACCCAGTTCATATTTATTCCAAGGGCATTCCTCCAAAAGAATTTTTCTTGGATTAAGTTAGCGTAAGTATTAACTGTAAACCCAATATTCCCTGATGAATTGTTTGGAGTTCCTTGCGAATACCAATTATTAAAATTAGATAAGCTACCACCAATGGTTCCAAATGCTTTAATTCTCCATCCTGGAAAAGCATCAATTTGCGCTTGTAAAGCGTTAACCCTTGCCTGAATGGCTGCTACGGAATCTTTTTTAATAGCTTGTTCAGATTTTAGCTCCTCTACGGTTTGGGACTTAATTGAAACTAGTGAAGTAAAAAAAACCATTAATAGAAGTGCTTTTTTCATGATAAGAGTTTAGGTTTAAGAAACAAATATAAACAAAGGTTTTGGTAAAATTTTACCAACTGAGATTCTTTGAATTTAAGTAATATAAATATAACAGCTTATTTCCGCTTATAAAGAGGAACAGAAGAGCAAGCTTCGCCATACATTACCGATTTTGCTATGGACATAAGCTTACTTGTAAGCAATATATATGCATTTTTAGGCACAGGTTTATTTGAACAGCCTTTTATAATTACAGGCTTATCTTTGTACAAGGAGTAGTCAATTTGATGAATAATATCTTGATATAAAGAAGCTTCAATTGCTTCTAAATTTCCAACTAATACTTTTTTCGCATAAGCATCTAAATATGTTGTAAGTAACATATATGCCCAACCAGGGATTATGGCATCTGTAGAACAAGTTAGTGCAATATAATTGTCTTGATATTGAGACCAGTTATGTTCTTTTGCCTTTAATCTAAAATCTTTTTCACGCAAAATTAGACCTTCAAATAACCAATTTTTAATATCAAAAACAATACGCTTCCCTTCAGGATAAAAATCCTCAAGATTGATAGTTACTAATTTGCTATTCGCTACGCGATTTACGATATCATTAGGCATAGTTTATAACATTCCTAATTCAAGTTTAGCTTCTTCACTCATTAAATCCTGAGACCAAGGTGGGTCGAAAGTAATTTCTACTTCAGCGCTTTTAACTTCGTTAATAGATTTTATTTTTTCTTCAACTTCAAGCGGAAGCGTTTCAGCTACTGGGCAATTAGGTGTGGTTAAGGTCATAAGGATTTTTACATCATAATCTTCGTTTACAAAGACATCATAGATTAATCCTAATTCGTAAATATCTACAGGAATTTCCGGATCGAATATTGTTTTTATTACTCGAACAATTTTTTCGCCTAGGGCATTAGTATCGATAATTGTTTCACTCATATTATTGTAATTGTGTTTGGTATGCAACAGCATACAATTTTAGTTGTTTTATCATACTCACCAGGCCGTTTGCACGAGTTGGTGATAAATGTTCTTTTAGGCCAATTTCGTCAATAAAATCTGTATCTGCTTCTATAATATCTTTTGGACTCTGACCTGAATAAGCCCTAACAAGTATCGCTATAATCCCTTTTGTAATAATAGCATCACTATCTGCAGTAAAAATCACTTTGTCATTTTTCATTTCGGCATAAACCCAAACTTTGCTTTGACAACCTTTTATAAGATTATCATCAGTTTTGTATTGGTCGTTGATTAAAGGTAAAGACTTACCAAGATCAATCATATATTCGTATCGTTGCATCCAATCTTCAAACATTGAAAACTCATCAATAATATCATTTTGTATCTCTCCTATAGTCACGTTCTTAATTTTATCCAAAAATACAATAAGAATTGTTTCTATTCAATCTTTTCAGATAGACTTAAAATTTTATTAACCAAAGTTTCAATTTCTAACGGAGGCTTACCATGGTCGAAACTGTTAGTTTCAAACAAAACATTATTTTGTGTTATTGTCAATTGCGCAATTGCAGCACCATCATATAAGCGCGCCTGAGTAGGCGCTTGTAATTTTGAAATACCTTTTAAATCTATTGTATTTAGCAAATTCATAAGTTTAGACCAATCGTCTTTTTTACATGTTTTAGTGACAGCTTCAGAGTTTCTATCCTTTTGCACAGATATAGTTAAATGAGTTATAACTACACGATTATAAAAACCTCTACTTAATGCAGAATATTCAAAAGTGATATCTTCTTGTGATTTATTATTTTCTGAAGAATTATTATTACACTCTTTGGACATAAATAAGATTATTATCAGACTGAAAATAAATTTCATTGTATAGGGTTTAGATAATTTAATATACAAAAAAGACGCCAAAGTAGGCGTCTTTAAATTTATTTGGTCAACTTTATACTAGTTTCCAACTAATGAAGCTCTTGCTCCGCCAGACACAAATAAAGCACGCATTCTATCGTCTTGACCACTAGTGAACATATACATACAGTCGTCGTAAACATAATCCATATAGTTCATAGTCATATCATTGGATCTGCAATGAACCGTTGGGTAAGTTGGACATCCATAATTTGGTCGGTCTGAACTTGGTGTATCACTCACAAAATCGTCTTTTTTACATCTGCCATCTCCCCAAATATGACGTAAGTTTAACCAGTGACCAACTTCGTGAGTTGCTGTTCTTCCATCACCATATTCTCCTCCATCTGGATTTTCGCCAAAATAATCAATACCTATAACAACACCATCTGTTGCATCAGAGCCACCAGGGAATTGTGCATAGCCTAAAATGCCACCACCAATATTACATACCCAAATGTTTAAATGTGTTGACGGATTAGAAACGTCCCAGCCTCCTTGGCTAGCATATTTCATGGAGTTGTTAGTGCCCCAAGAAGATTTGGAAGATACTTTCCTATTAACAGCAGCTAGACTAAAAGTAATATCAGAATCAGCAACTAAACCAGCAAACTCAGCAGGTGCACCACCTGTATTTGGGTTATCATCATTGTAATCCTCATTTAAAATTGCAATTTGAGAATTTATTTCTGCCGTAGAAACTTGCCCATTATAATCTTCAAGAATATTTATAACAACAGGAATAGAAACAGTTCCAGTATAAGGTGTTGGGTCTTCGCCGCCACCATTATCACCGCCATTTCCATTACCATTACCACCACCTGGATTATCAGGTTTTTTTGCAGCAATTAATTTTCTTGTATAATATTCAATATCATACATTTTTTGATATAATCCTGGATTTTCTTGTAACTGCCTGTTAAGAACTTGCATGGATGCACATGTTTGATTACCATTTATACCTCTTCCTAATAAACTACCATTTGTAGTATCATCAGTGTGTACATAAAAATCACTCATGTCAATTTTTGATTGTTCATTTAATACTTCATTTTGATCATCGCTACAAGAAGTAATGATTAAGCCAAAAGCGACCATAACTAAAAAGATTTTTTTCATTTTTGAATGTTTTTGAGGTTAGAATTTGTTGAAGATATAATTTTTTGTTAAAATTTTTAACATAATTCTCAAATAAAATCTTAGTTTTCGATTAAGTGCATATTTATAAACTAAAAAAGCACCTGTTTAGGCGCTTTTTTAATGAAATATATTTTTAAAAAGGACTAAGACAACATCAATTTCGCTTTCTTAACAGCATCAATTAATGCATCAATTTCTTCTTTAGTATTATAAAATGAAAATGAAGCTCTAACAGTTCCAGGAATCTTATAAAAATCCATTATAGGTTGCGCGCAATGGTGTCCAGTTCTGACTGCGATTCCTAATTTATCTACAATAGTTCCAATATCGTAAGGATGAATACCTTCAATATTAAATGAAATGACAGATGTTTTATTTTGAGAAGTCCCATAAATTTTTAAGCCTTCGATATCTAGAAGGTTTTTTGTTGCATAGTTGAGTAGCTCATGCTCATAAGATGAAATATTATCAAAGCCAATAGCATTCATATAATCAATAGCAGTTTCAAAGGCAATACCTCCACAAACATTTGGTGTGCCTGCTTCAAATTTGTGAGGCAAATTTGCGTAGGTGGTTTTCTCAAAAGTGACTTCTGTAATCATTTCACCACCACCTTGGTAAGGAGGTAATTTGTTAAGCCATGTTGACTTTCCGTAAAGCATTCCTATTCCAGTTGGACCGCACATTTTATGAGCGGATGCCACATAAAAATCAGCATCTAATGCTTGTACATCTGGTTTTAAATGAGGACATGCTTGTGCGCCATCGACTAAAACTGCAGCTCCAACACTATGAGCCTTATTAATAATTTCTTTAATAGGATTTATTGTTCCAAGAGCGTTAGAAATATGATTTACAAAAACCAGCTTTGTATTTTTCGAAAGTAAATTATCATATGCTGCTATTACCAATTCTCCTTCTTGATTCATTGGAATCACTTTAAGAATTGCTCCAGTTTGTTCACATAACATTTGCCAAGGCACGATATTACTATGATGTTCTAAAGCAGAAACGATAACTTCATCACCTTTTTTTAAAAAAGACGAAAACCCATGAGCTACCATATTTATACCATGAGTTGTGCCAGAAGTAAGTATTATTTCGCAAGAATGTTTGGCGTTAAAATGTTTCTGAATTGTAAGCCTTGCATTCTCATAAGCATCTGTCGCTTCCTGACTTAAGCTGTGTACACCACGATGGATATTGGCGTTATAACTACTATAATAATCAACAATAGTATCAATAACAACCTGAGGAGTTTGTGATGTTGCGGCATTATCAAAATACACCAAAGGGTTACCATTTACTTCTCGAGATAGTATTGGGAAATCTTTACGGATTTCTTCGACATTAAAATCTTTATGTTGAATTGTGGATTTCATTATTAAAGGTCAAACCCAATTCTTACACCAAGTTTAGTAGCTATAATTTTATTGATGCGTTGTTTAAGTTCAGGAATTTTAACACTTTCTAAAACATTGTTAGAAAAAGCATACATTAATAAAGCTTTGGCTTCTTTTTTTGGAATCCCTCTGGAACGCAAATAAAACATTGCGTTTTCATCCAATTGTCCAATAGTACAGCCATGAGAACATTTCACATCGTCGGCAAAAATTTCCAATTGAGGTTTTGTGTTTATTGTTGCTTTATCATTGAGTAAAATGTTATTATTGGATTGAAAAGCACTGGTTTTTTGAGCCTTTTTTTCAACAATTACTTTACCGTTAAAAACACCAATAGCATTATCTCCAAATACACCTTTATAATCCTGATGGCTTTCGCAATTTGGTTCAATATGTTTTACTAATGTACTATGGTCAACATGTTGTTTATCACCAATAATAGTAATTCCTTTTAGAACAGAATTAATGCGTTCGCCATTTTGAAAGAATTTTAGATTATTTCGTGTTAATTTACCTCCAAAAGAAAAGGTATGAACCGAACATACACTTTCTCGTCTTTGGTTAATAAATGTATTATCGACTAAGGATGCATTTTGATTATCGTTCTGCACTTTATAATAATCTACAATAGCCCGCTTATTTGCAAAAATTTCTGTCACACTATTAGTAAGTACAGGATTATCCGTCAAACTTTGATGGCGTTCAATAATTTGTACATGCGAGTTTTCGTCCACTACAATTAAATTACGTGGCTGTAGCATAGATGAAGCTTCATTTCCTGTCGAGAAGTGTATAATCTGTATTGGCTTTTCTACTAACTTATTTTTAGGAATATGTATATAAGCGCCTTCGTTCGAAAACGCTGTATTTAACGATGTTAAACTATCTTTTGTTGCTATTTTATTAAAATAGTTTTCAATTATTAATCGATATTTTGGTTTAGCAAGTGCTGCAGATGTTAGGCAAATGTCCATGCCATCATGTGTGGTTTCAGATAGATATGAAGAATATTTCCCATCAATAAACACAATCTTGTAAGAATCTATATCGTGGATAAAGTATTTTTTTATATCTCGATATTCTAATGCATTTTCTTTTTTAGGGAATAAAGTATAGTTCTCTTTTAAAATCCTATTTAATGATGTGTATTTCCAGTCTTCATCTTTTTTGGTTGGAAACCCTTTGTCTTCAAACATTTTTATAGCTACACTTCTAATATCGTGTACATAAGTATCTACATCCATTTGATTTTCGAATGCAAGAAATGATGATATTAGTTTTTCTTTTAAATCCATTTTTTTAAAGTCTTCAGTGTGCAGTCTTTAGTTAACAGTCTTAAAAACTGCTTACTAAGGACTGATAACTGGTTACTATTATGCGTTCACTTCTTCTTTAATCCAATCGTAGCCTTTTTCTTCAAGTTCGTTAGCTAATTCTTTAGTCCCTGATTTTACGATTTTACCATTGTACATTACATGTACATAATCGGGAACGATATAATCTAACAAGCGTTGGTAATGTGTAATTACTATTACAGCGTTGTCTTTACTTTTTAGCTTATTAACACCATTAGATACAATACGAATCGCATCAATATCTAAACCAGAGTCAGTTTCATCCAGAATGGCTAATTTTGGCTCTAGTATTGCCAATTGAAATATTTCATTACGCTTCTTTTCGCCTCCCGAAAAACCTTCGTTTAGAGAACGTGATAAGAATTTTCTATCTATTTCTAAAAGCTTCGATTTTTCTCGTATTAGTTTTAGCATTTCACTTGCCGGCATGTCTTTTAATCCTTTTGCTTTACGAGTCTCGTTAATAGCTGTCTTCATGAAATTGGTTACGGAAACTCCAGGGATTTCCACTGGATATTGAAAGGACATGAAAATGCCTTTGTGTGCACGTTCTTCAGTAGCTAATTCGTCTATATCCTGCCCTTCAAAAGTTATCTTACCCTTCTCTACGTTATATTCTTCTTTACCAGCAATTACAGCTGCCAATGTACTTTTTCCTGAACCATTTGGGCCCATTATAGCATGAACTTCTCCAGCTTTTACTTCTAGAGTTATACCATTTAAAATGGCTTTATCTTCAACACTTGCGTGTAAATTATTTATCTTTAGCATATTATTATTCTCCTACTTTTATAACTGCATTATCTTCTGGTTTTGGCTTACTAACGTTTAATATTTCTTTAATTTCTATGCGAAAAGGCCAACCCTCTTCGTCTTTAGGTTTTGCAATTATTTTTCCACGTATCTCTACAGTAACCATATCCGTAGTTTCAATTTTATACTGTTGTACCTGTTTATTTAGCTCATGCATTTTTTCGTCAATAACTACGCCATAAACTTCTCTATGAGTTTGTAACACTGCAGCATCTGCAAAATAAATAAAGTCGCCTTTTAAAAGCGTTAAACCATCATTTTGTTTAACTGTTTTTTCTGGCCCATCTGCCGAAGATTCTTTTTCTGTATTCGATTTTGAATCGTTTTTACAGCTAATAAATGCTAAAAGAACTAATGCTAATAAAATTGTTTTTCTCATCTTAATAAATATTTCAAAATATTCGTGTATTAGTGGTTAATTTATATTTTATCCTACACTTCCTTCTAAACTAATTTCCAATAATTTTTGAGCTTCGACAGCAAATTCCATTGGTAGGTTATTTAATACCTCTTTACTAAATCCATTAACAATTAAAGCAATTGCTTTTTCGGTGTCAATGCCTCTTTGGTTGCAATAGAAAATTTGGTCTTCACCAATTTTGCTGGTTGTTGCTTCGTGTTCTATTTGAGCCGATTTGTTTTTTGCTTCTATATAAGGAAATGTGTGTGCGCCACAGTTATTTCCCATTAGCAAACTATCGCATTGCGAAAAATTACGAGCATTTTCGGCTCGAGAATGTATTTGAACTAAACCACGATAACTATTTTGTGATTTACCCGCAGAAATCCCTTTACTAATAATAGTGGACTTGGTATTTTTACCAAGGTGAATCATTTTGGTTCCAGTATCGGCTTGTTGGTAATTATTAGTTACAGCTATAGAATAAAATTCACCAATAGAATAATCTCCTTTTAAGATACAACTAGGATATTTCCATGTAATTGCACTTCCAGTCTCTACTTGTGTCCATGAGATTTTTGCATTAGTTTCACATAAACCACGCTTGGTTACAAAATTGAAAACACCTCCTTTTCCTTCTGCATTTCCAGGATACCAATTTTGTACTGTGCTATATTTTATTTCGGCATCATCAAGCGCAATAAGTTCTACAACTGCTGCGTGTAATTGGTTTTCGTCTCTACTTGGTGCAGTACAGCCTTCAAGGTAACTTACATAACTACCTTTGTCGGCAATAACAAGTGTGCGCTCAAATTGTCCTGTTCCAGCTTCATTAATTCTAAAATAAGTTGATAATTCCATTGGACATTTTACACCTTTTGGAATATAGCAAAATGAACCATCGGTAAAAACTGCGGAATTTAATGCTGTATAAAAGTTATCTTTTTGTGGGACAATAGTTCCCATATATTTTTTAACCAATTCAGGATGTTCCTGAATGGCTTCAGAAATAGGACAAAAAATGATACCTCTTTCGTTTAATGTTTTCTTAAATGTTGTTGCTACTGAAACAGAATCAATCACGATGTCAACTGCAACACCTGATAATTTTTTTTGCTCATCTATTGAAATTCCTAATTTTTTAAAAGTTTCTAAAAGTTCAGGATCAACGTCGTCTAGCGTTTTATTTGGATCTACTTTTTTTGGTGCAGAATAGTAAGAAATATCTTGAAAATCTGGTTTTTCATAAGTTACATTTGCCCAATCAGGCTCATCCATTTGTTCCCAAATACGAAATGCTTCCAGACGCCAATTAGTCATCCATTCTGGTTCGTTCTTCTTTTTGGAAATAGCTCGAACAATATCTTCATTTAATCCTTTTGGAAATGTATCCGACTCAATATCAGTATAAAATCCATACTCATATTCTTGAGTTTTAAGTTCTTCTCTTAAATCGTCTTCTGTATACTTGTTCATTGTATTAAAATTATAAAGAGAAACTTTCTCCACAACCGCAAGTGCGATTAGCGTTAGGATTATTAAAAACGAAACCTGTTCCGTTTAAACCTCCAGAATATTCGAGAGTAGTTCCTATTAAGTACAAAAAGCTTTTTTTATCTACAATAATCTTAACGCCATTGTCTTCAAATACTTTATCTTCTTCCTCCTTTTCATTATCAAATTTTAAATCATAAGATAAACCAGAGCAACCACCACTCTTAACTCCAACTCTAACAAAGTCGGTTTTATAATTGTAGCCTTCATCATCCATAAGCTCAATTACTTTAATTTTGGCTATTTTTGAAACTTTAATCATAAACCCTTATATAGATTACTTCTAAATAGTGTGCAAATATACAATTTAAGTGGTGTTTTACCATAAATCCTTACATTATATTAACAAATGGTTTGATAGGTTTTTACTATTGGTTTTGGAAGCTTGGATTGGTCGTAAACTCTTGATCTGAAAGGGATAACAGAAATGCTTTTAAATTGGTTTTATCTTGTGTGGTTAAATGTACACCACCTTGTGCCACTTTTTTCATTAAAGGGTCAATAGTAGGTGAATTTTGTAATCCATCACTATAATGATTAATAACTTCATCGAGTGTATTGAATCTACCGTCATGCATATAAGGTGCAGTAAAGGCAAGATTGCGTAATGAAGGGGATTTAAATTTGCCATTATCAGCTGGATCTCCCGTAACCGCACTTAAACCAGGATCTGTAATTATTTGGTCTAATCCATTGTTATGAAAAATATTATCTGTCCATAATGGATTGTTGGCATTGCCATGACAGTGAAAGCAATCACCTTTGGTTTCGTCCATAAAGACATTAAAGCCTTCCAGCTCTTCAGTAGTAAGTGTTAATTTTCCTAATAAATGCTTATCGAATCTTGAGTTTGCTGAAATTAAAGTGCGTTCAAATTGTGCAATCGCTTTTGTAATTAAAGTAGAATCTATAATTGAACTTCCAAATGCTTGTTGAAAAAGTAATGGGTACTCTGCTTCCTGCTGTAATTTTGTGCTCACATTTTCCCAAGTTGCATTCATTTCTATGGGGTTTGTAACAGGTTGAAACGCTTGATGCTCCAAACTAAAAACACGACCGTCCCAAAAAAAATTTTCATTATAGTTCCAAGCCAAATTAAATAAAGGCATTGAGTTTCGATTCCCTAAAGATCCATCTATACCATCGCTAAACCTTTCAGGATCTGTAAAGGCGTTTTGAGGAGCATGGCAATCTGCACAGGCTTGCGTATTATCTCCAGACAATATAGGGTCAAAAAATAGTTTTTTACCTAGTGCTATACCTTCAACAGTTTGAGGATTATTTATTGGAATTAAGGGAGGAAGGATATTATCTTCAAACAATTGAGGAATTTGTAAAGGACTTGGGGTTGAAACATATTGTTCAAAGTTTTCATCTGAGCATGACACGCAAATAAAAACAAGGAAATAACTTATATGTAAAAAGCATTTTTTCAAAAAACCTTGTTTATTGGGTAACCTCACCTAAGCTAAATACATTTTGACCATTGTCGTGCATCATAACTTGAGCGTTAAAGTTAGGCATTAGCATATTATTTAGGGCATTTAAATTCCATTGATTTGGTGTTTTAAACCATTCGGCAATATTCATTTTAACTTCAAAAGTCGCATTGTTTGTGAGCGTTACTTCACCTAAATTAACTGTAAAAAAAGTGTCTTGAAACACTAATTCTGATCCAGAATTGTCTACAGCTCTTATGGTGTGATAGGCATATCCTGTTTCAGTTGTTGTATTATCAATAAATTTTCCTTCAAGTTGCATAAAGTGATAACCTCCGCCAAGAGCCATTGGAACATTCCAGGAAGCCGAGTTTAAATCTAGATAATTTTGATAGTTATCATCATTATTAAAACCAAAAGTAAAAGATACATTGCTATAAGATTCTGCTTGAATTTCTTCTGCGGGCATAAACAACATGTTTTCGTTATTGGTAACATCAACGAGGTTATAACCTTCAATTACAATTGTTTCTCCATTTAACTTATGAAATGTAATATTTGAAATTAAATACCTTAATTTTTCAATACTTAATGCTTCGCCATTGGCATTAGTATACTGAATTGTGTTAAAATTAGTATTAGTTATAAAAGTGCCCTCCCAGTTATGAGTGAAATTGAAAGTGATGTTAATAGTAGTTGTTACATCATCTTTGTCTTCGCTGCAGGAAGCAAATAACAGGCATATTAAAACTATTGAGAAGATTCGCTTCATCATTTAATTTTCATTTAATTTTATTAACAACAAGTCTGTAAACCCTTTGTTCTCTAAAATATCAAAATCTGAACTGCTTGATTCACCAACAACAACAATTGCGCCATTACTGAGTACTGCTGCATTATATGCAAAATCAATATTTGATCCTCCTATAGTTTTTTGCCATTCTATAACAGCATTGCTATCTACTTTTAAAACCCATGCATCATTTTGTCCTTGATTTGCAGTAACATCACCATCCAAACTTCTTGAACTACCAACAATTAGAAAGCCATTATCTTGAGTTTTTGATAATGCTCTAGCCACATCAAAACTGCTACCACCAAATGTTTTTTCCCATATTAGTTCTCCAGTTTGTGATATTTTAATAATCCATAAATCGGCTGCGCCATTATTTTCAGAAACGTCTAAATCACTACTTCGTGTATCTCCAGCGATGATGTAATTTCCATCACCAGAATTAACAATGGCATGGGCTTCGTCAATTTCGGAACCACCAAATGATTTTTCCCAAATTAATTCTCCAGTTTGTGATATTTTAATAATCCAAAAGTCATAAGCCCCTTTATTTCCTGTAATATCAACATCGTCACTATCGGATGAGCCAATAATTATAAATCCGTTATCTAATGTTTGAATAGCATCATAAGGGGTGTCTGTAAATGAACCTCCAAAATATCGACTCCATTGCAATTCGCCAATACTATTAAGTTTTAATGCCCAATAATCACCTCCAGCATGACGTTGATAATTGCGACTATTTCCTAAACCTCCTGAAGCAGTTACGTCAAGAACACCAGTTATAAAATAACCATTATCATTTGTTTGTAGGAGTGTAATTCCTATGTCTATTCCTGAATACCCAAAAGATTTTTGCCAAAGGATATTGCCAGAAACATCAAGTTTAGCAATCCAATAATCTTGAGCCCCTGCATTATTCGTTACATCTTGATCACTACTTTGAGTAAAACCAATAATGACATATCCATTATCTTGAGTTTGAATAATGCTGTTTCCTCTATCGTCTCCAGAACCACCATAAGTTTTATCCCATTGAAGGTTGTTTTCGGCATCAAATTTTAAAAGCCAATAATCAAAGTTTTCGTTTAACTTATCTGAAATATCACCATCTATACTTTGCGTATGTCCCAAAACTGCATAACCACCATCGGATGTTTGTATGACAGATTGCCCGCTTTCATTCTTGGAGCCTCCATATGTCTTAATAGTTTCTATGTTTCCTTGTGAAGAAGTTGGCTTTTGACTATCATCAGAAGAGCAATTAAAAACCAAAGCAAAAACTGGTAAAACACATAGTACAATTATGTATTTTCTTTTTTTCATAGTACAAAATGGTTATAAATCACTTTTTCTAACAACAAATAGACCACTATTAATATCACTAATAATAATATTTCCACTTGCAAAATATGGATAAACACTCCATACTCCACTAAAGTTCGCACTATCGCTTGAAGGATAGGTGTCAAAATAACCAATTTCTACCATTGAATTAGTTGAAGCTGCGATATTAGTAATATCAAGGACTCTTAATCCGGCTCTATAGTTAGCTAAATAATATTTACTTCCTTTAACATAACCATTATGATCGATGGCTAAGGTTGGTCCTGAATATGTTGATGATAAAATAGGGTTATCCAAGTCACTAAAATCAAATACTAATGTTTTAGTATTGAAGCCAAAAGTGAGCTCGTCACCTTCATCTCCTAAAATAAAATGACGAAAATCTTCTGTAAACCATCCTTGATGAGCATATGATGTTTGCGGATATGAGAAACTACTAATGTTTATAACATTATTTTTATCAGTAACATCTAAAATAACTACCATATCATTATTGCCATTGCTGCCAATATATATTTCACGTCCTGTATAATCTGTATCTGGACCATTATAAGTTACTACTTGTGCGTCATGAGAGTATCCAGCTGCCGAATATCCTCCAAGGCTTACAGGATTTATAGGGCTTGAAATATCAACAAAATTTGGCCCTCCTCCAAACGTGTCGCATCCAACCAAATAAGCAATGGCTTTAGTTTCATTAATAACAATATTATGGCAACTGCCTACATCAGAATAAAGAGCATCAGAAACAAAAATTTCTGGAGGATTTGCTACATTTCTTAATCGCGATAAATCGAAAATCTGCATCCCGTGTGCACCAGCATTATCGGCAACTATAAAAGCATGATCATTATATACTTTAATATCTCTCCATAAATTATTTATGGTTGCTGTTGGGAGTGTGCCTAAAAGTAAAGGTTCTATCGGATTTGAAATATCAACAAAAGCTGATCCCGTATTTGTCCCAATTAATGCGTATTCTTTTCCAGTTGTGGAATCCGTCCAACCCCAAGAATCGTTACCAGAAGTTCCTCCTAAATCAGTAATTGAAATGTGTGACATTAAATCGTAATCGTTACACGGATAGATGTCAGCAAAACCATTTTCGCAAGGAAATAATGGAGCCAATACGCTAGAATCGTCACAAACATCTCCAATCCCATCGTTATCAATATCAGATTGATCTGGATTTGCTATTAAAGGACAATTGTCAGCTTCATCTAAAACGCCATCATTATCGTTATCATCATCACAAACATCACCAATCTCATCGTTGTCAATATCAGCTTGATCTTCATTAGAAATTGACGGGCAATTATCTATATTATCTAAAACGCCATCAACGTCAGTATCTGGAATTATAGTAACAGTTACTTCTTCATCTGAACAATTAGAAAAAATAGCAAGGATTGTAATTAGCACAAACGCTTTTATTAGTAGGTTAAACTTTTTCATTTTTTTATTGCAATTTAATATTTTTATTGGCAAAATTCAAAAAGGACACTATTTTTGCACAATGATAGAAGACAAAAATCAACAACGTACACCATTAAGTGAATTAGGAGAATTCGGTCTTATTGAACATCTTACCAAAGCATTTAAAATAAAACGTAAATCGACTATAAAAAGTATTGGTGATGATGCTGCAGTTTTAGAACAGAATACTAAACAAATTGTAGTAACTACCGATTTGCTAGTTGAAGGCGTTCATTTTGATTTAAGCTATATGCCTTTAAAACATTTAGGTTATAAAGCAGTAATTGTAAATTTATCTGATGTGTACGCAATGAATGCCGAAGCATCACAAATCACTGTTTCAATTGCTGTTTCTAATAGATTTCCTTTAGAGGCTCTTGAAGATTTATATGCAGGAATAGAAACTGCAGCAAGTATCTATAATATTGATGTTATAGGAGGAGATACATGCTCTTCTTCATCTGGATTACTAATTTCGGTAACAGCAATAGGAGAAGTTAATAAAGAAGATGTAGTTTATAGAGAAGGAGCGAAACCTAGCGATTTACTTGTTGTTACTGGAGATTTAGGAGCAGCTTACTTGGGATTGCAAGTGTTAGAAAGAGAAAAAGAAGTCTTTAAAGTGAATCCAAAAAATCAACCAGATTTAGATCAATATTCATACATTATTGAACGTCAATTAAAACCAGAGGCAAGAAAAGATATAGTAAAACTCCTAAAAGATTTGAAGGTTAAACCAACAGCTATGATAGATATCAGCGATGGATTATCTTCCGAAGTTATGCATTTATGTAAGCAAAGCAAAGTAGGATGTGATTTATATGAAAACAAAATACCACTTGATCCTCAAGTAATTTCTACTTGTGAAGAATTTAATATAGATAGTACTACAATTGCCTTAAATGGCGGAGAAGATTACGAACTATTAATGACGATATCACAAGAGGATTATCCAAAAATTAAAGCAAATCCTAACTTAACTGTTATTGGTTATGTGACTGAAGATAGTACAGGAATGCATCTTGTTACCAGAGCAGAAACTAAAATCCCTATTACAGCACAAGGCTGGAATGCGCTTAACGATTAAGAACTACCATTTTTCGTTTGAGCCTCTTAGTATGAATTTTTTCTAGTTCAGAATTTATTTCCTTGTACTTTGGAGTGAGTAATGTTAAGTGACCATTTCCACTTGTAGTCACTTGTTCTTTACAATGTTTACAGATGTATTCTTTAACATGATTAGTAACATTTTTAGTTATTGTATAATCATGCCCAAAGAGTGAACAATAAAGCTGTTTCAATTTTTTTACTTTTAGTTAGTTAAAAGGGGTTTTTAAATTAAAATAATTTTTTTAAACAGCTATTACTTCTGTTTAGTAAATCGTTGAAGTGCTTGTTTTTATCCTTGAAAGTAACTTTTTGAAACAAGAAATCTGCTAAAATGTGTTTTTCTTCGATGTAGTTCACATGAAGAGAAGAGAGGGTTTTACTGAATAAAGTGAAATATATTACTGTATATACTATAAATTATTAAGATAATTTGAGTGTATATTAGGCAGCTGTTGTTGTATACATTTTTTGTTTTAAACGCATCATTCTATTTGTGTAAATGCGTTCTAATAGAGAATTAATTTCTCTAAAAGTTGGAGTAAGTTCAGTTAAATGGCCATTACTATTTGTGGTTAATTGTTTTTTACAACATTTACACGTGTATTCTTTTACATGTTTCGTCACTTTCTTTGTAACATCATATTGATGTCCAAAAACGTTACAGTAAATTTTTGAAACTGATCCAGTTGAGTTAGAAGTAGTTGTTTTCATGATTAAGTAGGTTATTGGTGATATAAACGTAGTGAAAAAATAATAAAATACGTTAAAACGACGTATCTTTTCGATGAAATACATAAAAAAGTAAGAAAAACCATATATATCTATAATTTTCTTGCTTATTCTTATTCTATTATGGATTCATTTAGGTGTTTTCTTACTTTTAGTTATCTTCGAAGGATAATTTTAATAAAATGAATAAATCTAAAGAAACATTTGTATTTGGCTTCGCCATATTTGCAGCATTTTTTGGAGCTGGTAATTTAATTCTTCCTCCTATGCTAGGCTTTAATTCTGGACCAGATTGGTGGCTTGTAACCTTAGGTTTTATAACTTCAGCAACGATAATTCCCTTACTTGCATTGTTTGCACATGCAAAATTACAAGGGACCATGTTGGATTTTGGAAATAAAGTGTCACCTCTATTTAGTTTAGTGTTTTGTATTTGTGTTTATGCTATTGCTATAGCTTTGCCTTGCCCTCGTACAGCAGCCGTAACTCACGAAATGGCAATACTACCTTTTTTTGGAACGAGTTCACTGTTAACAAGTAGTATCTATTTTGGTTTGGTGTTTTTGTTTGTTATGAATAGAAACAATGTATTACAAATACTTGGCAAATATCTTACACCTTTTATCGTATTAATCTTGTTGGTAATTATAGTAGTTGGTATTTTTTCACCTGTGGGAATAATGAATCCTTCTACCTTTGAAGCACCAATTATCGGTGGATTATTAGAAGGCTATCAAACCTATGATGCTTTAGCAGGATTACTTACTGGAGGAATTGTTATTATTTCATTAAATAAGCTAAAAAGAGAGATTTCTTTTGAAGACAAAAAAAGCATAATTGCCAAATCAGGATTTATTGCAATGCTAGGACTGTTAATTATTTATGCAGGATTAATAGTTGTAGGAGCATTATACAGCTCACAATTTAGCAACGAAATTACAAGAACCGAATTACTTTCAGGACTATCTATAAAAACATTAGGAAATATTGGGACCATCTTTTTAAGTGTATTAGTAGCCCTAGCATGCTTTACAACAGCAGTGGGCATTATAGTTGGAACTGCAGACTTTTTTAAAGGACTGTTTAAAGAATCTCAAAAAGCTTATTTAATTACAGCTATTATTTCGTGTGTGTTAGGAATTTTAGTAGGGCAAATGGATGTTACCTATATTATTAATGTGGCACTTCCAGCACTTATGTTTATTTACCCATTAACAGTTGTATTAATTTTACTGAATGTAGTATCAGATAAATTTGCCTCTAAAACAGTATTTAGAGCGGTAGTTTTGGTAGCTTTTATTTTTAGCATTCCAGATTTTTTAGATTTTTTAATTCCTGCTGAAAATTTAGAAGGCATTAAAGAGATTATACCATTAGCTCAACATAAATTAGGTTGGGTATTACCAGCCTTTGTAACGTTTGTGTTGGTGAATTTGATTGGTAGAATTAAAAGTCAAAACTAGAACTTATTCATCAACTCCTCAATTTCATCAACTTCAATAGGAATATTTTTCATCAGGTTTAAAGGGTCTCCTTGTGCTTGAATCACCACATCGTCCTCCAAACGAATTCCAAAACCTTCATCAGGAATATAAATGCCAGGCTCTACAGTAAACACCATATTGGCCTGCATAGGTTCGGTTAAAATACCATAATCATGTGTATCTAATCCCATATGATGTGATGTGCCATGCATAAAATATTTTTTATAAGCTGGCCAATCTTTGTTTTCGTTTTGCACATCTGCCTTGTCAAGCAATCCCAATCCCAATAATTCTGAAGTCATAAGTTTACCAACCTCAACATGATATGCTTCCCAATCTGTTCCAGGAATCAATAGTTTAGTAGCTTCATCTTTTACGCGATTTACAGCATTATAAACGTCTTTTTGCCGATCTGTAAATTTTCCAGATACAGGAATGGTTCTCGTCATATCGCTCGAGTAATTGGCATATTCTGCACCAACATCCATAAGTATTAAATCTCCTGCTTTACATTGTTGATTGTTTTCAGTATAGTGCAATACATTTGCATTATTTCCTGAAGCGACAATTGGTGTATAGGCAAACTTTTTTGAACGATTACGAATAAATTCGTGCATAAATTCTGCTTCAATCTCGTATTCCCAAACACCAGGGTTTACAAAGTTTAAAACACGTCGAAATCCTTTTTCGGTAATATTACAAGCCTGTTGTAATAAATCTATTTCTATAGGATCCTTAACTGAACGAAGTCTTTGTAAAATAGGATTGCTTTTGGCAACATTATGTGCAGGATATTTATCTTTCAGCCATTTAGTAAACCGATCTTCGCGAGTTTCAGTTTCAACCGAAGCTCTGTAATGTTCATTGGTGTTTATATAAACCGTATCACATTGCGTCATAATCTCAAACATGATCTTTTCCATTTCCTGCAACCAATACACTGTTTTTATTCCTGAAGTTTTTAAAGCAGCTTCTTTGGTAAGTTTTGCACCTTCCCAGACAGCAATATGCTCGTTAGTTTCTTTTAGGAACAAGATTTCTCGATGTTTTTCTTTTGTGCAGTCTGGAAATAATACCAATATACTTTCTTCCTGATCGACACCACTTAAATAAAAAATATCACGATGTTGTTCAAAAGGCATTGTACTATCTGCACTTATTGGATACGTGTCATTAGAATTAAAAACAGCCAAACCATTGGGTTTCATTTGTGCTGTAAAATTCGCTCGGTTTCTTATAAATAGGGTTCTATCTATTGGATTGTATTTCATTTCATTTTTTTAGTGAGATAAAATTAAAAAAACAAACCAAACTTATGCAGATTTTTCACTATTTTTGGTAAAACCCTATATCTTATGAAAAAAATTACACTCACAAGTTTCGTTTTAGCTTTATTATTTAGTTCGCTAAACCTCAACACACTATTTGCTCAAGCAGTTCTTCGAGAAATATCCTTGAAACAACAAGTTGAAAAGTCTAGTTTGATTATAGAGGGCAAAGTGATTTCAAAACAATCGTTTTGGGATGCAAAGCATCATAACATATATACCGCCAATACAGTTAAAGTATATAAAGTATTTAAAGGACAGCATATTAATACAATAGAGGTGATAACGCCTGGAGGCTCTGTTGGTTTTCAAGCACAAAGGGTTTCACCAAGTTTAGAACTTCGTAATGGAGATATAGGCGTTTTTATGTTATACGATAATAATGTGGCATTCTCTACTGAAAATAAATCTGCCAATAAGCGATTTAAACCCTATAGTTCGGTTCAAGGGTTTTATAAGTATAATGTAGGAGAAGATGTTGCTGTGAATCCATTTTCTGCAAAACGAGGGATTTCGAATTCATTTTATAATGAAATTAAGAGTTATACCAAGCTAAAGTATATTGAGGTATCCAAATTTGAGGTCAAAGAAAAAAGTATGTCTACTAATCAAAAAAAAAATGTTCTGGCTCTCGGAATTACTAGTTTTTCATCTGTACCGACACCAGCAACTGCTGGGACAAAAACTGTATTGACAATTACAGGGACAGATTTTGGAGGCACAAAAGGAAAAGTTGGTTTTAGTGATGCAAATGATGGCGGTGCTACGTTTATAGATGCATTAGACACACAAGTTTTAACCTGGGGAAATACTGAAATTACTGTTGAGATTCCATCAGATGCTGGAACTGGAAAAATTAGAGTAACGCATGATGACACAAGTACTGTTGTATCAGCAAGTGATCTAACAATTACTTATGCAGAACTTAATGTTATATCCTCTTTTTGGTCTGTAGGTGGAGCAACAGATTATGCTTATGAAACAAGGCATATCGATGATCCAGAATCTCCTGCAAGTGGCGGATATACATGGGAAATGTTTACAGATTTTTTTGCTGATACTGAAGTAACAGGTGCTAAAGCTTCTTTTGAAAGAGCTTTGGAAACTTGGCGTTGTGAGACAAAAGTAAATTGGGAAATAAGCGGTTCAGCTACTACTGTTGATGTAATAGCAAGTGATGGAACTAATGTTATAAGATTTGATAATGGAGATGAAGGTATGGGAGGTCTTCCTGATGGAGTTTTAGGGCGTTGTACATCCAGATTGTCAGGCTGTGGCGATTTGGATGATCCTGATAGTGCTATTTATCATGTAACAGAATTAGACATTGTTTTTGATGACGTGACTTCATGGGAAACAGGTCCTTCGTTGGCTACTGGAAGTGATGTTGATTTTGAAAGTGTTGCTCTTCATGAATTAGGACATGGCCACCAATTAGGGCATGTTATTGAAAGTACAGGAGCTGTAATGCATTATGCGCTCTCTGCTGCTGAAAATATAAGAACATTAACTGTTGATGATATAGCAGGAGCTGGAGATGTACATAGTAGAAGCACTACAATCGATGCTTGTTTGCAAGATGTTATGGTTGATTATGACACATCTGGTTGTGCATTAAGTATTAGTGAAAATGAATTGGGTAATGCCATTAAAGTATTCCCAAATCCTGCGAGTGGCAAATTTTATATAAGTAATGCCTCTTTTATTAATTTAGAAAAAGTAATTATATACGATATTAGTGGGCGACTCATCTCTGAAAATGATATTTCCAACACATCAAGAATTAAAACTATTACTTTAGGAAATGTTTCAAAAGGCATGTATTTTGTGAGTATTTATTCTGAAAATACAGTTATTACTAAAAAAATCATTTTAGAATAATTTTTAAAAGTCATAATTAAAAGATAAGTATCATTTAAGTCTCTTAATTGTGACTTTTGCGTTATGATTCAATTTCTTTTCTGTAAGAAAGTGAATCATATATGTTAAAGTCTCTTTTTTTATCGTATGAATTTTGATGCTTTCATCTAGTTTAAGTATTTTCAAACCTTAAACTAACTAACTCATGAAAACTATCAAATTACTTTTAGCACTAAGCTTTATTTTTACTTTTCAGGCAAATGCACAACAACCTTCTTCAACGGCTGATTTAGTGCAAAATTCATTAGTCAAAAATGTACCTTTTACCAATATAGGACCAACCATAATGAGTGGTCGCGTTGTTGATTTTGATGTTAATCCAAACGACCCAACCGAGTTCTATGTAGCGTATGCATCAGGAGGATTATGGTATACCAATAACAATGGAACTTCATTTACTCCAGTTGCTGATAATGCTCCAACTCAAAATATGGGAGACATAGCTGTTGATTGGAATAGCGAAACAATCTGGATAGGAACTGGTGAAAGTAATTCTTCACGTTCTTCTTATGCTGGAATTGGAATTTTAAAAAGTACTGATAAGGGAAATACTTGGGAGAATGTTGGATTGACAGATTCACATCATATTGGACGAATTGTTATTAATAAGAACAATCCTGATGAAGTAATTGTTGGAGCAGTAGGACATTTGTATACTTCAAATGCCGAACGAGGAATATTTAAAACTTCGGACGGAGGAAAAACTTGGAATAAAGTGCTGTTTATTAATAATGACACAGGAATAATCGATATTAATGTTTCACCAACAGATATGAACGTGATGTATGCGGCTTCTTGGGAACGCGATAGGAAAGCCTGGGATTTTAATGGTGATGGAGAAGGTTCAGCTATATATAAGAGTACAGATGCTGGGTCAACTTGGACGAAGTTAACTTCAGATGGAAGTGGATTTCCAACGGGAGGCGGTGTTGGTCGCATCGGTATTTCAGCAGTAAGTAATGATATTGTATATGCTTTACTAGACAATCAATTTAGAAGGCCAGAACAACCTAAAAAAGTAGGAGACGTGCTTCAAAAAGACGATTTCAAAACAATGTCTCAAGCTGATTTCTTAAAGTTAGATGATAAAAAATTAGGAGGTTACTTACGAAATAACCGATTCCCTCAAAAGTATAGTGCTTCGTTTGTAAAAAACGCTATTAGTAATGGAAGCGTGCAACCTAGTGATTTGGCATCGTACCTTGAAAATGCCAACGCAGCTTTGTTTAACTCACCAGTAATTTGGAGCAGAAGTCTATAAATCTATTGATGGCGGAGCTTCTTGGACAAAAACCCACGATGGTTATTTAGATGGTGTATATAGTTCGTATGGTTATTATTTTGGAGTAATAGCTGTTCACCCAAAGAATGAAAATAAATTGTATGTGTTAGGTGTTCCAATTATAAAATCGGATGATGGAGGGAAAACATTCTCTGCTATAGGAAAGGAAAATGTACATGGTGATCATCAGGCCATTTGGTTAAACCCGAACAGAGAAGGTCATATTATTAATGGGAATGATGGCGGTGTGAATATTTCATATGATGATGGTGCAAACTGGACAAAAAACAATGTACCTTCTGTTGGACAGTTCTATTATATAAATGTAGATAATGAAAAACCATATAATGTATATGGCGGCTTACAAGATAATGGAGTTTGGGTAGGGCCTAGTAGTTATTCTGCATCTAAAGGCTGGGAAGGAAGAGGAAAATATCCTTATGAAGGTATTGGAGGTGGAGATGGAATGCAAGTACAAGTCGATAACAGAAATTCAAATATTCTTTACGCAGGATCTCAGTTTGGTTTTTACTATAGATTGAATAGAGAAACAGGTGAGCGACTTAGAATTAATCCGAAACATGAATTAGGAGATTCGCCGTATCGATACAATTGGCAAACACCAATTTTATTGTCGCCACACAACCAAGATATTTTATATATGGGTGCAAATAAATTATTACGATCTATGGATCAAGGAGAAACGTTTTCTGTCATTTCTGAGGACTTAACTACAGGAGGAAAAAAAGGAAATGTACCATATGGAACACTTACTACTATCTCTGAAAGTTCTTACCAATTTGGTATGATCTATACAGGAAGTGATGATGGATATATTAATTTAACCATGAACGGAGGAGGATCTTGGACAAGAGTTTCAGATGGTTTACCACAAGGACTATGGGTTTCTCGAGTGGTAGCATCACAACATTCAATGAATCGTGTTTATGCAACATTAAATGGATATAGAAACGATGACTTTAAGGCCTATGTTTATGTTAGTGAAAATAGTGGTAGTACTTGGACATCGATAAGTTCGAATATTTCAAATGATGCACCAGTAAATGTAATCAAAGAAGATACAGAAGATGAAAATATCTTATACGTAGGAACAGATAATGGTGTATACGTTTCTTTTAATAAAGGTAAGTCTTGGGAAGTGTTTTCTAAAGGATTGACTAAAGCTGCTGTTCATGATCTTGTTGTTCATCCAGAAGCTCACGATCTAGTGGTAGGAACACATGGTAGATCTATTTATAAGGCTGACATATCAGCCTTACAACAATATAGCAAGGTTAGTAACAAATCGGTTGCAGTATTTAAAATTGCTCCTATTCGTTCTGATTCACGATGGGGAATGTCTTGGGGACAATTTTATCCAGCATTCGAACCATCAACAACCATTTCATTTTATTCAAGCTCAAAAGCGACTCATGGTATAAATGTATTATCTGAAGGAGGAGCTTTATTGAGTTCTGTGGAGGTGAAAGCAGACAAAGGATTTAATTATGTTGACTATGATTTAACATTAACTGAGTCAGGGAAAAAGGCATTAAAAGAAGAAGATAATAGTATTAAAATTAATAAAGCCAAAAACGGAAAATATTATTTACCAAAAGGTAAATATACGATTCAAATTGGGTCTGAAAAAACAAGCTTAGAAATTAAATAGTTTTTGTGTGTTAAAAATCAAAAATATTCAATTCCTAGTATCAAAAGCTGGGATCAAAAGCAAATTTGGAAAAGTTATTGTTCATTCAGTTCTATGACCTTTATAATATGATTGACACTTCTTTTACATTTTTTTGACATTTTCTATTTAAAATCAATTTAGTTTGGCCATAAAAATAAATCATAAAATAAAATTAGATATTTCTATTTTGGAATAAAATTTGTATCCTAAAATAAATTAAACTTTTTAAAACCATCAATCAATGTCAAAATCCTTTTTAGTATTAATTATAGTGTGCTTCACTTTTTCAATTCAATCCTTTTCACAAGATGCAAAAAGCGACTTGAAAATATTTTTAGATTGTAACAGGTGTGATATCACATATATAAAGCAAAATTTGAGCAATGTTGAATTTGTTAGAGACCAAAATTTTGCAGATGTACATCTGTTTTTTACCACGCAAAGGACTGGAAGCGATGGAACTTCTTACAATATCGATTTTATAGGAAAAAATGAATTTGAAGGCATTCAAGATAAATTGAATTACTCAACAGATACTAATATGTCAAGAGATGATATTAGAAACAGAACCTTAAAATTTATAAAATTAGGATTGGTTCGTTATTGGGTAAAAAAAGGAACTAGTGATAATATTACAATATCTGTTAGTGCTCCAAAAGAAGTAAATAACGATGCTGAAAAAAAAGATTCTTGGAACTATTGGGTTTTTCAATTAGGTGCTAACGGATTTTTTAACGGTCAAGAATCTAGTAAGTTTAGTAGCTACAGGTTTAATGTTTCTGCCAAAAGAGTAACTGAGAAAAATAAGTTTTCTTTCAGGGCAAATTTTAATGAAAACAAATCAACTTTTAGCTTTGATGGCGATGATATTGTATCAATAAACGACTCAAAATCATTAAGTGTTAGCGACGTAATTAGCATTACAAATCATTGGTCAGCTGGTGCATTTGCAAGATTAGGATCCTCTACATTTAGTAATCGTGATTTTTATTGGTCATTTAAACCTGCAATTGAATATAACTTTTTTGATTATTCTGAATCAGCAAAAAAGCAACTAGCTTTATCTTACAGAATAGGAACACAATATAACAACTATATTGAACGAACTATATTCGCTCAAAACAAGGAACAGTTATGGGAACATACATTGTCACTTGGTGGAAGCATCAATCAGAAATGGGGAAACATCTTTGCAGAGGCTTCGTTTGATCAATATTTACATGATACTACCTTAAATGAACTATCATTTTATATAGGAACAAGGGTTCGTTTGTTTAAAGGTTTTTCATTTAATGTGAATGGTAGTTATGAGATAACTCGCAATCAAATAAGTCTTCCAGCTGGAGATGTTTCTTTAGAAGAATTGCTGCTTCAGCAGCAACAGCTTCAGTCTGGTTATAATTACTTTGTGAGTTTGGGTTTTAGCTATTCATTTGGGTCTATTTATAACACTATTGTAAACCCTAGATTTAATTTCTAAATTAATAATAAATCTCATTGAGAATTTGTGTTACTTATAAGTGAGCCTTACATTTGTCACTCATAAATTAACTTCAAAATAATGAGCGGATTTTTTAAATCTTCTATAGGAAGAAAGGTAGCTATGTCACTTTCTGCTTTTTTCCTCATGTTTTTTCTACTTCAACATTTTGCAATTAATATCTTATCGGTTTTTAATCCTGATGTCTTTAACGAAGTGTCCCATTTTATGGGAACAAGCTCCTTAATACAATTTGTATTACAACCGATACTAATTTTTGGTGTTGTGTTTCACTTTGTAATGGGTTTTATACTTGAATTCAAAAATATGAGTTCAAGAAAAGTAAAATATGTAAAGAACAAAGGCGCTGCAAATTCTACCTGGGTGAGTAGAAATATGATTTATAGTGGATTGGTAATTTTGGCATTTATTGTGTTACATTTTATAGATTTTTGGTTTCCAGAAATTAATACAAAATTTATTCAAGGAGATTGGTCTGGTACAATAGAAGGGATTGAAGGGCTACGTTATTATGAAGAATTGACTCATAAATTTGAAAGCCATATTAGAACTATTGCCTATGTAATTGCCTTTATATTATTAGCATTACATTTATTACATGGCTTTTCATCGGCATTCCAATCTGTAGGAGTGACTGCAGGTAGAAAAAGAACATTACAAAGGATAGGTATAGCTTACTCAATTATTATTCCTTTAGGGTTTATTTTTATTGCAGTATATCATCATCTTAAACATGTATTATCATAATGGCAGCTTTAGATTCAAAAGTACCAAGAGGTCCGATTAAAAATAAATGGACAGATTATAAAAATCATATCGATTTAGTAAATCCTGCTAATAAACGTAATATTGATATTATTATGGTTGGAACAGGCTTGGCAGGAGGTTCGGCTGCGGCAACTTTAGCAGAATTAGGATATAATATAAAAGCATTTTGTTATCAGGATTCTCCACGACGTGCACATTCCATAGCAGCACAAGGTGGAATTAATGCAGCAAAAAATTATCAAGGCGATGGTGATTCTAACTATAGATTATTCTACGATACAGTAAAAGGAGGTGATTATCGTTCGCGCGAAGCAAATGTATACCGTTTAGCAGAAGTTTCGGGTAATATTATTGACCAATGTGTCGCTCAAGGTGTCCCTTTTGCACGTGAATATGGAGGTCTATTAGATAATCGTTCTTTTGGTGGCGTTTTGGTTTCGAGGACTTTTTATGCCAAAGGACAAACGGGTCAGCAATTATTATTAGGAGCATATTCGGCAATGAACAGACAAATTGCTCGCGGTAAAATAGAAATGTTCAACCGTCATGAAATGCTGGATGTAGTTATTATTGATGGAAAAGCAAGAGGAATTATTGCACGTAATTTAATTACGGGCGAAATAGAACGTCATTCAGCTCATGCTGTAGTTGTTGCTTCTGGAGGCTATGGGAATGTGTATTTTTTATCTACAAACGCTATGGGTTCTAATGCGACAGCAGCATGGAAAATGCATAAAAAAGGAGCCTTTTTTGCTAATCCTTGTTACACTCAAATTCATCCAACATGTATTCCACGTTCGGGAGACTACCAGTCTAAACTTACTCTAATGTCAGAATCCTTACGTAATGATGGACGTATTTGGGTGCCTAAAAACATGGATGATGTTTTGGCAATTCGTGAAGGACGTAAAAAACCTATCGATTTGTCTGAAGAAGAAAGAGATTATTATTTAGAGCGTCGATATCCAGCTTTTGGAAACTTAGTACCTCGTGATGTCGCATCTCGTGCAGCAAAAGAACGTTGTGATGCAGGTTATGGTGTTAATGCAACTGGAGAAGCTGTGTATTTAGATTTTAAATCTGCAATTGAACGATATGGAAAGGAACAGGCAAAAATTCATGGTATTTCTAACGCTTCACAAGAAAAGATAACAGAATTAGGGACAGCGGTTATTGAAGAAAAATATGGAAACTTATTCCAAATGTATGAGAAAATCGTTGATGAAGATCCATACAAAACACCAATGATGATTTATCCAGCAACTCACTATACAATGGGAGGTGTTTGGGTAGATTATAATTTGATGACTACAGTTCCTGGTTTATATTGTATAGGCGAAGCCAATTTCTCCGATCATGGAGCTAATCGTTTAGGAGCTTCGGCTTTAATGCAAGGATTAGCTGATGGTTATTTTGTACTGCCTTACACTATAGGCGATTATTTATCTGATGATATCCGAACTGGAAATATTTCAACAGATTCTCCAGAATTTGAGACTGCTGAAAAAGAAGTTTCAGATAGAATTAATTTCTTTATCAACAATGAAGGGAGCAAGTCTGTAGATTACTTTCATAAAAAACTAGGGAAAGTCATGTGGGATAAAGTAGGCATGGCTCGTAACGAAAATCATTTAAAAGAAGCAATGGCTGAAATTAAAGCCATTCGTGAAGAATTCTGGAAAGATGTAAAAGTCCCAGGAAGTGAAAACGAAATGAATCCTGAATTGGAAAAAGCAGGACGTGTAGCCGACTTTTTAGAATTAGGAGAATTATTTGCAAAAGATGCTTTAGAGAGAAATGAGTCTTGTGGAGGACATTTTAGAGAAGAATCTGTAGAGTTGGAAGGAGAACAAAAAGGAGAAGCAAAACGTAACGATGAAGATTATGCATATGTTTCAGCTTGGGAATACAAAGGTGAACCAAGTAAAGCCGTTTTACACAAGGAAGAATTAGAGTTTAATGATATTGAGTTAAAACAACGTTCATATAAATAAAAGACAATATGAATCTTACATTAAAAATCTGGAGACAAAAAGACGCAGAGGCAAAAGGTCAAATGGTTGATTATAAAGTGACTGACATTTCAGAACATATGTCCTTTTTAGAAATGATGGATGTTTTAAATGAACAGCTGATTAACTCTGGAAATGAGCCTATAGCTTTTGATCATGATTGCCGTGAAGGTATTTGTGGGATGTGTTCTATGTACATAAATGGTCAGGCACATGGTCCAGACAGAGGCATTACCACCTGCCAATTACATATGCGAATGTTTAAGGATGGTGATACTATTACTATTGAACCATTTAGAGCCAAAGCATTTCCTGTTATTAAAGATTTAGTGATAGATAGAATGGCGTTTGAGCGTATCCAACATGCAGGAGGATATATTTCTGTTAATACTTCGGGAAACACTCAAGACGCAAATGCTATTCCTGTTTCTAAACATGCTGCCGATGAAGCTATGGATGCCGCAACCTGTATTGGCTGTGGTGCTTGTGTAGCTACTTGTAAAAACTCTTCGGCAATGTTGTTTGTAGGCGCTAAGGTTTCTCAATATGCTTTATTACCTCAAGGACAAGTTGAAGCTGCAGATCGTGTATTAAATATGGTTACACAAATGGATTTAGAAGGCTTTGGTAACTGTACAAATACTGGAGCATGTGAGATTGAATGTCCAAAGGGAATCTCATTAGAAAACATTGCAAGGATGAATAGAGAACTTATGAAAGCAAGTTTGAAATAAAATTGTATCTATTAAAAAAATTATCTTATATTGTAGGAGTTTAATTACTGAATGTAAGAATTGAAGTCTCTTTTGTGGTTTTAAATATAAAACATTCAATTATTAAACTCCTTTTTTAGTAGTAATTTAATTCCCAAATACTATTTACTAATACTTTTATTATACTTAGGTTTCTTTGAAAAATGAAACTATAGTAAAGGTTATGTTTTATTTATTTAACGTTAATAAATATTAAAAACAAATAATAATCATAAAATCATCTAAAAGAATGAAACATTTTTACATTTTTATCACAATTTTCCTTTTAAGTTATATTCAATTAATAGCACAAACAACAGATGTAGTAACAGGCTTGAATGAGCCCACTGGAATAGTACTTAATGGCAATGATTTGTATATTTCTGAATATAGCGGAGGAAAAATCTCTAAAATAGACATTACAGCCATGACACCTACAGCAGTAGATGTAGTAACTGGATTATCTGGACCTTGGCATCTTCTAATTAATGGGAATGACCTTTATATTACTGAATATGATGGAGATAAAATTTCTAAAATAGACATTACGGCCACATTGCCAACAACAGCAATAAATGTAGTAACAGGATTGAATGGTCCTGATGGGATGGTACTTAATGGTAATGACTTGTATATTTCTGAATATTATGGAGATAAAATTTCTAAAATAGACATTACTGACATGACACCAACAGCAGTAGATGTAATAACAGGAATAGATGGAGCTGATGGAATGGCGCTTAATGGCAATGACTTGTATGTTGTCGCATATCAAGGAGGTAAAATTTCTAAAATAGACATTACTGACATGACACCTACAGCAATAGATGTAGTAACTGGATTAGTGAATCCTGATGGGATTCTACTTAATGGCAATGACTTGTATATTGCTGAATCTAGCAGTGATAGAATTTCTAAAATAGACATTACTGCCACCACACCAACAACAGCAGTAGATGTAGTAACAGGAATGAATGGACCATCTGGATTAGTGCTCAATGGTGATGACTTGTATATTACTGTATTTTACGAAGATAAAGTCATTAAATTCGACCTCCAAACCCTTTCTATTACTGATAGTTTAGGAAATCAAAATATAAGTATTTATCCAAATCCATCCTCTGATTTTATTCAAATTTCAGGCTTAACGGAAACTTTAAGTTATAGAATTTATAATGTTTTAGGAGCGGAAATTGTTAATGGTTATATCTCAAATAATGAGCGTATTGGAATTCAAGGTTTTACAAAAGGAATTTACTTTTTAAATATAACAACTAAAGATGGTTTAACCACGACCAAAAAAGTAATAAAAGAATAAACTATAAACTTATCATAAATAAGGAATCTCAAGTTTTTTGCTTGGGATTTTTTATTTAGATTTGATTCCCTAATATATAGACTGAATGAACTTTAAAATAATAAGCCTTCGTGTTCTAATAATCCTATTATGTATTCCGTGTTCGGGACAAACAGTTTCTCAAAAATCTTCAGAAGACCAAACATACTTTAATGAAGAACGATTACTCGAGCATATAAAAATATTATCGTCAGATGATTTTGAGGGAAGGCGAACTGGAACTAAGGGAGCTATAAAAGCAAAACAATATATTGTTGATCAATTTAAAGAATTAAAAGTATTACCACTTGGAGATACCTTCGAACAAGCTTTTTCTTTTACAAGTAGAGGTAAAATATATAATGGCACTAATGTATTAGGACTTATTAAAGGAACTACTTCAAAATACAAATACATTGTTATAAGTGCACATTACGACCACGAAGGTATTAGGAATGGCGAAATATACAATGGGGCAGACGATAATGCTTCAGGTATAAGTGCATTATTTGCTTTTGCTGAGTATTTTAAAAGTAATCCACCTAAACATTCAGTAATTTTAGCCGCTTTTGACAGCGAAGAGTTAGGATTAAAAGGTTCAAAACACTTTGTAAATAATTCTATTATTCCGTTTCATTATATTGAGGTCAATATAAATATGGATATGATAAGTCGCAGTGATAAGAATGAATTATTTGCAGTTGGGACAAGCTATGATTCTACTTTGAAGAATTTGATTCTGAATGTTAGTCCATCGAAAAAGATAATCCTTTTAACAGGACATGATGGCATTGATGGAAAGCAAAACTGGACCAACTCTTCCGATCATGGATCTTTTCATAAAAAGAAAATTCCTTTTCTATATTTTGGAGTAGAAGATTACGATGATTACCACACTCCTAAAGATGATTATGAAAACATTCATCCAGAATTTTTTAAAGAAGCAGTAAACGTTATTATTTCTGTTTTTGATAAGTTAGATGCTATTCAAATAAAGAATTAGTATCCATAAAAAAATCCCAAGTATTTTGCTTGGGATTTTTTCTTAATACAGTTATTTGTTGTTTTATTATTGTTTTTTAAATTGTTCTAAAAGAGCTATCATAGCCTTATCTTTCATCATACGGGCGTGATACATAGGGTATTCGTCTCCAGAAGTAGTCAAATATGGATCAGCACCGTATTCTAGCAAAATCTTAGCCACATCGTGATGTCCATTTTTAACAGAAGCAATAAGGGCCGTACCATCGCTACCTACAGGACTATCAATTTTAGCACCTTTTGAAATAAGATACTTTACCGTTTCAACGTGACCATTTTTAGAAGCCATTAATAAGGCGGTTCCATTTCCTTTAAGTTTCTTATTAATTTCAGCATGATTGACTAATAAATATTTGACGAAGTCAAGATAGCCATATGCTGAAGCCGAAATGAGAGGTGTTTCATCTTCAAAAGCGTGAAATTCGACATCAGCTTTTGCAGTAATTAGTAATTTACCGATTTCAAGATTCCCAAGCCTTGCTGCTGCTACTAAAGGAGACCTTGGCTCACCATCACCTCTAAAGACACAATCTGGATTTATTGTTTTAAGCAATTCTGCAACTTTAGTAATGTTGTTTGATTTTACGGCCCTAAGCAGATCTTTACAGTTGTTTTGAGCAAAAGCTGAAAATACAGCGCTTGATATTAAAAACATGATAATTAGGATTGGTCTGTTCATCCAGCTGGTTGTGTTTGATTTTTTTGTTTTCATCTTTATAATTTTATGTGTTATTTTTATTGAATTATTTTTATCCTCTATTGCTTTCTCCTGGTCGTCTAGTTTTCGAATTTTTAGATTGGTTAAAACGATAAGTCAACGTTAAGGTATATTTAGGGCCAAGTAATTTTCTGTGAGATTGAAAGCTAAAGTTATCTCCTTTTCTGGTTAAAAATTCTTCTCTAGAATCTAGCAAGTTTCTAACATTAAAGGTAAGAGTGACCTTTTTATTAAGAAACATTTTATTCAATCCAAAGTCTAAACTATGATTTGATTTAGTTATTGATTGTGCATTTTCATTTCTACCATTATAGTTAAAACTTGTTTGCAATGTCATGTCTGATGGTAATTTGAATCTTGAATTGATTCGTGTAAACCATGAACTGTCATCAAAATCAAAATTAATATCATTATATGCTCCCCTTTGTGCAAATGAATAATAGTTTAGTTCACCAGAAAGTTGCATCCACTTAATTGGATTGAAGCTCATTGATACTTCAAAACCTACTCTACGCTCTGTGTCAATATTTATGGGTTTTGTTACTAATATGTCCTCAGCGTTACGTTCTGTAAAGAATTGAAACGGATCAGCTGTTTCTTGATAATACAATGAAGGATTAATTCTAAGCTTTCCTAGTCGTGTTAAAAACCCTAATTCAAAAGAATTGGTTAATGCTGGATCCATGTCTGGATTACCTTGACGTTGTGTGTTAATTTGGGCCAACCCTCCAAAAGGATTCAAATGCCAAAAGCTTGGTCTATTAATACGTCTGCTATAACTCAATTGCATATTTGTTTTGTCTGAAAAAGCGTAAGTGAAATGAGCTGTAGGAAATAACTTGGTGTAACTTTTTGTGTTGTTGAACACATTATTTTTATCTGAAATATCAATCTTAGTGGACTCAGTTCTAAGCCCTAATTGGTAACTAAATTTATTCACTTTACTTGAAAACTGTGCATAAACACCTCCTATTTCTTCTTTATAGTCAAGCTCGTTTTCAATACCGTTATAAATGTTCCAGTTAGAACCATCAAAATTTTCAGCTTTATAATCACTAGTGATAATTCGTGTTTCTCCGCGTAATCCAGTTTCAAACGTTGAATTTTCATTAATAGGATTAACAAAGTCCAATTGTAATAAATAATCTTTACTGCTTTCAATGTCTCGTGTTCTAGAAAGTGTATTTTCTAAAAGCACTGGCATTATTTTTTGAGTGATAAATGTTTCATTTTCATCATCATCCCAAAAGTCATATTGAAAATCCATGGTTAACTTCTTACCTTCTTTATCAAAGGTTTTTGCATAACTTAACTCTAATTGATTATGATCCATAGGCTCATAATACTTCTCATTTCTAGTAACAATGCTATCTAAAGTTTGTAAGGCATCAAAATAATTATAGTTATAATTTACCTTATTATTTCTGTCAATCAATATTTTATAATACGACGCCGTTAAGGTACTTTGGTCACTTAAAAAGTAATCTAATCCAAAATAAAGGTTAGTAACTTTAGAGTTTCTATAACTATCAGCTGTTTGATCTAAATTTACAGTATTACCATTCACCAATGAATTTTGATTTATCTGTTCGCTAATTTTATTATCTACAAACCGATAGCCTAAAGTAGAAAAGACGTTAAATTTGTCCGTTTTATAATTTAAACTAGCGTAAGTATTAAAATCAGCTCTTATAGAATTACTCATACTAAACGACCCGCTAAAACCACCGTTCTTGTTTTTTTTCAAAATAACATTAATAATTCCTGCTGTACCAGCAGCCTGATATCTAGAAGAAGGGTTGGTTATCACTTCTATGCGTTCTATTTGTTGTGCCGGAATTTGGTCTAAGCCATTATTAGCGGCTAATACAGAAGGCTTCCCATTAATAAGTACAGTTACATTTGTATTACCTCTTAAGCTAATACCTCCGTCAAGATTTACAGCAACTGACGGTACGTTCTCGAGAATATTAATTAGAGACCCGTTTTGAGACAATAAGTCCTTACCAACGTTAAATACTTTCTTGTCTAACTTTAAATCTACTGTAGAGCTCTCTGCAATAATTTCTACTTCACCTAAGGACTCCATGTCAATTTCGAGAGAGATTACACCTAGGTTTGTATTTTGTTTTAAGTCAATTTGAGTTTCATAATTTTTATAAGAGATGTATTCAACCCTTATAAGATAATTGCCAGGTTTAGCATTAATAGTGAATTCACCATTTTCATTGGTAATGATACCATCTATAAGCTTCTCATTTTCAAGTATTGAAACTGTTGCGAATTCTAGAGGTGTTAGCGTTTCGGCATCTATAACCGTTCCGGAAATTCTTTTTTCTAAGTTAGTGTTGTTTCCAAAACTTAGCATTGAAGTTAAACATATGGTTATTGTAATTAATAATCGAATCATAATGGTTTGCTTTTTATTTGATGAGACAAAAATCATCTTAAAAACAAAGTGTTTTTTAGAAATTGGATGAATTCTGCGTTATACACCCTACATAAAGCGAAACATATCCCCAATTTAATTCAGCCGTAGATTATTAGTATTCGTGGGTAGGAAATGGAAATTCAGCATTATTCTAAACAGATGCCTAGTTAATGCTTATTTTTGATTCAATTTCTATATAATTATGAGCAATTTTAATACACAATTAATAAATAATATTCTTCGAAAACGATGGTTAAGTCATGTACTATTTTGGCTGTTATTGTTATTGTTCTACACGCTTACATTGAAAATACAATATGGTTCATATTCTAAGACCTTAATACATCACCTTATCATGTTGATTCCACAAATATTGGCATCATACTGTTTGGTATATTGGCAGATTCCAAAATTGTTGTATAGAAAAAAATACCTATTGTTTTTACTGTCGGTTATACTAGGATGTTATTTCTTTACTGCATTAGCTCGTACTTTAGTTGTACATATTATTGAAGAGTTATATAGGTTGCCACCATTTGGGCAGGAGTCTCTTTGGGAAATATTTACCGATGTGAAAAGATTGTACGAATACTATTTTTACAGTGTATTTGTACCTGTTTCATTATTTGTAATCATAAAGCTTTTAAAAGAGCGTTTTGAAGAAAAAAGTAAACGTGATGTTTTAGAAAAGGAAAAGGTTTCGGCTGAACTCAACTTTTTTAAAGCGCAGATTCATCCTCATTTTTTGTTTAACACACTTAATAATCTTTATACGCTTACTCTTCAAAAATCAGAAAAAGCTTCAGACACAGTTTTAAAGCTATCTGAAATATTAGATTATATGTTATATCAGTGTAATGACGATCGCGTAACTATTGATAAGGAAATAAAACTAATCCAAAATTATATTGATCTAGAACAATTGAGATACGGAGACCGATTAGAGCTTATTTTTAATCAAGAGATTGATAATCCACAAACGCAAATAGCTCCATTAATTTTGGTGTCTCTTATTGAGAATGCATTTAAACATGGTGCCAGTGGTGCTATTAAAAAACCGCTTATAAAGATTGATATTAAGGTAGAAGATGGGCAATTACATTTTTGGGTATATAATACAAAGACTAAGATTAAACAAGATGATAATACTAACTTTAAAAAAGGAATTGGCGTTAGTAATACCAAAAGTCAGTTGCAGTTATTATATCCTGATAAACATCAATTAGAAATTATTGAGGAAGATCTTTCATACCATGTGAAACTTCATGTAGATTTGACACAATGAAAACAAAATGCATAATTATAGATGATGAACCTTTAGCGATTGCATTAATTGAAGATCATGTTTCTAAATTCTCTAATCTAGAAATTGTCGCAACTTGTCATAACGCTATAGAAGGGTTTGAGGTGCTAAAATCTCATCAAGTCGATCTTATTTTTTTGGATATACAAATGCCAATGCTTACGGGAATTGAATTTTTAAAATCCTTGAGCAATCCTCCAAAAGTCATATTTACAACAGCATATAGAGAATACGCCATAGAAAGCTATGAATTAGAAGTTGTAGATTATCTGTTGAAACCAATTTCTTTTGACCGTTTTTTTAAAGCTGTAAACAAATATTTTAAAACCATAGAAAGCAAAACCATTGTTATTCCTGCTGAATCTAAATTGGATGCCACTACAAATCATATTTATGTGAACATGAATAAGAAGCATTATAAAATTTTGTTTGCAGATATCCTATACGCAGAAAGTTTAAAAGATTATGTAAGAATACACACTTTGGATGCAAGAATTATAACTAAAGAGAAGATAAGTAATTTTGAAAAGAAACTTCCTTCCTTTTTTCTACGAACCCACAGATCGTACATAGTTAACACGCAAAAAATCACTGCATTTACAGCACAAGATGTTGAACTGGGAACAATAGAAATCCCAATAGGCATTAGCTATAAGCAAGGCGTTTTGAAAACATTGCAAAAGTGATTGTGAGCTAATTAAGACTAGTTTAAGATAAAATAGTCTTTAGTAAAGGTATAACCCCATGTTTTCGCTTGGATTATTTATATTTATAAAAAGATTTTATGAATATTTCGTCCAAACTGCCAAATGTAAAGACTACTATTTTTACTGTAATGGGAGGGTTAGCGCATCAATACAATGCTATTAATCTATCACAAGGGTTTCCAAATTTTAAGAGCGACCAAAAATTGATTGATTTAGTTAATAGTGGCATGAATTCTGGCTATAATCAATATGCGCCAATGCCTGGAATTTTAGAATTGCGCGAAGCAATTTCAAAAAAGTTCGAACTACTTTATAATACAAGCTATCATCCAGAAACAGAGATTACTGTAACAGCTGGAGCAACTCAAGCCATTTATACAATTATTTCGGCATTTATTAGAGAAAATGATGAAGTGATTATTTTCCGCCCAGCTTACGATTGTTACGAACCAACAATAGAACTTAACGGAGGCAAAACCATATCTATTCAGTTGGAAGGACCAACTTACAAAGTAGATTGGAAGGATGTAAAACAAAAGATTAATGATAGGACCAAAATGATTATCATTAACACACCTCAAAATCCAAGTGGAACCATTTTTTCTGAAGACGATATGCTGCAACTTCAAAGTTTAACTAAAGACACAGATATTATTGTACTAAGTGATGAGGTTTATGAGCATATTATTTTTGATGGTGAAAAGCATCAAAGTGTTTGTTTGTTTCCAAATCTAAAAGCTCGAAGTTTTGTAGTGGCTTCTTTTGGAAAAACTTTTCATAATACAGGCTGGAAAACGGGTTATTGTTGTGCTCCTAAAGAGTTGATGGATGAGTTTAAAAAAGTGCATCAGTTTAATGTGTTTTGTGTAAATCATCCAATCCAAAAAGCATTAGCAAAATATTTACAAGAGCCAAATCATTATTTAAAGCTTTCAGAGTTTTATCAAAAGAAGAGAGATTTGTTTTTGAGTTTGATTCAAGATTCAAGATTCAAATTTATCCCTTCTAAAGGCACTTATTTTCAAGGGCTAGATTATTCTGAAATCACCATTGAAAATGATGTAGATTTCGCTAAACGATTAACAATCGAACAAAGGATTGCTTCAATTCCATTATCGGTATTTAATTATAATAATTTAGATAACAAAATGTTGCGTTTTTGCTTTGCAAAAACGGATGATACATTAAAACAAGCAGCGCATATATTGAACAAAATATGAAAACTGAAAATCCTTAAAAAGCACTAAAACTGCTCAAAAAAGACTAAAAATCATCTATTAATGCAAAAAAATAGTTCAAAACGATCAATTTTGTTGTTTTTTGTAATTTTAACAAATGCTATTTTAGACAAATTTTTAACAACAAATCTGTTTGTTTATCATTTCCTAAATAATAAGGATGTTCGCCAAATTTTTTAAAACCATAGCGTTCATAAAAACGTATTGCTGCTGTATTTTTTTGCCAAACGCCAAGCCATAAAAAAGAAACCTTTTTTTCTTGAGCAATTTTGATAATTTTAAGAAGTATCTGTTTACCAATTTGTTTGCCTTGAAAGTTTTCTAAAACGTAGATTCGTTCCAGTTCCATAGAAGGTTTTTCAAATTGTTCATTTTGAGCATCTTTAACATTCAATTTAAAATAACCAACATGTACATTATTATAATAACTAAAATAGAAGGTGGAATTTGCATTTAAAAGTTGAGCTTTAATATTATCTCTGCTAAAAGCAGAATCCATATAATTTTTAAAATCTACTGGGTCGTTCTCTTTCTCGAAAGCATTAATAAAGGTTTCTCTTGATATTTTAACAAGACTATCAAGCTGTTTGATGGTGCAAATTTCAAAAGATAATTTCATGACAATGCTTAAAATTAGTTAAAAAATAATTACTTTTAAAACATGCAAGATCAATTAAAAATAGCGTTAATACAATCTGATTTAGTTTGGGAAAGCCCTTTAAAAAACAGGTATGCTTTTTTAGAAAAAATTGAAGCTATATATGATAATATTGATTTGATTGTTCTGCCAGAAATGTTCACAACTGGGTTTACTATGAATGCTCCATTGCTTGCTGAAACTATGGAAGGGGATACTTTAAAATGGATGCAATATCTGGCTGTTAAAAAGCAAGTTGCAATTGTGGGAAGCATTATAATTAATGAAAACAATAACTTTTATAATCGATTGTTTTTTGTATATCCTTCAAGAAAAGTAGAATACTACGATAAAAGGCATACGTTTACTCTTGCAGGAGAACACAAAGTTTTTGCTTCGGGGAATAAAAAACTAATTGTAAATTATAAAGGATGGAATATTTGTCCACTAATTTGTTACGATTTACGTTTCCCTGTATGGGCAAGAAACACTGAAGATTATGATGTATTAATTTATGTAGCCAATTGGCCGAAACCAAGAATTACAGCTTGGGATACTTTACTTAAAGCTAGAGCTATAGAGAATATGAGCTATTGTATTGGTGTAAATCGTGTTGGATTGGATGCAAATAATTATAAATATCCAGGACATTCTGCAGTTTATGATGGTTTAGGGAAACAGCTATCAAGTTTTAAAATAGATAAAGAAATGATTGAAATTATAACTTTAACTAAAGATCATTTAACTACCATTAAAGAAAAATTGAAGTTTTTAGATGATAAAGATCTTTTCTATATACCTTAATCTAAAAGCTCAAAATTAATTATTTCGTCCCAACCTGCTCTAATATCTAATTCTTCTGGATAATAACTAATACGTTCAGGGTAGCGTTTTAAAAGATAATTTCCAGAATCAAATTTCTTATTCTTGTTTTCATCAAATATTACTCGTATGTAATATTTGCCTGGATTTACATTAAAAAATTCTAATACTTCTAGTTTGGTAGAATATTGCTCTTCTTTTACATCTCCTTTTGTATCAGTTAATTGAACAATTACAGGAAAGGTTACATTTTGTAAAGTCACTCTAACATTACCATAATCAGAATATTGTTTTGTATTAGCCGAGTAATTTAAAGTGTCGTTTTTATTTCCGAAAAAATCAGTAAAAGTTTCAGGCAACATTTGTATTCTATATCTTTCTAGTTCTTTCTTCTCAAATTTAAAAGCATATCTATTATTAAGTTCATCAAAAGAAGTTGTAAAATCTACTTTTGTAGAATCCCTATCTAGAATGCTAATCTTATTTTCGTCAATTGAAACTAAGCGGAATATTGGCTTCAATTTTAAAATCTTCAATAAATAGACTTTTTGTATTTCGGATCGAATTAAAAACTAAAGAATCTTTTTCAAGCTCTTTTAATTTAACCGTTAATGTATCTTTATAAGAATAATTACTTATTTCAAATAGCAGCGAATCAGCTTCAAACTTTGGCTTATACCAATACAATAATGTATCTGTTTTTTGATCTTTAGTTATTTTACTTTCATAATTATTAGGTTTATCTGACAGTAAATTTATCTTCATATTTTTATAATCACCTTCATATCCAAATGCGATTTTATTTCCTGAAATTAATTTAGGTCTAGTCGCTTTAAAATCTATCTCTTCATTAAATAACTTTAAAGTATGCATTGTTGAGGTATCAGCTGAAACAGTTATAAAGTCTTTTAGAAATCCAATTTTATCTGTTTTTTGCTGAAATGTATAGTTGTTGTTTTCTTCTTTTAAAGCTATCATTAAATAGTTTCCAGCTTTTAAATTTTCTAACTTAAATGTTGTAGTGCTATCTAATGTATTTGTGATATACTTTGGTTTTTGTTTGTAAATTATAGAGTCTGTAAATGTAGAATCTATATCATATAATAGCACCGAAACAAATTCATCAGGCTTTCTATTTACTGCATCTATTATTGTTCCTTTTACACTTAAAGAATCTATAAAATCGCCTGTTGAAAACACATATCTGTAATAAGGATAAGGATTTTCTTCATTGTTATCTACAATACTTTCCCCAAAATTAAAAGCATAAGTTGTATTAGGTTGAAGCGTATCAAAAATTTTAATAGTAATATACTTACTTGCAGAACCTAAAGGTGTAATTTCAGGTTCTGGATCCATTGGAGGAGAAATAATGAGCTGTTTTTGTAAATCTTTAATTTTTATATACTCATCAAAATAGATTTTTATTTCTTTCGCATTAAAGTTAACTGAATAGTTTTCAGGAATAGATTTTGTAATTACTGGAGGTGTAATATCTTTATCTCCACCAGTTGGTGTGCCGCGATTTGCACAATTTGCCAAAAGAAAACTTATAAAAAGGATTAAAATAAAATTTGAAAGGCTTTTAGGCATTACTTTTTTTGATTTTGCACAAAGAAACAATTTATTTAGAACTAACGAAAAACTTATGAAGCAATTGCCATAGTAGCTACACTAATTTTTATATTTTTTGCTTTATTAAGCATGTTTGCACAGGCTTCTATTGTTGCTCCAGTTGTAATAATATCGTCAACTAATAGTATATGTTTTCCTTCAATAAGGGTTGAATTTATTATGGTAAAAATTTCATTAGTATTATTCCAACGCGAAATTCGTTTTTTAAAGACTTGGGTTTTAGTAGCCGTTGTTTTAATTAATACATTATCTATATATGTTGCATTTAATGTTTTAGCGATTTCAATTCCAAACTTTGCCACTTGATTATATCCTCTTTTCCGTAGTTTGTTTTTATGTAAAGGAACAGGAATCACAACATCAATATTATTATAAGATTCAACAGCTTTTAGTTCATTTCCTAACCATTCGCCTAAAATTTTACTTATAGTTTCATGACTTCTGTATTTTAAGTTATGAAGTAACTTCTGTACAATTCCTTTCTTTTCAAATTTTAAAAGTGAAGTTGCTTGTTCTATTTTTACTCGACCATAAAATACTTTTTCTACTGTGTCATTATTTTCAAAGTGAAAATTAGTAACAGGTAAATTATGCCTGCAAGATGTGCAAATATGAAGCTCATTTTCAGTCAATAAATGACTACAAGCATAACATACTTTTGGGAAAAATAAATTAAGAATTGCGTTAAACATAAAAGATAAAACATTTAAAGTAGTAAAAAAAGAAACATAGTTCTAAAAAAACATGCTTATAGTATCAATGGGTTTTATATTTTTGCAGCATGGCAAATCAAGAAGATAAATTTAAGAAGGTAATTTCTCATGCTAAAGAATATGGCTATGTGTTTCAGAGTAGCGAAATATATGATGGATTAAGTGCGGTCTACGATTATGCACAAAATGGAGTGGAGCTTAAAAATAATATACGTGATTATTGGTGGAAAGCCATGGTGCAAATGCACGATAATATTGTTGGTTTAGATACTGCGATATTTATGCATCCTACAACATGGAAAGCGTCTGGGCATGTTGATGCTTTTAGCGATCCACTTATCGACAATAAAGATTCCAAAAAACGCTATAGAGCCGATGTTCTTATCGAGGATTACGTTGGCAAATTAGATACGAAAATTGAAAAAGAAATTAAAAAGGCGGCTAAACGCTTTGGAGATACTTTTAATAAAGCAGAATTTGTTTCAACAAATCAAAGAGTTTTAGGTTACAAAGAAAAAGGCGAATCTATTTTAAAACGTCTTGGTAGATCTTTAGAAAATGAAGATTTAGCAGATGTAAAAGCTTTGATTGAAGAATTAGAAATTGCCGATCCATTATCCGGAAGTAAAAACTGGACAGATGTAAAGCAGTTTAATTTAATGTTTGGCACAAAATTAGGAGCTTCAGCTGATACTGCTATGGATTTATATTTACGTCCTGAAACCGCTCAAGGTATTTTTGTTAATTTTTTAAATGTTCAAAAAAGTGGACGACTAAAAATTCCTTTCGGAATTGCGCAATCTGGAAAAGCCTTTAGAAATGAAATTGTAGCAAGACAATTCATTTTTAGAATGCGTGAGTTTGAACAAATGGAAATGCAATTTTTCGTAAAGCCAGGAACTCAAGCCGAATGGTATGAGAAATGGAAAGAAACCAGATTAAAATGGCATTTATCATTAGGGATGGGAGCAGATAATTATAGATTCCACGACCACGAAAAATTAGCACATTATGCAGATGCTGCAAGTGATATTGAATTTAAATTTCCGTTTGGGTTTAAAGAACTGGAAGGCATACATTCTCGTACAGATTTCGATTTAAAAGCACATGAAGAATATTCAGGTAAAAAATTACAGTATTTCGATCATGAAGAAAACAAAAGTTATGTGCCTTATGTAGTTGAAACTTCTATTGGTTTAGACCGAATGTTTTTAGCGGTATTCTCAAATGCGTTACAAGAGGAAGAACTAGAAAATGGAACGACACGTATGGTTTTAAAACTGCCAGCTATATTAGCTCCAACAAAAGCAGCGATTTTACCTTTAGTTAAAAAAGGATGGTTTACCAGAAATAGCACGTAACATTGTAGAAGATTTAAAATGGGATTTTAACGTTACTTACGATGAAAAAGATGCCGTTGGAAGACGTTACAGGCGTCAAGACGCTAATGGCACACCATTTTGCATTACAGTAGATCACGACACATTAGATGATAATACTGTAACCATTCGCTATAGAGACACGATGGAGCAAAGTCGAGTTAAGATTGACGAATTAAAAGCCATCATTAAACAAGAAGTAGATGTGAAGTCTTGGTTGATGAGGATGTAAAATTCCTGCGAAATCAGGAATCTCTTAAACACAACCGAAGTATTTGCTTGGTTTTGTATTATTTAAATCTATATCCTAAAGTGATTCCTATTTTTCCAACAAAATCTTCATTTGAGCCACCATTAAATAAGTTTCGTCCTACTCCAAAATTAAGCTCTGCTAAAAACCCTCGTTTTGTTATCCATTTTCCACCTATTCCAATTCCTAATGCAAAATCTGTAACATTATTTTCGATAACAAAAACATCACCTTCAATAAAAGAAAACTTGTTCTCTTTTACAGAACTTAATAAGCCAAATCCTTCTACAAAAAATCCAGAAGCATATTTTTTCCCAAAATACATTCTGTAATAAGGAGAAATGTAATAGTCAATATCGTCTTTAATATCATTATCTAATGGTAAAAATACAGATATTCCAACTCCTGATTCTTCGTTTATTAAACGTTCATAAGTGACTTCAACAGCTCCTAAAACAAGATAAAGTCCATTGATTTTAATTTCATTTTTTTTGGAATCATTAATAGTTGTTTCATTGTCCTGTGCTCTTACAGAAAAGACCGATAAAACTAGTATAGATAATAAAATAATGGGTTTCAAGTATTTTAAGTTGATTAGGCTTTAGTAAAAAAATTTCAGAAAGCAAAGGTGTGAATTTTTTTAGAAAAACAGGTAGGAAAATACAGAATTTAAAAAATAAGTTTTCAATTGTAATATTCGAGCAAAGTTGATAAGCAAAAGCTTTTTTAACATCACATTAATTGAAGAGTTTTCCACATTTTATAAGAAAAACCAACACAAAATATGTGGTTTTCCCACAGTAAAAAATTACGGATTTATTGTAGCTTTAGCATATAATCTAAAAGAGATTTATTAAAATAAAATTATGTTATGGTAAGCATAATTTCCAAATTTAAACCGTAGATAAAAGCCTGAACTTAAATTTAAGTTCAGGCTTTTAACATTAAAAATAAGCTTTTAGTTGTATGGTTCCAGTATGTATGGTTTTACTGGTTTCGGTTTTTCTACCAAAATAGTTGAAGTTGAGATCTAAAAATTTAGTTAGTTTTTTTTGCGCTAATAAACTCCAAGTAAAGTTTTTCCCGGGCTGTAATCCTTCCATCATCTGGTAACCAACTGGCGTATTTGGATTGCCTTTAAATGTATTAGAAAAGACATTAAATTCGCCACTTAACAGCTGCTTTTTGATTGTTAGCAAAAGTAAAAGAAACACCATATTTTTGCTGTTCTAAACTTTCAAAACCTCCAATAGTATTGTCCTTATTAGTGAATTGGTAAAATACATCAAAACGTGTTGTTGTCATTTAGTAAATAAGACAGTTTAGGATTAAAGCGAACTTCGTCTATATTAAAATTCTTACTTACAAAATTCTCGCTTACACTTTCATTTACTATCAAAACTAGATTGTAAATTTATAAGCCAACTTATTGCAAATTTATGATTAAAGTTAAACAGGTGACTTTTTAAAATATTCTCTATAAATCCAATTGATAAGATGTTGCAGAGATTTGTTAGATAAATATGTATAAGATGTTGTATAACGCTGTTTCCCTCTATTAAAAAATAATACATTTCTAAAATTTAATTGTAATCCTAATTGATTTTTAGTCATCACTTTCAAAAGGATTGATATTAAAATTATTGCCATCACGTTTTATTTTTCGATCTAGTAAATACGATGTCTGGTTATAAAAGTGAGACCAGAATTTTTTAATACCTTCTTCTCCAAAAAACTGTTGTGGATTAATAGTAAGTGTTTGGACTCAACCTATTTTGATGTGTTTTTATAAATACACGATTTGGTAACAATACTCTTATATAACTACCTTGATCTTGAAATTGTGCTATTTCAAATTCTTCTAATTCTTGAATACCATTTTCGTTATAATCTATCCAAGTGTAAGCTCCTTGACCAGCTTCAACTTCAACATATGTAAAATCTTGTTGTGGTAAGAGTGCCAGAATTGGTTTCGAAAACGAGTATTCCATTGTATAAGCTGTTTTATAAGAACTGCTGACTGTATTGTAATCTTGAGTTTAGATGATTGTTCATCTTCGATTGTTTCTGTCTTCACTTTTTAATGTTCTATAATTAACATAAAGTGAAAGATTAGTACTTTCATTTTGGATGATTTTTGGAGTCTATATAATAGGTGTTAGATGTATTTACCTTTTGCAAGCTGTTATTTCTAATACTATCATTAACCCTGTTTTTATAGCCAATCTCTGCGAATACTTTTGTGCTGTCCGTCCAACACCAACAAAGAATTCGTAAGATGAAAATTTTTGACTTAAGGGCGATAGTTCATTAGTGATCTTATCTTTTTGTTCGTTGTCTTCAATTGAGATTTTAGTTCCTACCCATCCTTTTTTATAGTTGTAAGTAATTCGGGTTTAAAAGACCTTAAAAAAAGTTGAGGTATTTAAACTAGATACAGTATTTAAAAAACTGGAATTTGAAAAGACATTGAACTTATTTAAATTTAAGCTTGCAAGTATTATATGTCGATTACCATTAAAATTTTCAGAAAAATTGAGATGTTCAAAATGATAGCTAACAATCCCTTTTGTTGGATGAATTAATTGTAATCCTGAAGTAAAAAAAAGCTTGATCCCCAAAATCACTTACAATTTGATTACTTGTAGGTGGATTCTAAATTCCAATCACGATTAAATTCTATATTATAAACATTTTCAATGGTTCTAAAATCTTTTTGAATATAATCTGCATTTATAAAAGCATTTAAATTCCAAAGACTATCTGTTTTTAATAATCCCGTGTTCTACTTTTAATTTGCCTGCAAAACCATCATTATCAGATGTCATCTAAAGAAGAAAATAGATTTAAGTCGTTTTTACTTCCTGCATACTTCAAAGTTAATAGCCGTTTTATCAGTCGGTTTTATAGTTTCCGTTTACTACAGCAATTTGAAGTTTAGTAGGCGCAATAAGTTGTATAATGGGCTCGTAATTACCTTGCGGAATTCCAGCTATTGGTATCAATATATTCATATATATTACTAATAGCATTAATACTACTTATAATATAATTTCCTTGATTTTCTCCAACCAAAGAAAATTTAACGCTAAACAGATCATCGTCTGGATTATTAGAAAACACAAAAACTTCTATACGCTATTTATGAGATCTTTTTTGTATAAAATCCTGTTTTCATTAAACCACTTCCGGCACACCTGAAGGTGCCACCATTAAGGAGCTATGTCATCTCCAGCATTGGACAAAATTTGAACCTGTTCAGAGGATAAGATTTTGTTGTAAGGGCTGATTTTTTAGCATCATTTTCGGAATATATGGATACACCAATATTTAGCTTTTCAACTTTCATATCGTCCGCCACTTATAAGCGACAAGACGAGAATAATTTCGATCACTAAATTGATAATCAACAGTAATTCGCATTTCGGAAGTTATTGGAAAAGTTGAATTAAAAATAATCTCTCCTGCATTGTAATTAATAATATAATCTTTGTTTTCACCACGTTCTACGGTTACACCATTAACATAGACGGTTTCACTTCCAGAAACAATAAGCACAAACAACTCGCCATTAGAGCCTTGCAATTTATAAGGACCTTGATTACCTTCTTGAGCAGTAAATTGACTTGTTTCAAATTGCCCTCTAACTAATGCTCCGGATGCGAACAAAATTGGTTTTGGATTCAGGGTGATCTAAATTTATATTTACAGACAACCCTTGTACACGTTTTGAGAACTTGGCAAAATATGAATCTGTATTTAGTAAGTCTATATCTCCAGCTCTAATATTCCAGTTTTTACTTAATAACTCAATAAACACTTGGTCAAATTCATCTAATCGCTGAGAATAACCACTTTCTTGAAGCGGAATGTTGGCATCTTGAATCGAGGCTCTTAAAGATACTTTGTCGTTTAATTTACCAGTTATTTGTAAATCTAATTCACTGTTTAAAACCGAATTTTGATTATTGCCAATGGTGACACCACGAGAAATACTTCCTGAAGTTGTTAAGACCATCAAAAGGGTGTAAATGTCACTAACTTCACTTGGTTGAGACAACTTATATAACCTATCCAAATTACTTGTGTTTTCTACGATAATGGCTTCTCGTCTAATTGCTTGATATGTTCTTGTTAAGAATTCTGGAAAACGCAAATATTCTATTAACAATTGAATCGGTTGCAATAGGGTTTTTAAAGGTTAATAATGCTTTTGCAAAATCTATTGTATAAAAAGATGAATCTATAATAGTGCTATCTTTTTGACGAAGCACAAATTTGGACGAATTTATACTAACACTATCAATAACAATAGTATCTTTTACTGCAACGGTTTTACTTCTATAATTAGAAGTTTGCTCTTGAGCAAAACGCGCAAAAACTTAACAAAAAACTTAATAAAATTAACTTAAATTTCATCTGGTACTTAAACTGTTTATAAGCTAAAATATTTTGTTAATAGAATTAGTTAAAACTGCTTTAAATTAATAGCGTAAAAAGTAAAGCATTATTTATTTTAGCTGAAATATCTATTTATAAACATGAAAATAATTTCTTATAACGTTAATGGTATTCGTGCAGCTTTAAACAAGGATTTTATTGGTTGGCTAAAAAGTGCTAATCCAGATGTGATTTGTTTACAGGAAATAAAGGCTTTAAAAGAGCAATTGAATTTAGAAATTTTTGCAGAAGCTGGGTATAATTACAACTATTGGTTTAGCGCACAAAAAAAAAGGGTATAGTGGTGTTGCTGTTTTGTGTAAAATTGAACCAAACCATATAGAATATGGAACAGGAATAGCATCTATGGATTTTGAAGGCAGAAAATCTTCGTGTCGATTTTGATGATGTTTCTATTATGAGTATGTATTTACCATCGGGGACAAATTCTGAAAGGTTAGATTTTAAATTTAATTATATGGATGAAATTCTAGAATATCTTACAAAATTAAGAAAGAGTATTCCAAATCTTGTAGTTTGTGGAGACTATAATATTTGCCATGAAGAAATGATATTCACAATCCAAAAATGAAAAATGTATCTGGATTTTTACCCGAAGAACGAAAATGGCTCGGAGAATTTATCTATAGTGGTTTTATTGATTCATTTAGATATTTAAATAATGATTCACAACAATACAGTATGGTGGAGTTATCGTGCTAAATCAAGAGCCAATAATAAAGGATGGAGATTAGATTATGCTATGGTCGCAAAGCCTTTACAAGAAAACATAAAAAGAGCCGTTATTCTGTCTGATGCAGTACATAGCGATCATTGTCCAATTTTAGTAGAAATAAAAATAAAAATAGAATTATGATTAAAAAAATCTCATTTGTAGCACTAATATTATTAGTAATATTTTCTTGTGTTTCGCCAAAAGTTTATAAGGATTTAGAAGGAAAATATAATGATTTAAAAAAGGAGAATAGGAATCTTTCCGATGAAAATGAAACGCTTTTGAGTGCTAAAAATAAAGCTGAGAATAGTTTAAAAATACTTCAAAAAGACTATGATGAAGCTGTGGCTCAAAGAGATAAGTTGCAAAGCGATTTTAATGCATTAAAGTCAAATCATGAGAATCTAAAGGCTTCGTACGATGCTTTAGAAAGAGAACAGTTCAGTAGCTATTGCAGAAAATGCAAAAAAGAACAGAGAGTTATTAGCCCAATTAGAAGTAAAGGAACAAGCTCTTGCTTCAGAAAATGCAAAGATTGGAAACATTAAAAAAGGAATTAGAAAACAGATCAAGGCGTGTTGAAGAATTAGAGAGTCTTATTGCCGCAAAAGATGCAGCAATGACCAATTTAAAAAATGCAATTTCAAGAGCCTTAACCGATTTTGAAGGCAAGGGATTGACCATTGAACAGCGAGACGGAAAAGTTTATGTATCTATGGAGAACAAGCTTTTGTTTAGTTCAGGAAGTTGGGCTGTTGGAAGTGAAGGTCGTAGAGCTGTACAGCAATTAGGGAATGTACTTGGAGATAATCCAGAGATAGCTGTTTTAATCGAGGGTCATACGGATAATGTGCCATTTACAGGTAGTGGACAAGTAAAAGGAAATTGGGATTTATCTACCCAAACGAGCCACAGCCATAGGTTCAAATTCTACGAGAAAATAATGCTATAAATCCAGAAAACTTAACAGCAGCAGGTCGTGGTGAATTTGCACCAATAGCCACTAACGATACTGCTACTGGGTAAAGCAAAAAAACAGACGTATTGAAGTAATTTTAACGCCAAAATTGGATTGAGATTTCCAAATTATTAAATGATATGTAAAACAATTAAGATTTTTAGTCTTTGTTCTAATATCTAAAAAATGAAATACACAACACTTCCAAATACAAATATAAAAGTTAGTAAAATATGTTTGGGTTCTATGACCTGGGGAGAACCAAAACACAGAAGCTGAAGGACATGAACAATTAGATTACGCTCTTTGAGCACGGCATAAACTTTATCGATACAGCAGAATTATATCCTGTTCCTGCAGAAGCAAAAACAAGTGGTAGAACGAGCGAAATTATTGGAACTTGGCTACAAAAGACAAGGAATAGAGACAAAGTTGTATTAGCATCAAAAATTGCAGGAACAGGAGAATACACAGCTCATATTCCGTTACAACAGGGGTTTTAGTTCAGATTCTATTAAATACGCAGTTGATAAAGAATTAGCAAGACTTCAAACAGATTATATTGATTTATATCAATTGCATTGGCCAGAAAGACAAACCAATACATTTTGGTATTAGAGATTATAATCATAATCCAAACGATCCTTGGGAAGATAATTTTAATGAAGTGCTTCACCACTTTAGACGAAGTTATTAAAGAAGGAAAAATACGTCATGTGGGATTATCTAATGAAAAAGCCTGGGGAACCATGCGATATTTGGAAGAATCAAAAACTCATAATCTTCCACGAATGATTACTATTCAAAATGCCTATTCGTTGTTAAACAGACCTTTTGAAGGAGATATTGCAGAGGTGGCTATGCGTGAAAATTATAGGACTATTAGCTTATTCGCCTTTAGCATTTGGAGTTCTATCAGGTAAGTATATAGAAGGTAAAGATGATTATAATTCAAGATTAAATCTTTTCCCACAAATGGCACGTTATAGTGGATTAAGATCTAAAAAAGCAACTGAAGAATACTTACAAATAGCAAAAAATAATGGAATTAGTTTGGTGCAAATGTCTCTTGCTTTTGTAACACAACAACCATTTGTAAACAAGTAATATTATTGGAGCTACGACAATTGAGCAATCCTTACTCTTTCGAATAAGGATTTTTTATTATTTAATCTTCTTACCATTTTTATCAAAAAAATGATATTCTAGATACGTGTAAGCATCTCTTGGTAATATATTCACCCATTTTTTGTGTTCAAAAAACCATTTTGAACGCATAGATGGAAAGCCTTTTGTTAAATAGGCTGCTATAAAAGGATGTGTGTTTAAAGTCAGCTTTTTATAGTCTTTTTTTAATAGTTCTTCCAGATCGTGCGAAATTTTTTCTACGATTCCGATTGGAGCTTCAACTTCTTGACCATTAATACCATTAGGATCTTCCTCCCTAGTTTTAATATTCATTTCTGGTCTTACTCGTTGTCTGGTTATTTGTATCAATCCAAATTTACTTGGAGGCAAAATTTTGTGTTTTGCTCTGTCATCTTTCATTTCATCACGAAGATGATTAAAGAGCTTCTTTCTGTGTTCAGCTCTATTCATATCAATAAAATCTACTACAATTATTCCGCCCATATCACGCAAACGTAATTGGCGAGCAATTTCTGTAGCCGAAATTAAATTAACTTCTAGTGCTGTATCCTCTTGGTTTTTTGCTTTGTTAGAGCGATTTCCACTGTTTACATCTATAACGTGAAGAGCTTCTGTATGTTCTATTATTAGATAAGCTCCTTTTGCCATAGACACTGTGCGTCCAAAGGATGTTTTTATTTGTCTCTCAATTCCATGTTTTTCAAAAATGGGAACATTAGACTGATACAACTTAACTATTGATTCTTTTTTAGGTGCAATTTCTTGCACATAATCTTTAATTTGAATGTAAAGCGATTCATCATCTACTATTATTGAAGTGAAAGAGTTGTTAAAAATGTCTCTTAAAATAGAAGAGGCTTTATTCATTTCTCCTAACACTTTACTAGGATGATGTGCTCTATGTAGCTTTTTACACATTGCGGTCCAACGACCATACAAATTTTGTAAATCTCTGTCTAGTTCAGCTACTTTTTTGCCTTCTGCAACAGTACGTACTATGACTCCGAATCCTTTTGGAGTAATACTTTTTAGCAAACGTTTAAGTCTGTCTTTTTCTTCTTTACTTTCAATTTTTTGAGAAATTGAAATTCGATCGGAAAAAGGAACTAAAACAACATATCTACCAGCTATTGAAAGCTCCGAACTAATTCGTGGTCCTTTAGTAGATATTGGTTCTTTTACTATTTGTACCAATACAGATTGATTTGATTTTAAAGCGTCAGCAATGCTGCCGTTTTTATCAATATCTTTTTCAAATGGGAAATTCTTTAAAGAATAATCTCTAAGTTTACCTGTGCTTACACGTTTTACGAATTTCAAAAGAGTTGGAAGTTTTGGGCCTAAATCATGATAATGCAAAAATGCATCTTTTTCATAACCAACATTTACAAATGCTGCATTTAAACCTGGAACAGATTTTCTAATTTTGGCCATAAACACATCGCCAACCGAAAAATTACTGTCATCCTCATCTTTTTGTAATTCAATAAGTTTTCCATCTTTTAATAAGGCAAAATCAACATTGTTAGAACTAGAACGAATTATTAATTCTTTATTCATTTAGTTAATTTTAATCTATACAATTAAGTACAGATGGATTATACATATTTATTTGATTCACAGGATTTAATCTGTAAAATTTATGATTACACTAAGGTAAAAAGTGTAAACTAATCATAAATTTATTATCAAAGAACGATTTTAATAAAATTGAAAAAGTAGTTATTTAACTACTTTTTCGTATTATTTTTTCTTGTGACGATTAGCTCGCCGTCTTTTTTTACGCTTATGCGTAGCAACCTTGTGTCTTTTACGTTTTTTACCACTTGGCATAAATTAATACTTTTAAAATTAATACTTTATTAATGTTTTATTTAACCTCAACATTAGCTTTTACACTTTCTACAAAAACTTTTGCCGGTTTAAATGCTGGTATATTGTGAGCTGGAATTTTGATAGTTGTATTTTTTGAAATATTTCTACCTGTTTTTTCAGCTCTTGCTTTGATGATGAAACTACCGAAACCTCTAAGATATACGTTATCGCCACCTTCTAGTGATGTTTTAACTTCACTCATAAATGTTTCTACCGTTGCTTGAACATCTCCTTTTTCTATTCCTAATTTTTCAGAAATTTTTGCTACTATATCAGCTTTAGTCATTGTTTTTATTTTTAAAGGGTTATTTATTAATTATAAGGGTTGCAAATATATGTATTTTATATTCAATATTTCAAGCCTAATACATTAAAATTTAATCTAATAAACGTTTATTTTTGCCATTCAAGGAATTTTTAAAATGAATTTTACAAAAACTTTAAAACATTGGTATTCAGAATATAAGAGAGAACTTCCTTGGAGGGAAACACAAAATCCTTATTATATATGGCTGTCTGAAATTATAATGCAGCAAACTCAAATTAAGCAAGGCTTGCCATATTATAACCTTTTTGTTGCTAGTTTCCCTACAGTTTTAGACTTGGCTAAAGCACAGGAAAGTGAGGTTTTAAAACTTTGGCAAGGACTAGGCTATTATTCCAGAGCTCGAAATTTACATTATTCAGCAAGATATATTGTAAACCATTTAAATGGAGATTTTCCGAAAACCTATAAAGAGTTATTAAATCTTAAAGGTGTTGGAGACTATACAGCAAGTGCTATTGCTTCAATTTGTTATAATGAGCCAACTGCAGTTGTAGATGGTAATGTTTATAGAGTTTTGTCGCGGTATTTTGGAATTGAAACTCCTATTAATTCATCACAAGGGATTAAAGTGTTCAAAACTCTTGCTCAAAGATTACTGCCAAAAGATAAAATTGGCGATTATAACCAAGCTGTAATGGAATTTGGTGCAAGACAGTGTAAACCAAACCAACCAGATTGCGAAGTTTGTCCTTTAAATAAGAAATGTGTTGCATTACAACTTAACAAAATAACAGAACTTCCTGTTAAAATTAATAAGACAAAAATCTCGAAGAAATATTTTAACTTTTTAGTGTTTGTTTCAGAAAACAATAAAACAATTTTAGAGCAGCGTGTAGAAAAAGGTATTTGGCAAAATTTATATCAGTTTCCTTTAATTGAAACCATGGAACCCTTAACAGAAGATAATTTTAATAGAAATATAAACGTACAATCTTTTATAAATGGAATTAAATATAATTTTAAATTGCACAATGATACCGATATCGTTCATAAACTTTCTCACCAGCATTTATATACTAAGTTTTGGATTATAAAAGTTAAAGACTTACCTCTAAAAGGAATAGATATAATTAAAATAAAGTCTTATCCTGTTCCTGTTTTAATAAGTAGATTTATAGATGAATTTAATTTTTAGAGCAACTATATTGTTCATATTTTTTTATTACTTTTAAAAAAGTCTATTATAAATCAGTTAATTTTGTAGTATAAATAAATTAAACAATTATGTCGGGAACATTAAATAAAGTAATGCTAATTGGGCATTTAGGAGATGAAGTAAAAATGCATTACTTTGAAGGAGGAGGCTGTATAGGTCGTTTTCCTTTAGCCACAAACGAAACGTATGTAAACAAACAAACTAATGAACGTGTTTCTAATACAGAATGGCATAATATAGTGGTTAGAAATAAAGCTGCCGAGATTTGCGAAAAGTATTTAACCAAAGGAGACAAGGTTTATATAGAAGGACGTATCAAAACACGTAAGTGGCAAGATGATAAAGGTATGGATCGTTTTTCTACCGAAATTCAATGTAAAGATTTTACCTTTTTAAGCACAAAAAATGAAAATGTTTCAGCGGGAGCTCCTTCTCAACAGGTACAACCATCTTCTGCAGAGAACAATCAAGAAGTTGTTAGCGAGCCTTCTGCTGAAGAAGATGATTTACCGTTCTAATAGTTTAATTAATACGATAACATTTGGATCCTGATCCCGTTAGTTTAATTATCTGTATTAATACAATTGACGCTTCAATTGTATCTGGGTTTGTGCTTTTATTTTTGCTCTTGATATGCTCAGCTTTAATTTCTGGAGCTGAAGTTGCTTTGTTTTCACTCACACAAATAGATATTGATAATGAGTTAGAAAAAAAATCTAAACCTATAGAGATTGTTTCTAAACTTTTGGAAAAACCTCAAAAATTATTGGCAACCATATTGGTAGCTAACAATTTTATAAATATTGCAATTGTTATTTTGTTTGCTTCAATAAGTGATAATTTATTTAAAAATGTTAGCTCTGTAATTAATTTTTATTTTTTTGAAGTACCTCTTGTTTTCTTTTTAAAGGTAATAATTGCCACATTTTTAATTTTACTTTTTGGCGAAATATTTCCAAAGGTTTACGCTAGCCGAAACAATCTAAAGTTTTCTAAATTTATGTCTTATCCATTAAAAGTGTTAGACATCATTTTTTCGCCTATAAGTTTACCGATGCAAGGGATTACACAAAGTATTCGCAATAAACTAGGGAAACAAAAATCTAATTTAAATATCGATAAGTTATCGCAAGCTTTAGAATTAACAAGTGAAGATGATACAACTAGAGAAGAACATAAAATATTGAAAGGGATTGTATCTTTTGGAAACACAGACACAAAACAAGTTATGCGTCCCAGAATTGATATTTTCGCATTAGATGAGAGTTTAAAATATGACGAAATTATTCCTAAAATAATTAAACATGGCTATTCCAGGATTCCTGTTTACAAAGATAGTTTAGATGCCATTTTGGGGATTTTATATGTAAAAGATTTATTGCCTTATTTAGATAAAATAAACTTTGATTGGACGAGCTTACTACGAGGACCTTTTTTTGTTCCTGAAAACAAAAAGTTAGATGATTTAATGGTAGAGTTTCAAGATAAGAAAGTCCATCTTGCAATTGTTGTTGACGAATATGGTGGTACTTCAGGGCTTATATCTCTTGAAGATGTCATTGAAGAGATTGTAGGAGATATTAACGATGAGTTTGATATGGATGACCTTACGTATTCTAAACTTGATGATAACAATTTTGTGTTTGAAGGAAAGACAACATTAAAAGATTTTTATAAGATAATTAAGCTTGAAGAGGAAGCTGTTTTTGAAACTAAAAAAGGAGAATCAGAAACTATTGCGGGTTTTATACTAGAAGTATCAGGGAGTTTTCCTAAAACTGGGAGCAAAATAAATTTCAATAATTACGTTTTTACTATAGAAGCGTTAGATAAAAAACGTATAAAACAAATAAAAGTAACAATTCTAAATTAATGAAGAATTTATTGCTGCTTTATATAATGGTATTATGTGTCTCTTGTGGCAATAACCCTATACCTAAACCTAAAGCTTTTTTAAGATTAGATTACCCAAAACCACAATATAAAGAAGTTAATATAGACATTCCTTTTACTTTTGAAAAAAACAGCCTTGCTAGTAGTATTGGCAAAATAAAAGCTTCTGAACATCAAAAAACTTTAGGAATAGATATAACCTATCCAACTATAAAAGCAACCATTTTTTTAACATATAAAAAAGTAAATAGCACCAGTTTACAACGTTATATTGTAGACGCTCAAAATATTACACAATCACATGCAAGAAAAGCAGATGCAATTATAGAACAATCTTTTACAAATTTTGAACAGCATATTTATGGAATGTTTTATGAAGTAGATGGAAATGCTGCATCACAATCTCAGTTTTATGTAACTGATAGTATCAACCATTTTTTAACTGGTTCGTTGTATTTTTATGTAAAACCTAATTATGACTCTATTCTTCCAGCTGTAGATTATCTTAAGAAAGACATACAACATATTATGGAAACCTTAAAATGGAAAGAATAGAAAAAGATGATCTCTACAAACAGTTTTTATTATTAACTAAAAGATTTATTCCAAAAACAATTATAACTATAGCTGCTAATCTAAAAAGAATAATCTATTATTTAATACTATTAATTTATTCATATTTTGCAGTTAAACTTGAAAGGATTCTCATTAAAGGAAAAGTTCTAAATTGAAAACTCTGAATTAATAAATAATCCAGAGCCTTCGCTAATTCTCCCTAATAACTAATTAATAGCACTGTAAATGTCTATAATAATAGTATACCAAACAATACGTGACGTCACGTATATTTACAGAAAGTAATTTTGGTTTTCTTTAGCCCAAATTAATAGACTATTTGGATGAGGATTTAGACCTAATTTACTGACAATGTTGCTTCTATGCTTTTCTGCAGTACGATAAGAAATGAATAGTTCTTCTCCAATCTCTTTATTTGTCTTATTTTGAGCAATTAATTTTAAGATTTTTTTCTCTGTAGGTGTTAATGAATTTATAGTTTCATTAATACCATTTCCTGGGAAAGACGTTTCAATTTCTGGGCTGAAATAAGGAATGTTATTTTGTATAGAAGCTAAACAGTTTTCAATTTCGGCTAACGCAAATTCTTTAAGGATATACCCAAACACATTTAGCGCCTTTGCCTGTTCGTAGAGTTGCGCGCTTTTCTCAAAAGTGATAAGTACAATTCTTGTTTTTATGTTATTATTTATACATTTTTCTGTTATTTCTATTCCTGTCATAGAAGGCATTCTAATATCTAAAATGGCTATATCAGGACTATACTTAACGATTAAATCATAGGCATCTTTACCATTAGATGCGCTACCAACTACATTATATTTTCTTTCGGTTAAAAAATCTTGCAGTCCTTTTAACACTAAAGGATGGTCATCAGCAATAATAATCGAAGGTTTCATACAGGAAAATAGCTTTTATACTTTATTAATTATAGCTTAAGATATAAATATTTTTTTTGGTAATCTATTACAGCATTACCCTTTTTTAAAATATCGGCTCCAATAATACCATCAATAGGATTTGAGCTATGATTCATCAATGCTGTATTAACATGTATAAGATTAAATAAAATTAATGCGACTTTATCTTTTTTCCATTTTCCGATTTTAATCACATTTTTTTTAGAGATTTTTGTTAGCATATCTATAGCACCTGCCCCAGCCGCTTTAACTTTCGATTCTTCAACTTTTAAATTAAAGTTCTTAACCGAATCAAAACCAATACAGGAATTTGAAGCACCTGTATCTAAAATAAATTTACCTTTAATACCATTTACAATGGCTTTAATTTCAAAATGATTTGTTTTTGTAAGCTTAAGTTTAATTTTTACATAACCTTGCGGAAGAAGAAATTCTTGTAACGTCATTTATTTTTTTTCAAATATAATAATCATAGCTTATTTTAGCCACATGATTATAACAGATACTCATACACATTTATACAGTGAAGCCTTTGATACTGATAGAAAAGAGATGATTATGCGCGCTTTAGACCGAAACATCACTCGTTTTTTTATCCCTGCTATTGACTCTACATATACAAAAGCTATGTTTCAACTGGAAAACGATTATCCAAAGCATGTGTTTTTAATGATGGGATTACATCCAACTTCTGTTAAAGAAAATTTTAAAAAGGAATTAGAACATGTAAAACAATTATTATTAAAACGCCCTTTTGTTGCGATAGGCGAAATAGGAATTGATTTATATTGGGATAAATCAACACTTAAAATTCAACAAGATGCATTCCGGATTCAAATAAAACTTGCAAAAAAATATAAGCTACCCATAGTAATACATTGCCGAGAATCGTTTAATGAGATATTTGAAATTTTAGAAGAAGAAAAAGCAGACGATTTGTTCGGAATCTTTCATTGCTTCACCGGAACTTTGAAGCAAGCTCGTCTAGCCATTTCCTATAATATGAAACTAGGTATTGGAGGTGTTATTACTTTTAAAAATGGTAAAATCGATCAATTTTTAAATCAAATTGATTTGAAGCATATAGTTTTAGAAACAGATTCACCATATTTATCGCCAACACCATATAGAGGGATGCGCAATGAAAGTAGTTATATATTAAAGGTATTAGAAAAATTATCAGAAATATATGGTTTAAGACAAGAAGAAATTGCCGAAATTACTACAGCAAATTCAAAAGACGTTTTTAAAGTTTAAAAATGAAAACACCAAACATACTTTTAATATATACTGGAGGAACAATAGGGATGATTAAAGACCCTGAAAGTGGAGTATTGTATTCTTTCGATTTTAATAATCTAATAATTAAGATTCCAGAACTTAAACTTTTAGATTGCACTATAGAAACCATTTCACTTGATAAGCCTATAGATTCATCAAATATAAACCCTGAATATTGGATGCTGATAGCTGAGATCATAGAGAATAATTACGATACCTGTGATGGCTTTGTCATTTTACACGGAAGTGATACGATGAGTTATTCGGCTTCGGCTTTAAGTTTTATGTTAGAAAATTTATCCAAGCCAGTAATTTTTACTGGGTCACAGTTACCTATTGGGGATTTAAGAACTGACGCCAAAGAAAATTTGATCACATCAATTCAAGTAGCATCATTACAGGAAGAGAACAAACCAGTAATAAAAGAAGTTGGTCTTTATTTTGAATACAAATTATATAGAGGCAATAGAACTACAAAAATAAATACCGAACATTTTGAAGCATTTGCATCTTTAAATTATCCGAATTTAGCCGAATCAGGTGTACATTTAAAAATTAACTATCAACATTTATTTAAACCAGATACAACAGAAGCCTTAGTAGTACATAAAGAACTTGATACAAATATTGCCTTGGTAAAATTATTTCCGGGAATTTCTCAATCGCTGTTACAGAGTATTTTTAATTCGCCTAATCTTAGAGGGATTATTTTAGAAACCTATGGTGCTGGGAATTGCACTACTGAAGATTGGTTTATTATATTATTAAGAGAAGCTATTTTAAAAGGTATACATATTATTAATGTTACACAATGTTCGGGAGGAAGTGTAATGATGGGGCACTATGAAACAAGTACTCAATTAAAAAAGGTTGGCGTAATCTCGGGTAAAGATATAACTACTGAAGCTGCAATTACAAAACTAATGTATTTATTAGGTAAGAATCTATCCACAAAAGTATTTAAGACTCTTTTTGAAACATCTTTACGAGGAGAAATATCTTAAAATTAACAAGCAAAGTTTTAACATTTAAACTTTTTTTTGTTATTTCATCCACTGTAAAAAAGACAAATGTTTAGAGAGGTGGCCGAGTGGTCGAAGGCGCACGCCTGGAAAGTGTGTATATGTTAAAAGCGTATCGAGGGTTCGAATCCCTTCCTCTCTGCAAAAGTATTTATTCAGGAAATTTTTTAAGAAGCTCGTTTATTAAAAATGAATAATAAATACTTTTGATGACTATGTTAGAGAATTTTGGGAACAACATTGTTAATCCCTTCCTCTCTGCTGTAATTTTTATTTTTTAATTGCATTTTTTTTATATCTTTAACCCATTAACTAATAAAATTAAGATCAAGATAAATGAAAAGATTATTTTCTATTCTAGCTATCGCAGGTATTATGGCATTCGGAACTGTAAATGCTAATACTAATGCGAACACAAACACAACTATTAATACAGTTGTAAGTATAACTCAAGATGACGATACGGCCTCTGCTACTGAAGATACTGGATTTCATCAAGAATTAAAAAAGAGATTTATTGAAGGAGGCGCAGGATTTATGGGGATTGTATTATTATGTTTAATTCTAGGCTTAGCAATTGCTATAGAAAGAATTATCTTTTTAAACCTTTCTTCATCAAACACTAAAAAGTTAACACAAAATGTAGAAGATGCACTTTCTTCTGGAGGTGTTGAAGCCGCAAAAGAAGTTTGTAGAGACACAAAAGGACCAGTAGCTTCTATATTTTATCAAGGTTTAGATAGAGTGGATGAAGGATTAGAACAGGTTGAAAAAGCTGTAGTAAGTTATGGTGGTGTGCAAATGGGACTATTAGAAAAGAACGTGTCTTGGATTTCATTATTTATTGCATTAGCTCCAATGCTTGGTTTCATGGGAACAGTAATTGGTATGATTTCTGCATTCGATAAAATTGAAGCAGCTGGAGACATGAATCCTTCGTTAGTAGCTGGAGGTATTAAAATAGCATTGTTAACAACAGTATTTGGTTTAGTGGTAGCTATTATTCTTCAAATATTTTATAATTACATTATTGCAAAAATTGATAGCATAGTTAATGATATGGAAGATGCATCAATTACATTGATGGATTTATTAATAAGAAACAAGAAATAATAACCCTTTAAAATCATATATTATTATGAATTTATTAAAAATATTTAGGATAGTAACAGTGTTATTATCTTTAGTGGGTGCTTTATTTTTAGTGCTAATTATCTCAACAGGTGATAAAGTTATTGATGCAGCTTATAAGGCTGGCGAATCTACTAGTTCAGTAGATAATATGGCTTATGTGGCTTATGTGACTTTTGGATTAATTTTAGCATTTGTTATAATTTTTGTGATCACAAATTTATTTACTAATAAAGGATCTTTAAAGAGCACTTTAATAGGAGGTGGCACATTTATTGCTATATTAATTATAGCCTATGCTTTAACTGGAGGAGATACAACTGTATATGAGCATAGTGAAGGAGTAGCAACTGAAACTGCTTCACATTGGGTTGGCACTGGATTAGTAGCGTTTTATATTTTAGGAGTATTGGCTATTGGTTCAATATTATATACAGGAGTTAAAAAATTAATTAAATAATTATGGCAAAACGAGCAGCACCCGAAGTTAATGCAGGCTCTATGGCCGACATTGCATTTTTGTTACTGATATTTTTTTTAGTAACAACTACTATGGAAAAAGATTCTGGTTTAAACAGAAAACTGCCTCCAATTGATGATTCTGAAGAAGATGTAATAATCAAACAGAAAAATATTTTTACAGTTCTGCTTAACAATAAAGATCAAATGCAAGTAGAAGATGAATTAATGAACGTTAAAGATTTAAGGGCTGCTGCTGTTGAATTTTTAGATAATGGAGGAGGAACTAATGCCGATGGTGAAAGATGTGATTATTGTAAAGGAGCGAGAAGTTCTTCATCTTCAGATCATCCAGACAAAGCAATTATTTCTTTAAAGAACGAACGTCAAACATCTTATGGTTTCTATATTTCAGTTCAAAACGAATTGGTAGCAGCATATAATGTATTAAGAAATAGAAGATCCGAAGAACAATATGACATGTCTTTTGCTGAAATGCAAAAAAATGTTAAAGATGTAAATTGGCTTGGGAATAAAGAAAAGCTAAAAGAGCAGATTGCTCAAATAAAATTGGAGTATCCACAAAAGCTTTCAGAAGTTCAATAATTTAGAATTTAATACAAGTATATAACATATGTCTAAATTTAAAAAGAAAAAGGATGGCGGTTTGCCAGCAATAAATACAGCATCATTACCTGATATCGTTTTTATGTTATTATTTTTCTTTATGGTTGCTACTGTAATGAGAGATAATTCGCTTAAGATTACTATTAATATACCCAAAGCATCAGAAGTTGAAAAGCTTGAAAAAAAGAATTTGGTAATGTATGTTTATATAGGGAAACCTAGTCGTTATTATAAAAAGCAATTTGGGACAGAAGCTAGAATTCAACTTAACGATGATTTCTCTCAAGTTAGCGACATTGCTGCCTTTATTGCTGCGGAACGTGCGTCTAAACGTGAAGAAGAAATACCATTTTTAATTACTTCATTAAAAGTAGATAAGGATGCAAATATGGGAATTGTTGGTGATGTAAAACAAGAACTCAGAAAAGTTCAGGCTTTAAAAATCAATTATGCCTCAATAAAAGGAGACCTTTCTGACAACTAGAAGCTTAAAATTAAAATTTATATTAAAATGGGTATTCTATCAAGAATGCCCATTTTTATTTATTTAACTTTACGCAATGAGATTTGTTTTAATTTTAATATTATCATTTTTTAGTTATCAATCTATATTAGGGCAAGACACTACTTCTTCTACTGCGGGACCAGATAATCTCTATCGAGAAGATCAATTCTATTTTGGAATAACCTACAATCTTTTGGGTAAGATGCCTCAAGACATGTCACAAAATGGATTCTCAAGCGGTTTTCATTTCGGTTTTATTAGAGATATGCCAATTAATAAAAGGAGAACACTGTCTTTTGGTTTAGGCTTGGGTTATTCAGCGAATTCATTTAATCAAAATCTATTGGTTTCTAAAGATCAGCAAGGTGCGTTTAATTATGAAATTATTGAAAGTACGTCATTTACTAAAAATAAGTTTTCAATGCATCTTATAGAAATTCCGTTTCAATTTAGATGGAGAGCCTCAACTGCAGAATCGTATAAATTTTGGAGGATTTATTCAGGATTCAAGTTAGGATATATGTTTTCTTCAACATCGAAATTTAAAGGCACTCCACAAAATATTGAACTTAAAAACATAAGTGATTTTGATAAAATTCAATATGGAATAACTTTAAGTATTGGTTATAATACCTGGAATATCTATTTGTATTATGGGCTTAACCCTATTTTTAAAAATGAAGCAAAAATTAATGAAGAATCTATTAATATAAATGCTATTAAAATTGGACTTATATTTTATATATTATAACCAATAGTTAAGCATAATCAATTGAGGAATCAATCCAATAAAAAATCCTATTATTAATTCAGTATTCGTGTGAGCATTTAGGTGTAACCTAGACGTAGCAACAGCTCCTATAATAATGAATATGATAGCTAATATACCATTAATGTTAATGCTAAAATGAATACTTATAGCAATAAAAAATAGTAATACTCCTGCCGAAGCAATCATGTGGATACTAGCTTTAAAATTAAGAAGTGCCAACATCAAACAAGATAAAGTGGATAAAAGAATTCCTATAAAAAAGAAATAGAGTTCAATAATTTCATTAGATGGCAACACACGTTGAATGATAAAAAATACAATAACACAATTTATAGCTAAAGGAATTATTCGCTCTTTTGATGTTGTTAGGTTTATACTGTTCACTTTTCGTAATGTTTTGAGTAAAAAAAATAAAAGTATTGGGAGTAAGATAGTAAGTAATGCAATCGAAAATAATTTAGCTTTTACAAGGGGTTCAGGAATAAAACGAGGCGATTTTGAAAAATAAAAAGCAACGCCTAAAAAAGGCATTAGTAACGGATGAAAAATATACGATATGCTTTTTAAAAGAACACTCATTTAAATTTGTTTCCTAAGTCTAGCTACAGATATGTTAAGCTGCTCTCTATATTTAGCAACAGTACGTCTAGCAATAGGATATCCTTTTTCTTTTAGAATTATTGCAAGTCTTTCGTCAGTTAATGGCTTTTTCTTGTCTTCCTTTTCTATAACCGTTTCCAATATTTTTTTAATCTCACGTGTTGACACCTCTTCACCTTGATCATTAGTCATAGATTCACTAAAGAATTCTTTTATGAGTTTTGTTCCATAAGGTGTATCGACATACTTACTATTTGCAACTCTAGAAACTGTAGAAACATCCATTTCAATTTCATCAGCAATATCTTTAAGAATCATAGGTTTTAACTTAAGCTCGTCACCAGTTAAAAGATACTCTTTTTGATAATGCATAATGGCACTCATAGTTACAAACAATGTTTGTTGACGTTGTTTAATAGCTTCAATAAACCATTTTGCACCATCTAATTTTTGTTTAATAAACTGGACGGCATCTTTTTGAGATTTTGATTTTTCTTTAGCTTCTTTGTAGCCTTTAAGCATATTGTTGTATTCTCTTGATACATGAAGTTCAGGTGCATTTCTTCCATTAAGTGTTAACTCTAATTCACCATCCAAAATTTTAATAGTAAAATCTGGAACAACATGCTCTACCATTCTATTATTTCCTGAATATGAGCCTCCTGGTTTTGGGTTTAAACGTTCAATTTCAATAATGGCATCTTTAAGCTGATATTCATTAACATTAAATTTTTGAATTAATTTTTTATAGTGTTTTTTTGTAAACTGATCGAAAGCTTTTTCAATAATGTTAACGGCTAATTCTACACTAGGATTTTGATTTTTTCGGAGTAACTGAATACTTAAACACTCTTGTAAATCTCTAGCGCCTACACCAGCCGGATCTAGCTGTTGTACTGTTATTAAAACGTCTCTAATTTTATCTTCGGTAGTGTAAATATTTTGTGTAAAAGCAAGATCATCCATAATATCCGATAATGAACGACGTATATAACCGCTTCCATCAACACTACCAACTAAAAATTCGGCAATTACACGACCTTCCTCATCTAATCTAAAGGTATTTAATTGCGTTATTAAATGTTGCGTAAAGGATGTCCCTGAAGCATAAGGGATACTTTTTTCGTCATCATCTGGACTATAATTATTGGCTTGCATTCTATAGTCGGGGATTTCATCATCGCTCAAATAATCGTCAACATTAATGTCTTCTGCATTTATAGATTCATTATCGTTGAAGTCTTCGTTTGTATTATCAAAATTCTCTTGGAGATCATCCGTGTTTTCTTTTCCGCTTTCCAGCGCAGGATTCTCTTCAAGTTCTTGTTTTAGGCGTTGTTCAAAAGCTTGTGTAGGTAGTTGAATTAGCTTCATCAACTGGATTTGTTGAGGCGATAATTTTTGAGATAATTTAAATTGTAAATACTGTTTAAGCATTATTTCTATTTGGGTTTTTATAAAAATAAAAAAAACAATCTACTTTCCTATAGAACGAAGATTGTTTTATTATATGTTTTAACTCTTTAACTATTAAAAATCTGCGTTTAACGGTGTTCTTGGAAAAGGAATTACGTCTCTTATATTACTCATTCCTGTTGCAAACATTACTAATCGTTCAAAGCCTAAACCAAATCCAGAATGCACTGCTGTTCCATATTTTCGCAAATCTAAGTACCACCACAACTCTTCTTCAGGAATATCTAATTCAGCCATCTTTTCTTTTAAAACCTCTAAACGCTCTTCACGTTGTGAACCACCAACAATCTCTCCAATACCTGGAAACAAAATATCCATAGCTCTAACTGTTTTACCATCATCATTTAAACGCATATAAAAGGCTTTTATACTTGCTGGATAATCAAATAAAATGACAGGACACTTAAAGTGTTTTTCAACCAAAAAACGTTCGTGCTCACTCTGCAGATCGGCTCCCCATTCATTAATTATATATTTAAATTTCTTTTTCTTATTTGGCTTGCAGTTACGCAAAATATCTATGGCTTCAGTATAGCTTACACGTTTAAAATTATTATCTACAACAAATCTTAACTTATCGGTTAAGGTCATTTCATTGCGTTCGGCTTGAGGTTTAGATTTATCTTCCTGTACTAAGCGTTGTTCCAAAAACGCTAGATCTTCTTTATTATTTTTGAGAATATAATTTAAAATAGATTTTGTAAAATCTTCAGCTAAGTCCATATTACCAGATAAATCCATAAAAGCTACTTCGGGTTCTATCATCCAGAATTCGGATAAATGACGTGATGTGTTAGAGTTTTCGGCTCTAAAGGTTGGGCCAAATGTATAAACTTTACCCAATGACATTGCATAGGCTTCTGCTTCTAATTGCCCCGAAACGGTTAGGTTTGTTTCTTTGCCAAAGAAATCTTGAGTAAAATCCACATCACCTTCATCATTTAAAGAAGGGTTTTTGGCATCTAAATTACTTACCCGAAACATTTCTCCGGCACCTTCGGCATCACTTCCTGTTATTATTGGTGTATGCATATAATAAAATCCATTCTCATTAAAATATTTATGAATGGCAAATGATAATGAAGATCGCAATCGCATGACAGCACTAAAGGTATTTGTTCTTGTACGTAAATGGGCATTTTCTCTTAAGAATTCAAACGAATGCTTTTTTGGTTGAATTGGATATTCTTCAGGATCGGAATCTCCTAGAATATTAATTGATGAAACTTTTATTTCTACAGATTGTCCTTTGCCTACGCTTTCAACCAAAGTTCCTTTTATTAGTACTGCAGCTCCAGTAGTAATTCGTTTTAAAACAGATTCAGCAGTATTTTCAAAATCAATAACACACTGTATATTATTAATTGTAGAACCGTCATTTAGTGCTATAAATCTATTTGCTCTAAAGGTTCTTACCCAACCGTTAATTTCTATTTCACTTTGTGCTTTGTCTTTCGACAATAATTCGGCTACTGTACTAGGCTTCATTGTTTTTGATTTTAATAATGTGCAAAGATAAAGGTTTCAGTCTAATTAATTATCGTTGTTTTTATCTTCTTCAGGAATAATTCTGAAGTTAGGTTCTTTTAAAACTTCTTTGTTTGCAATGCTTCTTTCTAATGATAATAATAATGATGGTAACAGTAATAAATTAGCTAATAATGCAAATAATAATGTTGCTGAAACTAATGCCCCAAGTGCTACCGTACCTCCAAAATTAGAAATGATAAAAACCGAAAAACCAAAAAACAGAACAATAGATGTGTAAAACATACTCACCCCTGTTTCACGTAAAGCTGCATAAACAGATTTTTTAATTTTCCAATGATTTGCAATTAGTTCTTGTCTGTATTTTGCAAGGAAGTGTATAGTGTCATCTACTGAAATTCCAAAAGCTATACTAAACACTAAAATTGTTGAAGGTTTTATAGGAACACCAAGATATCCCATTAATCCAGCTGTTATAAGTAACGGAAGAATATTAGGAATTAGTGAAACAATAATCATTCTAAGAGATCTAAACATGTATGCCATAAAAAGGGATATTAAAAATATGGCTAATGATAACGAGAGAATCAAATTATTTATTAAATATTTGGTCCCTTTTTGAAATAAATATGCTTTTCCAGTTAAAGTAACTTCATATTGTTTTACTGGAAAAACCTTTTTAATTTTGTTTTGAAGATTTTCTTCTATCCGCTCCATTTTATCGGTACCAATATCTTTCATAAAGGTCGTAATACGAGCATATTGTCCTGTACTGTCCACAAAGTTTTTAAGCAAATCAACATCAGAAGAAGAGTTTTTAGCATACGGTAAGATAAAGCCGTTCTCTTGAAATGTTGGTAATTGATAGTATTTAGGGTTTCCGTTATAGTATGCTTGTTTAGAATATTTAACTAAACTTACCACAGATATTGGTCTTGATAATTCTGGAGTTTCAATAATAAGTTCTTCTAGCTCATTCATACGCTTTAACGTAGAAAGTTTCATAACTCCCTTTTTATGTTTAGTATCTATCATTATTTCTAAAGGCATAATGCCATTAAACTCTTCTTCAAAAAATCGAATGTCTTTAAAAAAAGCAGATTTTTGTGGCATATCTTCAATTAAACTGCCAGAAATTTTTATTTGATAAATACCAATGATACTTAGCACCAATAGGATTAATGATATAATATAAATACTAATTTTCTTATACCTCACCATATGTTCCATCCAATCCACAAAACCATTTATCCAGCGTTTGCTTAAATGCTCTAAATGCTTGTCTTTTGGTAGTGGCATATAACTATAAATAATGGGTATAATTAACAAACACAGTATAAAAATAGCAAGGATACTAAGGGAGGCAACAATACCAAATTCTGTTAACAATGTACTATCTGTAATTATAAAAGTTGCAAATCCAGAAGCTGTTGTAACATTGGTCATTAATGTGGCATTTCCAACTTTAGTAATAACACGTTGTAAAGATTTTGCTTTATTGCCGTGTTTTTTAACTTCGTGTTGATATTTATTTATCAAGAAAATACAATTAGGAATTCCAATAACAATAATTAATGGAGGTATTAATGCTGTAAGTACTGTAATTTCATATTCCAGAAGACCTAGAATTCCAAAGGTCCACATAACTCCAATTACTACAATTATCATTGATATAAATGTGGCTCTAAACGATCTGAAAAAGAAAAAGAAAATTAATGAGGTAACAAATAATGCTGCAAGAATGAAAGTGCCAATCTCATCAATAATATTTTGTGAATTTAGCGTGCGTATATAAGGCATTCCTGATATACGAACATCGAGATTGTAATTTTTCTCGAAGGCCTCAATTTTTGGAATGAGTGTTTCGGTAATAAAATCTTTTCGAGCCGAAGTATTAACAATTTCTTTGTCCAAATAAATAGCCGATCGTATTGTTTTAGTTTCTTTATTAAATAAAAAGTTATCGTAAAAAGGATATTGCTCAAATAGTTGTTTCTGTAATGTTTCTAATTGTGTTATAGAAGTAATAGAATCTTTTATAAAAGGTTCTAAATCGAATTGTTTCTTAGATTCATTTTTTACGAGTTTCTGAAGATCAATAATAGCAACAACAGTTTCAACTTCTTTAAATGTTTTAAAATCGTTAGAAAGTTTGTTCCAAGCATTTAATTTTTCAACAGTAAATAATGATGAGTCTTTAACACCAAGCACTATTAAATTTCCTTCTTCCCCAAATATTTCAAGAAATGTATTATACTTTAAATTAACCTCGTGATCATCTGGCAAAAGATTAGCTTCTGTATAAGTGAAACGCATTTTGTCCCATTGTAACCCAAAAAAGAATGTTGCAGCAGCAATACTAATTAAAATACCAATTTTATTACGCAGAATTAGTCGTGCAACAGTTTCCCAAAAACCTACCGAAAATAGCCTTGCCATAGTTAAATTTAACGGCTCAAAGGTAAAAAATTAGTCCTGATAAATTAGTCCAAAAAGTTTGCTTATCTATTAATATTAAAGATTGACATTAAAAGTAAATTTGAAAGCAAAATTATCTTCAAAGTTTGGAAGATGATAAGAACCATAACGATACGCAAAACTTAAACCAAAACCAAAAAACAGTTTATTAATCTCGAACCCAGATTCTGTAAATCCTTTTTCAAGAGTGTCGAATGTTATATTTTCATGTCTATCGATATTATTCATATCACCAATAGCAAATCTTGTTATTAATACTAATTGAGGCTTAAACCAAGGTGAAATATTAAATGGTTTTAAATTATGCTTTATTTGAAGTGTAGCAAATCTATCAGAAAAGAATTCATTAAAATACATGGTTTCAAAACTGTTTATTCCAGCAACCGAGAATCGACGCAGTATAGTTTCTTTATTTACATTGTTAGGATATGCATGATATAAATGTGTGATCGGAGCATTACCATTTGCTAAGCCGCTTGACAGAACTATTTGAGAGCTGGCTTCATTCAAGTAATTAAATTGCTGAATAGCTCTAAAATCTAATTTAGAAAAATTAAAATCACCTCCTAAAACTGTTGCAAAACTTTTGGTGAATTGTAACGTAAATTTGGGATAGCCTATTTTAGTTTCGATTATTCCATATTGTGTTTTATCAAACTCACTAAATGGACTCCATTGTGCAGAAATCTTTACAAGACTTAAGTCAAAATTTGTGAAGCTATCCTCATTTTTTAAATTAAATATATAGTTGTAAGTAGGGCTTATTTTACTAACAGAAAACTGTGTTTCGGTTAATACTTTTGGATGTAACTGATGTTCTATACTTATCGTTTTGGAAATGTGTTCATGAAACAAATCTATGTTTATTAAACGTGGTTCGAAAAACTGAAAAAAACGTTTATCAGTTAAAAAATTTGAACTACCAGTTTCTTCTAAATCATCAATATATAATAAATTTATCCAGGTGTTTGTTTTTTTTGCTATTCGCACTCCTCCGCCAAAACTGTATTTAAAGCGATGATCCAGAAAACCATAAACCAAATGTCCTTGTAATCTATAATTTTTAGAAAAGGTTTCGTTTGTAACACCACCTAACCCAGTTCTAAAACCTTCGTGCTGATTAAATTTTATAAGATATCGTAAATCAAAATTAAAATACTTGGTTGGGAAATAACCATTACCTATATAATTTAAGAACTCTGCTTTTTTTATGGAGTCATTAACAGTTTGAGAGCTTTTGTTGGGAGCATCATTATTTTGAGCCTGACTTTTACAAATAAATGCTGTAACTAAAATAAAAAGCCAGTAATATTTCATTCACTAAAACCTATAATATATTTTAAATATATATAACACAAGAAAATCAACTTTAGTGTTGTTTCTAGTTATATGGTCATAATTTCTTTTTCTTTCATATCAAAAAGGTCATCAACTTTTTTCACATAAGAATCAGTCATATCCTGAACATCTAATTCGGTATTTTTTTGTAAATCTTCTGAAACGTGGTCAGTTTGCTTAATATCATTATTCGCCTCTTTACGAGCATTTCTTATTCCAACTTTAGCATCTTCAGCTTCAGATTTTGCTTGTTTGGATAGGTTTAGACGTCTTTCTTCTGTTAATGGAGGAACATTAATAATAACACTTTCTCCATTATTCATAGGATTAAATCCAAGATTAGCTGCCATAATTGCTCTTTCAATTTCTTGAAGCATACTTTTTTCCCAAGGCTGAACTGTAATAGTTCTGCCATCTGGAGTATTTACGTTAGCTACTTGAGTAAGAGGAGTTTGAGACCCATAATAATCAACCATGATACTACCTAACATTGAAGGAGTTGCTTTACCCGCCCTAATATTTACAAACTGTTTCTCTAAATGCTTTAAAGCATTTACCATAGCTTCTTTTGTAGTATCTAAAATAAATTGTAATTCTTCGTTCATTATTAATGTATTAATTTAAAGGTAAGAATTTAAAATTAAACCAAAACTATATTTATAGATTAACTGTTGTCCCAATGTTTTCTCCTGAAACTACTTTTAGAAGATTTCCTTTTTTATTCATGTCAAAAACAATAATAGGAAGTTCGTTTTCCTGACTTAAAGTAAAAGCTGTTGTATCCATAACTTTTAACCCTTTCTTCAATACATCGTCAAAACTAATATAATCAAATTTTATAGCTTCAGAATCTTTCTCAGGGTCTACGTTGTAAATACCATCTACACGTGTCCCTTTTAAAATAACATTTGCCTCAATTTCGATAGCTCTCAATACAGCTGCAGAATCTGTTGTGAAGTATGGATTACCAGTGCCCCCCCCAAAAATTACAACACGTCCTTTTTCTAAATGTCTCAGTGCTCTTCTTCTAATAAAAGGTTCAGCTACCTCATTAATTTTAATAGCACTTTGCAATCGAGTAGGTACTTTAGCATCTTCTAAAGCACTTTGTAACGCTAAGCCATTAATTACAGTGGCAAGCATTCCCATATGGTCACCTTGAACTCGGTCCATTCCATTTATAGCACCTGCAACACCTCTAAAAATATTCCCTCCACCAATAACAATAGCAACTTCTACACCTAAATCTATAATTTGTTTAATATCTTGAGCATATTCTGCAAGACGTTCAGGGTCAATACCGTATTGCCTATTTCCCATTAATGCTTCACCAGACAGTTTTAAAAGAATTCGTTTATATTTCATATGTTTTACACAGAATTTTTACAAATATAACATACATTTTTTTTAAATTTTTGAATTACAAGTGTTATTATTTTAATATCTTTATATTCATAAAAAAAATAGATATGAAAAATCATTTTAAAATTATTGCATTAAGTGCGATTGCTTTGTTTTTTAGTTGTTCATCTAGTGATGATTCTACGTCAGGAACTGGAAATGGGGGAGGAGTAATACCACAGGCTACTTATAAAATTACTTTTGAACCAAATTTTACAGCCGAATTATATCCCACAGATTACCCACAGAATCCCAGTTTTTCTAAAGCGGTTTTAATAGCACATAGTAATACAACATCTGTCTTTAGTATTGGTCTTTCTTCCTCACCTGGATTAAAGCTTTTTGCTGAAGATGGAGATTCTTCAACTTTGGTTACTGAGCATACTCAGACTGGAGATAATGTAAACCCAACAACTATTGTTTTAGGAACTTCTGATGGTGGTCCAACAGAAGCAAAAGTTTTTAATATTACAATAACACCAACGAAACCTTTAATTAGTTTTGTGACAAAATTATCACCAAGTCCGGACTGGTTTCTTGGAGTTGCTTCTTTTAGTTTAGAAAATCCTGACAATACTTTGGTGGAAAGTGCTACACTTGGATTATATGCTATTGATGCAGGAACTGATGCTGGTGCTAGCTACACTTCTGCTGATAGTCCAGAAACAACACCAATAAGTATTAGAATGGGGCTTCCACTATCAACGGATCCAAATGCAACGGGTAAAGCCTTAGGAGTTTTAACAATTGAGAGACTAAATACAAATTAAAATAAAAATGCTTCGATTTTAATCGAAGCATTTTTATTTGTGAGATTTATATAATTAACCCAGAGCAACACGCTCAAAAGCAGTAACAGTTAAATTGCTGTCTAATGATTTTACGTAATCTGCTACACTAATCTTACTGTTTTTAATAAAAGATTGATTTATTAACGTATTATCTTTAAAGAAACGTTTTAGTTTTCCTTTGGCAATGTTGTCTAACATGGCTTCAGGTTTACCTTCTTGACGCAATTGATCTTTAGCAATTTCAATTTCCTTTTCAATAATTGAAGCATCAACACCTTCTTCATTAAGTGCAATTGGGTTCATTGCCGCAGCTTGCATAGCAACATCTTTAGCAACAACATCGATACCATCTAAACTAGCAGATAAACCCACTAAAGTGGCAATCTTATTTCCTGCATGAATGTAAGATCCTACAAATGGAGCTTCTATTTTTTCAAAAGCACCAATTTCTAGTTTCTCTCCTATAACTCCAGTTTGTTCAATTAATTTTTCAGATACAGACATACCGTTAAAATCAGCCGCTAAAAATTCTTCTTTAGTTGAATGATTTAATGCGAGTTCGGCTAATTGAGTAGCTAAATTTACAAAGTTTTCGTTTTTACCAACAAAATCTGTTTCACAACTTAAAACAATAGATACACCTACGGTTTTAGTGTCATTTACTTTTGCAATAGCTGCACCTTCAGAAGATTCACGATCGGCCCTTTTTGCTGCTACTTTTTGACCTTTTTTACGAAGTATTTCAATTGCTTTATCAAAATTTCCTTCTGCTTCCACTAATGCTTTTTTACAATCCATCATTCCAGCTCCAGTAGTTTTTCTTAATTTCATTACATCAGCTGCTGTTATTTTTGTCATAATCGTAATTTATTATTATAAATGTAAGTTGCTTAATTTTTCTATTAAGAAAAAATTAAATGACTTTATAATTTTTAAATTTGTTTTATTCTTCTTCTTGTGAAGCTGCTGTAGGTGCAGTTTCTTTTGTTTCAACCTTAACATCAGTTTCAACTTCTGCTATAGGTGCAGTTTCTTTTGTTTCAACCTTAGCCCTAGTTTTAGCTTCTGCTTTAGCTGTTTCTTTAGTTTCAACTTTAGTGTCAGTTTTAGCTTCAACTTTAGCTTTTACTTCTGTATCATCACCTTCAGCTTTAGCATTTTTTTCTGCTTTTCTTTCGGCTAATCCATCAGCGATCGCTTCGGTTACATTCGATAAAATTTTAAGGATAGATTTAGAAGCATCATCATTTGCTGGTATTACGTAATCTACCTGTCTTGGGTCAGAGTTTGTATCTACCATTGCAAATATTGGAATATTTAATTTTTGTGCCTCCTTTATTGCAATATGTTCACGCTTTATATCAACAACAAATATGGCTCCTGGAAGACGAGTCATATCAGAAATTGAACCTAAGTTCTTTTCTAATTTTGCTCTTAATCGATCTACTTGTAAACGTTCCTTTTTAGAAAGGGTTAAGAAGGTACCGTCTTTTTTCATTCTGTCTATAGAAGCCATTTTCTTTACAGCTTTTCTAATAGTAACAAAATTGGTTAACATTCCTCCTGGCCATCTTTCAGTAATGTAAGGCATGTTTACGTTTCCAGCTTTTTCGGAAACAATGTCTTTTGCTTGTTTTTTGGTAGCTACAAATAATATTTTTCTACCTGACGCTGCAATTTTACTTAAAGCTTTAGAGGCTTCTTCTAATTTTGCAACTGTTTTATAAAGGTTAATAATATGAATACCATTACGCTCCATATAAATGTAAGGAGCCATATTTGGATCCCATTTTCTTGTGAGGTGACCGAAGTGTACACCTCCATCTAATAATTCTTTTACTTCTACTTTTGCCATTTGTGATAGTTTACGTTCTGTTGAATTAGCAATGATTAAGTGGCTTATATTAAGGCCTTAACCATTTAGATGCTAAACTAAATCCTGACTTAAATTGTCATGGACAACAATAACTGGTTTAAATTTTTAATATTAACGTTTAGAGAATTGGAATTTTTTACGCGCTTTCTTCTGTCCGAATTTTTTACGCTCAACCATTCTTGGATCTCTTGTTAATAATCCTTCAGGTTTTAAGACACTTCTGTTTTCCTCATCTAATTCGCACATAGCACGAGAGATCGCTAAACGGATAGCTTCTGCCTGACCTGTCATACCTCCACCAAATACATTTACTTTAATGTCAAAACTTTTTTCATTGTCAGTCAATGCTAAGGGTTGATTTATTTTGTACTGTAAAGTAGCAGTTGGAAAGTACGTATTTAAGTCTTTTTTGTTAATCGTAATGTTTCCTTTTCCTTTTGAAATATAAATACGAGCAACAGCCGTTTTCCTACGACCAATTTTGTGAATTACTTCCATTAGTTAACTTCGTTTAAGTTAATTGTTTTTGGTTTTTGAGCTTCGTGAGAATGCTCAGACCCAACAACAACATTTAAATTACGGAATAATGCTGCACCTAATTTATTTTTAGGTAACATTCCTTTAATTGACTTTTCTACTACCCTTACTGGACTTTTTCCAAACAATTCTGTAGCAGTTAAAGTTTTTTGACCACCTGGATAACCTGTATGACGAACATAAGTTTTGTCTGTCCATTTGTTTCCAGTTAAGTTGATTTTCTCTGCGTTTATTACAATAACATTGTCTCCACAATCAACGTGTGGTGTAAAGTTAGGTTTATGTTTACCTCTTAAAAGTATTGCAACTTTAGAGGCCAAACGACCAAGTGTTTGCCCTTCAGCATCAACCAAAACCCATTGCTTATTTACAGTAGCTTTGTTTGCCGAAATTGTTTTGTAGCTTAATGTATCCACACTAAAATAATTTTCTAATTAAACATTCCTCTTCCAAAAAGAGTTTGCAAATTTACAATTATATATTTGATTAACAAACTGTAAAGAGCGATTATTTTTAGCGCTTTTTTGTAGAGTTTTACAGTTAAAAAAACTCTTATTATATGTAAGAGAAGTTAATCTTTTGTAAAATCTAATTATAATTTGCAACAAGTGTGATAGTTTTGGGTGTTTATTAGGGTAATTCTAACCGATTTCTATTTTATGAAACAACTAATCCGATTTTCAGTAGTATTGTTATTGTTGAATATTAATTTATCATTAGCGCAAAACTCCATTAATTCAAATCCCAAAAAAACTTATATAACTAAACTTGTAAATATTTCGGAAGCTCCAACCATTGATGGAATATTAAGTGATAAAATTTGGGATATAGTAGAATGGGGAAATGATTTTATTGAGAATGATCCTGACGAAAACACACCTCCAAGTCAGCAAACACAATTTAAGATTGTCTATGATGAAAAAAACCTTTATGTAGGAATTCGTTCTTTCGATAAATTTCCTGATAGTATTGTTAAACGATTATCAAGAAGAGATGGTTTTGTAGGCGATAGAGTTAATGTTGTTATAGACAGTTATAACGATAAACGTACTGCCTTTGTTTTTACAGTAACTGCTGCAGGCGTTAAAGGAGACGAATTTGCAACCGATAATGGTGATAATAATGATGATAGTTGGAATCCGATATGGTATACAAAAACAGCCATAGATGAACAAGGATGGACAGCAGAGATGAAAATCCCATTTAGTCAGTTACGGTTTGGTAGAGCAAAAGATCAATTGTGGGGATTTAATATAGCGCGAACAATTTTTAGACATAATGAAATGTCGGTTTGGAATCGTGTTCCTGTAGATGCTCCAGGTTGGGTAAGTGAAAGTGGAGAATTAAAGGGATTAACAGATATTAAAGCGCAAAATCAATTGGAAATACAACCCTTTACAGTGACACAATTGGATACTTATCCAGCTGAAGCAGGAAATCCGTTCAGGGATGGAAGTGATTTTAAATTTAATGGAGGATTGGATGCAAAAATTGGAATCACAAACGATTTAACACTTGACTTAACTGTAAACCCAGATTTTGGGCAAGTTGAAGCAGATCCTGGAGCTATTTCTTTGGATGGATTTGAAATTTTCTTTAGAGAGCAACGGCCATTTTTTGTTGAAAACAATAATATATTTGATTACAATTTTGGAAGAAATCAAGACAATTTGTTCTTTTCCAGAAGAATAGGAAGAAGCCCACAAGGCTATCCAAGTACCGTAAGTGGAGCATTTGTTGATCAGCCAACTAACACAACCATCCTAGGAGCTGCAAAGTTTAGTGGTAAAACCAAAAACGGTTGGTCTATTGGAGTTTTAGAAAGTATTACAGGAAAAGAGTTTGCCGAAATTGACACCAATGGAGAACGAAGTAAAGAACTTGTAGAACCATTTACCAATTATTTTGTTGGAAGACTTCAAAAAGATTTTAATAATCGTAACAGTTATATTGGTGGGATATTTACTGCAACTAATAGAAAATTAGAAAGTAATTTAGAATTTTTACGAAAATCAGCTTATACAGGAGGTCTTGATTTTAAGCACCAATGGAAAGACAGAAAATATTTTATAGAAGGTAATATTGTGGCTAGTCATGTACAAGGAAGCAAAGAAGCTATTGAAAATACGCAAACCTCTTTGACACATTTGTTTAACAGGGTAGATGCCAGCCATGTTGAAGTAGACCCAAATAGAACATCATTAAGTGGAACCGGAGGTCGACTGTCTGTAGGAAAAGTTGGTGGTGGAAATTGGACCTATAATGGAGGACTCATTTGGCGCTCTCCTGAATTAGAATTAAATGACATAGGGTTTTTAAGACAAGCCGATGAGATAAGACAATATTTAAATGTTGGATATAAAACTTTAAAACCCATTGGAGCCTTTAGACAAATAAGTGCCAGATTTGCCCAACACACAACATATGATTTCGATGGTAATTACAATCGCATGCAATATCAGATAAATGGTCACGCTAATTTTAAAAATAATTGGTGGATAGATTTGGGCGGTGCTCATAAACCACGCATATATACAAACACAATGTTAAGAGGAGGCCCAAGATGGCGTTTTTCTCAAGAAAATTATGGTTTCATGTTTATTGGCTCTGATAATAGAAAAAAACTTAGATTCTTTTTAGGCTCCATATACTCAGGAGCAAAGCAAGACCACTTTTCGCTGTTGAGATTTGAAACTGGAATAACCTATCAGCCAACAGATGCATTGAGGATTTCTTTTGAGCCCGAATTTTCAAAAAATCTAAATAAAACACAGTATGTAACTCAAATCGATTTTAATGGTACACCACGTTATGTACTTGGTACAATCGATAATCAAACCTTAAGTGCAGCGATTAGATTGAATTACACTATCAATCCAAATTTAACTATTCAATATTATGGACAACCCTTTATTTCAAGAGGACTATATACAAATTTTAAACATGTAACCAATCCTATAGCCAATAATTTATACGATCGTTTTAATCAGTATACAGATAATCAAATATCTTTTGATCAAGCAAGTGGAGAATATTTAGTTGATGAAGATATTGATGGCTCTGTAGATTATGGAATAAGCAACCCAGATTTTTCATTTGTACAGTTTAGGTCTAATTTGGTAGTACGTTGGGAATATATTCCTGGGTCCGAAATATTTTTGGTTTGGTCGCAAGGCGTTACAAGTTTCGTAGACCCTTCCGATGATTTGTTTAGAGGCTTAGAAACAGGGATTCTAGACCAAAAACCGGAAAACATCTTCTTAATAAAAGCCACTTATAGATTCGTGCTTTAATTTTGTCAGTTTTAATACTTCAAAAAATTGTTAAATAAAGTTAAATTTTATAAAACGGGCAATTTAGAGTGTAACAATGACATTATACTATTGTCTTTAGTGAAACACTAAAACAAAGAATTTTATTATTAGGTCATTTCACTACAAAATTAGTATGGCTTATTATAAATCTTTTTTTAGTAAAAGGCTAGAAATATATTTGTTTTTATCAATCAATTTTAATCAATCTTTATGAGACTACTTCGCTCCCTTTATGTTATTACTTTTTTAATGTCCTTTAATTCTGTAATAGCTCAAGAGTCCTCAATTCAAGTCGAAAAAAAAATATATACAACCACATCTGTTGGTAATAATCAAGCTCCAGTTATAGATGGAAAATTAGATGATGCTATTTGGAATAGTGTTGATTGGGGAAATGATTTTATTGAGAATCAACCCGATGAAAATACACCACCAAGTGAGCAAACAGAATTTAAAATAGTTTATGATGCCAAATTTTTATATGTAGGTGTACGAGCTTACGATAAATCTCCAGATAGTATCGTTAAGCGTCTTGGCAGAAGAGATACTTTTGATGGTGATTGGGTAGAAATAAACATTGATAGTTATCATGATTTACGCACAGCTTTTTCATTTACAGCGTCAGTGTCAGGTGTAAAGTCTGATGAATTTATATCAAATAATGGGGATAACTGGGACAGTAGTTGGAATCCTATATGGACTATGAAATCTCAAATTGATGCCGAAGGATGGACTTGCGAAATGAAAATTCCGTTGAGTCAACTTCGTTTTAGTAATGACGATAATCAAGTTTGGGGAATTCAATTTACACGGCGTTTTTTCAGAAATGAAGAACGCTCAGTATGGCAACGTAAGCCACAAGAAACTCCGGGTTGGGTTAGCGAATTTGGTGAGCTTCATGGTTTAAAAGGATTAAAACCCCAAAAACAATTAGAAATACAACCTTTTACAGTTACCCAATTAGAAACGTATCCAGCTGAAACTGGTAATCCGTTTAGAGATGGAAACGATTTTAAATTTAATGGAGGGTTGGATGCCAAGATTGGAGTCACCAACGATTTAACTCTAGATCTTACAGTAAATCCCGATTTTGGTCAAGTTGAGGCTGACCCAGCATCTATACAATTGGATGGTTTTCAAACGTTTTTTAGAGAACAAAGGCCATTTTTTGTTGAGAACAAAAATATTTTCGACTATAGACTTTCTCCATCCATTACTGGAAACACATTTAATTCAGACAACATATTCCATTCAAGACGAATAGGAAGAAGCCCTCAAGGATATCCAGATGTTTCAGATAATGCCTATGTAGACCAACCACAAAATACAACAATACTAGGAGCAGCTAAGTTTAGCGGAAAAACTAAAAAGGGATGGTCTATAGGTGTATTAGAAAGTATTACAGATAAAGAATATGCCGAAATTGATGATAATGGTCAACGAAGTAAAGAATTAGTAGAACCACTTACAAATTATTTTGTTGGTAGACTTCAAAAAGATTTTAATGAAAGCAATACATTTATTGGAGGAATTTTCACTGCTACTAATAGGAAATTGGAAGGGAATTTAGATTTTCTACATAAATCGGCGTATGTTGGAGGCTTAGATTTTAAACACCAATGGAAAGAAAGATCTTGGTATGTATTGGGTGATATGGTTATGAGTCATGTTAAGGGTAGTGAAGAAGCAATTACCAATACACAAAATTCAATCCGTCATTTGTTTAATAGAGTAGATGCTAGTCATTTGGAGGTTGACGAAACGAGAACATCATTAACAGGAACTGGAGGAAATGTACAATTAGGAAAAACGGGTAATAAGTTTAGATTTGAAGGAGGGTTTAACTGGCGATCTCCTGAGTTGGAGTTTAACGACCTTGGGTTTCAGCGTACATCCGATGATATTAGACACAATTACTGGATGAGTTACCGATTCTATAAGCCTTTTGGGATATTCAGAAATTTACAATTTAATTATAACCATTGGAGCGCTTGGGATTTTGAAGGAAACCACAATTTATTACAATGGAATGTAAACACTAATATGCAGTTTAAGAATAATTGGGGGACTGGTGGAGGTATGAATATCACTCCCATACGCTATTCAAACTCTGCTTTAAGAGGAGGTCCAAGATTAAGAAATTCTTCTTCCTTTAGTGGATGGTTCTGGCTTAATTCAGATAACAGAAAAAAAATTAGATTCAATCCATTCTATTCTTTCTTTAAAGATGAAGCAGTCAATAACTATTCAATTTCAACAGGTGTTACATATAAACCAACTGATGCTTTAAGCATTTCTGTAAACCCTAGATTTTCTAAAAATAAGGATCAGTTACAGTATGTACAAAATGATATTGAATTTGGAAATGAAGCGAGATATGTTAATGCAACTATAGATCAGAATACATTAAGTGCTTCTTTAAGATTAAATTATACAATTAACCCAGATCTTACTATTCAATATTATGCTCAGCCTTTTATTTCAAGGGGTAGATATTCTGATTTTAAATATATTACAAACCCAGTTGCAAATAATTTTAACGATCGTTTTCAATTGTATAATGACAATCAAATTTCATTTGATAGCAATAATGGAGTTTACCTTGTTGATGAGGACATAGATGGAAACACAGATTACGAAATTGGCAACCCGGATTTTTCGTTTGTTCAGTTTAGATCCAATTTAGTGGTGCGTTGGGAATATATTCCAGGATCAGAAATATTTTTGGTTTGGTCACAGGGCATGACAGGATTAGCTGATCCAGAAAGCAATTTATTTAAAGGGTTAGAGTCTCAAATCCTAGATCAAAAACCAGAAAATATCTTTTTGTTAAAAATGACCTATCGGTTTGTGCTGTAATAGTTTCTAAAAGAAGATTAATTTATTTTTATTGCTGCTAACGGTTTGTGTATGGTTTCGTTGCGTAAGAACGAAGATAGCTAAAAGTAAGAAACCCATTGTTCAGCAGCGAGGATTTATCGCGAGGAAAATCAGACGCAATGAATTATACACGCTGTTGGTGGTTCGTTTTAATTTATTTCTGCTCTAATTCTTTGTTCTTTGAAAATGCAAAAATAAGGAAACCTCCAAATACAATACTAAGCAGACCACTTACAGGAGTATAGGGTTTGACATCAGGAATAAGTGAGGTAATAAAATCTTGAAAACTTTCTTGACCTAAGAAAATAAAGATGATGGCAGCTATTATGAACAGATAACCGAAAAATTTTATTACGCCAGGATATTTTGATTCTCTGGCAGCTGCTATAAATAAAATACCAAAAACTAACCTCACGACTATTGCAGATATATATAGTGAGGTGTTTTCCATATTATTTTCTATCCAACCGAAAATGATTTCGGAATTAATAAGCAATGATATGCCTGAAAGGAGAATTAGTATTCCAAATAATTTGATAATTAATTTCATAAATGGATTGTTTATAAATTGGTTTATTTTTTTATAACCACCAACGGTTTGTATAAAATGCGTTTTAATGATTTTTAAATAGTGTTGACATAGTTAATCTGAGTTAGGTTCTAATTTCTTTTTCTGCTTTATTATTAAAGGTATAATATCATCCATAAAAAAATCATGTTCATCCCAATTACCGAATATGTTAGTAAAAGCTATTACAATACTCTCACTTTTAGGGTGATAAGCAAGCAGCGTATTCATACCACCAGAACCGTCGCCTAATGAAGTAAACAACACTCCGTATGACTTATTGCGAACAGAAACTATTCCTTGTCTCATACTATTTAGTTCTTCATTTTCAATTGCATTTCGATAATAACCAATTCAAACTTTCTGTTGTTAATAAGTGACCTTTATAAAGTGTATGAGCAAATAGTAGTAAATCATGCGCTGTACTTACTATTCCAGCTGCAGCATCAATTTTTTCTCCAGCAATTGTGGTATTAAGTAATCCTGGTGAGACTTCAATAAAGGAGGGATGCATAGTAATAAATTCATCCAATTCCTGCGATTGCTTTAGGTAACCTTGAACTGTTGATGTTATATCAACAGTACTCTTGTTTATTTGGTCACTATAGAATCCTGTATTTTCGAGTTTCAAGGGTATGATGAAGTTTTCCTTTATAAATTCTCGAAATGACATTCCCGAAATATTTTCGATAATAAGACCCTGAAGAATCAAATTAGTATCCGCGTAATAATGGCCAGTTCCTGCTTTACCCTGAGGTTCTACTCGGCTACTATAAGCCAATGAGAGCAACTGTTTTGAAGACCAACTTACATTATCGAATGCTCTTGAACCTATTAAAGTCTCTATATACTCCATGTCATTATTGAAGCTATAGATTCCACTCGAATGATCTAATAACTGTGAAATAGTTATTTCTTCTATAAATGGAATCGGATTAACTATTGATGTATCAAGATAGTTAATTGCTTTGTCATCAATTTTAAGCTTTCCTTCATCAATAAGTTTTAAAATGGCTACGGAAGTAAATATCTTGGTAACACTTGCAAGATGAAAACGATCATTCTTCAACATTGGTTTTTGCTTCTCAATATTTGAAAGACCGGCAGCTCCAATCCAGGATTTTTCATTCCCTTTTTGAATTGCAATAATAATCCCAGGTAGCCCACGATCAAGTCCTTTTTGAAGCAATATGTCATACTTTCGATTTTTTATATTTTTATCCTTATTCGGATTATTAGAACATGAAATACAAGATGATATAATTAGATATACTATAATTATCCATGTGTTTTTATAATTTATTTTTAAATATTTATTCATTTAAAAGTAGTTTGATAATTTTATGATGCACAACGTGATTGTGTATAGTTTGTAGTGTTGGGAGCGAAGTTAATAAAAAAGAAAAGACGTATAGGAAATTCGGTAGAATTTCCGAGATAATTCTTAGACACTATGAATTATATACGTTGTTGGCAGCTTTTTTATCAACTAGGGTAAATAACTCGAAGATATACTCGTACTTTCAGGTCAAAAAGGATAAAAAAAATAGAAGGCTGCATTCCTTTATATGTAAATGTGAAAATTTCAAAATATAATCGAACTTATTTTTAATCTTTTGGATTATGAAATGAAAATACCTGTCAATCAAGTATTTCATCAGATTTATCAGAGTTATACAGGAATTTGCGGCATATTTCCTAACTGACGAAGCATAGTAACATGAGCCTGTATTGCCGTAAAAAAAGTTTGGTTGGAATGGTAAGGCATTCCGTATTCTTTTGCTGTATCGACCACAATTTTAGATAATTCCTTATAGTGTACGTGGCAAACTCCCGGCAATAAATGGTGTTCAATTTGATAATTCAACCCGCCTATAAACCAGGTAAAAATTTTAGAACTTGGAGAATAATTGGCGGTCGTAGCGAATTGATGCATATACCAGTCTCCACCTACTAGGCCATCTTTATCGGGAAGTGGAAACTCTGCGCTTGGTGTTATATGTGCAACCTGAAATACAAGACTAATTAATAGTCCCGTAAAAAAATGCATACTTAAAAATGCCAATACAATTATCCACCACGGTAAGTCAACCATAATTAATGGCAAAATTAACGCGTAGGAATAGTATAACAACTTCCATCCTGTAATACTGGCAACGGCATTTCTAAATTCATTTTTTTCATTTAAAAACCCCATTTTATGATATCGATTAATTCGAACAAAATCCTTTGTCGTGATCCATGAGATGGTGGCTAAACCATAAAAAAACCAGATATAGATGTGCTGAAATTGGTGCGACCAATACTTTTTAGCATGTGGCGAAAATCGCAGGAAAAAAGGTGCATTAATATCATCATCGGCATGTTCAATATTGGGATAGGTATGATGAAGTATATTGTGTTGAATTTTCCACACAGTAGCGTTTGCTCCAATGAGATTAAATGTGTACCCAATAAGCGTATTGATTTTCCGATTATTCGAGTATGACCCATGAATCGCATCATGCGAAACGCCCATTCCAATTCCAGCCATTCCAAGACCGCTTGTAATATACAGTGAAAAAAGCAACCACGGACTTGTGATGATTCCTGTATTTATAATAATAAATGGAAGAAAAAATGTTACAAGCATTAAAATAGTCTTACCAATCATACTGTTATTAGCATGTCTGTCAAGCGCGTTAGTTTTGAAATAGATTTTCACCTTTTTTCTTAAGGTTTTTGAAAATTCAACGCCTGTATCTTTTGAAAATTTTGGATGTTTGATATTGCCTATGTTTTAGTTATTAAAATTTTAGTATGTTATTACCATTACGATACTTCTTGTATACACAAAAAATCAATTAAAATTGACAAGATTAATACAAAAAAAGATACCTATTTATTTAACGACTGAAAGATAGGTAAAATTATACCGTTATAATTGAATGAAAAATTCAATTGTAAGTTACAGGCTGTATTTTCTATATTTTTTCAAATACTAAACGGTAATGATCCATGACTTCTTTTTCAAAACAGACCTTGTTGGGGCTTACTTTGAAAATAGCAACTAGGTGCCTGAATTCCATATCAGTGAAATATTTTGGAATGAGTGAAAGGTATAGCCAATATTTTTTAAGATGAAATTTTCTGAATTTCTTCCGCCATTGGGCAATGGTTTCAATATAATCTAGCCTTCCACTACTTTGGGAAATTAGTTTGAATCCGGGTTCCGCACATTTGATGACCATTTCGGGGCCATATGGAAGCCAGGAACCGGGGAATTGTTTTACCATGAGCGCCATAATATAGGCCGTAGATCCTTTTTCAGCATTCACGTCCAGTTCCTCAAATTCGATCATATTCTTGCTGAAGGTCATCGTCTGCATATAAAACCGTCCGCCATTCGGTAACAAATCATAGAGTGTTTTAAAAAAATCTTGATAAATTTGCTCCTGTTTGCCTGCCTGCCATTCTTCTACTGAACAGAAATGCTCCAATCCCCCAATACAGGTAATGGCATCAAAAATTCCAAAGTCCTCCGGTTTTACATAGCGACAATCTTTCACCATCACCTTATAACCATTCTTTTGACAGGCATCCGCCTGCCCTTGTGAGAGGGTCAAACCTATACTTTCTGCATCTCTTTCATGTGTAATATATCGCGTAAAAGGCGCCCAGCCACAGGCCATGTCAAGCACTTTGCTGTCTTTGGCAATGTTGAGGCTATCAGCTATGAATTTGTGTTTTTCTTTTTGGGCGTCTTCGAGAGTCATCGAAAAATCACCATCGTATTTCGCTCCGCTATAATCTCCTGTTTCTCCCATGCTCAAACGAAATATCTCGTCGATAGTGGTATACGTAAAATCTAAGTCTTTTTGTTCTGCCATTGTTTATTTTAAAATTGTTGCCAACGGTTTTGGCCATGATTTCGTTGCGGACAAATCCGATAGGATTTTTCCGTTAAGCAACGAATTTAGTAAAAAGGTGTGGATTTCCGATAGGAAATTCAACCGCAATGAATTATAGGCATTGTTAGGCATAGTTTTTTATTTTGCTATTATTTTCGGTTCTGTTTCATCTTTCACAAAGTATCTAACATAAATCAATATCAATATTGGAGCAAAAATTAGTCCAGCAACAAAATTCAGTAAAGAAGTCAAGTCTGTCAATTCATTACCACCTTTTGTTATCATAACTAATTCGCCAAGAGGGCCTTTTGAAAATATTGTATTGTGAATGAAGTTCCATCCTAAATGAAATCCAAATGGTAACATTATTGATTTAGTTTTTGCAAAAGCAAAAGCCCAGGCATATCCCATTAATCCTGTTCCGATAAAGACTAAAGTCATAGCCATAATATTTCCCAAAACTCCGAAAGAGAACCAATGATAAATTCCGAAAGCAATTGCAGAAATCAGAATGCCTTTATTTACACCTATTTTTTGAATTAAGATATAGAGCATTGCCCCACGAAAAATAAGTTCTTCTGTTAATACAGACTTAAAGTCCCACAAAAATGATTTTAAAACTAGCGAACTTGATATTTTTTCATTCAAAACCCAAGTTGAGGATTTTAGAAAAGACTCCAAATACTGAACAGTAACACAAAGCAATGCAGTAATCAAAAATCCGATTAAAAATTGTTTTAATCTTTTGACTAGAGGTAGAAATCCTAATGATAGAATATTTTTCTTTTCTATTAAAAATAATAATAACCAAGAAATTGCAAGAGCGACTAAAATTCCAATCATTTATTCATATGGGTTTAAATTATGCCTAATGACCTGCTAAACGCAGTTCTGGTTTGATAACGGAAAGATAATGAATTTGTATAACTATGGTTTGTGATAAATGCCCAGAGATTTAATGATATCACAAATTATAGCTTACCAACGAGATAGCGTAGCTATTGTGGGTTGACAAATTTATTATATTGGGAGTTAGAGAAGCAGAATCAAATTGCTTTTAGTACTTAGTTGGCGAACGATTTCCCTCGAAGGGCAGCAAAAACTGTTTATTAAATATGTAAGTAAAGCAATTTGGTTTAGCAGGTCATTGGAGTACATTTCCTATGTGGTGAGAGTTGAAGCGAAGCGTCCAACGGAGCAACATAGGTCAGCTTTAGCTGAATGTACTCCAACGTTTGGTGTAAACTGCGTTTTTTTATGCAGTTTACATATTGTTATATTTAGAAAGCGACAAGTACTGCTTGGTAGCAAATAGATACTGTTAGCTTCTAGTTGAAAACAAAGATAGCAAAACAATCAATTTTCTCATATAGAGAATCAAAATCCGTTAGCGTAAACCTCCGTATTGCTTTTCAATTTTATTAATCCGAGTTGGAATCCGTTGCGAAACCCTCCTTTTGAGTGCATTGTTATCAAACAATGCTGAGCGATTGAATATAATGGTTGGTGTAAGGATAGTTGCGTGATTAAGCGACTAACTTACTAAAAATGGAACGAACCAGAGGGAAATCCGTAGGATTTTCCGAGTAGGCAAATACCAAGCAATTATTTTTACACGTTGTTAGCAAACGTATTTATTTTTCATATCTGTAATGTCCAATAATTTTATAATCAAAAAGACAGTCCGCTAAAACTTGTCCACCACCAATATTATGAACAATTAAATTCCGTTTTCCGTCTTTTGATTTTTTGTCGACTACAATTCCAATATGAGTTATTGCTCCACCTAAATTCCAACAAACGATGTCTCCAGGTAAATAATCTTTTGCTTTATCAGAGATTGTTTTTTCAGCACCTTTTCGCTTAAAATAGGTCATTAAATTAGGAACTCTTCGATGGTCAATATTTTTATCCGTTGTTTTAAGTCCCCAAATTTTCGGATAAGCACCGAAGTTAACTTTCATATCTTCGTGAACGTTTTTCTGTAAGTCAATTCCAATTTTTCGATAAGCACGAATTACAACGTCTGTGCAAACTCCTTTGTCGCTTGGCACGTCACCATTTGGATAATCAATTGAGAAGTAACTCGGGTCATAAGTAACTTTTTGTTTTGTCAATTCAAGAGCACAATCAGATAATTCAATTTGTTCAATTTCTGTTTGTGAAAAACAAAGATTGAGGCTAAAAAATAATATTATTAAAAGTATCTTTCTCATATGTGTGCTAACGGTCTCGTATATGATTTGTGCGGAATCAGACGAAGTCAGATTCAGTTGCAAATCAGATGTTAATTTAGAGTTTTATTTTCAATTTACCTTTTTTACAGCATGAATTATATACGTTGTTGCCATTAGTTTTTTTTCATTCTAAATGTTCCGTTTTGCATTGACTGACGGAAAAAATTGAAATCATTCTCCCATTTCATTAATTCTGAATCCATTTTGCTTTTATCTTTAACGTGAGTTAGTGCAAGCAAGTAAGTTAATCCTTTAAAAAAACTTTCCATTTCGACAGAATATTTTCCGATTTCAAAACAAAAGTCTATAGCTGATTTCTTTTGATTTTCCGATGTCGTATTCAAATACTTAATCCAAAAACTATGAACGAATTTATTTCGTAAATCTAAATATTCATTGAATTCATTTTCGAGTGAAATATTTGGATTTAGTTTGAGTAATGTAAATATTCTACCCAAAGTATATTTTCCAAGTTTATCAACATTTGGGGTTTGTTTTAAAAACTCGCTTGAAGAAATTCCGCTTAATTCTCTATCAACTAATTTTAGATATTTCACTAGGTTTTTAGATACAAATTCAACCCTTTGAGTTGAAATCAAAGCCATTCCAATTCGTTCGTAAACTACTTCCGGTTTTATTGGTTCTTTATTTTTTGTTTTGTAACGGTTCAATGGCGAATTCAGAAGTTTTTTCAAATTAATGGCAACGGTTAGGCTATGATTTCGTTGTGGATAAATCCGCTAGGATTTTCCGCTTAGAAATCAGCCGTGTTAAATATACTAAACTTTGGTGTGGCACAAAACCACAATAAATTATAGCCATTGTTAGGCTGTCGTTTTATTCCCAGATTTTCTTAACACCGAAAAAAGTGCTTTTCCGCTTATCCAACCACCAACTAGGCCAGTGGTTACGCCAACTGTAATCCAAAACAAAGAATGATGTAACATTCCAGATTGCAAATCAAGCTCAATTTTTAATCCAGTTACAATTAATAAGAATATTACTTCACCAATAAAGCTAGCTAATGGAAAGCTCAATAAAGCAATTAAGAATGGTATCTTATTATTCTTAAAAGGAACTAATCCAAACCACATACCAGATCCTAAAGCGAGATATCCAAATAGTATATCAAAATCTGGTCCATCAGGTATCAGGGTTTGATAATAACCAACCCAAAAGAGAACAATAAAAGTAAAAATTGATGCCAGAATCCTAGTCGAAGATATTTTAATAAAGTTCTTTAGAATTGATTTTTGAAACAAAAAGAGAATTAGTCCAACAACTGCAAGTGCAATACAATGAGCAACTAATTGATTAGTTGTTAAGTTATTTTCGTGACCTCCAGTAATACCATGTGCAATCGGAGTATACAAAAGATATGCTATTAACATTCCAACTGTATTCGCAGTAATCCATTTTTTAAGAAATACTTTTTTATTCATAATATGTTTTTTAAATGCAGCCTAACGGTCTTGTGTATGGTTAGTTGCGTGTTTAAGCAACTAATTTAGCAAACAAATCACAGATAGAAAATTCCGAAGGAATTTTCTAAGTAGGCAATTGCCAAAGCAATGAACTATACACGTTGTTGGCGGTAGTTTTTTTCTTTTAGAATACAGCAATTTACATTCTAATGAGTTTTCTTTCAATGAAATTCAATAATTTCTGTAAACAAATTTTCATCAACCATTTTTTAAAGATTTTTAAAGAAGAATTTCAAATTCAACTTCAAAAAGACTGTCGCCTGTTCTGGTGACGGTATACTGACCTCTTGCCCCCATGTATTTACCGGTCCCGCCTATAATAGCTCTAACTGTTGGGGTATTTATGTCAATCGCTGATTCCCCAACTGTGTAATGGGTAATACCTTTAGCAATGATTGTACTGCCATCATTAAACTGAAATATAATCGTTAAAATCCGATCTTCATGAGTCTGATCTGAATTACCACTTTTTTGGGGTGAGGTCACAGTCTCCAGAATGAGGGTATACCGACCAACATCATTTTTATTATTTTTATCCATAAAAGAACCTTCACGAATAACTTTGTCGCCGTGTGAATGCCCTTCTTCTCCAGAATCTATTAGGATATGGGATTCTAATTTGGAAATTATTGTGAATTTTTCTGATTTCTGTTTGTCGGCAGAAGGGTTATCACAACTAAAAAGCATTAAAAAGGTTAACATGCCCAAAAAGATACTTGTAATTCGGGTCAAAGGTCGTTTCAAAGTTGGTTGGTTGGTTTTCATATCTAAAAGTTTTTATAGTTTTGTAAAATATAGATTTTCTTTTTAAAAATATTAGTGTCCGTTAAAACATTTTTGAAGTACTATTTCCATAATAAGGTTTTCCACTTTATGGTTAATATTGTTATGTACTTCAACTATCGATCATAAACAAAATTATGTATTTTTTGTTGACCTCCATAAATTAAAGAGATTTTAAAATTTATTTAAGTTAGTAATCTTGGGCAAATTATTCTAAAGAATTTTATCATTTGTTATTGGTTGGTCATAATTACCGCCAACGTTTATGTATAAGAATAGTGCGGTTTTGTGTGCGAGGATTTTCCGCAGGAAAATCAGATGTAACAAAAGTGCACGAACTCTCGATTAAGCACTAAACTACGCATTATTTTTATACGTTGTTACCCAACGTTTTTTAATTCAGTTTTATTAGGAAACAATTCAGTCAGATGTTCAAGGATTTTGTCAGTTCCTTTAATATCGTATTCTTTATGTGTATCAGTCTTTATTTTTATTCGATTTATTTTTGATAAATAACTTTTGATTTCTGTAATTTTATGAAGTCGTGGTTCGGGAATTTCTACCAGTTCTCCGTTTTTTGAGAAAGAAATTTTGTCAGATTCAAGAGTCAATTCGGTTGGTTTATAATTCCGAATTTTAGTGATTTTTATTCCAATTATAGACATCAATATGGAAGTCAGAAATACTAAATAGATTTTATTTTCAAAAAATTCGATTAGATAAACCACTGTCATTTCGTTAGGCATAAGAATGCTTGAAATCAATGTAAGTCCAATAAATACCATAAGAATTGTTCCAATGATTCCAAGAAAAACTCCGATTTTGTTAATCAGAATCTTATTTCCAATTTCTATTTTATATGTTGTTCTCAAATGTTGGGTAACGGTCTCGTATAACCGCCAGTTACTGTTAAATTTAGCGATTATTTTCGATTTGGCACGGACCTTAGCAATTCCGAGTGGATTCGGACGTAGTCGAATCCGCCGTAATTGCGGTTATACTTTGTTAGGTAATGTATTTTATTCAGTTCCTCTAAATTTCTCATATCTCGCTTTCATTTCCTGTTCTACTCCAGTGCTATTTCCAAATCCACGTATCTTTTTCAATGTTTCAATCCATTGTGGATGTAACCCGCCATTACAAACAATATTTGGTATTTCATTTTCAAATATCAAAACTCCTCGTTGGTAAATATGTACTATGAGAACCTCAATTGGAAAATTTTCAATTGCATTTTTTCTCCGAACATAATTATAACCCATAATTCGCTCGCTTGGAAATCCATATTCTTCAGTCAGAGTGTTAAATTCTTCAAGTATTTCATTAGCTCCTTTGATTAGCTCTTGTAAAGTCAGTTCGGTTTCTCGTGTTCTCCATTCGTGATATTTACTATTGAATTCTCTGTCTTTTTCAAGCAAGGATAATAATTTGTCCTTTAAAACAGGGTTTAAACTGTCTTTGTAGTAAGTTGAGTGATTTTCAAATTCAGAACTGAATTTTTTATACCACTTCTCTTTTTTGTATTTTACGAAATATCGCAAAGGTATTCCTCCTTTAGCCAGGTTTTCTGCAATTGTTCCTGCCCAATAATCGTCTTTTGACTTAATTGCAGATATCAAGGCGTAGCTTAAATCGTGTCCGAGTGGAAAGTCGGTTTTTGAAAAAGCAAGTTTAAATTTTTGGTTCGCTTCTTTAAAATCTTGCTTTGAATAATCTTTTTTGGCGGAATCAACAATTCGATAATATTCTGCATGTTCACATTCTTGAGCCGACATAAATATTGTCATTAGAAAAAATGTAATTAAATGTAGAATGCGTTTTTTCATATGTTGCCTAACGTGTTCGTGTATGATTAGTTGCGTGATTAAGCACGGAATTTAGCAAATAAAAACTGAATAGAAAATCCGTGAGGATTTTCGTAAGTAGGCCAGAACCAAGCAATTAATTATACACGTTGTTGGCAATAGTTATTGTTTAATAAAGATAACTATGTCTCCAATATCTTCTGATTTCGTTCGATTCGGATTCTTAAAAGCCATAGGTTTTTCAATAATATTTTCGTTTTCTAAAGAATAGAGAATATCCCACATCATTTCGTGATAAAGAATAATTACAACTTGCTCATTACTTTTAAAAGAAAACTCTTTTTTTAAAGATTCAAATTCAAAATATTCTTTGATATAATTCGTAATTGTAGCAGAAATATCTTTAGAAATTGCATAAATTCTATTTTCATCGTTCTCTACAATGATTGGAATTGTAAATCCACCATCTTCATCAAAAAGGTTGAATTTGGAAAATACTTCATATGCTTCCTTATCTTCTAATTTGCCTTTGTTTATAAAATCATCCAAAATCTTTTCCTGTAAGTCCCATCTTGAGACGAAGGGAAACATTTTTGGTATTAAATCTTCTGTCCAATTAACTTTAATAGAGTGGCCATTTTCAGAAATAGAGTTTGTTCCACACGAAAAATCTCTTTTTGGGTGAAGTGTCCAAAATTCTCCATCCCATATTGGATTATCTAAACTAATTTCCTTTTCATTTATTAACTTTTCATTTTCAAAATAATCCCAAATCATTCCGTCTATTATATATGAAAATAAAATACTGTAAGTGCTTTTTTCTCTATTTATTTCTTGCAAGTGGGATTTTAATTCTAGAACTTTTGGTTTTATTTTCTTCGTTAAATCAATTGAAAGTTGTTTAGAATAGTTTCTTAATTTTTTTGATTTAATACTATCTAACATAATAATTGATGTTTTATAAGAACCATTACTATCTTTTTTTAGAAGATTCCAATGTTGCATAAGTCTTAACTGACTAACTGTATAGTCGACACCTAAAGAGTCAAGCTGAAGTAAAGTTTTCGGTTGTTTTAATAATAACAGTAATTCCCAATTATTATCTAATTTTACCGTTGATAATGGGGAATTTCCTGTACAATAACAAATATTTTCATTTGATTTTATGTGTGTGTTTTGTGCATTACTGTAGTTAAGAGAAATAATCAGTAACATTAAACTTATTCTAGTTTTCATTTCTGTCTGTTTTTAAGTTTGGCTAACGCCTTTCTGTAATGTAAAGACGATAGTTTATGAACATTGTTGCAATTTCTCCTCCCTGTCGTTAGCTTAAGAATTTAATCTCGCTTGATGTGGTAATTATTGCCAACGTGTTCGTGTATGGTTTCGTTGCGTTTAGCACTAAGTTAGTAAATAAACAGAAACCCATTGTTCAGCAGCGAGGATTTTCCATAGGAAAATCAGACGTAGTAAACGTGCAACAAACTTTGTTTAAGCCCAAATCTAGCAATTTTTTATATACGTTGTTGGCTGTAGTTTTTATCCTAGTAATGATTTTAAATCAGTTTTATAGTTTTTATAATTTTTCCAATTTAGTAAGTCGACAATTTTTTTTGCTTTATTAACTGTATAATCTAGCGATAGGTCAAAATCAACACCAAAATCATTTGTCAGATTAATAAAACAATCTTTTACTTTTTGACTTGGATTTCCCTCTTCGTAATGAATAGATTGGTTACGACCTTGCCAAATTACATTTCTTAAAGATTCAGAACCAATATTTCTACCAGTAGGACAATTGTTCGGATTTCCGTGAACAGTTGATATTCCTTGCTTTGCAATTTGCAATAAACTCATACTTAATGAATTCATTGAGTCTTGCTTTGTAATTATTGAATGGGATAATTTGTCCAATTCGGATTTCTTGCCTTTCAAATCATTCTCTTCGTGGAATTTAGCCATTTGTATAAACTTATGCTGAACTTGTAAATCATTAAAATCTTCTTGCATATCAGCTGTTGAATAGTCCCAAAACAAATGGTCAAATACTTTTTTTAATTGATTGAACTTTGTAGTCAGAGAATCTAATTCCTTTTCTTCTTTGTAAATAGTTTTAATTAATTTCTTTACAGCATATTTTGTGTCAATTATGTATTGATTCATTTGTTGCTATTTATTTTTAATTCTCTCTCAAGTTCTTCTTCTTTCATTTCTTTAACCAATTGGTCAATTGTCTCTTCTGTAATGCCCAGTCTTAATTTATAATCTTGATAATATTTATTTAATTCCTCATCGATTTCTTTAACGTTGTCTATAAAGGAACAGAAATATTGAAGCATTTCTCTTTTTCCTAAATCAGATGCGAATTTTTGAATTTCTAATTTAAAATATTTATGAACTATGTAATTTCTTTTTTTAAGTACTTTTTTAAGACTTTCAATAAGTTGTTCTGGCAAACTATAAGTTTGTTTTACCTCATTAATAAAAACTCCCATTGTCTTTTTTGAGTTTTCTATAGCGCCTATTATCTCATTGACTTCTTTATTTGATTTGACTTTCTTTTTGAAAATTCTATCAGTCCATAGCATTATAGAAAATGTTTCCTCCAACACTTGACTAAAATATATTGCAAGACCGAAATACGCATAAATCAATTTATGTTTTCCGTCATCTTCAGACGTTTCATATTCCTCTATTGCTATTTCGTATCTATTCATTTCAAATTACAGCCAACGTTCTGTGTATGGACAGTAGGGCAGTTTGAAGCACTTCACTTTCGGTTTACCACTAAGCCAAAACAAACGTTTTAACTTTTAAATTTCATTTTATTAAACGTCAAAACTTTGTTTTGGCGTTGCCTGCTCAAAGAACAGGACTTTCAATTTATCACTATATGCCCTATTGGCTATACACCTTGTTAGCATTTCGTTTTATTTTTCCTTTAAATCTTCAGGTATCTTGTTTTCAAAACAGTATTCGTTTCTGTCTTCTGGATAGTCTTTATTATGAATCACCCAATTCTGATTATCTTCAAAATAGAGGTTCAGTCCAAAGCTCATAGATTCAGCTTTTTTTAGCACAAGCTCTTTATGCTTCAACAGTTTTTTACCAATATACCTACTGAATTCAGGATAATGTTTCTCAATTGGTTCGACAGGATATTTAAATTCATCATCTCCATAAAATTCTATCTTGTCAATGTCGTCCTCTTCAAGTGAAACATTCGTCATTTCGTCTGTGGAAACAACTCTAAGCCATCCTTTTCCAAAATTCAAGAAAGTCACATTTATTTGATCAACTAGTTCTCCTTTTAGAAGAAAAGATTGTACGCGTCCATCTATTAATTTTTCTCCAATGGCTTTATTTAAAATTTCCTTTCCTCTCATCTATTCTAATGAATGGCAACGGTTGGGCTATGGTTTCGTTGTGGATAAATCCATTAGGATTTTCCGTTATAGAAATCAGGAATGATAAATTTACAATTTTTCATTTTAACTAAATACCACAATAAATTATAGCCATTGTTGTCGGTTCGTTTTTTGTCCATTTATATGAATAATTAGTAATTTGAATATTCGGTAGGAAAAAGGAAGATTATATCAAATTTAGAAACATTGTTTTGGTATTTAGGAATATCTTTCATTTCATTCCATTCAGGAGAAGCAACAAAATCTTCCCAATGTTTATCCCTACTTACTTGATCAGAGAAAGTTGTCATATACATTAAATTTGGCATTATAGAACCCGAAATGACTTCTCCATAAAAAACTGCATTAAACTCGAGACGCTCAAAGAGTTTTATTTCTCCAGCATCATTAAACATTTCGACTTTATTTTTCAAGTATGCTTCGGTAGGCGATCCATAACTCCGTAATTCATAGATTCGTCCTGCTCTTGGACTATTCAATTTAGACGGTCTCATTGCTGGAAAGCCTTTAAAAGCAAGCATTATTGTTGACTCAATTCGCCCATAAGGTTCTTGGTCATAAGATGCATTTAAAAAATCGCTTCCGGCTATTAAATATTGCTCATCTCTATTAAGTTGATCTTCAAGGCCAATTAATTGTTCAATAGAACTAAAAGGAGTGAGAACATATGTTTTTTGAATAGTATCAGTGTCATTTGGTCTTAATTTGAATACACCAATATTATTGATTCCCAATCTTTTTACTCCAGGCAAATACGCTTCTTTAAGGTACTTGTCAGTGACCATTACCTGGTCGTCTGAATCAAAGGTGTAAACCTTTAGTTGGTAATATTCTCTATTAGTCTTTGGAGATTTATTTTCTATGGCCTTTTTAGAATTCGATTGCTCACAGTTTGTAAAAACTAAAATGAAGAGCACTAGTGGTATCAGTTTGATTAGTTTCATTTTTTTATTGGTTTTATTAATGACCGACAATGTGGCGCTAAACACAGTGACGTTCTGGGTTTAAAATTTATGTATCGAAGATACAAATAAATTATAAAGACAATAAGAACGTTACCAAATTGTGTTTAGCGAGTTTGTTGTAGTGCGTTTTGCTCGATGCCACCCTTTGGGTGTAAACTGGTAAAAGCGCAATTTGGTTTAGTGCCACATTGGAGTGGATTTGCAAAATATCGGGAATTTGCTTTGGAAAAAATGTTTCATTTTTTGGCGGCTGGGATCTGGTCATGCATGTGGCAAATGGAGAGATTTTGCTCACCCAAAGGGTGAATGCACTCCAACGGTTGGTATAAGAATAGTGCAGTTTTGTGTGCGAGGATTTTCCGCAGGAAAATCAGATGTAACAAAAATGCACTACACTTTGATTAATCACTAAACTACGCATTATTTTTATACGGTGTTGTACGTAGTTTTTTATATTCTAATCAATTTCTTTCAGCCAGAATTTCGTCCAATACATCGCTTGGAATAAGAGTTTTAATTAATGGTTTTATATTATCCGAATAAGCAAAGAATTTCCAACCATTATCTGTAATAGCAATCATTTCACTATCTTTAGAAAAGGTTATTTCTTTTTTTGATTCCGAGTAAGAGTAAGTTTCTCCATAAATGCTTTTCGCGTTTTCTTTTATAAGCCCTATAATTTCAATATCGCTTGAGTCATTGAATTTTATGTGAGTATTACCTCCAAATTTTACTAAAGCATATTTGATGCTATTTTTTTCGACGATTTTAGAGATAGAAATAATTTTTGAGTTTTTAACTAAATACTCATAATTAGCATTGTTGTCTAGTTTTGATAAATCATTTAGGAGTTCAGATTTTGGCACAATTTTCAAGAATCCATCATAGTAATAATCGAAGGCCTTATCATAGTTTTTATCCTCATTTAATTTCTGGAATTCATAAAAGGTTGGCTTTAAATCTTCTGATTTATTTTGGGCACAACTAAAATTAATAAAAATGAAAAATAATAATGCTAATTTATTCATATGAGTTTTAATTACGTACAACGGTCTCGTATAACCGTCAGTTACGGATTAATATGCGTTAATTTTCGGTTAAGCATAGACGTTAGCAATTACGCGTGGATTCGGACGTAGTCGAATCCGCCGTAATTGCGGTTATACATTGTTGTGCAACGTTTTTATTTCTTTTTTAATTTTTTCAATCCAATTTTTATCAGTCGGTTCAACTATAATTGCACTAAAGTTATATCGTTCCGATTCTATTCCAACACCTTTTGAATCGTCAACGTGGATATCAAACCCGAAAGCTGGTGGAAATTTTGACGAGTTTATATTCCGACTTTTTAATTCACGCTGATTTTCAGTTTGGTTAACAATTCGGTCAACTTTTATTCCGTAATATTTTAAAGTCCGTCTTATTTTTCCTTTCGTCCGAAATGATGTTGTGTATATATGAACTCTATTTCCTTGATTTTTTAATTCCGCAATCAATTCCGCAGTTCCTTTACGTATTTCTTCAATTCCGAACAGTTTTGCAATTCCACCACGTTTTTCAGTTTCGAATTCCTTTCCATTCGGGATTAATGTACTATCAAGGTCAAAACTTATGTTCATTGTTCATATGTTGCACAACGTTCGCCGTGTATGATTTTTTGCGTTTGTGTAGGGATTTAAAACTTGTTTTAAAATACCGAGAACAAGTAAGCGAAAAACAAAATAATAGCCCAATTGCGTAGCAATTAATTATACACAGTGTTAGCAACAGTAATATAGTAATTTTTTTTAAAATCCATAAAAGCACTGTTCTTAATAAATAAAACTATTAGTAATGAACATCTTTTTAAAACATAGTAAATAGTAAAAGAAAGTACAGGTGTTATTGACATTCACGAAACCATGTCAATCACGCAATAACCTAAATAAATATTAATGATGAATAAATTTAATTTTTGGAAGTTTCTTGAATTTGTTTCTCCAAAGTTTGCACTTGATGATTCAGGTCGTTCAAATTGGATGACAATTCAGATATTAATATGGTGTTTTGTTCTTGTAGCTTTATTAGTTTTGATATTTGCTCATTATGAATATTATTATGAGTTTTATTTTGGTCAGTGAATAAAGGAGTTAAAGCAATTACACCAATAATTATTGTAGATATGGTTAATAACAGGTTTGCTGGAATTGTCTTATAGATGTTTTAGATTGTTCTATTGTCGTTTGTCTTAAGAACTCTAATATTTCTTTAGTTATTTCGTCAGGGTCTCTTAAATCTAATGTTAATTCAGGATTTAATTTTGGAAAGTCGAATTTTGGTATATTAAATAAACTCATAATAAAGGGTTTAAATTTAAGTCAACTGCATAGCAGTTGCAAGGGCTATTTTTTTGTTACACGGCGAACGTTAGCAACAATTAGCGAAACATTAAAAAATAGCCTATTCAGGCGGTTTTTGTTTTGCGTATCCGTGCCGATACCCTGCATTTTCGCAGGGTTGAGGTTGAGGTTATTGTTGCTAACGGTCTTGTATAAGATTAGTTGCGTTGTTTAAGCAACTAATTTAGCAAATACAAACCGTATAGAAAATCCGCGAGGATTTTCGTAAGTAGGCTTGTACTAGCAATTAATTTTATACGGTGTTGGCAATAGTTATTTTAGTCGAAATATTTACAATTAGTTCCTTCAGCAAAAATCCCATCGTTATCGCACACTTTAATTAATTTGCCATTTTTATAGTATTTACTTATTGAAAACTCACGGTTTTCCATAAATACATCTATTTTATCAAATCCATTTAAGTCATAATAAGTTTTGGCTAATCCTGATACTTTTTCGTCATCTAAATAATTAATTTTGGAAAATAGTTTTCCGTCTTTTCTATTTCGTATATGTAATCCTTGTTTTAAACCATATATGTCTATATAATTTATAGTGTCATTATCGGCAATTTCAAATGATGGTTTTTTTCTTCTTATCTTAAATTTATGCTCGGATTTGATTATTCTTTTACCATTTGCAGTAATTATATAATCTTTGTTTTTAAGTCCTTTTATCTTGTAAGTTAGATTGAAAGCACAATTACAATCGGCAAGTTCTTCAATCCACTCCTCGGTTACTATTTCAATAGAATCATTCTTTTTCTCTTTCAAAACTCTATGTTCTCTTTTTCCGTGAAAAACTAAATTTAATGTATCGTTTTTTATTTCGATTTCACCTTCTTCTGTGCTACTGCAATTAGCAACGATAAATAGATTATAAATGTGAAAGTTGTCAGTTTTACTTATTCCTAAAATCCGATTTTGAAGTTTGTATAAGTTTTTAAAATATACCTCTTTACATTCACTAGAATTATAATTCAATAATTCCAGTTTTGTCTGAAAAGTGCAACTCCAACTGACTAAAAATAAATTAATCAGACTTAAACAAAATATTTTATGAAACTGTTTCATTTAATTATTGCCAACGTTTGGTGTAAAAATAGTAAGGAATTTTGAAACACTTACTTTTCGGTTTAGTACTGAGCGAAATTTACAATTTTTCTCTTAAAAAATATTACACAAAATTGTAAATTTTGCGGACTTTGTAAAATGTACTGAACTTTGGATTAAGCACTAAAACCCTTATTATTTTTACACGGTGTTGTGCAACGTATTAATTTGAACCATATATTTTTACAAGTTCAGATATTGAAACATTCTTTTTTAGATAATTATTATAATTAGTTGAATAAATCCAATCATTACATAGTTTATTCAAATCCAATTTAGAATTTGCCTTTAAGTGTTGAACAAATTCATTTGTAGTCGCTCCTGGTAGATAGTATTCTTGATAGAAAGATTTTATGATTTGATTAAACGTTTCTTCACCTACAACCTGATGCAAGATATAAAAAAATAAAAAACCCACTTGGTATGACCTATCTGTTACATTTCTTTCTCCAAAATCAATTAAAGCAATTTCACTATATTTTTTATCCGTTTTAATTATTTCATAAAATCTTACTGCTTCTTTATCTAAAACATTTCTTTTTTCCAGTTTTTGAATTGCTTTATATTCTATAAATGTAGCCAAACCCTCATTCCATCGAGTTGGATATTTGTCAGTAGATTTCACATTCCATAAATGAGATATTTCGTGATAAAGTTGTCTTAATTGATTTTCGTCATTAAAAGCAGATGCGGTTTGAATGACGTAACTCTCTGTTGCTTGTGAACCATAATTTTCAGGAATTTCTATCAAAGAAAAAGTATTCTCTCCTTTCAAGTCTCCCCACCATTTTGAATATAAATCAAAGGTATTTAATAATACTTTATGGACTTTTTTTGATTTTGTTGAATCTTTTGTAAAATAGAAGGTTGAAATTTTATCTGTTTTCAAAACTTCATATTTTGATATTGTAATTACTATTTGCGAAGTAGGTTTTATACTTTTATAGATGAAGGTAGTAGACCTGTTTTCAGAAATTTTACTAATAAGAATTCCACCATTAACAACAAATAATGATTCTGGAACACTCACTTTAACTTTATAATCAAAATTTTGAGAACTGATTGATTTTAGTGTTGAGAATTCGGGTTTTCCTAAAATAGGATAGGATAAACAGTCAGGTCGTAGAATAGTAAAATTAAAATCAATATGGTCTTTGATATAACTCATACCTGTTTCTGAATATCCTAACAAAGAACCTTCATATTTAATTTCTATTTTTTTTGAAATTCCAATTGGAATAGGTTTTACTAATTTTATATTAATAGCATTTACCTGCAAGACATCAAAATCATCAAAGGATTTTACTTCTTGACTATATGTTATAGGTTCTCCGTCTATTACAATAGAAGTAACTTTCAATAATCGGTATAAAATAATTGGGATATTAGAAATTTCTTTGCCAGTTTCGTTAAGAATAGTTAACTCACTTGTAACAAATAGTTTTCTTTTTTGATAATCAATTTTAATATCTAAATCGTAATTTTTTAAATCTCCATATGGATTTTGAGCCTTTAAAATATTACTTAAACTAAAAAGTAGTGCTATTACAATTAAAATATGTTTAGTCATTTTCTGTTATTTTCTTTAAAGACTATAAGTTCTGAAGAATGTTGCAGTTTTTTATGTTGCACAACGTGTTGTATATGGAAAGTTGCGGGTTTGCGTGCGAGGAATTTCCGAAGGAAATTCAGACGTAGCAAACGTGCAACGACCATTGAATTAAGCCCAAAATAGCAATTTTTTATATATGTTGTTACCCAACGTTTTTATTTTTCTTATTCAACCATTTTCCAATTCGGTCGTAATTGGTCAAGAGCAAATAGCCAAAGATTATATTAATTCCGGAAAATGTCCAATTAAAATAATCAGCAGAAGTTCCGAAATTATTGTCAAAAATGCCAATCACACCGCCTTTTGCAACCTTTGATTTAAATGCAAGAAATGAATACTGCATAAAATCCGCTAAATTCGAGATGAGTAAAAATCCACCAATTAAAATAATTCCGAGCATTACTATCTTTTCAGCGTTCAAATTTCCGATTTCAATTCTCTCGTCGTCAAACCCTTTGTCAATATTTAGAATTTCAATTATTTCGTCAGTTTTTTTAATCAGAACATAATAGATTAAAACTGCCAAAAGCGTAAAAGCGATTGCTGCTAAAACTGGTATTAATTCAAAATCATAAACTGTATAGATGAAGTTTGAGGGAATCCAACTGAAGACTGTCAGAATTATTGAATAAAGAGCAAATAGTTTAATTATAATTCTAAAAAAATCTCGTTTAGTCATAAGTTAATTTTCTAATGTTGGCTAACGTTCGCCGTGTATGATTTTTTGCGTTTGTGTAGGGATTTAAAACTTGTTTTAAAATACCGAGAACAAGTAAGCGAAAAACAAAATAATAGCCCAATTGCGTAGCAATTAATTATACACAGTGTTAGCAACAGTAATATAGTAATTTTTTTTAAAATCCATAAAAGCACTGTTCTTAATAAATAAAACTATTAGTAATGAACATCTTTTTAAAACATAGTAAATAGTAAAAGAAAGTACAGGTGTTATTGACATTCACGAAACCATGTCAATCACGCAATAACCTAAATAAATATTAATGATGAATAAATTTAATTTTTGGAAGTTTCTTGAATTTGTTTCTCCAAAGTTTGCACTTGATGATTCAGGTCGTTCAAATTGGATGACAATTCAGATATTAATATGGTGTTTTGTTCTTGTAGCTTTATTAGTTTTGATATTTGCTCATTATGAATATTATTATGAGTTTTATTTTGGTCAGTGAATAAAGGAGTTAAAGCAATTACACCAATAATTATTGTAGATATGGTTAATAACAGGTTTGCTGGAATTGTCTTATAGATGTTTTAGATTGTTCTATTGTCGTTTGTCTTAAGAACTCTAATATTTCTTTAGTTATTTCGTCAGGGTCTCTTAAATCTAATGTTAATTCAGGATTTAATTTTGGAAAGTCGAATTTTGGTATATTAAATAAACTCATAATAAAGGGTTTAAATTTAAGTCAACTGCATAGCAGTTGCAAGGGCTATTTTTTTGTTACACGGCGAACGTTAGCAACAATTAGCGAAACATTAAAAAATAGCCTATTCAGGCGGTTTTTGTTTTGCGTATCCGTGCCGATACCCTGCATTTTCGCAGGGTTGAGGTTGAGGTTATTGTTGCTAACGGTCTTGTGTATGAAACGTAGCGTGTAAAAGACACTAACTTTTCGGATTAACACAGAGCCGAATTTTTAATTTTTATGTTTAATTTTCTTTTATAAATATAACCAAATTAAAAATTTGGTGTACTTTGTAAATATGCAAAACCCTTTCGGAGAGCCTTTATTAGCTATGTTTTATACACGTTGTTAGCCTTAGTTTTTTAACTTCTCAATGGCTATTCTAGCTTTTTCATAATTCGGATTTATTTCTAAACACCTCTCATAATTGGATATTGCAGTTACTGTGTCACCAAGATTTAGATAAGCATTTCCCAATAATCTCAAAGAATAGGTAGATTTTTCATTCAAAGTATTATAATATTTCAAAATTTCTTTTGTTTTCCCCCATTTTTTCCCATTCTCTAAAATGGCTCCTGTAGTTAATATATCGTCATCATCTGCATAATAAATGTCAGTCGTATCTTTTTTTAATTTAGACCAAGTTGCTTTTGCTTCCTCGATTCCTCTTTTTTTATAATCTTCAGTGAATTTGTATTTCGCTGAAACGTCATAAGACTTAGTCTCTTCATCAAACAAAATTTCCGAAATAGCATTTATAATTCTTCCTGTTCTTGAGAAATCTCTGTTTGCCATAACTACAATAGAAATATCTTCACTAGGATATAAATAAACGATAGACTCAAAGCCTGTATCTTGTCCTTGATGCATTACAATAGATCTATCCAAATACGACTGTAAAAACCAACTTAGCCCTATTTTATCACCCCAAGGTGTGTCATAATGTGGTTCAATTAATAGATTGAAGTACTTTTCTTGAAGTATTGTGTTATCATTATGAGTTCCTTTTCCTAAATGAATTTGTGTCCACGTCAGCATATCAGTTAGGTTTGTAAGAACTCCTGAACTTGGAAATAACTTCTCATTGTAGGGATAAGGTTGCCACTCTTGTGTTTCTATACCATATGAATATGACATAGCCCTATTATGTGAAATGTTATCTTCTTTTTTCTTGTAAGTCGTATTATTCATTTCGGCTGGAACTAAAATTTCGGTAGTAACAAAATCCGAAAATTGCATACCGCTTACTCGACTGATTACAAGGCCTAAAATATCGAATGCTGAATTACTGTAACTGTATTGAGTTCCTGGCTCAAAGTCAAGAGTGTGGGTTTTAATGATTTCCAAATTCTCATCTAAAGCTTTATCTCCAAAGGAAGGGTTTGTCCAATCATCACTACTAATATTGGCTGGAATCCCTGAACTGTGAGTTAAGATGTGCTTTACTGTAATCAAATCATATCCTGAGCCCATCATTTCAAATTCAGATAATAAGTCAATTATTTTATCGTCTAAACTTAATTTCTTCTGTTCTATAAGTTTTGCAATTGAAAATGCCACAAATGGTTTTGAAACAGAAGCAATATGAAAAACGGAATTGAAATCAACTTTTTTCTGTCGTTCAATATTTGAATAACCGAAACAATGAGCAAAAATAGTTTGGTCTCCTTTTGTGACTCCGATTGCCAAACCTGCTTCGTTGTCAGTTAACTTGCGAAGTTTATTTACATATGGTATTAGTAAACTATCAAGTTTCTTTCCTTGCTCACCAATTGCAATGTGTTTTTCTTCTGGATGTTTTATCTCTTTATTACAACTAGTAACAAAAAAAAGAATGACAATTGGAAGATAATATCTCATTTTGATTTAAATTAAGGCTAACGTTCGCCGTGTATGATTTTTTGCGTTTGTGTAGGGATTTAAAACTTGTTTTAAAATACCGAGAACAAGTAAGCGAAAAACAAAATAATAGCCCAATTGCGTAGCAATTAATTATACACAGTGTTAGCAACAGTAATATAGTAATTTTTTTTAAAATCCATAAAAGCACTGTTCTTAATAAATAAAACTATTAGTAATGAACATCTTTTTAAAACATAGTAAATAGTAAAAGAAAGTACAGGTGTTATTGACATTCACGAAACCATGTCAATCACGCAATAACCTAAATAAATATTAATGATGAATAAATTTAATTTTTGGAAGTTTCTTGAATTTGTTTCTCCAAAGTTTGCACTTGATGATTCAGGTCGTTCAAATTGGATGACAATTCAGATATTAATATGGTGTTTTGTTCTTGTAGCTTTATTAGTTTTGATATTTGCTCATTATGAATATTATTATGAGTTTTATTTTGGTCAGTGAATAAAGGAGTTAAAGCAATTACACCAATAATTATTGTAGATATGGTTAATAACAGGTTTGCTGGAATTGTCTTATAGATGTTTTAGATTGTTCTATTGTCGTTTGTCTTAAGAACTCTAATATTTCTTTAGTTATTTCGTCAGGGTCTCTTAAATCTAATGTTAATTCAGGATTTAATTTTGGAAAGTCGAATTTTGGTATATTAAATAAACTCATAATAAAGGGTTTAAATTTAAGTCAACTGCATAGCAGTTGCAAGGGCTATTTTTTTGTTACACGGCGAACGTTAGCAACAATTAGCGAAACATTAAAAAATAGCCTATTCAGGCGGTTTTTGTTTTGCGTATCCGTGCCGATACCCTGCATTTTCGCAGGGTTGAGGTTGAGGTTATTGTTGCTAACGGTTCGTGTAAATGGCGTAGCTGTGTTTAGCAGCTATGAACATTTTACACATTGTTAGCGGTTCGTGTTTTTTCTTTTCTCTTTATTTGTAGAGTATCTTTATGAAATTGACCAGCCTCAATATCAGTAATTCTATAAAATTTTGAGACAAATATTTTTCTTGCTCCGCTAAATTCATCGAATCCACTAATTATAACACTTAATTCATTTTGCTTACCAATATTTAATACATCTTCTAAAGTCAAAGTTTTATTTTGATATTTATTCTTTATTTCTTCATCTACTAAATTTCCCGTGAAAAAATCGCATTCTGTTATGCCAAAATTCACAATTTGTCCACCGTAGTTTTGAGGTTTTAATATTGGTATTTCGTATCGGGCAGTCGGAATTGAGACTGTATGCCATGTGGATGGTCTATTTTTAAACAACCCCTTTACTCTTAACTTGACTTTTATTTCAACGTCAATAACCGTTCGTTTTCCTTTGTTTTGGTATTTTATTCTATAATTATGTTTGGGAGGGGAATCTTCACGAAGTATCCTACTTACTTTGTCTGAGAATTCGATTTTGGGTACTACTTTCCGAAATAAATAATACCATACTATAAATGAACTTCCAGCTCCAATAAGAAATCCTATGAAATTTGAAGCAACATATTTTAGTATTTCAATTGTAAAAGCCATTTTTCAATTTTTGATATAGTGCTGATTTTTAATTTTTCATGACCGCTAACGTTCGCCGTGTATGATTTTTTGCGTTTGTGTAGGGATTTAAAACTTGTTTTAAAATACCGAGAACAAGTAAGCGAAAAACAAAATAATAGCCCAATTGCGTAGCAATTAATTATACACAGTGTTAGCAACAGTAATATAGTAATTTTTTTTAAAATCCATAAAAGCACTGTTCTTAATAAATAAAACTATTAGTAATGAACATCTTTTTAAAACATAGTAAATAGTAAAAGAAAGTACAGGTGTTATTGACATTCACGAAACCATGTCAATCACGCAATAACCTAAATAAATATTAATGATGAATAAATTTAATTTTTGGAAGTTTCTTGAATTTGTTTCTCCAAAGTTTGCACTTGATGATTCAGGTCGTTCAAATTGGATGACAATTCAGATATTAATATGGTGTTTTGTTCTTGTAGCTTTATTAGTTTTGATATTTGCTCATTATGAATATTATTATGAGTTTTATTTTGGTCAGTGAATAAAGGAGTTAAAGCAATTACACCAATAATTATTGTAGATATGGTTAATAACAGGTTTGCTGGAATTGTCTTATAGATGTTTTAGATTGTTCTATTGTCGTTTGTCTTAAGAACTCTAATATTTCTTTAGTTATTTCGTCAGGGTCTCTTAAATCTAATGTTAATTCAGGATTTAATTTTGGAAAGTCGAATTTTGGTATATTAAATAAACTCATAATAAAGGGTTTAAATTTAAGTCAACTGCATAGCAGTTGCAAGGGCTATTTTTTTGTTACACGGCGAACGTTAGCAACAATTAGCGAAACATTAAAAAATAGCCTATTCAGGCGGTTTTTGTTTTGCGTATCCGTGCCGATACCCTGCATTTTCGCAGGGTTGAGGTTGAGGTTATTGTTGCTAACGTGTTCGTGTATGGTTAGTTGCTGTGAGCACTAAGATAGCAAAAAGAAACAGCGTAAAGGAAATTCGGCAGAATTTCCATAATAAGCTTTAAACACCATCCAGCAATTTACTATACACGTTGTTATGCAAAGTTTTTATTTACTCAAGTAAGTTTTTTTTCTAATTTCTTTAGGTATAGCATCTTTATGAACTAAAATTGAAATTGTCTTGAGTAACAATGCATTTTTTGACATATAAATATAACCTTCATATTTGTTGTCACCTTCGGAGTTTTTTAGCAAGTAATAGTGTTTACCTTCACTATCTATTGCAGTGCCAATAATATGCATGTTATGCTCATCAGTTGTTGTTTTATTTTCAAAAGTTATTTGTCTTGACTCTTGTGTTATAGTAGATTTTTCTTGTTCTTCTGGTAATTTTAATAGACCTATCTCAAAATCAAAATTTGGTTCTGTAGCATCACCATCCCAAGCTAAACTAAAACCAGATTCTAAAGCAGAGTTAATTACTTTTTCAAAATCTTTAATTGGCAAGTTTAAGTACTTATTTGAGTTCCAATTGGCTGGAATATCTAAAACAAATGGTTCGAAAAAGTTATGATGTGAATAGCTAGTGATTTCTACATAGTTATCTGGGTTGATTCCAACAAATTTATCTGCAAAGGATTTAGATGTATATTCTTTTCCTTTATAAAGAAAAGTATCTGGCACTATGCCTAAATAAGCTTGAAGAACAGCTTCAATTGACTTTTTCCAACTATGGGGTTTTATTCGACCATAACCAGATGTTCCAACGGATTCTACCATAGCTGAAAGAAGGTTGTCCATTTCAAGATGATCATGTTGCCAATCTTTTTCAATTATGCCATTATAGATTTCTTCAGGAATTGCACCATACTTTTTATATGCATCTAAAACACTAAATGTTAAATCTCCAGCATCAAACCAGCTTTCTCCTTTTTTTTGGATGAATTTTTCTGCTTTTTCAATATAAGTTGGGGAAACATAAAAAATCGCTGAAAGCGAAACTCCACCCTTTCCTAATCGGAGAGCTTCTGTTTCTATAAAAGAAGTTGTAGCAAAACTCCAACAAGTTCCTGATGACTGTTGATCTTTTAAAGGCGTAGTTTTTATTAATTTTAGAATTTTAAATTCCTCATTTTTTTGAGAAAAGGATTTAAAACTTAAAAGGAAAAGAATGAAGAAAGAATAAAAATAAATTCTCATGTTTTTTCTTTAAAGAGGTTGAAATATTTGATTTGTTACAGTATTCTTGAAAATTTTGCATAACGGTCTCGTATAACCGTCAGTTACGGGTTTTAAATTACTACTTTTCGATTAAGTACTGACGCTCGCAATTCCGAGTGGATTCGAATGTAGTCGAATCCGCCGTAATTGCGGTTATACATTGTTGCCATTAGTTTTTTATATTTCATGATAATCTCCATCTTCCCATTTTTTAGTTCCGATAAATTTTCCGCAAAAATCATAACGTTTTATGGGTTTAACTTTGTCCACATTTTTTCCGTAACTAAATACCCAGATTTCTTTTCCGACAATTTTTATTCTATTGAATTTTCGGTCATCGCAAGCGTCCATTGAACAGATGAAAACTGATTTTTTTTCAAAAATTTTTCTTCCATTTGAATCTATAATTCGGTCTGTTACGATTACTTTTTTATGACTTAAAGTCCAAAATAAAAACTTGCGTTTCTTTTCAATTCGTTCCGTTTTCAGAGTTACGCTTTCAATTTCACAATTTTTATTTTTAGTCAAATATCTGTTTTGAATTTCAGTATTTTTTATTCCGCTATTCAGATTAATGATTAGGAAAATCAAACTTATTGAAATCGAAAATATTGAATTAATGACAGTCATTTTAAATTAATGGCAACGTGTTCGTGTATGATTAGTTACGGGAAATCGGTTACGATTTTCCGATGAAGGACTAAGTTAATTAATTCCGAGGATTTTCCGATGAGGAAATTCAGAAGTAATTAATTATACACGTTGTTGTAGCACGTATTTTAATTATTTAACTTTTTAAGAATAATTTTCTTGGTTTCGTTGTTCAATTTTGTCTGTCCAAATTTTTGAAGCACAAAACTCGTATTGGATCTACCTTTTCTGCCTAAAAGCCCTAATTCTTTAGAAATGATAATTGTTTGTTCAGTGTCGAATCCGATTCCTTGATTATAGTATAATTCGAAAGTGTCATTTTCGAATTGTTCAACTGTAAATTTCTCTTTTAGAACACATTTTGTCCCAAATAATTTTACGTCCTTATTTTCAGTTTCCAATAAGTAGGAATACAGCCTATCAGATTCAGAACCATCAAAATTCATTGGTTTATACTCAAACGAATATTCTTTAACTTTAATTTTTCCTAATTCACTCAGATATTCCGTGTTAGAATAAATTGCATTAAATTCATAATCTATTATTTCTCCTTTTTCATAACCAGTAATTAGAATAGCAAAAATTCCGATTCCAATTATTGACAGAAATGGAAGAACAATTGAAAACCGATTTTTTTTTTTAGTATTTCGACGATTCGTTTTCATATGTGCTACAACGGTTGGTGTATGGTTAGTTGCGTAAGCGACTAAGATAACAAAAAAGGGCAGGAGTTGGAAATCCGCTAGGATTTCCGAGATACTCTTTATACACTGTAGCAATTAATTATACACGTTGTTAGCCTTTCGTTATTTTTCGCTTAAATACTTTTCAATTTCAAGTTTCAGTTCATTTCCTACAGCTTCAATCTTTTCATACTGGGGAATTAAAAATCGAGTTGCGTCATCTTCAAATCTTAACAGGATTGCCTTAAACGCAGATTTCCCTTTTAGTATTTCTAACAAATCTAATTCTGGTAATGGGGATTTATTATTTGCATATTTTTGGAATTCTCTATGGCGTTCGTATATATCATCGAAAGATCCGTTTGAGAACATTTCGCGTTCCATTTCTTCAATGAAATAGTTTAGCCTTGTTTCGTCGTAAACAAGTCTATCAATTTCATTAGCATATTCATCTATTTTCTCTCTTAGTGGGATATACTCTGTGGACTGAAATAATTTAGAGGATTCTACTTTTTCAAATCCACTAACTCTTCTTTGGAACTTTTTTTCATACAAAATAGAACCTAAGCCATCATTTTCAAAATCCAAAATTATTTCCTGATTTCGCAAATATCTCTCAATGAAATTAGAACATATTTTGACGGATTCCTGTCGTTCACCTTTTAAACGTAACAGCTGTATTTTATCAACTATCAGATCTTCTATTATATATTCAAGGTTATTATTAAGGGTTTTAATTTCAATTCGTTGGCCATTCCATTCATTCAATTGAAGCGCAATTAAAATTCCAATTATAACTAAAACAATTTCACCAATAGCGTATTTGAAATACTTTCCAGTTTTTCCTTCTGAAAGTAAGTTCTGTCTAATTTTTCTAAAGAATTTTATCATTTGTTTAGCGGTTGGTCTTAATGAAGGCTAACGGTTAGGCTATGAGTAGTTGCGTGTTTCAGCACTTAACTTTACAAGTACACACCAAACTGAAAATCCGCGAGGATTTTCAGAAGTAGGCAAGAACAAGCAATTGCTTATAGCCATTGTTACAAACAGTATTTATTCTTTAATTTTCTTCTTTCCTGGTTTAATTTCATTTTTTGGTTTTTCTCCAACCGTAATAGTTTCTAAATTTCCGCCTTTCATCATTTGTTTAAATTGGTCAAATGCTGACCAGAAACTCCTGCTTATTTTTCCTTCCTCTATTTCTCTATTTATTAAAGGTCTAAAGTAATTCCAAACGTAATTGTCTTCGTCGTGATTACCTCTTTGATGCCAAAGAATTATCCAAGCTCTTTCTTGCCAACCGTGTTCTTTTGTTATTTCCATAAGTCTCTCAATATTCAGAGAATCTACTTTTCGCATCAATTCGTTTTGAAGTTTCTTGTATTCCTTATTTGGTTTAGGAAAAATTAGATTCATATATTTTTTTACATTGACCGAATCATTTTCTTTTTGAGCGATTTTTAACTGTTTCATTGCATTCGAGATATCTTCATCAGTTCTCCCGCTTATATAATCGTCAATTTTCCTTACAAATTGGTCTCTCGCTGTCAATTCCTCTATTTCTAGGTAAATATCAATATTATCTACAGTAGAGAAATATTGTTGTCTTAATGAATTGTAGTCTTTAATAATTTTCTGATAAAACACATCATTTTGAATTTCATTAAAACCTTTATATTTTCTCAAATATTCCATTTGCGCTCCACCTTCCGCAATTCCTTTTCTAATCCATTTATCAGCTAAAACATTATTATTTAATTTCAATGCGCATTCTGCTAGATTAAAAAATGGTGTGCTCGAGTTGGGCGTTAGTATGTCAAGTGCATTTCTGTATTTTAAAATTGCTTGTTCATAAATTTCATCAGTTCTCAAATTGTTTGCTTCTGAAATTAGTCCATCGAAGTTGTCATATTTGGTCTGTCCATAGCTGAAAGACGAAATGATTAATAAAAGTAATAGCGTTTTTTTCATATTGTTTGTAACGTTCGCCGTGTATGATTTTTTGCGTTTGTGTAGGGATTTAAAACTTGTTTTAAAATACCGAGAACAAGTAAGCGAAAAACAAAATAATAGCCCAATTGCGTAGCAATTAATTATACACAGTGTTAGCAACAGTAATATAGTAATTTTTTTTAAAATCCATAAAAGCACTGTTCTTAATAAATAAAACTATTAGTAATGAACATCTTTTTAAAACATAGTAAATAGTAAAAGAAAGTACAGGTGTTATTGACATTCACGAAACCATGTCAATCACGCAATAACCTAAATAAATATTAATGATGAATAAATTTAATTTTTGGAAGTTTCTTGAATTTGTTTCTCCAAAGTTTGCACTTGATGATTCAGGTCGTTCAAATTGGATGACAATTCAGATATTAATATGGTGTTTTGTTCTTGTAGCTTTATTAGTTTTGATATTTGCTCATTATGAATATTATTATGAGTTTTATTTTGGTCAGTGAATAAAGGAGTTAAAGCAATTACACCAATAATTATTGTAGATATGGTTAATAACAGGTTTGCTCGAAATTGTCTTATAGATGTTTTAGATTGTTCTATTGTCGTTTGTCTTAAGAACTCTAATATTTCTTTAGTTATTTCGTCAGGGTCTCTTAAATCTAATGTTAATTCAGGATTTAATTTTGGAAAGTCGAATTTTGGTATATTAAATAAACTCATAATAAAGGGTTTAAATTTAAGTCAACTGCATAGCAGTTGCAAGGGCTATTTTTTTGTTACACGGCGAACGTTAGCAACAATTAGCGAAACATTAAAAAATAGCCTATTCAGGCGGTTTTTGTTTTGCGTATCCGTGCCGATACCCTGCATTTTCGCAGGGTTGAGGTTGAGGTTATTGTTGCTAACGTTTTTGTGTATGGTTTCGTTGCGTGAAAATCCACAAGGATTTTCAGATTAAGAAACCAAGATAGTAAAAATGCGAGGAATTTCCGATAGGAAATTCAGAAGCAATGAATTATACACAGTGTTAGCAAACGTATTTTTAATGGACTATTTCTAGTATGATTATTTTTTTAATCAAAGGGTCTTTTAAATCTGCTTTGTAATCTAATAATGCATTTGCAGTTGTACTAGCGATATAAAGTCCTCCATTTTTTTTAGCTCTATAAAATTCTTTTAAAAATTCACTTTTATCTTTTACAGATTCTATTGCCATTAGGTATTTACCAATATAATTAAATCGAGGTATTTTCATTTCTGATTTCACAATTGAATCGAAATCACTATTTGGCTTGACATCTCCATAACCTCTTGAATATAAATACTTAAAAGTTCCATCAGGATTGTTATTCTTATATCTTGATTTGATATATGGATATGGAACATGTAAAAATTCTAAAGAATCTTCCTCTATTTTATCCATTTCACTATTTGCTAAAACCCAAACAGAATCTGGAAATTCATACATTTCAAGGCGTAAGTCACTCGATTTAAATTTGTCTCTTGCTTTTTGGGAAATTCTTTTCCAATTTTCGTTTTTTTCATCACGCAATTCGGTCAAGAACTTTCGATAAGCATTTTCCGAGTTCATATTCGGATATTGCCTTTTTAAAAAGTCATTTTCAAAATCGGAAACAAGGAAGTCCAGAGTAGCAACATTTTCTTTGCCTAAAATTTTATCAAATTCCGATATTTTGTTTTTAGATTTTTTGTCCGAGCAACTTATGATTAAAACAATAAATATGAATAGTTTGATAATTTTCATTGGTTGGTCATATGTTTGCTAACGGTCTTGTGTATGAATAGTTGCGGTTTTGTGTGCGAGGATTTTCCGCAGGAAAATCAGACGTAACAAAAATGCAACGACCTTTGTTTAAGCACTAATTTAGCAATTTTTTATACACGGTGTTGGCAAATCGTTTTTTTTTACCAATCATCTTTTTTAGTTGATTTCACAGTTTTTTCAATCGAAAGCATTGTCAATTTTATACTTTCAATTACTCCTTTATTCATTTCTTCAAAAGTCGGTTTTGTCATTGCTTTAAATTTCTCTCTCTTTTTCTTACCAACCATTGCTTTTTTCCAAAGTTCCTCAATGTAATCATTATAATTGTCGATTTTGTCTTGTTTTATACCTGTAAAATCAATCATATCAAACACCATATTGTATTGAGATTCCAGATTATAACCAGCAACTGGTTCAGGCGTTATTATGTCTGTCAAAGTGTAAATTATTCTAAACTTATTTTCCTTAACGTTTATTTCTACAGTATGATTAAACTTAACAGTACTGAATTCCTGCATATATTTATTTTTAGGATATAATTCCTTCATAACATTTTTATAAATTGCTTCATTAATTCCCTTAACGATTATGTTTCCAGATTCTTTGTCGTTTAATTGGATAACATTTTGAGCAGAATTATAATTTAATGCAATCCATTTATTAATTGATGCGAAAATTTCTGCCTTTGTTTTTCCTTCTATGTCAAATACACTTATAATTGTTTTTTCTTCTAAAGTGTATTCTTGCGCAACGCAATTCAAAGAAGTCATTAATAGAAATATAAATCCAAAAATAAAGTTCGTTTTTTTCATAGGTTTTCGTTTTTCTTAAATGTTTGCCAACGTTTGGTATAAGAATAGTGCGGTTTTGTGTGCGAGGATTTTCCGCAGGAAAATCAGACGTAACAAAAGAGCACGAACTCTTGATTAAGCACCTAATTTAGCATTATTTTTATACATTGTTGTGGTTAGTTTTTTATCCAATTAATTTTCAAGATTATATTCCACAGAAACTAATTGAATTGAGTTTACCATTCCAAAATCAAAAGATACTTCTTCATCAAAGCTAATAGTACAATCTGAATTTGCGGCTATTGCATAACAAGGAGATGAATCCGTAGCAATATTTGAGCTAATAATTCCATCTGTGTTGATAGTGATTTTGTGAAATCCATTTATTAAAATATCGTTTGGGTTAGTAAATTTTATTTCGTAACGCAATCTAGAAGAGTTATTCCCAGTATCTGGAGTGAATTCAAATAGTAAAACTTCATTGGCAATATTTTCTAGTTCAATTTCTTCAGGTGTAGTCATATCGTCATCACTTGGACATCCGAAAAGAAGCAGAAAAGTTGGTAACAATAAAATCATTCTTTTAATTTTCATAATCTATTTAATTTATGTTTTTCAAATTAACCACAACGTGTTTGTGTATGATTAGTTGCGTGGTTAAGCCTTAAAGTTAGCAAACAAATCACAGATAGAAAATTCCAGCGGAATTTTCGTAAGTCGGCAGTGAACTAGCAATTAATTATACACGGTGTTGGCAATAGTAATTTATTCAAATTTCATTTCAAATATTAGGTAATGTTCAATTCCAAATTCCTTTCCCCAACTTTCAATATCTTTTCCACTACTATCTACAGCACACCACATTTTCCAACCATCTTTTTCGTAAGGCATTATATATGCAAAAGCAGAAAATTCTTTCCCAGACTTAATTTCAATATTTGTTCCAACATCACGCAGAGAATAGTCATCAGAATTTGTTGCCTCAAACGTTCTTTCAATCCCAAATTGAGGAAATCTATAAATCAATTTTAATTCATTTTCAGATGATTTTTTTGCAGTTACTCTTATATTCAGAGTATCAGATTTTATGGGTAACATTCGCTCGTTTTTCGAAGTGTTTACAAGAGTATCAATTTCTTTGATTTTTCCATTCCACATTTTTTTAACGAGTAGATAATAATTCTTATCTTTTAATTCTGTTCCAGTAAACTGTACTTTGTAATAGTCAATTTTCTCAAAAGTCAAAATATCTTGTAATTCTTGATTTTCTGAACCATATTCAGTTGTCATTTTTATTCCACTTTCTTTTTTCGATTGGCTAAATGTCAAAATTGGAATAAATGTTAAAATTAAAATCAGTTTTTTCATAGTTTGTGTTTTATTGTTGCCAACGTGTTCGTGTATGATTTGTGCGGCAAAGAATCCGAAGGATTTAAAGTCGTATCAAATCAGATGATTAAAGATATAGATTTAAAATGAAGTTAGCAAAGCAGCATAAATTATACACGTTGTTACCTGCTGGCTTTAATTCAGTTTATTATTTATAAATGGCTAAATTCAAATTTTAGAGTGTTTTCTGTTAAATTTATTTCCGCATCAATTGGTTCCATATTATTTCCTAAATCTACAAATTCAAATCCTTTATTAGTTACAAACCAACTGCCTCTATATTTTGTGTTTTTTAAAGAATCGGTTGCTTTTTCAAAATACTTATGATTTTCTTTTCCGATTAATGTGATTCCTCCTTGTTCATTTTTGAATTTTCCAAGTTGATTAAAATAAGGTTCAGATTTTATTTGTTTCACAATTCTGTCAATATCGGTTTTATTAAGCTCAATTTTTAAAATCAATGTATAATCACTTTCAAATCCGTTATGTGAAATATCATCATCTTGAATGACATTGTAATTATTTCCTAATTCAATATTTAATTCCTTTTCCAATAAAATAATTCTCTTTTCTTGATTTGAACAGGAAGAAAGTAAACAGATAATAACTATGAATTTAAGAATGTTCTTCATTGGTTTTTCAGCTTGCAGGTAACGTGTTCGTGTATGGTTAGTTGCGTTGGCAAGAACTAAGTTAACAAAAGAAAACGAACCAGAGGAAATTCCGAAGGAATTTCCAAGTAGGCTAGAAGCAAGCAATTAAATATACACGTTGTTGTGTGTAGTTATTTTATTGTGTTCAACTTTTCCATAATCAGTTCAGATTCAATTATTGGGTTCTGATTTTTTGTTTTTTTTATCAGCTTTTTCCAAAATCGAAATTCAAAAGTCATTGCTGTTCCGAACAATTCATAAACTCCATTATTTTCGAAAGTATAATGCGATTTATAAGGATGTTTTCCTTTGTAAAAGTCTTCTCTTTTTATTTTAGTAGAAATAAGTCTTAAGAATTTTTCAAAACCTTTTTCAAATTCCAATCCTGTGTATTTATCAGAGTAAGATTCAGTTACCATTCCAATTCCAACTCTTATTTCATCAAACAAAAACCTGATTGAAATTTCAGAATCATTTTCGTTCAGAGGTTCAATTAGAAACCAATCGTTTTCAATCAAAGTCGTTTTGTTTTCAATATGCTCATTTAAAATTGATTCATATTGTTTAACCCTTTCTTCGAATGTTTTTGAGTTCAAATGTTCGTTTTTTTAATTACACCCAACGGTCTGTGTATGGTTAGTGGCGGATTTCGAAGCACTTAACTTTCGGATTAGCACCTTGTTTTATTAAATGCTAAAACATTGAATTTCAACACAAAACCGCCATTAACTATACACCGTGTTATGCCCTTTTTTCATTTTTTTTTGTTTAGTTATTCGCTTTCATTTTCGTCTTCAGGCAACATAAATTCCAAGAACAACAACTCTGCTTTTGCATAGTCATTTTCAAATTTCAAATCCCAACGTTCTTCCATAAATTCAAGTAGTTTGATACCTCTTTCAAGAATAGTTTCTGGTGTCCATTCATCATATACTGAAACTTCAATTTCTGAATGTGAACCATCTGAAAATCCTTGTCTTATTTTTTCCTTTTTATCATTATACTTAGGGTTTTTCTTGTCCTTGAAACAGTCGTTTTGTATGCTTGAATTTATGCTTTGGGAAAGCGGTAATAAATTCCCTAAAGTTCCTTGAAAAAGTGTTTTATTAGATTTTTTCTGTCCTTTGAAACTATTTTTCCAGCATTTGTCAGTTGGCGTTTGTGGGTAAATATGCTCTATTGAAACTTTGTCTTTCTCTCCTTTTACAAAAAGATTCCAGTCTATTTTTTGACTGCCCCGTTTTCTTACTTTTCCCATTTCATATTCATATAGGAAGTAACGTAATCCATTCCAGTAATAGAACCCTCCACCTCTTTTAAATTTTTTATCAATAAATTTTTGGAAATCGGTGTAATCAAAAAAAGTTTCGTCAGAATCTTCTGTCGTATCAAAACAATAATCCATTCTTTCTTCAAGCCTTTCAATTATTAAATCAACAGTTAGTTCATTATTTCTAAGTTGTCTTGCGGCTCTATAAAACTCACTATTTCGATATGTTGAAAATGCTCGACTTAAACGAAAAGTTATAAAAATGAAACGTTCAATTGCTGTGAAAAGCTTTATCCTTTGTTTTGAATCAATTTCTTTTGAAAGAAATGATACAGTTACTAATGGTCTAAAATAGATAATACCAATTCTATTAAGTCGGTCAATCCAAAGACTTTCTTTTTTTGTTAATGCAGAATTATTTAATGGATTATGTGTGTTGTACCAATGAACTGCTGCGGATTTCAAGCTATTAACATATTCCTCTATTTCTTTTGGGGATAATTTAGAGAGTAATATTGTCTTTTCGTCTAATCCGTTAGTTTCAACTTCTTCTTGGTCTGTTTCTTCATCTTCTCGTATTTCCTCAAAGTCTTGGAGGGAACTTAATTTTACTTCTTTCTTTAAATAGATATTTTGAGGTGTAAATTTTTGCTCCAAGAGAAAACGTATATAATCATCTCCTTTTTCTCTTGAATATTGAAAGTACATAATCCAATGAGCAACCAAAAAATCATCATCATTTAGAGGTTTCTGTTTGTTGCGTCCTAATTGAAAATACACTTCTTTCCAAGCATCATTAATTTTTTCTCTGAGTGAAATTCGTTCATCAGTTTTTAGTTGATTTTCATCATATAAAGTAGTCAAATAGATTAATCTATTCTTTAAGAGTTCAAGATTTGATAATTTCTTACCTCTGTTGTTCATTGTTTCAAAAGCGACAAAAACATCAAAGTCATCACTTATTTCATAAACATTGAACATCAAGTTTTGGGTTAGTTTTTTGAATAACGCTTCGATTTCTGACAAGCCATATTCATTATAGAAATTTGCGAGGTTTTCAGTAAAAAAGCTTTTGGAATTTTCAAGGTTTAATGTGTAGAATGTCTCTTGAATGGTTCCGCTATTTGGCTCGTTATAAATTCGGTGTTTTAAAAATTGAAAGCTTGGATTATCAATTTCATAGCCGAATTTGTATGTTCTAATAATAAACTGAGGTGGTCTTTCAATTACTAAATATTCTTCTTTAATGGCTTTTAAACTAAAAGAGCCTAAATATATTTCGTCTTCTTTTTTGTTCTTGTTTTCTGGAAGACTTTTTAGTAATTCCGAAATTGCTTGAATAAATATTACAAATGTTGTTAGTCTTTGTTGACCGTCCACAATATGAAAGGGTTTATAGCCTCTATCTTCAATTAGCCAGCGTTCATCATTCCACCTGTCCCAAACTGTTTTATCAACCATTTTTAGCGATAAAAGTCCAGTATAGTGAAATCTGTCAGGAGGTAAATTAACAACATCCTCCCAAAAATCCTTTAATTGTCTTGTAGTCCAGGCATAACCTCTTTGGTAGTCTGGGATTTTAAATATTCGGTCTTTAAATATATTCTTGAAGGATACTAATTCGTTCATTCTATCGCTTTTCGTCTCTTGTTTTTAATTGGGCATAACGGTCTGTATATGGTGTCGTAGCTGACGTTAGGAAGCTATGCACTATATACCTTGTTAGCCACTGGCTTTCTTTTTCAGCGTTGGATAAGGTGTAAGCTCTTTTGTAGGTTTTGGTTGTGTGTTGGCATGTGCGACCTGCAAATGTGCTTGCACCTGTGGGGAGGCTTCTTTCCATAATCATTTCCCCCTATTTAATCTACGTTTCGATAATTTCCTCCAAATGCTGTCTGCCAATTCAATTTCTGAATCGTTGAACCCAAAATTCTCTTTTAGAATATTTTGATTCGTGATTTTAAGGATTTCGGAAATATCCTTTTTTGCCCGAATCATTTTGTCTATTTCAGGCAGTAAGTCAGCATTATTTGCATTGTAAGGAAGCAGTATTTCTTCAACTTCATTAGGCATGAGTTCCAAAACGCCTCCACCATGACTTCTACCACATATTTCTGAAAATGCCAAAGACAAAGAGTTGTAATAACTTGCTGTTAGGGCTTTGATTTCTGCATTTGGTTTTACCGTTACACGGTGCATGGTGTCTGTTGTATATGCTTCCGCTTCGTTGATAATAAGTTTGGGATAAAGGTTGTTTCTACGAATGAAAAGAGCGTCCGAAATTCTCAAAGAAGGCACAATTTGCCATTCGTCTCGGATTCTACACTTGTACCCCTCATTTATCTTTTGTTCTTCTCCCCAAGCTATGTAATCTCTTGCCCCGATAGAACCATTTAAGTCTGCCATTTTTGGGAAAGCCAGTAAATGGGTTCGGGCTTCCATTGCACGGTTCTTCTGCCAATCTTTTTGCGTGAAAATAGCACTAGGCACTTGAACACTTCTACCAACCAAAGGTTTGGCATACTTTTCTAAATTGTAAAACTGGACCGTTGAAAGTGGAACGGTAAAGAACGGATTAGAACCTGTGGTAATTCCTACTTCAACTTTTGCATACTCACCAAGTTTTGAAATCTGTTGATTTTCTTGAAGTCTTTCTAAGAAGTCAATTTCCTTTTGGTCAAGAAAGTAGAATGTCCATTTATTGGATTTAAAATCAATTTTCTTTTTCGGGCTTTTTAGTTTAGCAACGTTCAATTTTTGAAGTTCATCTGCATCCCTTAATTCTAAGTGTTCAATCAAGTGTGTTTTAGAATTGTTCTTTTCGCAAAGCAATAAAACAACTTCTTGCTGAATGTCAGGGAAAACCAGTTTTTCAAAAGAAACAATGTTGATTTTGTTGTAAAAGTGAGCCAAAAACTCACGTAATGTTTGAGCATAAGAAACCTGTAATATTTCGGCAGGAAGCACAAAACCAATTTTCCCTTGCTCTTTTAAAAGTAGGGAAGAACCAACCACAAAGGAAACCCAGGCATTGGTAAGTTTTGAATATTTCAAATCCGCTTTTCCAAAAATGTCAGCAGCAAATTGCTGTTGTTCTTTATTGAAATATTGATAACGTATGTAAGGCGGATTGCCTATAACTAAATCAAATCGCTGTTCTGTATTTATACAGAAATCGTGAAAATCGGAGTGAATTACTTGCGAATTAGCTAAGCCAATATTTTTTGATTTTTCCGCTTCAATCTCATCAAACTCAATGGCTGTTACAGAGTTGTATTGATAGTTTCCTTTTTGAATTTCTTCTAAAAACACGCCATCACCACAACTTGGTTCAAGTATGTCCAGTTCTTTATTGCCATTGAAAGCCCATTTTAAGATAAAGGCTGCAATAGGGTTGGGGGTGTAAAATCCACCCCTTAGCTTCTCTTCTGACGCATTTTTAATGAGCTGCATACAATTCGGAAATTAAAGGAATCAGATTATCATCTTCTCCCAAGTTAAACAATGATTTTAGTGCTTCGTCTAATTCAGTTTTCTTGTTGTCGAACTGACGTTGAAGCGGAATGAGTTCTCTTTGGTTTCCTGCGTTTTGGTCTATTTGACCTTGTAATTGAATTAATGCTTCTTGAAGTGAAGCTATTTTATCGTGCAGTTCTTTTTCAGATTTATTTTCAAAGTCTATTACTCGAATAGGTAGTTTTTTCAAAACTTTCGTTCCCCGAGCAATATATCCGCCTCTGAAAACTTCCCCATTGAGAGCAGAGAACCATTCTAAATATTTTGAGTTTAAAAGTGCTTGAACGTAAAAAATGGAATAAGGGAAATTGCTAGGTAAAGTAATCATACAATAACCTGCTGTTCCTCCTGAAGAAATCAGCGTTCCATAATAGTCAATGGCGTATTTGTTTCCTTGCGAAAGAACGCCAACTATGATTTTTGCAGGAACATCACATTTGTCCAGACTTTGGTGTCGTCCATACCTGTACCATTCATTTTCCGTTTCAGGTGTTGGCTTAATATCTCTTTTCGGATTATTTAAAATTGCTTTATAGTGACTCAGATAAGCAAAAGCATTCGGATAATCTGATTCCAACTGTTCAATTTCAACAAACTGAACACTTTCATCCATTTTCAGATAAGGATAGATAACAAAAGCATTGGGCGAGAAAGGGCGATAAGTATTCAGGTTGTCAGTTCCGCTAGACGTTTTAAAATAAGGACGGGTTAGTTCTTTTTCTATTTTCCAATCTGTACCATCTTTTCGGAAATAGTAGAATTGTTCGTCCTGATTTGTTGCCGCATGAATGTAAATGTTATTAGCACTGGTTTGAATGCCATTGTATATGTTTTCAGAACCAATCAGCGATCCTAAAGTTTCAGATTGGTTTTCAATGGATTCATAAATGGGTTTCAAGTCACCTGGAACCAATGTCCAACCATCATTATCAAGATTTTCAAACTCTATGGTATCGTAATTGTGAGGAGCTATATTTCTGGTTTTCCAATCTTTTAAAGATTGAATCTCCAAATATTTCAGGTGTTCCTGTTCGGTCTTTTTCAGGATTAACAAGCAAGTGTAAGTTGTTTTATCTTGAAAAACCTGATTTGCTCCAAACGAGATAATTTGTTCGACTCCTTTCTTAGAAGCTAAGAACTCTCTTAACTTTTTTCCTGCTCCTACTTTAGTGAATTTACTTGGAACAATATATCCGAAAAGTCCATTTGGTTTGAGTAAATCCAAACCTCTTTCAATGAACAAGAAATATTTATCAAACTGTTTGTAAGCTGACTGATAATGCGTTTTATATAAAAGCAATTCCAGTGGTGTGAATTGCTTCATGTGTTCGGTTGCCAAATAAGGCGGATTCCCTACAATTACGTCAAACTTGGTTTCGCCAAAATCATAAGGGTTAATATCTCGCTGGTTTTCAGCGGACGTTTTTTCAGAATCCAAAAGGCTGTTTCCAAAATAAATGTTTGCATCTAAATTTGGAAGGGCAGGCGTTGGAATAGTGTTGTTGTCTTCGTTTTCAAGTAATTTCAATAGTAAACCGAATTTACAAGCTTCAACAGCATTGTAATCTTTGTCAACTCCGAAAATACAGTTGGTTAAAAGTTGTCGTTTGGTTTCAAATTTTAGCTTGTAAGAACTGATAGCTGTCTGTATCAACTCATCAGGATTGTTTTTTAAATAGTAATCCACTAAAGTGTCGTGTAACAATTGGTACGTTTCGAGCAAAAAAGCTCCTGAGCCACATGCAATATCAGCAAAAGTGGATTGCAGTATTTCTGTGTCGGTTTTTCCTTCGCAATGTTTTGCGACTGTTTCTCTAAGAATGTCTTGAATGATAAACGTAGGTGTGGTTACAATGTCCCTGTCAATGTGTTCGGGTTTCTTTTCAAGAGTGATTTCTCCGTTATTGATTTTAAGTTGTTCCCCAAGGAAAATTTCATAGATATTTCCGAGAATATCGGAAGCAAAAACAACAAACGAATAGGTGCTTTCAGGAAAATAAAGTTGTTTAATTATCGTCCAAAAAGCTGAACTATTGTTGGAAATTATTTCTTCGGTCAACGTGTGGTTGAAAAGCCCTGCATTGTATTTTTTGTCGGCTTCCCTGAATTTATGAATGAGTGCATTAAAATCTTCATTGTCGGCAAAGTTCAGGAGTGTTTTATAAACCTCAATATTCCTGTCTTCACATACTCGAAGGAAAATAATACTGTTGATATAGCTTTGAACAATGTCGTTTAACTGGGCTTCATCTAACTGGTTTTGGTGGGAGTAGATTTCTTGTCCAAGAATTAAACGCCATTCGTTGATTTGTTGCAGGAATAAATCATCAACACTGGAAAGTTTGAGTTGACTTTCAATTTCTTTCCATGTTTCATCAAATTCTCCTGTGTAAACCGCCTCATGACTAAGCTGATTTTGAATTTCTTCAAAGGCTTCCTCGTATTCCGTGTAGTGGTAAATTTTCACTCGTGCTTTCGTAGCAGAATCGTCTTTATCTACTTTTTGAGAGCAGTCATAAATGGCTAGGTGCTCAAAGTTGGAAAGGACAGATATTTTGAGTTTAGCTGTAAATCCATATCTGCGAACTTGCTTTGCAGGTTCAGGGTCAGAATCAATTTTCACATGAGGTTTCTTAGCCTCCAAAAAGAATTTTCGTTCTGAAAAAAGTCGGAAAGTGTAATCGGGTTTTTTCGTGTTACTGCTTGCATCTTCCTTTAAAGCTTCTTCAACTAAAACTTCCCTTTCGTTGGTCGGTTTTCCCTGATTGTTTTTGATATCCCAACCCAACATTTCAAATAAAGGGTCTAAGAAATCGGTACGCAACTGTGTTTCGTTGTAGTCTGCTTTTAAGTAAGCATCTCTGTTTGCGTGATATTTTTGAACAAGGTCTTTTATCGTCATGGCTATAAGTCAAGCGAACCTTGTTGAAGATTCTTGTTTTTTAAGTATTTAATTTTTTCTTCGGCAACCTTTAGAATTTGGTCTGGATTTTCTTCTTGCACCAAGTCGTAAGCCACTTTATCACTCATTAGTATAAGTCCTAACTCTTCTTCGCTTTCGCTGAATAAGTCGGCTAATAGCGGTAACATTTCTTTATTAGCAGTTCGTTCTCCACGTTCAATTTTACTCAACGTAGAGGGGTCAATGTCCAATGCTGCTGCAACTTTCCTAAGTGGAAGTTTTTGGTTTTCCCTTAATGCTCTGATATGTTCTCCAAACGATTCTTTTGCTGTCATTACCTTCTTTATTCTTGAAAATTATTTCAGGACAATATTTGTCCAAAATTAAGAATCTTTTTTGGATTTTCATACTGGCGGGGTGGGAAAAAATAGCTCTTTTGCAATTTTGGGTTGTGGGTCGGTCGGTGCGAATTGCAAATGTGCTATTTGTGCGGTGGGTTTTCAGCTTGTGGCTAACGTTCGCCGTGTATGATTTTTTGCGTTTGTGTAGGGATTTAAAACTTGTTTTAAAATACCGAGAACAAGTAAGCGAAAAACAAAATAATAGCCCAATTGCGTAGCAATTAATTATACACAGTGTTAGCAACAGTAATATAGTAATTTTTTTTAAAATCCATAAAAGCACTGTTCTTAATAAATAAAACTATTAGTAATGAACATCTTTTTAAAACATAGTAAATAGTAAAAGAAAGTACAGGTGTTATTGACATTCACGAAACCATGTCAATCACGCAATAACCTAAATAAATATTAATGATGAATAAATTTAATTTTTGGAAGTTTCTTGAATTTGTTTCTCCAAAGTTTGCACTTGATGATTCAGGTCGTTCAAATTGGATGACAATTCAGATATTAATATGGTGTTTTGTTCTTGTAGCTTTATTAGTTTTGATATTTGCTCATTATGAATATTATTATGAGTTTTATTTTGGTCAGTGAATAAAGGAGTTAAAGCAATTACACCAATAATTATTGTAGATATGGTTAATAACAGGTTTGCTCGAAATTGTCTTATAGATGTTTTAGATTGTTCTATTGTCGTTTGTCTTAAGAACTCTAATATTTCTTTAGTTATTTCGTCAGGGTCTCTTAAATCTAATGTTAATTCAGGATTTAATTTTGGAAAGTCGAATTTTGGTATATTAAATAAACTCATAATAAAGGGTTTAAATTTAAGTCAACTGCATAGCAGTTGCAAGGGCTATTTTTTTGTTACACGGCGAACGTTAGCAACAATTAGCGAAACATTAAAAAATAGCCTATTCAGGCGGTTTTTGTTTTGCGTATCCGTGCCGATACCCTGCATTTTCGCAGGGTTGAGGTTGAGGTTATTGTTGCTAACGGTCTCGTATAACCGTCAGTTACGGGTTTTAAATTACTACTTTTCGATTAAGTACTGACGCTCGCAATTCCGAGTGGATTCGAATGTAGTCGAATCCGCCGTAATTGCGGTTATACATTGTTGCCATTAGTTTTTTATATTTCATGATAATCTCCATCTTCCCATTTTTTAGTTCCGATAAATTTTCCGCAAAAATCATAACGTTTTATGGGTTTAACTTTGTCCACATTTTTTCCGTAACTAAATACCCAGATTTCTTTTCCGACAATTTTTATTCTATTGAATTTTCGGTCATCGCAAGCGTCCATTGAACAGATGAAAACTGATTTTTTTTCAAAATTTTTTCTTCCATTTGAATCTATAATTCGGTCTGTTACGATTACTTTTTTATGACTTAAAGTCCAAAATAAAAACTTGCGTTTCTTTTCAATTCGTTCCGTTTTCAGAGTTACGCTTTCAATTTCACAATTTTTATTTTTAGTCAAATATCTGTTTTGAATTTCAGTATTTTTTATTCCGCTATTCAGATTAATGATTAGGAAAATCAAACTTATTGAAATCGAAAATATTGAATTAATGACAGTCATTTTAAATTAATGGCAACGGTCAGTGTATGGTTTCGTAGCACCCTAAAAGGTGCTATGAACTATACATTTTGTTGGCGTGTCGTTTTTATTTTTAAGTCAATCTCGCTTCTCGCGTTAATTTGCACTTATCAATTCCCAAGTCGTTGCTGAACCAGTCAGTGAGGACTTTTTCTATTTCATTGTCATTATACGTCTTTGGATTGCGTCTGGACCTTAAGTAATTCTCTCTTGTCATTTTCTCTGCAAGTTGTCCGACAGTTTTTAAATCAAGTTCATTTCCAGTCTTAGCTGCAAGCCATAGTCCACCAATTGAAAGTCCAAGTCCTGCAAGTCCAAATTGCCAAGTAAACGCAAGAGCAACCAAAGAAGTTAAAAGGAGCAGAACAAGAAAACCTGTCACATAATGAGGTGGCCTTAAGAGTGATAACTTGAATCCTAAAGATTGTTCTATTTGCTGTGCCTTTGATTTTCTTATTCGCCTTGGCAAGAGGTCTTGAAGTAAAGTATCTGGAGTTATTTTTTCTGTGTCAACGTGCAATGCAGAAACTAATGTGCTCCGCAATTTGTAAAAGGCTTGTTGTGTCGTACAGTCGTCTATATGGTCAAGTTGTATTTTCTTCTTGATGTGGTCGCATATCTCACCAAAGGTCTGTACGTGAGCAAGCTCGTTGTCGGCAAATTTGATTTCAAAAGAATCCTCTACTTTTATGAGTAAGTCCTCAATATCCTCGGGGTCTATATTTTTTAGTTCAAATTCTTTCATTTTATAATGCACGCCAACGGTTTGTGTATGATTAGTTGCGGAAAATCAGTACTGATTTTCCGCTGTGAAACAAATGTAATTAATTCAAGTGAATTTCCGTTGAGGAAATTCCGTAGCAATTAATTATACACGTTGTTGTGCGTAGTTTTTCTTTCTTTTCCGTAATAATATTTCATTAAACTCATTTGGCGTTTTTTATCTGGGAATATAATTTTATAAATATGAAGAAGTCCATTTGAATTGTTTTCTAAAACTATAGTATATTTTAGAATATCAAACTCATAAAACTCTTCTTTTACTTTTTTATCTTGAAAGTAAAAGTATTTAGTTTTTCTACGACTTTTATATTCTCCATTTTCAAGATTCCCGAAATCTGTTTCTATTAACTGATTATTTGAATTGTATTTAGAATATCCTATTCTACTACATTTTGATTTATCGGTTTCATTTTCACAATAGGTTATCATTTTCTCTAAATCATTTGGGTATTCATAGTAGATAAGACTTGTCAATTTGGGCTCATCATAAAGAAAATATCCATAGTATTTTGCTTCTCTTATTAATTTGTTATCTGAATTGTAATCATAAAACACTTTGAAATTGATTTGACCATCTCTGTTAAAAACAATCCATTCTTTTAGATTTGATTTTCCGTCATAAACTTTTCTATAATTTAGATGAGTTTCGTTTTTCGAAATTCGGGTAGCATATCTTTCATAATCTCTACCTAAACTATCATGTTTTACTTCATAGGTCGTGTGATGTTTTTGAGTTAAATAAAAATCAAGATTTTGATAATCCATAAGGGAACTGTCTTTCACCTTACCATTTTCAAATAAATCATATGAATATATTTTAACTGCTTCAAAGTCGGTTTCATTCGCTACATTTTCTCCATTATATCCAATCATATAAGTGAAAGCTAAACTTGGTTCGAATTCATATAAGTCATTAAATTTCTTTGAACTTTTGCAACTTAAAATCAAGCATAATAATATGACACTGAAAGAGAATTTCATTTTTTAGTTATTTAGTTTCTCAAAAATAATTCAGTTCTTTTTATCATAAAAGTCATAATGAGAGAACTATGTTTTTGGTTGAGTAATGAGGTTTCTTAAATTACGCACAACGTTCTGTGTATGGTGCGTATCCCGAAGGGTATGCACTATACACCTTGTTGTGAGTTGTTATTTCTTTTTTGACTCATTTATGCAGAGGCAGCTGAATCTCCTATAGCCTTTTTAATGGCTATTATTATTTCAGAAATTTCAGATTGATTGCGAATGCCATTATAATTCCCAATTCCGCTTTGGATGTTACCTGGTTTTGCAATTACACCACTAAATCCGATTACTCCATTATTTAATAAAATTGTCATGCCAAATTGAGTTAATTCCCTAATTTTAAAAGACCAGTATGCTAGATATCCTAGAATCACAATAAAAGCAGTCATCGTTAGACCTTGAGCGAAGGACACTTCTCCATTAGATAAGTTCTCGTACAAGACGTATAACGAAAGAGCTGATATTGCCCCAGAAATATAACCTAGATAATTCTTTTTTGTTAGTTGCCATTCTGTTACACCACCAATGTCTTTAATTGACCTATCAAAACCTGAAATGTCAGAACTAATTTGAACTCTTTCAGAGGTTACTTTTACGATTTCATCAGAAAAATATGTTTTCATATTTAGTTATTTTTTAGATTTATTACTTCAGTTTTATAACTCACAACGTTTAGTATATGGCAAGTAGGGAAGAAGAAGGCGATAAACTTTCAAGTTTGCACTGAGCCAAAGCGTTGTATTTTGTTTTTAACTTATTCATTTTAAAAGCCAAATCAACGATTTGGCGGTGTTTGTAAATAGCACTGAACTTTCGCAATCCACCGAACGCCCTATTTGCTATATACAGTGTTGGCAATAGTTTTAGATTGGATTCATATTTCTTTCTTTACCGTTTTTAATCTCACCCAAAGCTCCATTAAATGTAAAAATTTCGGGTTTGCTCCCTTCTCGGTCAGAACGGGAAATCTGAACAGCTCTCTTTTTTATTTGTCTTCTTAAACGATTCCAAAATTTCTTAGTCGTCTCACTTGCAGAAATTCCAATTATCGAGTAATGGTTTCCTATCCATTCGAATGATGACATTCCAATTTTACTTTCATTGTTTGTACGAATATTTAGGTGAATTACTCCTGGCCATCCTGCTCCAAAATATGGAGTTCTTTCATCAGCACCTTTTCTTTTTTCAATCCATCCATTAAAAGGTTCTTCTATCCACTCTTCACTGTCATCAGGTGTTATTAGAGGTAGTTTTCCACTTGGAATGTGCCAAATAACTATTCTTGATTCTGGAAATTTATTAATTGAATTAACTGCTTTCCAATTATTATCTCCATTCGAGATTATGAAAGCAATTTCTTCTTCTTGATTTAGAAAGTTCAGAAGTTCTTTCTCGTCTGATTTATTCAAGTATAGTGGAATCCAAGCCATTTATATTATTTAATTATTGCCAACGGTTTTGTATAAGATTAGTTGCGTGGTTTAAGCACTAAAGTTAGCAAATAAATCACAGATAGAAAGTCCGCGAGGACTTTCGTAAATAGACTAAAACCAGCAATTAATTTTATACGGTGTTGTAATGCGTTTTTATTTTTTAATAACTTAATTCGATTCCGATTCCTAAACTCAATTCATTAAAGTCGTTAACTTTATAATATTTTAGAAATCCATAAACTCCTTTGTACTGTTTTTTTATTTCGGCGTGATATTCGCTCAAATTTTTATAAATCGTTGTTTTCGCAGATACAGACATTAAAAAGGGTTGTCCAATCCAAGTTCCAAGTCCGAATGTTGGTCCAATCGAATTTATATTTTCGTTTTCCGACGTTTTATTATAGTCAATAGTACTTAAGCCAATTATTGCACTAAAACGATTAAAATTAAGACTTGTTTCAACTGAATATGCTGTCAATTCTATATTATTATCATACTCCAAGTTTCTCAAAGAGGAATTGATGTCAGCGTTAAAATCACAACTGACAAAAAGATGATGAAAATTCAAATAAGCGTTGAGAAACTTATTTTCTTTTAGGTTGGTTTGGTAACTAATTCCTGTTTTAATTGTTGGCCAATTATAATTTGGTGTAAAAGAAAAATGAAATAGTCCACCAACAGGATTATTAATAAGTCCGCTATTTAAATAAAATCCGATATGTCGTTCATCAAACCAGTCAATGTTACAATCTTCTTTTAAAAATATTTCAAGATTCTTTTCGTCCTTGAGTTTATACTCCAAAGGAACCATTCCAAGGAATGAAAAACTTAATACATTTAAAGAATCAGGAACTGAAATTTTAAAATTTCCATTAAAGTCCGTTTGAGTTCCGATTTTTGTTCCTTTAATAATCACATTTACTCCAGGAAGTGGAAGATTGTCGCTTTTGGCTTTTACAATTCCGCTATATTCTTTTGATTGGCAGAATGTGATTCCACTCGAAAATAATAATAAAAGTAAGAGTGCTTTTTTCAAAATTGGTCGGTTTGATTTGAGTTCAATTTAATTCAGATTTTTATTTTGAAAAAGTCATATTGAGTGAAACTGTATTTTGAATGAGGAAATGTGCTCTCAAATGCATTACAACGTGTTCGTGTATGATTTGTACGGCTGAGAATCCGCAGGATTTTCAGAAGTAGCAAATCGTAAGTTTAAAGATAGAAATTTAAATTGGAGTAGAGAAGTAGTATTAATTATACACGTTGTTGCCAGTAGTATTTTCTGCTTTTGAGTAATCATTGAGATGTTTTTTTACCGCTGCTCAATTCAAGACTTCAATAATATTTCCATCTATGTCAGTATTTACAGATGTAGTATTAATTACTTTTGCTCCAAACGCATTTTTCCCTCTATATTTTGTAGTAACAAATATAGAGTTCTTATTATCTCTAAATTTAGTTTCTATATGCTCATAACTATCTGGGTCGTGCATATTATCTTTAATTAATTTGGTTAATTTTATATGAGAACCATCCCATTTATTAAACTGTTTTTCAACAATTTCTTTTCTATAATTATCTTGTATTTCTTGTTTATGAGACTCTTCTGAATATTTTCTTCTCTCTTCTAAAAAGATTTCGTCTTTTTTTATTTTCTCATCTCTTTCTTTAACAAAAGCATCTTTGTTATCAACTTCTGACCTCATTAAATCAATAAAATTATCATTCAGTTTTTGAGGTTTTAAAAATGAAGTATTTAAATTTCCATTTTTAAGTTTTTCGATATCAGAATCTGATAAATCAACCATTATTTTTTTTGCGTATTCTAATGATGAAGAATTTACAATTGAATTTTCTATGTATTCATACGAGACAGTAGCGTTGTCTATTAAATTCATTAATTTATTAACGTCTCTATTTCCATCTTCTACAAATTCAGTTCTTATTGCATCAGACTTAATTTCCTTTTCAGTTCTAATATACACAAGTGCAGAATCAATTTTGTTTTCGCTTATTAATCTATTTGCTTCTTCAAAAACTTTTCTATCATTTGAACAACAAGTAAAAATTACTGACAATAATAATAACAATGTAATTTTCTTCATAATTTCTAATGTTCACTTTTTTTTCATATTACTGGCAACGGCTCAGTATAACCGTCCGTTACGGGTTTTAAGTTATGGTTTTTCGGTTAAGTACTGACTTTAGCAATTCCGAGTGGATTCGGACGTAGTCGAATCCGCCGTAATTGCGGTTATACATTGTTGTAACACGTTTTTTATATTCCATTAAATATTGAATTCAGTTCTATTTCTCGCTTTACAATTCCGTGCATTTTGTCAATTTTCTGCCCGAATATTTTGTTCCAAAAACTTCTCTTTGTAAAATCATAAGAATAGCTGAAGTTCGAGTCAAATTCCGCAATGTAAAGTTTCGATTTCAGAATTTTATCGTTTTTCACGAACTGAACTTCTTTACCTTTTAATCCCTTTTTGAGAATTGAGAGAATTCCGTTTCGATTCCGTTCATTAAATTCCAATGCTGGATTTCCATAAGTTTTTCCGTCTTCGCTAAAATCGTGTTGGTAAAAATATTCTCCCTCAACATATTTATTATAACCTGGAACGGACGGATTAAAAATCTGTAAATAAATCAGTGAGTTTTTTTTCAAATAACCAACTCTAATTTCAGTCAAAGAGTTTTTGTCGGTTGATTTAAATGTCTCGATTTCGGTTTGATTTATTAATTCAGAAGTTGAGTTTTTAAATTGTCCGCTGTCAATTAAAACTTGGTTAATAAACTCTTTCCAATTTCTGAATTCCTGCATTTTTTTGATTTGGTCAAAATGTGTTACAACGTGTTTGTGTATGATTTCGTTGCGTGTTTCAGCAACTAATTTAGCAAATACAAACCGAATAGAAAATCCGCGAGGATTTTCGTAAGTAGGCGAGTACTAGCAATGAATTATACACGGTGTTGTAGGTAGTTTTTTACTTTCCCATAAAGTCAAATTCATCTACAATTCCGCTCTTTTCCATTTCTTTTATTTCCTTTTCAGTCAGTTTAATTTCAATTCCGTTTTTGTCATAAAATTTCCAATTCTCATTTAGAAATCCAATATTGATTTCGTCTCCGCCTTCACAAGTCGTTTCAATGTGCTTTTTGTCAATTTTATAAATTCCTTTTGCTCTTAATTGTCCATTTTCGTGATAATAATTCCATTCTCCAATTTTGTAACTATAAATGATATCACAAGGTCCAGCAATACAGCAATTCACATACGAGTCAGTTTTATATTCTCCAGTTTCTTTCAGTTTCCCATTCTCATAAAATTCACTCCACAATCCAATTCGAGCCGCTTTAGATAAAAAGTCCGAGTCAATTTGTCCGATACTTTTTAAAAGTCCGTTTTCATAAAATTCCATTTCGGTTTTTTTAGAAATCGATTCCGATTCAGTATTCGATTCCGAAACTATTTTAGTCGATTTACAACTAAAAATGCAAACTAAAATTATAATGTAAAATGGTGTTTTCATATTTCGGTCAAATTACCTACAACGTGTTCGTGTATGGTTAGTTGCGTTGGCTAGAACTAAATTAGTAAAAGAAAACGAACCAGAGGAAAATCCGTAGGATTTTCCAAGTAGGCAAGTACCAAGCAATTAATTATAGGCGTTGTTAGCTTTAGTTTATTAATTAGAATAAAGTGGTAATGCTTGAGGTTTATCCATGTTTTTATTCTGGATAGAATTTACAAACCAACTGACTTCTGTAGGTCTTGTTCGATGACCAATTATTGTATCAGCTTGATTATCCACAGATAAGCGATCTGAAAATCCATTTGTTCCAACTATTATGGACCATTCAATATTGTGTCTAAAAGTTATATCCAAAGAATTGTTTTCCAATTCAGGTCTTTGTCCAATTATAGGTTTTATTTGAGCAAAAACTTCTTTACCATTTGAAATTGTCAGAAAATGCGCGTCAGTAACATGCTCAACTGACTTAGTAGAATCATTAGACCTTCTTGAACCAAATCCAATTCGAACGGGGAATCCTTTTCTCACTGCCTCGATTAATTTTTGTTTATTTCCGAAAATTGTTTTTCCATTATCATCATTTCTATAAACTAAAATCCATCTGTTTATCTCATTATTGGTAGATAGCGGTGATTTTTTTTCACAGCTAATGACAACTAATAAAATAGCAACAAAAAATACTAACCTGTTCATATTTCTACTTAAGTTTATCAAATTAAAGCTAACGTCTCGGCTATGGTTAGTACGGGAATTAATAAGCGATTAATTTCCGATTTAGCACTTAGCCAAAACTTTTTATTTTGTTTTATCTTTTTTGTTCATAAAGCCAAATCAAAAAGATTTGGCGGACTTGGTTTAAAGTTTTAAACTTTGATTAAGTACCAAAACCCGTATTAATTATAGCCATTGTTACAAGCTGGCTTTCTGCTCACTTTTATAGTATTCTGTTTTTTTTCGCTTTCTTTTGTTTATAGTAAGCAACAAAAATCAAGGATAATGGGAAAAATAAAATTATTAAAATCCATTTTAAAATGTTCAAAATTATATCCATTATCCAATAATTGAGTAAATAAAAACCACGTTCACAGCTATTGTTAATCCAATAGTCACAAACATTGTCTGTTTAGATGTTTTATAAATATTTCGGATATTTTCTTTACAAATCAACCACAATGTGCCACCAAAGAATATTAAAGTCATTATGTATGTAATTGGCGAAACTGTTGGAAATAATGATTCGAGTGCTGGTATTCCTGAAGGTTCTCGTCCTAAATTCATAAAAAATAGTCCGATAGCTGAGATTGCTGAATAAGTTAAAAATATAGATAGCAAAACCCAACCACTTTTTTTCCGCTTCCAAAATAGAAATATCGCAAGTGGCAATATAATAAGACGAAAGAAATACTCAACCATACTTAAGTCCCATTTTCCTCCGCTGTCAGTAAACATATAACTAAGCATTCCAAATTCCTTGAAAATTCTATAAACAGCAATTCCTGCAAAAATTAGAGTTGTAAGTCTAATGATTTTTTCAGGTGTTTGAATTCCGTTTTGAATAGGATTGATGGTTTCAAAAAGAGTAGAAGCACCTTTCTTTATTTTTTCTTCTTGGCGTTTCCGTTTTTCAATTTCGAGTTTCTTTTTTTCTTGTTGCTTGTTAATATCAGTTTTAGCTTTGTTTAATTCCTCTGTTGATAATTCTCGATTATCAATTTCCGTTTTTGCAGTTTCTACGGCGACTGGATTGTACTTATCGGATTCCGCTACAATCTTTAGAAGTTCGGAATTAGATAATTTTTTATAAAGTTCTGTGAATTCAGTCATTTATTGGTTTTTTCAGCTTGCTTGTAACGGTTTTGTATAAGATTAGTTGCGTGGTTTAAGCACTAAAGTTAGCAAATAAATCACAGATAGAAAGTCCGCGAGGACTTTCGTAAATAGACTAAAACCAGCAATTAATTTTATACGGTGTTGTAATGCGTTTTTATTTTTTAATAACTTAATTCGATTCCGATTCCTAAACTCAATTCATTAAAGTCGTTAACTTTATAATATTTTAGAAATCCATAAACTCCTTTGTACTGTTTTTTTATTTCGGCGTGATATTCGCTCAAATTTTTATAAATCGTTGTTTTCGCAGATACAGACATTAAAAAGGGTTGTCCAATCCAAGTTCCAAGTCCGAATGTTGGTCCAATCGAATTTATATTTTCGTTTTCCGACGTTTTATTATAGTCAATAGTACTTAAGCCAATTATTGCACTAAAACGATTAAAATTAAGACTTGTTTCAACTGAATATGCTGTCAATTCTATATTATTATCATACTCCAAGTTTCTCAAAGAGGAATTGATGTCAGCGTTAAAATCACAACTGACAAAAAGATGATGAAAATTCAAATAAGCGTTGAGAAACTTATTTTCTTTTAGGTTGGTTTGGTAACTAATTCCTGTTTTAATTGTTGGCCAATTATAATTTGGTGTAAAAGAAAAATGAAATAGTCCACCAACAGGATTATTAATAAGTCCGCTATTTAAATAAAATCCGATATGTCGTTCATCAAACCAGTCAATGTTACAATCTTCTTTTAAAAATATTTCAAGATTCTTTTCGTCCTTGAGTTTATACTCCAAAGGAACCATTCCAAGGAATGAAAAACTTAATACATTTAAAGAATCAGGAACTGAAATTTTAAAATTTCCATTAAAGTCCGTTTGAGTTCCGATTTTTGTTCCTTTAATAATCACATTTACTCCAGGAAGTGGAAGATTGTCGCTTTTGGCTTTTACAATTCCGCTATATTCTTTTGATTGGCAGAATGTGATTCCACTCGAAAATAATAATAAAAGTAAGAGTGCTTTTTTCAAAATTGGTCGGTTTGATTTGAGTTCAATTTAATTCAGATTTTTATTTTGAAAAAGTCATATTGAGTGAAACTGTATTTTGAATGAGGAAATGTGCTCTCAAATGCATTACAACGGCTCAGTATAACCGTCCGTTACGGGTTTTAAGTTATGGTTTTTCGGTTAAGTACTGACTTTAGCAATTCCGAGTGGATTCGGACGTAGTCGAATCCGCCGTAATTGCGGTTATACATTGTTGTAACACGTTTTTTATATTCCATTAAATATTGAATTCAGTTCTATTTCTCGCTTTACAATTCCGTGCATTTTGTCAATTTTCTGCCCGAATATTTTGTTCCAAAAACTTCTCTTTGTAAAATCATAAGAATAGCTGAAGTTCGAGTCAAATTCCGCAATGTAAAGTTTCGATTTCAGAATTTTATCGTTTTTCACGAACTGAACTTCTTTACCTTTTAATCCCTTTTTGAGAATTGAGAGAATTCCGTTTCGATTCCGTTCATTAAATTCCAATGCTGGATTTCCATAAGTTTTTCCGTCTTCGCTAAAATCGTGTTGGTAAAAATATTCTCCCTCAACATATTTATTATAACCTGGAACGGACGGATTAAAAATCTGTAAATAAATCAGTGAGTTTTTTTTCAAATAACCAACTCTAATTTCAGTCAAAGAGTTTTTGTCGGTTGATTTAAATGTCTCGATTTCGGTTTGATTTATTAATTCAGAAGTTGAGTTTTTAAATTGTCCGCTGTCAATTAAAACTTGGTTAATAAACTCTTTCCAATTTCTGAATTCCTGCATTTTTTTGATTTGGTCAAAATGTGTTACAACGGTCTCGTGTATGAAACGTAGCGTGTTTAAATGTACTACATTTTCGGTTTTAACACAGAGCCGAATTTTTATATTTTTAACTTATCAATCTTAAATGCCAAATTTAAAAATTTGACGGTCTTAGCAAATAAACACGAACCTCTCGGAAAGCCTTTATTAGGGATGTTTTATACACGTTGTTGTGCGTAGTTTTTTATTTTTTCTATTTTCAAGTCAATTAATTCAAGGTTTTCTAAACATTCTTCATTATTCCAGAATATCACAGTAGATGATTCGGACTTATTTTTCAAAGATGGATAGACAATTCCTTCAATAGTATTTTGTCGATTTTTGTTGAATGGATATCTAAAGTATTCTGTAACCACTTGAGTAGGTACATATTCTATATGTTCTTTTCCATCTTTTTTTATGTCTTTTGTGAAATCACAAACTAAATCATATAGAAAACGAATTAGATAGTGTGTTTTTACTTTTTCAAAATCAAAAATACTCGGTAACTTTGGTAGTCCATTGAAGTCAACAACATAGATTTCTTTTTTTAATATAAATTTTGAAATCGTGATAGAGTCTTTGTCTTTATCTTCTCTGCTTATCGTTTCCAAAATCGCAGTAGTTGGGTCGAACGCCGAATATAGCATAGAGATGCCTGAAGGACTAAATCTGTTGGGATAAATGGCATATTCCTCTGGTGGCGCCACTAATCTTTCTTTTTCATTAACAACTTTACTAGAATGATGTTGTCTACAACGGTAAACTACAGTTCCTTTATCTATCTTCTTTATTAAGTTTAACTGTTTAGATATTTGACCTACTTCTTTTAATATTGTAAATGCGTTTTTACTTTTTTTGGAAGATTCATTTTGTTGAAACAGATATCTTGATTTGTGTTTTATCAAATTTTTAAAAAAACTCCATTGGTACATTAATTCATCTCGTTCAGTATCATAATACATATCGGGTTCTGACCAAGCAATGTCATCAATAGAATTTACGATATCTTCCGTTAATTCAAATGGGTCAGTTTCCAAACCGATTCGTTCCTGTATTAATTCGTTAGGGTCGAAAGTTTCTCCTAAATATCCACCTTCTCTTCCATTGTAACTCATAAAATTTGCAGCATCCTCATAGAAGTTTGATATTCCAAGCATCATAAATTCAAGTAAATCATCAAAGCTTACAACCTTGACATCTTTTTGGCAATAATCGCAATATCCATCGCTGTAATTTTTTAGAATAAAACGTTTGATTGCATTATCATTAATATGTTTTATACATACGTTTTTATAAGGAATACTGCTAAAATTCCGTTCATCCCATTCAATCATTCTTTGTTTTGCTTGTCCCATTAAATTTTAGCAATGTTTATTGTTTTCTCGAGAGGTCTTAAATTACGCACAACGGTTTCGTGTATGGTTAGTTGCGTTGGCTAGAACTAAATTAGTAAAAGAAAACGAACCAGAGGAAAATCCGTAGGATTTTCCAAGTAGGCAAGTACCAAGCAATTAATTATAGGCGTTGTTAGCTTTAGTTTATTAATTAGAATAAAGTGGTAATGCTTGAGGTTTATCCATGTTTTTATTCTGGATAGAATTTACAAACCAACTGACTTCTGTAGGTCTTGTTCGATGACCAATTATTGTATCAGCTTGATTATCCACAGATAAGCGATCTGAAAATCCATTTGTTCCAACTATTATGGACCATTCAATATTGTGTCTAAAAGTTATATCCAAAGAATTGTTTTCCAATTCAGGTCTTTGTCCAATTATAGGTTTTATTTGAGCAAAAACTTCTTTACCATTTGAAATTGTCAGAAAATGCGCGTCAGTAACATGCTCAACTGACTTAGTAGAATCATTAGATCTTCTTGAGCCAAATCCAATTCGAATAGGAAATCCTTTTCTCACTGCTTCTATTAATTTTTCCTTATTTCCGAAAATTGTTTTTCCATTATCATCATTTCTATAAACTAAAACCCATTCGTTTGTCTCATAATTGGTAGATTGTGACGATTTTTCCTTACAGCTAGTGACAACTAATAAAATAGCGACAAAAAATACTATTCTGTTCATATTTCTACTCAAGTTTATCAAATTAAAGCTAACGTTTAGTATATGGCAAGTAGGGCAGTAGAAAGCACTGAACTTTCAAGTTAGCTCCGAGCCAAAGCGTTGTATTTTGTTTTTAATTTATTCATTCTTAAAAGCCAAATCAACGATTTGGCGGTGTTTGTAAATAGCTATGAACTTTCGTAAAACACTAAACGCCCTATTTGCTATATACAGTGTTACCTGCTGGCTTTTTTTAATTTTTTGCGTAGTATTCCCGTTTCGCCTTTCTCTGTCTGAAATAAGCAACAAAAATCAGCGAGAGAGGAAAAAACAGAATTATTAAAATCCATTTGAGTATTGTCAAAATTATATTCATGTTATTATAATATAAATGGTGCAATGAATAACATAGTCAGAACCCCTGAAACACCAATCGTTGTAATCAAAGTTTGCTTGTTGATTTCGTATTGCTCTTTAATCTCTTTTTTGGTTAAAACCCACAGAGTACCACCGAAAAATAAAGTGGTCATTATTAAAGTAATAGGTGAGGTTTGAGGAAATAAATTATCAAGTGCTGGCATTCCACTTGGCTGCCTATTCCAAGTCATGATGGTTAGTCCAAGGCTACTAATTGCCGAGTAAGTCAAATATGAAGCCATCAAAATCCAACCACTTTTTTTTCTTAACCAAAAAAGGATTGTCGCAGCAGGAAGCAAAATTAAAGGAAGAAAGTACTCCACCATACTTAAATCCCAACCACCCGTGTCATCTGTTAGCATAAAGGTGATTAGTCCAAATTCGTTATACCATTTAACAATTGTAATAAGTCCGAAAACGATTGTAATCAGTCTGATAAGTTTTTCAGCTGATGGAGCCGATTTTTGAATTGGATTGATTGTGTCGAAAAATGTTGTGCTTACCACCTTTACTTTCTTTTCAATCGCAGCTTTTTTATCATCTTGTTTTTTTCTTTCGTTCCTTTCAGTTTCTAATACATTTTTTGCTTCTTGAAATTCTTGGTTGGACAGATTTCTTTCCTGTATTTCCGACTTTGCTGCTTCAACAGCTTTGGCTTGATAGTCAGATTGATTTTCAATTACTCTTAATAAGTCAGAGCTAGAAAGTGTCTTATATCGTTCAATAAATTCGTTCATTGTCTTTTTCTGCTTGCAGGTAACGGTTTTGTGTATGATTTCGTTGCGTGTTTCAGCAACTAATTTAGCAAATACAAACCGAATAGAAAATCCGCGAGGATTTTCGTAAGTAGGCGGGTACTAGCAATGAATTATACACGTTGTTGTAAACAGTTTTTATTCAGTTGATTTTATTCTATTCCGATTAAAATTCGGCTCAAATTTTCTTTTAACTAATAATCTTCTTTTATAGATTAAAAAGAAAAAATATCCAATGTAACTGAATATTAAAACTATTCCAATCCAAATATATTTGTCTCGTTTGTACTTGAATTTCAGGAATCTTAATTCCAATAAGAACAAAACGAAAAATACAATTCTAAAGTACAGCATTTATTATCCTCTATGAACTTTAATTCTTGATACCTTTTTGTTTTGGTCAAAGTAGATAGTCAAATGTCCTGTGTCAATTCCGTGTTTAGCCATTCCCAAATAGTAACCAAATTCAGAGACAGATTTATTTTCTGGAATTCCCAATAATTCAATTATTTCAATTTCCGTTTTCCCTTTCAGTTCGTGAGTTTTTCGCAAACTGTTCATCATATCCCAACGCATTGACATTTTTTGTTCAGTTTCCGTCCAGTTTTTCCATTTTTCAGAGTCAAATTGTTCGTGAGTAATATTTCCTTTCAGCGCAAATCCAATTAGAATTATTATTCCGAAAATTAGAAATCCATATTTTAATACTTTTCTCAATGTTTGTCTTAAATTGTTTACAACGGTTTTGTGTATGGTTAGTTGCGTGTTTAAGCAACTAATTTAGCAAACATTCACGAGCCAGAGGGAAATTCGTAGGATTTTCCGAGTAGGCAAGAACCAAGCAATTATTTTTACACGGTGTTGTGCGTTCGTTTTTTTTTATTCAGTTTCTTCGTTATAAATCCGACTATAATTAGAAAATTCGGTTTCGTTTAAATCGTTTTCTATAACTTTTTTCGCAACCTCAAAATCAACAACGAAACAACAAACTTCCATTGTTCCAGTTCCGATACTTCCACCATCACAAAATCCGAGTGCAGTCCAACCCAAAGTCTCGTCCATTCGGCTTTGTAGTTGCTGTCGTTTTTCCACGTCCTTTTCCGTTCCCATTCCGTCAACATTAAATTCAATTAGAAGTCTTGCGTGGTTTTCATGTTCAATTGGTCGGAATCCATTTTCAGTTTGTTCCAATATTTCTGTTTGTATTTTTTTGTGAAAGTTGGTAAAAAATCTAGATTTTACTTCTCTAAAAGTTCCTTTTGTTCCAACAATTCCTTTATGAACAATTCCTGTGTTTTTATCTTTGTCCCAAGTCTCCCAATAATGTAATTCTTTATTTATCTCTTTGTATAATTTCAGCATTGTCTTGTTTGTTCGAGTTTTCTTAAATGACGCACAACGGTTAGGCTATGATTTCGTTGTGGATAAATCCGCTAGGATTTTCCGCTGTAGAAATCAGCCGTGTTAAATATACTAAACTTTGGTGTGGTACAAAACCACAATGAATTATAGCCATTGTTAGGGCATAGTGCTTTATTTTTTAGTCAATCGTTACAAAAAGTTGAGATTTTATTTTCCATTCTCCAGACTCTTTAGTCCACATTGCTGAATAATTCCCATTAATAATTGAATTGCTCCCTTTTTCTGGATTGTATCCATCCCAATTTCCGCTTTCCCAAGCCAATCCTCTTTTTTCATTCACAACAATTTCTTTTGGTGTCCGTATAAAATACATTTTACTGTCTCCAGCGTCTAAAATATATTGCTCCAAGGCTTTTTTTCCAGATAACAATGTTCCATTTCCAGTTGTAATTAATACATCATCTGTCAAAGATGCTAAAACTTGCGTATTGTCGTATGACTGAAAGGCTAGATTCGAAGTATTTCTAATTGCTAATATCTGTTCTTTGTCGGTTTGAGAAAACAACTCTGATGTGAATATTAAAATGGATAAAATCGCAAAAATTAGATGTCTTGTAAATTTCATTTATTCTGTTTTTTGTCAATTATTTAATGAATAATACCTTTTTCGCATTTGCCCTAACGTTTGGTGTATGGTTAGTTGCGTGTTTAAGCAACTAATTTAGCAAAAGTGGACGAGCCAGAGAAAATTCCGAAGGAATTTTCCAAATAAGCACTTGCCAAAGCAATTAATTATACACGGTGTTGTAACACGTTTTTTTTATTTTATAAACTTGACGATTTTCGGAATTTGAGAAATTATTAATATAAATACAGTTATATAAATCCAATATTTTATTCCAATGTCCGCTAGATAAAAGAAAAATAAAACTGAACCAATGATATACAGCAAAACTAGAATATCATATATCAGCTTGTTTTTTATTTTGTCATATTTCTCAATTATATTTAGATATCTTTTTCCATAAAGAAATATAAGGTAGTTTATTCCAAATAAAACTAAATACAAAATCTTAAAACTGTTTCCACCAGCTGACTTAAAGTCGTAGTCTAAAATTATAGCTAAACAGCTAATATTAAAAACTAGAATTATTGAAATAACGAATATGCTTGACCATTCAGGTATAGACTTATTAGTTGGAATTGCATTTTTATAAAGTCTATAAAACAAGTAATCAATTATTTTCATTTTCTAGTAGTTATAAGTTGACCTAATTCGGCTCAAAAGAATCGCAATTCTAGTTATTATCTTTTCGAATATGGATTTTTTTTCATTCAATTATTCAATTAGTCTGTCGGTTTGGTTAAATGTGTTACAACGGCTCAGTATAACCGTCCGTTACGGGTTTTAAGTTATGGTTTTTCGGTTAAGTACTGACTTTAGCAATTCCGAGTGGATTCGGACGTAGTCGAATCCGCCGTAATTGCGGTTATACATTGTTGGCGTTAGTTTTTTATTCATCAAGATAGGATGTCAATGGTCTTAAATATTTAGTAAATCCAAGTCCTTTTATGTATTCGTAGATTTCTTTTCGTGTGTTTTTACTAAAGCCTTTTGCTGGATAAGAGTAGTTATCGGAAATCTTTATCATTTTCAATTCAGTCGCAGGAATTTTTTCAGATGCGATTAGGTAATTACAATCCAAACAGATATTAATAGTTCCAACTACTTTTTCTTTTAAATAATAAATAACTGCAAAATGAGGGTCAAAACAAGACATGGTTGTATTTCCATAGGCTTTTTCTGATGTCAAAATTATTTCCAAATTTTTAGTCTGCTTTTCAGTCAGATTTAGTGTTTTATTTATTTTCTCATTTTCTTCATCAAGACATCTTTCAATTAACAATCCTCCTTCTCCCTGATATTCATACGCAACAACTTTGTCATACTTCAACTTTTCAAATGGATTTGATTGTCCAATAGTCAAAATTGGAATTGAAAATATGATTAGTATTAATATTTTTTTCATTCAGTTCAAATTAACGCCAACGGTTTGGCTAAGCTGCGTTTTAATGCAGTTTAGGTGTTGTTGTAGGTAGTTTTTTTATCAATTATTATATATCCAATTATTCCAATACTTATTAGAATCATTGTTATTATTCCAAATTTAACACTTAGAGTTGGATTGTCATAAAATCTCTCATTAAATAAGCCAAAAATTAATGTAAAAATTTTGCTTGGTACAAATGCAAGGCTAACTAAAATAGCCAAATATTTTGGGTTCGAGTACTTTGTTAAAACCGAATGAATTATTGGTGCTATATGAATTTCAGAAATTGCTAAAAACAATAGTGAAACTAAAAAATAAATTGTGTGATTTTCTTTTGGCACTTCTGGAATGAATAATAAAATTCCAAATGCAATTGCTCCAAATAAAAAACCAATCAGTAATTTGAAGAATTGAGAATTGTAGTAATAAGTCCATATTACGATTACAATTAAACTAATTGGCAATGTGAAAATAGAACCCAGAGACTGCCACATACTTTTAGGGATTTCTAATGTTGAAATCACCGCTAATTTTAATTGTAAGTCAAAAATTCTAATATTCGAAATTTCATAAACTCCCCAAAAAAGTCCTACAATAATAAAAGCTATTGCTATTGTTAATATTCGCTTACCAATTAATATTTTTTCCTTTTCTTGAAACTCATTTTCTTTTATTTTTAGAATTGGAATTAGGGATAATAGAGTTAATAAACCACATATCAAGAAACTAATATTATATCCAAATTTTTCGCCAGAATACCCAATAGCCATTACTCCAAGAAATGAACCCAAATTAATTGCTAAATAGATAATCGTAAATCCAGCATCGAGTAATTTAGTTTTGTACAGATAGGACTTTCCGTAATTTGCCACAATGTTTGGTGTGAAAAAGCCATTCCCAAGCACAACAAGGAATAGTCCAGCATAAAGTCCATAAGTATTAGGAATACATAAAGCAAATGCTCCTAAAGCTTGAATAATTCCACCAACTATTATTGCTTTTTTGTTTCCAATTAGCAAGTCGCCAAGTAACGCACCAAATATTTGAGAAAACACAACTGAACCTGCAAACCAGCCGTAAATTGTTAATGCTTCTGTGCTTTCCATTTTCAGAATTTCTCCCGTCATATAAATAACCACTAAAGCACGCAAACCATAATAGGAAGCTCTTTCAAGCATTCTGGTCAAACTGTAATAAAAAGTCTCTATTGAGTGTTTCTGATTTTGAATTTTTTCCATTCAGTTTCTTGGGTTGGTAAATTACCTACAACGTTAAGTATAAGAAACGTAGGGCAGATGATAAACACTATCGTTTCGGTTTATTACTTAGCTAAGTATAAATATTTTGCTTTTATCTTTTCTTCTATAAACGCCAAATTTTATATTTAGCGGACTTTGTTAATAAACATAGAACTTTGGAGTTAGCCCAAAAGCCCTATGTTTTTTATACATTGTTGTGCCCAGTGTTTTATTTCTTTTTCTTTGTTTTATTTTCGTTCAATAATGGTTCTGTGTACTGATTATAAAAGTCAAACAAGTATTCTATTCGTGCGTTTTCATTTGTAAAAGCTTGTGGCCTGTAGCATAAATCAACTGCTTTATCTAATTCCAAATGAGCTTTTATTAACTTTGGTGGCATTGTTAATTGATGATATAAATCTGCTAAACTACTGTCAGGAAACTCTGCTCTAACATCCAACACTTTTTGAGCTTTTTCTTCAACTTTCTTTTTATTTTTTTCGCTTACTTCCTTTGCCCAAGGATAATTATTATACACTAAATCTTTTGAGTATCTAAAATCACTTTTTAAACGACCACAAGTATATTTTACCCAAGTCATATGCATTTCGCTCATTAATACGCCAAAGTTGTAAAGAGTTCCATTTGGTACAATATGACAACTGTTACTTGCGATATTGTTTTTCGTGAAAAATCCCATTGGGATATATTTTCTATTTTCAGATGATGTGCTTGGAATTAAAATGTATGAATCAGGATTCTTTCTATCTCTAAATAGAGTAGGTGTAATGGCGTGTTTTTGGGTTGATGGTGCTTTACTTGCTAATCTAAATTGTTTTACAGCTTCAACACGCTCTAAAATCTTGGGCATTCGCCTTAATTCATTTGGGTTAATATTTTCTAACCACAAACACCAACGCTTTTTGTTATTTAAAAATTCTCTCGCACTTATTAATGGTAATACATAAGGTTTTGCTTTTGGTTCTTGCAATAAAAACTCATCTTTTTCTATATCATCAATTATTAAATTACCTCCATCTAAAGGCATATTCCCAAAAGCCATTTTGGGAACATTACAAATCGGTTGACTTCTCCTTTCAATAATTAAATCCTCTGCGTTTGCTAAATAAGGATTTATGTTTTTTACTGAAATTTCAGAAGGTTCTCCTTTAATGTCTGAATAAGTAAATAACTTTTTGTTTTTGGTGTCAAAATTTGCGTAACCAATTATTACACAATAAACTGCTGCTTTTCCTTTTGCTTCATTACTCCATTTAAAAGTTGTGTGAGCAAAATGTATTTTAATACCTAATTTATTTATCATTTCTCCCCAAAGTACGCTTACTTGCTCTCCTTGAGTAACTGAATTTGTAGAAACAAAAGCAGTTTTAATATTAGTGTTTTGAATGTATTGAGCTGCTTTATAATACCAAGCGGAAACATAATCTAATATTTTACCATTTTTAACTCCACTAAAAATATTAGCCATATCTTCTCTTTGGATTTTATCTAATAACTTAGAACCAATAAAAGGTGGATTTCCAATGATGTATGAAAGTTCAGTTTTAGAAACTACATCTTCCCAATTTGTTTGTAGAGAATTTGCGTGAACAATTTTAGCTGCTTTTTTTAATGGCAAACGAGCAAAATATTGTCCAAATTCTTCTGAAACTCGCATATTCATTTGGTGGTCAATTAACCACATTGCTACTTCTGCAATTTTAGAAGCGAATTCGTCATACTCAATTCCATAAAATTGGTCAACGTCTAACCAAAGAATAGATGAAACGTCTAAAACACGTTCACCTTTTTTAAATAATTCACGTAGAATGTCAACTTCTAATAGTCTTAATTCTCGATAGGTAATAATTAAGAAATTTCCGCTACCACAAGCTGGGTCAAGAAATTTTAAAGTAGAAAGTTTATGATGAAATTCTTTAAGCTTTTTGGAACTTGATTTTACCTTTTCAAATTCTTCTCTTAATTCGTCAAGAAAAAGAGGTTTAATAAGTTTGAAAATGTTTTTCTCTGAAGTATAATGAGCACCCAAATTTCTTCTCTCTTCGGGGTTCATTACACTTTGGAAAAGTGAACCGAAAATTGCGGGCGATATTTTTCCCCAATCCAAAGCTGATGCCTCTAATAAAATGCTTCGCATTTTAGAATTGAAAGATGCAATAGGTAAAAACTCTTCGAATAATTTACCATTTACGTAAGGGAACTGATTTAAATGGTCGTCTAAATTCTTAAGTCGTTTTTCTTTTGGTGTATTAAGTACTTGGAAAAACTGAGCCATTAAAGCTCCTAAATCACTTCCGTCTTCATTTGTTTTTTGGTCTAAAAACTCCTTGAAAATATCTTTCTCAAAAATACTTGTATCATCTGCGAACAGAATAAAAAGCAATCGAACTAAATATACTTCTAAATGATGACCTTCATAGCCAAACTCTTCGAGTTGGTCGTGAAGTTTTCCCATTAATTCAGCTGCTTTTATATTTACTGGGTCTTCTTCTTTAAAAGTTCTCTTTTGATAACCTGCAATGAAGCCAAATAGTTTCACGTTTTTATAAAGTTCAGAAACGTGAAATTCGTGCTCTGTTCTTTCGTCAAGGTCAAAAAGTTTGATTTTGTCAAAATCTGAAACTAAAATGTATTTTGGTAATTCGTGTTCTTTTAGACCAGGAAAATAATCTGTAGCTTGCTCAAAAGCTTTGTCTAAATTTTTCCCCTTTGATTTATGCTCAACAAGTAAAGTACCTTTCCAAAAAAGGTCAATAAATCCTTGATTTCCACTTAATTTTTTGACAGGCTCTTCAAATGTTGCAACTCGTCTGCGTGATATTCCAAAAACATTAAAAAAGTCATTCCAAAAACTGTCTTTTTCAGCTCTTTCTTTCGTTTCTTCTGCCCATTCATTTGAGAATTTTAACGCTCTATCTTTTATCTCGTTCCAGCTTAATGCCATTCAGTTATTTTGTTTTTTCGGTTTGTTTGTTTGTTTGTTTGTTTCTCAATTTCGGTTTTCCGGCATTGGGCACAACGGTCTTGTGTATGAAACGTAGCGTCGCTTAAAAGTAGTATATTCTGGTTAAACAATGAGCCGAGTTTTTATATTTTGTGCCTATTTATCACGTTTAATGCTTAAAAATCTAAAAAATTGGCGGAATCAGCAAGAAAACACAGACCTAATGATAAGCCAAAACTAGCGATGTTTTATACATTGTGTTGTGCGGTCGTTATTTCTTATTCATCCTGATTTATCCCTTAGTTTTTATCCGTGGTCCTGATCTGTTTCGCCTCAAACCTGAACCTAATTTTTACAAAAATCCGTGCGCTCTGTACCAGATTTATCCATCAAAAAATGCGATCCGTTTTAGCGATTACTACTTGATTTATTCAGAGTAATCACGAGTGCATTTTAATGACGCACAACGTCTCGGCTATGGTTAGTACGGGAATTAAAACTTCTGAATTTCCGATTAAGCACTTAACCAAAACTTTTTTATTTTGTTTTATTTTTTTTATTCTAAAGCCAAATCAAAAGATTTGGTGGACTTAGTTTAATTGCGATTACTTTTGGGCTAAGCACCAAACCCGTATTAATTATAGCCATTGTTGTGGTGTCGTTTTTATTTTTTCTGTTCGTTAGTCAATTCGATTATTCCTTTTGGTGTCAGTTTTCCACTTTTATAGATTGTTTCTTTCTTTTCAGTTCCATTGATTTCTTCGTAATCCTCATCACAATCGTAATATCTTAAATTATTAGCAGTGTAAATATTTAATTCCTTATCAATTTCCATAAATTCCTCGCATTCAAAACAAGGTCCTTGTCCACAACCGCCGATAGCAATCGTTTTTGAGTCAATTTTTTCTCCGTTTAGTTTATAGGTTGTCAATATTGGTAATAAACAATCTGCTGCACCTAAAGTAATTGTAGCAATATAAGTTCCATTTGTCCGAATTTTTCCATAAACATAATATGGTTCGTTTTCATAAGGTAAGCTTATTTCCTTTTTGAGTTGAGTTAATGGCTGAAACTCATCTTCGCAACCTTTAATTTTTATAGGAAATTTAATTTCAGTGAATTGGTCAATGAAACTCTGAAATTGCTCGTTTACTTTGGGTATTTCAGATATGAGTTTTTCAGATTTATTATTTTCAGTTTTACAACTTACAAATAAAATAATTCCAATAAATATTATCGTTTTTTTCATAGTTTAACAAATGTACCACAACGGTCTTGTGTATGAAACGTAGCGTTGCTTAAAAGTACTATATTCTGGTTAAACAATGAGCCGAGTTTTTATATTTTGTGCTTATTTATCACGTTTAATGCATAAAAATCTAAATAATTGGCGGAGAAACCAATAAAACACAGACCTTATGATAAGGCAAAACTAGCTATGTTTTATACATTGTGTTGTGCGGTCGTTATTTCTTATTCATCCCGATTTATCCGTTAGTTTTCATCCGTCGTCCAGATCCGTTTCGCCTCAAACCTGAACCTGATCTTTACAAAAATCCGTAAGCTTTATACCAGATTTATCCATCAAAAAACACAATCCGTTTTAGCGATTAATAATTGATTTATCTTGAGTGATCACGAGTGCATTTTAATGACGCACAACGGTTTGGCTAAGCTGCGTTTTAATGCAGTTTAGGTGGTGTTGTGCTTAGTTATTTGATTTTTTAATCGAGTCTATTTTTTGTTGTGTTTGTTTCTTTACATCGTTGACCATTTCATCTGTCAATATAACTTCAATTTCAGATTTTTTATTTTTAAAAGAACTTGGAAAAAAGTACTTATAAGCTGCTACAAAAACACCAAATGATATTAACCAGATAAAAATATATTTTTTAAACTTTTTACTTCCAAAATTATGAATTATTTCAGTCAGATTTTCAGACTGGATTGTTCTTCTCATAGGTATAATTCTTTCCTTTTTCCCATTCAATTCTTCAACGTAATCATAACCAAAAGTTGTCAAGAAAAATACATTTTCATCATTTTCCGTTTCTATATAATCCATTGCTTCAAGTTCCGAAACAACCCGTTCACAATTAGGATGAGTATTTCCTTCTTCGTCAACAAAGTCAGTTTTATGCAACGATTCATTTTCAGATTCGTAAATCCGTTTTAGATTGATTATATGTTCTTCGTCTAAATACAGTACAGTTTTGTCTAATTAAGCACAACGTATTTGTATAAGAATAGTGCGGTTTTGTGTGCGAGGATTTTCCGAAGGAAAATCAGACGTAACAAAATTGCACTAACCTTTGATTAAGCACATAATTTAGCATTATTTTTATACATTGTTGTGCATAGTATTTATTTTTTACAAATCACACCGCTTTGCGATAGTTTTTCACCAGCATTAGTTGTCATTGTAGCAGTGTAAAACAAACATTTGCCTTCAATTTTTCGTTTGGAAACTACAATGCCGTTGTTTTCATTCGTAAATTTTTCTATTTCGTCCAAGTCCATTTTCGATTCATCATAAGTCAGTCGATATGTACAATCGTCAATCCATTCAATTTTTTCGTAAGCCGCTTGACCACTTCCTATTCCGTTCGCCCATTCAGTTTGCGTTCCTTTTCCTCTAATTATAACGGTTTTAGTTACTGTTGAGTCCAATTGAAGAGTGAAGTCCTTTATGCTGTCGTTCTTAACGATTGTGAATTTTTTTAATTCCTCTGTAGTTGGGATATAGAATTCACCAGTTTGAAAATCAGTACAAGTCAATTCTTGCGCACTTATTGTTAGTCCGATTAGAATTGTTGTAAAAAGTAAGAATATTGTTTTTTTCATATTATGCACAACGGTTAGGCTATGGTTTCGTTGCGTTGGTCTAGCGACTAATTTAGTAAATAAAACTGACCAATTGTTCATCTGCGAGGATTTTCCGATAGGAAAATCAGTAGCAATGAACTATAGCCATTGTTACCTGCTGGCTTTATTATCTTCATCGTATTTTTTTTCAATTTCCGCTTTTGTTCTATAGTCTAATGGAATTGGTAAATAAGTTGGGTATTTGTAAAGTCCAATGTCGAATGAATGATTTCTTTCGTCAGAGTAATTTTTCCATCCACTTATTTCGGTCAGATGATTGATTCCGATATTATTGTCAATGTTTAGGATGTAACCAAAAGGAGGAAAAGTCAATTCGCAAATTATTCCGTGAGTATTAGTTGCTGTCCATTTTAAATTTCTAATTTGACCTTGGTTGTTCAAATAGTGATAAACTTTGTATTTGTCCGAAAGTGTTTTTAAATTAGGATTTTTTATAAAGTCAAGTAACCCGCTATATTCTTCAGTAAAACAAGGCTCGTTCATTGCAATGAACATTGATATTATTTGCTTTAAAACTCTGAAAGGGTTTTGATTCAATGCAGTAAACTGAACATATTTAAAATCAAATTTTGAATTTAAATCCATTCCGATATTTGCCCATTTTGAAAAAGAGCGTACATAATGTTTGTTTAAAAACCCATTACAAGTTTCGCACAAAGTATAATATCCAATTCCGCCTTGATGAACGATTCCTTTAGGTTTGTGTTCAATGAAATTCGAGCTTTTAGCAAATTCGTCAAATGGGATTGAATAGTAACGAGTATTTTTATTGAAAGCAACTCTTGGTGGAATATGTTCAAAAGTCAGTTTTTTTTCTTTTTTACAAATTCGGCAAACACCAATTTCTGTTTTCTTTCTACTCATATTTTTCCGATTGCATATTTTCCAATTCGGATTAAAATCAGAATAAAAGCTACTATTGCTGAAAACCAAGCAGTATTATAAACCCCTGATTTAAAACCCTCGATTGGAATAAGTCCGGAAAAATATGTTCCTAAAACAATACAAACCAAAAATATTCGGATTATGGTTTTGAACCAATTTGGTTTTGTCAGCATTTCATAAATTCCGATTATTAATACAAATAAAAAAAGTGTATCGTAATGTATAACAAAATTTATCAGTGAATCAAGTTCAGGATTAGCTTTCCTCCATTCTAGGAGTTCGAAATAATCTTTCAGCGATAATATCAGCTGGATAAAAATTACAATTATTGAAAAAAGTGGTTTATATAATTTCACAGATTATTATTTCGCAAGAATTTTTCAGCTTGCAGGTAACGGTCTTGTATAAGATTAGTTGCGTTGTTTAAGCAACTAATTTAGCAAATACAAACCGTATAGAAAATCCGCGAGGATTTTCGTAAGTAGGCTTGTACTAGCAATTAATTTTATACGGTGTTGGCAATAGTTATTTTAGTCGAAATATTTACAATTAGTTCCTTCAGCAAAAATCCCATCGTTATCGCACACTTTAATTAATTTGCCATTTTTATAGTATTTACTTATTGAAAACTCACGGTTTTCCATAAATACATCTATTTTATCAAATCCATTTAAGTCATAATAAGTTTTGGCTAATCCTGATACTTTTTCGTCATCTAAATAATTAATTTTGGAAAATAGTTTTCCGTCTTTTCTATTTCGTATATGTAATCCTTGTTTTAAACCATATATGTCTATATAATTTATAGTGTCATTATCGGCAATTTCAAATGATGGTTTTTTTCTTCTTATCTTAAATTTATGCTCGGATTTGATTATTCTTTTACCATTTGCAGTAATTATATAATCTTTGTTTTTAAGTCCTTTTATCTTGTAAGTTAGATTGAAAGCACAATTACAATCGGCAAGTTCTTCAATCCACTCCTCGGTTACTATTTCAATAGAATCATTCTTTTTCTCTTTCAAAACTCTATGTTCTCTTTTTCCGTGAAAAACTAAATTTAATGTATCGTTTTTTATTTCGATTTCACCTTCTTCTGTGCTACTGCAATTAGCAACGATAAATAGATTATAAATGTGAAAGTTGTCAGTTTTACTTATTCCTAAAATCCGATTTTGAAGTTTGTATAAGTTTTTAAAATATACCTCTTTACATTCACTAGAATTATAATTCAATAATTCCAGTTTTGTCTGAAAAGTGCAACTCCAACTGACTAAAAATAAATTAATCAGACTTAAACAAAATATTTTATGAAACTGTTTCATTTAATTATTGCCAACGTAGGTATATAGTTACTGGTAACTATATATCTATTATATGTGCACTAATATAATAAATCTTTTATATCAGTAAAGGTGTTTGTAGCAACATGCGTGTAAATTTCAGTTGTTTTTGTAGAGTTATGACCTAATAACAACTGGATGTATCGAATATCTATACCACTTTCTAATAGGTGAGTGGCAAAACTATGTCTTAATATATGTGGACTAACCCTTATACTTATTCCAGCCCTTTCAGCAGCGTTAACAACAATTTTTAATACACTGGAATGGCTGTATTTGTTGCCTAAAATAGGACCTTCAAATAAATATGTTTTTGGATTATATTTTTTATAATATTTCCGCAAGTCTTCAAGAACAATTTTATTAAGAACCGTATAGCGATCCTTATTTCCTTTTGCCTGTTCCACTCTTATCACCATGCGCTTACTGTCAATATCATTAAGCTTTAAATTCAATAATTCATTTCTACGCAATCCCGAAGAATATAATAGGCATATAATACAACGGTGTTTGATATTATTGGTGTGATCTATTATAGAAAGTACTTCTTCTTTTGATAATACTTTAGGTAATTTAAATTCTTTTCTAGGTCTTTCAATAGAATAAAAACGATTAGGCATACCTAAAACCATTTCATAATAAAATTTGATAGCGTTAATGGCTATATTAATGTACGAATTAGAGCGCTCTTCTTCTATTAATTTTTGAAGGTAAACTCTTATATCATTTTCGTTAAGACTCAATAGTTCGACACCTTTATAATAATTTATAAACGCCTCAAAACTATGCACATAACTTTTTACAGTACTGTTTGAATATTTTTTTAGCTTCAGTTTTTGTAAATACTCTTCGGGACATGGCCTAAAGTTTTGTTTTTTTGGTCGCTGGCTAAACCATTTAATATCCGTAACAACATTTGTGCTTTTAAGAACTCTATCATGAAAAAAATAATTGCAGTTAACCCAAGCGATACCTCTAAATGTTTCAAATACTAAATTCAAATTTGATTTGGTGTTCTTAATGTATGCCATATTAAACTCTTTGCTCCATTTAGGCGCCGGCAGATCTCTTATTAAATCTTGTATCACTTTATCAGCATTGAATTGTATACCAATGCATTGTTCTTCTTGAATAAAAAGGTGTTTAAGTGTGATATGTTTTTTGAGTTGCATAAGTTTATCAATATTAACTGTTTGTATCCGTTTTATCGTATATTAATCGAATACTATACGTATAATGTTCAGCTAATAAAGATAAAAATGGAATCACAAACATGTTTAGCGTGTAATAAAGAATTACAAGGAAGGTCTGATAAAAAATTTTGTGACCCATATTGCAAAAGTTCATATCACTATAAAAAATCTATACAGGAAGAACCAAGGTTTTATAATAAAGTAGATAACCAACTTAAGTTGAATAGAAAAATACTGAAATATTATAATAAAGCAGGTAAAGCAACATTAAGAACAGAAACCATTTTAGAATTAGGATTTAACCCAAACTTTTTTACACATTATTGGAAGAATAAAAAAAGCGATGTCTATTTATTTGTCTACGAATATGGCTTTTTGAAAATAAAAGAGGGAAACAATGATAAGTTCATTCTTATTAAATGGCAGGATTACATGACTAAGTAATGTTAAAAAATTAGTGTGCCTCCAGCCAATTATCACCAATATCCAGATCGACATCAAGTGGGACCGAAAGTTTGTACGCATTTTCCATTTCGGTTTTCACCAATGTTTTGATGGTCTCTAGTTCTGGTTTGTACGCATCAAAAACCAATTCATCATGTACTTGTAGTAACATTTTTGTTTTGTAGTTGCCTTCTTCCAGTTTATTATAAATATTAATCATTGCAATTTTAATAATATCGGCAGCACTACCTTGTATAGGAGCGTTTACAGCATTACGCTCTGCGGCTCCACGAACTACGGCATTACGTGAATTAATATCTTTTAAATAGCGACGACGACCTAAAACAGTTTGAACATAACCATTATCGCGGGCAAAACCCACTTGTTCGCCCATATAACTGCGAAGTTTTGGGTAGGTTGTATAATAGGTTTCGATCAAAGCTTTAGCTTCACTTCTGGATAGATCGGTTTGATTACTTAAGCCAAAGGCCGAAACACCATAAATTATTCCGAAATTCACTGTTTTGGCATTGCCACGTTGCTCCCTCGTCACTTCGCTTAAAGGAACATCAAATACTTTCGACGCAGTAGAGGCATGAATATCTTCGCCATTTTTAAAGGCTTCGATCATGGTTTCTTCTTCACTTAAAGCTGCTATAATTCGCAGTTCTATTTGAGAATAATCAGCAGCTAACAAAGTGTAATCTTCATTTCTGGGAATAAATGCTTTTCTCACCTGGCGACCACGTTCTGTTCGAATAGGTATATTTTGCAAATTAGGATTATTACTGCTCAAACGTCCTGTGGCAGCTACGGTCTGCATATAATCGGTATGGACTCTTCCAGTTGATGGTTCAACTTGTGTTGGCAAAGCATCAACATAAGTACTCTTTAGTTTTGCAAGTCCACGATAGTCTAAAATATGCTTAATAATTTCGTGGTCTTTTGCTAAATAGGATAAAATATCTTCGGAAGTTGCGTATTGTCCTGTTTTAGTTTTTTTAGGTTTGTCGACCAATTTCATTTTTTCAAACAGAATTATACCAAGTTGCTTAGGTGATGCAATATTGAATTCTTCTCCAGCAGATTCATAAATTTTAGCTTCCAAGGTTTTAATGTCATTATCTAGCTCTTCGGAAAGTGAATTTAAAAATCCATCATCTAATTTAATACCTTCTAATTCCATATCAGCCAGCACTCGCAGTAAAGGCACTTCAATATCATCAAACAATGCTTGAATATTAGCTTCGCCAAGTTCATTTTGAAAATGCTCTTTTAGCTGAAGCGTAATATCTGCATCTTCTACAGCGTATTCGGTTTGTTTGTCTAAAGCAACCTCACGCATGGAGAGCTGATTCTTTCCTTTTTTACCAATAAGTTCTGTAATAGAAATGGGTGTATAATTTAAATAGGTTTCAGCCAATACATCCATATTATGTCGCATATCTGGATTTATAAGGTAATGTGCTAACATGGTATCAAACAATTTTCCCTTTACCTTAATGTTGTATTTATGAAGTACTTTAATATCGTACTTTAAATTCTGACCAATTTTTTCGATATGTTCTGCCTCAAAAAACGGTCGAAAATACTCGATTAATTCTTGTGCTTCGTTTTTTTCTTCTGGGAAAGGCACATAAAATCCTTTGCCAATTTCCCACGAAAAAGCAATCCCAACCAATGCGGCAGTTATTGGATTTATTCCTGTGGTTTCGGTATCAAAACACACACTTTTTTGATTCATTAAATTTTTTATGAAGAGCTTTGTTGCCATTCCTGATGCAACACTCTGGTAAAAATGAGATGTTGTAGCAGAAATTTTTCTTGTATATTCTGAAACAGTTTCGTCAGAAGATTGGTTGCTGGGCTCTGTCGAAGCACCAAATAGTGAAAATTGACCTGAACCAGCAGATGATTCTGTTTTAGCAAGAGGTTTGTTTTCAGATATAACTTTTGTTTCTTGCGAAGTGCTTGTGCTGAGATCAGTCGAAGCTTCAGTAGAAAATGTTTTTATAAAATTATCGGTTAATCGTCTAAATTCTAAATCCTGAAAAATGTTTTTTACTGCTTCAATATCTGGCATGTTCAATTCAAAATCATCAAAATGAAACTCAACAGGAACATCCAACATAATGGTTGCCAATTGTTTCGATAATATACCTAGATCTTTAGCGGCTTCCACTTTTTCTTTCATTTTGCCTTTAAGCTCATGTGTATTCTCAAGCAATACTTCCATACTACCATAAGCAGCAAGGAATTTTTTGGCAGTTTTTTCACCAACACCTGGAAGTCCTGGAATATTATCGGATGAATCTCCCATCATTCCTAAAAAATCAATCACTTGTTCTGGTCGTTCTATTTCAAACTTTTTTTGTACTTCTGGAATTCCCCAGGTTTCATAGCCACCACCAAAAACAGGTCTGTACATAAAAATATTTTCACTTACCAATTGTGCAAAATCCTTGTCTGGTGTTACCATAAAGGTCTGGTAACCTTCTTTTTCTGCCTTTTTAGCAAGCGTCCCAATTACATCGTCGGCTTCAAACCCTTCTTTTACCATAATAGGAATGTGCATGGCTTTCAAAATATCATAGATATAGGGCACAGCAATTTTTATAGCTTCAGGTGTTGCATCACGATTGGCTTTATAATCGGCATACATTTCTTTTCGATCTACGCTTCCGCCTTTATCAAAACATACGGCCAAATGGTCTGGGCGCTCACGTTTTATAACATCTAATAAAGAATTCATGAAACCCATTATTGCTGAAGTATCTGTCCCTTTTGAGTTTATTCTTGGGTTTTTTATAAAGGCATAATAACCTCTAAAAATTAAAGCGTAAGCATCTACTAAAAAAAGACGTTTTTTATCTGACATGTTTTTGTTTTGTTGAAGACCATAAAACTACGAAACTTATTGTTGCATTGAAATGCAATTTGTAATTTTCAGCTTTAAAATTTATCAGATGAATAATTTTTCGATTGCCATACATGGCGGTGCAGGAACTTTAGTAAAAGGGATGATGACTCCCGAATTGGAAACCCAATATAAAAAAGCGTTAAAACATGCTTTAGATAAAGGATACGCTATTTTAGAACAAGGAGGAACAGCAACTGATGCTGTAGAGAAAGCAGTTATTATGTTAGAGGATTCGCATTTATTTAATGCAGGAAAAGGAAGTGTGTTTTCAGCAACTGGAACGCATGAGATGGATGCCAGTATTATGGATGGAAAAACCTTAAATGCAGGAGCGGTGTCTTTAATTACAGGAATTAAAAACCCTGTGTCTCTGGCTCGAGATGTTATGGAAAAAAGCGAATATGTGTTTTTGGCAGGAGAAGGAGCTATGCAGTTTGCAAAACAATTAGATTACACATTTGAAGATACAACTTATTTTTATGATGAATTTAGGCATCAGCAATGGTTAGAAATTAAGGATACTGATAGTTTTCAATTAGATCATTCTACAAAAAAAGATTCAAAATTCGGAACCGTTGGCGCAGTAGCTTGCGACCAAGATGGTAATATTGCAGCAGCAACATCTACAGGAGGCATGACCAATAAAAAGTTTGGTCGTGTTGGTGATTCACCAATGATAGGTGCTGGAAATTATGCCAATAATAAAACATGTGCTGTAAGTTGTACTGGAAGCGGTGAATTTTTTATTCGTGGTGTCACAGCATATGATGTGTCTTGTTTAATTGAACATAAAAAAATGTCATTAGAAGATGCTTCAAACGAAGTTATTTATAAACGCATTCTTGAAATAAAAGGAGATGGAGGCTTAATTGCTGTGAATTCCAACGGAAATATTGCGATGCCGTTTAATACAGAAGGTATGTATCGCGCTTGTAAGTATTCAACTGGAAAAGAAGAAGTGTCTATTTATAAATAAAAATAAATTGATTCTTAATTATTGGTCATATCTCATAGCTCTAATTATGATTATTATTGCCATAAATATACCGATGGCGTATACCAATATTTTAAATGAGAGTTTTGAGGAATAATTCTTTTTTGCATTAATATTTTGAGATTCTTTAATTTCTAATTTATATCCAATTTTACTAACGGTTATTATGTTAAGGTTTTTAATATCATTCTTAATAAAGAATTTCCGCAAGTCAGATATAGCTTTTGTAATCGATTGTTCTGTAACGATAACATCTTTCCAAACAAAATCCATTAATTCATCTCTGCTAACAAAATCACCTTTATTCTTTAAAAGAATTAAAAACAATTCTTTTAAACGATGTTCCATAAATATTTCATCACCATTATTTATAATAATACTTCCGTTTCTATAATTAAACATATTAGATTTAAATAAAATGGGATTATGTATGGTGTCTACAGTTTCTTTCACTTTAATTTCACTTAGTATTCAGGTTTATTTCAACTTTTTTTAATTTGTTTTTTTTAGCTTTGATAGAAATAAAACAATATAATGAAAAAAAGGAATATAGTAATTAGTTGGGTATTACGTATTTTGGTTACACTTGGGTTTTTAGCAGCAAGTTTGGGTAAATTAACGAACAGTCCCATGGTAATAGAAATGTTTGAAAAATGGGGTTTTCCTGATGGATTTTATTTTATTATAGGAATTCTGGAATTATTATTGGCTGTCTTATTATTAATTCCTAAAACCTTGAAAATTGCAATTATAGGACTGAGTTTAATGATGCTTGGAGCGACGGTAACACATCTTATAAATGATCCTGTTAGTCAGTTAATCAGACCAATGATATTTCTAATATTTATAGGTGCAATATATTATATCAACTATCTATTGAAGAAAAATAGATAATCCTATTAAATTTAAAAGGTGTTAAATAAAAGGAGCTTCAATAGGAAGCACAGTAACTTTTCTGGTTTTAACATCAAAATGATCACCATTGGAAAGAACATGAACCACTAAATTTGTCATTGTCATAGGTGTGCCTTTTTTAAGTATTTTTTCGTTGTTATGAATTAGATTTTTACCATCAAATACAATAGCCATCCCAGAGCCAATTATGGTACAGTCTGTTCCATTTTTTATGATCATTCCAGTATCTTCTGCAAGACCTATACCAATTAAATCAGGAAATTTGGCAACTGCTTCACTTTGTCTTCCAAAACGGCCACGACGAATAAAATGAGTATCTAATATCAAGCCGGGAATAAACCCTAAACCATAATACATTTTTACAGCACCTTTACTAAAAGCTTCGGTACTACTGCCTCCTGCAATCATTTCTTCTGCCATTGCCATAGCGCCAGCACTTGTACCAGCTATGACGAAACCTGTTTCATGATGATATCGATGTGTCATAATATCATGAATAGTAGTACTACCGATAATGTCGGTAATTTTAGATTGATTTCCACCAGAAAACATAATACAGTTGGTGTCTTTAATCAAATTTATAGTTTCAGGGGTTTCAGCATCGGCTTTACTTCGTATATCAAGAACGTGTACATCGTTACAGCCTAATTTTGTAAAGGCTTCTATATAGCTTTCTCCTATCTCCAGAGGAATACCGGAAGCCGTTGTAATGATAACTATTTTAGCATGAACGCCTCCTGCTTCTTTTACAACATGATATAAAATCCCTTCATCAATGAACTCTAGAGAATATAATTCACTATCTTCTATACCTTTATCTTCATTTCCACCTATTGGGATTAATGTTCCTTTTATAGATTGCATATTGAGTTTCTTCCTTTTTTAATTTTGAGCAAAAATAAGCTAAATTTTTAATTGAAAATTGTATATATTTATAATCTTACACTAAAAATATCGACCAGATGAAAATAATCAGTATAAATGCCATGAGAGGACCAAATTATTGGTCTGTACGCCGTCATAAATTGATAGTAATGGTTCTTGATCTTGAGGAAATGGAAGAATTACCTTCCAATAAAGTTGAAGGGTATAGAGAACGATTAGAAACCATGTTTCCAACAATGATAGAGCATCGTTGTTCAGTAGGAACACGAGGTGGTTTTTTTGAGCGTGTTGATGAAGGGACTTGGATGGGACACATTATAGAGCATATTGCTTTAGAAATTCAAACTTTAGCGGGAATGGATACAGGTTTTGGTCGCACACGTGGTTACGGAGAAGAAGGCGTCTATAATGTGGTTTTTTCTTATATAGAAGAATCTGTAGGTCGTTTTGCCGCAAAATCAGCTGTACGAATTTGTGAAGCATTAATTAGTGGTAAAGAATATGATTTGGCAGAAGATATTCAGGAAATGCGTGTATTAAGAGAAGATTCTCGTCTTGGCCCAAGTACTGGCTCTATAGTTGAAGAAGCTGCAAGTCGTGGAATTCCGTGGATACGTTTAAACAAATATTCGTTGTGCCAATTAGGTTATGGAGCTAATCAAAAGCGAATTCAGGCAACAGTAACAAGTGAAACCAGTAGCATTGGTGTAGAACTAGCTTGCGATAAAGAAGACACCAAATTTTTATTAGAACAAGCTGAAGTTGAAGTACCTCGAGGTGATATTATACGAAGAGAAGGAAGTCTTAATGACGCTTGTGATTACGTTGGATTCCCTTTGGTAATAAAACCAATTGATGGGAATCATGGTCGAGGTATAACTGTAGATATCAATAATTATGAAGATGCTCTTGTAGCTTTTAGACACGCAAAAGACAGCTCTCGAAGTGGAGCCATTATTGTTGAAAAATTTATTACAGGAGACGACTATAGATTATTGGTAATTAACCATCAATTAGTTGCAGCTGCTGTAAGAACTCCTGCGCATGTTGTTGGTAACGGAAAGTTAACTATTCAAGAATTAATAGATGAGGTAAATAAAGATCCTCGTCGTGGTTATGGACACGAAAAAGTACTTACACAAATTACCATAAATGAGTTAACTAAAAAACTAATTAAAGATGCTGGTTACACATTGGATTCTGTTTTAAAAGAAGACGAACAACTTATTTTAAAAGATACTGCCAATTTAAGTACAGGAGGAACTGCGGAAGATGTTACAGATATTGTGCATCCTGCAAACGTATCGATGGCAGAGCGTATCTCTAAAATTATAGATTTAGATATTTGTGGTATTGATATTATGACAACAGATATCACTAAACCACTTTCTGAAACTGGTGGAGCAGTTCTCGAGGTAAACGCAGGACCAGGATTTAGAATGCATTTAGCTCCAACAACAGGTTTAGCACGTAATGTTGCTGCGCCTGTTATTGATAAGTTATTTCCACAAAAAGGTGATACAGGACGCATTCCTATTATTGCTATTTCTGGTACAAACGGAAAAACCACAACAACACGTTTATTAGCTCATATAGCAAAAATGAATGGTTATCGAGTTGGTTATACCACAAGTGATGGTGTATATATTCAAAACAGGTTGTTAATGTCAGGTGATTGTACTGGTCCTGCAAGTGCTGAATTTGTGCTTAAAGACCCAACAGTAAACTTCGCTGTTTTAGAATGCGCTAGAGGTGGATTATTGCGTGCAGGACTTGGCTTTAAAAAGTGTGATATTGGTATAGTGACAAATGTAACAGCCGACCATTTAGGCCTAAAAGGTATTAATACTATAGAGCAATTAGCAAAAGTTAAAGGCGTGATTCCTGAAACTGTGTTACCAGAAGGTTATGCTATTTTAAATGCCGATGACGATTTGGTATACGATATGAGACGCACTGTAGATTGTAACGTGGCTTTGTTCTCTATGGATGAAAATAATCCTCGTATAAAAGCCCTACAGCGTTTAAACGGAATTACTGCAGTTTACGAAAATGGTTTTGTGACTATTTGTAGAGGCGAATGGAAAATGCGCGTGATGAAAGCTGAAAACATTCCGTTAACCTATGGTGGAAAAGCAAAATTTATGATACAAAATGTATTGCCTGCAATTTTAGCAGCAAATATTCAGGGGATTAGTATAGAAGATATGAAGGCTGCTTTGGAATCCTTTATTCCTTCGGCAAATCAAACACCAGGAAGACTTAATCTATTTGAGTTTAATGATTTTTCAATTCTACTCGATTATGCACATAATCCAGCAGGAATGCGAGCACTTCAAGAATTTACTAATGAATTAGATGCCACTGTAAAAGTTGGAATTATAGCTGGAATTGGAGATAGACGAGTTGAAGATAATAACGAAATGGGAAGCATTGCCGCTGAAATGTTTGATGAAATTATTATTCGTCAAGACAAACGCTTACGCGGAAAAACGGAAGACGAGCTTATTAAAATGTTGAACGATGGTATTAAAATGAAAGACCCAAATAAGAAAACAATCATCATACCTTCAGAAAAGGAGGCGATAACTTATGCCGTTAAAAATGCTGTAAAAGGATCACTCATTATTATGTGTAGTGATGTAATTCCTGATGCTTTAGATTTGGTAAAACAATTTAAAGAACAAGAAGCTAAAGGTGAATTGGTATTTGCCGAATAAAAAAAGCGCCAGTATTTAAATACTGGCGCTTTTTTTATTTTATTATTGGAGGATTAACTCATTAACGTTTCTTTACGTTTAAGTTGTAAGCTTTTTATATAAGCTTTAATACTAATTATATCATTACTCTTTTTATAGTTAAGATCTAAACTCTGTGTTTTAGGATTAATACTAATAGGATCAATCTTTTTAATAACTACTTCCGTCTTTATAGTAGTTTTAGCTTCTTCTACAGTATTAGTTGTAGTAGTCTGTGCCATTGAAATGAATGGGAGAACTAAAATTACGATTATTAATAAAAACTTTTTCATGACTCAAATATTAGTAGGTTTCTGAAGCAAATAAATAGCAAAGAAACTTTAGACTTTAAAATATTTGATAAAGTGCAAATAAAAGTGGTTTTCTCGAATAGTTAAGCACAAATCATCGATGAAATGCACAATTATATAAAAGTGATTTAAGGCTTTTCATTGTTATTTATAGAAGAAAAATGAAGTTAATCGATTACTAAAGGAGGTTTTAAGAACGAAACAATATTATTTATCCTTTATATAATAGTTAGATTCGATATTTTCATTTATTTTTTCTTGATATTTAGTCATACTAAAGCCTTTATGAATTGCATAATATCCTGTAACGCCTTGTTTGTTTACAGCTATATAACCAACCTGAAAGTTCTTATAATTGCTGTTAGGCTTACTTACAATGCGTCTGATAGCTTCTTCGCAGGCTTCTTGAGGCGTTTTACCTTGTCGCATAAGCTCCACAATTAAAAAACTACCTACAGTTTTAACTACTTCTTCTCCCAAACCTGTAGCAACAGCAGCACCAATTCCGTTGTCTACAAACAATCCGGAGCCAATAATTGGAGAATCTCCTACTCTCCCAGCCATTTTAAATGCTAAACCACTTGTTGTACAAGCACCAGAGATATCACCATTTTTATCAATAGCGAGCATACCAATGGTATCATGATTTTCAATATTTATAATAGGCTTGTACTCACTTTTTACTTTCCAGTTACCCCAAGCCTTTTTAGAAGCTTCAGTTAGCAGGTTTTCGCGTTTTAGCCCAATAGAAACAGCAAACTGTTCTGCACCTTTACCTGCAAGCATCACATGAGGCGTGTCTTCCATCACTTTTCGTGCTACAGATACAGCGTGAGTAATGTTCTGAAGATATACCACAGAACCACAATCTCCATGTTTATTCATAATACAAGCATCTAGCGTTACATTACCATCTCGATCTGGCAAACCACCTTTACCTACAGATTGTCCTTTTTCATTAGCTTCTTCAATCATACAACCTTGTTCTACGGCATCTAGTGCCGATTTTTCTTCTTTTAAAGCTTCCCAAGCCTTTGATGTGGCATTTTTTACGTCCCAAGTCGCAATAACTAATGGTAATGATGCTCTTGCATCTATTATTACTGTTTTCTTTTCATCAGAAGATGATTCAGCACAATTTGACAATGTACTACCAACAGCTAGTCCTACTCCTGTTAATGAGGCATTTTTGATAAAATTTCTGCGTTTCATGTGTTTATATTTATTGTTTTTCAATGGTCACATGCTGTTCGCTATTAATCATTTCCTTGGGTGAGAAAAATTTTAACATGCTCGTTTCATGTTAATACTGTTTTTTTAGAATTGCGATATCCAAAATAAAGGATGTAAGTATAACAGACAATAATAAAGAATAAAGCTGTTTTGAAACCTATTTTATCTGTTAAAAATCCATATAATGGTGGAATTAGTGCGCCTCCAACAATAGCTGTACATAATATCCCGGATGCTTTTGGCTTCAATTCTCCTAAACCATCAATGGCTAAAGTGAAAATTGTAGGGAACATAATGGAGTTAAATAAGCCAACAGCAAGAATACTCCACATAGAAACTAAACCTGTTGTGCTTATGGAGATAAGAATTAAACTAATTGCGAATATGGAAAAAATACTTAATACTCTTCCTGGTTTCATGATTTTTGTAAGGTAAGCTCCAGCAAAACGTCCAATCATAGCTCCAGACCAATAGAAAGTTACAAATACACCAACAATGGCTTTGTTGTCGTTATCTGTTAACCCAGAATTTAATATTCCTTCGGCAATAGATTTCATGAAACCATTTTCTGTAAAAACTGAGACTAAATTCATATCAAGAAAATAGTTTACTAAATAGCTACCTATAGCCACTTCGGCTCCAACGTAAAAGAAGATACCTAAAACTCCTAACATTAAATTCTTTTGCTTGAATACTTGTGCATAAGTTCCTGTAGTTTTCTCACTTATTAACTTCGGAAGCTTCGCAAAAAAGAAAATACCTGCAATAAGCATGATAAATAAAGCTAGACCTAAAAATGGAGTCTGCACAGCAGATACTTCAGTCACGAGATAAGCTTCTTTTGCAGTATCTGTAAGCGAAGCGATTTCGTCTTCGGTTTTAATAGTATCGCTTAAAATAAATAAAGCACCAACGGCTGGTGCAATTGCTGTTCCTAAAGAATTGAATGCTTGAGATAAGTTTAATCGACTTGAAGCACCATCTTCGCTTCCCAAAACTGCTACAAAAGGATTGGCAGCCACTTGTAGGATGGTCATTCCTCCAGCTAAAATAAAATAAGCTAACATGAACACGCCAAAAATACGATAAGAAGCTGCAGGATAGAAAAGCAAACACCCTGTCGCCATGGTTAATAAGCCTAGAATAATCCCTTTTTTATAGCCTATTTTAGACAATATATAACTCGCAGGTATTGAAAGTAAAAAATAAGCTCCAAAAAACGCAAATTGCACTAATCCAGCTTGAAAGTATGATAGAGTGAAAAGCTCACGTAAACGCGGAATTAATGAATCTACCAAAACCGTTATAAATCCCCAAAGAAAGAATAGTGTGGTTAGTAAAATAAAGGAGGAGCGATAAGATTTTTGTTGGTGCATAGAGGTGTTAGTTAATTGTTATTTCTTGCCCAAACTGAAGTCTGTAACCGTTATTATCGTAAATGGAAAATTCACGCATACCATATTCAAAATTTTCAATAGGATAACAGATATGAACTTTGTCTTTTAATATTTGCCAGATTACATCAATATCGTCGGTTCTTATATATAGACTTCCGGTCATGTATGTACTTGGATAGTCTTCTTTAAAAAAACGATCTGAGAACATAATTGACACACTGTCCTTTTGAACTATAGCCCATTCATTACTTTCTCGTTCAACACATTTAAAGTCTAAAATAGTTTCATAGAATTCAATGGTTTCATCCATGTTCTCAACTTCAAGCATTGGGGTTAAATTATTGAATGGCATATCTTTAATTTATTATAATTTCATCCACAAACAGCCAGCTTCTACCATCAACTTCATTATTAAATTTTTCATTGCAACCTACTAGTAATATTAAATACAATAAAAATAGAAGATAGTTTAAGTTTCATTAAAAATAGATTACTAAATTTAAAACTTCTAATATAATAAAATGCTTATAGAAATTTGTGCGAACTCATATCAATCTGCAATCAACGCTCAAGAAGCTGGAGCACATCGTATAGAATTGTGTTCTGAATTAGCTGTTGGTGGTATTACTCCTTCCTATGGATTGCTAAAACAGGTAATTGACACTTTGCTAATTCCTGTGTATGTATTGATTCGCCCACGAAGCGGCAACTTCACCTATTCAAATTCAGAATTTAAAATAATGAAAAAGGATATTCAACTCAGTAAAAATTTGGGTTGTCATGGCATTGTTTCAGGAGTTTTAAATAGTGATAATACAATTGATATAGAGAGAACACAAGAACTTATTACTATTTCTAATCCATTATCGTTTACATTTCATCGCGCTTTCGATTGGGCATCAAATCCTACAGAATCTATTAGGCAACTAATAAGTTTAGGTGTTGATAGAATATTAACATCAGGGAAAGAGGTTTCTGCTGAAAAAGGAATTGAACTGCTCAATAAACTAAAAGAAATAGGACGTAACAAAATCATTATTCTGCCTGGAGGAGGGATAAATATTGGGAATGTAAATTTATTTAAAGAAATGGGTTTTGCAGAAATTCATTGCTCAGCTTCAACCGTAAAAAAAGTAAATGAGATTCCATTAGTCTCAATGAACAGTTCAAAGTTTTTCAACGAAACTGTTGAGACGTATTCAGATTCAGAAAAAATAAAATCTATTTTAAAGAAGATTAACAATTAAGTATAGTCTTTTAATATTGTATTAGTAGTCTGACTAAAAATGATATTCCTAAAGAAATAGAATTGCATCACAATTGAAATGGAGTTCGTAACAAAAACGAAATCTTCAAATAATTTAAAGCCTAAAACGTTTAACAATTTGATAAGATAAACAGAAAACTTAATCATTAACTTTGCCTATAAAAGAAAACTAATATGCTTCGTTGGATTATCTTCATAGCTATTTTTGGTGTTATAGACTTTTATGCTTTTCAAGCTATAAAGACTCTTATAAAGAGTAATTGGCTGCATTATTTATATTTTCTAATTTCAGTTTTAGTTTTAGGAAATTTTATTTACCAATTAACTCATATGAACGGTAAAGGACTTTCCATAAGCACAAATATTGCGATTGGATTATTTTTAACTCTTTATCTTCCTAAAATAGTCATCATGCTTATTATGTTTGGTGAAGATATAATAAGATTACCTCAAGCAGCATATTCTTATTTTACTGAAAACGATGGAAGCCAAAACAATCACTTTCCATCTCGCCGAAAGTTTGTAAGTCAGTTGGCTTTAGGTATTGCAGCAATTCCTTTCATGTCTTTATTATATGGAATGTATAAAGGGAAATACAATTTTAAAGTCTTAAAATACACCTTGCATTTTGCAGATTTACCAGAAGCTTTTGATGGCTATCAAATCACACAAATAAGTGATATACATAGTGGAAGTTTTGATAATAAAGAAAAGATTGAATATGCAGTAGATTTGGTTAATGAACAACAATCGGATGTTATTTTTTTTACAGGAGATTTGGTAAATAATAAAGCTGAAGAGATGATTCCTTGGATAGATACTTTTAGTAAGTTAAAAGCAAAAGACGGCATATTTTCGATTTTAGGGAATCATGATTATGGCGATTATGTAAGATGGGAATCGGAGGAAGACAAAAAACAAAACTTAGTAGATTTAGCGAAAGTACAGCGAGAAATAGGATTCGATTTATTGATGAATGAAAGCAGGTTTCTAGAAAAAGGAGCTCAACGACTTGCTATTGTTGGTGTGGAAAACTGGGGAAAGGGATTTAAACAAAAAGGCGATCTTATTAAAGCAGCAAGTAAAATTAATAAAGATGATTTTAAAATTTTAATGAGCCACGATCCATCGCATTGGGAACATCAGGTTATTGAGGATGATTATCATTATCATTTAACATTAAGTGGTCATACACATGGCATGCAATTTGGTATAGAAATACCAGGATGGATAAAATGGAGTCCAGTAAAATGGCGTTATAAGTATTGGGCAGGAGTTTATAAGGAAAGAGGACAATATATAAATGTTAATAGAGGTTTTGGATTTTTGGCTTTTCCTGGGCGCGTTGGAATATGGCCAGAAATTACTGTGATAGAACTTAAAAAAGGTTCAAATAATACATAATTGTAAGGAAATGCTGTATTTTCTCTGAAATTTGCTTATTTTTATAATACGGTCAGAGAGAACCTTCTTGAGTAACAGTTATTTAAAACGAATAAAAAATTGTAGGTTTGTAATAGCGCATTTGACTTAAAACTTTAAATTATGTCCAAATTTGGGGAATTAATAGATGTAAATATTCCAGTTCTGTTAGACTTTTTTACAGATTGGAATGAACAATCTACAGCAATGCATGCAGTCTTAAGAGATGTAGCCGCAGCTCTTGGTGATAAAGCAAAAGTTATAAAAATCGACGTTGATAAAAACAAAGATTTAGCCGATGCTTTAAGAATAAAAGGTTTACCAACTTTGATTATCTATAAAGATGGCGAAATGAAATGGCGTCAAAGTGGTGAGCAAGATGCCAATACGCTTATTGGACTTATCCAGGAATATGTTTAAACTTAAACCCTCTTTCACTAAAATATTCTAATACTTTCGGAAGTGCATATTGCATATTGTTAGCAGCCTTTACGCTATCGTGAAATACAACAATATCTCCAGAAGATGCATTATTAACAACATTATCTAAACATGTTGTATAAGAAACAGAAGCATCCCAATCTATAGCTAATACTTTCCACATTATTATTTTATAGCCTAAACGTATTAATTGTCTCGCTTGTTTTGGTTTTATTTGCCCATAAGGGGGACGGAATAATTTTGAATTCTGAATTACATTTTCAGCTTTTAAAACATTCTCGATATAAACTTTTGTTTTGGTGCTCCAGCCTTTTAAATGGTTATATGAGTGATTTCCTACTGAATGACCTTCACTAAGAATTCTTTTAAAGATGGATGGATGTTTAACAATATTTTTCCCAATGCAAAAAAATGTGGCTTTAGCGTTATATTGTTTTAGAACATTTAAAGTCCAGTCTGTAATTTTTGGTGTTGGTCCATCATCGAAGGTGAGATAAATAACCTTTTCTTTTGAGGGTAAATCCCAAACTAAATCTGGGAATAAGGATTTTGCCAGTTTTGGTGTTGTTACAGGAGTTAAGTTCATAACCTATTATTCAATAGAGTCACTATCTGAAGGCAAATCTTTTTCAGTTCTTTCGTCTTCTTCATCTGCTTCTCCTGTAAATAATCTTAAATAGTTGTTGAATTTTTGCATTTCAACTTTCACAAAATCTTCATCTTCATAAATCATGAGTACATCTACTAGACCTCTGTACCGTTCTATATCAGTATATATATTTTCAATTAATTGACTTTGATTTTTCTCACTTAAAGAGCTGTAATAATTAAGATTTTCTTGATATTTTATAGAAACGTCTTTAAATAGTTGTCTTGCTTTTTCTTTGGCTTCTACTTCGTAATAAGCACCTATATAAGGCTCTAATAATGTATAATACCCAAAGACATCAACAGGCATTTTTTCCATAGCTAGGTCTGCAATTTCTTCAGCTTTTTCAAATTGCTCTTCATTTATTAAAGTCTCAATCAATCGTGCAAGATTTCCTCTATAAGAAATACCATTTTTACGTGTCTCCACATCATGATAAATAGCATCGCTGCCGCTATTTCCCCAATCCCAGGATTTTACCATAGCGTACATAATATCACTATCTATCCTTCCCATGTCAAATGGGTTAGCTCTTTCAACCGAAGTTTTTATAGGGACCAATTTATAACATAGCCCATCGAGTTGTAGATAATCTTTCATCCAAATATAATCTTCATCTCCAAAAGCACCTCCTGTAAAATAAATTGGTCGTTTCCAATTGTTATTAGCCACAATATCTAACATAAGCAAGCGATTTTTGTATAATGCGCTTCCTTTTATTTTAATGTCAATATAAGGAACAATTTTACTCGAATCTTTTTCTTTAACGATGCCATGTTTTAACACAGAAGCTTTATTAACAGGAATTCTAATATTTTTTGTTGGCAAGTAACTAGTATTTAAATCTTGCGATCTCATCTTACTTATATCGTAACCTTCTTGTTGTAGAACATATTGGTATTTTGTTCTAGGATTATCGCTGGTAATAAAGTTTAATGCTTCTTTAATATTTATAGTGTCCTTAAAGACTTCCTCTATTACAACATAATCTCTGGTGCCGTATTTGTAATCATTGTGTGTGAGTTGTGATGGTATGGGATCACTCTCATAAGCTTTGCGTTTCATTTGGTCTATATACCAATCGGTTTGGAACAAACTTGTATTTACAACTCTTACATCGGTTCGAACTCCTTCAATTTCTTGAAGATACCATAAAGGGAATGAGTCGTTATCTCCTATGGTAAACAATATCGCATTTGGCGCACATGATTCCAGATATTTTCGAGCCATCGCGTTAGCAGTTTTCTTTCCAGACCTGTCGTGATCATCCCAATTGTTTGTGGCTAAAAGTGCTGGCACTAATGCTAAGCAAATTAATGTAATAGCTGGAGCAAGTAATTTATGCTTGTAAACCTTACTCAAAGCATTATATATGGCGTATGTTCCAAAGCCTAACCATATGGCAAATACATAAAAAGATCCAACTACCGAGTAGTCTCTTTCTCGAGGTTCAAAAGGTCTAACATTGGTATAGACTTGTATAGCAAGACCTGTAAAAAGGAAAAACACTAACATAACCCAAAACAGTTTTTTGTCTCTATTAAATAAAAAGAATAAACCTATGATTCCTAAAATTAATGGTAAGAAATAATAGGTATTTCGGGCTTTGTTATTAAGCACATCGCCAGGTAATTCATCTTGAGACATGCCTAAATGCCATTCATCAATAAATTTAATACCACTTATCCAGTTGCCATGCATGTCGTATTTACCTTGTATATCATCTTGACGACCAGTAAAATTCCACATAAAATAACGCCAATACATATAGCTCAATTGGTACTCGAACATATATACAATATTTTTTCCAAGTGAAGGTTTTTCAATATTTAAAAAGCGTCCATAGCTTCTTAAAAATTTATGATAATCACTATAATCTACAAGCCCTTCAGATACACGACCTCTAAAATCGGCAATAACAGATCTTATTTCATTTTCCATTTGATATTCAGGTTTAATATTAAAATCTAAATACCCAGAATACAGCATGTAATTTTCGGCGTGTTCTGTACTCCACATTCTCGGAAGTATGGAAGCGTGATTGGAATTATAATTTTGTCTAGCGTTTTTATAATCGTTTACAATAACATATTCTCCTTTTTCATGATCTTTTTCATATTTAGGCTTATCGTCAGAATAAGGATTGTTTTCGTCTTCGCCCGAATATTGATCGGTAAACTGTGGGCCATAAAACAAATACGTTTTAGGATATTGTTCTAAATTATAATAAGCTAAAAGCTCTCTGGCACTAGAAGGATTATTTTCATTAATGATAACATTTGCATTTGCACGTATTGGGAGCAACAACCAGGATGAGAATCCTATAAAAATAAAAAGGACACAGAGCACTAAAGTATTAGCGTGTTTATATTGTTTTTTTCTGGTATATTTTATTCCAAAATAGAATAAAGCAATTGCAACTAAACCTGCAATTATAGATCCAGTATTAAAAGGTAAACCAAAGCTGTTTACGAAAAACACTTCAGAAGCACTAAAAAATTTAAGGGTTGTTGGTAGTAAAAGTTTAAAAATAACAAGCAAAATAGCAACAACTGCAACGTTAGCTATGATAAAATTCTTAACAGTAATCTCCTTGTAGTTTTTAAAGAAATAGATTAATCCTATAGCCGGAATCGTTAGTAGTCCCATAAAATGAACTCCAAAAGAAAGTCCGGTAATAAAAGCAATTAAGATGAGCCATTTATTCCCTCTTGGCTTATCCATATCTTGTTCCCAACGTAATCCTAGATAGAATAATACAGACATAATTAGTGTTGCCATAGCATAAACTTCAGTTTCTACAGCATTAAACCAAAAGGAATCTGTGAATGTAAATGCCAAACTTCCTACTAAAGCTGCTCCTAAAATTGCTTGACCTACTGTTTTAGAAATAACTTCAGTTGTAACTACTAATTTTCGTAACAAAAGGGTAATAGACCAAAACATAAATAAAATGGTAAAGGCACTTGCAGCAACACTCATCATATTTAGCATCAAACCAATTTGAGAAGGCTCAGTAGCAAATATTGAGAAAAAGGCACCCAGCATTTGAAATAAAGGAGCTCCAGGAGGATGTCCTACCTGAAGTTTAGAAGAGGTTAAAATATATTCTCCTGCATCCCAAAAACTTACTGTAGGTTCAACGGTTAAACTATATGTGATTAATGCAATTAAAAAAACGAGCCAACCTAAAATGTTGTTCCACTTTTTAAAGTTGAAGTTTACCATAATTATTGTTTGTATTCGATGGCGAATTTAAGAATAAATAAATTACACTTGAAGTTTTTTATGTAAACGTTATGATCTATCTATTATTTTATTGATAAATAGTTTGTGCAACTAAAACTTTGTTATAAATTTGCACCCTCAATTAAGGTATTGGCCTATGGTGTAACTGGCAACACGTCTGGTTTTGGTCCAGAAGAGTCTAGGTTCGAGCCCTAGTAGGCCAACTAAACAAAACCCTAAATGTTTGTTAATATAAGTTAGGATTTGTTTTGTTGTAAAATGACATTTAACCCTTGTTAAAATCAGGATAAATGTTGTATATTTGCAGCGCTGTAAGAAGAAAATGAAAGATGAGGGGACGTAAAGTCCCCTCTTTTTATACTAAAAAATGTTCAAAAATACTGTAAAAGCATTATTAGATAAAAGCCTTGAAGAACGTAAAGATTTGTTTTTAATAGATTTTGATATTCTTGAAGGCAATTCTATAAGAGTTGTTATTGATGGAGATAATGGAGTGCTTGTAAAAGATTGCATGTATATAAGCCGTGCAATAGAACATAATTTAGATAGAGAGGAACACGATTTTTCATTAGAGGTGACTTCAGCAGGAGCTACAACACCTTTTAGTAATAATAGGCAGTATAAAAAAAATATTGGTAGAGTTGTAAATATTATGGCTATCAATAACCAGATATTTGAAGCTAAATTAGCTCAAGTAGATGATGAGGGAATTACTTTAGAATGGAAAACTAGAGAACCAAAGCCTATAGGAAAAGGAAAAGTTACAGTGCAAAAAGAAGCACAACTATCATATAGTGATATAATAGAAGCAAAAGTAAAGATAAAATTTTAACAATGTAGTTATGGAAAATATTGCGTTAATTGAATCATTTTCAGAATTTAAGGATGATAAATTAATAGACCGAGTTACTTTAATGTCAATTTTAGAGGATGTATTTAGAAATGCATTGAAAAAGAAATTTGGTGACGATGATAATTTCGATATTATTATCAATCCTGATAAAGGTGATTTAGAAATTTGGAGAAATAGAGTTGTGGTTGCTGATGGAGAAGTGGAAGAGCCAAATCAAGAAATCTCATTAACCGATGCACAAAAAATAGAACCAGATTTTGAAGTAGGCGAAGATGTATCAGAAGAAGTAAAACTTATTGATCTTGGGCGTAGAGCAATTTTAGCATTGCGTCAGAATTTAATATCAAAGATACATGAACATGATAACACAAACATTTATAAATACTTTAAAGATTTTATAGGTGAAATTTATACTGCAGAAGTGCATCATATTCGTCATAGAGCTATTATTTTATTAGACGATGATGGTAATGAAATAATTTTACCAAAAGATAAACAAGTTCCTTCAGATTTTTTCCGAAAAGGAGAAAATGTAAGAGGAATAATAGAGAGTGTTGAGCTTAAAGGGAGTAAACCATCAATAATTATGTCTAGAACGGCTCCAGTATTTTTAGAAAAATTATTTGAGCAGGAAATACCTGAAGTTTTTGACGGGTTGATTACTGTGAAGAAAGTAGTAAGAATTCCTGGTGAAAAAGCAAAAGTAGCAGTAGACTCTTATGATGATAGAATCGATCCGGTTGGTGCTTGTGTTGGTATGAAGGGGTCGAGGATTCATGGTATTGTTCGGGAATTAGGTAATGAAAACATCGATGTTATTAATTATACTAATAATGTACAGCTATTTATTACCAGAGCGTTAAGTCCAGCAAGGGTAACATCTGTAAAACTTAATGAAGAAACAAAGCATGCCGAAGTAATTTTAAAACCAGAAGAAATTAGTAAAGCTATAGGTCGTGGAGGTCATAACATTCGTTTAGCAGGACAACTAACAGGTTACGAAATTGACGTATTTAGAGAAGGAGTTGAAGAAGATGTGGAGTTATCAGAGTTTTCAGATGAAATCGAAGCTTGGATTATTAAAGAATTGGCAAAAGCAGGATTAGATACAGCTAAAAGTGTGTTAGAACAAGAAGTAAATGATTTGGTTAAACGTACAGATTTGGAAGAAGAAACAATTAAAGAAGTAGTGAGAATTCTTAAAGAAGAATTTGAAGAATAAAAGAGTATTATAAAGGCAATTTATGGCTGAAACAATTAGATTAAATAAAGTATTACGGGAGTTAAATATCTCAATAGATCGTGCTGTCGATTTTTTAGACACTAAAGACATTGAAATTGAGAAACGACCAACTACAAAAATTTCTACAGAAGTTTACGAAATTCTTTCTAACGAATTTCAAACAGATGCTAATAAAAAAGTAGCCTCTAAAGAAGTAAGTGAGGCAAAACTTAAAGAAAAGGAAGCGCTTCGAATAGAGCGTGAACGTGAGATTGAGGAAAAACTTCAAAAACAAGAGACATATAAAAAAGAGATTGTTAAAGCGAAAGCAACACTGCAAGGTCCAAAACAAGTTGGAAAAATTGACCTAGAAAAATCAAAAAAAGAACCGGCAAAAGTTGTAGACAAGAAAGTAGAAGAAAAGCCTGTAAAAGAAGTCAAAGCAACAGCAAAAGAGCAACCTATTCAAGAAAAACCTAAAGATAAAAAGATAAAAAAGGAAGTAGTTAAAGAACCTTTAATTGAAGAATCTCCAAAAGATGAAAAAGTTTCAACCCAGTATAAAAAACTTTCAGGACCAAAAGCTACTGGAGAAACAATTGATTTAGCCCAATTTAAAAAACCGAAGAAAAAGAAGGAAGAGAAAAAGAAGGAAGAGAAAAAACCAAAAGCTAATAATGTAGATGCAAAAAAGAAACGTCGTCGTATAAGTAAGGTTGGAGGAGGTTCACCACAACAAGGAGGACAAAATCAGGGACAAGGAAATGCAAGAGGTGGCAGGAATAATAAAGGAAGAGGAGGCAGACGATCTCAAATAGTTAAGGAAGAACCTAGTGCAGAAGAAGTTCAAAAACAAGTCCGTGAAACTTTAGAAAAACTTCAAGGTAAATCTAAAAAAGGAAAAGGCGCTAAATATCGTAGAGATAAAAGAGATCAACATCGTGAACAATCTGAGATAGATATAGAAATTGCAGCAGCAGAAAGTAAGACCTTAAAAGTAACAGAATTTGTAACTGCCAGTGAAGTTGCAACTATGATGGACGTTTCTGTGACAGAAATTATATCAGCATGTATGTCACTTGGTATGATGGTTACTATGAATCAACGATTAGATGCCGAAACACTTTCAATCGTTGCTGAAGAATTTGGTTATAATGTAGAATTTGTAACAGCAGATATTGAAGACTCGATAGAAGAAGTAGAAGATAAGCCAGAAGATTTGTCATCACGCGCTCCAATTGTGACAGTTATGGGACACGTAGATCATGGTAAAACATCACTGTTAGATTATATTCGTGAAGAAAATGTAATCGCCGGAGAATCGGGAGGCATCACTCAGCATATTGGAGCATATGGTGTGACTTTAACCGATGGTCAAAAAATAGCATTTTTAGACACTCCAGGTCACGAGGCATTTACAGCAATGCGAGCTCGTGGTGCTCAAGTTACCGATTTAGTTATTATTGTTATTGCAGCAGACGATGATATAATGCCTCAAACCAAAGAAGCTATTTCTCATGCTCAGGCGGCTGGAGTTCCAATTATATTTGCTATTAATAAGATTGATTTACCTACCTCAAACCCAGAAAAAATAAAGGAAGGCCTAGCTAATATGAATTTATTGGTTGAAGATTGGGGAGGAAAAATTCAATCTCATGATATCTCAGCTAAAACAGGAGATGGTGTAAATGAATTGTTAGAAAAAGTATTTCTTGAAGCAGAATTATTAGAACTTCAGGCTAATTCAAATAAGTTTGCATCAGGAACAGTTGTTGAAGCGTTTTTAGATAAAGGAAGAGGTTATGTATCTACAATTTTAGTACAAGCAGGAACCTTAAGAATCGGAGATTTTATGCTTGCAGGGAAAAATAGCGGTAAAGTAAAGGCCATGCATGATGAACGCGGTAATAATATTAAAGAAGCTGGGCCATCAACACCTGTTTCAATTTTAGGATTGGATGGTGCGCCACAAGCTGGAGATAAATTTAATGTGTTTGCAGATGAGCGTGAGGCAAAACAAATTGCCACAAAGCGCGCACAACTGCAACGTGAACAATCTGTTAGAACGCAACGACATATCACACTAGATGAAATAGGTCGTCGTATAGCACTTGGTGACTTTAAAGAGTTGAATATTATTCTTAAAGGAGATGTAGATGGATCTGTTGAAGCACTAACAGATTCTTTCCAAAAATTATCGACCGAAGAGATTCAAGTTAATATCATACATAAAGGAGTTGGAGCAATTACTGAAAGTGATGTATTATTAGCAACTGCATCAGATGCTATAATTATAGGATTTAATGTGAGACCTATGGGTAATGCACGTCAAATAGCTGACAAAGAAGAAATTGATATTAGAATGTATTCAATTATCTATGATGCTATTAACGATCTTAAAGATGCTATGGAAGGTATGTTATCACCTGTCTTCAAAGAAGAAGTTACTGGAACAGCCGAAATTAGAGAAACTTTTAAAATTTCTAAAATTGGTACTATAGCAGGCTGTATGGTGACTAACGGAAAAATATTTAGAAATTCTGGTATTCGTTTAATTAGGGAAGGTGTTGTTGTCTTTACAGGAGAGTTAGTATCTCTTAAACGGTTTAAAGACGATGTAAAAGAAGTGGCTAAAGGCTATGATTGTGGTATTCAAATTAAAAACTATAACGACATTAATGAAGGTGATATTATAGAAGCTTTTCAGGAAGTTGAAATTAAAAAGAAGCTGAAATAATTTAATAGCGCTTCGACGGATTCTGTCTCGATAGCTATCTAGATATTAGAATTGTATCGAGAAGTATTTATGGAAATTAAAATGCGACTTCATAGTCGCATTTTAATTTCAGTTTTAAGGTTCTTTTTTGTCCTTCTTAGGTTTAAAAATAAAGGCGTTCCCAAATCTCTTTTTAACTTTTAATAAAGCACGATCTGCTTCAAGGCGTGTTTTAAAATTACCAATCCAAATTTTATAGTTTGGCGTTTCATATCTCATAGATGTTGACCAATCCATAAATGATTTTCTGAATTCTAATCTTGCTTTTTCGGCACCTTCACGATTGCCATTATAGATTTGAATTTTGTAGTTCGATTCGGTTCTGTTTATGTCTTTTTTTAAACTTAAAAGAGCATCTATTTGTTTGTCCTGATTAACCGTTACTTCTCCTTCTTGCGCTACGAGATTAGCCATTGTAAACAAGGATAACAAAACCATAGATATTAGGAATTTAGTAGGTGTTTTTTGCATAATTTATTTAATTTTGTACAAATGTAAAATATATAAACTTAAACTTGTATTGTTTTATTATTTAGAATGTTTATAAATTAATAATTAACACTATTGTAACATTTCTAAAATCGACTTTATATGTTACTTTTGTGCGAGATTTTTACAACCGAATACTTTTCTTTACATGAAAGAATCGTACCAAAGTTTAGAAGACAATTCTATTAACGATATGAAAAAGGTAACTAACCGCAATTTAGCCTCAAGATTTCTACTTCTAGGGTTATTTTTTTTATTAATATTTTCAACATCATTATTTGCACAAGAATCAGATCCTGTAAAAGGAAAAGCATTATTTAATACTAATTGTGCAGCTTGTCATACACTTGATAAAAAATTAACAGGACCTGCATTGCGTAATGTAGAACAACGTTTGTTGGATGATGAAGGCTTAGATAAAGATTGGATTTATGCATGGGTTAGAAATAGCCCTGCAGTAATAAAGTCTGGAGATGCTTATGGAGTTAAGACTTATGCAGAGTATAACAATGCAGCCATGACGCCAATGCCTCAACTTTCTGACGAGGATATTAATAATATCTTGGCTTATACAGCACAGCCAAAAGCGGAACCACAAATTTTATCTGATAATGTTGGACAAATAGATTCTCAATCTTCTTCTGGAATTTCTAACGAAATAATTCTTGGTGCTTTAGCAATATTATTTATGTTGTTAGCGATTGGCTTGTATTTAGTTAATAAAACATTACGTCGTTTTGCAGTTGCTAATGAAGTTGAGATTCCTGTTGTAGAAAAAGGCACACTATTATGGAAAGCTTTTGTAAAAAATCAATTCTTAATGCTGGTAACGGCAATTTTCTTTTTGCTTGCAAGTGGTTACTTTGCATTTGGATATATGATGCAAATTGGTGTAGATCAGGGTTACCAACCAGTACAACCTATACATTTTTCTCATAAAATTCATGCTGGTGATAATAAAATAGATTGTAAATATTGTCATTCATCAGCGCGCGTAAGTAAAACCTCAGGAATTCCTTCTTTAAATGTATGTATGAATTGCCACAAATCTATTTATGAATATAAAGGTGAAACTACTGCTGAATACACCAAAGAGTTTTACGATGAAGAAATAAAGAAATTATACGCAGCCGTTGGTTGGGATGATGCTGAACAACAATATACAGGAGAAACCCAACCAGTAAAATGGGTTAGAGTGCATAACCTACCGGATTTTGTTTACTATAATCATTCTCAACATGTTACTGTAGCAGGATTAGAATGCCAAACATGTCATGGACCAGTTGAAGAAATGGAAGAGGTATATCAATTTTCTCCTTTAACAATGAATTGGTGTTTGGAATGTCATAAAACAACAAACATTAACACCAAAGGAAACGAGTATTATGCAAAAATACATGAAGAGTTATCAAAAAAATATGACATAGATAAATTTACTGTTAAGGACAATGGTGGATTAGAATGCGGGAAATGTCATTATTAAATAAATTAAAGAAGCTAATTCAATTATAATATGTCATCAAACAAGAAATACTGGAAAAGTGTTGAAGAGCTAAACGAAAACAATAGCTCTATGGTTGAGACGCTTAGACACAAAGAGTTTGTAGAAGAAATTCCTGTAGATGAGTTTTTAGGAGATAAAAACACTTTGGAGTCTTCTAATACTACACGTCGAGATTTCTTAAAGTATGTTGGATTTAGTACTGCTGCTGCAACATTCGCAGCTTGCGAAGGACCAGTAGTTAAGTCTATTCCTTACGTTGTTCAACCCGATCAAATTATTCCAGGAGTTGCAAATTATTACGCAACTACAATAGCTAATGGATATGATTTTGCAAGTATTTTAGTGAAAACCCGAGAAGGACGTCCTATAAAAATTGAAAATAACAATTTAGCAGATGGAAGCAATGGAGCTAATGCAAGAGTTCAAGCTTCGGTTTTAGACTTATACGATAGTAATAGAGTAACAGTACCTAAAAAGAATGGCGAAGATAGTTCTTGGTCAGAACTTGATATTGAGGTCTCTCAAAAATTAAATGAATTAAAAGATTCAGGCAAAGAGATTGTGTTATTGACACAAACTTTTGCAAGTCCTTCTACATCTAAATTAATTTCAGAATTTACAGCTAAATATGGTAATGTCCGTCATGTAGTGTATGATGCTATTTCAGAATCTGCAGCTGTTGAGGCTTATCAAAATAAATATGGAGAACGCGGATTAGCTAATTACAATTTCTCTAAAGCAAGTACAATCGTATCGGTTGGAGCTGATTTTTTAGGCGATTGGCAAGGTGGCGGATTTGATTCGGGATATGCTAAAGGACGTGTTCCTAACCACGGAAAAATGTCACGCCATATTCAGTTTGAATCTAATATGAGTTTAACAGGAGCAAATGCAGACAAGCGTGTACCATTAACTCCAACACAGCAAAAATTAGCTTTAGCAAAATTGTATGGAAAAATTATAGGAAGCTCTGTTTCTGGAGATTTGCCAACTCATTTGGAAGAAGCTGTTGATAAAACTGCTTCTGAATTGATAAAAGCAGGAAGTAATGCTGTTGTAGTTTCAGGCATCCAAGATGTAAATGCACAAGCTGTTGTTATTGCAATTAATGAAAAATTAGCAAGCAAAGCATTTGATGCTTCTACTCCAATTAAAACTAGACTTGGTGATGATAGAGCAGTAACAAAATTAGTAGCTGATATGAATGCTGGAACAGTTGGAGCAATCATTATGTCTGGTGTAAACCCAATGTACACTTTGCCAAATGCTTCCGATTTTGCTGAAGGATTGGAAAATGTAGATTTATCTGTTACATTTTCGATGAAAGAAGACGAAACATCTTCTCTTACAAGTTACATTGCAGGAACACCTCATTATTTAGAGTCTTGGGGAGATACAGAAATTAAAAAAGGTCAGTTTGGTTTAATGCAGCCAGCAATTCGTCCATTATTTGATACAAAACAATTTCAAGACGCATTATTAATGTGGAATGGAAACAATGCAACCTATCACGATTATATAAAGAGTAATTGGGAAGAAAATATTCTTAATGGTTCGTCTTGGAATCAAGCATTACATGATGGTGTTTTTGTTGATAGAAATACTTCTGAAGAAACAAATGTTTTAGATGAAGTTGATGAAATAATTGATGGAGCAGCGGCAAGAGTTTTAGCTTTAGCAACATCTGATGGTTTTGAATTGACCCTATATTCTAAAACAGGAATGGGAGACGGACAGCAAGCCAATAATCCTTGGTTGCAAGAATTTCCAGATCCCTTAACTAGAGCAACTTGGGATAACTACTTAACAATGTCTGAAGTAGATGCGAAAGAGTTAGGACTATATTTTGATAGAAGCACATTCTTTTCAGAAAACAGACATGATGCAAATGGAGGATTAAATGGGAAGTATGCAAATATTACAGTTAATGGTATTACAGTAAAGGTACCAGTAATGATACAACCAGGACAAGCTAAAGGCTCGGTTGGCTTATCATTTGGTTATGGTAGAACATTAGGTTTAAAAAGTGAAATGCAAACTGGTATTAATGCCTATCCTATATATAGCAATTTTGATACAGTACAAAATGTAACAATTGAAGCAACTTCAGGAAAACACGAATTTGCTTGTATACAGTTGCATAATACTTTAATGGGTCGTGGTGATATTATTCATGAGACAACATTAAAAGTATTTAACACAGAGGATCATAAAGAGTGGAATCCAATGCCACAAGTTTCTAAAGATCATAAAATGATTGATGCAACGTCTCCTGATGCAAATCTTTGGGATGAATTTGATCGTTCTATTGGACATCATTTCAATTTATCGATAGATCTTAATGCATGTACAGGATGTGGATCATGTGTAATTGCATGTCATGCTGAAAACAATGTGCCTGTAGTTGGTAAAACTGAAATACGTCGAAGTAGAGATATGCATTGGTTGCGTATTGATAGATATTATTCTTCTGAAGAAACTTTTGGTCATGATAATGAGAAAAAAGATAATAGTAAAGGATTAGGAAACACTTTAATAAGTTTTGAGGAATTGGAAAACCCGGCAGCAAATCCTCAAGTAGCATTCCAGCCTATTATGTGTCAGCATTGTAATCATGCGCCTTGCGAAACTGTTTGTCCAGTTGCTGCAACATCGCATGGACGACAAGGACAAAACCACATGGCTTATAACCGTTGTGTAGGTACGAGATATTGCGCTAATAACTGTCCTTATAAAGTACGTCGTTTTAACTGGTTCTTATATAATGGGAATGATGAATTTGATTTCCATATGAATGATGACTTAGGACGCATGGTAATTAATCCAGATGTTGTAGTGCGTTCTCGTGGTGTGATGGAAAAATGTTCAATGTGTATTCAAAAGACACAAAAAACAATTCTTGATGCCAAACGTGATGGAAGAGAAGTAAAACCAAACGAATTTTCAACAGCTTGTTCTGCAGCTTGTAATTCTGGAGCAATGGCATTTGGAGATATTAATAATAAACAGGATGACATTGTTGCTTTGAAAGATGACGACAGAGCCTACCATTTATTAGAAAGCGTTGGAACAAAACCAAATGTAGTATATCAAACGAAAGTTAGAAATACTAGTGAAGTATAAATTAATTAAGTAACAATTAAAAAAAATTATGGCGTCTCATTACGAAGCACCTATTAGAAGACCTTTAGTTATAGGAGAAAAGTCATACCATGATGTAAGTGTGGATGTCGCCGCTCCAGTTGAAGGAAAAGCGAATAAATCTTGGTGGATTGTTTTTTCTATTGCACTAGCAGCTTTTCTTTGGGGAATAGGTTGTATAATTTATACAATATCTACAGGGGTTGGTACTTGGGGATTGAACAAAACAGTAGGTTGGGCTTGGGATATTACAAACTTTGTATGGTGGGTTGGTATTGGTCACGCTGGAACACTTATTTCAGCAGTACTTTTATTATTCCGTCAAAAATGGAGAATGGGAATTAACCGTTCTGCCGAAGCAATGACAATTTTCTCAGTAATTCAAGCGGGATTATTTCCAATTATACACATGGGAAGACCTTGGTTAGGATATTGGGTGTTACCAATTCCAAATCAATTTGGGTCACTTTGGGTAAACTTTAACTCACCTTTACTTTGGGATGTATTTGCCATTTCAACCTATCTTTCAGTATCATTAGTATTCTGGTGGACAGGATTATTACCAGATTTTGCAATGATTCGTGATCGTGCAGTAAAACCTTTTCAGAAGAAAATATATTCATTATTGAGTTTTGGATGGAGTGGACGCGCAAAAGATTGGCAACGTTTTGAAGAAGTATCTTTGGTCCTTGCTGGTTTAGCAACGCCTTTAGTACTTTCTGTACATACTATTGTATCAATGGATTTTGCAACGTCTATAGTTCCAGGATGGCATACCACAATTTTCCCTCCTTATTTTGTTGCAGGAGCTGTATTTTCTGGTTTTGCAATGGTAAATACGCTTCTAATTATAATGAGAAAAGTGTGTAGTTTGGAAGATTATATTACTGTACAACACATCGAATTAATGAACATTGTAATTATGATTACAGGCTCAATTGTTGGTGTAGCTTATATTACCGAATTGTTTATTGCTTGGTATTCTGGTGTAGAATATGAACAATACGCTTTTCTTAACAGAGCAACTGGACCCTATGCTTGGGCATATTGGATGATGATGAGTTGTAATGTATTCTCACCACAATTTATGTGGTTTAAAAAATTACGTACAAGTATCATGTTCTCATTTGTTATTTCTATTGTTGTAAATGTAGGAATGTGGTTTGAACGTTTTGTAATTATTGTAACATCAATACATAGAGATTATCTACCATCCTCCTGGACTATGTTCTCACCAACATTTGTAGATACAGGAATTTTTATTGGAACTATTGGGTTTTTCTTTGTGTTGTTTTTATTATATGCAAGAACATTCCCTGTGATTGCACAAGCAGAAGTGAAAACTATTTTAAAATCATCTGGAGAACGTTATAAAAGAATAAGAGAGGCTGGCCAAAGTTTAGTAGGATCAGGAACAGACGAAAGAACATCTGGTAAATCAAACAAAACAAAAAATATAGAGTAGCATATGGAAACTTCAAAAGTAATTCACGCTATTTATACCGATGACGATGTGTTAATGGCAGCTGTTAAAAAGGTTAAGGCTGAAAGACATCATATAGAAGAAATTTACACACCTTTCCCTGTTCATGGACTGGATAAGGCTATGGGATTAGCACCAACAAAAATTGCTATAACATCGTTTATGTATGGTTGTCTTGGGTTAATTGTTTCAATAGTCATGATGGATTATATGATGATTTCAGATTGGCCACAAAATATAGGTGGAAAACCAAGTTTTAGTTATTTAGAGAATATGCCAGCTTTTGTACCAATTATGTTTGAAATGACAGTATTTTTTGCGGCTCACCTAATGGTAATTACGTTTTATTTGCGTAGTAGAATGTGGCCATTTAAAAAAGCAGAGAATCCAGATCCAAGAACTACAGACGATCATTTTTTAATGGAACTGGCTATTCATGGAAATGAAAAGGAGTTAGAAAACCTACTAAAAGAAACTGGTGCTGTTGAAATTAATATAGTAGATAAAGAAGCACATTAATATGAAATGAACAAAACAGTATTTAATTTTTTGAAGTTTAGAATTAAAAATTGAAAAAGTTTTGTGAATTACATCTGACAAAAATGAAAAATAAAAATCTACAGATGAAAGGCTTAATTAAAATATTAGTATTGGTAGTAATGATAAGTTCAGTTTTTTCTTGTAAAAAAGACACAAGACCAAATTATCAATTCATGCCAAATATGTATGAACCTGTTGGTTATGAAACCTATGGTGAATACGAGGTTTTTCCTGGAGAACAATCGGCAATGCTGCCTCCCGAAGGGACTATAGCCAGAGGATATTCATTATTTGATTATGTAAATACTAATGAAGATTTTGAAAGAGCAAAATTAGAATTGATGAGTCCTTTAGATTCATCACAAGTAAACTTAGCTAAAGGAAAAGAATTATACGATATATACTGTGGTATTTGTCATGGTAATAAGGGCGATGGCCAGGGTAATTTAGTAAAACGTGAAAAGATTCTTGGTATTCCTAGTTATGATGATGTAGGAAGATCGATTACAGTAGGTGGTATTTACCATACTATTTATTATGGAAAAAACACAATGGGTTCTTATGTTAATCAACTTAGGGAAGAAGAGCGCTGGCAAGTAGTAGCATATGTTCTTAAATTAAAAGAAGATTTAGAAAAATAAGATTTAGATAAAGTTTATATATAGATATGTACACATTCTCAAATAAATTAAAGACATTTTCAATCATTCTAATGGTTTTAGGGTTATTAGGAGTTGGATATGGTTTTATGACATCTCATAAATCTTTTGAAGAAGTTGAAACCATAATTGCTGAAGAAGAAGCTGATCATGGTGGTGGTCATGCAGAAGAAGTTACTCCTACAGAATCTTCTCATGCAGTTGAAAAAGCAGATTCAGATGAAACACATGTTGAATCTTCATCACAAGTTGATGAGCATAAAGAACACGTAGAGCACATTCAGCATCAAATAGCGAACAGACCTTGGTCAGCACTTTATGTTGCAGCACTCTTCTTTATGATGATAGCTCTTGGATGTTTAGCTTTTTACGGAATACAGTTTGCATCACAAGCAGGTTGGTCTCCAGTACTGTTTAGAGTGATGGAAGGTATTACAGCATATGTATTACCTGGAGCCTTAATTGTTTTGGGAATTGCAGTAGCTTCACATTATATTGGACATAATAATATTTTTGTTTGGATGAATGAAAATATAGTTAATCCAGATCATGAAGACTATGATAAATTAATTGATAATAAATCAGGATTTTTAAATATGACTGGTTTTATAATTAGGGGATTAATATTTATAGGTGGCTGGAGCTTGTATAGATATTTTGCGCGCAAGTTTTCAATAGCTCAAGATACAGCAGACGATAACAAAAATTTTAAGAAAACTTTTCGTATTTCAGCAGCATTTTTAGTATTCTATATTTATACAGAATCTATGATGTCATGGGATTGGATAATGAGTGTAGACCCACATTGGTTTAGTACATTATTTGGATGGTATGTATTTGCAACAATGTTTGTAAGCGGTATTACAGTAATTGCGCTTATAACCATGTATCTAAAATCTAAGGGCTATTTAGAATTTGTCAACGAAAACCATTTACACGATTTGGCAAAATACATGTTTGCATTTAGTATTTTCTGGACTTACTTGTGGTTTTCTCAATTCATGCTTATTTGGTATGCAAACATTCCTGAAGAAGTGACCTATTTTGTAACTAGATTTCAAGATTATCAGTTTCCGTTTTTGGGTATGTTAGTAATGAATTTTGTATTTCCAATTTTAATGTTAATGAATGCGGATTACAAACGGATTCCATGGTTTATAGTTATGGCTGGGCTTGTGATTTTATCAGGGCATTATATAGATGTGTTTATCATGATAATGCCAGCTACAGTTGGCGATACATGGGCTATTGGAATTTCGGAAATAAGTTCAATATTATTATTTGCTGGATTATTCATATTTGTAGTATTTACAGCTTTAACCAAAGCACCATTACTTGCAAAAGGAAATCCGTTTATAAAGGAGAGTGAAAAATTCCATTATTAATAAAATAAATAAAGAAGAGAAATAACAATGACTGCTTTATTAACAATTATAGTTTTAGTATTTATCACAGTTGCAATTTGGCAAATGGTTAAAATCTTTGATTTGACCCAAGTCAATAATGAGGATACAGGTGTTGCCACTGACAAGGATAATAAAATCAATGCATACTTGATGATGGGCTTTTTAGCCTTCATTTATATCATTACAATTGTCTGTTTTGTAAAATGGGGAGACTTACCTTTAATGTCTAATGCAGCATCAGAACATGGTCCTAAAATTGATAATCTAATGATTATCTCTATGGTACTCATCTTTGTTGTACAAACCATTACACAGTTTTTATTACACTATTTCGCGTTTAAATATAAAGGAGAGAAAGGCAGAAAGGCTGTGTTTTATGCCGATAATGATAAATTGGAATTTATTTGGACCATCATTCCTACAATTGTATTGGCTGGATTAATTATTTATGGACTATTTACATGGACTGAAATTATGAATGTAAATGAAGATGATGATCCTTTAGTTATTGAGTTGTATGCTCAGCAATTTAATTGGAAAGCACGTTATGGTGGAGCAGATAATACTTTAGGAAAGGCTAATGTGAGATTAATAGATATTGATAATGCTAATATTTTAGGATTAGATGAAGCTGATCCAAATGCACAAGATGATATAATTACTACCGAATTACACTTACCAGTTGGAAGACCAGTGCTTTTCAAAATGCGTTCTCAAGATGTATTACACTCAGCTTATATGCCTCACTTTAGAGCACAAATGAATTGTGTTCCAGGAATGATTACCCAGTTTGGTTTCACACCTACAGTAACTACTGTAGAAATGAGACAAACTCCTGAAATGATTGAAAAAATTGCCAACATAAATAGAATAAGAGTCGAAAACAGTAAAAATTTAATTGCAAAAGGGGAAGAACCTTTAGAGCGTTACGAATTTGATTACTTATTAATATGTAACAAAATATGTGGCAAATCACATTACAATATGCAAATGAAAATTATTGTGGAGACTCAAGAAGAGTATGACGCTTGGATAAAGGAGCAAAAATTATTTAAAAATTCGTTGGTTAAAAACTAACAGATAAAAAGATTAAAAACAAAAATAGATTATGTCAGCACACGCAGATACTCACGATCATGACGATCATGGACATCATCATAAAGAGACTTTTGTAACTAAATACATATTTAGTCAGGATCATAAAATGATTGCAAAGCAGTACCTTATCACTGGTACTATTATGGGAGTTATAGGCGTTTTAATGTCTATCATGATGCGAATGCAAATTGCCTGGCCAGAAGAACCTAATGTAATGTTTGAAGCATTATTAGGTAAATGGGCTCCAGATGGAGTTATGGATGCCGATATTTATTTAGCATTAGTAACCATACATGGTACAATTATGGTCTTTTTTGTACTTACTGCTGGCTTAAGTGGTACCTTTAGTAATCTACTTATTCCGTTACAAATTGGCGCTCGTGATATGGCTTCAGGTTTTTTAAACATGATAGCATATTGGATATTTTTCTTGTCTAGTGTTTTCATGGTTTTATCTTTATTTGTTGAAGCCGGTCCAGCATCTGCAGGGTGGACTATTTATCCACCGTTAAGTGCTTTACCGCTGGCTCAAGCTGGTTCTGGAATGGGAATGACCTTATGGTTAGTTTCAATGGCTCTTTTCATTGCTTCCTCTTTATTGGGATCACTTAATTATATTGTTACAATATTAAATTTAAGAACAAAAGGAATGTCAATGACAAGATTGCCGTTAACTATTTGGGCTTTCTTTGTAACAGCTATTATTGGTGTAATATCTTTTCCGGTTTTATTATCTGCAGCTTTACTATTAATAATGGATAGAAGTTTTGGAACCTCATTTTTCTTGTCCGATATATTTATTCAAGGTGAAGTCTTGCATTATCAAGGAGGCTCACCAGTATTATTCGAACATTTATTTTGGTTTCTTGGCCACCCAGAAGTATATATAGTTATTTTACCTGCAATGGGTATTGTTTCGGAAATCATTGCAACCAATTCTCGTAAACCTATTTTTGGTTATCGGGCCATGATTGCCGCTATTTTGGCTATTGCATTTTTATCTACTATAGTTTGGGGACACCACATGTTTGTTTCCGGAATGAATCCATTTTTAGGTTCAGTTTTTACATTTACAACATTATTAATTGCAATTCCTTCTGCGATTAAAGCATTTAACTGGATTACCACTATATGGAAAGGAAATATTCAATTTAATCCAGCCATGTTGTTTTCAATTGGGCTGGTGTCTACATTCATTTCAGGTGGTTTAACAGGAATTATTCTAGGAGATAGTGCTTTAGATATTAACGTTCATGATACTTATTTTGTAGTTGCTCACTTCCATCTTGTTATGGGTATTTCGGCACTTTACGGAATGTTTGCTGGAATTTATCATTGGTTTTCTAAAATGTTTGGCAGGATGCTTAACAAGAATTTAGGGTATATCCATTTTTGGGGAACAGCAATTTGTGCTTATGGGGTGTTTTTCCCTATGCACTTTATAGGAATGGCTGGTCTACCAAGACGTTATTATACAAATAGTAATTTCCCTCTATTTGATGATTTAGCTAATGTAAATGTCATCATTACAATATTTGCTATTATTGGTAGTTTATTTCAGATAGTGTTTTTATGGAACTTCTTTTACAGTATTTTCTATGGAAAGAAAACAGTTCAAAATCCTTGGAGGTCTACAACTTTAGAATGGACAGCACCTATTAAACATATACATGGTAACTGGGAAGGCGAAATCCCTCATGTACATCGTTGGGCTTACGATTATAGTAAACCAGGGCATGATGAAGATTTTGTGCCCCAAAACGTACCATTAAAAGAAGGGGAAGAAGAACTACAACATTAGTTATAAAACACAGTTAAATAATATATTTAAGGCCTTTCTTTTTAGAAAGGCTTTTTCTTTATATTTGAGGTATGAACGAAAATCTTAATCCTACAAACGAAAATTTATCTTCAGAAGAGTTTGAAGTCGAAAAAAAATTAAGACCATTATCGTTTGATGATTTTGCTGGGCAAGATCAGATTTTAGAAAACTTAAAAATATTTGTTGCAGCATCTAATATGAGAGATGATGCTCTTGATCACACTTTATTTCATGGACCACCTGGATTAGGAAAAACCACATTAGCTCATATTTTAGCAAATGAATTGAATGTAGGTATTAAAGTAACATCGGGACCAGTTCTAGATAAACCTGGAGATTTAGCAGGCTTACTTACAAATCTAGAAGAACGTGATGTATTGTTCATTGATGAGATTCATCGCCTAAGTTCTATTGTAGAAGAATATTTATATTCTGCAATGGAAGATTATAAGATTGATATTATGATCGAATCTGGGCCTAATGCAAGAACGGTTCAAATCAACCTTAATCCATTTACATTAGTTGGAGCCACAACACGTTCAGGGTTACTTACTGCTCCCATGAGAGCTCGTTTCGGGATAAGTAGCAGATTACAATATTATAATGCCAAAATACTAACATCAATAGTACAACGTAGTGCACATATATTAGAAGTTCCAATTTCTATGGAAGCAGCTATTGAAATTGCCGGAAGGAGTAGAGGAACACCAAGAATTGCAAATGCATTGCTACGTCGAGTACGTGATTTTGCACAAATAAAAGGTGATGGAAATATTGATATTAAAATTGCAAAGTTTGCACTTGAAGCGCTTAATGTAGATGCTCATGGTTTAGATGAAATGGATAATAAAATCCTAATCACTATCATCGATAAATTTAAAGGCGGTCCAGTTGGGTTAACAACTTTGGCTACAGCTGTAAGTGAAAGTTCTGAAACTATAGAAGAAGTATACGAACCCTTTTTAATCCAGCAAGGCTTTATCATGCGTACACCTCGTGGAAGAGAAGTGACGGAACTGGCTTATAAACATTTAGGGAAAATTAAAGGCTCTACTCAGGGAGGACTGTTTTAATATTGAACATAATAGCGTATGTTAGAAAAAGTCCCAATTCCATTTGAACAATTTAAAGAAAAACTTGAAGAGAATTCTAAAGTTTTGTTTTCTGGAATTTTTGGAAGCGGAAAGACTACATTCATCAATGATTTTTTTGATAAAAATGATGATTATGAAAGTATTCATATCTATCCAATAAATTATTCTATAGCATCTAATGAAGATATTTTTGAATTAATTAAATATGATATATTATTCCAACTGATTGGAAAAATCCCAAAAGAAGATTTTTTTAAGTTGGAGTTGCCATATCATTTAACTCTTTATACTTATTTAACAGGCATTAATGGTTTAGAAAGTAAGTTAGATTTTTTAGCTTCTTTTTTAAATTTTATCGGTAAATATGGTTCAGCAGCTTTAAAGGTTTACGAACAATTAAAGTACCTCAAAGATGAATATGTTAAATTTCATGGTGAGTTTCAAGAAAATGATTTTGATAAAATTCAAAGTTATTTAGAAGAAGCCACAAATCAAAAAGGTCATATTTATGAAGAAGATTTATTTACTGAAATAATTAGAGTACTTGTTACTCAAATTAAAGAAAAAAATGAAAACCAAATAGTATTAGTTATAGATGATTTAGATAGATTGGATCCGGAACATATATTTAGGATACTAAACATTTTTTCAGCGCATATTGATTTTTTGGGAGTTGAAAATGATAATAAATTCAACTTTGATAAGGTTATTTTAATTTGTGACTATTCTAATATTGAAGGCATTTATAAATATAGATATGGACCAAGATCTAATTTTATTGGATACCTAGATAAATTTTATGATGACATATTTTGGTATGACTCTTCATCCTATATCAGAGGTATAATTAATAAATATTTAAAATCAATTAAAACTAATGGTAATAATAGTTTAATTGATAAAAGAAGTAGGGCAGGAAATCAAATATTATATATTTTCAATCAATTTTTAAGGTATAATCTAATAAATTTTAGAAGCCTTATCAGATATAAACAGACATTTGATTTGAATTCTTCAATTGAAAGGAAAACTAAGAGAATAGGACCTGGTAAATCCCTTATGAGGCAGCAAAATTTGTATGCAGAAATTGTCATTTGTTTTTTGGAGGATTTCTTTGATAATACATCTGTATTATTGGATATTATCAATCAGGCAAATAAAAAAGAAATGTCAAAGGATACCCATGAATATGATGCAGATATTTATAATATGTTAGGGGACCTATTGTTGTTGATAAATCATTCAGAGTATGACAGAACTTATATGAAAAATAAAGGGGAAGATATTTTTGATGTCAAGTATGAAGAACTTGTTTTTAAGTGTAAATTTATTAGTAATGTTTATGATATAGGCATTGTCTGTCAATCAATTGAAAAGAATGGTAATGAAGTTAGTTTGGACGAAGTAAGATATTTTGCTATTTTAGAAAATGCTGTAAAAGTTTATTTGGACTTTATAAGATAATTTTGAATAATCCTTCAAAAAACACCCAACTCATCAAAACCGAAGCCAAACGCCTCGGTTTTTTGTCTTGTGGTATTAGTAAGTCAACGTTTTTAGAAGAAGAAGCACCAAGATTGGAAAAATGGCTTTCTAATAATATGCATGGGAAAATGCATTATATGGAAAATCATTTTGATAAACGTTTAGATCCAACAAAATTGGTTGAAGACTCAAAAAGTGTTATTTCATTATTATTGAATTATTTTCCTTCAGAAGAACAACAGGATAAAACGGCGCCAAAGATTAGTAAATATGCCTTTGGTAAAGACTATCATTTTGTAATAAAAGATAAACTCAAACAATTACTGCAATTCATTCAAGACCAAATAGGCGACGTAAATGGAAGAGCGTTTGTAGATTCTGCTCCAGTACTTGATAAGGCTTGGGCAGCTAAATCAGGTTTGGGTTGGGTTGGTAAACACAGTAATTTATTGACCCAACAAGTAGGCTCATTTTATTTTATTGCTGAACTAATTATTGATTTAGAATTAGAATATGATTTACCTACGCTTGATCATTGTGGAGAATGTACAGCTTGCATTGATGCTTGCCCTACACAAGCAATTACTGAACCTTATGTGGTGGATGGAAGCAAGTGTATTTCATATTTTACTATAGAATTAAGAGAGAATATCCCAAGAGAATTTAAAGGGCAAATGGATGGCTGGATGTTTGGCTGTGATGTATGTCAAGATGTGTGTCCTTGGAATCGATTTTCAAAACCACACAGTGAGCCGCTTTTTAATCCAAATCCTGAATTATTATCTATGACTAAAAAAGATTGGGAAGAAATAACAGAAGATGTTTTCAAAACCGTATTTAAAGATTCAGCAGTTAAGCGCACTAAATTTTCTGGACTAACTAGAAATATAGAATTTCTAAAAGAATAGTTGTGTGTATTACAGTATTGTTATCTTTGGAAGTTCATATAAGAGACAAATAGTATGAGCAAACAAAGCAAGCGTCGAGAAGCCCTAATATATCATGCCAAACCAGTACCTGGTAAAATTAAAGTAGTACCTACAAAAAAATATGCAACTCAAAGAGATTTATCTTTAGCCTATTCTCCAGGAGTAGCTGAACCTTGTCTTGAAATAGAAAAGGATAAGAATAACGCCTATAAATATACTGCAAAGGGAAATTTAGTTGCGGTAATTTCTAATGGAACTGCGGTTTTAGGATTAGGAAATATTGGTCCTGAAGCTTCCAAGCCAGTAATGGAAGGTAAAGGCTTGCTATTTAAAATTTTTGCAGATATTGACGTATTTGATATTGAAGTAGATACTGAAAATATCGAAGAATTTATACAAACAGTAAAGAAGATAGCTCCAACCTTTGGAGGTATTAATCTTGAAGATATTAAAGCACCAGAAGCATTTGAAATAGAAAAAAGACTAATAGATGAATTGGATATTCCAGTCATGCATGATGATCAACATGGCACAGCTATTATTTCAGCAGCAGCTTTGTTGAATGCTCTTGAGCTAGTCGAAAAAAAGATTGAAGATGTAAAAATAGTAATTAGTGGTGCTGGAGCAGCAGCAATTTCATGTACACGATTATACCAAACTTTTGGTGCTAACAATACTAATATTGTAATGCTAGACAGCAAAGGAGTTATAAGAAAAGACAGAGAAAATTTAACATCTCAAAAAGCCGAGTTTGCAACCGACAGAAAAATTGACACTTTAGACCAGGCCATGAAAGGAGCCGATGTGTTTATTGGCTTATCAAAGGCTAATATTGTAAACCCCAAGATGATAAAAGCTATGGCTAAAAATCCAATAGTTTTTGCAATGGCAAATCCAGATCCCGAGATTGAGTATCAATTGGCAGTAGATACTCGTGATGATATAATTATGGCTACCGGACGAAGCGATCATCCAAATCAAGTAAATAATGTTTTAGGGTTCCCATTTATTTTTAGAGGAGCATTAGATGTTAGAGCTACTGGAATAAACGAGGCCATGAAAAAAGCAGCTGTAGTTGCTCTTGCAAATTTGGCAAAAGAACCTGTGCCAGAGCAAGTAAATGTAGCCTATAGAAAAACAAGATTAACTTTTGGGAAAGATTATATAATCCCTAAACCTTTCGATCCCAGATTGATAGCTGTTGTGCCTCCAGCTGTAGCCAAAGCTGCAATGGATAGTGGGATTGCCAAAGAACCTATAGAGAATTGGAAGAAATATGAGGAATCTCTTCTCGAAAGGTTAGGAAGTGATAATAAATTAGTTCGGTTATTACATAATAGAGCTAAATTAGAACCTAAACGTGTAGTTTTTGCAGAAGCCGATCAATTAGTGGTTTTAAAAGCGGCTCAAATAGTTTATGATGAAGGCATTGCCGCCCCAATTTTATTAGGTCGACGTGATAAAATTGAAAAGTTAAAAGAGGAACTCGAATTTGATGCAGAAGTACTTATTATTGACCCCAAAACTGATGCAGAAGGAGATAGAAAAGATGCTTACGCAAGAACCTTTTGGAACCAGAGTAAACGACGAGGTATTACACTACATATTGCTAGAAAATTAATGAGAGAGCGCAACTATTTTGCAGCAATGATGGTTAACGAAGGAGATGCTGATGCTTTAATTTCAGGATATTCTAGAAATTATCCAACAGTTGTAAAACCGATGTTAGAATTAATAGGTTTGGATAAAGGTGCTACTAGAATTGCAACAACAAACGTATTAATGACCGAACGTGGACCCTTATTTCTAAGCGACACATCAATTAATATTGACCCAACTGCAAAAGACCTTGCCAAAATTGCTCAAATGACAGCTACTACTGTAAAAATGTTTGGTCTTGAGCCTGTAATCGCAATGATATCTTACTCTAATTTTGGATCTTCTGTTAACGAAAAGGCTACAAAAGTTAGAGAAGCTGTAAAATATTTGCATAGGTATTTCCCAGACCTAATTGTTGATGGCGAATTGCAAACGGATTTTGCTTTAAATAGAAAAATGCGCCATGATCGATTTCCATTCTCTAAACTAGCCGATAAAAAAGTAAATACTCTTATTTTTCCTAATTTAGACGCAGCAAATATTACATACAAGCTTCTTAAAGAACTTAACCAAGCAGAGAACATCGGTCCTATTATGATGGGAATGAAAAAGCCTGTTCATATTTTACAATTAGATGCAAGCGTAGACGAAATTGTAAACATGACTGCCATTGCAGTAATTGATGCACAAAAGAAGCAGAAAAGGGAAAAATAATATAAGTTATAACTTAGTAGTTTCGCTTAAATTATCTCGTCATTATGTTTAATAATTTTATTACATTTGAGACGATAACAAAACGTAATTAATGATTACACATATTCAAGGAAAACTTACTGAAAAAAATCCTACTAATGTTGTGATAGATTGTAATGGCGTTGGATATCATTTAAATATTTCGTTGCATACATATTCTCAAATTCCCAATCAAGAAAATTTACGTCTCTTTACTCATTTACAGGTTAAAGAAGATTCGCATACCTTGTATGGATTTTCTTCATTATCAGAACGAGAAATTTTCCGTTTGTTAATTTCAGTAAGTGGTATAGGAACAAATATTGCTCGCACAATGTTATCTTCATTAACGCCTAAACAAGTTAGAGAAGGAATTGCTATAGAAGATGTTGCATTAATACAATCTGTAAAGGGAATAGGATCAAAAACGGCACAACGTGTAATAATAGAATTAAAAGATAAAGTTTTAAAGGTTTACGATATAGATGAAGGTTCAATGTCAATAAACAATACTAATAAAGAAGAAACGTTATCTGCTTTAGAAGTTCTTGGCTATTCTAAAAAACAATCCAGTCGTGTTGTAGATGCAATAATAGCGGCCAATCAAGATGCAAATGTTGAAACAATAATAAAAGAGGCTTTAAAAAAATTATAATTAATATTGAAAACAACCAACACAACAATATATAAACTTGCCTTACAATATGTGCTTGCCAGTTTTATGCTGTTTTTTTGTGCGATAAGTTTTGCACAACAAACACCTGCAACAACTGTAAGAGATTCAACAAGTACTACTTTTTCTTTTGGCAATTTACTAATGCCTAACCCAAATAGTATAGTATCTAAGTATACTTACGATCCAATTACAGATAGATATATTTATACTGAAAGTGTAGGAAATTTTAATATTAATTACCCTTTAATACTGACGCCTGCTGAATATTACAAGTTGTTAGGCCAAGAGAATTTAAGAGATTACTACAAACAAAAGATTGATGCTTTTGATGGTAAAAAAGAAGGATCGGATGAATTACAAAAAAATCTTATTCCAGAATTTTATGTAAACTCTAATTTTTTTGAAAGTGTCTTTGGAGGCAATACAATTGAAGTAATACCACAAGGTTCTGTAGAAATGGATTTAGGTGTTTTATTTTCTAAACAGGATAATCCATCGTTTTCACCAAGGAACAGAAGTAATTTCACATTCGATTTCGATCAGAGAATCAGTTTAAGTTTATTGGGTAAAGTTGGAACACGTTTGCAAATAGAAACAAACTACGACACGCAATCAACCTTCGATTTTCAAAATTTATTTAAACTTGAGTATACACCAACCGAAGATGATATTCTTCAAAAAATTGAAGTTGGTAATGTAAGTATGCCATTAAATAGCTCCTTAATTTCAGGAGCTCAAAGTTTGTTTGGTGTAAAAACAGAACTACAATTTGGTAAAACAAAAATAACTGGAGTCTTTTCTGAACAAAAATCACAAACAAGAACTGTTGTTTCTCAAGGAGGAGGAACTCTTGAAGAGTTTGAATTCTTTGGTTTAGATTACGACGAGAATCGACATTTTTTCCTGGCCCAATATTTTAGAGACAATTACGATAAGGCTTTAGAGACCTATCCTTATATAAATAATCAAGGCTTACAAATTACGAGGATAGAAGTTTGGGTAACTAATCGAACAACACAAACAGAGAATGTAAGAAATATTGTAGCTCTTCAGGATTTAGGAGAATCAAATATTCTTGGTTCAGCAGTAAATGTAACAGCTGGTCCAAATGCTTTTCCAGATAACTCAAATAATGCATATGATCCAAAGAACATTGGTGGTGCAGGATCTCAAATTACAGAAGCTATAAGAGATGTTGCTACAATACAAGCAGGAATTTTAGTTCCAGGCGTGAACGAAGGGTTCGATTACGGTAAACTTGAAAATGCAAAGAAACTGTTGCAAGGAAGAGAATATACACTAAACACACAATTAGGATATATTTCTTTAAATCAACGTTTACAAAATGATGAAATATTATCGGTTGCATTTCAATTTACTGTAGGAGATCAAGTATATCAAGTGGGTGAATTTGCTAACGATGGTGTTGATGCTACTGAAGTAACGGAAGACATAAACACTGGCAACCCAGTTATTAATACCAATAGTTTGGTACTCAAAATGCTTAAAAGCACAGTTACAGATGTAGATGAACCAATTTGGGACTTAATGATGAAGAATATTTATAATACTGGGTCATTTCAATTGAGCAAAGAAGATTTTAAATTAAATATCTTTTATACTGAAACCTCACCATTAAACTTTATAACTCCAGTTGACGGGACACCTTTTCCAACACCTGCACCTAATCAAGATGCAATAGAAGAGACACCATTATTGAGAGTCTTTAATCTAGATAAATTAAATTTTAATAACGATCCGCAAACAAATGGTGATGGTTTTTTCGATTTTGTTCCAGGCATTACTGTAATACAACAAAATGGAAAAATTATTTTTACAAATGTAGAACCCTTTGGAAATTATTTATTTGAAAAGTTAAGGCTGAATATAAGTGAAAATTATGATGGAGATGAAAGTGTTTCAACCGATTATAATGCTAATCAAAAAAAATACGTCTATAGAACACTTTATAAAGAAACTAAAACTGCAGCTTTAGAAGATGGCGAAAAGAATAAATTTCAAATAAAAGGGCGTTATAAATCCTCAGGAGGTTCTGGAATTCCTATAGGCGCATTTAATGTGCCAAGAGGCTCAGTTAAAGTAACTGCAGGAGGCAGAGTTTTAATTGAAGGAGTAGATTATACAGTGAATTACCAGTTAGGAACTGTTCAAATATTAGACCCAGCCTTACAAGCTTCTAATACACCTATACAGGTATCTGTAGAAAACAACGCAGTATTTGGACAACAAACTAAACGTTTTACAGGGTTAAATGTTGAACACCAGTTTAACGAAAATTTTGTTTTAGGAGCTACATTCTTAAACTTAAATGAAAGGCCAATAACTCAAAAGGCAAATTTGGGAACCGAGCCTATAAACAATTCTATTTTTGGAATTAATGGGAATTTTTCTACTGAAGTACCTTTTTTAACACGTCTTGCAAATAAGTTACCAAATATAGATACTGATGTACCCTCAAATTTATCAGTAAGAGGAGAATTTGCTTATTTGCTTCCTGGTTCACCAAAAGGATCAGATTTTGCAGGAGAAGCTACCTCTTATATTGATGATTTTGAAGGCACACAAAATGCAATCGATCTTTTATCTCCGCAAGCTTGGTTTTTATCTAGCAGGCCATTCGATATAGATGGAGATGGACAAGAAGGAGTTGAAGATGGAAATGGTATTCAAAATGGTTATGATCGAGCACAACTAAATTGGTACACGGTCGACCCTATTTTTTATAGTAGCCAAAGACCTAGTGGAATGAGTGATGATGATATATCAGATTTATACACTAGACGTGTTTTTATAGATGAAATTTTTCCAGAGTTAGATTTAGTACAGGGACAAACCACTATTATTAACACACTCGATTTAGTATATTATCCAACCGAAAGAGGACCTTATAATTTCCGTCCAGGATCTGAAAATGGTGTAGATCCTAATAATGGTTGGGCAGGTATTACAAGACAATTAACTTCGACCGATTTTGAACAATCTAACGTTGAATATATTGAGTTTTGGTTACAAGATCCTTTTTTAGAAAATCTAACAAATCCAGGAGGTAAATTAACATTCAATTTAGGAAATGTTTCAGAAGATGTTTTAAAAGATGGAAGAAAACAATATGAAAATGGATTACCGGAAGATGGAGATATTACAGCACTTTTAAATACAGGATTAAATTGGGCAATTCCCCAAAATCAGTCCTTAATTTATGCGTTTTCATCACTTGGCCAAGAACGTACAAACCAGGATGTTGGTTTAGATGGTTATAGCGATGCAGATGAAAAATCTACTCTGGTTTCTTCTACTGTGCTACCTGAAATCCTACCATTTCAAGGATTAGATGATCCATCCAACGATAACTATGCATACTTCTTAAACGCAGAAGGAAATATTTTTGAACGTTATAAACGTTATAATGGTTTAGAAGGAAACTCTCCAGATACATTTACAGATACTAATCGTGGATTAACACCACAACCAGATGTTGAAGACATAAATCGTGATAATACTATGAACACGATTGATAGTTATTTTGAATATGAAATGGATATTACACCAACTAGTCTGGCCGATCTTAATAACCAATTTATTGTAGATAGAAAAAATATAAATGTAACCTTACCTAATGGTAATTCAGCAGATATAAAATGGTACCAGTTTAGAATTCCATTAACAGAATCTACTAATACTATAGGAAGTATTAGTGATTTTAGATCTATTCGTTTTACACGTATGTTTTTAAAGGATTTTTCTGAAAACACTGTTTTGCGTTTTGCTACTTTAGATTTAGTAAGAAGTGATTGGAGACGCTATAAGTTAGCTTTAGATAGCGACGACCCCAATGTTGATGATGATGGCACCGAATTTAACGTCGGTGTTATAGGCCTACAGGAAAATGAAGGGAATTACGTTATTCCTCCAGGAGTTGAGCTTGAACAGCTAAACAATAACAATACAATAGTGAGACAAAATGAACAATCATTAGTAGTAAATGTTTGTGAATTAGAGCCTCAAGATTCCAGAGCTGTATATAAAAATATTAATGTGGATATGCGCCAGTTCAAAAAATTGCGAATGTTTATCCATGCCGAAGAAGGAGATACTCCAGGATTAATGGATGGAGATGCTATAGGGTTTATTAGAATGGGTAACGACTTTACACAAAATTACTATCAAATTGAAGTGCCTTTGCAAGTATCAGCAAATTCTATTGATCCAACTGTTGTATGGCCTCAAGTAAACGAAATTAATTTACCAATTGAAGTTTTAGAAAAAATAAAATCGTTAGGGATAGCAAATGGAAGTTTAGGTAATGTTGATGCAACATTTTACGATGTTATAGACGGTGTGTTGGATGAAGTTTCAATTCCAGAATTCTCTCCTTATACAGTTGGACAACATCGTGTGGCAATTAAAGGAAATCCAAATTTTGGAGATGTAAGAGTTTTAATGGTTGGTATTAAAAATTCACACACAAAAATTAATAATACAGATATATGTACTGAAGTTTGGTTTAATGAATTACGTCTATCGGACATGGATAACAAAGGTGGTTGGGCAGCTGTAATTAGTATGGATACCAATATTGCAGATTTTATGAATGTTAGTGCAACAGGAAGGCAAAGTACTACTGGATTCGGAACCATAGAGCAAGGACCTAATGAACGAAGTAGAGAAGATGTAAAACAATATGATGTTGTGACTAATATTAATATTGGTCAGTTGTTGCCAAAAAAATGGGGATTACAAATTCCTTTTAATTATGGGCAAAGTGAAGAACTCATTACTCCTGAATACGATCAACAATACAAAGATATTAAACTGCAAAATCGTTTGGATGCTGCTCAAACAAGTACTGAAAGAGAAACCATTTTACAACAATCTGAAGATTATACAAAACGTCAAAGTATTAATTTTATAGGAGTTCGTAAGCAAAGAATAGGCGAAGGCACTCCGAGATTTTATGATGTAGAGAATTTAACATTTAACTATTCTTATAATCAAACAGAGCATAGAGATTTTGAAATTGAAAATTCTTTGGACCAAACAGTAAGGGTTGGGGCTAATTATAGCTTTAATTTTAATCCAATAAAAATTGAACCTTTTAAAAAGAATGATTCCTTATTTAAAGGGAAGTATTGGCAAATATTAAAAGATTTTAATTTTAATTTATTGCCTACAAGTTTTTCATTTAATACAGATTTTATAAGACAATTCAATAAGCAAAAATTCAGAGAAGCAGATTTGGGTGGAGCTAATATTGGTTTGGAAGAATTGTTTAGAAGAAACTATACTTTCGATTTCCAATATACTGTAAACTATGATATCACAGATGCATTGCGTTTAAACTTTACAGCTGCAAATAATAACATTGTACGTAATTATTTTGTAGACGATATTTTAAATGGAGAACAAGACTCTTCATTAGATGTTTGGGATGGCTTCTTTGATGTAGGAGATCCTAACAGGCAATATCAGCAACTGGGTATAAATTATGAGCTACCATTACATAAAATACCAACCTTAAGTTTCTTGAGAGCGACCTATGCTTATACTGGCGATTTTCAATGGAATAAAGGATCCGATTTGTTTGGTGACCTAACTATAGATGGACAAACGTACGATCTAGGAAATTCTATTTCTAATGCTAATACACATAACCTAAATGCAACTTTAGATATGCGAAAGCTCTATAATTATTTAGGTTTAAAAAAGAAAACTACTAGAAGAAGAACAACACCTAGTAATCCTGGAGCAAGTAGAAGCTTACCTAATCCAGCTACAAGAAATAATAGCCAAACAACAAAAAAGAATACACTATATAATGGTTTAATAGACGTTATAACAAGTGTAAAAAGAATTCAACTTAATTATTCAGAAAATAATGGGACTTATTTACCAGGATATTTACAAACGCCTGGATTTATTGGGACACTTAAGCCAACATTTGGTTATACGTTTGGAAGCCAAAGAGACATCAGGCATCTTGCCGCTAGAAATGGTTGGTTAACTGTTTTTCCAGATTTTAATCAACAATATACCGAAGTTCAAACCAAAAATTTAGATTTTTCAGTTAATATAGAACCTGTTAGAAATTTAAAAATTGATCTAAAAGGAGGAAGAACTTATTCTGAAAACTTTACAGAATCCTTCAATGCTTTAGATACAAATGGAGATGGCTTTAGCAATGAGTTTAACTCATTAATTCAAAACACGTTTGGAAATTTTAATATTTCAACAGCATTAATTAAAACAGCTTTTAGCAGCAGTGATGAAAAAGGGTCTGCAACGTTTGACGATTTTAGAGCTAATAGATTAGTAATTGCACGACGTTTAGCACAGAATGCTGGAGTAGATTTTTCGAATCCAAATAACTTTGAAGATGGAGACTTAAATAGTTTTCCGTTAGGTTATGGAAAAACCAATCAAGCTGTATTATTACCCGCATTTTTAGCAGCATATTCTGGCAAAGATGCTGGGAAAGTTAACTTAAGCGCATTTAGAGATGTGCCAATTCCTAATTGGGAATTAAAATACACAGGATTTATGCAGTTCGATTGGTTTAAAAAGCAATTTAAACGATTTTCTGTAACACATGGTTACCAATCTGCATATACAATACTTCAGTTTAGATCAAATCTGGATTATAATGCAGCTAACCCAAATGGAGATTATACAACTCAAAACCCTAATGTTTTTGACCAATCGGGGAACTATAAAAACGAAACTCTATTTAGTAATATTACTTTATCCGAACAGTTCAGCCCATTAATTAGGATTGATATGGAAATGAAAAACTCTCTTAAAATTCTAGCTGAAATTAAAAAGGATCGTATATTATCTTTAAGTTTTGACAATAATTTATTAACCGAAATTCAAGGCAAGGAGTATATTATTGGTTTAGGGTATAGAATAAAAGATGTTAAAATAAGATCACAAATTGCAGGACCGAGACAAATTGTAAAAAGCGATTTGAATATGAAAGCAGATATTTCTGTTAGAGATAATAAGACCATTATTCGATATTTAGATTTAGACAATAATCAAGTAACTTCAGGTCAAACGATTTGGAGTTTTAAATACTCGGCAGATTATGCATTTAGTAAGGCTTTAACGGGTATTTTCTATTTTGATTATTCGTTTTCAGAATACGCAATATCAACGGCATTCCCACAAACAACTATACGTTCGGGAATTACATTACGTTATAATTTCGGAAATTAAAAATTAACATATTTACAGTAAAAAATTACATTATGAACATTCCATCAGAATTAAAATACACTAAAGATCACGAGTGGATTAAAATTGAAGGTGAAACAATTACAGTAGGAATTACAGATTTTGCTCAAAGCGAATTAGGAGATATTGTATATGTAGAAGTAGAAACCTTAGACGAAACTTTAGATATAGAAGAAATTTTCGGAACTGTAGAAGCAGTAAAAACCGTTTCAGATTTATTTTTACCTGTATCAGGTGAGATAATAGAATTTAATGAGTCTCTGGAAGACGAACCTGAAAAAGTTAATAACGACCCTTATGGTGATGGTTGGATGATAAAAGTAAAACTCTCCGATGCTTCTCAGTTAGATGATTTACTTTCAGCTGAAGATTATAAAGCTATAATAGGTGTATAAAAGAATATTGTTAATACTAACGATTTGTTATACACTAATTTTAGCAATTTTTAGCTTAACAACCATAACTTCGCTTCCAAAAATAGGCACTAATTACGATGATAAGATTATTCACGTTTTCGCTTATGGAATACTCTTCTCATTATGGCACTTTACGCTACTACGCTTAAAAATAGCAAAACCAATTTTTTGTGCAGCACTATTTTCAGTTGTTTATGGTATAATTATTGAGGTATTACAAGGACAGTTAACAATTGTAAGACAATTAGATGTATTAGATATTCTTGCAAATTGTATTGGAGTAATGATTGCATCACTTTTTATTATTATAAGAAACAGAACAATCGTTAAAAAGTTATAAACCCTTGTTTTTTTAGCAAATTATTGGTTATTTTACAAATCTCGAAAACACAAAACAAATTATGGAACTTAAAAAAAATCCAAAAGCAGATGTAAGACGAAACGGATCTATCTATTTTGCAGTAGGTCTATTGTTAATGTTAGTAGTAACTTATTCTACTATTAATTATAAATCTTACGACAAGGACGATATTGATATAGGACTATTAAACATGGATGAATTAGATGATGATGAAGTACCTATTACTGAACAAATTAAAACTCCTCCTCCTCCTCCTCCTCCTCCTGCAGCTCCTGAAGTTATTGAAATTGTAGAAGACGAAGAAGAGATAGAAGAAACTGTTATAGAGTCTACAGAAACAGATGAAGAAGAAGAAATAATAGAAGTAGAAGATATAGAAGTAGAAGAAGAGGAAGAAGACATTGAAGTCCCTTTTGCAGTTATCGAAAATGTTCCAGTCTTTCCTGGTTGTGAAAAAGGAAATAATGCAGCCAAAAGAAAATGTATGTCTGATAAGATTCAAAAATTTGTAGTTAAGAAATTTAATACAGATTTAGCTGGAGACTTAGGGCTTACAGGTAGACAACGTATTAACGTTATTTTTAAAATTGATAAAAATGGGAATGTTGTAGGCGTTCGCTCAAGAGCACCGCACCCAAGACTTGAAAAAGAAGCAGCACGAGTAATTAATTTGCTGCCTAAAATGAAACCTGGAAGACAAAGAGGGAAGGCAGTAACTGTACCTTACTCTTTACCAATTATCTTTCAAGTACAGGATTGATAAAATAATATTCCAACACATAAATTTAAAATCCCGTTACCAATTTGGTAACGGGATTTTTTTTGGTATGCTTATTGTGATTTATTTATAATCTATTAACATCTTAAATTTAATAATTATGAAAATTTCAAAAAGAACTCACAAACCCATTGGTCAAAACCAAAAAATCACAAAACCAAAAAAAAATCCAAAAGCAGATGTAACACGTAATGGATCTATCTATTTTGCTGTAGGTTTATTATTAATGCTGATAGTTAGTTATTTTTCTATTAATTACAAGACTTATGAAAAAGCCTATATTGATATAGGAATGATAAATCCTGGCGAAATAGATGATGAAGAAATTCCCATTATTAAAGAAATTAAAAAATTGCCACCACCAGTTACTGTAATAAAACCTGATATTGAAATTAAAGAGGATGAGGACGATGTTATAGAAACTGTAATTGAACCCACTGAAACTAGTGAAGAAGATAAAATAGCAGAAGTAATTGACATTAATGTAATTGAAGAAGAAGAAGATGTTGATGTGCCTTTTCCATTTATAGAAAACGTCCCAATTTATCCTGGGTGCGAAAATGGTAATAACGACTCGAAAAGAAAATGTATGTCTGATAAAATAAATAAATTTGTGCAAAGAAAGTTTAACACAGATTTAGCTGAACCTTTAGGTCTTACAGGGAAACAACGAATAAGTGTTGTTTTTAAAATTGATAAAAATGGAAATGTTATAGGTGTACGCTCCAGAGCACCTCATCCAAGACTTGAAAAAGAAGCAGCTCGTGTCATTAACTTATTACCCAAAATGAAACCAGGAAAACAAAGAGGTGTCCCCGTAACCGTATCTTATTCGTTACCAATAATCTTTCAGGTGCAAGATTAATTTGTTGTTATTCCTGCAAGGACAAATATCTATATAATCAAAATCCCGTTACCATTTGGTAACGGGATTTTTTTGGTATGCTTATTGTGATTTACTCATAATCAATTAACATCTTAAATCTAATAATTATGAATTTCTTAAAGAAAATTCACAAACTCGTTGGTCAGAACGAGCAAATTGTGAAAAAGCCACACAAGCATGACACAAATTTACAAAATAACTCAACACTCTACTTTCAAGTTGGGTTGATTTTAACATTGTTAGCCTCTTATGGTTTATTTGAAATGAATTTTGAAAATAAATTATTCAAATATACTTCCGAACCTGTAGATGATACTGAAACGATATATTTTGTTAATATCGTTCCTGAAGTTATTCCTGAACAGGTTACTAAAACAAAAATAGAACCAGTAAGAAAGAAGTTATTGGCAATAAAATTTAAACCAATAAATGATAAGACTCAAATTATTTCAAAAAAAGTTGTGCCAACCATTGCTATAAATACACCAAAAATAGGATTACCTAAAAAGAAAAAGGATGGTATTGTTCCAAAAAAACCAAGAAACATATTGACCGTAGGGCAAGTACCAATCTATCCAGGTTGTGAAGATTTTTCTAGCAATAACGACCTAAGACAATGTATGTCTAAAAAAATTGCCAGACTAGTACAAAGGAAATTTAATACAGATTTAGCAGAAAGTTTAGGTTTAACAGGGAGGCAAAATATTTATGTACAATTTAAAATAGATAAATCTGGAAATGTTTCAGAAATTGAAGCTAGTGCGAAACATATTAAATTAAAAAATGAAGCCATAAGAGTTGTAGATAAAATTCCACAAATGATTCCTGGCAAAGAAAAAGACAAAATTGTTGAGGTTATGTACAGCTTACCAATAGTGTTTGTAGTTCGAGATTAAAAAGGACACTTTATTACTATCACGACCGTTATCATTTATTATGATAGCGGTTTTTTGCTGAAAAAATTATTCCTTACAACTTGTTGTAAGGTTTCCAATAATTTGTCATTCCCATGAAAATTGGAATCAATTAAAAACAGTATCTTTCAGCAAATAAATTTTTTCAATAAACGATGAAGAAATTCTTCCTACTTATTTTTTGTGTTGCACAAATTAATGTATTTGCCCAAGACATTGCTAATTACGAAAAACCTCCTGTTTTTCCAGAGTGTGAAACTCTACCCATTGAGAATCTTAAATTTTGTTTTAACCAACAAGTGTTGCAATTTGTATTTGATAATTTTAAAATTCCACAAATAGTAAACGATGAAAATTATAAAGGGAATATTGTTGTTTTATTTGAAGTTGATGCAGAGGGTAATTTTGTCGTTTTATATATTGATGCTATCTATGATGAGCTTAAAACGGAAGTTAAACGAGTCTTTGGTGAAATACCAAAAATAAAATCAGCTACGTATAATAGCAGAGCCATTTATAAGCAATATTCTTTTCAAATTAATATTCCATTAGTAAATCCAGCTTCATCACAGTTAAATAATAATTTGGAGGAAAAGCCTAATGCAATTTCTGAAATTGAAAGAAAAGCAAAAAAAGAATATGACAGTATTAATAGATCACTTGTCCCCTATGAAGATTTAGAATACAAAAGTCAATTAAATATTCCGTTTACACATCAGTTGTATTCAAAGTTTGATAGAAATCTAAATCTGATTGGGACTAACAGTCATACAGCATCAAAGCCTTTTGTGTATCACGATGTTTCTAACTATTATGATTTCAAAACCGAAAATGAAGCACTTAAAAAAGAAGTATCAACTTGGGCAGGACGGAAACTCTTTAATGAATATTTAGTGCAATTGCAAAGCAAAGATTATTGGTTTACCATAGATCCGATTTTTGATCTTCAGGTTGGAAAAGATACAGACGCCGATTTTAGCACCACATTTAATAACACACGAGGTTTTTATGTGCAAGGAGGTTTAGGAAATAAGTTTAGTTTTTCGGCTTCAGTTTTCGAAAGCCAAGGACGTTTTGTACAATATTATAATCAATATGCCGAATCCCTAAAAGCTTTTGGTCCTGATCCTGCAATTATTCCAGGTCGTGGAATAGCAAAACGATTTAAAGATGATGCTTACGATTATCCTGTTGCGGAGGCTTATTTATCTTATACACCATCAAAATATTTAAATATTCAATTTGGTCATGGAAAGAATTTTATTGGAGATGGTTATCGTTCTTTATTTATAAGTGATGTTGCAAGTCCATCACCTTTTTTAAAATTGAACACATCGTTTTGGAAAATTAAATACACCAATACATGGATGGTTTTAAAAGATGTAAGACCAGAAGTTACGGAAGATGGTGCTTTTTTAACCAAGTATATGGCAAATCACTATCTAAGCTGGAATGTTTCAAAACGCTTTAATCTAGGATTGTTTGAGTCGGTTGTTTGGACGAATTCAAACGAAAGAGGATTTGATATTAATTACTTAAATCCAATTATTTTTTATCGAGCTATTGAGTTTGAAACTGGGCAAGGATCTGGAAATGCCATTGTGGGAGCTTCAGCAAAGTATAAAGTAAATGACAATGTTAATATATATAGCCAGTTTATTTTAGATGAATTTTCTTTAGATGATATTACCGGAGGAGACAAAAGCTGGAAAAATAAATTTGGATATCAAATAGGCGCAAAATATTACAATGCATTTAAAGTAAATAATTTAATGCTGCAAATTGAATATAATCGTGTGAGACCTTATACCTATTCTCACAATACCATTGTATTAAATTATGGGCATAATAACCAGCCGATGGCTCATCTTTGGGGATCTAATTTTAGTGAAGCTATAATAATTGGAAGATACCATTATAATAGGTGGTTTGCTGATGCTAAATTTGTATTTGGTGTAAGAGGATTGGATTTTAATGACGGCACAGATAACTTTAGTTATGGAGGTGATATTTTTAGAGATTATAACGACAGACCTTTTGATACAGGAGTTACAGTTGGACAAGGACTAAAAGCCAATATCTTTCATGCCGAATTACAAACGGGCTACCTTATTAATCCTGTAACTAATTTAAAACTGTTCGCCAATATAAGTTATAGGAATTTTGACCCTGAAGCTAAAACTATAAACACTTTTGGCAATAGTACCCTTTGGTTTAATATTGGACTAAAAACCGATTTGTTTAATTGGTATTTTGATTTTTAATACATAAAAAATACGTGACGTCACGTATTGTACAAAATCTATTAATGTTTTAGTTTAGAGTTTTAAATTTAAAACTCTAAAAATAATTATGAAAACTGTAACCAAACAAGTTTTAAGAACCATTGTATGTTTATTAGCACTCACCTTAATAAATTGCCAACAAGAAGATGATATTCAAAAGATAGATACTAAACAACAATCTCAAAAGGTTACATCTAAAATTATAACAGGCAACGATATTCCTTTTATTATTGATTTTATTAAATCAAAAAGTAATGATAATTTAGAGTTCATAATTAAAGACAATAGTTCTCCAGATGCTATGATGCGTGATGATACAGATAATTTAATTTTAACAACAGTTTTAACTGATTATGTTAATCAGGTTACTAATGATGACGACGTTTCAAATTATACCTTTGACATGGAGGAGATTAGTGATCAAGATGGTTATTTCTTCTTAAATCTGGTAGTTAAAGAATATAATGACAGTTATTATATTTCAATAATAAAATATGTTCCTGATCCGCTTTGGTTGGCTTCAAATACTAAATCACAAGATTTTTCTTCGTATACTGGTAGTATGTATTTTTATGATGAACAAGGAATTTATTTGGCAAATATGACTTTTAATGATGGTGATTCAACAGATTTTGGTTATGACCCACCTTGTCCAGATAGTGATAGTGCAAATTATTTAGGGGATTGGATCGGAGACAACTACCCTAGTGGTGATGGTGCTGGATTAGGCGATTTACCTTGTGACACTTCTTGGTATTCTTGTAATGGTCCTAATGCTGATATTTTCACGACCCGGGTCCTAACAGTGGTCTTGTAGATGATACCAGTTGTGGTGATAGCTCGTCGGGGTTTTCAGGATCTGGTTGGACTATGGTGTGCGATGATGGAGATAGTGGCTATGACTATACAGGATCAACTTGGGATAGTGTTTTTAACGATTACCTTAGTAATTCTTGTGGTAGTTTAGGTAGTGGTGGAGGAAGCGGTGTCAATAATTGTGCAGGTATGCCACCTTGTGCTAATGAGCTAGAAGAATATGACGAAAATTGTATTTGTGCTGAAGTACTGCAATTAAACAATACCACAGGGGTATTATTAACAACAGTTGATGCAATGAAAAAAATTGAAAAGTGTCTAGAAATTTTTTCATCAGAACTATTATCAACAGAACAAAGAAATATGTTAGTAAATAATTCTTGGTCCATTAGTTTAAGCATGTATCTTGATTCTAATTGTTCTTTAGAAAGCGCAGAATTTGCTGAATTTGTTATTGAGGCTTTAATGAATAATAATGAATTAGAATATGAGAAATTAGTACAACTATATAATGATATGGATAAACCATGTCAAGGCAGTAAAATACAAGATTTTACTATAAAATCTAATACTTCACTTACAAACCTTATAACTGGAATATTTTTTGGTAATGACGATTATAATTTACAAATTTCAGATATTGATATCCCAGTTAATATAGATGCAAATGCCAATATTAGACTACCTAGTTTGCCTATCTTTGATTCTGATAATGGTATTGTAATTGAATTTGATAATTCTTATTTAAATAACGCCACGGACTTATCTATAGCAATGACAAGTGCACATGAATTTGTTCATGCTTATTTGGTTTATTTATACATTGAAGGAGAATTAATTAATTATGATTCTAGTTACACTCAATTAAATAGTGCGTTTTCCATTTATTATAGTAATCAAACTATCACTAATGGAATAGCTTTAGGTCAAGCAATGCATAATGTTTATGACGACTTTTTAGATATGATAACAGATAGTGTTTTTGCATATTCTACAAATAATAATATTGAAGGAGCAGCTGAAGAATATTGTAGAAAGTTAGTTTTGGGAGCGCATCAGTATACGAGTACTTTTCAAGCATTATCGCCTACAGCACAAACAGATTATTCAAACATAACTGTAAACGAAAACGAAGGAAATGAAAACGCTAAAGGAACGTCTTGTGAATAAGAAGTTAATTTATATTTCAATTTTATCCATTATTATCTTTTCATCATGTATTAATCGGGTCAACGAAGATATTGCCCTTCTTGAAATATACTTTAATGATCTTAAATTTGAAAATAAAAAGGATTCCATATTTTTTGGATTAAACAATTATAACGTAGAGATTATTAAAACTTATGAAAGATATTTAAGGACAAAAAAAGACTTACAAGAATTTGACTTTCCGATAAATGAAATATTTTTAAAAAGTGAATATGATAATTTTAAAAATCAAGTAGTTGATAGCAGTAGTACATGGAATATAGATTTAAATGTTTTTGAAAACGTTTATCCAAAAACAACTTACCCACATAAAAATAATTTTACATATGTTTCTAAACCCATTTATACAATTGATGAAAAATATGCTTTAATTTATGGATATATTAAAGGAAATGAAGATGTATATTTCATTAATTCCATTTATGTCTATACAAAAAACGATAAGTCCTGGATTAGGATATCAAAAATTAAGCATATTCAATAACTCACAAAATAAAATGGTATTTATAAGGTACAAAAGCGAATAGAGAAATTTGACAAAGAGGAACTAAAAGATGATTGGTTTTTAAACACACCTGATTATACTGAAATAGATTTAAATATTAATCCAGATAATATAACTTACGAAACCCCATTAATACAAGAGAGCCTTCCTTCTCTAAATAATTTCCCTAAATTAGGAACATCTGGCAATTATTCTGAAATGCCAACTTCTAGTGTTTACAACTTAGTTGGTGGCAGTTTATTAACAAGTCATATTAATAACCCTGAAGGTGTAAACATTAATTGCTCAATACAAAAAAGTAACTTAAAAATTGTAGACGTAAGCTTCATTGAAGTTTAAATTAGAGATGTATAACCAAAGTAGCAACCACACCAGTATTTTTGGTTAATGGAGAACTATCACATAGTCATAAAAACTTAAGTGCTTTTTTAGAAACTTTAAAAGACCTATAATAGCTATTTACTCCTTCAAACTTTTATAAAACGTACGGCGTATTTTTTCAGATGTAATAAATCTCCAGCTATAACCTAAATCGTCATAAGTTTTGGTAATAGTATTATCCGTGGCGACCTCATTTTCAGACTTACCCTTGGCAATTTCGGCTAAAACATTAGTCCTTAAAGTTTCTAACATTGTTAAAAATGTAGCATATTCTGCTTTATTAGACACGCTTCCGTGTCCGGGAATAATTTTAGTATCGTCGTTAATAAGCATTAAAGTTTGTTTTACAGCTTCTATATAACCATTAACACTTCCGCCAGAACCTAGATCTATATAAGGATACATACCATTAAAATATACATCGCCAGTATGTAGCACATTACTTTCAGTAAAATATAGCAAAGCATCACCATCGGTATGTGCATTATCTACATGAAAAATCTTAACTTTTTCGCCATTTATATGCACGCTTAATTTATCATTAAATGTAATTACAGGAAGCGCTTCAGCTGGACTCATTGTACCGTTATGGTTTGGTGTATTTTGTAATCGTTCTCTAACATTATCGTGTGCAATAATAGTTGTGCCCAGTTTACTTAAGTTTGCGTTTCCACCAGTATGATCTCCATGATGATGTGTATTTACTAAAAACTCTATTGATTTATCACTTAAGGTTTTAATGGCAGCCACAATTTTAGGTGTTAAATCTGCATATTGATCATCTATTACAAAGACACCATCATCTCCAACAGAGACACCAATATTTCCTCCAGCACCTACGAGCATATAAACTTGATCGGATAATTGAGTTATCTTAATCGTAACATCTTCAGGATTTTGAGCATAAAGAAGTATCCCAAAAGCACATAAAAAGGGCAGAATAAGTTTTTGTAAAGATTTCATAATTGTAGAATTTTTAAATGAATTCCTTAAAGATACTAAAACTTTTAAAGTGGTTTAGAATAACGCAAATTTACTTTTGTTTTCCATTGCCATAAAAGATTTTCAAAGTATCTTTGCCATCGCAATATAATAGTGCAATATTTCATGTCGAGCTCTTCTATCTCTTCTTTTTCAATAGGTTCTATAATTTCTGATTTTAAAGAAATCACTAAAATAAGGCTGTCTTTAAGTGTATTATTTTCTTCCCTAGCAGGTTATTTATTAGGAGCAGATACTGTAAGTTTTTATACCTTAATATTATTGGCTTTTGGCGGTTATTTTATGGTTGGAGCATCCAATGCATTTAATCAAATTATTGAAAAAGATTTAGATGCATTAATGGATCGCACAAAAAACAGACCAATTCCTGCAGGACGAATGTCTGTAAATACTGCGTTTGTTTTAGCTTCTGTATTTACAGCATTAGGGATTACCATATTATATATTATAAATCCGCAAACAGCAATGTTTGGAGCGATTTCTATTTTTTTATATACCTGTGCATATACACCTTTAAAAACAAAAACACCATTGTCGGTATTTGTAGGTGCCATCCCTGGAGCTATTCCTTTTATGTTGGGTTGGGTAGCTGCTACAGATAATTTTGGAATAGAACCAGGTATTTTATTTATGTTGCAATTCTTTTGGCAATTCCCTCATTTTTGGGCTATTGGTTGGTTTTTACATAAAGATTACCAAAAAGCAGGATTTAATATGTTACCTACTGGAAAGCAAGATAAAGGCTCTGCAGTACAAACAATTTTATATACCATATGGACTATAATTGTATCTATTATTCCAGTTTTTGGTTTTACAGGAGATTTACACTTAACTATAGTAGGTGCTATAATTGTATTTTTGGTGGGCTTGGTTATGCTATATTATGCAATTCAATTGTTTAAAAAAATGACCGCAATAGCTGCAAGACAATTAATGTTAGCAAGCGTTATTTATATTACGCTTGTACAAATAATATATGTTTTAGATAAGTTTATTAGATAATATGGATTTAACAGAAGGAACACAAAAAGAAAAGAATGATCGCGCAAAAAAAATGATGCTTTGGTTTGGCATTGTAGCTCTAATCATGTCTTTTGCAGGTTGGACAAGTGCATTTGTGGTAAGTAGTTCTAGAGAAGATTGGTTAGCAGATTTTCAATTACCAAATGCTTTTACAATAAGTGCCATTATAATTATTATTAGTAGCCTTACTTTTATTATAGCAAAAAAATCTCTAATAAATAATAAAAGAAAAGCAACTACCTTATGGTTAATAGTCACATTTATTTTAGGAGTAATATTTGTTTACAATCAATTTTCAGGATTTGACCAAATAATTAATGCAGGATATAATTTTACCGGACCTACTAGTAATATAACGATGTCTTATATTTTCATTATTGCTTTAGTTCATATTTTACATGTAGTAGTTGGTTTAATTTGCTTGTTAGTAGTAATTTATAATCATTTTAAACAAAAGTATAATGCTAAGAATATGCTAGGTTTTGAACTGGCTGCAACCTTTTGGCATTTTATAGATATTTTGTGGATATACTTGTTTTTATTTTTATGTTTCTTTAGATAAATAAATTGATTATTTTTGTTCAACTTTTAAAATAAAATTCATTTATGGATAATACAGTTAGCACTGGAACAGAAGGTAAAGCTTGGGGAGGAGGCAACCAACCTCTTAAAGCAAGTTATGGGAAAATGATGATGTGGTTTTTTATCGTTTCAGATGCATTGACCTTCTCAGGTTTTTTAGCTGCTTATGGGTTCTCTAGATTTAAATTTATAGATTCTTGGCCCATAGCAGACGAAGTTTTTACACATATTCCTTTTTACCACGAGCCTGCACCAATGATTTATGTAGCATTCATGACTTTTGTATTAATTATGTCTTCTGTTACAATGGTTTTAGCAGTAGATGCTGGTCATGAAATGAAGAAAGCTAAAGTAACTTTCTACATGTTGCTAACTATTTTTGGCGGACTTATTTTTGTAGGGTCTCAAGCTTGGGAATGGGCAACATTTATAAATGGAGATTATGGAGCTGTTCAAACTAAAGGAGGAAATATTTTACAATTTGTTAATGCCGATGATGGACATCGAATTGCTATAAGAGATTTTGCAGTTGCCGAAGATGATGGTAGAGTAGTTCATGAGCTAAAAAATGGATTGTGGTTTCAAAGTGAAGGAACTCAACCAACATATACTATTGATGAAGTTATTAAAGGTATGGAATCCCATGATAACGTTTTAATAAGAACACAAATTATAAATGAAGAGGGAGAAAAAACATTGCTTACAAGAGGAGAATCTTTAAAATTACTTAAGGACAATGGTAAAATTGTTGTAGAAGGCGCTAACTTGCATGTAAATGAGTATGGAACGCCTTTATTTGCAGATTTCTTTTTCTTTATTACAGGGTTTCATGGGTTTCACGTATTTTCAGGAGTTGTTATAAATATTATTATATTTTTTAATGTGATACTTGGAACTTACGAACGCAGAAAAAATTACGAAATGGTAGAAAAAGTGGGACTCTACTGGCACTTTGTAGATTTAGTTTGGGTATTTGTATTCACATTCTTCTATCTGGTTTAACAAGATTAATTTAATTTAAAATGGCAGAACACGCACATAAATTAGAAATATTAAGAGGTTTAATAAAGTTTAAATCAAATACTCAAAAAATTTGGGGAGTTTTAGTTTTGTTAACTATAGTTACGACTGTTGAAGTTGCTTTGGGAATATCAAAACCGGAAGCATTGATGTCTCAATTTTTAGGAATGAAAATCCTTAACTGGATATTTATAATTCTAACTTTGGTTAAAGCATACTACATTACTTGGGATTTTATGCATATGAGAGACGAAACAAAAGCATTACGACGTATGGTAGTTTGGACCGTTGTTTTCTTAATATGTTACTTACTATTTATTCTATTGCAAGAAGGTGGTTATATTTTTGATATCTATGAAGATGGATTTATTAAGCAAGATTTTTAATTAACTAATACAGAGTTAAATCGAAGTGTTAAATAATAATTTAAAGACGGTTTCTTAACCGTCTTTTTTATTTTTGTATTAATGAAAATAGAGCAAATAAAAAAACGGTTTATTCTAGGGATATTATTCTTTCTTCCTGTCATTTTTTTATTGTTTTTATATCCATCAACACATAACTACAATACATTAGATGTAGTAAAAGAAAATATCTTGGAAATTTCAAAATATAACCAAGAATCACCAACAATCATTCAGTTAGAAGGTAATCTTACTGTATTAGCTTTTTTAGGAATGCAACCTTTGAATAAATCAATAGCCGCATTAAACTTAAAAGAATTAATATATGAAAACTTTAAAGGCTTTAAAGGCTTTCAAATAGTTGTACTTATTCCTGATGGAACTCAATCTCAAATTATTGAACTAGAGAAAGAATTGATAACTTATGAGGCGCTTAAATATTGGCATTTTGTATTCAGGAATGAAAATGAAATAAACGATATCCATAGAAGTCTATTATCAAAATATGATTTAGATAATAATTTAGCCACCGAAAACGTCTTTATTATAGATAAAGATCGCAATCAAAGAGGACGACTTGATGATAGAACAGATAGAGAAATAGAAAAGAACACTCCTATATATGGGCTAAATTCTTATAACTGTATTGAAGTTGCTGATATTAAAAATAAAATGAGCGAAGATTTGCGTATTTTATTTACTGAATACAGACAAAAACGGAAAGGAAATTTTGATACTACCAAAAGAAGGGAAGGCGATATAAAACCAAAAGATGAACAAAACTAATTACTCATATGTTGGGATAGCACTAATTATTTTAGTGTTCGGAATCATTTTTATTCCCAGAATTATTGATCGTATTACTAACGAGGATGTCACTCGTACTGAAAGCAGAAGCAATAATGTAAGTACGCAAGCAAGTGATACTAAACCATTAGCTTTTTTAGAAATCAATGGGACTCCCAAAAAAGTGCCAGCGTTTAATTTTATAGATCAAAATGGAGAAACTATTTCTAATAGCGATTATAAAGGCAAAGTATATTTAGTAGAATTCTTTTTTACAACCTGCCCAACTATCTGTCCAAGAATGAGTAAGAACTTGGTACAAATTCAAAATAGTTTTATAGGATTTAAAAATTTTGGCGTTGCATCATTCACTATAAATCCGAAGCATGATACGTCCGAAGTTTTAAAACAATATGCAGAACAATATGGAATAACAAACCCGAATTGGCATTTAATGACAGGTGATATTGATACAATTTACGATTTGGCTAACTCAGGTTTTAATTTATATACTGCCAAAGATGGAGAAGTTGAAGGAGGATTTGAACATTCGGGTAATTTTGCTTTAATAGATAAAAACGGGTTTATACGCTCTAGAATCTCCGACGCTGGTAATCCTTTGATATATTATAACGGAATTATTTCTGAAGAAGAAAAGGTAGATGATGAAGGATACAAAGAAGAGATTAGTATTTTGAAAGAAGACATAAAAAAATTATTGGATGAATAATATAGCAAGCCAAGAAGAGAAAAAGTATAATAAATGGATAGTAGCATTATCAATTATAATACCTCTTGTTGTTGCTATAATGTTTGGAATTAAAATTCCTAACGTGAAACCCTTAACTTTTTTGCCACCAATTTATGCAGCAATTAATGGAGTAACTGCAACAATATTACTTCTAGCATTTTGGGCAATAAAAAATAAAAAAATAATAGTACATGAGAGATTGATGAAAACAGCAATCGTACTTTCAGTGCTTTTTTTAGGGATGTATGTTGCATATCATATGACCAGTGATTCCACAAAGTTTGGTGGAGAAGGCGCAATAAAGTATGTGTATTATGTTGTCCTAATAACTCATATTTTATTATCCGTAATAGTCATTCCATTTGTACTTATTACATATGTTAGAGCAATAACTAAAGATTTTGAACGCCATAAAAAGATTGCCAGATTTACATTTCCATTATGGTTATATGTTGCTATTTCTGGTGTTGTAGTTTATATTATGATTTCACCGTATTATGTTTAAATTGTTATTCTGTACCAATAGCTCCCGATAATTATCGGGACGAGAAAAACAAAGAATCTCATCATTATTAAAAATGAAAAAAACAGCTTTTATTTTAATTCTATTATTATTTGTTTCTATTCCAGTTGAAGCACAATGTGCAATGTGCCGTGCGGTTTTAGAAAGCGAAGAAGGACAAAGCACTGCTAAAGGCATAAATAACGGCATCATTTATTTAATGATTATACCATATATTTTAATAGGAGGCTTAGGTTATTTTATTTACAGAAAGCTGAAAACCAAGTAATTACTTTTTTTTAACATTTTATTAGAACAATAATTTGTAACAAAATATTTTATTTGCAGTCTAACTATAAAGCTATCTAAAAGAATGACTTTTAAATGGCTTTATAAATAACACTAACTATGCTGAAAATAAGCAATCTACACAAATCCTATGCTATAGGTGATTCCAGTTTACACGTACTTAAAGGAATAAATTTAGATATTGAAGATGGCGAAATGGTTGCTATTATGGGCTCTTCAGGTTCTGGAAAATCTACATTACTTAATATTATTGGGATGTTAGATGAAGCAGATTCTGGAGACTATATACTTGATGGATTACCAATAAAAAATCTTACCGAAAAAAAAGCTGCTGTATATAGAAATAAATTTTTAGGATTCATTTTTCAATCCTTTAACCTTATTAATTACAAAAATGCGTTAGAAAATGTTGCCTTGCCCTTGTATTACCAAGGTTTTAAACGTAAAGAACGTCAAAAACAAGCAATGTTCCATTTAGAAAAAGTGGGATTAACAGATTGGGCACATCATTTACCAAAAGAACTTTCAGGAGGGCAAAACCAACGTGTTGCTATTGCAAGAGCTTTGGCTGCAAATCCAAAATTATTATTAGCCGATGAACCAACAGGAGCATTAGATACGACAACATCTTATGAAATCATGGAGTTCATTCAGCAATTAAACGATGAAGGAAAAACTATTTTAATAGTGACGCATGAAGAAGATATTGCAAATATGTGTAAACGTATTGTACGTTTAAGGGATGGTATTATTATGGAAGATGTATTTGTTAATCAAGTTAAAGCAACACAAAATGTTTGATATAGATCTTTGGCGGGAAATATTTCAGAGTATCAATAAAAACAGAACCAGAAGCTTGCTGTCTGGGTTTACTGTAGCATTTGCCATATTATTATTTACCATTCTATTTGGTATAACTAATGGCTTAATCAACACCTTTGAAGAAGGGTTTAAAGATGATGCCTTAAACAATATTGTAATCTGGTCTGGTGAAACCAGTAAGGCTCATAAAGGTCTTCAGGCTGGAAGACAAATTCAATTCAAAAACGAAGATCACGATTATATTTTAGATGAGTTTGGAGAAAAGGTAGAGTTTATGACTTCAAGAGTCATGATAAATGTAAACGCTTCTTTTAGGAACGAAAAAGGTAATTATACAATTAGAGCAATACATCCAGATAATCTTTTTATCGAACAAAACAAAATACAAGAAGGACGCTATATAAACCAACGTGATTTAGATAATAAAACCAAAGTCGTAATAATTGGTAGATTAGTAGAAGAAGATTTGTTTACAAAAACAACAGCAATCGGGAAGTATATAGATTTAAGTGGCATTCAATATCAAGTTGTAGGAACATATACAGATGATGGCGGAGACAGGGAAGAACGTATGTTGTATATACCAATAACAACAGCACAGCTCGTTTATGGAAATACCGATTATGTAGATATGATGTATATGACTTATGATCCTGAAATGGATTATGATGCAGCTCTTGCTTTTGGAAATTTAATGGAGAGAAAACTTAAAAATCGTTTTTCAATTGCACCTCTGGATCAAAGAGGAATTAGAGTGCAAAATAATGCAGAAGGTGCTAAAGCGGTAAACCAAATTTCTTTTGGTTTGGGGCTTATGGTGATGGTTATAGGTTTTGGAACTTTAATTGCCGGCATCGTGGGTATTAGTAATATCATGATATTTATTGTTAAAGAACGTACTAAAGAAATAGGTATTAGAAAAGCTTTAGGAGCAAAGCCGAGATCTATTGTTTTAATTATTATGATTGAGTCAATTATTATTACTGCAATTGCAGGATATGTAGGGTTATTAATAGGCGTTGGTGTTATTGAATGGGCAACTCCTGTTCTAAAAGATTATTTTATTAAAGATCCAGGAGTGAGTAATACTCTTGTTATAGGAGCAACATTAACCTTAATATTTGCAGGTACGCTTGCAGGATATTTACCCGCAAAAAGGGCGTCAAGAATTAAACCAATAGTAGCACTTAGAGATGATTAATTATGTTTAGATTTTTATTCGATAGAGATACCTGGCAAGAATTGTACGATAGTATTAGTAAAAACAAGCTACGATCAATTCTTACAATGGTTGGTGTTTGGTGGGGTATTTTATTGCTCATTGGCTTATTAGGTTCAGCAAAAGGTATTGACAACTCATTTAATCGTTTGTTTGGAGATTTTGCAACTAATAGTGTGTTTGTTTGGACACAAAGTACAAGTAAACCTTTTAAAGGGTTTCAAGAGGGAAGAAGTGTAAGACTTACTTTATCTGATGTAGAAAAAATAAAAGAGAATGTTGAAGGCATTGAATTTTTAGTTCCAAGAAACCAGAATCAGAGTTTGGTAGTTAGAAACCTTCTTTCAGGCACGTTTAATATTGCAGGGGATTACCCATCATTAGATTTGGTTCAAAAAAAGAAATTAACACATGGTCGATTTATTAATCAGAATGATATAGACGAGAATAAAAAATCGGTAGTTATTTCTGATGATATTTACAAACAATTGTTTGAAAAAGATGAAGAAGCCATTGGAGAATATATAAGAATTAACAATATTAATTTTAAAGTTGTTGGAATTTTTGCAAATAGTAATATAAATATGGGACCATCAAGTGATATTCATATTCCTTTCACAACCTTTCAACAAATTTATAATCAAGGTCAAAAGATTGGCTGGCTGGTTATTACAGGAAAACCAGAATTTGATATTAAGCAAATTGAATTAGATACAAAACTATTACTAAAGAATATACACCGAATTCATCCTGAAGACGAAAGAGCTTTTGGAAGTTTTAATTTAGGAAAAGCATTTGGAAGAATGACAGGTTTTTTAACAGGCATGCAATTTTTAACATGGTTTGTAGGTATTGCAACACTTATAGCTGGCGTGTTTGCCATTGGCAACATATTGCTCATTACTGTAAAAGAGCGTACCAAAGAAATTGGTGTGCGTAGAGCTTTAGGCGCAACTCCTTTTGAAATTAAAAGACAAATAGTTATAGAGGCTGTTTTTTTAACAATAATCGCAGGACTTTTTGGTATTATCTCTGGAGGATGGATACTTATTGCGATGGATAAATTTTTGGGTCAAGGTGATGAAGCCGTTTTTGTAAATGCCTCGGTATCCATTGGAATTGTGTTTATAGCCTTGATAATACTTGTTATTTTAGGCACTTTAATAGGATTAATCCCGGCATTTAAGGCCACAAGTATAAAACCAATAGAGGCATTAAGAGAAGAATAATTAACTAAACAGAATGAACCATCTATAATTAATATCATTTTTTATAGTACAATTTGATATAGATGCACCATTTGACCAATTAAAAACAATAAGAATAACCAAATGAAAAAAGCAGTAAAAATTATTTTAGGAATAGTTGTTTTAGTACTATTAGTTGTAGTGCTAAAATATTTTAAAGATTCTAATTCTAAAGACATCGTAGAATTTAAGGTAGATATGCCTTATTATACTTCAATAGATACAAAAGCTGTAGCTACTGGAAAATTAATTCCTGAAGAAGAAATTGAATTAAAACCTCAAATTTCCGGAATTGTAGATAAAATCCTTGTTGAAGAAGGAGATATAGTAACAAAAGGAGACTTGATTGCAAAAATTAGAGTTGTACCAAACGAACAAAGTTTAGTGAGCGCTAGCAGTAGAATTACATCTGCTAAATTTTCTAAAGATAATGCGCAAACATTATTTGATAGGAATAAAGCACTTTTTGAAAAAGGTGTAATTTCTAAACAAGATTTCGAGAATAGTGAATTGTCATTAAACCAAGCACAAGAAGAACTAACTCAAGCTCAAAATAATTATCAAATAATTAAAAGAGGGTCACTATCTGGCGGGAGTTCTGCAAACACAAATATTATTGCTCAAATTTCTGGAACCATATTAGAAATCCCAGTTAGAGAAGGTGATCAGGTAATTGAAAGTAATACATTTAATGCAGGAACTACAATAGCTACTGTAGCAGACATGAGCATTATGATATTTGAAGGAAAAGTAGACGAAGCTGAAGTTGGAAAACTAGAAGAAGGTAAAGAAATAACAGTGATACTTGGAGCTATTAATCAAAAAAAATTTCCTGCTACATTAACATTTATAGCACCTAAAGGAAAAGAAGAAAACGGTGCTGTACAATTTACAATTAAAGCTGATGTTACAATTGAAGCTTCTACTAAAATTAGAGCTGGTTATAGTGCAAATGCCGAAATTGAAATAGAAAGTAAGGATAGTACTTTATGTATTAAAGAGGCACTACTGCAATTTAATAGAATAACTGAAGCGCCTTTTGTAGAAATACAATTGGAAGATGGTAAGTTTGAAAAGAAAGACGTAGAGCTAGGTATATCTGACGGAATAAATATTGAAATTCTTGAGGGTGTAGAGGAAGGCGATAAGATTAAGGTATGGAATAAAGCATCAGAAGATGAAGAAGATGAAGATAACTAATTTTAGAACTTTAAATATGAAATATAGTTTCACAGTATTGTTACTTTTAGTGGGCTTTACTTTATTTGCACAAAATAAGTTATGGACATTACAAGAGTGTGTTACTTACGCTTTAGAAAATAATATCTCTATTAAGAAAGGTGAAAACACCTTGCTTATAAACGAACAAGATATAAAAGGAGCTAAAGGTAATTTTTTACCTTCAGTAAGTGGTAGTACATCTCATGGTCTAAGTTTCGGACAAACGGAATTGTTTCCGGGCGAATTTGTAAATCGAACAAGTAACTCAACTAATTTAGGTGTAAATGTCTCTCAAAACATTTTTAACGGGTTTAGAACTACAAATCTATATAAACAAGCACAATTAAATTTTGAAACTAATCAGTTGGAGCTTAATAGAATTAAAGATGATATATCGCTTAACGTTGCAAATTCTTATTTAAATGTATTGTTTAATAAGGAAAACTTAGAAACTGCGAATGCACAATATGATTTTTCCAATAAGCAATTACAACAAGTAAAAGATCTGGTTGATGCAGGAGTACAACCAAGAGCTAATATCTTTGATGCTGAAGCAACTTTAAGTAGCGATGCACAAAGTGTTACAGTAGCCGAAAATAATTATACCTTATCATTACTATCATTATCACAACTCCTTCAAGTATCTTTTGAAGGGTTTAATGTAGCGATCATTGAAGTAGATACTCCTTCAGCAGCTTTAATGTATAATGACATTACACCAATATTGAACTATGCTTTTGAAAATAGAAACGAAATTAAAGTGGCTCAAAAGGATATTGAAAATGCAGAATTAAGTACCGAAATTTCTAAAAGCGGATTTTTGCCAAGTGTAAATTTAAGTTATGGGTTCGGGACCAACATTTTTTATACAAATTTAAGCACCGATGAAGCAAGCTTTTTTAATCAGTTAAATGATAATAAAGGGCACAGTTTCAACCTTAGTGTTAATATTCCAATATTTTCAAGATTTCAGAATAAAACAGCAGTAGCAAAGTCTAAGATTCAAGAAGAAAATTTCAAATTAGATTTAGACCAGGCCAAATTAAATTTAGAATCAAATATTCAACGTGCTTTTACTGATGCTCAAGCAGCGCTTAAAGCTTATACGGCAGCACAAAAATCATTAGAATCACAAGAGTTGGCATTTAACAATTCGCAAGAACGTTATACACTTGGTTCTATGAACTCGTTTGAGTTAGAACAAGCAAGAATCCGATTAATAAACGCACAATCATCTTTAATAAACGCTAAATACGATTTTGTGTTTAAAACAAAAGTTTTAGATTTTTATTTGGGTAAAACAATTACTCTGGATTAATTGGCATTGAATACATCTTGAGTTATTTTTGCAGTTAATTATTACTACTCAAGATGAGTTTATTTATACTAAACATAGAAACAAGTACAACTAATTGTTCGGTCTCTCTTTCTAAAGAAGGGGAGACTTTTGTTTTAAAAGAAGATTATAATAACAGTTACTCTCATGCTGAACGATTACATGTTTATATAGACGATGTTTTAAAGAAGGCAAAAATAGATTTAAGTGATTTGGATGCTATTTCCGTTAGTAAAGGACCTGGTTCTTATACAGGATTACGTATTGGTGTTTCAGCAGCAAAAGGATTGTGTTATGCTTTAAATAAACCATTGATTTCAATTTCTACACTGGAAGCTTTGGCACACCAAATAAAAATAGAGGAAGGTATTATTGTTCCAATGTTAGATGCGAGACGTATGGAAGTGTATTCAGCAGTGTTTAATCCAGATTACCAACAAATACGTGACACTCAAGCACAAATTTTAGATACTGCTTCCTATAATGAATATTTAGACAATGGTAAAGTTTATTTTATAGGTAACGGTGTTGAAAAGACAAAAGGATTGATTAACCATTCCAACGCTGTTTTTATTGAAGATAAACTGCCTTCAGCCAAGGAGATGAGCAAATTGGCGTATGATAAGTTCAAAAAAAACGACATCGAAGATGTTGCTTATTTTGAACCCTATTATCTCAAAGATTTTATCGCCCTAAAACCGAAAAGCTGACTTTCTAGACTCCTTTAACAGTTACACGTACAATAGTAGTATAGAGATAAGCTTTTACAATCTTGCGGTCTGGACGGGACTCTTAATGTTCTTTTAGATGTATACCGTAATGAACATGTTAACTAATTAAACATTGTGAAGTGTTAATTATAAATGTTTAAATTTGTTTTGATTAATATCTCCAATGGTACATTCTATGAGACTTAATCAACACATAAATAGGGTCGGGTGCAAAATTTGTATGAGATAGTCAAAGAACATATGTTCTTCAAAAAATTTGTTATAAATGAAACGGTTTGTGTAGAATATAACTGCCTAGTCGAAGATGAACATGTTGGAATTTATACCCAATCCGATTATATAATCCATATATTAAGCGGAAAAAAAACGTGGAAAACCATTCAAGGCAAATGGGTGATGGAGACAGGAGATACTCTGTTTGTAAAAAAAGGAGCTGCCATTGTAACACAAGATTTTGAAGATGATTTTTGTATGCTTGGGTTTTTCTTACCTGATACATTGATTAGAGAATCCTTAATAGATGTAATCAATGATATTCCAATTATTAATAATGATGAGGCTCATCAATTTACTGCCACAAAACTAATTCAGAAAAATTATTTGGATGGCTTTTTCCAATCGATGCTTACTTATTTTAGAGATGACAAACAACCTCCAGAATCTTTATTAAAACTAAAATTAAAAGAGTTACTGGTTAATATTGTTTATCAAAGTGAAAATCCATTGTTACTATCCTATCTTAAATCTCTTACATTAAATACTGAACCATCGCTGCCTCATATCATGGAAACTAACTTTTGTTTTAATTTAAAATTAGAAGAATTTGCTAAAATGACACACCGAAGTCTTTCTAAATTTAAACGTGACTTTTCTAATCATTATAATACAACGCCTGGTAAATGGTTGTTAAATAAGCGTTTGGATTATGCCGCAAATATCATCCTAAATAAGGATAATAATATTTCACAAGTGGCTTTTGAAAGTGGGTTTGAGGATGTCTCTCATTTTAGCCGTGTATTTAAATCTAAATTTGGTATAACTCCAAGTAATTATCTCAAAAGCTTTTCATAATCATTCCTTTTAATTACTGGGCTTTAAAGACCATTTTTTGAGCTTTTTAGCAAAGCTCAAGATAATTGGATGCGTTTTCTTTGTCCCATTATTAATTATAAAACTAGTTATCATGAAAAAATTTATTACACTTTGTATTGCTTTAACATTATCTGCAATAGTTTTTGCACAAAACGAGCCTATGAATTTAGTCTTTGATGTTACCAGTAGTAACGAGAAAGCTCACCAAACTGCTATAAGACATTTGAATTTTATGGTGCAAAATGAACCAAATGCAAAATTAGAAGTTGTAGTATACAGCGGGTCACTTAATATGGTTTTAACAGATAAATCTACAGTTTCAGAAGAAATTTTAAAACTATCTGAAAATGAGAATGTAACATTTAAGGTTTGCTCGACAACAATGAAGAGAAACAATGCTGATGCATCAATGCTGCTTAAGGGAGTTGATATTGTCCAAAATCCTTTAAAGCAAATCTTTATCAGGCAACAGCAAGGTTGGGGATATATTAAGGAGACCAATAACTAAATATATAATTTATTAATTATGAGAATTGAAGACAAATACATCGACGAGTTACTTGAAATAAGAGAAAAAACCAGAGCTAAAAAGAACTGGAAATTAGCCGATAAAATAAGAAACTATTTAGACACCAAACATGTCTATGTTTTCGACACTATTGAAGGACAAGTCATCTACCATAAAAAAGAGGGTACACGTCAAAGTCTAATTAAACAGCTAAAAAGTGAAGTTAGAGCTGAAAATATGTTTAATGCCTGGTTATTTACTATGAAAGCCTCTTAAATCAAATATCTTTTATAAATTAGAATTATTATGACCAATAGAAATACACTTATCGAAAAACAATATCATCTTCATGGATTATTCGAAGACATCCTAAAGCGTCTTAAGGATCAAGGTGTTGATCTTAATAACATCACACGAGCAAATATTTCTGGTGTAGATGAGCTTCACTTAAGAGGCGCCGAAGTATCCAAAGAATTAGTTGCCCAAATTAATTTAAATAACTTAAAAGTATTAGATGTTGGTTGCGGACTTGGAGGCCCATGTAGAATGTTAGCAGACGAATTTAATTGTCAGGCTTATGGTATAGATATGAGTCATGAATATATTAGAACAGCGCAAAAATTATCAGATCTCCTTGATATTAACGGAAGTACAGAATATGTGCAAGGAGATGCACTTAATATGCCCTATGAAGACAACTGTTTTGATGTTGTTTGGACGCAACATGTGCAAATGAATATTGAAGATAAGACCACTTTTTATGCAGAGATAAACAGGGTCTTAAAAAACAATGGAACTTTTATTTATTATGATATCTATAAAAAAGACAATCAAGACGTTTATTATCCTGTACCATGGGCAAACAACAGGGAAATAAGTTTTCTTCAAACAATAGAAAACATGGATAACATCCTAAAAGATTTAGGGTTTATTAAAACACAAACCTACGATCAGACAAATGGTGCAATTAAGTTTCTTAATAATGTATTAGAAAAAACAATTTCTAATAGTCAAGTAGGATTAAATGTCCTTTTAGGAGATTCTACAACCGAGAAATTAGGGAACGTCCTTAAATCACTGAAAGAAAATAGTATAGAAGTGCAAAGTGGTATTTACAATAAATAAATATATTCCAGAACAAAAAAGCATCCCAATTTTCTATAAAGAAAAAAGGAAAGCTTTCCATTGGAATACCAAACTACATTTGGTATTACTACAATCCATCTTCGCCGAGGCTAGGATGGACAACACAACTTTGTTTATTCCTTATTTAAAGGAAATCTTGCGGTCTGGACGGGACTCCATTTTCACCTTTAATGTGCACCACTAAATTCCAATAAAATATTTGCATGGAGACTTTATTGTAAACGGAAAAGCCACAATCTCTTGTGACTCCTCCTCCTTGATTAATAGCATCTTAATTAGTTCAAGGTTATATATTTAGTGTCTTTTTAACCTATTTATAGCATAATTATACTTTTAAGACACCTACATCTTTAAAAAGTCACATCTATATTTTATTTGTATTTTAATGAATTCATAAATGTATTGTGACTTTGAAACTAAAATTGTGTCTTAACTTTAAATATTCTGTTTAAGTACTTGGAAACCGTTAAAAATTATAAAGATTTATCTGACGAAGAATTAGTAAAGGCTATAGTGTCTTCAAATGACACATTGCTTTTTGAGGTTTTGTATGATAGATATGATAAGATTGTTTATAATAAATGTATCGGTTTTGTTAAAAACACCGATGAGGCCGAAGATTTGGCGCAAGACATCTTTTTGAAATTATTTGTCAAATTAAATACATTTAAGGGGAAATCTAAATTTTCCACGTGGTTGTATGCTTTTACATATAACCATTGTGTCAATTATGTAAACAGAAGTACAGCCCGGAAAATTAAGCAAAAATCTGTAGACGCTGAATCTTTAGAAGACACATATTACAGTCCTGATGAAGATGAAAGCATACATAAATTAAAAGTTGAAAAATTGAAAGAAGCATTAGAGTTGATTTCTCCAGAAGAGAAAATGATTCTTTTGCTTAAATACCAAGATTATTTAAGTATTAAAGAACTTGAAGATGTTTTTGGTATTGGTGAAAGCGCAGTTAAGATGAGGCTTAAAAGGGCCAAGGAAAAGTTGATTAATGTTTACTCTAAAAGTGAAAATCATGGATAATCCATTTAAAAAAATAGATCAGCCTTTAAAAGATGTTCCTGCAGAATTAAAGGGTAAAGTCATGAAAGATATTGCAACAGCAAAACTTTTAATGGAGTTGGCGAATTTATTTTCACTAAACGTTGGAAGCGTAGTAGAAAGAACTATTAAGAAACGTAATAATTAAAAATATTAACCTAAAAATGTTAGTTTATAAACTACATTAAAATAATCTAAATTTAATAGCAATGGAAACCTTATCAGAATGGAAAGAAATGGCAATAGAAAGTTTCTCTACAACAGGAGTTAATATCCTTAAGGCACTATTAGTGCTTTTATTTGGATGGTTCTTCATAAAACTTATTTTGTCTCTATTAAAAAGAGCTTTAAAGCTTATTAAAGTTGATAAACTTGGAAACAAACTTAATGATATTGAAATTTTTGAAGGCAAAAAGTTAAACCTGAATATCACTAAAATCGTTATAGCCTTTGTGAAATGGTCGCTGTTATTAGTATTGATAATAGTTGTTTCAGAAATGATGGGTCTCACTATTGTTTCTGAAGAAATAGGAAACCTGCTCCATTACTTGCCGCAATTATTAAGCGCAGTTATTATTTTTATGATTGGACTTTTTATTGCCAACTTTATTAAAAAATCCATTCAAACCTTTTTTAAATCATTTGAACTTTCCGGATCAAAAATCGTAAGTCAAATCGTATTCTTTATTATACTTGCTATTATCTCGGTAACAGCTTTAAATCAGGCAGGAATTAATACAGAAATAATAACGAGCAATCTTACTCTTATATTTGCCGCATTTTTAGTTTCTGTTTCTTTGGCAATTGGTTTGGGCGCTAGGAGTATCATTGCTGATCTATTGAGAACATTTTACACTAGAAGGAAATACGAAATTGGTCAAAAAATAAAGTTCAAAAAAGTTGAAGGAGAAATTACTTCAATAGATGATCTATCTATTACATTAAAAACCAGCAAGGGTAAATTGATAGTTCCTATAAAAGAGATTGTAGAGAGTAAAGTTGAAATTCAGGAATAATAATTTGTTATGGGATAAATTATTTGGTTAGAAAATCTGAAGATTTAATGCCTCTACTTTAAACCCTTCCATTAATTTTGGAAGGGTTTTTCATATTTAACTAAGTTCTACAAATAAAAAGAGCCGCAATTAATGCAGCTCTTTAGTATTAACTATAAGTAAATATACTTTAGTTCAAGGCGCAATATGTTTTTATGTTAATTCTTCAACAGTAGCATCCGAAGCATTTTTCTTAACCGAAGAGATGCCATTTTCCATTGCTCCAACCGAATTATACATTTCGCTGGTTCCAATAATTTGACCATTCATTGCTTTGAGATTAAAATACGGATTTCCACCTTTAGAGGTAAGGCGTTCAAATCTCGCATCGTTTGTTGAATTATTCCTTACCGATTTAATTCCGTTTTCGCAACCAGAATTAGCCTTGTAGCCTTCACTAGCCAATATTGCCTGACCATTAGAAGCTTTCAGTTTAAATCTAAATTCTCCTTTTTTATCCGTGTAAATTTCAAATTTTCCCATAATGTTTGTGTGTGTTTTATTATACATTATTTTGACACCAACATTATTGAAAAGTCACAATTAAAAAAGATTTTAGTTTCTACTATGCTCTTTATTCAAATTAAAGCAATAAAAAAGGTGACTAATAAATTAATCACCTATAAATAATACTTTTTGATATTATTTGGACATGGCTTTTTTAATCATCCCAATAACAGCTAATACTATTCCTCCACCTACACCACCACCAGCAACGCTGCCTAAAATACCGCCTAGATCCATTTCTCCGCCACCATCTCCTATGCCTAACATACCCAGAACTTGACCACCAAGTCCTCCGCCAAGAATTCCAACTACAGAGTTCCATAGTGTGCCTAATGAGAATTTTTTCATCATTGAACCTGCTATGTTACCACCTACAGCTCCACTTACTAATTGAATAATTAAAGGTAAATACTCTTCCATTTTATTAAATATTTAAAGGTTAATTGTTTTTCGTAGACTTTTTTAATTTCTTTCCTTTTTTAATTTCTTCTTCAAGATGTGTAATCTCCTTTTCTGCTTTTTCTATTTTATCTTTTCTTTGCTTGTATGCTTCTTTTGAAATAGAGCTTTCCTCATTCTCTTTTTCTAGTTCTTGTTTTATTTTTTTTATTCTTTCTTTTGAATTTAACACTTTTGCTTCAGCTTCATTAATTGAACCTTCTAGTCCCCTTTCTCTTTGCTCTTTATTAAGTTTAGCTAGACGAGCACGTTCTAGTCCAAATTCTTTGCCTTCTAATCCGTTCTTGTTCTTTCCGTAAGCATTACCTTCATTTTCTGTCTTTTTTACACTATGCTCTCCCTTTTCTTTAAGTTTTTTCCCCTTAACTTTTTCTTTCTCTTTTTTTGAATTCTTTTTGATTAGCTTTTCGGTTTTTTCTTTCTCTTTTAATACATTTTTGTTTGTTTGTTGGGCAAATAAATTATTACTTATAAATATTAATAGGCCAACTGTTAAGATTAATTTATATGTTTTTTTCATGATAGTTTTTATTCTAATTCGTTAATTAATTCATCCAACTTTTTAATTGATTCTTCAATATTTGATTTAGCTGCTTCAAACTCAAGAGATAAAGAATCAATACTATTTATTTCTTCTTCAAGCATCAATTGACTGATTTTTACCGTTGTACTCTCGTTAATTTTTTTGTTTTTATTTTCACCGCAGCTAAAAACAATTAATGAAAGAACAATTAATTTTAAATTTAAACTTTTCATATTCTTTTATATATTACTCTTGGACACAGTAAATATTATTTAGTCACTTATTTTTAGCATTTATAGAAGAATACAAAATGTCCTAAAACAAAAAAGCATCCCAATTTTCTATAAAGAAAAAAGGAAAGCTTTCCATTGGAATACCAAACTACATTTGGTATTACTACAATCCATCTTCGCCGAGGCTAGGATGGACAACACAACATCTTTAAATTGCTAAAAAAAGCCTCAACTTTCATTGAAGCTTTTACAATCTTGCGGTCTGGACGGGACTCGAACCCGCATTTAAAATAACATACAACTCAATATATGATTAATTACCATTAAATCAGTATTTATTTACTTTTATAGTTGACAAGTTAATTATTTTATTTACATTTGTCAACCAACAAATTTTTATGAATACTATGCAATTAGATATATTTGGTTCTCGTTTGCGATCTGCAAGAATGATTGCGGGTCTTTCATTGCGTGAGCTTTCTGAAAAAATTGATAACGAGGTTACTAAACAATCATTGAGTAAATATGAGAAGGGGTTGATGCAACCTAGTAGCTCTGTTCTTTTTGCTTTATCAGAAGCTTTGAATTTAAAAGTTGATTTTTTTCTAAAAGACAATTTTGTAGAGTTTAAAACTGTCTCTTTTAGAAAAAGAAAAAGTTTGCCTAAAAAGGATGAAGAAGCGATTTTAGAGAAGGCTAGATCTTACTATGAGAATTACTCAGAAATTGAGAACATATTAGGTGTTGGAAATTCGTTCTATAATCCAGTAAAGGACATAAAAATAAAGAGTTTAAATGATGTAGAAAAGGCTGCTAATGTTTTACGTGATTCATGGGAGTTGGGTTCTCAACCTATAAGCAATCTTATTGAAATGCTTGAATCTGTAGGGATTAAAGTATATACTATTAAACATACAAATGCTATTGATGGTGTAGCTATTGATATAAAAGGAGGCAGTCCACTCGTAATAATCAATACTGCTGATAAGCCATTAGAGCGTATTCGCTTCACAATTATTCATGAATTAGCCCATAGTTTGCTAAAATTTACTGAAAAAATTCAAGAAGATGATCGTCTACTAGAAAAAATGTGTCACTACTTTGCGAGCTGCTTTTTAATTCCAAAGGCTAGACTTATCAAAATGATAGGTGGAATTAAGCGCAGTTATATTAAAATTAATGAGTTAATTGCTATAAAGGAATATTTTGGAATTTCAATACGTGCAATAGTTTATAGGCTTAAGCAAATTGGAATTATAACTATTAACTATCATAAAAGATGGTCCATTTGGTTAAATAAAGAGTTTGGCTCAAAAAATGAACCTGGGAAATATATTGGTAATGAAAAATCTAATAGGTTTTTGCAACTGATAGATCGAGCAATATCAGAAGAATTAATTTCAGTTAGTAAGGCAGCTAGTTTATGTAACCTTTCTGTACTTGATATTAAAAGAATGAAGCCTGTTGGATAAATCAAAAAAAATACTTGTTAAAGATGCCTGTATAATTATTGATTTAATAGAGTTGGATTTGTTGGATATATTCTTGAGTTTGGATTATATCGTTATCACTTCTCAATCTGTTGTTAAAGAAATCACAGATGAAGGACAAGCATTCCTCCTTGATGACCTTATTAAAAATAGTAAGATACAAAAGGAAAAAGACGGTTCGTTGATGGATATTCTCAATCTTATGAATAAGTACCCTGGCATTAGTTATGCTGATACAACAGTATTAGAGTTGTCTTTGCGTATTAACGCCACATTATTAAGCGCAGATAAGCTGTTGAGAAAAGCAGGTAATAAAGAAGGTGCTACCATTTGTGGTACTTTGTGGGTTATTATAGAACTCTTTAACTCTAAACTAATAAGTAATGAAGTCGCTATTGAAAAAGTTAGACTCCTTATGAAAATTAATTCACGAATACCAATAAAATTATGTAAAACCTTAATAACGGAATTTGAACAAGACAAAATCACATATAATACTAATAAATAGTCCATTATTTAAAGATTTCAATCCACTTTATGATGAGGATTCCTTGCCGCCATTGGGGCTAGGTTATATTGCTACTTCCTTAAAAAATGATGGGTTTAAAGTATCATTAATAGATGCAGTCGCTCAACAATTACCCCTAAATGAATTAATGAAGATTATCAATTCAGAAATGCCAGAATTTATTGGGTTAAATATTTTTACTACTAATTATAATTTGGTTAAAGAGATCGTTGACAACATCAATTTCAATACAAAAATAATTATAGGCGGTTTGTCTACTAAAGAGCTTTATAAAGATGTTATTCAGTGGAATACAGATAATCCTATAGACATTGTAACTGGAGATGGAGAGCATATAATTTCTGATATAATTAAAGAAACTGTTTCTGAAGAACCTATCATGGTAGAAGGAAACAAGCGTTTTTTTAAAGTTACAAGTCATTCCAAATATTATGTCAAAAACATTAACGACCTAAAACTCGACAGAACATTTTTTATTAATGAGCCTGTTGTACATCCTTTAGGATTTAAAGAAGCTAATATTGTAACAAGTAGAGGTTGTATTTTTAATTGTACTTTCTGTGCGGCGGCGTATTCGTTAAATAAAGATTTTGGAATACGCGAACGTTCAATAGTTTCAGTACAAAGGGAGCTTCAACATATAACTAGAGATTTTCCAGAAGTAAATTCAATACGAGTCCTAGACGATTTGTTTTTGAAAAGTGGAAAATACGTACTCTATGCGACTAAAGTTTTTGAACCATTTAGTTTTAAATGGAGGTCTATGGCTCATGTTCAAACTTTTCGAAATGTTGAAGTTGAAGAGCTCGTTCAAATGAAAAATAGTGGTTGTGAAGAACTATTTATAGGAATTGAGTCTGGCTCACCTACTATTCTCAAATCCATTAATAAAACAAATAATACAGATTTGATTTTGGATAATTTAAGTAAAGTTCTTCAAGCTGGTATTGGTATTAAGGCTTATTTTATTTATGGTTTTCCAAACGAGACTGTTGAAGATATGGAGTTGACTTATAATTTAGCATTACAGCTTTCAAAAATTGCAGATGATTATGGTGTCCACTTCAGAACTTCAGTATTCCAATATCGACCATATCATGGAACAGCTTTATACAACGATTTATTAAGTGAAGGTTTTGATGCTTCAAAAATAGAAGCTATCAGACCTAACGAAAATCTTTCACATTTGGTGAACCGACTACAGTTTAATTTTCATAGTGGAAATTATTCTAAAGTTGGTTTAGACGATTTACATTCCTATATTTGTAAAACAACCGAACTTAATTCCACCAAGCTGATTGGAAGTTTACGACACGCAAATAAATCCAGAAAAGTCAAGACTATGTAAGTCTTGTAAGCTATATTTAAACCAATTTCCTTTAAGTGATTACAAACAAAATGCAGATGTTTTTTGGGTTGGATTATCTGCTGTACAAATTGATGATAATGAGCAAAGGCATATACCACTCTCTCCTTCAACAAGGTCTGGCAAATTAATAAGCGACATTGAAGATATCTGTGATTCCAGTATTACTTTTTTCAAAACGAACGTGGTAAAATGCTTACCATTAAATGAAAATAAAATAAGGTATCCTGAATTAATAGAGATGAATAAATGCTTTCCAAATCTCAAAGATGAAATTAATGTTCATCGACCAAAAATAATTTTTTTATTAGGCAGACAGGTAGCAGATTTTATTTTAAAAAAATACGGTTTTACACTAGGAAATTTAGGAACTAATTTCGTTTATAAGGTTTTTAATATTAACGAAACACTTATTATTCCTATTCATCATCCTTCTTACATCTTGGTTTACAGACGCAAATTTGTTAATGACTATATTTCTGGAATCAAAAATATTATTACAAATAATATTTGCACAGAACTTATCGAAGCCATATAAATTTGTTATTATATTATTCTTAATTAGAATTGTTATTACAGTCCTACCTAGACCCTACACTTTTAATATAACCGGGCTATATATAACCGGATGATTTTTCAACTCAAAATAATAAAAAGAACTGTTATAATTGCAGGAACAGCTTGTATATAAAACAACCTAATCTTTTTTGTAGAGTAAGCGCCATAAATTCCAGCTACTGCAACACAGCATAAAAAGAATATTGCAACATTTATGTCTTTAATAATTATTGACCAAATCAATCCAGCAGCCAAAAACCCATTATATAATCCTTGGTTGGCAGCAAGAACTTTTGTGTCTTGGGCAAACTCTTTAGATTTTAAACCAAATGTTTTTATGCCTTTTGGTTTTGTCCAGAGAAACATTTCTAAAATGAGAAAATAAAGATGTTCTATGGCCACAAATACAATTAAGATGGTAAGTAACAGATTCATAACATTTTAGTTTTGTATTAATTTTATTGCTTCATCTACTTGTTCTACAGGAAATTTACAAGCCTTGTTTACACATACGTAAATGAGTGTCTTGTCTTCAACATATCTATTCTTTAATAAAGGCAGCTCATTTTCACTTTGGCTTCCAACAATCATTTTATTTGGAATATATGTGTTGTTTAGATCTTTAATTTTTTCGAAAACGTCTTCTCCAACGATTGCTACTTCATAAAATTCATTGGAATAATTTAGCATTAAATCTAACCAATTTGAATAACTAGAGCTGTAACTTTCAATTTCAGGTTTCACATTGTTAAGCATAGTGGTAGCTATTGTGAAATAGGTTTCATTATCAAAATAATGGGATAATTTAAACAAATTTTTTGCCATGATAGAGTTACTTGCAGGAATAACATTATCTCTATATTCGATATTTCTGGTAATTAATGATGCGTCTTCATTAGAAGTAAAAAAGAACATTTTACTTTTGTCATCAAAGAAATGATCGAGTGCGTAGTTCGCCAAATTTCTTGAATTATTCAACCATTTTTGGTCTAATGTGTTTTCATAAAGTGTAATAAAAGCTTCTATAGTTGGAGCGTAATCTTCAAGATATCCATTTATTGAACTTTTCCCATCTTTGTAATTATGGTACAAACCACCATCTCCTCGTAATTGTGTGTTTAATATAAAATTTGCATTTTTCAGCGCTGATTCTAAATAGTTTTCATCTCCTAATACACGATATGCATCAACATAGCCTTTTATCATTAAAGCATTTAATGAGGTTAAGGTTTTATCATCTAATCTAGGCTTATCTCTTTTTTCACGTTCAGCAAATAAAATCTGTTTCCAATTTTCTTTCTTTGCTTGAAGATCTTCATTGGTAAGTTTGTGTTTCTTTAAAATAGAGGCATCATCATCTTTACGTATGAGTACATAATTTCCATCTTCCCAAATCCCATAATTGTTTATGCTATAGTAGTCAGAAAAAATATCATAATCATCATTAATAAGCGTTTTAAGGGTTTCTTTTTTCCAGACATAAAAAGCACCTTCCTCAAGTTTGCCTTCTTCAGTATTACTATCTGCATCAAGTGAAGTGTAAAACACGCCATTTGGAGCAGTCAATTCACGCTCAACAAATTTTAAGGATTCAGTGATAACGTCTTTGTAGAGCTCGTTTTTTGTAATAAGATAAGCATCTGCATATAGACTTACTAACTGGGCATTATCATATAGCATTTTTTCAAAATGGGGTACGTGCCAAACAATATCTGTAGAGTATCTTGAAAAACCACCACCAATTTGATCAAAAACACCACCATAGGCCATTTTAGTGAGCGTTAAGTTTACATAATCTTGTAATTTCTCATCGTTATTTTGATACCCATAACGCAATAAAAAATGATAATTATTTGGCATCATAAATTTTGGAGACCTGTTCATTCCACCTTCTCTATTATCAAATTGTCTCGACCATTTTTTTACAGTTTTATCAATAAATTCATTTTCAAAGACTGCTTCATTTGTATTTAATGATACAATGTCAATAGATTTTACACCTTGCTCTAGTTTATCGGCATATTCATAAAGTTTTTCCGGAGATTCTTTAAAGGTTTTTGAGATTTGCTCTAAAGCATTTATCCATTGATTTTTTTTAAAGTAAGTGCCTCCCCAAATGGGTCTTCCATCTGGTAATGCAACAACATTTAGTGGCCAACCACCACTACCAGTCATAAGTTGTACAGCATTCATATATACTTGGTCAACATCTGGACGTTCTTCTCTATCTACTTTAATACTAATATAGTTGGAGTTCATAGTTTGCGCAACAAGACTGTCTTCGAAGCTTTCATGTTCCATAACATGGCACCAATGGCAAGCTGCATAACCAACACTAATTATGATGAGTTTATTTTCTTGCTTGGCTTTTGCTAATGAATTGTCATTCCAGGCTTTCCAATTTACTGGGTTATGTGCATGCTGAAGTAAATATGGGCTTGTTTCGTTAATGAGGTCATTGGTATATTGATGTTTCATAGACTCTGTATTTTGACCTTTACAACTTATTAAAGTAATAATTAATAATAACGGAATGTATTTCATATTTCAAAGTTAGGGAAATTAAAGTATACAAAAGAACTCATGGTTGTACTGTTCTTTATAGAATTAAAATCAAAACAATGATTTAGCCATTAATGGCTTCAACGAGTTCAACCTTACCTTTAAGCATCTCTTTTAGCATGTTCTCGATGCCAGTTTTTAGTGTATATGTCGACGATGGGCAACCACTACATGCACCTTGTAGAATTACTTTTACGGTTTTGCTTTTAGCATCATAGGATTCAAATTGAATATTACCACCATCACTCGCTACTGCTGGTTTTACATATTCTTCAAGGATATTTACAATTTCCTTCGAGATATCGTCTAAAGCTTCAAATTCTTCTTCTTTAGATGCTTCATTATTTTTCGTAATTTCAAGAGCACGAGCAAGAACTATATCTTTACCATTCTCTATATAGTTTCTAATAAACTCTCTCAATTCCATGGTGATATCATTCCAATCGGCAGTGTCATGTTTAGTTATAGAAACGTAATTTTCATCAATAAAAACATTTTTAACAAAAGGAAAGTTAAATAACTCTTTTGCAAAAGGAGAGGCCTTAGCCTCATCAATCGATGTATACTCAAAAGCTTTAGGAACTATTTTTTTATTTGCCACAAACTTAATAGCAGAAGGATTTGGTGTGCTTTCTGCATAAATAGTTATAGGAATCTTTTTCTTTTCAGCAGAACTTTCAACAACGATTCCCCCCTTATTAAGGTAGTCTTCTATTTGAGTTGAGACTTCGTTTTGAACGTCAGTCCATTCAACGGTATCATAGCGTTCGAGGGCAATAAAATTACCAGATATATATATTTTTTTTACAAATGGTAAATAAAACAGTTGTTGCGCTAAAGGTGAATTTTTTGCATCATCTATGTTATTAAATTCAAAGCTTTCATGTTGTGTTAGAAACGTGTTGGTTTCAAATTTTAAAATTGTAGAACTACTGGTTTCTTGTATGGAAACGTGAATTTTATTCATCAAAACTATTTTTTACAAAAATAATAAAAGAAATATGGAGTTAGTTTATAAGATAACATAAATCTTAGTTAATTATAGTTAATAAATAAATTTATATATTTGACAGCTATGGTGAATTGTGAATAAGGAATTATCACCTATTTTAAAACTCATTTCACACAAAAAGAATAAATTGATATGAAATTAATAAAGCATTGTTTAATTGGGATAATTATGTTGCTGTCTCAATTTAGTATAGCTCAAGAAGGATTACCAATTTATTCAGATTATTTAACTGATAATTATTACCTTATTCATCCTTCAATGGCTGGTGTTGCTAATTGTAATAAAATTAGGCTAACTACGCGTCAACAATGGTTTGGTCAAGATGAAGCTCCAAAATTATCGACTTTAAGTGTAAATGGTAGAATTGGAGAATCTAGCTCTGGTGTTGGAGGGATTGTTTATAGTGATAAAAATGGATTTCATTCTCAAAATGGAGTCTATTTAACTTATGCACATCACTTAATGTTTTCTAGAAACCCAATAGATTTAAATATGCTGTCCTTTGGATTAAGCGTAGGAGTAATCCAATATAAACTTGATGAAACATCTTTTTTGTCGCAAGGATTTGACCCTATTATTGCAGGAATAGAGCAAAGTGCTACTAATTTGAATATTGATTTTGGATTCTCTTATCATTATACAAATTTTTATGCACATGTTACAGTAAAAAATGTATTAGAGAATGATGGTATTAATTTTAATGAACAAGGACTTAGTTTTACTAATTTAAGGACTTACTTGATATCAGCTGGAAACGTTTTCCATAAAAGTAAAAGTGAATGGAGTTTTGAACCCTCGTTGATGTTTATGTATAGAGATGCTACTCAAGAATCTTTTATTGATACAAATATTAAAGCATATAAAACAATGGCTTTTGGAAAAGTTTGGGGTGGTTTATCCTATAGAAGAAGTCTTGACGGCGCTGAGTTTTTAGATGGTTCGGGAGTAAGCAGCCAAAAGTTGCAATACTTTACACCTATAGTTGGAGTTGATTATAAAGAATTTATTTTTGCATATACCTATTCTTACCAAGCTAATTCAGTAGTGTTTAATAATGGTGGGTTTCATCAATTAACTATTGGGTACAACTTTAGATGTAAACGAGAAAAGTGGGATTGTGATTGTCCTGGTGTAAATTAAAAAAGACTCTATTTAATAGAGCCTTTTTAATTCTTTTATTTCCACTTGTAATTTTTCTTTTTTGCCTGTACTTTTATAGCATTTATCATTGCATTTTCTAATCCATTAGAATTTTCTTTTTGTTGTTCAGCAATAAAAATTCTTCGTTTCTTATTTAGTTCTTGAATTTCTTTTTGAATAATCTCGCGCTCTTTACTTTTTTTCTTTATATAAACTTTAATTTCTTCAGACGATTTTCCTTTAAGCTCTTTGGGCAATGCAGTTTCTTCTAAATCGTCAACAATCACTTTGTCCATTTCTATAGCATCAACCAAATCCCATTTTGAGTTTTTATATAGGTGAGAACTTTTACTAATTGTTCTACCTACGGCATTAGCTTTACTATAATTTGATGCATTATTATCTTGCACTTCTTGTAGTGCAATTTTTTCTCGCCCATAGAGTCCATAAGAAACATAAGTTTTATTTAGTCTTTTGTTCATGATTAAAATAGCATCATCATAAGGCGAAACGATATGTACAGTTGCCTTATTATGATCTATGGACATATAATCACCATCTGTTAAATCGGCTCCATCTTTCCAATAACCAGAAACACCTTGATTGTAATCGCCACAAAATATGGTGTTAACTGTCACATCTTTTTCATTGGCATTTATTGCAGCAGTTTTATAATTAACTCTACCTTGAGTAAAGGGCTCGTTTCCTGCTATAAAAATGAGTTTCAAATCATCTGGATTATTTCCCCAATTTAATTGATTTAAAGATGTTTGTATTACTTGACCACAAAATTCACTACCTCCATTTGTTGAAAGCGAGAATAACTCTTTTGAAATGTCATCAAGGTCGTCACTAAATGCTAATATTTGGCGTATACCATTATCATTATTTAATCTGTCATTGCCATATTCGTATAAAGCGATTTGCAAATTTGGATTTTGGGTATTACATTTTGCATACGAAAGCTCATTTACAATCTCCCAAAGCTGAGCTTTAGCTCGATCTATTAATCCATCCATACTGTTGCTGGTATCAAGTAACAACGCAACTTTAATAAACTGTTTACTTAGTGTGTGATGACTTGTTTCAGTAGAGGTAAGATTGTTGTTCCCGTTTTTGTTTTTAGCATTACATGATAAAAAGCCTGTTAAAGTTATAATTAAAAGGCTTGTTTTTAAGAGTGTTTTCATAGGTTTTTGTTTATTTTAAATGTAAATATAGGAGCACCTTTTTCACTAAAAAAATCGAAATGAGTGAACTAATAACTTAAATGAGTAAACAAGTAGTCTCAATTAGGGAAAGAGGTAATTTTATATAAATGCAAGTGGGTTTATACTAAAACCCATTTTATTTTACCAAGTAAAGTATGTAAGTTTACCACATTATTATTAAAATGAAAGCTTTGTATAAACAACTATTTTTTGGAATACTTTTATTTTTTTCAATGTCTGGTATTTCTCAGGAAAACCAGATTGAAGGGCGCGACCTAACCTTTTTGGTGAGAGGTTCTGTTATAGAAAGTGATACCTATAAGCCTATACCTAAAGTTAATATAGAAGTAAATGGAGGTGCTTATACAACCACCGATTCTCAAGGTGATTTTATTATAAACGTGAAAAAAGGGGATGAGTTAGTTATTAAACATCAGGATTTTGAAACAGTGTATTACATAATTCAAAATAATGAGCGCATTAAAGTAGAGGTAAGACCAAATCGATCGTTAGATTCTAAAGGGAGAATATATAATACCAATCCGGGTCTTTTTAATTCTTTGATAGATTCAGCAGATAATTATTTGAAAAATGATGCCGACAAAAGTATTCAGTTTGCAACCGACGCTTTTGCAATATCAAGTTCAACAAAACAAAATGCAGAAGTATATGACGCCTTCGGGAATGTTTATTTTGAATGGGAGCAGTTCGATCTAGCAGTTACTAATTATAGAATAAGTCTACAAAACAATGAATCCAATGATGTTAAATTAAAACTGGCAAAGTCCTATGAGTCCAATAAGAATTACCAAGAAAGTATAACGGCTTATAATGATATTGATAAGCAAAGATTATCTAATTGGCAATTAACTGTTTTGTATGAAGGACTTGGTGATGTATATTTTAATATAAAAGATTATGAGGCTTCAATATCTGCTTATAAACAAGGATTACAAGTTGCTGAAAAGCATTTAATAACACCAAAGATTACCGATTTAAATTCAAAAATAGCTCAAGCTTATGATGCTAGCGGAAAACCTATAGAAGCTGAGGATTATTTTGGAGTCGCTTTAGGTTTGTCAGCAAAGGAAAACAAGAAAAGAGCTGTTGAAGAAAAGGTTAAAGTAGCAGATTTTCAAAATAGCACTCAAGATTATGAAGACGAAATTGAATTACGAAAAGAAGCTCTTGATGATATAGAAGAGATTGAAGCAGATTCTATTTTTGATAATGAAAGTGCTTTAACACCTCAAAAACAAAACTATAAAATTGGAGCAGCTTATTTTTTGCAAAAGGATTATGATAAAGCGATTTCATTTTTAGAGGAAAGCATAAAAGAAGCCAATATTAAAGAAGATTTAATAGTGCAAAAAGATGCAACCAGAAAGTTATCCGAAGTATATCGTGATGCAGGAGATTATGACAAAGCACTTAAAATATATCAGGATTATGTGGTTTTGGTAGATAAAGTATATTCTAAAAAGGAACAAGAAATATCCCAGGCAGCACGATTTAGAAGAGATATTGCAACAAAACAAAGCCGAATACGAGGATTGGAAAATGATAGAGCATTATCTGAAAGTAAATATCAACTTACAACTGAACGCAATAGAAGCCAAAGCATTATTATTTACTCATTAATTGGCGGGTTATTGTTATTACTTGTTGCTGGATATTTTATGTTTAAAAATATCAAACATCAAAAGTTGACTAATAATTTGTTAGCGTTAAAATCATTGCGAAGCCAAATGAATCCTCATTTTATATTTAATGCATTAAATTCGGTAAACAGTTTTATTGCCAATAATGATGAACGTACAGCAAATAAATATTTATCAGATTTTTCATTATTAATGCGAGCTGTGTTAGAAAACAGTGAAGAGGATTTTATTCCGCTTGAAAAAGAAGTAGCATTGCTAGAATTATATACAAAATTAGAGCATTTTAGATTTCAAGATAAGTTTGATTATACAATAACAATAAATGAGAATGTAAAAGTAGAGGAGTTTCAAATTCCGCCAATGTTGCTCCAGCCATATATTGAAAATGCTGTTTGGCATGGATTACGATATAAAAAGGAAAAAGGACGATTAGATATTATTATATCTCAATCTGAAAATGATTTAATTGCTATTACAATTACTGACGATGGTATAGGGAGAGAAAAATCGAAAGCTTTAAAAACCGAACATCAACAGAAGCAAAATTCAACAGGAATGGGTAACATTAAAAAGCGTGTTGCTATTTTAAATGAAATGTATAAAGATAAAGTTGATGTATGTATTGACGACTTTCAAGACAAAGAAGATGCTGGAACAAAAGTTGTGGTAACCCTTAAAAAAGATTAAATGAACTTAAATGCAATCATAGTTGAAGATGAAGAAACAAGTAGAGAAATACTAAAAAACTACTTAAAAAAGTATTGTCCAAACGTTTCGGTTTTAGGAGAAGCAGCAAATGTTGATGAAGCTTTAATACTTATAAGAAACAATGAATTAGACTTGGTGTTCCTTGATGTAGAAATGCCTTATGGTAATGCGTTCGATTTACTTGAAAAAGTAGGTGATATAAATTTCGAAACTGTTTTTGTAACCGCATATAATCATTATGCCATTGAAGCTCTAAATGCACATGCTTCTTATTACTTAATGAAACCAATTTCAATTGACGAACTTATAAAAGCGGTTGATTATTTAGTTGAAATAAAATCTAAAGAAGATGCATTGCAAAATCAGGTGTTAGTACCTAAAACTAAAACCGTAAATGGTAAAATTACTATTCCACAACAAGATGGTTTTGAAGTATTGGAAACAGCCAATATTTTATATTGCAAAGCAGATGATAATTATACTGAAATATACTTAAATAATAGCAAAAAAAAACTGGTAAGCAAAACCTTAAAGTATTTTGAAGAAGCTTTAATAGATTCAGGTTTTGCAAGAGTACATAAATCTTTTTTAGTAAATGTAAACGAAGTGATAAAGTATAAAAAGGGAAAAGGAGGACACGTTGTTCTATCTAATGGAAAAGAAATTATGGTTTCTGCTTCAAAAAAATCGAATTTACTATCTTATTTTAAATAGCTATGTCAATAATAAAACCAGTAAACGGAATTTCACCACAAATACCTCACGATTGTTATATCGCAGAAAATGCAACCATAGTTGGAGATGTACAAATGGGAACCCAATGCAGTATTTGGTTTAATGCTGTAATTAGAGGTGATGTACATTATATTAAAATGGGAAACAAGGTAAATGTACAAGACGGAGCAGTCATTCATGCAACATATAAAACTTCGCCTACTAATATTGGTAATAATGTTTCTATTGGACATAATGCTATTGTACATGGTTGTACAATTCAAGACAATGTACTTATTGGCATGGGAAGTATTGTAATGGACGATTGCGTTGTGGAAAGCAATAGTATTATTGCTGCTGGTGCAGTAGTAACTAAAAATACTAGAGTAGAAACAGGAAGTATTTATGCAGGTATACCTGCAAAAAAAATAAAAGACATTTCACCAGAAATGATTACAGGGGAAATTAATAGAATCGCAAATAATTATGTAAAATATTCAGGGTGGTTTAAATAATTGTAGCCTCAAAACCAAGACTTACTAAAAATCTAAATATTCAACAGTAAAACCATTACCTAATAGCCTAGACATAACTTTAGTATCACTATTAGAATAAAATTGTAATTGAGGATTTGCAATTGTACTATTTATTAAATTATTCTGTTCTAAAATAGCTTTGGTTTGTCTTGCAACTGCTTCTCCAGAATCTATAATTTTCACATGCCTTGGAAGCATATCTACTAATAATGAGATTAAATATGGATAATGTGTACATCCTAATACCAGATAATCAATATTAGCTTCGAGCATAGGTTTTAAATAGATATTTAAAAGATTTTTCATCTCTTCACTATCGACTTGACCATTTTCAATTAAAGTCACAATTCCTTCACCAACTTGTTCAATAACATGATGACCATTAATAAAGAGCTTGGAAGTGTGATGAAATAATTCACTAGAAAGTGTGCCTTTGGTTGCTAATATTCCAATAACATTCGTTTTAGTTTGTAAAGAGGCAGGTTTTATTGCAGGTTCAATACCAATAAATGGAATACTATAAGTTTCCCGAAGTGTTTTTATGGCATTGGTAGTAGCGGTATTACATGCCACCACAATAAGTTTACAACCTTTTTCTAATAGAAGTTCAGTGTTTTTAATACTTAATTCAATAATTTTTTCTTTAGATTTATTACCATAAGGTGCATATTTGCTATCGGCAAGATAAATTGTATTTTCGTTTGGTAAAAGTGTATGAATCTCTTTCCAAATAGAAGTCCCTCCAACTCCTGAATCAAAAATACCAATAGGTTTGTTGTTCATTGTACAAAAATAAAAAAGCTGTCTTATAGTAGACAGCTTTAAAATATATATTTTAAATGTAACTTTTTAGAATCCTAATTCTTTTTTTACATCTGCCAAAAGGTCTTTACCTTCAGCCAACAATAATGAAGCTCCCTCTCGAGAGTCAAGTATATACTGAAAGCCCTGTGCTTTTCCTACCTTTTTGATAGCGGCTTTAGCTTCATCATAAATTGGTGTGAATAATTCTTGTTCCTTCTTTTGTAAATCTTGTTGTGCAGTGCCTTGATACTGTTGAATACTGTTTCGTATTTCTCCTACTTCTTGCGCTCTTTTAGAGTTTTCTTCATCAGTTTTTGTAGAAGCTTCAGCGTCGTATTGTTTTAATTTAGCATCTAATTCTGTAGCCATAGATCTAATATCAGCATCGTATGTTTTAGCTAATTTTTCTAATTCAGCTCTAGCAGTTATTGCTTTTGGCATTGCATCTATTAATGCTTGAGTATCTATATGTGCAACTTTACTTTGCGCATTCATAAAACTTATGCTTCCAATACAAAGTACAGTTGCAAATAAAAGGGTTTTTAAGTGTTTCATTTTTAATAAATTATGTTATAAATTGTTTACTATTAATTATTCTTGTTACTACTTATTTTTCTTAGCTGCGGCGATACTGTCTTTAACTTTTTTACGAGCTTCTAGTTTCGCCTTTCTATCTTCCAATATTTTTTTCTTCTTATCTTCCAGAGCTTTTTTACGAGCTTCTCTATCACTTAATTTTGGCGCAACAGTTTTTGTGCTATCGTTTTCTGTTTTTACTTCAGTTTTATCTTTATCTGCTTTTAGTTTTGCTTTTCTATCTTCCAGTATTTTCTTCTTCTTATCTTCTAACGCTTTTTTCTTGGCTTCACTTGGGCTTAACTCAGGTGTTTCTTTTTCTTCCTTAGTATCAGATTCTTTTTTACGCGCATTGAGTTTTTCTTCTCTAGCTTTTGCTCTATCTTCTAAAATCTTTTTCTTTTTGTCCTCCAGAGCTTTCTTTTTTGCTTCTCTAACTTCCAGTTGTTTGTTACGCTTATCTTCAATAGCTTTTGCGCGTGTAGCTTTTTTATCGGCTAAGGCTTTTTCGCGAGCTTCCTGTTCTTTATTAATTTCTGGCACTAGTTCTTCTTCTTCAGCAGCTTTTCTTTCTTGACGATTTTGTACTTGATTACGCTTAGAAGATCTTGTTATAGATCTTAATACTTGTTCACTTATATCAAATCGATCTGCTGAATACAGCATTATAATATCGGCAGATTTATCAAAAACAAAATCGTATTTTCTATTAGAAGCAATTTCTTGTACTGCTGTAAATATTTGATCTTGAATTGGCTGCATGAGATTTTTCTTTTGAATCATTAGATCTCCATTTGGACCAAAACGTTTTTGTTGGTAATCTAATATCTCGCTTTCTTCAATATTTATTTCTTCTTGACGTTCTTCGATTAATTCTTTTGTAAGTAATACACTTTCACTATTTAATTGTTTCTTTTTTTGATTAATTTCACTTAAACGCAATTCTATTTCGCTTTTCCATTTTTGAACCTTGGCATCAAGTTGTCCAGATGCATCTTGGTATTCTGGTACGTTTTGCAAAATATATTCAGTATCTATATAACCAATTCTTACACCACGCTGCCCAAATGAAGTAAAACTTATTAAGAAAGTAAATGTCAGTAAAAAAAGAACTTTAGCTTTCATCCTTATGTATTTTAAATTTATCGATTTCATGTGTCTATAAATTCTTAAAATGACGGATAAAACTCACGATTCCGTCAGTAGAGTTAATATTCATCAAATTAACGAAATATAATTTGAAAAATTTTAACACTTGTATTAAATCGTCATTGAATTCATAGAAAATATCGTGCCAAACTTAAAATTGTTGCCCAATAATAAAATGTGTTTCCCAGCCATGTTTAACTGTTTGACCAGGTAATGGGTCAAAACCATGTCCAAAATCTATTCCTAATAATCCAAACGCTGGCATAAATAATCGAATACCTAATCCAGCCGATCGTTTTAAGTTAAATGGGTTATAATCCTTAAAATTATCAAAAGAGGCTCCTCCTTCTAAAAATAATAGACCATAAATTTTTGCTTGAGCTCCTAATGTTATTGGGTGTCTTAATTCTAACGAAAACTTATTATAAACAGTTCCACCATCTTGTGAAGATAAACTTTGGTTAGGATAGCCACGTAATTGAATGGACTCCCGGCCATCTAAACTATAACTACCTAAACCATCTCCTCCCAAAAAGAAACGTTCAAAAGGGATTATTCCTCTATCACTATTAAATGCACCTAAAAAACCAAACTCTATTTTTGGTCTTAAAACAAGATCACCAACAATTTTCGTGTACCATTCTCCACTAAATTTAACTTTATAAAATTCTAACCATTTAAATCGTTCCTGATCAATTTCTGCAATTCTATCTGAAGCATCTGTATCTGATGGGTCGTTAGCTAAATCTTCGAATAAACCATCTCTTTCATCTTTAAGAGCTTTATAGTCTACACCATTAACAGCCGAATAAGGAAAGGAAAATTTTGCTGAAGCACTAAAATTTGACCCTCCAGTTGGATAGATTGGGTCAAATGATGTGTTATTTCTACTTAAGCCAATAGTATAGGCTAAATTCTTAGAAGAACCATCTCCAAAAGTAAATAAGCCTGTATTGTAATTTTTTAAGTCGTAAAGCTGAAAACTTACTGCTTGTGATAAGGTAAAATAATTGTCAGGGACAGTTAAACGTTTTGCTAACCCTACAGAAACACCTGTAATATTAAAGCGTCTACTTTTATCGGCATTTCTCGTTACAGGATCGTATAAAAACTGTTTGGTATGTGATAAAGATGTGGAAAACTGTACAGGTTTTTTACCGCCTAACCAAGGTTCAGAAAATGAAAAGCTATAGGTTTGAAAAAATCGACTTGCTTGTAAACGCAAAGATAATTTTTGACCATCTCCCATAGGAATAGGTTTATAAGCCTCTTTTTTAAATATGTCTTTAATAGAAAAGTTATTAAAAGACAAGCCTAATGTACCAATAAAGCCGCCACCACCATAGCCACCTTGTAATTCTATTTGACTTGAGCCTCTTTCTACAACAGAAAATTCCATATCTAGAGTACCATCCGTTGGGCTAGGGTTAATGAAATGAGGTTCAATTTGTTGTGCATCAAAAAAGCCTAATTGACCTAATTCTCTAATTGTACGAACGACATCTCTTTTGCTGTATAATTGACCAGGACGAACCCTTAACTCTCTATAGATAACATGATCGTTTGTTTTATCGTTTCCTGTTACTGATATATGATTAAAATAGGCTGGTTTACCTTCAGTAATTCTAATTTCCATATCTATGACATTTCCTTCGGCACTTACCTCTATTGGAGTAATTGAAGAAAATAAATAACCATTGTTTTGATATTGGTTTGCAATGTCATGAGCATCGGGATCTGAACTGTCTTCTATACGTTTGTCGAGCTCAACCCCATTATATGTATCACCTTCTTTTATTCTTAAAATCTGGTTGAGCTGTTGATCTGTATAAATAGTGTTCCCTAAAAAATTGATTTTACCAAAAGTATATTTTTCGCCTTCTTCAAGTGTAATATTTAACGAAACAGTATTGTCATCATTTTTAATAATAGAATCAGAAATTATTCGAGCATCTCTATACCCATTTTCTTTATACTTATCTATTACACTAACTAAATCTTCTTTATAATCGGCTTCAATATATTTTGAACGCTTAAGTACACGTATAGGATTCTTCTTTTTTGTGTTTTTCATGACTTTTCGAAGCTTTTTGCTTTTAAGCTTTTCGGCACCATTAAAAACAATATCCTTTACTTTAATCTTATTACCTTTATTTATATTAACCAACATATCAACTCTCTTTTTTTGAATAGAATCAGAGACTTCAGTAGTATTAATAGTTACATTGGCATTTAGAAAGCCCTGTTTTTTGTATTTGTTTTCTAAATAATTTATTGTTGTTGTAATGAGATTTTCGGTTACTTTAGCTCCAGATTGCAGTTTATTTTCTTTTTTAATTTCTTCTAGTTTAGATTTTTTAACACCTTCAATTTTAACATTTTTAAGTTCAGGAAGATCTATAAGCTCAATTTCCAAATAAACATTAGTACCTTCAACTTTAGTGATATAGATGTTAATACTACTAAATAAGTTTGATCTCCACAGTTTTTTAATTGCGTTACTGATTTTTTCTCCAGGAATTGATACTTCTTGATCTTTACGCAAGCCAGAAAAAGAAATTACAGTTGTAGAGTTAAAGTTAGTAGTTCCTGAAACTGTAACATCTGCTATTGTATATTTTTTTGCGTTTGCTAGCTCATTGCTTTGGGCAGAGATGCTAAAACTATTTATGAATAGTACTATAAATAAAAATCGTGTAATGTATGTTCTCAATAGTTTAGTATTAACTAAGTTGTTCACTTGTTTTTCCAAATCGTCTTTCTCTATTTTGATAATTTATAATGGCCTCGAGCAAATGTTCTTTTGTAAAATCGGGCCAAAATACATTAGTAAAATATAATTCTGTATAAGCTATTTGCCATAACAGAAAATTACTAACTCGTTGTTCACCACCAGTTCTTATTAATAAATCTACGTCTGGCAAATTTCGGGTGTAAAGATGCTCATTTATTACGGATTCATCAATTTTTTCTGACGAAATTATATTATTTTTAACTTTAATGCTAATTTGTTTTACTGCGTTTGTAAGCTCTTCTCTTGAACCATAACTTAATGCTAATGTTAAAGTTCTTTTAGTGTTATTTTTTGTGATCTCAATAACGTCATTTAATTCACTAAATACCTTTGTTGGCAAGGCCTTGAGGTTACCTATGGCATTAAGTTTAATGTTGTTATCGTGTAGTGTTTTTATTTCTTTTTTTAATGATGAAATTAAAAGTTTCATTAAGGTTTGAACTTCTAATTTTGGTCTATTCCAATTTTCTGTAGAAAACGCATAAAGTGTTAAATTTTTAACACCAAGCTCTGAGCAACCTTCTACAACTTGCTTTACAGCCTTAGCACCATTTTCATGTCCAAATATTCGTAGTTTACCTTTTTGTTTTGCCCAACGACCATTACCATCCATGATAATGGCAATATGGTTTGGTATTCGGTTTGTATCTATTTTATTACTTAAATTCATTATTCGTAACCGCAATAACAGGGGTTTTGACCAAAGGTATAGGTTAGTGTAATTCCAGAAAATGTATACCAGTCATTATTGTTTATGTTTCCGAAACTGAAACTGGATTTTAATGACGGTTTATCTGGGATACTACCATCTATTTCGTCAGAAAATGTATATCTAGCACCGATTTCTAATGCAAGAATGAAATTACTGGTCAATTTGGTTTTAACTCCTAAAACCATTGGTATACCATAAGCCCAACTTTTAGTCCCTTCATCAGTCAAGGTCCCATTGTTAAAATAAAAGTTATCATGATTTGCTGCACTAATTCCGGAATATATATAAGGAGTCATTTTTTTTCCTTCGGTATGTAAATCAAAATCTAAGAAGGTAAATTCCATACCAGCAGAAATTTCTAATAAATTAGTTTCAAAAGAATATCCTCTTTGTTTTCTTCTTGGGTCATCAGATTTTACATCAATGCCTTCTAATTTTGCATAAGTAACAGTTACTCTAAAAGAATGTCTAGGGCTCCTATTCCATTTTAAAATAGCTCCACCAGCTGGCTGGTTAGGTGAAATATAGTTAGTAGCGCCAACATCTCCAATAAAATTGCTACCACCAATAAACACTCCCACTTCATAAATTTGAGAGGAGCTAAAATTGTAACATAAAACACTCATAATAATAATGATTATGCGCTTCATAGGATTTTAAAAGTTTGCAAATATAATAAATAAGATTTGCCTATTATAATTTGTTGAATAGTATTACAGATAAACAAGAATTAAGCTAAATTATTGCCTAATTTCGTTTGTCTTCTCCCCAAAGAAGTTTCTTGCGAAGTGTGTGGATAAAACTCTCTCCTTCCAGTTCTATCATTTTAATTTTAAAATTCGCTTTTTTTATTGTTACAGTAGAATTGTTATTTAACGTTGCAATCCTTGAATCTAAGGATACTAAATAATTACCTTCTCGACCACTTACTTTTAGTTTTATTTCAGTAGAATCGGGAATTACCAGAGGTCTGGCATTAAGGTTATGAGGAGCAATTGGAGTAAGTGTGAAACTGTCAGCATCTGGCATAATTACTGGACCCCCGCAACTCAATGAATATCCTGTAGAACCTGTTGGTGTAGAAATAATTAAACCATCTGCCCAATACGATGTCAAGTATTCATTATTTAAACTAGTCTCCACAGTAATCATTGAAGTTGTGTTTTTTCTGCTTACGGCAATTTCGTTTAAAGCTACATTAAAGTCTAATAAACTTTCATTTTCTGGTTCTGTTTTTATGGTGAGCAGGCTTCTTTCAGAAATGCGATAATTACCTTTTAGAATTTCTTCTATGGCATTTTCAATGTTGTTTTTTTGTATTGTAGCCAAAAATCCCAAACGACCAGTATTAATACCAACTATTGGAATTGAAAAATCTCTAACATAAGTAATAGCTCTTAGCATAGTACCATCGCCACCAATACTTATTAGTAAATCGAATGAATTATCTAAATGACTAAAGGTTTTAAAATCTATCGTTTTAAAATTGCTGTTTTTTTGTGCTTTAATAGTTGTGTAAAATTGTTCATCAAAATAAACCTCAATTTGCTTATTGTCTAAAACCCTTAATAGTGTTACAATTGAGGACTCTGAATTTTTGCGGTAAGACTTACCAAAGATTGCAATCTTCATAAGTTACATGTTTAAATATTTCTTTAAATAATCAGAACGCTCTTTAAGGTTTTTTATAAAAACATCTTCTTCATGACCAGAAACAATTTTATAGCTATAACGTCTAAAAGTTTGAATAATATCATTTAGTCCCGAGCCGCCAATTTTTATAGTAACTTGGATTACATCATTTTTCATTTTAGAAATAAAAACACCTAACAATTTAGCATTGTTAGATTCAACAATTTGGCATATTTCGCTAAAAGAATAATCGTTCGTCCCTTTTTCTACAATTAAAATTCCTCCAGATTCAGAAAAAAAAGGAGTTTCGTTAAATAAAGAAATAATGTCGTTAAGTTCGTAATACCCTAAATAGGTATTTTTTTCGTCTAAAACCGGCATAATATTAGAGTCGTTTTGTGCAAAAGCATCTAAAACATCCAACCAAGGGGAATTGGCTCTAACATAAAACCCTTCAATAGTGTATAAAAATTCTGAAAGCAGTTTGTTTGATTCAAAACAATGGGCGTCAGTTTCAGAAATGCAGCCTATGTAAGTGTCATCTTTTTTTACAGGAACATGGGAGTATATAAGCTGATTAAACAATTGTTGTACATCTTTAATGTTATCACTAACATTAAGAGGTTTAATATCATTTATTATGTAATCACTTAGCCGCATAGAATCGTATAAAAGCAAGTGCAAATTAATCAAAAATATACAGATTAACCTTAACTTACTTTGTATTTTTGCATTTTAAAAATCTAATAAATGACAAAACTAAGTGTAAATATTAACAAGATTGCAACCTTAAGAAACTCTAGAGGTGGAGACACTCCTAATCTTGTTCAATTTGCAAAAGATATACAGCAGTTTGGTGCTCAAGGGGTCACGATTCATCCTCGACCAGACGAACGCCATATTCGTTATCAAGACGCTTACGATTTAAAACCTATTGTTTATACCGAATTTAATATAGAAGGGAATCCCATTTCAAAATTTGTAGAAATGGTTTTAAATATTAAACCAACGCAAGTAACTTTAGTACCTGATGCTGAAAATGCAATAACCTCAAACTCTGGTTGGGATACTATAAAGCATAGAGGTTTTTTAAAGGAAATAATTCAAGAATTTAAACAAAACAATATTAGAACTTCTGTTTTTTTAGATGCTGATCTAAACCAAGTAGAAGGAGCTAAAGCCACAGGGACTGATAGAATTGAATTATATACCGAAGACTTTGCTCATCAATACAGTTTGGGAAATAAAGATGCTATTAAACCGTATATTGAATGCGCTGAATTTGCCAATTCTATTGGCCTTGGAGTTAATGCAGGACATGATTTGTCATTAGCCAATATTAAATATTTTAAGGACAATATTCCAGAACTTTTAGAAGTTTCAATAGGGCATGCATTAATTTCTGAAAGTCTGTATTTAGGGATTGAAAATGTAGTGAATATGTATCTACACAGATTAAAGTAATGCAATTATATTCAAATATTTTAGGACAAGGACAGCCATTTATTATTCTTCATGGTTTTTTGGGCATGAGTGATAACTGGAAAACCCTTGGGAATCGTTTTAGTGAGCAAGGTTATGAAATACATTTGGTTGACCAACGAAACCATGGGAGAAGTTTTAAGAGTGATACTTTTAATTATGATGTTTTGGTTGAAGATTTAAAAACCTATTGTGATGAGTATCAATTAGACGATATTATTTTACTTGGGCATTCTATGGGAGGAAAAACAGCAATGTTGTTTGCTACAAAATATCCGCAGATGGTTTCAAAATTAATCGTCGCAGATATTTCACCACGATTTTATCCAGTACATCACGATATTATTTTAGAAGGGTTATCAGCATTAGATTTTGAACTAATAAAAACAAGAAAAGAAGGGGATAATATATTAGCTAATTATGTGCCGGAGTTTGGAATAAGACAGTTTTTGCTTAAGAATTTATATTGGGTTGAAAAAGAACAATTAGGGCTTCGAATTAATTTAAAAGTATTAAAAGATAATGTTGAAGAAATTGGTGAAGCTTTGCCTACAGATTCAAAATTTATAGGAAACACTTTGTTCCTGAGAGGTGATACATCAGATTATATAAATCTTAATGATAGAGCATTAATAAAAGCACATTTTCCTACAGCTACAGTTGAGACCATAAATAATGCAGGCCATTGGCTGCATGCAGAAAACCCTAAAGAATTTTATGAGCAAGTGATGCAGTTTATAAATTAAGGTTTTGTATTTTTATTAAAATCTTCAAAATTCTTTTTAAATGAAACTTATAATAAAGATTCTGGTGAGTGCCGTATCTGTAATGATTATTGCTAATTTTTTGCCAGGTGTTACTCTAGTAGACCCAATTAAAGATGCCATTATCGTTGCATTTGTTATAGCAATATTAAATGTTTTGCTAAAACCTATTTTAATTATATTAACCTTACCAATAACCATAGTGACATTGGGCTTATTTTTGTTAATTATAAACGCTATCATTATTAAAGTAGCAAGTAATTTTATAGATGGATTTTCAGTCGACAGTATGTGGATTGCTCTGCTGTTTAGTATCCTTTTATCTATACTACAATCTATTCTAAATTCAATGGTTAAAGAGGATAAAAAATAGACCAGATTTCAATAGGTTAAAAAGTTTGGTGTCATATAAAAAAAATGTATTTTTGCATCCCAATTTTCATATTAAATAAAATGAATATTACAAGAGAAAATATTGATGAATTAAATGCTGTAGTAAAAGTAGATATTACTAAAGGCGATTATAGTGATAAGGTTGAAAAAATATTATCAGATTACCGTAAAACGGCTAACATTCCTGGATTTAGAAAAGGACATGTGCCAATGGGAATGGTAAAAAAGCAATATGGTAAAGCGGTTTTAATAGACGAAGTAAATAAATTGTTACAAGACGCTCTTAATAAATATTTAACTGAAGAGAAATTGGATGTTTTAGGGAATCCTTTACCAAAATCTCAAGAACATTTAGATTGGAATTCAGAAGAGTTTTCTTTTGAATTTGAACTTGGAATAGCACCAGAATTTGATGTAAAACTAAAAGGCAAAAAAGCGATAAATCATTACAAGATTGTAGCTGATGATAAAATGGTTGGCGATCAAGTTATTAATATCCAAAAGCAATATGGGAAACTAGTTTCAAAGAATGTAATGGGTGAAGGCGATGAGGTTACAGGTGTTTTTAAAAATGAAGATAAACAAATTGAAAATTCAACTACCTTAACATTAGATAAAATTAAAGGTAAAGTGAACTCCAAAAAATTTGTTGGAGCTAAGATTGGAGATGTTGTTACTTTAAAAACTAAAGGACTTTTTAATAATGAACATGACCTAATAAACTATTTAAAAGTATCTCATGACGATGCTCATGATCTAAATATTGAAGTCACATTTTCAATTACAGAAATAAACACTAGAGAACTTGCGGATCTTGATCAAGAATTGTTTGATAAATTATTTGGGAAAGGAAATATTACTTCTGTTACCGAACTTAAAGAAAGAATAAAACTAGATGCTGAAAAACAATTTATACAGCAATCCGATCAAAAATTACTAAACGATGTTACTGAACATTTAGTAGAAAGCACAAAATTTAATCTGCCAGCTGAATTCTTACAAAAATGGATGCAAACTGCAGGAGAAGAAGCCATAGATGAGACTCAGGCTAAAGAAGAATATGAGAAGTCTGAAAAGAGTATGCGCTATCAATTAATTGAAGGGAAACTAATGGCAGACAATGATATTCAAGTTAATTTTGAAGATTTAAAAGCACATTCAAGAGAAATGATTAAAGGGCAAATGGCACAATTTGGACAAAATAATCCTTCAGATAAAGAATTAGATGATATTGTAGCAAGAGTTTTATCTAATAAGGATGAAGTAAAACGATTATCAGAGCAACTTGTGAGTCAAAAATTATTAGATTTATATAAAGAAAAAGCTTACCTTAAAATTAAAGAACTTCCTTACGATAAATTCGTAAAAGAAGTTTACGGCTCATAGTTTTAAAAAATCATTATATTTAGGCGTTGAATTAAGTTAAATTCAACGCCTTTTTTATTATCAATCAAATATTAAAAAGAATATGGATTACGGAAAGGAATTTGAAAAATTCGCAATAAAAGACCAAGGAATAAGTAGCACTTACTATAATAAAATAATAAGTAGTATGTATCCTGCTGGGATGACACCTAATATTATTGAAGAACGTCAAATGAATATTGCAGTTTTTGATGTGTTTTCAAGATTAATGATGGATCGTATTATATTTATGGGAACTGGGATTAATGATCAAATAGCAAATATCATACAAGCTCAGTTATTGTTTTTAGAAAGTACAGATTCTTCAAAAGACATTCAAATATATATTAATTCTCCAGGAGGAAGTGTATATGCTGGTTTGGGTATTTATGACACGATGCAACTTATTAAACCTGATGTAGCAACAATTTGTACAGGAATGGCAGCATCAATGGGAGCAGTTTTATTATGTGCAGGAGAAAAAGGAAAACGAAGTGGTTTAACCCATTCTAGAGTAATGATTCATCAACCAATGGGAGGAGCTCAAGGTCAAGCAAGTGATATAGAAATCACAGCACGTGAAATAATAATACTAAAAGAAGAGTTATATAAGATTATTAGTAAGCATACAGGGCAAGATTATGATAAAGTATATGCTGATAGCGATAGAGACTATTGGATGAAAGCAGATAAAGCATTAGAATATGGTATGATTGATGAAATACTTGCAAAGAATTAGCAAGTATTTTTTCAAAATATTTTTTTTGAAAATTATTATTTATGGCTAAAGAAGAATTAGAATGTTCATTTTGCGGTAGAAAAAAACCAGAAACCAATTTGCTTATAGCGGGTTTAGATGCTCATATTTGTGATCGTTGCATAGAGCAAGCTCATGGTATTGTTATTGAAGAATCAAAGCAAACTGATAATAGTGATCTTTCAGCAGAATTAATGCTGAAAAAGCCGCAACAAATAAAAGGTTTTTTAGATGAGTATATTATTGGTCAGGAACATACTAAGCGCGTAATGTCTGTAGCAGTTTATAACCATTATAAGCGTTTGTTACAAATAAAAACCGATGATGATATAGAAATTCAAAAGAGTAATATCATTATAGTAGGGCAAACAGGAACTGGAAAAACCTTAATTGCTAAAACAATAGCAAGGATGTTAAATGTACCTCTTGCTATAGTAGATGCAACAGTTTTAACCGAAGCTGGCTATGTTGGTGAAGACGTAGAAAGTATTTTAACTCGTTTATTACAGGCAGCTGATTACAATCTTGAAAAAGCCGAAAAAGGGATTGTATTTATTGATGAGATAGATAAAATCGCTCGAAAAAGCGATAACCCTTCAATTACAAGAGATGTTTCTGGTGAAGGAGTTCAACAAGCTTTATTAAAACTATTAGAAGGCACTGTTGTTAACGTACCACCTAAAGGAGGTAGAAAACATCCAGACCAGAAATTTATAGAAGTAAATACCGAAAACATTTTGTTTATTGCTGGTGGAGCTTTTGATGGGATGGAACGTTTTATTTCCAAACGGTTAAATATGTCTGCAATGGGTTATAAAGCTTCTCATGTCGAAGATGATTTGGATAAAGATAACTTGCTACAGTATATTACGCCAAAAGACTTAAAAGACTTTGGATTAATTCCTGAAATTATTGGTAGACTACCTGTTTTAACGTATATGAATCCTTTAGATGCCAGTACATTAAGAGCAATTTTAACAGAACCTAAAAATGCGATCGTAAAACAGTATGTGAAATTGTTTTCTATGGATGAAATAGAACTAACAATGACAGAAGGCGCACTAGATTTTATTGTTGAGAAAGCAGTAGAGTATAAACTTGGTGCAAGAGGATTACGATCTTTATGTGAAGAAGTTTTAACTGACGCAATGTTTAATTTACCTGGAAGTGAAGAAACAAAACTCAATGTCACCAAATCTTATGCTGAAGGAAAACTTTCTAAAACACGTCTTAAAAAATTAAAAGCAGTATCTTAATAGAAAACAAAAGTTTTCTATAAAAAATGAAACCACTCTGGTCACTTAGCTTTCTAAGGACAGAGTGGTTTTTTATTTTGGATGTACTTAATTAATATCGCGATTTAGATTCTTTATTTTCTTAATTGCACTTTAAAATTAATATAATAACTGAAATGTAAAAATTGATTAGGCTGTTTTTAGATGAATGTAAAATAAAAGTCGTTAAAAGAAATTTGAACTCTGCTTTTATCGATGAATGGTTTTTTGTAGCCAATTTTTTTTTAAAAATTTAATGTTTTTCACACTCTACAACTAATATTAATGCAGAAAATTATGATAAAACCAGACTAGTTAAGATTTTTTATTTTGAAAAGTAAAATATTTTATTTATGTTTATGTCATAATAATATCCCAATTATTTAAAACTAATAATAGCATTTAATTTTGAATTATTAATTAAAACAAAAATAAATGTTACACAAACTAAAAAATTCCCTTAAGCTCTGTATTCTACTCTTTGGAGTTTCAATATTTCTTATTCAATGCCAAAAAGATGATATTATTAATATAAATCAATTAGAATTAGAAAACCCTCTTTATCAACAAAGAATGGTTTCGTTATCTCAAATACCGGAAATCAAAAATTATGTCAGCACTAAAATTAATGAGAGCGTTTTTAACAAAACAGATGATGAACTTAATCAGGCTATTTTTGATGTTGATAACATTTTAGAAGTCATAGATACTCTTAACAACGCTAATTATTCATTTCGATTTGTCTATCCAAACACACCATTAGGAGAATTTTACAACTTGGTTGTTGGTCAAACACCAACAGGAGAAAATATAACACCTTTTGTATTAAAGTACAAATGTGACGAATCTTATCTTGAACAGTATATTGTGAGTGGTTATAATATTAACTTTTTTAAAGGCACGGTTTCCTTACACAAATATACTGATTTTTTTCAGGAAGGCTATTTCTCTGAAAAAGAGGAAACACTGTGTGAAACAGAATATGATGAATTTGGAGACCCTATTCCTTGTGATAAAAACACCTTAGACCTTAGTGATTCAGAAGGAGGAGGCACTGATGTAAGTGATGTTCAGGGCGATCCTGATGATACAGGAACAACAGGTGGTACCGGTGACGGTGGTACTGGAGGGACTAATATAACTATATCTGAAGTTTGGCATTGTAATTGGAGAGATCAAGATCATGCGAGTCCAGACGCATGTAACAATCCTGATGAAGGAGGAGTTTGGGTAATAACTATTACTATAGGGATAGCAAGAAGTGCAGTATATAATAATGGTGCCGAAACAGGAGATTGCGATTGTCCAAAAGATACAGATGGAGGTATTGGTATTAACACCCTAAATTTTGATACTGTAAAATCCGTTTTAAAAGAACTTACCCTTAGTACAGAAGCTCTTAATTATCTTATAGGCTCAGACAGCGATGAAATTGCAATTGAAGCCCTAACGGCTACTTATCTTTATTTAGAAGTTAATCAAGATGATTTTAATGGTGGTTATCTGCCAGAAGCTGAATCTTTTGCTGCACAAGCCATTGATGCTTTTGCAAATGGCGGCGAAGTGGATTTTGATGAAGAAATAATTATTGATAGTACTTTTGTTGGGAAGGCAAAATGCATTTATAATAAAATGAAAATACAAAAATTAGTTAGTAATGTTCTTTCAAAGTTTGAAGGAGAAAATGCTGTAGCTAGGATTACTCTTAAACTTGCTGATTTAAGTGATAACGATAGAGCGATAACTAGTTGGCCAGATGACAATGACAATATTGTTATAACATTGAATAGTGACGACTCATTTAAGGGTGTTGATTTTAATCCAAATTTGTTTGTTGTTAATTCAATCATTCACGAAATCATTCATGCCGAATTTTTAAGACAAATAATAGAGGATATAGGGAATGGTATTGTTTCTGGTCTTACAGAAAGTCAAGCAATTGCTTTATTAGAAAATGGCAGTCATAATATAATTTACGATTACTATAGAGAGACAAGGGATTGGAGTCATAATTATATGGCAGATTTTTATAGAGATACTTTTGCAAGAGTAACTCAAGAGTTTGATACAGGAAATGTTGTTCCGGATAATCAACAACCTCAACAATTATATTTAGATATTGCTTGGTTAGGATTAATGGATTTCCCAGACGAAGAATCAACAATTATTGCATTTGGTGAGCTGCCAAATTCAGAAAAAAATAGAATTATTGCTGTTTTAAATCAGCAATTACAAAATAATGCTAACGAAACTTGTATAGAATGAAGTATAAATTCTTATTAATATTCATAATTTCCTTTATTTTATCTTCTTGCGCACAAGAAAAAAAGGGTAATATATATATAATTTTTAAACAAAATAAAGATGTAAAGTTTGAACTAAAAAAATTTGATACTATTCACAAATATAGATGTCAAATTAAAAAACATGATAGTTCGAATATGTATATGACTTTTAATGTTTGTGGTATAATCTTTACTTATAAAAAAAGTAATAATTCTATAGAAAAAATAAAAAAAGAAAACATTTACAAAAACAATTTAGTTACGTTTAATAATTTTTTTAAGTTAAAAAATCCTCAAAGTATGAGTATAGAAAAAAATCTATTCTTTCTAGAAGAGATTAACGAAAATTATTATCTAAAATATCCAGTAAAATGGAGCAATGATTTCTTTGAAAATGGATCAAAAAAGAAGTATTATGATAAATTTGATGATAATTAAATTACACTTATTGAAATAGTATTATAAAGAGTTGTTGAAATGTTTATAGTCCATTCAAGATTAACAACTCATCAATATAATCCCTTGTATTTGATAAACGTGGTATTTTATGTTGTCCGCCAAGCTTATCATTTTTTTTGAGCCAATCATAAAATAAATGGGTTCTTGCCGTATTAATTTTTGGTTTATTAAGTGTCATATTATTGTAGCGTTTTGCTTCGTAATCTGAGTTTAATGATTTAAGTGCATTATCTAACAACTCGTTAAAATAATTAATGTCTTTAGGAGGTGTTTTAAACTCTATAAGCCATTCGTGAGCACCTTTTTCTTTACCTTCCATAAATATTGGAGCAGCTGTAAAATCTACAATTTCTGCGTTGGTTTTTTTGCAAACAAGTTTTAAAGCATCTTCGGCATTTTCTATAATGAGCTCTTCGCCAAAAACGTTTATATGATGTTTGGTTCTTCCAGATACTTTTATTCTATAAGGATTAATAGATGTAAAACGAATAGTATCGCCAATTTTATAGCGCCACAATCCTGCATTGGTGGTAATAATTACTGCATAGTTTTTACCGATTTCAACGTCGTTTAATGTGATTGCTTTTTCATTTGAAGTACCATAAATATCCATTGGAATAAACTCATAAAAAATTCCATAATCAAGCATTAGTAATAATTCACTAGAATTGTTTTTATCTTGAATGGCGAAAAATCCTTCTGAGGCATTATAAATTTCGTAGTATTTAAATGCTTTGTGCGGTAGAATTGCTTTGTATTGATCTATATAAGGCGTAAAACTTACTCCTCCATGAAAATACACTTCAAGGTTTGGCCAAATGTCAAATAAACTTTGTTTATTCGTAGTTTCTAAAACGTTATTTAATAGTACCAACATCCAAGAAGGAACACCAGTAAGGCTCGTTACATTTTCATCAATAGTTTCATTTACAATGGCTTGCATTTTATATTCCCAGTCGTTCATAAGGGACACTTTACTACTAGGAGTGCTGCTAAATTCTGCCCAAAAAGGCATGTTGTCAATTAAAATTGCAGAAAGATCTCCAAATACAGTTCCGTTTTTTTTGTAAAGTTCCTTACTTCCTCCAAGACGTAAACTTTTTCCTGTAAACATTTGTGAATCTTCATTGTTGTTTAAGTACATACACAACAAATCTTTACCAGCTGCATAATGACAATCTTCCAGAGATTCAGTACTTACAGGAATAAACTTGCTTTTTGCATTTGTAGTGCCACTAGATTTTGCAAACCATTTTATTGGAGTTGGCCAAAAAATATTATCTTCTCCTTTTCGAGAACGCTCAATTAAATTTTGATAATCTTCATAAGTAGATATAGGAACTCTTTCATTGAAAGTTTCATAATTATTAATGGAAGCAAAATCATATTGTTTCCCTATTTGTGTGTCTTTAGCAATTTCTATGAGATCAAGAAACAATTCATTTTGAACATCATGTGGATATTTTAAAAACAAATCAATTTGATGAAAGCGTTTTTTTAAATACCACGAGGCAATAGAATTTACTAAAGGAATTGGCATAGATTATTTATATTTACGAGAACTAAAATAGCAAAAATAAATTTATGCAATATCAAGGAGTATTAAGAAAAATGGATACCGAATTCGGACAACCTATTCAATATTTTTTAATATTTGAAAACGATTTTTTAAATATGAATCAATTGTTGAATAAAACAATTAGCATTCAGTTTGTTAAGTATCAATGTCTAAACTGTGGTTTGGATAAACCTATTTATCGGCAAGGATTCGATAAACAATGCTTTTATGAAATACCTCAAGCAGCCGATTGGATTATGCGTCCAGAATTAAGTACAGCACATCTTAATAAAGAAGATAGAGATTTAGAATACGAAAAGAAAGTACAATTACAACCACATATTGTGTACTTAGCAAATTCAAGCAATGTAAAAGTTGGAGTAACCAGAAAAAATCAAGTGCCAACACGCTGGATAGATCAAGGAGCACATGAAGCTATAGAAATTGTAGAAGTACCGAATCGTTATTTAGCAGGCATTACCGAAGTTGCATTAAAAGACCATGTTAGTGATAAGACTAATTGGAGAAAAATGCTGAGGAATGATATTGAAGATGAAAGTCTTGAAGAGTGGAAACAAAAGCTAAAAGTATATATTCCCGAAAAAGCACAAGATTATTTTATTGAAAACAACAGTGAGACACATCTGGATTTCCCTGTGCTCCAGTATCCTGAAAAACCTAAAAGTTTAAATTTAAAAAACGAGCTTAATTATACTGGTAAACTTGTTGGGATTAAAGGACAATATTTAATTTTTGAAGATCAAACCGTTTTTAATATTAGAGCAAATGAAGGCTTAGTAGTAAGTATAGGTTTAGTCTAAACTAATCTCTTCATTTACTTTTAAATTAAATCGTTTTCTAAACAAATACACTCCTAAATATAAAAACGGAGTGTCAAGAGCAGCAATCATAACTTTAAACAAAAACCCAGCAACAAGTAATCCTTTAAATCTACTCCATTCAATAATTCCGTAATAACACAATAAAAGCAAAATGGTTAAGGTGTCAACAAATTGAGATAGGAATGTTGAGAAATTATTTCGTAACCATAAATGCTTGCCTTTTGTCAAACGTTTCCAGAAATGATAAATATGTATATCAATAAATTGAGCTAATAAATAAGCCATCATACTTGCAAAAACAGCAATAGCAGTACTCCCAAAAACAGTATGGAACATTTCATCTTTAACATCAGACCAAGACGTTGCAGGAACTTTATCGGCAACCAAAATGATCAATAAAGAAAAGAGAGACGCAAAAATTCCAGCAACAACAACTTGATTAGCTTTCTTTTTACCATAAATCTCGCTAATTAAATCGGTAATTAAAAAGGTGATTGGATATGGTAAAATACCTACAGAGATTTCAAAAAGCTTCGTTCCAAAAATTTCTATATCAAAAGGATACCAATAAAAAAATTTCTGAAATATTAAATTAGAAACTACTAAAGATGTGATAAACAATGAGCCTAAAAGTAAGTAAATTCGTTGAGCAGCAAGTTTATCTTTTAATGTCATAGAAATTGTCAATAAATACTTTAGTAAATGTAAAGTATTAAATGTTCTTTTTAGTTATTTTGCTAACTCAAATGAGCAATTTAAGGAAAGTTTACATATCGTTAGGAAGCAACAAAGGAGATAAATTTAAGAATTTACAGGACGCTATTAATGCTATACATCTTAATATTGATAATATCAGTATCATTTCTAAAGTATATTCATCACCTGCTTTTGGGTTTCAAGGAGACGATTTCTTTAATGCTTGTTTGATATTCGAAACATCTTACAAGCCTCAAAAACTCTTAAAAGAATTGCTAAAAATCGAAAAGTCATTAGGAAGAGTTCGTTCTAAAAAGAAAGGCTATCAAGCCAGAACAATAGATTTGGATATCATTTTTTTTGAAGATGAAATAGTTGAAACTAAAACACTTCAAATTCCACATCCTGAAATGCATAAACGCAAGTTTGTTTTGCAACCATTAAGTGATATTGCCCCTAACGTACAGCATCATAAACTTGAAAAAGAAGTAGCTGTTTTATTAAATGAATGTAAAGATGAAAGTGTATTAGAGCCTATTAATCTTTGGTTAAAAAATCCAAGTAAGTCTTATGACTTTTCAATGCATAATTATATTGCTATTGAAGGAAACATTGGTGCAGGAAAAACTAGTTTAGCAACCAAAATATCTCACGATTTTAATGCTAAATTAATTTTAGAACGTTTTGCCGACAACCCTTTTTTACCAAAATTCTATGAAGATGCTAAACGTTATGCATTTACTTTAGAAATGTCTTTTTTGGCAGATCGTTACCAACAAATAAGTGATGATTTATCACAACTCGATTTATTTAAAGATTTTATTGTTAGTGATTACGATGTATTTAAGTCGCTCATTTTTTCAAAAGTAACACTTCTAGAAGATGAGTTTAATTTGTATAGAAAACTCTTTTATTTAATGTATAAGGACATTGCAAAACCAGATTTGTATGTATATCTATATCAAAATACTAAAAGGTTACAACAAAACATTAAAAAACGAGGTAGAGATTATGAGCAAGACATCCAAGACGATTATTTGGATAAAATAAATTCTGGTTATTTAGAATTTTTAAAAAGCCAAACCGATTTTAATGTTAAGATTATAGATATATCGGATAAAGATTTTGTTGAGAATCGTGCTGATTACTTGAGTATTTTAGATGAGATTTGTGAGAAGTGATTTTATGGTTTCGCTTATCGTCCCACATAAACGCCGTGACCAGCTTTTGCTGGACATAGACGCTTTATGCAATGTTAGCATCAGTTTTCATTTCATTATAATTGTCAAATAATTGAGTTATGTTGTGTGTATATGATAAATTAATTACTCATGTTGTCGCATTGTTCCATGCTCATGAATGATTTTCCAACCTTCACTTGTCTTTAAGAAAACAAGTGTTTGGCGAGCACTTCCAGATTTCTTCACTCCTTCCTTTTCAAAAGTAACATGGGGGTAGTATGTCGCTATGCCAACATCTCCAAATACATCAATCTTCAAATCTTTTACTTCTGCTTTAAAATTTGAAATTGAACCAAAATGTGCGACCTCAGATTCATTGGTACTCTTTACATCTTGTCTTTCAAATCTTCGTGGACCAAATTTTGTAAATTTATCACTTTCCAAATGGATAGCTTTTAGCCCTTCTAAATTGGCTGTCTCACAGTCCTTAACTATTGACTCAATGACTTCTCTCAATTCACTTTGCGCCTCAGGGAATAAATCATTTACAATATCCGGTTTATCTGATTTCTTTTCTGAACATGATGATATAATTATTATCATGGATGTAGCTAAAATCAATATGCTGTAGTTTTTTTTCATTTTGATTTAATTTTTATTTTTTTAATTGATGCTAATGTTTTGATACGGATTTTTTTAATTATCTATATGAGACGATAAGCGAAGTTAGCATTTTTAAGGTTTAGAATCAAGCTAAATTATATACCGAAATAAACTTTTACTTTACACTTTTCATTTTGCTAAATATATCCCAGATGACAACACCAGCACTCACCGAAATATTTAAAGAATGTTTGGTGCCAAATTGTGGTATTTCAATCACAATATCACTTGTGCTTACCACTTCTTGGGACACACCTTTTACTTCGTTTCCAAAAACAACAGCATAAGTTGTTTGTTGCTTAGGCATAAAGGCGTTAAGCATTGTTGCATTTTCGGCTTGTTCAACACTAATTATTTTAATATTAGAAACTTTTAATTTATTAATCAGCTCAAGTGTATCTTCAGCATATTCCCAAGCAACACTATCAGTACTTCCTAAAGCTGTTTTATGAATATCTTTATGAGGAGGTTTTGCAGTAATTCCACAGAGATAGATCTTTTCAATTAAAAAAGCATCGCATGTTCTAAAAACAGAACCTATATTGTTTAAGCTACGTATGTTGTCTAAAACTACAATGAGAGGCGTTTTTTTTGATGTTTTAAAATCGGAAACACTTAATCTATCTAATTCGCTATTTTTTAATTTTCGCATATTAAAACCTATAAACAATTGTAGATAACTTATCTTTTATCTGCTTTATAAAAAAGCAAATATTAAGTACATTAGCAATCCTGTTTAGATTACAAAAATAAGATTTAAAATAACAATCTCTTGGCAAAAAAAGTAACACCATTAATGAAGCAATACAATGCTATAAAAGCAAAGTATCCTGATGCCTTATTGTTGTTTAGAGTTGGGGATTTTTATGAAACCTTTGGTAAAGATGCGATAAAGGCAGCTAAAATTTTAGATATTATTTTAACTAAACGTGGAGCAGGAAGTGAAACCGAAATAGAATTAGCGGGATTTCCACATCATTCCATAAATACCTATTTGCCTAAATTGGTAAAAGCTGGCCAACGTGTTGCAATTTGTGATCAATTAGAAGACCCAAAACAAACTAAGAAAATTGTAAAAAGAGGTGTTACCGAACTTGTAACTCCAGGAGTTTCTTTCAATGATGAGGTATTACATTCTAAATCTAACAATTTTTTAGCGTCGGTTTATTTTGGGAAATATATTGGTGTTTCATTTTTAGATATCTCAACAGGTGAATTTTTATGCTCTCAAGGTAATGCGGAGTATATCGATAAGTTACTTCAAAATTTCAATCCGAATGAAGTTTTAATTTCTAAACAAAAACGAGCAGAATTTTCAGAAACTTTCGGAAATGATTTCCATACATTTTATCAAGAAGATTGGGTGTTTCAAGATGATTATGCAAACGAAACGTTATGCAATCATTTCAATACAAAAACATTAAAAGGATTTGGAATTGGAGATTTATATGAAGGCATTGTTGCTTCTGGAGCAATTATGCATTATTTGGCAGAGACACAGCATAATAAATTGCAGCATATCACTTCTATAAATAGAATAGCCGAAGACGAATACGTTTGGATGGATAAATTTACTATTCGAAATTTAGAGCTATACCATTCAACCAATCAAAATGCTGTGACACTTTTAAATGTTATTGATAAAACTATTTCTCCAATGGGAGGACGCTTGTTGAAAAGATGGTTGGCTTTGCCTTTAAAAAACGCAGAGAAAATTAAAAGCAGACACGAGGTTGTTCAATTTTTGTTAGACGAAAGTACTCTGTTGCAAAAAAATCAGCATCAAATAAAGCAGATTGGTGATATTGAACGTCTAATTTCTAAAGTTGCTACAGCTAAAGTAAGTCCGAGAGAAGTTATTCAATTAAAAAATTCATTGGAAGCAATTGTGCCAATTAAAGCATTAGCTGAAAATTGCAATAACGATGCTTTAAAACAAATTGGAGATAGTTTACAAAGCTGTGAAGGACTTCGCGAAAAAATTAAAGAGACTTTAAATGAAGATGCTCCTGTTAATATTTTAAAAGGGAATACTATTTCTTCAGAGTTTTCTTCTGAATTAAAAGAACTTCGGGATTTAGCCTTTTCAGGTAAAGATTATCTCGATAAAATGTTGAAACGAGAAAGCGAACGTACAGGTATTACTTCATTAAAAATAGCCTCCAATAATGTGTTTGGATATTATATTGAAGTGCGTCATACGCATAAAGATAAAGTGCCAGAAGATTGGATACGTAAACAAACTTTAGTAAGTGCCGAGCGTTATATTACGGAAGAATTAAAAGAATACGAAGCAAAAATATTAGGAGCCGAAGAGCGTATTTTAGCTATAGAACAACAATTATTTTTCGAATTGGTAAGCTGGTTGGGTAATTATATAAAACCAGTTCAGCAAAATGCACATTTAATTGGGCAATTAGATTGTTTATGTGGTTTTGCTCAATTGGCAAAAGGCAATAAATATGTGTATCCTACTATAGATGATTCCTTCGATTTAGAGATACAAGATGGTCGTCATCCTGTTATAGAAAAGCAATTACCGCTTGGTGAAAGCTATATAGCAAACGATTTGTTTCTAGATCGTGAAACACAGCAAATTATTATGATTACTGGACCAAATATGTCCGGTAAATCGGCAATTTTACGTCAAACAGCATTAATAGTATTATTAGCTCAAATAGGAAGTTTCGTTCCTGCTAAATCTGTAAAAATTGGTTTGGTAGATAAAATTTTTACAAGAGTAGGCGCAAGCGATAATATATCGATGGGAGAATCGACTTTTATGGTAGAAATGAATGAAACTGCTTCCATACTAAATAACATTTCTGAACGCAGTTTAGTATTGCTTGATGAAATTGGCCGTGGCACAAGTACTTATGATGGTATTTCCATTGCTTGGGCAATTAGCGAATATTTACATGAACATCCAAGTAGAACAAAAACGTTATTTGCTACTCATTATCACGAGCTTAATGAAATGTCTGAAACTTTTGAGCGCATCAAAAATTTTAATGTGTCTGTAAAAGAGTTAAAAGACAATGTCTTGTTTTTGCGAAAACTTGTTGAAGGTGGAAGTGCTCATAGCTTTGGTATTCATGTGGCTAAAATGGCAGGAATGCCACAACAGGTTATACATCGTGCAAATAAAATTTTAAAGCAGTTAGAAAAATCGCATTCAAGTGAAGAATTAACCGATAAGGTAAAATCATTAAAGGACGAAATGCAGCTAAGCTTTTTTAATTTGGATGATCCGTTGTTAGAAGAGATTAAAGATGAAATTTTACATCTGGATATTAATACACTAACTCCTGTTGAAGCTTTGATGAAACTTAATGAAATTAAGAGGATGCTGCAAAAAAAGAAAAGAGCATAAAAAAAGGTGCATTTTAATTAAAAAGCCTTTGGTATTATTATAATTGTTTTAAATTTGCAACCGCAATAATAAATTGCACGTTCATTAAAAACTGCGAAAGTAGCTCAGGGGTAGAGCATCACCTTGCCAAGGTGAGGGTCGCGGGTTCAAATCCCGTCTTTCGCTCTATAACTGTTAAAAATATACCAAGCTGAAGTGGTGGAATTGGTAGACACGTTGGACTTAAAATCCAATGGCCTGTAAGGCCGTGCGGGTTCAAGTCCCGCCTTCAGTACTAAACGGGAGATTATCAATAGATAGTCTCTCGTTTTTTTGTTTAATTCTATTCAATCCATTGATACTGTTATAAATAATATCAAATCCAGTATTGAGTTTTGGGGTTCGATACTTCTCTCCATCAAAAACCAGTTTTTCTGCAAATATCGAACTTATTAGTTTTTGCTTTAAGTTTATTGACGCTCTTTCAAAAAAGGTTTTAAGGTTTTTAAACAGGAATAAACCAAATTTTACGAATTCTTTTAGATCCCCATTAGACTCTTTTAGTTCAGCAATTTCTCCTTCCAAGATTATAATATCTGAATTAATTTTAATATTAGCATTTTTATATGTGTCATTATTGATTGTCCCTTCCAATAATTTTTCAAGAAGCATCTCTGACTTATCTTTTAATAGAATTAGTTTATTTTTCTTCTGAATAAGTAACTTCTTAATTGAGTGTTTAGATTCTTCGTGCTTTTTTTCAAGTATCAATTCTAATAAATTGCAAACTTCTTCTGACGGGCTTAGATCATTAAAATAATTGAATAATTCATCGTGAGCAATTTTGACTTTAAATCTTTCACCGCAACCTTTTCTTGGATTACAATGGTAATAGAAGTGTCTATCTCCAGTTTTGCTTTTAGAGCCACTACCAGTAAGATTACCACCACATTTATCACATTGTAGTAAACCTCTTAAAGGTAGTTTGTCATTTAATTTGACTGATTTTTGATTATAACGTCTACGTGATTGTAACTGACTTTGAACTTTATTATAAACTTTTATTGAAATAATAGGTTCGTGTAATCCATCCACTATTTCTTCTACTTCTAAATCTTTTTGTCGTATTCTAATTTTACCTGCATATGCAATTTGTTTGAGCATACGACTTAAATTGCTTTTAGTTAACTTTAGTGAAGAATACTTTTCTAATTTTAGTAGTTCGTTTTGTGAATAAAGGCCTAATGAAAAGTCGTTAAATAACTCTTCTATTAATGGAGCCATTATTGGATCAAGTTTCATCAATGGTCTTCCTAATTCATCTTTCCCAGGAACGTAACCCTTTGGTTGTTTGGAAACCCATCTACCTTCTTTGTTTGCTTGTCGAATACCAGTTTTAATTTTTTGACTTCGTAGTTTATTATCTGCTTCTGGAAGGCCAAGATATAAAAGACGCATTATTATTTGATTTGGATCTTCATCATCAACCCAGCCTTCAATACAATTAACAGCAATATTTAACTTTTTTAAACATTCTATTACTTGCAAAGCTTCTAAAGTATTTCTTGAAAATCTATCCCAACTTGTTAGGAGCAAATAATCTATTTCATTTTTATGATTTTTAGCATATTCAAGTAATTCTTTAATGACAGGTCTGTTAAAATTTTTTGCTGAAAAGTCCTCTTCAAATTCTTTCTTAATTATAATTCCATTTTTTAAGCAAAATTCTTTCAAGCTATTTTTTTGAGCATTAAGACTATTTCCATGTACTTTTTGATCGGTAGTACTTACTCTCCTGTATAAAATGGCTTTCTTTCCATATAGCTTATTCATTTTTTGGATATTTATGTTCGAAAAGTAAATTTGCGAACTGGTTTAATGACTCTCTAATTGTTTTTACTTCTTCACCTGTATATTTTTTTTCATTTTTATTCAATACATTGTTGCATTGTTCTATTGATAACATTATAAATTAAAAAATGCAATACCAGTTAGGTGATTCCTATTTGGTTGCGCTTTCTTTCAAAATAGAGGGTTTATCCCTTTTTAATTTTCTTTTTTCTTGTCATAATATGTGTTGAATTACCTGCTTCCTTATTTTCAACTAATTTTCCAAACTTTAAAATAGACATTAGTGCTTTTGCTTTATTTTTATCTTTTACAAAGAATTCTTCATTAACTAAATAGTTTTTCTCTTTTACTCGAATTGTAATTGATTGAATGTCCTCAATAGTTAGCGAATCTTCAATTTGTTTAAGAATAGGAGACTTAGGTTGATCAGAATAGCTCAAGTAATTTGCTTTAACACTTTTTTTAGTGAGTAAATTGTCTAATAGTTTATTTAAGTCAATAGAAATGAAATCTTCTGAAATACATTCAAATTCATTTGCGATATCAATATCTATTTGACGAACCAATTCAGCTTGTCCTGATTCAAAAACAATAAGTTTTATGGGTATTTTAGTGTTTCCTGCTACAAGCATGTAGAAATCCAATAATGGACACTTGGAGACTTTATCAATAGAATTGTAAAAGTCTATTTGATCTTTAACCTTTTTGATTTTCTTAAGGTTTAAGCCAAATACCCTTAATTTAAATACGATCTGAATCCATACTAATTCTGATAAACTGAATTTTTTCCACCCTTTTCCATTAGGTCTATCATCAGTGATTATTCCACTTTCGTACCAATGATTCAAAACTCTTGATGATAGCCTACTGTCCTCTACTTTGTGAGATTGCTCATTGAAATACTTTTTAAGAGGACTATTTGTGTAAACAAAACGAGCCAAGAAATTTATATCGAACCAATCGGAAGCAAGGAAAATATTATTTTTATCTTTTAACTCCATAAATATTACATTAATGTAATATTTGCAAATATACAAAAAAAGTTACATGATTGTAATGTTTGATTAAATCAAGGTTGATAAATTGCTAATTCCCAATCGGCTATTGAGAAGTAATTAGAAATATTACAATTTCTTCGCTGTTACCTCGCTGTTTTTATTGGAAATTAGAATCTGACCATCGTTTATTCGCCGTTAAATTGTTTTTCGGCATTGTCTGAAGTTATAATAATTTGAATCGTTCTTTCTACACTTTACTTGTTTTTGGCAAATTTATAAATAAAATTGAAAGATATTTAAGTTTCAACTCAAAGTAGGGATAGAGTCTGTTCCATTTAATATTTCTTCAAACACATACAAACAAAGCGTTTCACTAATAGATTCAATGGTTACAGGCTCTTAAGTACAATATCAAAATATTTAAAACAATTTGAAATAAACTAAATAGGTTGACGAATTATTGACTAAAATAATTACATCGGTAAAAATGAAAAAATTAAATAAGATACAGTTGTTGTGGTGAAATTAATAGACTCCTAATTTATCACCCAAAACTCTTCAACAAAACTATTGCTTGTAAATAATATTTACCTGTTCTAAAATTCTTTTTCTTTTCAAAATGAAGATTTATAATTTCTCCAAATTTAGTTTGTTGTTCAAGCTTGTGAGAAAGCTTTAGAATCACATTAAAATCTCCTTCTACGGTAAATTGATAGGTCTTTATGGTTAGATCATTTTGATTTATAACATGAGGTTCTATAAATTCAATCACTTTAAGATTATCACTTTTAGCAAACTCGTTAATAGTTTTTAAAAGGCTGTTTTGTATAGAACTCCCACCGAGTTGATATTTAGAAAGTATAGAATCGTAATACTTTTGTTTTTGTTTTAAAAGAGATAGTTGTTTAGGCGCATTTTTAAATAGAGTTTCTACTTGTTTTAAACTACCATATTCCTTTCTTAGATTAAGTGTATTTGAAATTGCCAATTTATAACACACAACAAGCGTTAGCAAAAAACCTAAAAGAAGTAATATGTTTTTAGTTTTGTTAGTCATTTAAAATATTTAACTTAATACTGAAGTCAGATTTTGATTTAGAAATATCTCCGTAACTTAAAATCTCAACCTTTTCAATCCACCCAATAGCATCCAAATTTACTATCCATTTTGAAAAGGATTCACTACTATTAGATGTTCCAGAGATCATAATAGTGTTTATATTATTTTCAATAGCCTGTTCTGTTTTAATTCGTTTTAAAAGAGGTTGGTAATTCAGTTCAGCAAGTAAAATAGAACTGGGTAAACTGTGGATAATTTCATTTACATAAAAAGAGCTTTTAGACGAACTGCTTTGTAGCATATCATCCACCATTTTTTGTGTTTTACTTACTGTTTCGTTGAGCTCTAAAACTTTCTTTTTTGTGGCTTGGCTGATTTGAGAGGTTTGTTGTAACTCATTTACAGAATTATAATAATGATTAAAGAAGAAAAAATTGATAAGTAATAATCCCAACAAAAAAGATAATCCAAATTTTAAAAACTGACTAAAAAACCTCGAGTGATTATAATTGTTTAGAATCAATTCTTTATATACTTCAAAATTGGTGTGAGGATGATAATTATTTACAACCAAGTTTAATGCTCCAGAAAATGATAGTAATTGTGTATTAGATACGATTATACCATTGATATCATATTCTACTTGCTGTAAATCATTTACTTTTTCAATAGTTGTAATGTTCTTATCCTCAACTGTGATATTTGTGTTGGAAGTAGAAATTGTTTTAGAATTTATATAATTAGTTATACTAAAAGCAATTGAATTGCCAAGTGATACATCTATAATAGAAATACCTTGAGTCTTATACTCATTAATTAATTCTTCTATATACGTTTTTCTACAAATAGACACAAAATGAATTGATTTTTGTATAAGTACTTCATAATAAAAATCTTCTAATCTAATATTAGGGAATGCTTTGTAAACAAGTTTCAAATCATCTGTCTGATCACTTTCAATTTTTTTTGTAAGAACAGATTCATTATTAATAATTAGAACTGCATGTTGATTTTTAGGAAGCAGCTCGGATAAATTCTTAATAGAAGATGCTTCAAAAAGAGATTGGATATCAACCTCTTTTTTTGTTTTTTTAAGAAGTGTTACGTACAATTTTTCCTGTCCGTTTTCAGTAGCGTGCTCAATACCACAAAAACGATTTCCAAATTGTAGATATGTAGTAATAGCTTTAAGCATTAATAAAAGACTGTTGGTTTGATAAGCACTGTTAATTTAGCTTTAGAGGCTTCCCTTTTACGTTTACTAAACAACCATTTTATTACGGGAATACGTGCCAATAAAGGAACACCAGAGCCTGAATCGTTCTTTACCTGTTCTTCTAAACCACCGAGTACTACAATATCTTGATCATGTACACGAATGATAGAACTAAACTCTCTTGAACTAATATCCGGAGGAGCATCTTCAGAGATGCGTTGTCCAAAACTGGACTGTATTACAAAAATGTCGAGCGTTACCTGACCATCGCCAGAAACTGTAGGTTTTATTGTGATGCCAAGCTTTGCATCGATTGGGACATAATTAGTAATTTCTGATGTTTGTGGATTGTTAGTGCCGTATATATTACGTTGTGTAACGGCATAGTATGAAGTTTGTCCGTTGGAAAACGTAGCTCTATGACCATTTAAGGTAGATATTTTTGGTGTAGAACGAATTTTAAGATTCCCATTAGTTTCCAAAGCTTTAATGGTCGCAAAAAAGTTGGGCACAACTTTACCTAAATTAAAAGAACCAAAACCATCAAAACCTCCAATTACTTTATTAATGGTTTGTGCTCCTAGAGTTATATCAGTTTCAGGAAAAATTCCACCTTGAGTTGTAACAGGACTCTCTCCTATGCCCCAACTTATACCAGTTTCAATTGTAGAGCTTTTACTCACTTCAAGAATCATAACTTCAATAAGTATAACAGGAACAGGTTTATCTATTTGGTGAATAAATTTTTTAAAACGTTCTATGTTTGCACTTGAGCCATTAACATAAAAGCTATTAAGTTCGTAATCAACTTTAATATCTAAATCTTGTTTTACTTCATCTGGGACTATATTTACCAGTGCTTCTGCTTTACTATTATAATCTTTAAAATTATTTGTATTGCTTGTATTAAGCTGTTGTCTGTTACTATTAGTTCCAACATTATCAAATTGGTTATTGTAGTTTCCTGAAGTAGTAGTATTGGAATTTCTACTAAAACCGACGCTATTTCCACCTGTTGGGTCAGCTAATAATTCTACAGAGCGATACATTAAATGTATAACTTCTACCTTACGGACACTGAGTTGATTTTCTGTTCCAAAGAAATACATATCACCTTCTTTTTTAAAAGTAAATATTTTTGTTTTCTCTTGTAAAACGTTATTTCTATTTTGGTTCTGTGAGCTACCATTAGGAACATTTGCTTTTGAACTAATCTGTGTTTCAAATATATTGATAAGCAACTGATCGAAAGTGATTGATTTAGCTTTTAAAGAAGCTGTTCCTGCTTCATTTAAAGGCGTTGCCGTAAATACATCTATTTTTAATTCATTGCCTATATCATTAATAATATCTGCAATGGGAGTATTTACAAAATCAACTTCTAACAGTTTTTGTTCTGGATTTAAAACTTTAAAATAGAAATTAGAGCGTCGCGATCTATTTGGCCGTTGAGAAGTATTTGCATTTGAGCCATTTTGATTAGTGGCAACTATTTGTAGGTTGTCTTCAAATACATAAAAATTATCTTTTGTTTTCTCTACAAATAAATTGTTGGCAAAAGCTAAATTATCCATGGCTGCGTCAAAAGGCATGTCTTTGAGATATGTAGTGAGCATCTTATTTTCAAGTCCAGGAGAAAACACTAAATTCTTACCTGTCTCATCCATAATCCGTTTAAACACATCGTAGAGTTTATCTCCTTTTACATCAATAAAAATTGTATTATTATTTGGGAAGTAAACTATCGGAATTACCTTTTGTGCTTCTTTAGGCTTTTGATACGGCTTTACAGAAAGAATATTTCCTGAAAAATCTATAGTTAAGTTGTATTCTTTACACAAAAAAACCAACAGATCTGCAACGGTTACATTCGAGAAATTATTGGCAATACTAATTTGACCAAGCTCTTGTGCAACATTAATATTTATTTTATGAATATTAGATACTGCCAATAAAAAGTTTGCAAGAGTGATATTGCTAACATTAACCTCTGTTTTCACATTTTCAGTTAAACCAACATTATCTACAGAAATTAATTCTAATTGATGTTTAATATTGGAAATACGCTGCTCTTCTTTTGATGAATCATGGGATTGAGCAAATCCAAAACTAAATGTGAGTAGTAATAATATATAAAGTATTTTTTTCATTCTAAAAATTTATAAATGCCTATTATGGGCTTATTCTGTTAGCAACGCATACACTTCTTCAACAGAGGTAACACCTTGCTTAATAAGTGCGATAGCATTATTTTTAAGTGTTGTGATATTGTATTCTTCCAGATAATCATTAATCTCTAAATCGTTGTTTTTGATATGCGAGACCAATGTTTTTGTTATTGGAATAATCTCATAAATAGCATTCCTGCCATGATACCCTGTGTGATAACATTCATTACAACCAATAGCTGTAAAATGTGATGTTAACCCTTTAGGAATTTTAAAATGTTGTGGAAATATATCTTTTGTAACTGATTGTTCTTGTTTGCAATGATTACAAAGTTGCCTTACCAGTCGTTGAGCCACACTAACATTAAGTGTGCTGGCAATAAGAAAGGAAGGAATTCCCATATCAATAAGCCTAGAAATAGTAGCCCATGCAGAGTTGGTATGGATTGTAGAGAGCACTAAATGCCCTGTCAGCGCAGCTCGAATTGCCATATTAGCTGTCTTGGCATCACGAATCTCTCCAACCATAATTATATCAGGATCCTGACGCAAAAAGGTGCGCAGCGTACTGGCAAAGTCAAGCCCAATGTTTTCCTTAAGTTGTACCTGATTTACACCTTCAAGAGTATATTCTATGGGGTCTTCAATAGTTAAGATATTGGTTCTATCATCATTTAAGAGTTTTAAAGTGGCATATAAAGTGGTTGTTTTTCCCGAACCTGTTGGTCCTGAAATAAGCACAATACCATTAGGCTTTTTAATGGTTTCTTTATAGGTTTTTAATTCCTTAAGAGTAAATCCTAAATCTTCCAGATCAATATGGTTGGCGTCTTTACTTAAAATACGTAGCACCATTTTTTCTCCGTGAAGTGTAGGCAAACTAGATACACGTATATCAAATTCATCAGCGTTCGTTTTTACTGTAATACGACCATCTTGCGGTAAGCGTTTTTCAGAAATATCAAGTCCTGCTTTTATTTTGAGTTTATTAATGATTATAGGATATTCTTCTAAAGAAATAACAAATTGCTCTTTGAGTTTTCCGTCAAGGCGTAAACGAACTCTACATTTATATTCATAAGGTTCAAAATGAATATCACTACTACCTATTTCCTTTGCTGTTAGTAACAATTTTTCAAGAAAATCTGTGCTGTAATGTAAGTCTTCAGATATGTTTTGGTCTCGTTTTCTAAAATTAGTTGAAAGATAATTTTTGATATTCTCAGAGGTTTCCGGAATTAGCTCAATATGCTTCCCTAAAACAATCTGTAATTCTTGTTTGAGGGCTTCCGTAGAATTATCAGATTTAAAGGTTAATGTTCCGTTTTGAGCCTCAACAGGTATAATATTGTAATGATAAGCCTGCTCACTACTAATAAGCTGTAATAAAGGTGTTGATATGTTAAAATCTGTTTTCAATATCATTTAAATGCTATAAATAGAATTAATAAAACCAAACCAATGTCCTAAATATGCAAATCCGAAAAATAAACTCATATATCCTGCCAATGGGACTGTAGCCGGTTTTCTTTTTATAAAAAGATGCAACACTAGAGAAAAAATCAAAGCAGAAATAAAAAGGATAATAAATGACACTGTAGAAAAGGAAAATGTTATTACTAAAAAGAATAATACATCACCTAAACCAAATGCCTTATTAAAAGCAATTTTAAGTTTAAACCTGATATATAAAATCACGATCAATAAGAGGATCGAAGCAAAACCTATATTTAGTATTAAGGAACTATAAAATAATTCCGGGAGTGTTTTAAAATAATGTAAAACACCACAAGAAAGTCCTACTAACGGGAATAAGAACCAATATACTTGACGTTCTTTCACATCTTGAAAAAGAATGAGTCCAAGCGTAACTATCAATATAATTTTTACTATTAACATTAATCTTTTATGGTTTGTTTAGGGTTTCCCACTTCATCAATTTCCCAAACATTGTAAATACCATCACCATCAAAATCTGTCACAGCAGTAGCTCTCACTTTAAAAGTGTTATTAGAAGCATTTAAAATTTCATAACTGTAATTACTGGTACCGTTTTCTTTTACCGTTTTAGGTGATTCAAAATCTAACTCATTGAAATCCACGGAGTATTTAGAATACATATAGTGATGGGTTGTTTGAGAATTATAGATGTATTTAAGCTGTGTCTGTGCTTCGATACTTTTGGCTTTGCTTATTAGTGGCATTAAATTGGGCAAAGCCAATAGTAGTAAGACACCAATAATGCACAATACAATTAAAATTTCTTGAAGGTTAAATGCTGGTGTTTTCATTTTTAATACTAATTAATAATTACACATTGTAAAATCTCATTGTTTTAGAGAAACATCACAAAATTTAAATATAGCCTTTTTCTTCAGCAAGTTTTAATAGCATCAAATCGTCTTCATTTTCTATATTAAAAACTTCCTTTAAATTTCTTTTTCGCCTCTCTATTCCACTCTTTGATAAACGGACTATGTTTGGCAGGTCTTTTGTTTTTGTCCCTTTTGATAATTGATATAAAAGCTGCCTGTCTATTTTATCTAAAACAAAGTCGTTGGAAACATGACGCCTTATAAGGCGCAAGATTCTTTTACTGTAATAAGGTGGCTCAAATAGAACCGTGTTAATAGCCACTATAAGATCATCAAAGTCAATATCACTTTTTACTAAAAAGCCATCAGGATTAACAGACCTTAAAATATTATTAAGTTTAAAGTTGGTATTGCGAGAGGTAAAAACAATGATTTTAACTTTAGGGAATAGTCCTTTTAGTTCTAACCCTATATCTTCTCCAGATAATAACTTTCTGTCACTTGAAGGAGGAATGTTTATTCCTAATAAAACTAGATCAAATGGAGTGCCTTTAACAGCCTTATCAATTTCTAAAAGTGCTAAATCGCAATTTATTGCAGTATGTATTTTAAAATCCAAACTACCGTTAGCATCACTAAGGTGTTTAAGTGCATTTTTTAATGATCTGGTAATCAATGGTTGATCTTCAACTATTAATACATTAATAGGCTCCTTCATGTTAATTTATATTTTGTGTTCTTAGGGAGAATCACTAAATTTTTAGTTAACGAAAGGTATATATAGTTTAATGAACTAAAGTGAGCAAAACGCTTCTTTTTAGTAAGTGTTTAGCTTACTATTAATTTGGAAAAAGGGATATAAATATAGTCATTTTAATTACTCCTAGTAAGCTTTTAGCTTTTTATTTGTATGGCATATGCTTATCTAAAATTTAAAATCTCACCTTAATTTTATCCAGTAAGATTTAGCAGTATAAATCTCCTCTTACAATTGTTTAACTCGTTGGGTTATTAAACACTCAGCTCATTACATACTTTATGAAAACACAATCCATCACGCAATGTTTGTTAGTCGTATTTTTAATGACATTTCAAATGTCCTTTGGGCAGATCTATGACGATTCTTTTAATTACGGAGCAGAGTCCATACGATTATCTCCAACACCAACTTCACCAGAAGCTCAAGCTTTTATCAAATACGGAAATACACCAGTAAATATGTATACTGGTACCCCTAGTATTCAAATCCCGATATATACACATAAGGGAAGAGAACTTAACTTGCCTATTAGTTTAACCTATGATGCCTCTGGTATTAAAGTAGAGCAATTAGCTACTCAAGTGGGTTTAGGTTGGAATTTAAACGTAGGAGGAAGAATTTCCAGGATTGTAAATGGTATGCCTGATGATTTTCATAACACCTCGTATACATCTGGACCATACCAATCACTTTGGGATACCACAGTTAACGCCGACATTCTGGCATATGATGACCTCTCTAGCAGCCCTTCTTTTAGTAGTTATAACAATCTTATTGCTTATATGTATTTTCTAAAAAAAGCTGATGATAATGAATACGATATACAACCTGATTTTTTCAGCTTTAGTGCACTTGGTAATAGTGATATGTTTGTTATTGATGTGGCTACTAAAACACCTAAATCTTTAGATAATCCACGCCTTAAAGCTACAATTACAAAGGCTGTTGGTGGTGCTAACACACCAATTACAAAATGGGTAGTAACTATGGATGATGGTACTATTTACACTTTTGAGGAAGAGGAAATTACCAGAGATATTAATTTGAATGATATAGGAGAGATGTCATTGTATGGACTCAAAAAAGAATATAGCTCTTCGTGGTTACTGACAAAAATAGAATCTGCAAATAGTAAAGATATTTATGAATTTACATATACAGATTTAGGGTTTTGGGGAAGCAACCGTACCGCCAGCTCTATCACTGGAGTTACTAATGTGCTTTCAAACGTAGTAACACCAACAAATAATATGGGATATAGTAATACGGAGTACACTATAAAACAAAAAGTGTTAAGCAGTATAACTCACAATGGAGATCTTATTATTGATATAGATTTGCTTACTGATCGTTGGGATATGACTGTAGATTCTGCAATTGAAAAAATCAATATCTACGATCAGGATACTGGCAACTCTACGGCAGATCTGTATAAATCCTTTGTATTTGATTACGACTATTTTAGAACCTCTGGAGCAGCCATTCCTCCATATGGTGGAGGTAATATTCCCAATGAATTACTGATTCGTTTAAAACTGGATAAAATAGAGATAAAAGATAGTAATAGTACATTGATAAAAGACTATGAGTTTGAGTATAACGACCCTTACACAATGCCTTCTACAACCTCAAAGGGTCAGGACTATTTTGGGTACAATAATGGGGTTACTAGTAACTCAGTACTTTATCCTACCTATTCACATCCATCTGTGCCAAGTAATACTGGAGCAAATAGAAATCCTAATTTTAATTCTACTAAAAAGGGATTATTAAATAAAATCACCTACCCTACAGGAGGACATACAACATTTGATTATGAAGCTAATTATGAACAAGAAGCGACTGGGTCAAGTACGGTTTGGGAAAATGTAGGCTCATTACAGGTTAATTATCCATCTCCCGCCGATTTTATCCCTGCTGCCTGTAATTTAACAGGCTCAATAACTCCTACAGTAAACAGTACAACATTTGTAGTGACTCAAAATCAAACAGATTTTAAGATGATCTATGATCAAACAGGAACTACAAGTAGTAATGATTTTAACACTGAAAGAAGAGGAACATTAGTTAAGACCTCTACAGAACTAACTTGGGAAGAGATTTATGATAATAACTGTAATATCAAAGCCGGCATAGATGTAGTTTGGAACGTACCTTTTAAGCAAAAAACATTTCCTTATTCTGAGACCATTACATTAGATTCAGGAACTTATCAACTGGTATTGGCAAACCCTTACTCTGGTTTATCCAACACACTTAATGCTGAAGAAGGGGTAATAGTTCCTACTTATACCTATAATGCCAAAGCTGGGATTAGAGTTAAAGAAATAAAAGATTATACCGATGCCACGACCTTGGCATTTCATAAATCGTATCAGTATCCTAGCGGAACCGTAATTTCTGACCCAATGTATACATATACTTCTACACAATATTCATTAGACAGTCAAGGAGATGTACAAACAGCCACAATATTACATAGATTATCCTATGCATCCGGTACTGACAAACCTCATATGGGTTATGCAGAAGTTATTGAAACTGTAGAAGACGCCATAGGCTCTGATTCTAATGGTACAACATCATATCGATTTAGTACCAATAATGCAGGTAATTACCATACAGGTGTATATACTTATTTCATTAATGGTAAAGAAACGGCTAAACAGTATGGAGTAACTTATTATCTTGGAAAATCGAGTGGTAGTACTGTATATGATTCTCAAGACATACCTGTTTCGAGCACTTTAAACTCGTATTATGATAAAGAATATTATTCTAATACAGGAATATATACCCATATTGATGAAAGCAAAAATGATCTGTTTCCTATACCAACTCTAAATACAGGTAATGGCAATTATTATATTTCATATCTACCATATACTAAAATTCCAGGATCGGGTAGCGTGCTTTTTGGTGGAATAGACGGGGTTGCACTAGTCCCTCCACCAGAATGTACTACAGAGTATAGCGGTAATGATGGGAACGATTTATGTCATCCAAATATAGGTAGACTATTAAAACAAACCTCAAAAGCCTGGGGGAAAGCCGGGAATATTCTAACTTCAAGTTCCAGCCAATATTATAATGCTGCTACAGATATTATTTCACAAATAACGAACTATACGTATTATGAGGATGAATGGGTTCAAGAACTTCCTCCTCCCAAACCACCTGTATTAGTTCCAGGTAATTATCTATTAAAAGACACTGAAACTACCAACAGTAAAGGAGAAACTCTTAAACAAGAATTTTTCTACCCTGAAAGTGGTTCATTAGTTTCTGCCAATATGGTAGCCATTCCAATAGAAACAAAGATCTATAAGGACGGTACCTTAATGTCTAATAAAAAAACCATTTATAGTGGTACGCTACCTAGCAAAATACAAACTGTAAAAGGAGATACACAATCTCTGGAAGACCGTTTAATCTTCGAGCGGTTTGAAGACGACAATCTTGTACAGGTAAAACAGGTTGATGGTGCTTCTACAGCTTATATATGGGGCTACGGTGGAAGATATGTCATCGCTAAAGTGGAGAATACAACTTATAATGACATAGAAGCTTTAGCTGATTTTGGCGGCGGTTCAGGATTCACAATTGATGAAAACCTTAATGGAGCACAAGAAGCTGCGCTTAGAGGCATGTCAAATGTCCTGGTAACCACTTATGAATACGATCCTATTGTAGGCGTGACGAAAATTACGGATCCCAGAAAGAATGTCATAACCTATGAATACGACGATTTCCATAGACTCAAAAAAGTCAAGGACAGGGATGATAAGATCTTAAGCGAAAACAAATATAATTACGGACCACAAAATTAAGATGATCATGAAATATTTAAAATATACTTTAGTATTAGCAGTATTTGTGTCGTCTCAAATAGTGGCACAAGAAACAGCAACAAAAAATTATGTTAAGAACACTACCTATCAAGTAGCTACAACCGATGGTAATGTAGCAACTGATGATAAGATAGAAACCATCACCTATTACGATGGCTTGGGGCGAACCGAACAAACCAGAGCCAAACAGGCAGGTGGTAATAAAGAAGATATTATATCGCCTATTGTCTATGATGGCTTTGGAAGGCAAACACTACGATATTTACCCGATGCTTATTCTGTATCATCCGATTTATACTATCTAACACCAGCAACGCTTATATCAAGCATAGAGTCTTATTACAGCACTAATTTCCCGGACGATATTAATAGTGGTGCTCCCAATCCATATTCTGAAAGCGCCTATGATGGTTCACCACTTAATCGTGTGTTGCAACAGGCAGCACCGGGAGAGGATTGGGAAATAGGCAGTGACCATGAAATAGATTTTGAATATCATACCAATGTAACTGAAGAAGTAAAACGTTATGACGTGAGCCTCTCTTTTGCTAACGATACCTATACGCCACAATTAAGTTTAAATGGCAGTGACTATCCGGAAAACACTTTGTCTAAAACAATTACAAAAGATGAGAACTGGACCAGTGGCACTAACCAGACCACTGAAGAATTTAAGGATAAAAGTGGAAGAGTTATTTTAAAACGCACATATGCTGATATTAGTAGTGTCTCAACAACACATGACACTTATTATGTATATGACGATTATGGGAATTTAAGCTATGTGTTGCCTCCTTTATCAAATCCTGATGATGGTATTCCTTCGGGCCAAGAACTAGATGATCTCTGCTACCAATATATTTACGATGTACGTAACAGGCTTGTAGAAAAGAAAGTACCCGGAAAGGGTTGGGAATATATTGTGTATAATAACATCGATCAACCTATTTTGACACAAGACCAAAATTTAAAACTAAATAATGATTGGCTTTTTACTAAATATGATGCTTTTGGAAGAGTGGCTTATACAGGGTTGATGGGAAGCAGTAGCAGTAGGACTACATTACAAAATGCTGCTGATGCAACTAGTTTACAATTTGTAACTCAAAGCGCATCTTCAAGCTCTATAGGAGGAACTAACATATACTATTCTGATAACAGTAATGTATATCCAACATCTGGCATCACAGAGGTTTATACAGTTAGTTATTATGATGTTTATGATAGTAATATTTTACCAGCTGGGTTAAGCAGTACGGTAACAACATTTAAAAATTTAACCTCTACTACAGATACTGAAGGGCTTCCAACAATAAGTAAGGTAAAGGTTCTTGAAACTAGTAACTGGATTACAACTGTAAGTTATTACGACGATAAAGCCAGACCAATTTATGTTTATAATGATAATCCTTATTTAGGAACTGAAGATGTTATTGAAACTGATTTGGACTTTACTGGAAAACCAGATGAAATTAAGACCACACATACCAAAGACACCAATCCTGTAATTGTGACCTATGAGGAATTTGTATATGACCATGCAGGACGTTTAATTTCACAAAAACAAGAAATTGATGGTGAGCCACAACAGCTGATCAGTGAAAATCATTACGACGGATTGGGACAGCTCTACCAAAAAGGCGTAGGAGGAGAAACCGTTTTTGATGGATACACCGATATGGTTGGTGTCGAAATTAATGAATTTACAGATGTTATTGTAAAAACTGGTGCAAACGGTTGGAATTCTGGAGCCGCTACAACAGGTAAAATATTTGGAGATGGTTATATTGAATTTACACCTGACCAGAGTAACAAAAGTGTTATGGTTGGTTTATCTGCATCAAACACAAATGCAAATTATAATACCATAAAATATGCAATCTATGCACGGGCTAATGGTGAAGTTAGAGTCTATGAAAATGGATCAAATAAAGGCACATTCTCAACCTATATAGCAGGTGATGTGCTTCGTGTAGAACGGGTTGGTAATACTGTCTTCTACAAAAAGAATGGCAGCACAATTTATACTTCATCAGTTACTTCTTCTGGAAGTTTAATTGGTGATTTGGCTCTGTATCATAATGGAACATCTATTAGTAATGTAAAAATAGGGCATAGTACTTCAGAGTCAGCTTTACAAACTGTAGACTATAATTATAATGTAAGAGGCTGGCTTAAAGAGATAAATAACGTTGACAATATTGGATCAACCGATTTGTTTGCTTTTGAAATATTCTACAATGATGCAACTCACAGTTTATCTACAGATCTATTTAATGGAAATATCTCTCAGGTTAAATGGAAATCTGCAAATTCAAATTCTTCAGTGCTTTGGTATATCTATAATTATGATGACCTAAACCGTATTACTGATGCCCAATTCAGAGGTGCCGGATGGTCTGATCGTTATAGTTTGGAAAATATTGACTACGATAAAAATGGTAATATCACAGCTCTTTTAAGAAAGGGTCATATTGTAGATCAGCCAGATGAGAATACTTCCTCGCACTTTAGTACAATGGATAATTTAGTATATACTTACCAAAGTAATAGTAATCAACTTCAGAAAGTATTGGATAACGGAAATGACAATTATGGGTTTAAAGATGGTGATGATTCAACAACAGAATATAACTATGACGCCAATGGCAATATGACTATGGATTTAAATAAAGGTATTGCAGCAAATGGTATTACCTACAACCATTTAAATTTACCTACTCAAGTTACTATGGCATCTGGAAATATTCAGTACATTTACGATGCCACTGGAATTAAACTTGAAAAAACTGTGAGTACAACAGGAGATATAACTAAATATGCAGGAAATTATATCTATAAAGATACAGGCTCAGGCGATGTGTTAGAATTCTTTAACCACGCTGAGGGCTATATAGTACCTGATGGTAGTAGTGGGTATGATTATGTATATCAATACAAAGACCATTTGGGCAATATCAGGTTGAGTTATAAGGACACTAATGGAGACGGTGTTATTACAGCTGCTTCTGAAATATTAGAGGAAAACAACTACTATCCATTTGGCTTAAAACATAAAGGGTATAATAATACACCTAGTGGTGTAGACCATAAATATGGCTTTGGTGGTAAAGAAGAACAGGATGATGATGTTGGCGGTAATAAGTTAGATTGGTTAGACTTCTCTGCTCGTAATTATGATGCTGCTTTGGGGAGATGGATGAATTTAGACCCATTGGCCGAACTTATGACAAGACACTCGCCTTATAACTATGCGTTCGATAATCCTATATTCTTTATTGATGCTGATGGGATGGCACCTGCAGGTTTTGGTGGGATTGTTAGCTTTGCTGATACTCCTACTGGTGAAGATGGCTGTGTAGATGAGAATAAAAATGGAATATGTGATAGTGAGGAAGAAGACGATGACGATGATGATGATTCAAATGATATGGCGTCATTAAATGTTGTTGGTATGGGAAATTCTGCAAACGATGTTGAGCTTGCTAAAAATAAAGCTAACAGCAATTTAGGATGTCAACAAGGCGACTGTTATGATCCAGCTGATTTAAAAAATGATTCTCCAGAAATTATTTACAACAAACTTTTAAATAATCTGATTACTTTTGTTAAGGCTAGAAATGAGGCTAGTGAGGCAGGACTTATATCAGTAGGTGTTACACTTGAAGAAATAATTAACTTAGATGACTATGGAGAACTCGATAAATCAAAAGGGGCTATACTCGATGAAACTATTAAATATAAAGGTGGGACTATTCAAATCGTTGTTCATCCTAATGAAGACATAGCAGGATATCATTTTGCAGGGAGAACAAGACGGATGTTTGGAGATGGATTTTTCTTTAGCTATGAGGTTTGGTTTTTAGCAAGTTATAAAAAAAATGTTAAGGATTGGGAAAGCACTGGGAGAAAAGCAAAAACAATAAATATTAGATTTTCAAATGTAGAACACTATAATAGCTTTGTTAGGGCATATAACGAAGGAGTTTATGGAAAACAATAAAGATAATGAGAACTATAACAATATTAATATTTGTATTACTATTTTTAAGCTGTAATAATGATAAGGAAAATAACAATTTAATTGGCAATTGGAGCACAATTGATAATGACTCTTTGTATTACGAAATAAATGTAGATTCAAGTTATATGCAATTTTATAACTATGACACATCTTTTTCAACTTTAAGACCATATGTTATAAAAAATGACACTCTATTTATGCGTCTTTCAGAAAATGAAAAAATAAGCTACGATTATGTCATTGAATATTCGGACAACACAAAAATTTTGTTGAAGAGCAATACAACTAAAGTTGAAATGGAATTATTCAGAATTGATTCTATAGAATTTACTTTTGATAAGATAACAAATAATAAAGATCAAGAACTACAATTTGAAGTAGCTCATTTAAATAGAAGAAATAAATTATTTGGAATTAATTATCGTTATAATTTAGATAGTGTAACTAAAGTTTTTAAAGAAATGGAGAAACCTATAGTTGAGGAAATAGATAGTGTCAAAAATTAGGTCACACCTCAAATTAATCGTTATTAATATTTAAACAGCAGTCTTTTTGATTGCTGTTTTTGTGTGTGGTATGTAGTTGGAGAAAAAGGTTACTTTTATGATACTTGTAATTGATGAAAAACAAGTGACTGGCATATGACCAAGAAACTACTTACCGAAGAAACTAGACAATTGCTTTTAAAGTTAACGGCAGAAGAATTGTTGAAAAAATCAAAGTCATTGGATGAGACGAGCAAACATTTGTCCTACATTAAAAACTCTTCTGAGGTTTTAAAAACATCAAATTGTCAACTCGATGAAATTTCAAGAATATTAGAGTTCAAAATGTTAATTGGATTTATTTCTTTGGATTTAACATCAAGTACTCGAGCTTACCTAAAAGCAGAATATCAATATGAAGGGCTATTTTCCCTAAGACAATTTATTGTTGTAATCAACGAAGGATATAAGAAAATTTACAATTTTAAAAATTTGAACCAAGATGGCATAGAACAATTGGGAAACAGAAAAAAGTCCTTCTGGATAAAGGATATTGGAGAAATAGTAAATAAAAAGTCAAACTCATTTCTTAAAGAAAAGTATTCCAATTTAACCTCTGATTTAAATAACTATTTTGATAAAAACTTTGAGGGAATCAAGGAACAAAGAAGTTTATCTATTCATTATGACGATAGTTTAATTAAGGTTCATGATATGATAACAAAATTGAATGCTGAAACTATCTTCAAAAAATTCATTCCATTTTATAAACTTTTGGACAAGATGTTTTTCTTTTCGCATGAACTCATAATGAGTTATAAGTTCCAAAGCCTGAATAAAGAATAATCACGAACCTCTTAATTTATTTAGTAAGTGGTTTGAGTGTCATGACAATATGGAAAACCGTAGCTCTTTTTATTCTATATCTTATATAATCATTTGATTTCAAGCAAGTTAATGACATCGTGTCAGGGAGTAACGATTGGCATAGTGTTGGCATCACTTGTTAGAAACATATAAAACAAAATTATTATGACAACATTTGAAGAATTAGGGGATAAAATTGAGCTTAAGTTACTTTTACTTAAAAATTTTAAAATTGGGAAGACAGGTCAAACCGTTAAAGAAAGATACGACGAAGAATATTCTGAAGAGTACAGTAATTATGAGGCAATCGGGGCTTCCGCAGATAAAAATACGATTGATGATTTTGAAAAATATATGATTGATCGCTTCATCAAATTGAATAACTGTGATAATGAACAAATTGGTGGTGGAGAAATGGAAGATTCAGATGAGTATATTGTATATCTTGTTTCTAACAGCTTAAAAAAATGAAGCCAAATCTACGTGCGGCTATAGCGTACATTGCAGCGAGGTTAATAACTGGAAAAAAAAGCTCCTCCGTATATGATTACGGTAAAAGCAATTACATAAATATTAGTGGAGATATTAATAAAAAATCTGTGAACGTTTTCGATTATGATGAGGGTTGCTATATTTCAGGAGATGGAAACGATGGTGAGTTTTCTTTATTTCATTATGGAGACAGTTATCACATTGATTTAACTATTAATGGAACTGAATTTGAAGGATTTGATTATGGTAGCTCCTCTCACTTTAGTGGTACCGTTAGTGGAGATTCAATATCATTATTTGACTATAGTGAAAGCTCATATTTTAATTATAGCATCTGAAAGATTAACAAAGTAAAAAGATATTAATTATGACAAAAATTCTCGACTTCTTCAAAAGACCGCTAGAAAGTGTTTCAGATGAAATTACTACTAAGTTTAAAACTCCTTTTTTCTCAATTTATATAGTTGTTTGGATAATCAGAAATAATATATTTATTTATGAATTGTTCTTTAATACTTCTATTACAGATAAAACTACTATACTAAATAACCAGTTCAACATAGGAGAAGGAGATTTTTATCTGCAAACATTTTATTCAATAGCATTTACTTTAAGTTTACTGGTAGTATACTATCTTATCATTAACATTTCAAGAACTATTACGGTAATATCTGAAGAACGTTTAAAACTTAACATATTAAAATTTTTTCAAAGTAAAACTATTGGTTCTAAAGATGATGTCGATTTTTGGAGAGATAAATCGGATGATTTGAATATTAGAAATAGGGATTTAGAAACTGAATTGAATAGTTTAAGAACCAATTTAAAATTTTCAAATACTCAATTGGTAGAAGCTAAAAATGAAACTGAAAGAATTAAAAGAACTGGTCAACAGACAATGGGTAAGTTAAAGTCGATGTTGCAAAATCATATATATGTTAATCAAAGTGCTTTAAAAAGTTTTGGTGAGAACAACATTAATAAAATGAGAAAAGAATTTGATTTAGAATTTAATAATTATGAGATTGCAGTTCGACCACGAGGTTTTTTGAAAGTATAGATTATTCTATAACTATAGCACCTTAAAGTCAGTGCCTTCACAAAACTCAAAATTCAGTTACCATCACAAAGGATGAAACTTTATCACTTGTTTCTTCAAGTTCTCTATGTCTTTAACGACATATCTCTCGGTACTACTGATATAAGTGTGACCGGCATAGTATTGTACAGTTCTCAAGTCGTGAACTTTCAACCAATTCTTTATAACTGAAGTTCTTATTAAACGAAGATTGGGATGATTTGGAATTTTCCGAAGTTTTGAGTTTAAACTGTTAAGAATACTTCTAATACTGTTTTTTGATTTTGAAGTAATAATTAAACTTGTATTACGTCGATTTGACAATAGTTCGTTTCTCGATTGGTTGAGATACTCGTTTAAAAGAAGAACTTGTTTAATATCGAGTTGTAACACTCTCAAACTACTTTTATTCGTTGTATGGATTGTCAATGTCATTTTGTTTAAATCAATATCTGTTACTTTTACAAATTTAACTTCGTGAAGTTGAATACCTTGAAATACAAATAATCCTAACAGTACTTTATCTCTGATATTTGTTATAGTATCACTTGGAAAATCATCATAGATTTGATTTAACTGTTGTACTGTATATGTATTTGTACTAATAACTGTAGGTTTTCTTTTGATATGAATCTTAACAGGATTATACGGTACATTTTTGAAGTTAAAATAATGACGTAATGCTATAAGATTTAAGTTGACACTTCTATCTGTATTACGACGTTTTAGATAACGAATATACTTTACAATATTACCGTAGTTAACTTCGGTATCTTCTAAATCTTCGATATCTTCTCTTTTAAGATATTGTTGTACCAAATAACTATACGTATTGATTGTACTTGAAGTAAAGTGTTTGTTTTGAAGATAAAGTTTAAAATTATTGATTGACATGAGTATAAATTTGAGTTGATTCCAGAGAACTATGACCGAGAAACTCACTGATATCATAGATAGACATATTCTGTTGTAACAGATGGGTTGCAATACTATGACGTAGTGTATGAAGTCCTACTTTCTGTGTGATTTCAGCACGTTTACAAAGAGTATTTACTCGTAACTGTAACGCTTGGGCTTTGACTTTATCTCCACGATAACTAATAAGTAAAGTGTTTCTAAACTTGTGTTTTCTGTTTAGTCTTCTACGTCCGATATTGATATAATCTCTCAAATACTGATGTGTACTTTGTGTAAACGGAACATAACGTTGTCTATCCCCTTTACCTTTACGAACGAACAGTACATTACTGTCAAAATCTATATCAATTAATTGTACGTGTAACGCTTCACTTCGTCGGAGCCCACAACTATAATAAAGAGATAACATTGCTTTATCTCTGTACCCAAGTTTGGTGTTATCACACGCTTGAAACAAAGATTTTATCTGATCGATTGTTAGAGTAGATTTCTCTGGAGTATCAACTTTTAAGTATAATAGATGTTCAACTGTTATGTTATATCGATACATCTGAAAAACGAACTTACTGAAACGTTTTAGACAGATGATATAACCGTTAATATGACTGTTACTTAATTTGTTTTGAGTTCTTGTACTAATTTTCGATTGTAAATGTTGTATAAAATCATCAATATCATTTTTAGTAATATCATCAATACTTTTATCTATAAATGACACAAAATGACTAATCATATTAGGTGTATTGTAACACACACAATCTCCATATCCAATAGTAATAAGATACCGCGTAAACTCGTTTAATATGTTGTTGTAATTGTGTTCCAAATAAATGTACATTTATTTAATACGATAATTGTCATTAGAAAAACCACTAAAACTGCTATGCTACTTTTTCGATTTTGATAGGACATTTATTTGGATCGTTTTTCATACGAATACTTCGAAGATGATATCCTGCTTTACTTCTTTTTGTTTTATCCTTAGAACCGACTGGTCTTCCAAGAGTTTTTCCTTGTTTTCTTGCTCTTGCTTGTCCTTCTAATGTTCTTTCACGAATGAAATCTCTTTCAGCTTGTGCAAAAACTGAAACAATACCAAAGTATATTCTTCCGAGCGTAGTAGTAAAATCGATATTTTCTTTATAACTGTATACTTCAATTCCCTTATTTATTAGTTCTGTGATTTCTAAAATAAGTTCTGTGGTACTTCTAGCCCAACGATCTAACTTATAAATAAGTAGTCCGTCGTATTTGTGTTTACGAAGATCATTTAACAATTGTTTTTTAATTGGTCTGGTCTTACGAGTTGATTTAACTTCTTCAAATACAACAAAGTTGAAGTTCATTGATTTTGCATATGCCGTTAGACACATCACTTGATTAACTGTTGTTTGTTGAGTTGTACTAACACGAGTGTAGATTGCGATTGTTTTCATAATGATTACGATTTTGTTTTGGTAACCTTCATAAATAAATCGACAGGAGAGTACAAATACAGATAACTAATACGTATTTATTGAGATAATAAGATGTGTTATAACAAAAAAACAGCCTAACGAAATTAATCATTAGGCTGTAATTTTCACACTCTCAAAAAAAGTGTTGACAATTTGTATTTTTCTATTTTAGAATACAAAAATAGAAAAATAACTGTTGGAAATGGCGACTACTTATTTTCTGTAAAAGAGATATAGTGAACGTTGTTACTATATCTAAATTCAGTATCGTATTTAAAAACCTCTCCATAGAGTTTCAACCAACTATTGAATTTATAAGAAGTAAACCAATTAAATTGTTTAAAATGAGGATAATCTACCTCAAATTTAGATTTAATAAGTTTCACACAATACTCTTTTCCATTCTTCTCTAACAGATCTAATTTCTCTACAAACAAAGCAAATTCTTTGCTTGTTCCCTGACGAAGTTTCCTTTTCGGAATGTTTTTAACAACAGGTTGAATAATCCCATTAGTTAAAAATGATTGAATACAATTCGTCATAAAAATGTCGAAGTATAGCCATTGTTCATCATCCCATTCGTCAAACAACGTTTTGTTAAATTCATCAAACGGCGTATGAGTTTTGTTGTAATGTTGAGAAAACTCGATTTCCACCTTTCTACGTTCATAAGAATTTCCTTCGCCTTCAATCACATAATTAGTAGTAATTAAAACTTTAGGAGAATCTTCGTATTTAATGTACATCGTGTCTTTGTTTTTCTTTTCAACTGCAATACCTTCAGTAATTACACCAAAGAGACTTTTAAAATCGAAAAGCATCTTAACATCATCAAACGCTAAAATCCGTGTGTCTAAATCCACTTGCTGAAAAGCGAAGTTCTTTCTAAAACTAAAATTCTTACCATCTACAACCGTCATTTTCTTATATTTAGCTAATGCACTCAATACCAGACCCTTGCCAACTCCACCTTCAGGATTATCAGAGATTTGCTCATCGCAAAATATAATAGCTTTAGCGTTTTTAGGATCTTTGTAGTTATGTAACAAATAACCTAAAATAGTTTTCATACTATCATATCTTGAGAATGTTTTTTGTTTTTTATCTCCAGTAACACCTTTGATAAAATTGACAAAATCTCCTTCAACTATATAATCATCAAGTTGTTGTTCACTAGGATTGTACTGACGATCTATAATTGAAGATTGCCAAATCATTCCTTCAACATCATCATAACCAAGAAGTATCTTATCGTCTTTAGTTACTTTCAACACTCCATTTTCAAAATATTTATAACAGATATCTTGTGTATCTAATAAAAACTCACGTTTTAATTTTAAAAACGTATTGAGTTGATTATCTGAAACGAGACAGTTTAATCTATTGTGAAACTTTTCCAATAAGTCAAACTTGGTACATTGGTTTCCAATGTCATACTCCAAATCACGTATAAAACTCATCGTAAAATCAATGATGGCTTCTTTTTTAACTATAGAAACGATATTGTTTTGGGTTCTAACTAATATCCTACTTCCATTGTACATATATCCCCAAAAACCATTTCTATTTAAAAACGTATAGTACATATTGGCAAGTATTACAATCCTACCTTCATAACCATACCAAAATTGGTAACTGGTTTTGGAAATTGATATACCATTAACAGGTTTTGGATTTTCAAGCCCATAAATCAACCCATTATCGATAGTTTTTAACGCACTATCTTTATTGTCAATTTCGTCTTTTCGTTTCTCAACAGCTTTCGAAAGAGCGTTGTAACACGTCGTGTAATCCAATAACTTTGCATTGATGTAATATCCTAAATGTGTAGCTTGGTTTAATAACACATTGTGTTTTTCGCCATTGTTACACTTAAGAAATTTCTCAACACATATCATCACTACATCATTGTAACTTTCAATTGTAGTATCTTCACTCTCACAAATTGTTTCCTGATTTTGTATTTTTCTATTTTCAATAGGAAAATACTTTTTCACGAAGTCAAAATCGAGAGTACTACTTTCAATATTATAGAAAGCAGTCGAATCATAACTTAAGAAACATCCTCTACTAATATCTTTACAAGCTTTATCGATAGTAATTTTTAAACTACTAAAGTGTTTCTGCAAAGATTTGAAGAATAGCAAGTGTTCTTCTTCATTAGCTGCATTGATCTTAATGATAACTTTTAAACCTCGTGAAGGTGATACAAACATATAATGAATGTAGTCTTCTTCTTTTAAACGGTCTTTAAGTTCATCAGCATAAGGAATATTGTCGATATCCAAACAGATTAATCCCGAATGTTCAACTAATTCAGATTTCTTACGTTTGTTAAATACACCACTAAAGGTTACTAACGGTAAGTCCATTTTTAAACTTTTATCGTTTGTTTTACGATAAAGTTCAATTTTAGACTTTAACTGATCTCCTCGAATTATTTCATCGAGTTTGTCCATATTCATCGTCTCTGAAGCAACAGTGTTTTTCAAATTGTCAAAGAACGAATATTCAAATTTTTTACTCATACTAATAAATATTTAATTAATAAGAGCAGGCCTACTCAGCTATCATTATGATAGCCACGGCAAAAATATTGCTATATGTTAGGGAAAGAATTGACGTGTCAATGACTGTCAATGAGTGTCAAAAAATATCTTCAAATGATGATTCTAAATTTTGAACTAATTGTTTGAGCTTTTTGTCTTTTGGATATTGTTTAAGGACATCTAATCCTGTTCGTAATGGTGTTTTAAATGGACTTCCATTCTTATCAACAAAAAGTTGATTTTGAGAAAAGATAATACTCTTCTCTGTATCTATTACTACTCTATATTTATCAAATAACTTAAATAAATGATAAAGAATTTGAGGGCTGTGTTTGAATTTAATATGAGGTTGTTCTTTTAAAGTCTTCTCTGTAAAACATAAAACAAAAGTTTGAGAATCACATTTATCAATAAGTTCTAATTCAATCAGTTTATCAAATACTTTATGTAATTGGTCGGTAGTTACTTTAGAAGATGTTTTAAAAGTAGGGAATGTCGATATTAGATCTGTCTTGTTTTTACTAGCGTAACGTACTAAAATATTATCGCGTTCTTTTTGTTTACGTTGTAACCAAATTTCAAAAGCACGATGCTCAACTTCATCGTGTCTCAAAACATGATCAGATTTTACTACTTTTAAATCGGCTATTTTATAATCGTCTTCTGAATACTGAAATTCTAAACTATTTTCAACTACAATTAGTGGACGGATGTATTTATCTTCTAAAAACGAAAAAGGTTGATTTAATTTGTGTAATACTCTGTTTAGGATATCTTGTGAACGATCTTCAGTAAGTTGTAAAAACACATCATAAGTGTCTTCTGTAGTAGAAACAATTTCACTAACAATTTCTTCTACAGTAAGTTTTGTATTTTCTGATTTAGACACTCTCCAAAAATACAGTATAAATTTCTATTTTTCTATTGAGAATAGTAAAATACAAATAATGAAGTCTTTTTCACGGAAGCTTTTTTATAGGTACTATATTGATATTAAATTGCTATTTTTACTACAACAAAAAACAATAAAATTATAAGAAAGTAATTTATATAAAATATTAGAAAAGCGTTAGCTATTTACTCTTGTTATCAAAAACTGGTAATTTTTAAACACATAAGATGAATAGACTACGCTCACGTTATGGCGTGGGCTGTTGTTTATTATGTGTAGGGTATACCAGTACCTTGATAACGGTAAGCTTCAGTTCCACGCTTATTGTTTATATAAACTTCTGTTAGGGACTGACAGATTATACTTTAATTTATTATGAAGAAATCAGTCCTAATTGTCCTATTGTTATTTCATTTTTTATCGTTTTCCCAGAAACTCCAAACAGTAAAATTAATTGAAATTGATTATTCGACTAGATCATTGAGTAACAACCTAGTATTGTATACTAAGAGATATAAAGTTTTAAGTGAAGATTATACTGAAGGTAAAGAAATCTCATTACAGGTTTTCAAGCTTAAAAATAATACAGGTTTATTTAATATTCTTTGGAGTCAGGATAATTATGAACTTTTGTTTTCTGCACAGGGTAGTCGTTTAAAATTGTTTCGTGACGGCAATATTATTACTTCGTTTCATAAAAAAAGAAAGTTTGTTGTAAAAGAGATTGGTGATGGGGATTATCAACCGGTAAGTCTATTAATTGAGAAACGCTACATTGAATATCGATATGAAATTGTTGAACAAAATGTACAACAAGGAGACTACATTCAAATGGAAGATTATAAAAAACTCAATATTCCATATGTTTTAAAAAGATCTAAAAAGAAAAGTGAATTTACAGGAATGTATCAGTTCAATGAATCAAACATTCTAAAGATTATTGAACTTGATGATGGTAAAGTTGTATTTAGTTTGGATTTATTCAATGGTACAAACTTGGGATATTTAGAGGGACTGGTAGAATTAAAAGATAGTGTCGCAATATTTGAAGATGAAACATTGGGTTATTGTCATTTTAAAATGACAATTAATTCAAATAGTGTTCTCATAGAAACAATAAACAATGGTCAATATTGTGGATTTGGAAATGGAGTATATGTCGATAATAATTATGTTCTAATTAGTAAAGGTATTCCAATATTTAACAAAGACAATTAGTAAATAACACTTCTACAAAAACTTACTTTTTATAAGCAAAACGCTTACTGTATTAATAGTTAAAACACTTATATTAGCAATACGTTCTTTGAAACAAAATCGAGGTATTTACAAAGTAAGAAACGACAGAAAAGTAAGAAACGGAAGTTATAAATTCAACTTTAGATTTCGATGTAACTGTTTCATTCCGAAATACTTTCCGAAAACAACTACTATCCATTTGGACTGAAACATAAAGGGTATAATGGTAACATTGTAAGTGAAGATAAATATCATACGTTCCAAGGTCAAGAAGAAGAAAAGGAACTTGGTAAAAATACTTATGCTTTTCAATGGAGAGATTATGACCCAGCAATTGGAAGATTTAATAAAATAGATAGGTTTGCTGAGAAATATTATTCAATTACACCATATCATTTTGCCGCAAACAATCCGATATTCTTTAAAGATATAAAGGGTGATTCTATTCAGGGAACTGCTAGAAGGGATGCTAGAAGAGCCAGAAGAGAAATGAGAAAAACATTTAGAAATAACAGAGAATTGGCACGTTTATTTAAAACTAAAGGAAAGAATTTTAAATCCATAAGTCAAAAGGATTTTGATGAAGCAACCAAAAATTCAAGTGTGGAGGAAAAAGCTCTTGCTAATGGTTATATGATTGCAATAAATTCTAGTGAAGTCCATGAAGTGCAAATCAGAAATTTAAATGCAAAAGTAACTATTGATGGAAAAAAGGTTGACGCTGAAAGTTTCAATACAAATCAACTTGGAGGTTCTGGAGGAGGAAATCGCAGAACATCTACTGGCTCTTTTACAATCATACTTCGGGGTTCATCATTATCAGCTCCACCAGACATAATAAACAATACTACGGGAAATTACATTACAAACCGAAAAAGAAACCTAGGTCGTGTTTTAGCCCATGAGTTATTGGGACATGGATTAGATAGATTTTTAGGGGGAGATAGTGATCTTTCACATAAAATAAATCCAGTAAGAGTAGACAACTTGTTTTTGAGACATCAAAATAATGGTAGCTCTAGAGTATATAGAAATGGTGGAGCACATGGACCATTTAGGGGTATAATTCCTGGTACAATTTCATGGCAAGTACCATTATATTTAAGGTAAATTAAAAAATTATGAAAAACATATTGATTTTGATTATAACTTTTTTGTTTTGTTCAAGTATAAATGGTCAAGATAGATTTAAAAAGGATAGCTTAATGGGGTTTAAGTTTATTAAGAATGACTCCTTAAAATTAGCCCAAAGAAATATAAATAATGCTTTATATATCTTTGATGATACTGGAAACATGTTGATAGTTTGGAAAGAAAAGAAAAAATACAAGTCCAAAACAGTAAAATATAAATCTAGTTTCATTAAACCTAATAGAAAAAAGTTAGGAAAAAAGCAAAAATTGAATGCCATTAAGCTTTTGGAAAATCCTTCATTGATTAATTCAATAAATGATAATTTTTGCTCAAAAAACAATGATTTTTTTAGTAAAATAAATATCTATATTTTTAATAAAAATGAAAGTGTAAAGCATGGATTCTATTCTCATTGTATTTCTACGAAAATGTTAAAAAAATCAGAAATACTTAGTCTTTATTATGGATTGAAATATAATAAACGAGAGTAATAGATCGGTCTCGGTTCAAATTAGTGGTTATTAGAATTTATAAATTAAACAGCAGTCTTAATTGATTGCTGTTTTTTTTATGCGTAAGCCTGTTGTGTTTTATAATCACGTATATAGGCATCGATCACTTTTAAAAGAGAATCTTTAATATCATCAGGCATCGTATCAATAGCTTTAAAATAAGCTAATAATTTAATGTCTTTAATTATATTATCATTATCCCCACCCAACAAATAATCGGTAGTTACTTCAAGAGCATCAGCAATCTTCTTTAAGGTAATAGCAGACGGCACAACCATATTCTGCTCATACTTGGATATGTTTTTTTGGTGCGTCTCTGAAATACTACCCAAATCCTGTTGAGACATCTTTTTCTTTTGTCTACAAATCTTAATGCGTTCTCCCAAGTCCATAAGGTATAATTATATTTAAAATGTATCGCTACAAGCGTATAATACACAAATATACCATATATAATGAATAAAAAATACATAAAGGTTTGGTTTGATTATACATAAATGTTACTTTTGGAGCAAATAGGTATAATTAAAAACTTTTTAACAATGTTAGATACAACCAACCCAAACAACTACGAATACATCACAAAACATTTAGAGATACATATTTTAGGAGGAATAAAGACCAATAAATTAGAGAGTTTACGAATTACGCTATCCATACAGAAACTAAAAGAACATAACGCTTCGACAGGCTCAGCGCATAGCATTTTAAGGCAGAGTATTGATTTGTACAATGATAATCAAGTAGAAAAGTTTGTTAGAAAAATAGCAGAACGATTAGAAATAGGAACAAGCGTAGCAAGACGAACATTACAGGACTTAACAAAAGAACTGGAGAACTACCGCTTTTTGTTAATCGAAAAACAAGCAGAAGCGAACAAACCCTATTTTAAAGAACTATCAGCAACCGAACTGCGAGCCGCAGAGGCGTTTTTAAAAAAGGATAATCTACTTAAACGTACAAATGAACTCATTGGAAAATCTGGAGTTATTGGAGAAGAACACAACAGACAAACAATGTTTTTAATCTTCACATCACGCAAAACTAACAATCCATTGCATTGTATAAGTTTAGGAAGTTCCGGCGTTGGTAAAACACATTTACAATCTAAAGTATCGGAACTCTTTCCACAAGAAGATAAAGTAGAAATAACCGTATTATCTGCAAACGCATTTTATTACTTCAATCGCACAGAGCTACAACATAAACTAATATTAATAGAAGATCTGGATGGAGCAGAATCTGTACTCTATCCATTACGAGAATTACAAACTAAAAAACGAATTACTAAAACGGTTGTACATAAAGATACCAAAGGAACTACAAGAACAATCCATTTAACAGTTGAAGGTCCTGTAAGTGTTGCAGGTTGTACTACACAAGAACATATTTACGAAGATAATAGTAATCGTTCCTTTTTATTATACATCGATGAAAGTGCAGAACAAGACCAAAAAATAATGGATTATCAGCGGAGAGCCTCCGCAGGCAAATTAAATGAGCAAGAAGAATTAAAAGCAGCGGAGCTTCTCCGCAATGTACAGCGGATTTTAAAGCCAATCAAAGTAATTAATCCTTTTGCAGAGTTTTTAGAATTACCACAATCTGTATTTAAACCAAGAAGAACCAACAGCCATTATTTACAGTTTATTGAAGTAATAACCTTTTACAAACAATACCAACGAGAAAAGCAATACGATAAAGATACAGGTGAAGAACGCTGTGGTGAGCCTGCCGAACCATATATAGAAACGACAATCGAAGATATACAGGAAGCAAACGAATTAATTATAGATGTTTTACTACGTAAAAGTGATACAATAAATGGTGCTTGTAGAAATCATTTAGAACGGTTGAAATTTTATCTAAAAGAGAATAATCAAACCACTTTTACAAATGCTGAAATCCGTAGAAATCTACGCATAAAGGAAAGTACACTACGAAATTATAATAATCAACTATTGCTAGAAGGATATATCAGAAAAATAAAAGGTAAAAAAGGACAATCCTATCACTATGACATTATTGATGCAAACGAATATACAAGCCTTAAGAAGCAGATAAACAAAGCATTACAAAACTGTATCACACAAATCAACCTCGCAAGTTCGCAAGAGGTTCGCAAGTAGTCTTTTTGCGAAGTTAATTAAATAATAATCAGCCAATTAAATACAACATTCCATGAAACCCCAAAAAACACATACCGAGGTAAAAATATTACTGTATGAATTACAAAACATTGTAAAAAAACTTTATCCAAATAAAACAACAATCAATCCATATAAAGAAAACATACAGGATTATTTAGAACAGTTGCCAATTACAGAACAATTATTGTTTAACAATTTATTACACACAATAACTTTGATAAACCAAAACGGCCGTTTAAAAGAAAAACAAACCATTATAAGCTCTCAAACCGATATTATAAATACGATGCAGCTTTTACAAAATGAAACACTACCAATTAATCAAAACGCCATAGAGAGTTATCATAAATTGTATGAGCGTTATAAAAACAGGAGTATCACATTACTTGACGCCCAAGTAGTTTTACACAAATCACAAACCACAATAAAACGTTACTTTAAAGCTTTACAGAAATTACAATTAGTAGAAAAGGCAGAAAGCAAACAAGGCTTAAAACATCAATACAAACTCCTTAAAAAGCCAGTTCAAAAAGAAGAAAACAACCAAAGTATTTACGACCAGGTTTTTGAGCAGTGGAAAGACTACAAAGGTTTTACCGATTTACAAACAAGAACTTAAATTTAAAACTATGGAACAGAAATTGTATCTTTACAATAGTAAAAAAGAAATTATTATGGCAACGATAGATTTAAGAAAAACGGTTAAACAGTATGTAAATACAGCAGATATAAGACTTTTAAAAATGATAAAAGCATTAGCAGAAAGTTATCAAAATGACGAGCAAGAACTTACATTAAGCAAAGAACAATACGAACTTATAGACAAGCGTAGAGAAGCTCATTTAAAAGGTGAAAGTAAATCGTTTACTTGGGAACAAGTCAAACAAAACGCAAGAAACGCTGCTGGGTAATGGCTTATATTTTAGAAGTTAAAGACGAAGCTAATTTAGAAATCATAGAAGCCTATCTTTATTACGAAGAAAAACGCACAGGATTGGGCGAAGAATTTTTAGAACATTTAGACACTTATTTTGACAGAATTACAACCTATCCAAAACACTTTCCACAAAAGAGAAAACCTTATAGAGAAGCATTTATAAAACGTTTTCCATTCTTGATTATTTACGAAATAGCAAAAAGAAAAGTAATTGTATATTCTGTTTTTAATACTTGGCAAAATCCAGAAAAGAAGAAGAAATAATTCACGCAAAACAAAATCCAACTTTATCATACTTCAAAAACCTTTGTATTTTGTTTTGTTCCGCTCTCCAACGCTAAATGTAATTTTTGGCTTCCAAACCATTAACAACACTTTACAAAAATGAGATTTTTATAAACAGTTGCCAGCCACAGCTCACGCCAAAAATTACCCAAAGCAATGTGTACATAATAGAAGTTATAAGTAAAGCTTCGCACAATTTTTAGACACCATATTTTAGAAAGTAAAAAAATAGTCGTTATAACTGCTATTATGTAAAATTGCAACTTGCCTACTGCTCAAATCCGAACTCGAAAACAAACTTTAGAACTAAAAAGCTGAACGCACTATCGTTTGTCTCATTCCAATAACAGTTGAAAATCCAACGCTTCGCCAACCTCTTTTTCAACTATTATCGGAACGTTTTGCGCTTCAGATAAAACGTTTTAAAAACTGCGGAACAGAGGCGGAATAAAGTGGCGTGAGTTCCGTTGGTTTTTAAAATGACTTGTTCTTCACAATACTTCGACAAGCTCAATACTGGTCTTATCAAATAGAAACGAAAACATCAATCCAGTTCCGCTGTGAGCGTCGGCAGAAAGGCGCGTCAGCGGAAGTATTTTACATAATTTACATTATAACTACGGCTTGGGTTTAGCGTGGACGAAGTCGGCAGTATTATAATGCCAATTATGTAACATATCGAGGCTTGGTAAGCGGAGAAAATACAGAGGGTTTTTGCAGACAAAAAACTGGATTTTTGGAGCGTGGAATAAGTAATTATTTATATATTGTGAATGAATGGGATGCCAAAAACTAAATATCGATTTTTTTAATGCTTTGGAGGTAATACACCCAAAAAAAAGGGTGTCCGAAGAAAAAAAACGCATAAACTACTATCCATTTGGCTTAAAACATAAAGGGTATAATAATACACCTATTGGTGTAGACCATAAGTATGGCTATAACGGCGTGGAGGAGACTGATGATTTAGACTTTAATATGTTAGAGATGGATTTGAGACAGTATGACCCAGCTATTGCTAGATGGATAAGTATTGACCCTATAACTCATTATAGTCAAAGTCCTTATATGGCTTTTAATGGAAACCCTGTTGTGTTTGCTGATCCAAGTGGTGCTGCAGGTGAATGTTACACTTGTTTTGATTCTGGAAGTAATGGGATGCAAATACAAGCAACAGGAGATTTTAGAAAAAGGGGTAATACGAGTACTAGTCTTGCTGATGGATTTGAAGAAGAAAATGAAAAAAGGGAAAGAGAATCTAAGAAAAATCAAGGATTAAAAATAGGCAATTTATATCTTCAAAGATACCCAGGTAAAATTGATTTTGTAAACACAAAAAGCAAAGAGGGAAAGGATAAGTTTTTAGAAGAAGTGATTGCATGGTTTGGCTATGTAGACCAATTTGGTAGTGGAAAAATAGATCCATGGAGTATTATTAATTTTAATGCTGAACTTAAAACAAAAAGGAATATTTTTAAAAAAGCTTCTGATTGGGCTAAAAAGATGCTTCAAGAAAATGATAAAGTTAAGGTAGATCTTAAAGACGGGAATGGCAATTTTGTAGAAATAGGATATTTTAAACATATGGAAAATAATCAATATCTATATAGTGGTTATGCTCTTGATTTTCAAGGAGATGAAACTTATGTTAAAGGCGTAAAACAAAATATATATAGAATAAATATGATTTCACAAAAGAATTCTTCAGTAGTAATTTATATGCGTTTTAAAGGTGTAAATAAAGAGTATTTTAATTCTATTAGAAATAGAATTAAAGCATATAAACCTTATAAAGCAAAAATGATTAAAAAAATAAAACAATAAAAAGGATGAGATATTTTCAAATAATTTTAATAGTATTACTATTATTTTCATGTAAGAATAAAGAAAGAGCTAGTATTAATATTGACACAAAGGATATATTAGGAAATTGGTATAGTTTAGAAAATAACTCTTATAATGAATATTACTTTGAAGAAGATGATTTGTATTTTTATAGCCCATATTCAGGAGAAGTTTTTCAGTATAGTTATATCATTAAACAGGATTCTATTTTCAAATATTTTAAACATCCAGAGCTTAAAGATCAAGAATATGAGTATTATAATAAAATTTTAAAAATTGATTCACTCAAAATTATTTTTGAAAATATAATTTTGATTAAATTGGAAGATACAAATACTTTAGAAATGCTTATAAATAATGAAATAGACCATAAAACGTTTGATAAATTTGGCATTCATAGAGAGCGACTTGCTATTCCATTGGATAGTTTAGAAAAAATATCACAGTAAAATTGTAAACACCTCAAATTAGTGGTTATTAGTATTTAAAATAATCAAAACAGCAGTCATTTTAGATTGCTGTTTTTTTTACTCCATATACTCATTAAGCGATTTAATAAAGTGTTGGGTTTTTTCTATCACAGTATCGGTATCAAAAACAACCTTGCCTTTATAAGGTTTAATAATGGCCTTAATCTCCTGTTCAACTTCTTGTCCACAACTACACATTAAAGTAAAAGGTTTTATAGGTAACTTTTTAAAATCTTTATGTTGCATTAACTTCTTAATATGTAACAACAAACTATCAAAATTAAATTCATTGGTAGCACCTAAAATAAATGCAAATTGAGAAAAGTCATCAATAGCATAATAGGTAACAATAACACCATCTTCAATAGTTTGAGAAGGCATAAATTGAAAGTATATAAGTTCTTTGGGTCTGGTAGATGTCATAGCTGTTTTATTTAGAATACGTAGCTCTTGCTTTAGCATCACGTAACATCGCTTCGAGGGTAAAAAGAATATGCTCTTTATCTTCAGTAGGCAATTGTTGTATGGTCAATATTTTATCTACAATATTATTATCCAGTAACATATCAGTTTTACCAACCAAATAATCAAGAGAAACACCTAAAACGTCAGAAAGTTTAGTAGCAACTTCAATAGATGGATTAGCTTCCCCACGTTCATAACGACCAAGAACATTAGAGTGTATACCTGCTTTAAGAGCTAACTCTCCTTGCGAAAATTTATGTTGCTTCCTTAACTCTAATAATCTTTTTGAAAAACTCATAACAGTGAAATATACCTTAAAATGTATGTGATTACAAATATATAATACTTTTTTAGGTATCAAAGAACACTATAAGTTTGTTTTATAAAACGAAATAGGTATATTTACACCTTAATAGTTACATTTTACAATTTATCAACAAATCGATTTATCGATTCATAAGTTCCTAAATATAAAATTATAAACCACACGAATAATGAAGTTCAACACAACCAACCCAAACAACTACGAGTACACCACCAAGTATTTAGAGGTACATATTCTCGGAGGCATTAAGACCAGTAAACTGGAAACCTTACGTATCACTATCTATCCAAAAACCAAAAGAGTATAATATTTTAAGGCACTCAATAGACCTGTACAACGATAACCAAGTAGAAAAGTTAGTGCGTAAAATAGCGGAACGCTTGGAAATAGGAACAAGTATAGCTCGAAGAACAATCCAAGACTTGACCAAAGAACTTGAAAATTACCGCTTCATTTTATTGGAGCAATCACAAGTTACATCTATAGGAAAACAACTCACAGCTACAGAGACCAAAAAAGCAGAAACCTTTTTAAAGAAGAAAAACCTACTTGAAATCACTAATGAACTTATTGGAAAAAGCGGAGTTATAGGAGAAACCACAAACAGGCTTTTAATGTACATCATCTTTACAAGCAGGAAAACAAACAATCCGTTGCATTGCATCAGCTTGGGAAGTTCCGGAGTTGGTAAAACACATTTAAAATCCAAACTACCGTTAGCGTCACTAAGGTGTTCAAATGCATTTTTTAATGATCTGATAATCAATGGTTGATCTTCAACTATTAATACATTAATAGGTTCCTTCATGGTTAATTTAATTTTGTGTTCTTAGGGAGAATCACTAAATTTTAGTTAACGAAAGGTATATATAGTTTAATGAACTAAAGTGAGCAAAACGCTTCTTTTTAGTAAGGTTTTTGCTTACTATTAATTAGAAAAAAGGGTTATAAATATAGTTATTTATTTATCACAAGTAAGCTTTTAGCTTTTTATTTGTAAGGTATCTGCTTATCAAAAATTTAAAATCTCAACTTAATTTTATCCAGTAAGATTTAGCAGTATAAATCTCCTCTTACAATTGTTTAACTCGTTGGGCTATTAAACACTCAACTCATTACATACTTTATGAAAACACAATCCATCAAGCAAAGTCTATTACTTATATTTTTAATGGCATTTCAAATCTCCTTTGGGCAGATTGTAGACGACTCATTTGATCCAGCAGCTGAATCTGTAAGGTTAGCTCCAACACCAACTTCTCCAGAAGCACAGGCTTTTACCAAATACGGTAACACGCCTGTTAATATGTATACAGGAACACCCAATATCCAGATTCCTATATACACACATAAAGGAAGAGAACTCGATCTTCCAATAAGTTTAACTTATGACGCATCCGGTATTAAAGTAGAACAAATTGCAACTAATGTTGGCTTGGGTTGGAACCTTAATGTTGGAGGCCGTGTTACAAGACTAACTAATGGTATGCCAGACGATTTTTCTCTAACTAGTCACACCTATGGTCCTTATAAATCTTTTTGGGATAATGAAGTAAAAACTGGAATAACGGATTACGCCGATCTTTCACCTAGCCCAACTTTTGATGAACAACAAGATGTTATTGACTATTTATACTTCTTAAAAAAATGCAATGACAACGAATATGATGCCCAACCGGACTATTTTAGCTTTAATGCTTTAGGCAATAGTGATATGATTGTAATCGATGTCACATCTAAAACGCCTACTACACTTGACAATCATAGAATAAAAGTTAGCATTACAAAAGCGGCTGGTGGAGCAAACACACCTATAACTAAATGGGTGGTTACTACAGATGATGGCACCATTTACACTTTTGAAGAAGCTGAAGTAACCCAAGACACCAATTATAATGATATTGGTCCAAACACGCTTTATGGTTTTAAAAAAGAATTTAATTCTTCATGGCTACTCACCAAAATTGAATCTCCAAATAGTAAAGACATTTATGAATTTACCTATACCGATCTAGGGTTTTGGACAAGTAATAGTCTTGCCAGTAGTATCACGGGTGTAACTAATGCTATTAATTGTCCCGTTGGTGGTACTTCTGCAACGACCACTATGGGGTTTAATGCATCAGAATATAGTATTAAACAAAAAGTGCTGAATGAGATTAGCCATAACGGAAAACGCATTGTTGATGTAAACCTATTAGCTGAACGTTGGGATATGACTGTAGACTCTGCTATAGAAAACATAAACATTTACGATCAGGATACTGGCAACACTACTTCAGATTTGTATAAATCTTATGAGTTTGTGTATGATTATTTTAGAACTTCATATGCAAAGATACCTCCTTATAATAGTGGTAATATTCCATTTGTAGAAAATGTCAGGTTAAAACTAAATCAGATAGATATTAAAGATAGTAATAGTGCTCTTGTTAAAGATTATCAATTTGAATATATAGATCCGTTTACAATCTCTTCTACAAGCTCTAATTCACAAGATTATTATGGGTATTACAACGGAATTAGCAATAGTGTACTTTATCCAACTTCCAGTGATCCTTGTGTTCCAAATGGTGATGGAGCAAATAGAAACTCGAATTTTAATTCTACTAAAAAGGGATTATTAAATAAAATTACCTACCCTACAGGAGGACATACAGAGTTTGATTATGAAGCTAATTATGAACAGGAAGCTTCTGGGACTAGTACCGTTTGGCAGGTTGTAGCATCTACAGAACTGGATTACCCAACATCATTCCCACCAGATGATCCAAATGCTTGTAATAATGGTTCCGATACACCTGCTACAAATAGTGATTGGTTTCAAGTGACACAAAATCAAACAGATTATAAAATGATCTATGATCAAACAGGAACTTTAGGAGGATCTTTTCCAACAGAGCGAAGAGCAACACTAGTAAAGGTAGCAAACCCTACACCACCTATAGCATGGGCAGACATTTATGATAGTAACTGTAATATCCAAGCAGGCATAGATGTAATTTGGACCTTGCCTTTTAAACAAAAAACATTCCCTTATTCTGAGACCATTACATTAGATACAGGTTATTATCAATTAGTATTGGCAAACCCTTTAAGCACCTTTTCCAATTCATTTGAAGCTCAGGAAGGTGTGATAGTTACAAACTATAACTATAATGAAAAGGCGGGAGTAAGAATTAAAGATATAAAAGATTATACCGATGCAACTACACTTGCGTTTCATAAATCATACCAATATCCTAGTGGGACTGTAATCTCAATGCCTGATTATGATTACTATTCTACACAACATTCAGCTGATGCTGGAGGCACTATAACTGAAACAACAATTCTCCATAGAGTTTCTTATGCTTCAGGTACAGACAAGCCACATATGGGTTATGCTGAAGTTATTGAAACTATAGAAGACGTTTTAGGCTCAGAAAATAATGGAACAACATCACACCGTTTTAATACCAACAATGCAGGGAATTATTTTGCCGGTGTATATACCTACTATATCAATGGTAAAGAAACGGCTAAACAGTATGGGGTAACCTATTATCTTGGAAAACCAAGTGGAAGCACTGTATATGATTCACAAGATGTTCCTGTTTCAAGTTCATCAAATTCCTATTACGATATCGAATATTACTCCAATTCTGGAATTTATTTACATACAGATGAAAGCAAAAGCAATCTATATCCAATTCCTAAAGAAAATGTACCTGCAAATCATTGGTATATTTACTATGCACTGCCTAGCGGGTATGTTAATACTGGAATTGGTGTTAGCTTATTACCATCTTCGGAATGCAATACAGATAATTTCATTAATACGATAAATCTCAATGACTTATGTAACCCGGGAATCGCAAGGCTGGTAAAACGTACTACAAATGCCTGGGGAAAAGCTGGAAATATTCTAACTTCTAGCTCTAGCCAGTATTTTGATACAGCAACAAATATTGTAAGTCAACTTACAAATTACACTTACTATGATGTAGAAGAGGAAATTGTTTTGATCCCAGGTAAACCGGCGGTGACTGTTTATCCCAATTATCAATTAAGAGAACAGTCCTCAACTAGTAGTGAAGGAGAGACTATAAAAAAGGATTTTTTATATGCTGAACACGTGAACAGTGGTGCTGGGTCTTTAGAATCTGCTAATATACTTAATACACCTGTCCAAACTATTTTCTATAGAGATGGCAATATGGTATCCAATAAAAAAACCATTTATAACGGTACGCTTCCCGATACTTTAAAAATAGCCAAAGGCACACTAGATCTTGAAGCCCGTCTTCTATTTGAACGTTTTGAAAATGAGAATCTTGTAGAGATAAAACAGGTAAAAGGACCTACTACTGCATATGTTTGGGGCTATGATGACAGATATGTCGTTGCAAAGGTTGTAAATGCAACTTATGCTGATATTGAAGCTTTAAGCTATTTTGGTCCAAGTTTCACTATTGCATCAGGTTTAAGTCAAGACCAAGAAGATGAATTAAGAGGTCTCCCAGAAGCACTGGTTACTACTTATGAGTACGATCCTATTGTGGGCGTGACGAAAATTACTGATCCCAGAAAGAATATCATGACTTATGAATACGATGATTTCCACAGACTCAAATACATCAAGGACTGGGATGATAAGATCCTGAGTGAAAACAAATATAATTACGGACCACAAAATTAAGATGATCATGAAATATTTAAAATATACTTTAGTATTAGCAGTATTTGTATCGTCTAAAATGATGGCACAAGATGAAACACCAACAAAAAACTACGTTAAAAACACAACGTATCAAGTAGAAACAACAGATGGTAATGTAGCTACTGATGATAAGATAGAAACCATTACCTATTATGATGGTTTAGGACGACCACAACAAACAAGAGCCAAACAAGCAGGTGGCAATAAAGAAGATATAATTACTCCTATTGTCTATGATGGCTTTGGTAGACAAATACTTCAATATTTGCCTAATGCAGACTCTGGTGCATCCAGTTTATACTTTATTACACCAGTAACACTTATCTCAGACGTAGAGTCTTACTATATCTCTAATTTCCCGGACGATATTAATAGTGGCACACCCAATCCGTATTCTGAAAGTGCCTATGATGGTTCTCCACTGAATCGTGTTTTACAACAAGCTGCACCTGGAGAGGATTGGGCGATAGGTAGCGGTCATGAAATAGATTTTGAATATGGCACAAATGCTACTTTAGAGATACAGCATTTTATAGTGAATTTAAGTTTTGCAAATGATACCTATACACCAGCATTAGCTTTAAGCGGAAGCTATGCCGAAAATGAACTTATTAAAGTAACTGTTAAAGATGAGAACCACGATGGTACTACGGCAAAGGACCATACCACTGAAGAATTTAAAGATAAAGCAGGTCGTGTTATTTTAAAACGCACCTATAACAATGAGGTGATTCATGAAACTTACTATGTGTATGATGCATATGGAAACCTTACATATGTATTACCTCCTGAGTCAAATCCACATTTAGGAGTTCCTAGTTTGGATGAGCTTTGTTATCAATATGTCTACGATGTACGTAACAGGCTTGCAGAAAAGAAAATACCTGGGAAGGGTTGGGAATATATTGTTTACAATTTTATAGATCAGCCTGTGCTTACTCAAGACCAAAATTTAAAAGCGAGTGACGATTGGGTCTTTACCAAATATGATGCTCATGGAAGAATCACCTATACGGGAATAATGACTAGTACCAGTTCCAGAACAAGTTTACAAACAACCTTAGATGCTGAAACTATACTTTTCGAAAAAAGCGGAAGTATTACTATAGATGATATTAATACCTTTTATACCAATGACGCCTATCCACAAAATAATATTGATGAACTACATACTATTCATTATTACGACGACTACAATTTTGATAACCTTTGGTTAAATCCTCCTGGGAGTAATGTAATTTACGGTGAAAGTATAACAGCTGATGTAACAGGTCTTCCAACAGGTAGTAAAACCAAAGTATTAGGGGTTTCGCCTAATAGATGGATAACCGCTGTAAGTTACTATGATGAAAAAGCCAGACCAATTTATTCACGTACCTATTATCATCATGAAGATTACCATGACCAGACCTTTACGGAATATAATTTTATCGGAAATGTAAAAAGAGTAAAAAATCAGCTTCGTTATAAAACAAACAGTAATATTGGCGGTGAAGAGGATTTTACATACGATCATGCTGGTCGTGTAGATAGACATAGACATCGAGTTATTGAAGGTCGTACTTATAAGCCATGGGAAGTATTAAGCGTAAGTGAATATGATGGATTAGGACAACTAATCACTAAAGATATTGGTAATACCGAAGCAACTCCATTACAAACAGTAAATTATACATATAACGTAAGAGGATGGTTAAAGCAAATAAACGATGTTGATAATTTGGGATCTGTAGATTTGTTTGCGTTTGAATTGAAATATAATACTCCAGATTTTAGTCCAGGCACCAGAGGTTTATATAATGGCAATATTTCAGAGGCTCACTGGGTAACAGCAAATGATAATATTAATCGTAATTACCGTTATCAATATGACGATTTAAATCGTATTATTGAAGCTATAAATGTTAGTGATATTACAAACGAAAATAGCAGGTATCAGGTAAAAGATATTATCTACGATAAAAATGGCAATATTAATACTTTAACTAGAAATGGCTGGCAAAATTCAGGTCTTTATGGGAGTATGGATGTTCTGGATTATGACTACACTGGTAATCAATTAATTAAAGTAAAGGACACAGGTAATACATCTTATGGTTTTATTGATGGTGTTGATGAGGCTGAAGAATATACTTATGATAATAATGGTAATATGATAACTGATGATAACAAAGGCATAACTACTATAACTTACAACCATTTAAATTTACCAACACAGGTTACATTGTCAAATGGAAATATTCAGTATATTTATGATGCCTTAGGAATCAAACTTAGAAAAGTTGTGAACGAAACTGGACAATCTTCTGTTAGTACTAATTATGCAGGTAATTTTGTGTATGATAATGATGTCTTAACCTTCTTCAATACAGCCGAAGGTTATATAGAGCCTGCAGGTGCTGGTGTGTACGAATATACATACCAATATAAAGACCATCTAGGGAATATTAGGTTAAGCTATAAAAACATTGGCACAACCAGTATTCCTGATTGGCAAATTCAAGAGGAAAACAACTACTATCCATTTGGGTTGAAGCACAAGGGATACAACTACGTTATTAATGGCACTGACCATAAGTATGGGTTTGGTGGTATGGAAGAACAGGATGATAATGTTGGTGGTTCACAATTAAACTGGCTTGATTTTGGTGCAAGGAATTATGATGCGAGTTTGGGGAGGTGGATGAATTTAGACCCTCTGGCAGAGATGATGACAAGACACTCTCCGTATAACTATGCTTTTGATAATCCAGTGTTCTTTATTGATCCAGATGGGATGAAGCCAAGGAAAAATATTATTCAATCAACTTCCACAGGAAATATTAAACCTGTTAGGATGTTTGCTCACTATCACAAAAGAAAAAAGAAAGGAATATTAGATCTTTCAACAAAAACTTATACTGGTGTTCATTGGATTCCAAATTCAGGCATCTCAACTAAAGGCGTAAGTGTTGAATTATCTAAAATGGTAAATGAAAATAGTATAATTACAAATATTATTTCAGAATTTAGTGCACCAGAGTTTACAAATTCCGTTAGTTCAGAAGTTAAGACTATTACTGGCCAATATTTTAATAGCGATGGTGAGGCTGTGTCGGATATTGGAGAAGCTAGTTCTTATTCAGTTACCGCAAATACTGAAACTACGACTTTTGATACAGGAGTCACTGGTAAATTACCTGAACAGGGAACATTAACTGTTGAGAGCACTACAACTACTTATGATATAACTGGTGGTTCAGGATCATCCAAATATGGAGGCAAACAACTTACAAATGCTAAAACTACTGTTGGTGAACCATCTCTTTCAACTATTAATTTTGATAATGCAGGATCTAAACTTCAAAATTCGGTAAAAGATGCAGTAGATGATAATTTTAAACAAGCAGTACTTGCAGGAGCGAAAATACTGGAAAATATTTCCAAGAGTATAGAAAAGAGTATAGAACAAAATTAAATTCTTTAAAACAATGGGGGAAATTAATATCAAAATATTATGACAATAAATTTAAAAATAAAAGTGTTAAGCATAGTTTTAATTATTATAATTACTTACTCTATACTATCAGTATTAAGGTCTGCTGGATTATTATATTTAATGTACTCTGATGATTATTTTTATAATTTTAATTTAGATTTAGATCAGTATTCGGAAAAGGTTTATATATATATAAGATTTTATTATTATGTCCCATATTTAATTGGACTAGTAGGATTTATTTTGGCTAGACGATTCTTTATAACACCTATACTATATTATATACTTGCTAGTTTATCTGGAATCATTATGTTTTGGTTAATTGATGCTAGATATATTCGATCTTTGTTTGCTCTTTTTGGGAATACTAGAACTAATAATATAATTATTTTGCTTACGTTTATATTACTTGGTGTTGGGGTATTAATTTTTAATAATTACTGGGAAAAAGATCATGAGTAATGGATCAATTTAGTGGGCTGCTCTCTCTACAACACTTTTAAAACAAAGTTTATATAACAATCCAACAGCAATCTTAATTGGTTGCTGTTTTTCTATTCCATATACTCATTAAGCGATTTAATAAAGTGTTGAGTTTTCTCTATTACAGTATCAACATCAAAAACAACCTTGCCTTTATAAGGTTCAATAATGGCCATAATCTCCTGTTCAACTTCTTGTCCACAACTACACATTAAAGTAAACGGTTTTATAGGTAACTTTTTAAAATCTTTATGTTGCATTAACTTCTCAATATGTAATAACAAACTATCAAAATTAAATTCATTGGTTGCACCTAAAACAAAAGCAAATTGAGAAAAGTCATCAATGGCATAATAGGTAACAATAACACCATCTTCAATAGTTTGAGAGGGCATAAATTGAAAGTATATAAGTTCTTTGGGTCTGGTAGATGTCATAGCTATTTTATTTAGCATACGTTGCTCTTGCTTTAGCATCACGTAACATAGCTTCGAGGGTAAAAAGAATATGCTCTTTATCTTCAGTAGGCAATTGTTGTATGGTCAATATTTTATCTACAATATTATTATCCAGTAACATATCAGTTTTACCAACCAAATAATCAAGAGAAACACCTAAAACGTCAGAAAGTTTAGTAGCCACTTCAATAGATGGATTAGCTTCCCCACGTTCATAACGACCAAGAACATTAGAGTGTATACCTGCTTTAAGAGCTAACTCTCCTTGCGAAAATTTATGTTGCTTCCTTAACTCTAATAATCTTTTTGAAAAACTCATAACAGTGAAATATACCTTAAAATGTATGTGATTACAAATATATAATACTTTTTTAGGTATCAAAGAACACTATAAGCTTGTTTTATAAAACGAAATAGGTATATTTACACCTTAATAGTTACATTTTACAATTTATCAACAAATCGATTCATCGATTCATAAGTTCCTAAATATAAAATTATAAACCACACGAATAATGAAGTTCAATACATCCAACCCAAACAACTACACCTACCAAACCAATCTTTTATTTATAGAAATATTAGGAGGCATACGATTAAACAATTTAGACAAGCTACGAGTAACCATAAGTATTAAGAAAGTAAAAGACCATAATAAAATAAGACACAACCTCGATTTATACAACGATAACCAAGTAGAAAAATTAGTTAGAAATACCGCAGAACGTTTAGAGATTGGTACATCCATAACAAGACGGGCATTACAAGAATTAATAAATGAGTTGGAACAATATAGATTAGTACAGTTGGAACAGGAAACCGATAATCAAATTACTATAAAAGAATTAACAGCAACAGAGAATAAAGAAGCTATCACGTTTTTGAAGAAAGATAATCTATTAGAAGAAACCAATAAATTAATAGGTCAATCTGGAGTAATTGGTGAAGCAGACAACAGATTATTAATGTACATCATTTTTACAAGTAGGAAAGCCAACAACCCTTTACATTGTATGAGTCTCGGAAGTTCTGGAGCAGGAAAAACACACTTACAATCCAAAGTATCAGAGCTTATACCACAGGAAGATAAAGAAGAAATAACCGTCTTATCAGAGAATGCATTTTACTATTTTAATAGAACGGAACTACAACACAAACTAATACTCATAGAAGATCTTGACGGTGCTGAATCTGTATTATATCCTCTTCGAGAATTACAATCCAAGCGAAAAATAATAAAACGAGTAGTTCATAAAGATACCAGAGGTAATACAAAAACTATCAAATTAACCGTAGAAGGCCCTGTTACTATTGCAGGATGTACTACTAAAGAACAAATTTATGAAGATAATAGTAACAGGAGCTTCCTACTCTACATCGATGAAAGTCTGGAACAAGACGAGCGCATAATGAATTACCAAAGGTTAGTAAGTGCAGGAAAAGTAAATATAGAAGATGAATATAAAGCCAAAGCATTATTACAAAATGTTCAAAGATGTTTATCCAATATAGCTATTGTAAACCCATATGCAGAAATATTAAAAATACCAAGTGAAGTTTTTAAACCAAGAAGAACTAATGCACACTATTTACAATTTATAGAAGCAGTTACTTTTTACCACCAACATCAAAGAGAGAAATTATATAATGAGCAGTCTGGAGAAGAATATATAGAGACTACAATAGAAGATATTAAACAAGCCAACAAATTATTAAGTGAAGTATTATTAAGAAAATCAGATACTATAAGTGGAGCGTGTAGAAATTACTTCGAGGTGCTTAAAGCATATTTAAAGAAAGAACAACAAACTACATTTTCTAATAGGCAAATAGGATTTATGTTACGAATCCCATTATCAACAATCAAACGCTATCACTTACAATTAATCAATACTCAAAGAATACAGTTACGAGAAAAAGACAAAACAGGCAGACATTTATATGAGATTACTAATTATGAAGAATACCAACAGTTAAAACAAAGTATAACAACGGTGCTGGATGATGCTGTACACAAGCTCAATGGCTCAATAGTAGCCCAGTAATAAAGTGAGCCACCAAAATAATTAATAATCAATCAGTTAAATACAAAGCTCACTAAAACTCAAAACAAGGGTATGCGACCAAAAAATTATGAAAGCTTTACAACTACAAAATACAAGTTACATCATATTATTAAAGTCCTTTAAAGACTGGTTGGATATACTCGGTTATGCAGAAACAACAGTTTATGGTCTGCCTATTTACATACAAGAATTTTTTTATTGGTTAGAGCAAAATAATATTAATAAGTTAGAATATATACATACAAAAACCATAAAAGACTATTACCAATATTTACAGTTACGACCAAACAAAACAAGAAGTGGTGGATTAAGTAAAGCCTATCTAAACAAGCATCAACAAGCTTTAAAAAAGTTTAAAGAATATCTACAAAAACATAATTACAAAGGCTTTAGAGTACACTTAAAATCAGAAAAAGAAAATACTCAAAGAACGATAGATGTCTTAACACAAGATGAAATAAAAGAGCTATTCATAGCAACAAATTACAGTCATGATAAAGATAGTATTAAGCTCCGTGATAAAGCAATATTGGTAGTATTGTATAGCTGTGGACTTCGAAGGAACGAGGCAGTACATCTTGATGTTAGCGATATATTTTTTGATAAAGAACGGATATATGTTAGAAAAGGAAAGAATTATAAGGAACGTTTTGTACCAATCAATAGTTATAATTTAAAAGTTCTCGAAGATTACATTTATGATGCACGACCAGAGTTTTATAACTACAATACAACAGAAGCATTATTTATTAATAAAAACGGAAAGCGTTTAAATGGTCAAAGCTTCCTCAATCGGTTAAAGGAGATTATTAAAACTACAAATAATAAAGAGCTACAAGAAAAGCATATTACACTCCACACATTACGGCACTCTATTGCTACACATTTATTACAAAAAGAAGTTGATATAGAAATCATCAGTAAGTTTTTAGGGCATAGTTCTTTAGAGAGTACGCAGATATATACACATTTAATAAAACAATTATGAGCTATCAGGAATATTTACAGAGAGAAGTTTACAGTATTACAACCATCGCAAGTTATTTAGTGCAAATCGAAAAGTTTAAAATATGGTGTAAAAAGAATCACTATAATCTAACAACTATCGACTACAAAGCATTATTAAAATACACGAAATCATTAACAAGAAAAGGTAATAGTAAAAAAACAGTAAATCATAAGTTATCCACTTTAAAAAGCTACTTCAATTATCTGATCAAAGAAAATCATAGAAGTGATAATCCTGCTGAAAGTATTGTTATAAAAGGAGTAAAAAGAAGATTGTATTATAATTTACTCGAAGCTGAAGAATTAGAAGATTTATATTACTCTTTTGAAAGCAACAATGTTGCAGATAAGTATCACAAACTATGCGCTAAAAGAAACAAGGTTATCGTAGGATTAATTGTTTATCAAGGCTTAAATACAAGTTCATTAATTAGATTAGAGTTAGAACATATCCACGTTTATAAAGGAAAGATTTACATACCAAGTACCAAAAGAACAAACTCACGAGAATTAGAATTAAAATCCTGGCAAGTCATTGAACTGTTAGAATATATTAAAGAAGTTCGAGAAGAAATAAAAAGAAGAAAACATATAGAGAGTGAGCGTTTGTTTATCCCAAATAATGCACGATTATCAAATACAGTTTTGAGTATTATTAAGAAGCTAAAACAGTACAATCAAAAAGTAGATAATATCAATCAATTACGAGCATCAGTAATAACTAATTGGACAAAGCAATACAATTTAAGGAAAACACAATATATGGCAGGACATCGTTATATATCTTCAACCGAAAAATATCTACAAGACGATCTGGAGAATATGCAGGAAGTTATTAATCTGTATCATCCTATAAGCTGAATAACCAACGCAATGCAAATCCAGTTTTATCGTTCCTCAAAAGCCTCTGTCTTTGCCTTGCTTCCTCGCCACCACAATATAAGTTTTTATGTGCCAACGCTCACAGTAGCACATTACAGCTTGTTCGTACCTCACAACTGTAAAGAGCTACTTCCCAACAAAAAGCTAATACATAAAAACTTATCCCAAGCTATTTGTACATAATGCGTAGTTATGGTACTTGTTCGCACCATCAATACCGTAGCCATAACTGTCACTATGTAAAATAGCGACCCTGCCTCTGCGCTTTTTACCGCGCTACTGCCAGCGCACTACGAGAAGTTAATATGTTGCTCCGCAAACCTACTCGGAAGCGACACTCAATCGGCGTTTGCCTACCATTTTAAAAAGCTGAAGATTGCCAACGCATCTGCCAACAACTGAAAATCTTCACCTTTTTAAAACGCTCACTCGTTTGAAAAAACGTGAAGCCTCTGAAGCAAAAGCCGACGATGTTTTGCAGACGAGTCGTATATAAGCCGTATATAACTCGACTGATGCCGAGTAGTTCCCACTTATAAAAGCCAGGAATAAAACAAACAATATAGTTGTAGGACAGGATACAGAAAAGTATATTTACAGAGTGATAATGAGGAGAGGACGTTCTTAAAAAAATATTTTTTGTGTAGGAGTTGTGTGAGAGTAGATAACCGTGCTGAAAAAAATCGTATAAACTTGTAACCTTTTGGTTTAAAACATAAAGGGTATAATAATACACCTAGTGGTGTAGACCATAAATATGGCTTTGGTGGTAAAGAAGAACAGGATGATGATGTTGGTGGAAGTAAGTTAGATTGGTTAGACTTCTCTGCTCGTAATTATGATGCTGCTCTTGGTAGATGGATGAATTTAGATCCTTTAGCTGAGATGATGACACGTCATAGCCCTTATAATTATGCGTTTGATAATCCAATCCGTTTTATAGATCCTGATGGAATGTCACCTACTATTTCACTTATGGCTGGTAAATCTGTTACACAAGATGAAATAGACCATAGTGCTTATGGAAGAACACAAATTACTGGAGGCTTAGCTTCTGTATCTAGTGCTAATGGGTCTAGTGGTGGTAAAGGAGGTAAAGGTGGTCGTGGTAATGGTCGTCGTAATGGTGGTAGCAGTGTTGGAAATGATGATGGAGACAATTCAGCTGCTTACAAAGAGTACTTTCAAGCAGCATCTGATGAGATACAATCTGTAATAGATGATCCGCTTGGAAGTACTGAAAAAGTACTTTCAGGAGCTGGAACTGTTGGAGAGGTTTCCACACTTGCTTATGTAGCAGCTTTAGATTATAGGCAATCTTTATCTGTTATGGAAAAAGTTGGAAAAAATAATAACTTAAGTTTTTTAAAATATTCTAGAACTATTGGAACTTGGGGAGGTAGATTAGGAACAGCTGGTGGAGTTTTATCTGTTATTTTAAATACCTCAGATTATAATAATAACAAAATATCAGGAGCAACATATTCTTATCGTTTGACAAGTGTTTTTGCGCCAATAGTCATAGGTGCAGAATTTGGAGGTCCTTGGGGAGCAGCAGCAGGCTTACTCTTTATTTTAGGTGAAGAAGGATACAAAGCTGCTAATGGTATATATAATAAAATAATAAATTTTAGTTTTGATTTTTCTAACTCTAGAAATATAATGAGAGGATTTAGCCCAAATTATTAATATGAAATATAAAATAAATAAGAAAGATATTTTTAAAAACTTATCCTTTAGTTATTTTTTAATAGCTGTTGGAATAATTTATCAGATAATTTCTTTTTATTTTATTGATTCTATGGATATGCTTGTTGCTTATTTATTTATTGCAATTCTGTTGGGAGTTGTCTGTTTTTTATTTATTGATTATCTCTTAAATTCGTATAAAGGAGAAATTGCTATTGATTCAGATAGAATAATATTAAATGAAGAAGATAATATGGTTGTAATTAATAAAGAAGACGTCATAAAAGTCATATTATTTGCTGCTCCTTCTGTAAAAAGGAAAAGTACATTCAGGTTATTGCCCTTTGAAGCTTTTTATTATGTTACAATAAAATGTAAAAATCATGATGATATTATTATTACAACCCTTTCTGATTATAATCTATATGAGAATATTAGAAAAGAAGAAGTTTTTAAAAATAAAATTTATATAAGTAAAAAGGGGTTTTCAGGCAATGGGAGTTTAATTAATAGCATTATTTGGACGAAAACGTAATACATTAAATAATAGGTCACTGTTTAAATTAGTGGTTATTAGTATTTAAACAGCAGTCTTAATTGATTGCTGTTTTTTAAAATATTTTATACTTTGCATTTCCAAAAAATTATATTTTATTAATGGTAAATTTTGTGTATAAACTTTTTTTTATAGTGGTTATTTTATGTTTTTGCAGCATTGAGCTCCATTCTCAATCAGCCGATTTATTGCAAAATAAAAACTTCTCTAACAGTATTAATAACAGTATCTACAAAACAATACCTCCTAATAAAAGTAACAGGAATGATGTATTAGAATTAGATTTTTGTGATGTAGATGGAGATGGCTATATGGAATTTAATATGGACGAAATTGCAGAGCAGGTATTGCAACTTACAGGTCTGGGAAATGACGACACCGAAAGTATTTTAATATCGACCAATTCAGGTGTTATCTTAAAAATTAACACTCCTTCTATGAATCCTAACATACAAGAAATTTGTAATAGCCGTAATATTTATGCAGATGTAGCTGTAGATGAGCTCGGTACTATTTATAAATGCGATTTTGGATATATTTCTCAAACTAATGAAAATTGTGACGATGTAGGTAATACCCTATTTACATTTACAGACCCAAACTACGCAAATTCTTTGTCGTTTGATACAGACGGAAATATGTATTATGGTACAACTAGTGAATCCAATGTTTATAGATGGAATGCCGATGAGTTAACACCATCTTATGTATGGCATGACTTTGTGTCAGGAAATGCAGGTGGTGATTTTGTGATGCTTATTGATAAAATGTACATCTCCTGGAAAGACGATAATTTAGGCTTTAGGCTTTATGAAGTAACTGTTGATGAAGATTTTAATTATGTTTCGCATACCGATTTAGGAACAATACCACGTTACACTTATGGATTGGCTAGTGAATTGGGTAAGCTTTATGGAGTTACTCCAGAAGAACTATATTTAATAGATTTAGAAACCTTTAGTTTTCAAACTGTTATAACTAATCCTCAACCAGATTTTGCATGGTGGGGCCCAGCTGGTTTGCATGAAGCTATGGTTTTAGAAGCGAGTGTGTATTCAAATTTTAATAACGCTAATAATGCTACAAACCAATTAACAGGAGTATGGATAAATACAATTGAAGGTGGTGAGCTTATTTATGTGCGGATAGAAAATATCATTAATGGTGAATTTCATGTTGTTGAAGCAGCTATTAATGTTTTTAAGGCGCCACAGATTATTCAACCAAATGATTTGGAACAATGCTCGGACGAAAATGTTATTGTATTTGATTTAACTGAAGTTGAACAAGAGTTGCTGGTAAATGTAGATTATGATGTAGATGTTTCATATCATACCAAAGAAAATGATGCCATTAACAATATCAATCAAATTAGCAGTACATATTTAAGCAATTATCATGATCATACAGCTTATGTTAGAGTGCAAAATTCTTATAATCATGATTGTTTTAATGTAACTCAATTTGAAATTATTATACATAGAACACCAATTATAGAGCCAATGACGGATGTAACTGAAATGAGATTCATTTCTAATTGTTATATCAATAAAAATGATCAAGGATATTTTAAACTAAATGAGATTTACAATCAAATAATAATAGATGATGATGCTAATTACACTTTAGAATATTACAAAACATTCTTTAATGCAGAAAACAGTACTAATAAACTGTCGTTAAATTATATAGGGACAATTGGTCTTGTTGAAGAAATTTTTGTAAAAGTCATTGATGAAAATAGTTGTAGTAGAATCAGTAATTTTTTCATTGATGGTGATTGTATTTTAACTTCACTTGATGTCTCGAGTATCAATTTTCCAAATTTTATTACACCCAACAACGATAGCTATAATGATTATTGGAATGTAAAAGGAGTTTCAGAATTCCTGAGAATAGAATCTGTAATAAATATTTATGATAGATATGGTAAGCATATTTATTCTTTTAAGCCTAACGATGGTAAAGGTTGGAACGGAACTTTTAATGGAGTGCAATTACCATCAAGTGATTATTGGTTTAATCTTGAAACTCCAACTGGTATAATTTTTAGAGGACATTTTGCCCTTGTTTATTAATTTTTATGTACACTATAATATTAAAAAAAAACAAGCCCTGATATCTCTAATACACTTTTAAAACAGAGTGTCACATATATGGGAATAATCCAATAGCAGTCTTTTTCATTGCTGTTTTTTAAATAATCCCTCTTTCTTGAGCAGCTTTAAATAGCATTTTATCATTACCATTTTCTACATTAAAGATATCTTTTAAGATTCTTTTGCGTCTCTCTATACCGCCTTTAGAAAGACCTATTAAACTTGGCAAATCTTTATTCTTAACACCTATGGATAAATGATGTAAAATTAATCTGTCTATTTTATCTAATATAAAATCATTAGTTATGTGACGCCTGATAAAATGTAATATAGCTCTACTATAATAAGGCGGTCTAATTAAAACAGTTTTAATAGCATGAGTAAGTTCTTTAAAATCTATATCAGTGTTAACTAAAATACTTTCAGGGTCAAGTGTTTTCATAATAGTATTGATTCTGAAATTATCACAATTAAAAACAAACACGATAATTTTAGTTTTTGGAGACAACTTTCTTAATTCTAAAGCCAAATCATCTGCAAAGATTAAGTTTTTAGAACCGAATGGAGGAATATTAATATTTAATAACATTAAGTCGATTAAATTGTTAGATGTTACATTTTTTATTTTGGCTAAAGCAAATTCACAACTGCTAACAATACTAAGCTTAAAATCTAAATTATTACATGAATCACTTACCGTTTCCAAAGCTCTTTTAAAGACATCTATAATCAGTGATTGATTTTCAACTATTAGAACGTTTATAATTTTATTCATGGTTATTGTGAGGTCTAAGAAGTTTATAAGATATTTCCTATAAATAAATACGTTTTGTTTTATTTATTTAGATTGAGATTTATTGTTAATGTTCACTTAAAACTACTCATTCATTAATCTTTACACATCTTATATTTAGTGAACTAACCGTCCTGTTGAGTAAAGTGTACAATCGAGTTAGTTTGGTAATTAACACGCAAATCCTTAAAACTGAGGGTCACATTTCAAATTAGTGACAGATAACTTCTAAAACTTAGAGAAAACCCTTTGTATTAGTAAGCATTTAGCTTACTATAGTGTGCTAAATTTCTAATATATTTAAGGGGTTTATGTTTACTTAATCAAATTATAGTTTGTAAACATAAATTCAAGTAAATGTATTGCAAAAGATGTAAAAATAACTGCAATAATTATGCGAATATACTTTTTGGGAAACCCAACAACTCTTGCTAATATCTAATGATAACTTACCTATAAATAAATCTAATTATGAAAAAGTCACTATTAATCGTATTAATTGCCTTAACGTTCTCTTGTGATGATATTATAGAAGTGGATGACATCTCTGCTAAATCAGTCATTTTATTAGCACCAACAAATCAGGCTGTTTTAAATATAACAGACCTTACCTTTTCCTGGCAAGTTGTTGAAGAAGCAGAAAGCTATCACATTCAAATTGCAACGCCATCTTTTGAAAATGCCCTGCAAATAGTAAAAGACTCGGTAGATGTATCTAACAGTTTTACAACAACTCTCGAAGCAAATGATTACGAATGGCGTGTAAGAGCTGAAAACTCTGGATACCAAACCAACTACACAACACAAACCTTTACCATTGAAGAATAAGAAAAAAACATATCTGCTTTTAGTTGCAGTACTCAGTATTTGGGGAATCATCGGCTACAAGATATGGACCGGTTTAAATCCGGGAATTCCAGAAGTAGCACAACAAGATGTTGACGTGAGTTTTAACCCGAAAGCCAACGCAGTAATTGACACCTTTTCTGTGCAGACAACAGATCGCGATCCGTTTTTAGGAACTTTAAGATCACAACAAATTGTAAAGTCTAGCCCTACTTTAAACAAGAATCATAAAAAACTTATTTGGTTGCCCATAAGTTATCATGGGATAGTGAAAAAGCAAGCATCTACACAACAAGTGTTTGTGGTATCTATTAATAAACAGCAGCATTTGTTAAAAAAAGGTCAGCGTATGGATAGTATTACTTTAATAAGAGGAAATGCTAAAGCTATTGTTATGCGTTACAAAAACCAACAAAAAACATTTAACATTGTGCAATGAGACTAAAAAAGTTAAACGCAGGAGCTTTACAACTCACTATGTTTATAGCTGTAGTAATTGCAATACTATTAGCCTCTTTTGTAGTCTTAATACAAACACACAAACGATTTAATGTACAAACCAGTTTTGTTTTAGAAACTATAGACAATGCAGATCGGGGAATCGATTATGCCATGTATCATTCTACTTTGCTTAATGATGTAACTACTGTTGATTTAGATGACGAAGATTATAAAATCTTAAAAGTAAAACGTGATTTTTGGGGATTGTTTGAAAAGGTAATTTCTACTTCAACAATCAAAACCAATACTTTTAGCAAAGTAGCTTTAGTTGGAGTAACTCAGTCCAAAACAAATAGAACAGTTTTATATCTTAAAGACAACAACAAGCCTTTAGTATTAGTTGGAAATACTAAAATACAAGGCACAGCCTATTTGCCAAAACGAGGCATAAAAGCGGGTAATATATCTGGGAAATCCTATTATGGTGAACATCTTATTTATGGTCAGACACGATTAAGTAGCAACTTTCCAAAACTGTTGTCAGAAACTCTAGAGCACATTAAATCTGATAAAAACAATACTGCAATAGAACAAGATTCACAGTTCTTAGATTTAGACAAAAATAGAGTACATCAAAACTCATTTTTAAAACCCTTGCAAGTCATTTTTAGTAATAACATCATTAATCTATCTGATGTTAGCCTAACAGGACATATTAAGATTGAATCTAAAACAAAGATTATAGTGGATGCAACATCAGTTTTAAAAGATGTGATTTTAATTGCTCCAGAAATTGAGATAAACAGTAATGCTAAGGGCACATTTCAAGCTTTTGCAACAGAAACCATAACAGTTGGTAAAAACTGTAATTTAAAATATCCTTCAGCCTTAGTATTAAATGAAAATAATGACCCAGGAGGAAATGAAATTATGCAGCCTTTGCATCATACTATATCAATTGATAAAGGTTCCATAATAAAAGGCTTTGCTGTATTCTTGGGAAACCCTAAACCAAATAATTACAAACCTCAAATTGTAATTGAAGAAGGCGTAACCATTAAAGGAGAAATATATTGTGAGCAGAATTTAGAACTAAAAGGCAATGTGCTTGGGACTGTGTTTGCTAATAATTTTGTAGCTCAGCAATCAGGGTCTATATATCAAAATCACATTTATAATGCCAAAATATTAATAGATAAATTGCCTCAAGAATATGTTGGGTTACCTTTAGAAAACTCAAAAAAAGGAGTACTAAAATGGTTGTATTAAAAAAGATAAAAGCATCTACGCTCATTGAAACATTAGTTGCAACCGCTTTGATTGTAATTGTATTTATGATCTCCAGTATGTTGTTAAATAATTTGTTCTATAACAGTATTAAAGATAACACCAGATCTATTGATGCACAATTAAATGAGTTGCAATATCTATATCAAAACGAAAAACTTATGTTGCCATATCATGAGGATTTTAATTCATGGGATATATCTATAGCATCTTTAAAAGAAAACGGCAAGGTAGTTATTGCCGTTGACGCTATAAACAGGAGTACAAATAAAACTATTGAAAGGGAGATTATTGAAAACAATTAAAAAAATACAAGCATTTACTTTAAGTGAAATGATAGTCGTTTTAATACTAACCAGTATTGTTATTGGTTTAGCATTTTCAGTTCTCACATTGGTACAAAAGCATATGTATGGTATTCAAGATAATTTTAACCATACAGCAGAACTAAACAAGCTGGAACAATCCTTATGGTTGGATTTTAATCGTTATTCAAAAATTAACTACGATGAGTTAGAAAATGAATTGCATTTCACCACCGAAATTGATTCAATAACGTATAAATTATATGAAAACTATATCGTTAAAGACTTGGATACATTTCCAATTCAATTACAAACTAAAGTACTGTTTTTTGACGGCAATACAACATCAAAAGGAACTATAGATGCTATCAAATTAGAAACTTCTAAATCGTTTCAAAATCAAAAGTTATTTATTTTCAAACAAAACGATGCGACACTATTTATGGACTAATGGCATTTCAACTAGATAATACATATAAACCAGATAAAGCTATAACTCAGAATAGCGAGGCTCCTTCTTTTCTAAAAAAAGAGATCATACTATTTAATAAGCCATTTTCAAGTAAAATTAAAGAAGATTTTTATACAGAGTTAAGTGTGTTACTCAAAGCAGGTATCACCTTAAAGGACGCCTTAGAACTTTTGGAAAACTCACAAAAAAAGAAACAGAATAAAGAGGCAATACATGTTGTGTCTCAGGCAATAGTTTCTGGACAAGCTTTATCTGAAGCCATACACAATCAAAAACACTTTACAGATTATGAATATTATTCCTTAAAGATTGGGGAAGAAACAGGTACACTGGCACAAGTTTCTGAGCAATTGGGTGGTTTTTTTGCAAGAAAGAATGAACAACGTAGAAATTTAATCTCTGCACTTACCTATCCTGTTATTATTTTAAGTACGGCAATTCTGGTAGTCGTTTTTATGTTGAATTTTGTAGTACCTATGTTCGAAGATATCTTTAAGCAACAAAATGTAGAGCTGCCGGGTATCACAAAGTTTATTATTAATCTCTCTGAGTTTATTAAAGATTATGGTTGGTTACTTTTTTTATCTCTTATGGCTATTATTGCCTCCAGAGCACTACTAAATAAAAAGACTTGGTATAAACGTGCTAAGGACAACTTTATTTTAAAAATTCCTTTTATTGGAAATTTTGTTAAAACAGTTTATTTATCTCAATTTACTCAAGCGGTGTCTTTACTTACAGCCTCAAAAGTTCCAGTAGTTAATAGTATTCAACTGGTAAAACAGATGATTAATTTTTATCCCTTACAAAACGCTTTAGAAAGTGTAGAAGTAGAAATATTAAAAGGAAGTTCATTAAGTAAAAGTTTAAGCCACCATAAATTATTTGATGATAAAATGATAGCACTTGTAAAAGTAGCTGAAGAAACCAACCAAACAGAATTTATTTTTGACAGACTTAATATGCAATATAACACTCAGGTTGGGCAACAATCAAAATTACTTTCAACCATTATGGAGCCTTTAATTATTCTTTTTGTTGGCGTACTTGTTGGTGTCATCTTAATTGCTATGTACCTGCCAATGTTTAAGCTAGGTAGTGTTTTGGGGTAATTGTTTCATATCCAAGGTATGTGTTTTAGATAAATAATCGTTTTAGTTTCCATATCAAAATAGGGTAGAGTACCATCCATTCTTGGTTCTAAATTATTTACTCTATGATAACGTTTTAATTTGTTTTCAAGCCTTTTTAGATCAGCTTTTGTAGAGGGCATATTTTCTTCTTTAGTAAGAGCTTTTGTTAGAAGATTTACACTTGCAACAGCAACAGCTGAATTTCCAATACCCGCCAAACTCATTTTTTCAATCTGCATTTGTCCATTCGGGTTTTTAGAATTTTTTTCCGAAACTTGATCAGACTGAGTTCTAAAATGGTAAGCTTTAGATCTACAACTATTGCTACAATATTTTTGGACACGCCTTCTTTTAGGCACGTATTCATTGCAGCAATAATCACATATATAATATTTATTATTCATTTAGCGTAAAATAAACGTTTGTTTGACGTATAATTAATAATATTTTATTCATTTCATTTTTTTGGTTGCATAAGTCACCAAAAATTAAAACCTTTTAACATCTAAATTAAAAACAATATCCAAAATAAAATTTTCTACCTCTTCTTCTGTAATTAAAATAGTTTTTTGCTTTTTTACTCTCTCTTTTATCGTAGTATCTTTCTCATTAAATTTGATATTACTTGCATTTTGTTTTTTTATAAATTGATTAAAAGGAGGGAAGTCCTTTTCAATGTTCTTTAACACATCAACAGGTTTTGAGTAAGAAATTGTATTTGAAAGAAAATTATTTTTGAATACTCCCAAATGTTTTTGAAATACTTTTTTTTGTAATTCAAAGTAGCTTTTAATATCACTATCTAAATCGATAATATTTATAATTATGTTTTTATCCATCCAATCTGAGATTAAAACATAAAAATTAATTTGCTCGATATACTTCTCTAATAAATAATTAAACTGATAGGGTTTTAAATGTTCTTTTTCATCTAATAATAAAAATATATTTTCATCTAATAAAGTTGGTTTTTCTAAAAGTTGCAAAAGTTTAATATTAGATTTTAATTCAAGAATATTACCTTTTTTATCAATAACAACTATTCTATTAAATATCGAATCAAATTTTGAGGAACCATATAATTCTTTCTTGTTATCAGGAATGATGCTCCTTGGAACATAAAAAATAAGTGGTTTATACAAATTATTCTTTAAATTATTAAATGTATTATCAATTGTCATAGTCAGGTCTTATTTTAATAATTCGGAATAATCTTCAGGAAGCTCCGCATCAATATCACGCAAATATTTTTGTAATGCAATCATAGATGTATGCCCAGTAATTACCATAAGCTTACTTTTAGCCTCAAACGGTGATGATTTTTTTACAAGTACTCGATAAAGTTTTGTGATATAAGTATGTCTAAAGCTATACAATCCATAATCACTATTTAAATTGAAAGGTTCTTTTACAACTTTTTTAAAACGTTTTGTAAAATGATCACGTCTATTATTTTCTGAGGCGTCCCATTCACCTCCAAATTTATCTGGTGTAAATAGAAACAATTCTTTTTCCAATTCTGTAAGGTTAGGTAACTCTTTAAATAATATCTCAGGGATAATTTTGGTTTTCAAAGGACTATTCTTTGCTTTAAATTGGATGGTTTTTGTATTTAAATTAATGTCCTTTACTTTTAATCGACACACTTCAATAGGTCTCAAAAAATTATAAGAAATGAATTTAATGTATAACAGAAGTATGGGGTCTTTCTCTTCTAAATACTTAAAAATATTTTCTTGCATTTCTAAGGTATAAGTTTTATTTCGTTCAGGAATAGCTTTTAATACAGGAATCTTTTTCATGATATTCACCCTCATTATTTCATTATCCTCTAAAGTTTGCATAATGCTACCCAATCCAACACGATAATTATTTCTATTTCTAGGACTTGTATTCATTAAAATAGTATTTAAAAAACCTAAAACAGTTTTTTTATCAAGTTGATCAATTGTTTTTATTTCAGGATTGTGCTTAGTCATCCATTTTAATAATGCTGTGACCTTATATTCATAATCAATTAAGGTTCGGGTATTCACTACTTTTTCCTTCAATTTTAAACCAAAATCAAAGGCTTCTTTTAAAGTCATTTTAAGGTTTTCTTCAGCAACTTCAGTAATTTCAATTTCGGCATTCCTAGATATATCAGTTTGAGAGGATTTAGATAATACATTATTAATTTTTTCTTTATGGTATAAGGCAGAATTGTCCTCAAATGGACTATAGCCTTTTTTTAATAGCTTTAACAATTTTCTTCTGTAGGCAGACAGGATAGAAAGGCGGTCTTCTTTGGTTTTATATAGATTGGTTTTACCATAGATATTTTTCATACGTTCCAGTTTTCCTGTGTTCGGATTTCGATAAGAAAAATAGACATACCAACGCTTGGACAAATTACCATTTGCATTGTAGATTTTGGGTACTGAAAAAAGTTTTTTGTTTGACAAATCGTGTTCTAAAACGTGTTCACTTTCGTGTTCAAATGTAAGAAATTCTTGTAATGTAGACATAAAAAAAACGGTTTTGTGTGAACAAAACCGTTAGTTTCAGTGATTTTAACATTGTAGCGAGAACGAGAATTGAACTCGTGACCTCCGGGTTATGAATCCGACACTCTAACCAACTGAGCTACCTCGCCAACTTTATGCGGCTGCAAATATAAAAACAAAATAACTGGCTGCAAATATTCAAAGAATAAATTATTATTAAATTTATTTTTAAAACTACGTAATTAATGTATATATTGACCAACTAATTTTAAGAGTAAATGGAGGATAAAATTAAATTTGAACTAGAATTCCCAATTCATGCTTCACCGCAGTTGTTGTTTCAATACATTTCTACACCATCAGGCTTATCTGAATGGTTTGCAGATAATGTAAATTCTCGTGGAGAAATTTTCACTTTTATATGGGATGATAGTGAAGAAAATGCAAAGATGTTAAGCAAAAAAAATGCAGAACGTGTTAAGTTTAAATGGTTAGATAATGATGATGATGCTTCAATATTTTTTGAAATTAAAATTCAAGTGGATGAAATAACCAAAGATGTTTCATTGATAGTTACAGATTTTGCTGATGATGGAGAAGTAGAAGAGTCTAAAATGTTGTGGGATAACCAAATTTCTAGTTTAAAACAAGTTTTAGGATCTTCATAAATAATAACTTTAATTAAATAATATTTGTTCTGTCCCGATAACGATAACTATCGGGATTTGGTATTTTTTATGGTTAATATTAATGGAAATATTATAAATAAAACTCAAGCAACCATATCTATAAATAATAGAGGTTTTGCTTATGGAGATGCTGTTTTTGAAACTATAAAAGTGGTTCAAAATAAGGTACTATTCTTAGAAGATCATTACTTCAGATTAATGTCATCTATGCGGATTTTAAGGATGCAAATTTCGATGAATTTTACTTTAGAATTTTTTGATAGTGAAATGCGTAACCTTATTAAAATAAATAACTTAGCACAAGGTTCTGCTCGTGTTAAGTTTATAGTTAATAGGAACGAAGGTGGGTTATATACACCAAAAACTAATACTATAGAATATATAATATTTGCTGAACGACTTGATAGCGATTTTTATAATTTTTCGGATAAAGATTATAAAGTAGATTTATTTAAGGATTATTTTATTTCTCCAAGCTTATTATCTACTTTAAAAAGTAATAATAGATTAGTTAGTATTGTTGGAAGTATTTATGCTAAAGAAAATAATTTTGATAATTGTTTAATTTTAAATACCAATAAAAATATTGCGGAAGCATTAAATGCTAATATTTTTTTGGTAAGTGATAATAAAATTAAAACACCAACACTTCAAGATGGTTGTGTTAAAGGTATAATGAGGAAACAAATTATAGAGATAATTAAATTAATGCCCGAATATACTTTAGAAGAATCATCAATCTCTCCTTTTGAACTTCAAAAAGCTAATGAATTGTTTTTAACAAATGTTATTTCAGGAATACAACCTATTACAAACTATAGAAAGAAAAGGTTTTCTAAAGAAGTATCAAAAAAGATATTGGATAAATTGAATCTTAAAATTAAATTTTTTTAGTTGTAAGTTGGATCTTCCGGAGCATTTGACCAAATGCTATAATCTCCACCAAATTCTAGCATTTTTTCCTTCCAAAACGAAGGGTCATTCTTTTCAAGAATCGATGATTTATACACGTTCTTGGTTATAACCCAGGAATTTGAAATGAGTTCACTAATCAATTGATTCGTTTCCCAACCCGAATATCCGAGGAAAAAACGAATGTCACCTACTTTTAACTTTTTTTGATCAATAAGGTCTTTGACACTATTAAAATCTCCTCCCCAAAAAATTCCATAAGAAATTTCTATGCTATTAGGAATTAAGTCTGGTATTTTATGAATAAAATAGAGATTATCTTGTTCAACTGGACCTCCATTATAAATTCTAAAAGTGGCATCGATTTCTGGAATTAAATCCCTAATTGTATAGTCCAGTGGTTTGTTTAAAATAAACCCTACCGATCCTTCGGGAGAATAATCTGCTAATAAAATTACAGATCTATTAAAAGACACGTCTCCAAGTATAGAGGGTTCAGCAATAAGCAAATAACCTTTTTCGGGGTTTAGATTATTCATGAATCAATGTTTGAATATTTAAATCTAATAAAAATTTGTGTAAAAACAAAAAAGGCTCGTTAATTAACGAGCCTTTTATAATTAATTTTTATATAAATTAGTTTACAGCACTACTTAAATCTGATCCAGCTCTAAATTTAACTACATTTTTAGCTTTTATTTGTATAGATGCTCCTGTTTGTGGGTTTCTTCCTTCTCTAGCAGCTCTTCTAGTAACTGACCAAGATCCAAACCCTACTAAAGAAACTCTATTTCCTTTTTGTAATGCTCCTTCAACGTCAATTAATAAACCGTCTAATGCCTTTTTAGCAGCTGCTTTAGTAATACCAGCATTTTCTGCCATTCCATTAATTAAATCTGTTTTGTTCATAAATTTTAAATTAAATTGTTATTGTTTGGGTTAACTTATTTGTTAAATCCTATACAAAATTATACGGATAATCCATTTACACAAGTAATAGCAAGTGAAATGGCTACTTTTGTTAATAACTTGAACTTAATGTTAACAAAGGAGCATATTTTAATAAATTTTTTTTGATTGTGTCAATGATAACAAGGGTTTACAGCATTTTTGCTTTATTATCAAAACTATAACCATTTAAAAGAGATTTCACATCCATTTTACGTTTTCCAGGCATTTTTATTTCTTTTAGTTTTATAAATCCTTTACAAACAGCAACCTTAACTTCATGTTTAGAGCTTAAAATTTTTCCAATTTCAAAATTGTGTTTCTCTATGCATTTTTCAACATCATAAATCTTAACATTTAGTTCTTCATTATTGTTCTTTATCATGCACCAAGCAGCTGGATAAGGATTTAACCCTCTTACTTTATTGTATATATTGTTTAAGCTATCATTCCAATCTATAAAACAATTTTCTTTATTCAATTTATAAGCTGTTTTAATAGCTATATCTTCTAGTTGTGGTATTGTTTCTACTTTGCCTTGCTCAATACTTTTAACAGTATCCATAACTAGATTACTCCCAATTTGCATAAGCTTGCCGTGTAATCTTCCAGCCGTTTCATTTGGTAGAATTTCTACCACTTGTTGAAAAATCATTGCTCCAGTATCAATTTTTTCATCTATAAAAAAAGTGGTAACACCTGTTTTAGTTTCTCCATTTATTATTGCCCAGTTTATAGGAGCAGCACCTCTATAATTTGGTAATAAAGAAGCATGAAGGTTAAAAGTTCCATATTCTGGCATTTGCCAAACTATTTTTGGTAGCATTCTAAATGCAACCACAATTTGTAGATTAGCATGAAGGGCTTCTAACTCTTTTATAAAAGTTTCACTTTTTAAATTGCCTGGTTGTAATACATTTAATCCTATAGATTTTGCATACAGTTTTATTGCAGATTCGTTTAGCTTTCTACCTCTGCCTGCAGGTTTATCTGGAGCTGTAATAACACTTACAATATTATAATTATGATTTATTAGTGCCTTTAATGAAGCAACAGCAAAATCTGGAGTTCCCATAAAAACAATTCTTAAGTCCTTATTCATCTTATCTTATAAGTATTTGCACTTGTAATTTCAATCATATCTTTTTCTAGCATTAATTTTAATATAGTTGCTAAATGTATTTCCTTTATTTTAGTTTGAGGTAAAATATCTCTTGATGATAATGGTTTCTTTTTTAATACTAAAACAATGTCTTCAATACTTTCTTCAATAATGGTATTTGATAGTGTAAGGTTTGTATTTAAGCAAACCGAGCAAATTCCACAATCTTTAAGTTTGTGTTCACCAAAATAGGAAAGCAATTGTACACTTTTACAAATATCATTATTATTTACATAGTTTAAAACCGAAGTCACATGGTTTTTTTTAAGATTATTTTGTTGCTCTATAGTTTTGGAGATTCTGTTAATGGTTTTATCATCTTCTCTAGGTTGAAGAAAAATTATTTGAGCATCGGTATTAATTAATTTTAATGAAATAACTTCGTCTTTTTGCAATTGAAGCAATGTTTGTATGATCTTATCTTCGGTTGTTGAAGCTTTGTCTGCAATTAAATAGGTATTAATTTTTACGGATTGGTCGAAAATTCCACCATAAGTTCTTAAAATAGATTTTACTATAATATTAGTCTCATGGTTTTTTTCTAGATATTGAAATAGTTTTTTATTAGGGTATAAAACTTGCACACTAGACCTTCTATTGTATTGTTTTGTTAATGTAATAACACTTGTTCTATCTAATGCTTTAAGAGCGTTATAAGTTAGCATTGGGTTAAAATTATAAGTACTACAAAAAGTGTTTAAATTAAATTCGTGTGTAGTGTGTTCTCCTTCACCATATGAAATTTGGAAATAATTACATAGCTTCCTATATACTTGCTTAATAAAATTTACTGAAGGTAAAATACTTAAGAATTGATTTTTAACATGCTGTTCGTCTCCTTTGGTTTTTAAAATTACCGCATATGCTTTTTTATTATTTCTTCCTGCACGACCAGCTTCTTGAAAGTAACTTTCTATACTTTCTGGAAGATTTACATGCAATACAGTTTTTACATCAGCCTTATCAATTCCCATACCAAATGCATTCGTAGCAACCATAACCTGTTTTTGGTTATTGTACCATTCAGAAAAGTGCTTGTCTTTTTCGGTATTAGATAGTCCTCCATGGTAAAAGGTACTTCTAAATCCTTTTTTCTCAAGATAATCACTTATTTCAAATGTATTTTTCCTGCTTCTGACATATATAATTGAAGAATTTGGATTTTTTTTTAGAATTTGTTCAATTCTAAAATATTTATCTTCTTCTTCAAAAACCATGTACGCCAAATGTTCTCTTTTAAAAGATTGCTTAAAGATTTTTGGATTAATAAAATCTAATTCCTTAACTATGTCTTCTACTACCTTTGGAGTAGCCGAAGCTGTTAATGCTATCACATTAACATGAGGTAGCAGTTTACGAAGTAAAACAATATTCTTATATGCTGGACGAAAATCATTTCCCCATTGCGAGATGCAATGCGCTTCGTCCACTGCAATAAGATTTACATTCATTTGTTGTATTCTATCTTGAACAATATCTTGTTGTAAACGCTCTGGCGAGAGGTATAAAAATTTGTAATTCCCATAGATGCAATTATCAAGCATTGTATCTATTTCATTGTATTTAAACTCGTTTGTTAACGCCATTGCTTTAATACCTTTTTCTTTTAATGTGCCAACTTGATTTTTCATTAAAGCTATTAATGGAGATACTACAATACAAATACCTTCTTTTGCCAATGCTGGAATTTGAAAACAAAGAGATTTTCCTCCTCCAGTTGGTAATAATGCAAAAGTATCTTCACCTTCTTGAACAGCATTAATAATGTCTTCCTGTAAAGGTTTAAAGCTGGTGAAATTCCAATAACGCTCTAATATTTGTATTGGATGTTGCATTATAAATTTTCTAGAATGGTTAAGATGAAATTAGTACGTTCTTTTATTGTTCCAAAAGGGACTTCAATAATTTTATATCCAAATTTTTTATAGATTTCAACTAAATGAAGATGAATTTTTTTCGATTGTTCAAAAGTTTCAAATCGTTCATTATCCGATTTATAGATATCTTTCCAGGGCGGCAATAAGAATACATAATTATATACGTTCTCTTTACATGCATTTGTAAATATTTCTCCATATTCTTGATTAAAAAAAGACATATATGCTAAAACATCTGGAATCCCTCTATCAAAGAAACTAATCTTTTTTTCTATGATATTGGCCTGTTTAAATTGTGCTATTCTTCCGTTAAGTAAATTAGTATTAAATAACATTGGATCGTTAACAAAAGCAATGGGATTAGAAAGATGTGTTGAAGCATCGTTTTCCTTTTTAGCAGCTAAAGTCAATGTTCTTATTATTTCTTCAAAGCAATAAAAATTTTTCCTTTTCAATTCATTAATGATTGAAGTCTTTCCAGTTCCAGGACCACCAGTTATTACAATTTTTTTTGTATTCAAAACAGGTAAGAATTTAGCTGTAAAAATCGTAATTAAAAAGGGAATAAAAAATTATATTTGCAATTCAATAAACATGAGACCATGAGCGATATACCTAATGCTGAAGAATTTTATACAAAACTTAAAAATCAATTAAAAGAGACAACAACTTGGCCTTCAGAATATTTATATAAGTTTATTGTAAAAACAGAAGTAAGTAAAATCGAAAAACTAGAATCGCTTTTTAATGACGGAGGAGCGGTAATACAGACTACCGAATCTAAAAATGGAAAGTACACTAGTATATCTATAAACTTAATAATGATAAATCCTGACGCAGTTGTTGCAAAATATATTGAAGTAGCAAACACTATTGAAGGCGTTATCTCGTTATAATTAATACAGCTTATATTTACTGTCATTATTTTTTTTTTGTATTTTGCGCATTATTGAAGGCTTCATAGAATAATAATACTACACATAACATTTTAATTTTGATAGATCAATTACAGTACAACACAGAACGCGAGCATTTAATCATTCCAGAATATGGAAGACATATGCAAAAAATGATTAATTACGCTAAATCGAGAGAAACAAAAGAGGAACGAAATAAATATGCTAAATCAATTATTGCGATAATGGGGAATTTACAGCCGCATTTACGCGATGTTCCCGATTTTCAGCATAAATTATGGGACCAACTTTATATTATGTCCGATTTTGAATTGGATGCAGATTTTCCTTTCGAAAAACCAGAACGAGAAGTTTTAGAAGCACGTCCAGAGCCTTTAGATTATCCACAAAATTACCCTAAATATCGTTTTTATGGTAATAATATTAAAACGATGATAGATGTTGCTAATACTTGGGAAGAAGGAGAAATGAAAGAAGCTTTAGTGTTTACTATTGCTAACCATATGAAAAAGTGTTTTTTAATTTGGAATAAAGATACTGTTGAAGATGCTGTAATTTTTAATCATTTGTTTGAACTTTCTGATGGAAAATTAAATTTAAAAGAAAGTAAAGAAGCTTTAAGCGAATCAACAAATTTAATGCGTTCTAAAAAGAAATATAGTAGTAATACTAATACTAAAAAAGGCAAAAAACCTAGCAATCATCGTAATAGAAAGCGTTACTAAATTCTTTTATGGGAACTTTTAAAATAGAAGGAGGTCATAAATTAAGTGGCGAAATAAAGCCACAAGGAGCAAAAAATGAAACGCTACAAATTTTATGTGCTGTACTTTTATCTTCCGAAAAAATTACCATTCACAACATTCCAGATATAATTGATGTCAATAAACTTATTGTACTTCTAGGAAATCTAGGTGTAAAAATTAAAAAACTTTCTTATGGTTCTTACAGTTTTCAGGCCGATGAGATTAATTTAAAGTATTTAGAATCTTCAGCTTTTAAAGAAGCTGGTCGTGGATTAAGAGGTTCTATTTTGATAGTTGGACCATTATTAGCTCGTTTTGGTAAAGGATATATTCCAAAGCCGGGAGGTGATAAAATTGGTCGTCGTCGTTTAGATACACATTTTGAAGGCTTTATAAAATTAGGAGCAGAATTTAGATATAATAGAGAAGATCACTTCTATGGTGTAGAAGCCAAGAAGCTTAAAGGAGCTTATATTTTACTTGATGAAGCTTCGGTTACAGGAACAGCAAATATTGTAATGGCTTCAGTTTTAGCAGAAGGCACTACAACAATCTACAATGCAGCTTGTGAACCTTATTTACAGCAGCTTTGTAAAATGCTTAACCTAATGGGAGCAAAGATATCAGGTGTAGGTTCTAATAAATTAACAATTGAAGGTGTAGCTTCATTAAACGGAACAGAACACACAATACTACCAGATATGGTAGAAATTGGTAGTTGGATTGGTTTAGCTGCAATGACAAAAAGTGCACTCACTATAAAAAATGTGAGTTGGGATGATCTAGGGCAAATACCTGATGTATTTAGAAAATTAGGGATTACTATTGAAAATATAAATGACGATATTTTTATACCAGAACATACAAATGGTTATGAAATACAAAACTATATTGACGGTTCTATTCTTACAGTTGCAGATGCACCTTGGCCAGGATTTACACCAGATTTATTGAGTATTATTTTGGTGATAGCTACTCAGGCAAAAGGCGAAGTATTGGTACATCAAAAAATGTTTGAAAGCCGTTTATTTTTTGTCGATAAATTAATTGATATGGGAGCAAAGATTATTTTGTGTGATCCACATCGCGCGACTGTAATAGGTCACGATTTTAAATCGGATCTAAAAGCAACCACAATGACCTCTCCAGATATTAGAGCTGGTATTTCTTTGCTTATTGCTGCACTTTCGGCTAAAGGTACTTCTACCATCCATAACATCGAACAAATAGATCGAGGTTACGAGCGTATAGACGAACGCTTACGTGCTATTGGTGCAAAGATTGAAAGGGTTTAGTTAAAGCAATTAATTATATATACACGTTGTTGTGCATAGTTATTTAAATTTTCTACTTGTAATAGTACGATTTACTTTTTTTCCGTTCTCGGTTAATCCATACATTCCTTTGCCTTTGTTTTCAATAATGTCATTTGATTCAAAAAAAGAAATAATATCCGTTGTAATATTATCAGAGTCTTTAAGTCCAGAATATCCTCCTTGAATATAATAATTAACTTCGTCTAATCCTTTGGAAAGTATAGTGTTATCCATTATTTTATTCACTAAATTTTGAAGACCTTTTAGGCTTAATTCAGATTTTGATGCAGTAGGTGTACTTACAGAATTTGGTTTATTTGAAAATTCTGCAATTTGAAGTCTCAATTGTTTTAATTCTGTATTTTTATCTTCAAGCAATTCCTCAAATCTTTTTTCTTGTGACTTAATTTGTTCCCTTAAGTTTAATGATTGTTCAATGGTTAATAAATCTTTTTTTTGTACTTCATTTCGCTTATTTACTTTCCATTGATTATATAATAATGAAATCCAATATGCTCTATTGGTTATAAAAGGAATTAATGTAATTAAGATAATTGTTGAAATCAGAGGTAAAAACACAATATATTTTAAGTCAGAAAATTTTTCTATTATATACGATATTTTATCAGTCTCAATTTTATCTTCACTAACGAAAAAGGAAAGATATAGTATTCGCCAATTCCAAACTAACCAAGCCAGAATAAAAGTTCCATAGAATGGGCTAGTAAGTCTTTCGTTAAGAATTTTATTTATAGAATTCTTTATGTCGTTTATCATTTCATTTAATTATGCACAACTTGTTTATATATATATGTATTATACATCTTTATACAGCCTATATTTGTATGTAAACAGTACATCTGTACACGCTTTAGTTCCCATTAATTGGTGGAGGGCCTTCTGGGATAATAGCCTTATAAACCTCGTCACCTTTACGTTCTCTATATTCGGCTTTTACTTTTTCTATAAGTTCTAGGTTTTCAAACAAATCAGCCATAGTCATTGCCATTGCTTTTGATGCATATGAAAGGCCTTTATGTCCAATACTCATACCACCACAAGCTACAACAGCCCAGGAATGCCAAGGTGTATCTTTGGGTGCTGTCGTTACACCAAGATTAATATTAGCAACATTCCAGCTTACATCACCTACATCTGTCGAGCCACCACCAGGATGCTCTCTAGTGTCTTCAAGTGGTTTAATTTTACTGTCCATACCCACTTGCTTTTTTCCAGTATTTTCTTGAATCTTTTTACCAAATGCTGTTTCTTCATCTGTATATTCTATAGGACCAAGAAGCTCGAGATTTGCTTGCATAATTTTTCCGCCTTCACGATTTACAAGTACTTCGTATATTCCGGAGATAAGCGATATTTTATAATCTACATTCGCCATTATAGCAGCACCTTCAACCATTTTCATAGCACGCTCGTAAACTGGCATCATTCCCGCGCGTTTGGTGTCACGAACACGCATCCATAATCTTGAGTAATCGGGTACCACATTTACAACCTGTCCACCATCCTGAATATGATAATGCATTCTAACCGTAGGCTTCACATGCTCTCTATAATAGTTAATTCCGGTGGTGTAAATTTCTAAAGCATCAGAAGCGCTTCTACCATTCCAAGGATCACCAGATGCATGAGCAGCTTGGCCAAAAAATTCTATTTTAAAATCTACAAGCGCCAGAGAACTTTGTACATCGGCCTCAATTGAAGCCGAAGGATGCCAGCTTATGTTTACATCTACATCGTTCCAAAGTCCAGCATTAACCATCCATATTTTACCAAAATATTTTTCTTCACTAGGTGTGCCCATAAATTTAACTGTACCTTTTAAAGTTCCATTTTCTATGAGCTCTTTTATGGCAATAGCTGCTCCCAAACTTCCTGCACCAAACATATTATGACCGCAACCATGACCTCCAGCTCCTTCATTTAAAGGGGATTTAGTTGCTTCTGCTTTTTGTGAAATACCCGGAAGGGCATCAAACTCACCCAAGACACTAATAACAGGTTTCCCAGAACCGTAAGTAGCTACAAAAGCGGTTGGCATACCTGCAACACCTCGTTCTACTGTGAAGCCTTGTTGTTCGGCATAATCCGATAATATTTTTGAAGATTTAGTTTCTTCGAAAGCTGTTTCAGCCAAAGCCCAAATTTCATCACTCATTTTAATAAGGTTGGCTTCGTGTTTCTCTACAGACGCAATAATAGCTTTCTTTGTTTTGCTCATTTTGTTCTGTGTAAAGGAATTACAAATGGCAAAACAAAAGACTATGGTTAGTGCTAATTTGATTTTCATTTTGGTTTGGTTTTAAATTTGTTTTAAAGGTATAAAAACTTTTTTAGGAATTTAGACCAAAATAATTCAGATATTCTAATGATAAAAGCTGCTTAAGTTTCTATGTTAATTTATGGTTTTGTTAACATTTAAAGGCAGTACTAATCCGTAATTTTATGCTCTATTATTTATACACTAAAAAACCTAATCACAATGAAAAAAATTCTATTAATTACATTAGCATTTACAATGTCTTATGCTGTAAATGCACAGATACAAACACCAGCGCCAAGCCCCTTTTCAAAGCTAGAGCAGAAAGTGGGATTGACTGATATTACTATTGAATACTCTCGACCTGGTGTAAAGGGAAGAAAAATATTTGGCGGACTTGAACCATATGGAAAAGTTTGGAGAGCTGGAGCGAATGCTAGAACTAAAATTACATTTAGCGATGATATAATGATGGATGGTCAGCCTTTAAAAGCTGGAACATATGCCATTTTTGTTACTCCAAATGAATCATCTTGGGATGTATTTTTCTATACTGATCACAATGGAGGTGGAGCACCTCAAGAATGGGACGATTCTAAAGTAGCTGCAAAATCAACTATCCAGACTATTACAATTCCTTTTAATGTAGAAACTCTAACAATTGACATAAATAATATTACCAATACAAGTGCTACATTAGATTTTATTTGGGAAATGACATATGTATCAATTCCATTTTCAGTATCAGCAGATGAAGTAGTTATGACTGCTATTGATAAAACCTTAAATGGTCCTGGATTTGGTGATTATTATGCTGCTGCATCTTATTATTTCAATGAAGGGAAAGATATCAGCAAAGCAAAAGAATGGATTGATAAAGCTATGAGTATGACAGAGACACCTCGTTTTTGGCAATTAAGACAGCAATCTTTAATTTATGCAAAAGCTGGAGATAAAAAAGGAGCTATTGCAGTTGCCGAAAAGTCATTAGCTGCTTCTAAAGAAGCAGGAAATGATGCCTATGTAAAGATGAATAAAGAGTCTATTGCAGAGTGGATGGAATAAGATTTAGAATATTTTATAATAAAAAAGCGCAACTAATCCCGATAATTATCGAGAAGTTGCGCTTTTTTTGTAATAATGGCTTAATAAGTCAATCCAATAATTTCACGGACTTTATCTATGGTTTGAATAAGTTTTCTACTAAAATCAAAAGACATAATATCACTTTCGGTTTTACCATTTCTTAAGAGTTGGTTGAAGTGCATAATTTCGTAATCATAACCTTTGGTCTTGTAATTGAAATCTATTGTTTCTTCTTGGTTATTAGAAATTTTGGTAACTGTTGAAGGGCCAGCAAATCTGCTGTTGATTTTGATGATTCCGTTTTCGCAATAGAAAATAGCCTCTGTTGGTGTATGTTCTAAAAAGGTGCTTTTCAAAATTGCTTTAACACCATTATTATAATTGAAAATCATTGCACATGAACTATCGGCTCCATTTTTAAAAAAAGTAGCATTTGCGTTAACAGAACGGGGCATACCTAAAGTAGAAATGGCTGCAAAAATAGGGTAGATGCCAATATCTAAAAGACTTCCGCCTCCAAGCGATTTTTTGAGTACTCTTGAATCTAAAGAATGTTCAGATTTAAAACCAAAATCGGCTTCAAGTTTTAAAATATTACCATATGTTTTGTTTCTTAATTCATTTAAAGCAAACTGATAATGAGGTAGAACAGAAGTACAAAGCGCTTCCATGAGCAGCACATTCTTTTCTTTGGCTTTTGTTATCATTTCATTTACTTCATTACTGTTCATTGCAAAAGGTTTTTCACATAATACAGCAATACCATGCTCCAAACACAATAGCGTATGGTCTTTATGAAAACTATGTGGCGTGGCTATATAAACTGCATCTACGTTCGGATCTTTAGCAAGTTCCATATAACTTGTATAGGCTTTTGTAGCATTATATTTTGTAGCAAAAGAGTCAGCGTTTTCTAGTGATCGAGATGCAACAGCATAAAGTTGGGCATCATTAACAGTTAAAATATCAGTAGCAAATTTGTGTGCAATATTCCCTAGACCAATAATACCCCAACGTATTTTTCTGTTTTGAAATGATCTTGACATTATTTTTTAAATAACTAAATAATATTGAAAGCAACAAAGCTTAAGATTGCTGTTAAAATAAATAATGGAAATTTTCCTTTTCTATCCAAATTACTATAAGATAATAACAGTGCTATAAAAATAACAACTGCACAGCCAACAAAATTCAACCATAAAAAAGGAAGGTTAATCATCTCATATTTATCTAAAAAGAATAAACCAATAATTATTACTTGAGTAATTAATGCAGCTACGAAAACGGCATTTGATTTAACGTATTTGAAGAAAAATGCCAATAGAAAAATACCTAATACATTGCCATAAAAAATGGAGCCAATAATGTTAACAAGCTGTATTAAGTTTTCGAAAAGATTAGCGACACTAGCAATACTAATTGCAATAACTCCCCATAATACTGTAAACCATCTGGATGCCTTAACCATTTCGGTTTCTGTCTTTTTACTGGTATTTCGTTTGTATAAATCGATAGTTGTTGTGGATGCCAAAGCGTTCAATTCACTAGATGTACTAGACATAGCGGCACTTAAGATTACAGCTAATAATAAGCCAATTAATCCACGCGGTAAATTGTTAAGGATGAAATGTATAAATACATAATCTTTATCATTACTTTCTACTCTTACGTTTTGTTCTTCAGCAGCTTTTTCTATTAATAATTTAGCTTCGTTTCTTAAATCATCACTTGCTTCATTAGCAAATGAGATAAATTTTGAAGCGTTGGGATTTTCTGATTCAATAAATGATTTAATAAGTATTTGTTTGTCATTAAAAACCGCTTCTTGTTCCTTTAAAAGTTCTTTATATTCATCTGCATATTCCGAATTCAAAACAACCTCAGTGGCAACTGGATTAAAATTCATTGGAGCTTGATTAAACTGATAAAACACAAAAACCATAACACCAACTAATAAGATAAAAAACTGCATTGGGATTTTTAACAAGCCATTAAAAAGTAAACCCAATCGCATTTCTCTAATCGATTTACCGGAAAGGTAGCGTTGTACCTGACTTTGATCTGTCCCAAAATAAGACAACATTAAAAATGTCCCGCCAATAATACCACTCCAAAATGTATAACGATTGTTTAGATCGAAAGAGAAATCCAGAATCTCCATTTTGCCACTAGCTCCGGCAATATCAAGTGCTTTAGTAAAAGTAATGTCTTGTGGTAGCTTGCTAACTATTATAAAGAATGCCACTAGCATACCAATAAAAATTACAATCATTTGGTGTTTTTGAGTAACGTTTACTGCTCGCGTACCTCCAGAAACTGTATAAATTATTACTAAAACACCAATCATAATATTTAGTAGCAATAAGTCCCATCCTAAAACAACCGATAAAATAATTGCTGGGGCAAAAATGGTAATTCCAGCAGCCAACCCTCTTTGTATTAAAAACAGAATAGCAGTGAGCGTTCTTGTTTTTAAATCGAAACGACTTTCCAAATATTCATAAGCAGTATAAACTTTAAGGCGATGGTAAAGAGGAATGAAAACCATACAGATTACTATCATAGCTATTGGTAATCCAAAATAAAACTGTACAAAACCCATGCCATCGTTATAGGCTTGTCCAGGAGTAGAGAGGAAGGTAATTGCACTGGCTTGGGTAGCCATAACAGACAATCCGATAGTCCACCATTTAGAGGTATTTCCACCTCTTAAATAATCCTGAACATTTTTGCTTCCACGTGTTTGCCATGTTCCATAACCAACTATAGTAATTAATGTTACAGTTAATACAGCCCAATCAATCCAATCTAATGTTTGCATATTATGAGAATGTATTCATTATAAAATAGAACAAAATAAAATATACAGCATTAGCTACTAAAACAATAGTGTATATTGATTTCCATTCATATTTTTGAGTTGGTTCTTCTGCCATTCTAGTCGTTTAATTTTTTGGTTATATCAATATCGTTTTTTCCGACAGAAAGCATATTTGCAAACAATCTATAGGCTCCTGACACTCCTGCAGGAAATTCTCTAAAAAAGCTTAACCCTGTGTAGATATAATTACCTTTGCCATATTTTGCAACTAATAAGCTACCCTCTTTTGGTGTTTCACCAGTATCATTCATTGATAGAAGAGGAGTAAATTCACTAGACCATTCATCTGGAAAATATAATCCACGCTCTTGTGTCCAACCTTCAAAATCTTTTACAGTAATTTTATTTGGATAGTTTAAGAGTTCATGCTCTGTGTTTATTAAGCGTACTTCAGCATTTTCTTGTGTGACTCTGTCTCTCGATAATTTTAAATCATAAGGAGCTAACTGGTCAACTTTTACACGTCTGCTTGTATTGTATTGTACAATCATGTTGCCACCATTTTCTACAAAATCTAATAGCATTTGTTGTTTAAACTTGAGCTCATCCACTATATTATAAGCACGAATGCCAACGACAATGGCATCAAATTTTGCAAGATGTTCAGGTGTAATATCTTCAGGCTTTATGGTAATAACATTATAGCCTATTTGTTCTAAACTTTCCGGAACTGAATCTCCAGCTCCTTCAATATAGCCAATATTCTCACCTCTCTTTTGGATATCTAAACGTACAACTTTGCTTTCACTGGGAAGTAATACCGTTTGAAAAGGGATATGATCATAATCTATTTCAACAAGCTCTCTGGTATAAATATTTTCACCTATATGAACCATAGGTGTAAGCAGACCTTCACTTTGGTTTTTTGGAGGAATAACAGTGAAAACTACTGTTTGTTCTTGCCCTTTGGTTGCTATAGAAATTTTTTGTTTTTCTGGATAAACTGTCCAATCTTTTGGGTAAGCCATGCTTATAAAGCCTTCTAAATCATCTCTTCCAGATTTTACAATTACTGAAATTTCCTTTTGCTGGTCATTTTCGAAAATAATGACTTTTTCACTAATATTAGCAGAAACTTCTGGTACAATTTCAAACGGACGATATAATTCACCTTTATCTGGTTTTGAATAACGATATACAACATCTTTTGTGATTGAAAATGGAGTGCCATTGATTTTTAGATTGAAATTTAATCCAACAGTTCTTAAGGTTTCAGGTAAACCAATCCATTGTTGGTGTTCAACTTTGTACATTCCAAGTGTACCTTTATTTGCAAGCCAATAAGGTGTACTAAATTTTTCTTCAGTAGAAATATAATATTCGGTTTCAAACTTTTCTGAAACATTATTTTTTAATTCTAAATTTTTTGTAATAGTTTCTCCATCCCATTGAAAAATACTTTCGAGAACAATATTTTGATTGCTACGATTTAAAGCTTCAACGTTAAGTATAATTCTTTGATTTAAAGAACTTGAATTTGTTTTTGCAGAAGCCTCTAAATACAAACCCGCGCAAGCTTCGATAATAGATTTTATCTCCTTGGTTTTAATTGCTTTCCAATGTTCGTCTTCAATTGTTTGAATTAATTGATATGCTTTCATTAAATCTGAAAGATGTACAGATGGATTTCTAAAATTGAAATTCTTTTCAACACTATATAAAATATCACCTATAGCTTGTCCGTTTTTTATGCGATTCCAAGATGTATCTACACCTGAAAAAATATTGTTCTTATCTTCTGGAAAATCACCTTTTAGAAACGAAATGTATTCGGTTTGCGAACCTCTTGTAGTAACACGACCAAAGCCCTGGCATAAATGTTGGCTACTTGCCATAGAAGCTACTTCGTTATTGGACAAACCTTTTAATGGATAGTAAACACCAATATCAAAATTGATCATCTTACTCTTATCAACCTTGTCAAAATTTTCCTGACTTCCATAAAACCACCAATGTGTATTAAAATATAAGGTTTTAGGCTGCCAAACGCTTGTATGTTGTAACTGATCTTTAAATATTTCTTTATTGGCTGCTAAATCGAAAGCTTCTATACTTAACATCGCTGAACTTGTATGGTGTCCATGATTTCCAATAGTGGCATCATCATTAAATCGATTTATAATTACATCTGGTTTAAATTTTCTAATTGCCCAAACCACATCGCTTAAAACCTCGTCTTTGTTCCAGATATCTAAAGTTTCATCAGGATGTTTAGAGTATCCAAAATCATTTGCCCTTGTGAACATTTGTTTACCACCATCAATACGTCGTGCTGCTAAAAGTTCTTGTGTACGAATAACGCCTAAAAGTTCTCTAATTTCAGAACCAATGAGGTTTTGTCCTCCATCACCACGAGTAATAGATAAATAAGCTGTTCGTGCTTTTACATGATTAGACATATAAGAAATAAGCCGAGTATTTTCATCATCCGGATGTGCAGCGACATATAAAACTGAGCCTAAAAAATTGAGTTTTGTAATAGACTCATATATCTCTGAAGCGTTAGGTTTATTGGGTTGTTGAGCAAGAATTGAAGTAAAACTAAATAGTATTATTAGTAAGGAAAGTGTTGGTTTTCTCATGTTTAGTTTGGTTTACTAAAAACCAAATATATAAAAGATAAACAGTGGAAGTATTGCTTTTAATGTTTCTTTAACCTTTAGGTATTAACAATATCGTTTAAGGTTTTATAAACTAAATGGACAGGCAATCCCATAACATTAAAAAAGGAGCCTTCAATTTTTGTTACAGCTATAAATCCAAACCATTCTTGTATTCCATAGGCTCCAGCTTTGTCCATTGGCGAATAATTATGGATATAATACCAAATCTCATCATCATTTAAGTCTTTAAAAGTTACATTAGTAATGGCATTAACTATTTTTTGAATAGTTTTGGTTTTAAAACACACTGATGTTATAACTTCATGTGTTTGCCCACTCATAGAGCGAATCATATTAAATGCATCTTGCTTATCTTTTGGTTTTCCTATTGCTTCATTTTTATGCCAAACAATAGTATCGCTTGTAATAAGAATATCGTTTTCATTTAATTTTCCTTCAAAAGGGATAGACTTTAATTGAGCGATGTAATCACTAATTTCAAAATGTGTTAAATGCTCTGGAAAGACTTCTTTTACAGGTTTTAATCGGATTTCGAAATCTAATCCTAAATCTTTAAAAAATTGTTGCCGCCTTGGCGAACCAGACGCTAAAATAATATTGTAGCTTTTAAGTTTTTCGTTCAGCATTAGTTAAGAAGAATAAATTTGTATTTATAAAGAAGTAAAGACAAGACCCCAAAAAACATAATTAGTTTAAGAACATTCGAAAGGTGATGTAATTCCTTTTTGGTTTTAGCGCTAAAAATTTTAATTGTAAAATAGAGTAGAGGTGCAATAACCAACAATAGAAAATAGCCTACTGCTATTTGTTGCTTATATAAAAATGTGATGACATAGTAAACAACTGCAATTAAAGGAATAAAGGACAAAACAAATAAAAATTTTGTTGTTCTATTTTTTCCGATAACTACAGGAAGTGTTCTCATTTTTGCTTTAGTATCTCCTTCAATATCTTCAATGTCTTTTATTATTTCTCGTAATAAATTTATCATAAAAGCAAACAAAGCATAATTTAATAAGACTTTAAACATCGTTAACTGTGTTTGTTGATTTTCAGGAGTAATCATTGGCATTAAATCAAACAAGCCAACAATAATAATACTCAATGCTACCAAAACAGAAACTACAATATTACCAATAAGAATAGTCTGTTTTAAAGACGAGGAATACAGGTAAAGCAAAGCTGAAGTAAATATAAATATTGCAGAAAAACCGGTTTTATCTATAAGATTAGACAAGTAAAAACCAATACAAACACCTAAAATAGTAAGCAATAAAAATAGATTGAAAGCTCTAGGTTCAGAAATAGATTTACTAATAATTACTTTTTTGGGTTTATTTATTAAATCGGTATCTATATCATAAATATCGTTAATAATATTACCGGCTCCAGCAATACAAAGTGTGGCTATAACGAGAAGAGAAAATCCAAAACCATCTAATTTAACATCAATATTAAAAGGCTCAAATAGTGCATATTTTATAAGCACTTGAACAAGTGCAATCATAAACAAATTTTTCCACCTTACTAGGCTTAAAAAATTAATCATATTTAGCATCAAAATTTCCATCCCATTTATCCTGTACTTTAAGTACTTGTTCAATCACATCTCGAACCGCACCTTTACCGCCATTTTTATGTGATACATATTTTGAGAGTTCTTTTATTTCCGGAACAGCATCTTGTGGACAACATGGTAATCCAACTAATTTCATTACTGGAACATCTGGAATATCGTCGCCCATATATAATACATTTTCAGGTTTAATATCATATATATCCATATATTCATCAAGCTGTTCAACTTTATTATGTGCACTAAGGTAAATATTAGTAATACCTAACCCACGTAAGCGTGAGCGCACACCTTCGTTAGAACCTCCAGAAATCACACACACATTAAAACCATTATCTACAGCAGTTTTCAAGGCATAACCATCTTTTATATTCATTTTACGAAGCATGTCTCCAGATGTAGTAACAGTTACAGTACCATCTGTTAGCACACCATCTACATCAAAAATTAAAGTGGTGATATGTTCTAAATATTCTTTATAGCTTTTTTCCATGTGTTTGCTGAATTGATGTTGTCATAAGTTCGTAAATTTCTTTATGGATATCTTTATCGAGAGCCTTTAAATGTTTTTTCAACGTTTTTTTGTCATTGCGTTTTGCTGGTCCTGTCTGTGCTAAATAAGGGGATAAGTTATCAATTTTATTTGCAGTTTCTTTAATTAAGGGTTTTAATATATTAAAATCTACACTTTTAGATTCTGCAATTTCATGACCTATGCGATACATTTGATTAGTGAAATTATTAACAAAAACAGCTGCAAGATGTAATGCACTACGTTGGTCACTATTTACCTTATATGATTTAGATCCAATAGCAACTGCTAAATTTTTTAAGAGATTTAAGTCTTGTTTATGTTCTATTTCTAAACAAATAGGAATTTCAGAAAAATCTATATCAACATCTTTAGAAAACGTTTGTAAGGGATAAAAAACACCTCGTCTATTATTTTTTTCAAGAATATGTAAACTTACACTACCGGAAGTATGCACTACCAATCTGTTTTCAAACGAAAGTTGAGACGAAAGTTGTGAAATAGCATCGTCACTAACAGCTATAATATAAACGTCTGCGTTTTTTAGTTGTGATAAATCGTTGGTTATTTCAACATTATTTTTAAATGGTTGAAGTGGTTTTAAACTTCTATTAAACCATTGATTTATAGTAACAGCATTAGTGTTATTAAAAGCTTTATATAAATGAGTAGCAAGATTACCTGCTCCTAGCAAAACAACTGAAATCATACTGCTAAAATAAGCATATAATTTTCAATTTATTTAAATTTTCCCATTCTTAAATTAAGCACAAGAAATAGTCACACTATGTGCATGGTTATCATCATTAGTTGATGTAATATTAATTTGCTGGTTGTTTTTAAGTGTATTAAAATTAGCTGCACTTACAGTAACACTATGTGAATGATTTCCACTACCAGTAATGTTATAAGTTTTTTCAGCCCCAGTATTAACATCAGCACTGGAAACTGTTAAACTGTGTCCGTGATTGCTACCAATAGAACTATTTGTACCATTCGATAAACAATCTGGGTTACCACCACTGGGCGGAGGATTCGAGCCAGAATCATCTGAAGATGAAGAGCAGCTTAATAAAGCATAGGCTGGAGCAGCCAAGAGTAAAGCTCCAGCGGTTTTTTTGATAAAGGTTTTTCGGTTCATAGCCTTTTAATTTTAAGTTATAAAAAGTTTAATTTTGAAGAATAATATTTTAGTAGTTATATAGTAGTAAACCTTACATAAATTGAAGACAAAATCCAGATGAAAAACGATTTAAAAACAAGGGAAAATGTATTTTTATTAGTGGCTACTTTTTACGAAAAAGTTAGAAAAGATGAACAGATAGGATACTTCTTTAATAATGCTATTAAAAATTGGGATGAACACCTTGATAAACTAACTACTTTTTGGGAATCTAACTTGTTCTTAAAAACCAAATACCTGGGCAATCCTTTGGACGTACATGTGGAAGTAGATAATACACATGGCAATACTATTTCACAAGAACATTTTGGTCAATGGATGAATTTGTGGTATCAAACCGTTGATGAACTTTTTGAAGGAGAATATGCGAATATGGCTAAGAACAGAGCACGGAAAATGAGCACTTTTATGTATTTAAAAATCTTTGAAGCAAGACAAGCAAACAATAACATATAATTTGGAATTATGTCCACTAAAAAATCATCTAAAATAGTTACATTTGCACGACTAAAAAAGACGTTTTTGTATGCTAAAAAAAATCATTAACATTCTATTTTCCAACCGACTTACAGCTGTTTTATTTATTGTTTTTGCTGTAGCGATGATAACAGGAACATTCATGGATGCACAACAAGAGACGTCTCCTACAGCATATTCCAGAACGCTTATTTATAATTCCTGGTGGTTTGAAACCATAATGGTATTTTTTGTAATAAATTTCGTTGGAAATATTTTCCGTTACCGTTTGTTAAGAAAAGAGAAATGGGCAACGCTTACTTTACATGTTGCTTTTATCTTTATTTTACTTGGTGCATTTATTACGCGTTATATTGGATACGAAGGCATGATGGCCATTCGTGAAGGTGCTACCGAAAATAGCTTCTTATCACAAAAAACATATTTAACCACATATATAGATGGTGATTTAATAATTAATGGACAACAACAACGCCGTGTTAAATACTATGAAACAGATTTTTCCCTGCGTTTGGATAATAATTTCAAACAAAAAACAGATTACAACAGTCAGCCGGTTACAATAGAACTCCAGGAATTTATTGCTGGAGCTGAAGAGGATATTGTTCGGGACGATTCTGGAGAATACTATTTAAAAATGGTTGAAGCAGGATCATCAGGTCCTCATAATCACTTTTTAAAAGTAGGACAAATACAAAATATACACAATGTTCTCTTTGCCTTAAATAAGCCAACTGATGGTGCCGTAAATATTACCTATACTGATAGCAGCTTAACTATAAAGTCACCTTTTGATGGTGAGTTTATGACCATGGCAACCGGAGCACAAGGTAAATTGGTAAAGGACAGTATTCAACCCTTAATATTGCGCTCAAGATATATTATAGGCAATCAAGCTTTGGTATTTCCTAAACCTGTTATAAAAGGTGTTTTTGATGTGGTTAAGAAATCGGAACTCTTAAAAAATGATCAAGATGGTGTTGTGCTTAAAGTAACTGCAAACAATGAGACTAAGATTGTAAAACTTTTAGGCGGTAAAGGAACAAATAATGCCTTTAAACAAGATAGTATTGGTGGGTTTAATTTTCACTTGAAGTATGGATCTAAAGTACTTGAGTTGCCGTTTAGTATCAAGCTTAACGATTTTATAGCGGAAGTATATCCAGGAACAGAAAACAGCTATTCAGCTTTCGAGAGTAAAGTGACGGTTTTAGATACTCAGGAAGGAGATTTCGATTTTCATATTTATATGAATAATATTTTGAATCATCGTGGTTATCGTTTTTTTCAGGCATCTTTTGATGCTGATAAAAAAGGAACTATACTTTCTGTAAATCATGATTCCTGGGGAACAAGGATCACATACTTGGGCTACTTTATGTTGTTTTTTGGATTATTGGCAATCCTGTTTGCTAAATATACGCGCTTTGCTGATTTAAGGAAACAATTAAAAAAGGTTAAAGCTAAAAAAGCAAAATTGTTATCTGTACTTTTTATAGCGTTTGCCTTAACAACCCAAGCTCAAGAACAGAATACCGAAAATGATGAGCACAACCATAGCAGAACCGCAAAAACACAAGTTGATTCTATTTTAGGAGCAAATATTACTCCAAAAGAACAAGCAGATAAATTTGGTAAACTGGTAATTCAGGATATTGGAGGACGTATGATGCCTGTAAATACCTATGCATCACAATTACTGCGTAAGTTGAGTAAGCACGATAATTATGAAGGTTTTGACGCTAATCAAGTGTATTTGTCTATTCACGAAAGTCCTACGTTTTGGCATGATGTTCCTATTATTTATTTAAAGTTAAAGAAAAGCGACACTATAAGGACTTTAATTGGTCTTGATACATCTGAAAAATATGCCACTTTCGCACATTTTTTTGATGATCTGGGACGCTATAAACTAGATCCTTATTTAGAAGATGTTTATAATACTCAAGTGCCAACTGCCATTCAAAAAGAATTTAGAGAGGCAGACCAACGAGTAAGACTTATGCATAATACTTTAATAGGTAAATCACTAAAAATATTCCCGCTTCCAGACAATGAAATTAATAAATGGATTTCGACACAGGAGTACAAAACAGGAAATTACAAGGTGCAGGATTCATTGTATGGTAACTTTATTAACACAGGCTTTAAAGTATATTTATACATGTTAGACCAGGGAAGAAAAGCTTCGGGAAATTTTACCGAAAGTGATAAGCTTTTACAAGCTATTAAAAAGACACAGTATAAGTTTGGTGCTGAGGTAATGTTGAGCGATGAAAAAATAAATACCGAAGTTCAATACAATAAGTACGATATCTTCAAGAAGCTCTTTAGTTGGTATATGTATGCAGGAACTTTAATGTTTCTTGTGTTAATCGTACAAATATTTAGAGATAGGAGTAAAGCTATAAGTGTCACTGTTAAGGGTTTTAAATATATCATTTATGGTCTGTTTATTCTGCATACTTTAGGCTTGATTGCTCGTTGGTATATCTCTGGTCATGCACCTTGGAGTGATGCCTATGAATCTATGATTTATGTGGCTTGGGCAACGATGCTGTTTGGATTGGTATTTGGGAGAAAGAGTGATATTACATTAGCTTCAACAGCTTTTGTAACTTCTATGATACTTATGATTGCTCATTGGAACTGGATGGATCCTGCTATTGCAAATCTTCAGCCTGTTTTAGATAGTTATTGGCTTATGATTCATGTAGCAATTATAGTTGGTAGTTATGGGCCATTTACATTAGGTATGATATTAGGAATTGTATCATTATTACTTATGGTTTTTACAAACAAAAACAATAGAGATAAGATGTTGCTTAATATTAAAGAACTAACTATAATTAACGAAATGGCCTTAACTGTTGGTTTGGTAATGCTAACCATCGGGAATTTTCTTGGAGGTATGTGGGCAAACGAAAGCTGGGGACGTTATTGGGGTTGGGATCCAAAAGAAACCTGGGCATTAATAAGTATCATGGTTTATGCTTTTGTAGTACACATGAGATTAGTACCAGGACTTCGTGGACGCTTCGGTTTTAATATGATGTCCATTATAGCTTTTGCAAGTATTATATTTACATATTTTGGAGTCAACTTTTATCTATCGGGATTGCACTCCTATCAATCCGGACAACAAATAGCAAGTGTCAATACCATAATAATTAGTATTGCTATAATTGCTGTATTAGGAGTTTTAGCAAAAAGAAAATATAATAAGTTTTATAAGAAATAGAAATATAATTAATTAACATCTCATGAAATTATTTAATGAATTTAAAGAATTTGCTGTAAAAGGTAATATGATGGATATGGCCATCGGTATAATTATTGGAGCATCATTTAATACCGTAATTGATGTATTAGTTAAAAAAGTATTGTTACCGCCATTGTCCTTACTGTCTGGAGGAATTGATCTACAAGAAAAAAGTATTGTATTAAGATCGGCGCAATTAAATAGCGATGGTGAAGTTGTGTCTGATGCTGTTGGTATAGGTTATGGCGCTTTGGCCGAGGCCTTTTTAGACTTTTTTATTATAGCAATTACCATTTTTATTGTCGTTAAGTTTATGAACCGTTTACGAGCAAAAGCACAAGACACTAAAGATGTTACGGTTACTACACCAAAAGATATTGAGCTCTTATCGCAATTAACAGAATTAATGGAAGAGCAAAATGCCTTGTTGAAAAGAAAATGAGTGATTAGTACTTATTTCTTGCTAATAGAATCACAAGGCTTAACATGAGCTTTTATTATGGTTCTTGTAATTGATTTTAATGTTTTACCATTTGTGGGATGAATCCCTGTATGTGTAAAATAACTCATTTCGTTATTAGACTTATCATACCAAATTATTGCCCTTCCATTTTTAAAGAATCTCGTAGTATCACAAACCTCAACTTTTCTAAATTCTTTCAGGATAATTCTATCAAAGTGTTCTTCTAAATCTTGTCCAGAGCAATTTCTTCTTTCATAATGATTTTCTTTCCAAACCATGCACTTTCCAAAATTTTGTCCGAATGAAGCTGAATTGTATAGAACATAACTTAAGGCAGAAGCAAAAATTACTATAAAAAAAGTAATTACAATTTTTATAATAAGCTTCCTATTTTTTTGATTTACTTCAATTTCAGCACTTGGATTTTTTGAAATAAAATCAATATAATTTTCATAACCAAGATAATGACTTAATGATTCCTTTACGTATTGTTTTAATTCAATCTTTTTTTCAGGATTATTTTCAACTATATTATGTTTAATGCGTAAACTCTTCTCACCATATTGTTCGTTACTATCTTCAAAAATAAAATCTGAAAGATGTTTCGATTGATGAGTTAACTTAACTGATCCAGTCTCTTTTTCAGCTTTTTTAAATGCTTCTAATATTAGCTTATTGTGTATTAACACTTCATTTTAATTATACAAATCTACAAATTCCAATTGGAAAGTTTACGGAAATTCTTTTCCTTGAACATTCCATGTAATTTCCATTCTTTACAAACCTTTCTCCTTTCATTTGCTTCAGAATTGATTATCGCCTTAGCGTAATAAGGTTTACGAATCTCAATACTATAGTGGAGTTGTAAGGCAAAGTTGTATTACCATCTGGGAAGTAATTATACGTCTTAGCTTTTGTACTCCAACTTCCCAAAAAAGAGAAAGACGTCTTCTCTCTTTTTAAACAATAGAGCATCTGAGAAAACCTCAGACAGCCAAACTATTGTTCAATTTCAAAATATTAACAAAATGAAGAAATTATTTATAATATTGTTTACGGTTATCCTCAATTTAGGATTCCAATCTTGTACGCCTCAAAGTTTAAATGAGGATTTACAAACGCCACAGGCTTGTTGTGGAGATGATATCCCGCCACCACCACCGCCACCACCTGGAAGTGGAAATGGATAAAACTAATGATTAACTAAAAATTAGTTTTAATTTAGAGGAATGAAACAGTTAAAACTTTCATTCCTCTTTTTTTATTTCGGCCTAATGTCCATTCTTTTTTTTATGCCAAATACTATATTTGGTCAAACTGAAATTGATAGCGCTCAACTTTATTATAATGCTATTTGGTCTCCTCAAAAAAGTAAAGTATCAATTAATTCTGCTGTACATTACTTCGAAAATCTAAGCGATAGGTTTTTAACAATTAATGATACGATTTCCGCTGTAAATAGTTTGAGAAGTGTTACGGAAGGATATTTTAAAATTGGAGCAATATTTGATAGCGAGTTAGCCGCTGTTAAAGGATTTAAATTGCTAGATAACATACTATTAGATTCATTATCCAAAACTGCAAGAACAAGATTGTCTAATCACTTAGGAAGGCTCTATAGAAAAATTAGTGACTACGATAGTGCTATAAAGTATTTTAATCATACTCTGGACTTATCAGAAACTTCTATAGATAGCATTTCTGCAATGAACAACCTAGCTAACGTCTATACAGATCAGGAAAAATATAATTTGGCGGCTAATACATTCAGTTTAGTATATAAAAAAGTTGAACAACTTAGTAACTATAAGAGTAAATGGACAGTTATTGACAATTTAGGATACATTCAGTCTAAGCTTAATATTCCCGAGGCTTTAGATAAAATGCAACTGGCTTTAAATATGAGATTAGCAGAACAAGATCTGGAAGGTACTTTTTCTAGTTACAGGCACTTGACATATTATTATTTGGATAGAAATAATAAAACAACGGCCATATTTTATGCTAATAAAGCGAAAGAAATAGCAGATTCTTTAAATACTCCTTCGTATAATTTAGAAGCACTGTCTCTTAAAGCACTGTTGCATGAAGACCCTAATGTGATGGAGCTCCAAAGGCTTTCAGACAGCTTTACTAAATCAAAACAACTGAGAGATATTAAATATGCTAACAAAAAATACGACAATGAAAAGCTAATTAAAGAAAGCGCTAATAATCAACTAATCCTTTTAGAGGAAAGAAATAAGAAAAATATATACTTAGTCTTTGTTTTGTTGGTGGTATTAGGTATTATTTTTCTGTTTTTTTATGACAAACAGCAAAATAAAATAGGAAGGATTAATGAACGGCATCTCACTGAGAAAAGAATTTCAAAAAAAATACATGATGAGTTAGCTAACGATGTGTTTCAGGTCATGACGCAACTTCAAAGTACTCCAAAAACTAATGAAAAAGTCATAGACGATCTAGATCAGATTTATAGCAAGGCAAGAGACATTTCTTTAGAGTATAGTGCTTTAGATGTTAAAGGCGATTTTAATGTCCTACTTCAAGATTTAGTATTAAGCTATAATAGTGATGAAGTAAATGTGATTACTAAAGGCATTGCATTGGTAGATTGGGAATCGGTTTCAGAAATTAAGAAAACCACCATCTATAAAGTATTGCAGGAATTAATGATTAATATGAAAAAACACAGTCAGGCATCTGTAGCAGTGGTATCTTTTAATGAAACTCGAAAAAAGATTTCTATTTCGTATAATGATAATGGTGTTGGCTGTATTCTTAATATGAACACGGGTTTACAGAATGTGGAAAACCGTATCGAATCTATTAAGGGAAGCATTATTTTTGAATCTGAAATTAATAAAGGGTTTAAAGTAAAAATTACAGTGTAAGATGTTTAAAAAGGTTTTAATAGTAGACGATCATGGAATTGTAAATGAAGGTGTGTTAACAGTTCTTACCAATTTAGGTATAGACAATGTGCATAATGCACAGTATTGTGATGATGCGCATCTAAAAGTGAAAAGAGCCATTTTTGATAAACTGCCATTCGATTTAATCATTACCGATTTATCCTTTAAAGAAGACCATCGTAAATGTAGACTTAGCTCTGGCGAAGATTTAATTTTGGCGTTGCGACAAGATTATCCAAATTTACCTATTATTGTGTATTCTATGGACGATCGCCTGCAAAAGGTGAGAACTCTTATTAATAAACACCATGTTAATGCCTATGTCTGTAAAGGTAGAAAAGGTGCTGGCGAATTATCCAAGGCCATACAGGCAACTCATAAAAACGAACAATTCTTATCTGCCCAAGTTGCCTATGCATTAAGTTCAAAAATAAATTTAGAAATAGACGATTACGATATTGAGCTCGTAAAACAACTTTCAGAAGGCCTGTCCCAAGATGAGATAAGTTTACTTTTTAAAAATATTAACCTGTCTCCAAGCAGTTTAAGTTCTATAGAAAAACGCTTAAACAGACTTCGTATACAATTTAAAGCAAATAATGCCATACACTTAGTGGCCATAGTAAAAGATTTAGGGCTTATATAATCAATCAAATAATTTTTTTATTGCATTTGCGGATTACCGTAAGGAATAATCTTGTAATGGTTTTAGGTTTGGAATAATATTAATATTAAAAATTTAAAATTATGGCTGTAAAGCATTTACCAACAGAAGAAGTACATATAGGAAATAAAGGCGGAACTACAGGATGTGGTTTTGACACAAACGAACACCCGAGTCATTGGTCTAATAGCAATTCAAGAATAACTTGTGATAAAAACGGATGTAAAAATTAAAATGCCTTTTACTAAAAACCAAGCCTTACGGAATTCCGTAAGGTTTTGCTTTTTAAGTGGTTTAAGTTTGAAGTGTTGAACTTTAACATAAATAATCATGGCAAAAATCGAAACAATATTACTCAAGGGATGTTCAGGTAAAGCTTATAGTTTTGATGTTTATCCTTTTGGAACTAATTTTAAAGCTCTTGGAGCGGTTTATTGTATTAGTAAAAGGCAGAATAACAATCATAATCTAATTTATTTAGGCATTACTGATGATCTATCAACAAGATTTAATTATCATCATAAAGAAAGTTGTTTTAAAAGGCATAATGCGGATTGTATTTCAATTCACTTAAATTCTTCTGAAAAGGAAAGAGAAATAATTGAAAGGGATATTTTATGTAATTACAATTTTCCTTGTAATGAAGTAAATAATTAACAATTTGAATTATGGAATATATAGTAATACCGTTCGTAGCATCAATAGATTCTAAAAAAGGAAATTCAACTCATGTTGCTCAACAATTAGAAGATATAATAAAGCAATACTCTAATCAAGGATGGAATTATATACGATTAGAAAGTGTTTCAACATTTGTAAATGCTGATAATGGATGCTTTGGTTTTGGAGGAAAGCCAGGATATTCAACATCAAGACAAATAATTGTTTTTAGTAAAGAATTATGAAGCAATTACTTATAATTTTTATTAGGATGTATTGGATAATCATTCCAAAATCCAAACGCAGGCAATGCTTATTTAAAATGTCATGCTCTAATTATGTATATGAAAAGACAAAAACTGAAGGTCTATTGTCTGGATTAAAAGCTTTGAAATTTAGAATTAATATTTGTAATCCAAATTACAATGTAATAGAAGTAAATGGAAAAAAAATATTGATAACAACTACTAATATAAGCTTTAAAGAAAATCAAATTAATAAATCAATCTTAAATTAGAAATAATGAAAAAGACAATTACATTATTATTTGCCTTATTTTTAGTTAATGGAATATTTAGTCAAGAACAAAAAGATCAACAATCTAAAATGTTAGATTTTGTTTCTAAAACTGGTGTAATAATCAAATTTGAAGATTATAGTCTTCCTAATGTTAAAGCATCATATGGTTATGCACAATCAAAAATTAGAAAAATTATTAGTGGAAATGTGGTTAAATATTTTCTACAGATTTCCAAAAGCGGAAAATATGATACCAAGACGGCTTCTATAGCTTATGAAGATTTACTTGAAGTTCAAAAAGCATTAATTAATTTAAAAGATCAATCGGAAAAAGATTTAGTAACTACTTCCGATTATATGGAAAATAAGTTTATAACCGATGATGGTTTCCAAATAGGTTATTATGTGAGCAAAGGGAAAATTGTATGGTATATGAAATTAGAGAAGTATGGAAGTGATAATACTGTATTTGCTAGAGATTATGAAACTCTTAATGATGCATTCCGATTAGGGAAAGAAAAAATAGAAGAATTAAAAATATAGAAGATTATGACAAGCAAAAAGGAAATCGACAAAGTTTGGGAAAAGGGCAAGAAAATTAAAGGTAAAAACCCAAATACACATCGAAAAGATGTTCATGGAAATGAAATTTATAAACCCTCATATGGTAAAATTTCTGAAAAAGGATGGGAAATTGACCACAAGAAACCAAAAAATAAAGATGGTTCAGATTCAATTAGGAATAAGCAACCTTTACAAACTAAAGAAAATAGAAAAAAATCAGATAAGTATCCTTATAAAAAAAAGAAATGATTGCTTATTTTTACTTAATATAATTTAGTTTAAAACATTTTAACTTATAAAATCATCAAATGAAAGCATTAAGAATTATTTTTTTAATTGTTTTTATAAGTTTTGTATCAAATGTTACTGCTCAAACAGTTTACATCACAAAAACAGGAGAGAAATATCATAAAAGTGACTGTAGATATCTTAAACATTCTAAAAAAGAAATAAAATTAAAAGATGCTATTGCTAGAGCTTAAGAAGCTTGTAAAGTATGTAAGCCAACAAAAGTTATAAAAAAGGTAACGATTAATGCAAATGTAAGGTCTAAAGGAACTACAATAACACCCAAAAAAGGAACAGCCACAACTATAAAAAAATCAATTGCTTCGCAATGTACAGGCAAAACAAAATCCGGTGCAAGATGTAAGCGAAAAACTAAAAACACTAGCGGTAGATGTTACCAGCATGAATAAAATTTTAAGTATTATATTGCTTATTAGTAATTTTATTCATTGTAAAAAAAGGTAGCAAAAAAAACACCAAAAGCGCATAGTGACACATTCTATTGTTATATCTCAAAAAGAAGCACGTCAATTAGCGTTGTCCTGTCAAGGCTTGTATAATATGCCTCAAAACACATTTGATGCCATACAGCAATTGAGTTATGTGCAGATAGATACCATTTCGGTCACCGAAAGGTCCCATAACCATGTGCTGTTTACACGTAATCCAACATTCAAGCAGCAGAACTTATTACAGTTAATGGACAACAGATCTATTTTTGAGTATTGGAGCCATGCTGCTGCTTATCTACCTATGCAAGATTACCGGTTTAGCCTATATAAAAAAGAACAGTATAAAAATGGAAGTATACATTGGTTTCCGAGGGATAAAAAAGTAGAAACATATGTACTAGATAGGATAACCGCAGAAGGGCCTTTACAATCTAAAGATTTTGAAAGCCTCAAAAAAAATCATGATTGGTACGAATGGAAACCTGCAAAAGTTGCTCTAACCAATTTGTTTATGGAAGGCAGTATTATGATTGCAAACCGCAGAGGCTTTCAAAAAATATTTGATATTACCGAGCGTGTGCTACCTGCTTCAGTAAATACCACAATACCTACCACAACGGAGTATTATAAATATTTGGTCGATGCTGCAATTAAAGCCCATGGGCTGGTAACTTTAGAGGAAATAACCTATTTAAGAAAAGGCATAAAAACGGGAGTAAAACAAGTAGTGTTAGAATTACTGGAGAGCAATGATGTCGTAGCGATAAAGGTTAAAGGAAATGAGAACACCTATTACGCCACAAGTGATACGCTTGGTGTATTAAATGACAACCAAAAAAGAAGTAATAAGGTTCATATTTTAAATCCGTTCGATAATTTGCTAATTCAGCGAAAGCGGGTTAAAGATCTTTTTAATTTTGAGTATACTATCGAATGTTATGTACCGGAAAAAAAGCGCATATATGGTTATTACACTTTACCTGTGTTGTATGGTGATAAATTCGTGATGCGTTTTGATGCTAAAGCCAATAGGAAATCAGGTGTTTTTACGGTGAACGGATTTTGGTATGAAAAAGGATTCAAACCAAGCCAACAATTCCAGAGTGCTTTTAATAAAAAATTGAAATCATTTGCATTATTTTGTGGGTGCACTACAGTAAACAAACACATTTAAAATTGATTATACAAAAATTTAAGAAACAGAAAGAAGCGCATAAAGATGGCAATGCATAAAAATAACATTCACAAATCGGGTTACGACTTTTTAAAACTATGTGAGGTATATCCACAGTTAAAAGCATTTGTTTTTGAAAACAAATACAAAACGCAAACTATAGATTTTGCTAATCCTGAAGCCATTAAAAATTTAAATACAGCATTACTGTTTACGCATTATAATATTAAGTATTGGGAATTTCCTGAAGCTAATTTGTGTCCGCCAATTCCCGGCAGAGTAGAATACATTCATCGGTTAGCAAACCTACTTAAATCTTCCGGAATAGATAATAACATAATTGTTTTAGATATTGGGACCGGAGCAACCTGTATTTATCCACTTTTAGGGCATCAAGTCTATGGTTGGAACTTTATAGCTACAGATATTGATACAGGATCTATACAACAAGCACAGAAAAACATAGATAAAAATGAGCTTCATGGTAACATACAGTTAAGAGCTCAGGAAGATACATCTCAAATATTTAAAGGCATTTTGAAATCAACCGATACATTTTCGGCAAGTATGTGTAATCCTCCTTTTTTTAAGTCTGAAGCCGAAATGATGCAAGCGACAACTAAAAAATTAAAAGGATTAGGAAAGCATGGAGAAAGGATTAAAAACTTTAGTGGGAAACACAATGAACTGTGTTATAAAGGTGGAGAAAAAGCCTTCGTGCATACCTATTTGTATGAAAGCTCCTTATTTAAAACAGCATGCTTTTGGTACACAACATTAGTTTCAAAAAAAGAAAATGTAAAATCCATGTATGCATCTTTAAACAAACTAGGAGCTACAGAAATTAAAACCATACCCATGCAATTAGGCAATAAAACATCACGCATTGTGGCCTGGACATTTTTAACTAAAGACCAACAAAAAAAGTGGAGTGATGAGTGATAACTCTAAAAAACCATGCTTCCTAAAATACTATATTTAAGAATGAAAAAAATACTAACCACCACATTTGTAATTGCTATATTATGTAGCTGTAATCCATATAACAAATCCTTTGATATGGATTCGGTTAAGATTGATACACTTCAGGGCAAATCGTTATTGGGTAAAGATTTAGTAAGGCAACAATTAGATGCTAAACAAGATTCACTCCAAATAGCTAATTATCTTTCCACTTTGTTAACTTATAATAGCAATCCAATGAACGCTAATTTTATAATATGGCTTGGACGTAGGCAAGCATATTTAGGAGATTACAAAGCAGCTATTGATATTTTTAGCGAGGGCATCTTAAAATTTCCTGACGATGCACGTTTTTACAGACATAGAGGGCATCGTTTTATTAGTACTCGACAATTAGATAGTGCTATTGTAGATTTCACCAAAGCAGTGGCGCTTATAAAAAATAGTGACGATGAAATAGAACCTGATGGTATTCCGAATAGATTAAATACTCCTGTGTCTAGTTTGCATACTAATATTTGGTATCATTTGGGATTGGCCTATTATTTACAGGATGATCTCGAGAACGCATTGTCGGCATTTCAAGACTGTTTACTGGCTTCGAAAAACGATGATATGGTTGTAGCGACTTCCCATTGGTTGTATATGATTTTACGACAAATGAATAAGAATGATGATGCAAAAAACATATTGTCGCCCATACATGATGACATGAACATTATTGAGAACATGGCTTATTATAAGCTCTTATTGTTTTATAAAGGAATGCTTACAGAAGACCAATTAACTGGTAATGATTCATTGGGTGCAAGCGAAGCCATACGTTTTGGCCTGGGAAATTGGTATGTCTACAATGAAAATCCCGAACAGGCAAAAGCCATCTTTGAACAGCTCATGGAGCAAGGCAATTGGGCTGGATTTGGCTATATTGCTGCCGAAGCTTATTTGAGCAGAATAAAGTAATTAGTGTTTGTTATTTAGAAAATATCAACCTCTGTAACACTTCCAGGCTTGTTTGTTAAATGCATATTTCCAATCCTAACTCGTACCAATCGTAGCGTAGGAAAACCTACAGCAGCAGTCATTTTACGTATTTGTCTGAACTTGCCTTCTGTAACAGTAATCGATGCCCAACTTTTTGGCCCATGACGTTCGTCTCTAACTTTCCGGTTTACTAATGGTAAATGGTCAACAGTTTTTACAAGATGTGCTTTACAAGGTTTCGTTATATATTTTTTACCATCAAAACCAATTTCAACACCTTTTTGAAGTTTTGATATAGCATCATTAGTTATGATGCCATCTACTTGTACATAATATTCTTTTTCTATGTTGCGACTTCTTATGTACTCACTTACTTTACCATCAGTAGTTAAAAAGAGTAAGCCCTCAGAGGTTTCATCCAAACGACCAATAACCATAATGCCTTTTGGGAAATTATAAAGCTCCCCTAAAAGATGTTTGTTTTTTCTTCGGTTTTGATTATTAATAAGCTGGCTTAAATAACCATAAGGTTTATGAAGGATAAAATGACGATGCAAATAATCTTTTGACATTCTTAATAAGTGTCTTGCAATGTATAGATAACTGTCAAGAAAAAAATACTAAAATCAAGCAAAATTTTAACATCAAGTTTTTGTAATTTAGTAAGCGTAAAAACAGCCGTAAATATGGAAAACGAAAAATTAGGATTAAATACCATTTGTACTCACATAGGCGAAATTAAAGACGAGCAATTTAAAGGATCGGTGTCTCCTATGTATTTGTCGACATCCTATCAATTTGAAGATGTAGATATAAAGCGTTATCCACGCTATTTTAATACGCCAAATCAGGAATATTTATCTAAGAAAATTGCTGCATTAGAACATACAGAATCAGCTTTGATATTTGGTTCGGGTATGGCTGCTATCAGCACAACCTTAATGGCATTTTTAAGTGCTGGTGACCATATAGTACTGCAAAAAGACTTGTATGGAGGCACACGAAATTTGGTGGAAGCTCAATTTGAAAGGTATCATATCGAATATACATTTACAGAGAGTTTAAAGCTTTTAGATTTCGAAAAAGTACTTCAGTCCAATACTAAAATAATTTATATTGAAACACCGTCTAATCCTTTGTTAAAACTCGTAGATATCAAAGCGGTTGCAGATTTAGCAAGTTCCAGAAATATTATTTCGGTAATTGATAATACCTTTGCAACTCCGGTGATACAAAACCCAATTGATTTTGGTATGGATATAGTGCTTCATAGTGCTACCAAATATTTTGGTGGTCACAGTGATATTACTGCTGGAGCAGTGGCTTCAACGCGAGCATATATTGATACTATTTGGAAACTTTCCAAAAACACAGGCGGTAGCTTAAGCGATTTTACAGTTTGGATGTTAGAGCGTAGTATGAAAACTTTGGGTATTCGTGTTAAAGCTCAAAACAAGAATGCAAAAAAAATGGCTCGTTTTTTAGAGGGACATGAACTTATTATGAACGTTTATTATCCCGGTTTAGAATCCCATCCGGATCATGAATTAGCAAAAACTCAAATGAAAGGCTTTGGAGCAATGCTCTCTTTTGAATTGATAGAAGGTCTCGATGCTTCAGCTTTTTTAAAGGCACTAAAACTCATTAAGCCTTCCATGAGTCTGGCAGGAATTGAAAGTACAATGCTATTACCATATAAAGCATCACATGCATTGCTATCACAAGAAGAAAGAGACGCACAAGGGATAACTGATAGGTTGATACGTTTCTCGGTTGGGATAGAAGATAAAAAAGATATGATAAACGATATTGAACAAGCGTTAAAAATAATGGAACACAAACAAAAAACAACATTAGTATGACCAAAGGACGTTTAGAAGCATTTACCGATGGCGTTTTAGCCATTATTATTACCATTATGGTACTGGAACTGAAAGTTCCTCATGGTGGTAATTTTGAAGCATTATCACCATTGATCCCGGTTTTTGGAAGTTATATATTGAGTTTTATTTACCTCGCTATTTACTGGAATAACCATCACCATATGATGCAAACTGTAAAACATGTAAATGGAGGTATTTTATGGGCAAATTTGCATATGTTGTTCTGGTTATCCTTAATTCCTTTTGTAACGGGTTGGATGGGCGAAAATGAATTTACTACAGCTACAGTTTTCTCATACGGAATAGTGTTGCTAATGGCGGCCATTGCTTATTGGATTTTACAACGACTTATTATTAAGAGTCATGGTGAAGATTCTATATTGGCAAGGGCATTAGGAAAAGATACTAAAGGAAATATTTCTCCAATTCTTTATATTATAGGAATTGTATGCGCATTTTATAGTGTCTGGATTTCCGGAGCTATTTTTATTTTAGTAGCAATAATATGGTTAGTACCAGATAGAAGAATTGAAAATACTCTTAAAAAAGAACACAATAAATGAAATTAGATATACTTGCGATTGGATCACATCCTGATGATGTAGAATTAAGTTGTGGAGCAACCATAGCCAAAGAAATTGCTAACAGCAAAATTGTTGGTATCATAGATTTAACTCGAGGAGAATTAGGAACTCGAGGCACAGCTGAATCCAGAGATGAAGAATCAAAAAATGCAGCAAATATTCTTGGCGTACACATGAGAACAAATATGGAGTTTGCTGATGGATTTTTTGTTAATGATCAACAACACCAAATGGAGCTGATTAAAATGATACGTAAGTTTAAACCCGAAATTGTGTTATGCAATGCAATAGAAGATAGGCATATAGATCATGCCAAAGGGAGTAATTTGTTGAGTGATTCATGTTTTTTAAGCGGTTTAATTAAGGTCGAAACTAAGTATGATGATGGATGGCAGGATCCATGGCGACCTAAACAAGTGTACCATTATATACAATGGAAAAATTTGGAACCGGATTTTGTTGTAGATGTTTCTGGATTTATGGATAAAAAAATGGAAGCTGTTTTGGCTTATAAAACACAGTTTTATAATGCAAAAAGTAAAGAACCTGAAACACCAATTTCCAGTAAAAATTTTACTGATAGTATAGAATATCGTGCACGAGATTTAGGACGAATAATAGGAGTAGAGCATGGAGAAGGTTTTACTGTGGAGCGTTTTTTAGCTGTGAATAGTTTATATGATCTTAAATAATAAATTAATAAAAATTCTTTGCTAAATATTTGAAATAATTTACATTTGCAATCTTATTAAAATGGTGGTTGTAGCTCAGTTGGTTAGAGCGCTGGTTTGTGGTACCAGAGGTCGCCGGTTCGAACCCGGTCTTCCACCCTTATTTTAAAGTCCTAATATTATTAGGACTTTTTTATTTCTAAAAAATGATAAAAGTATAATAGGCGAGAAGCTCGTACTGAACGAAGTCGAAGTGAGCCCCATCTTCCACCCAAAAAGTAAAAGCCCTTCAGTAATATTGAAAGGCTTTTTTATTAAATTATATTTATATAAATTTTAGTCTGTAGCTTTATCTACAATAATTCTGTTATCACGATTTGCGAGTTCCCAGGCTGTATAAAATACTAACCGTGTTCTGTTCTCCAATAAATCATATTCAATTTTATCAGGAGTATCAGTTGGTTTATGATAATCGGCGTGTGTGCCATTAAAATAAAAGATTACTGGAATGTTATTCTTCGCAAAGTTATAATGGTCTGATCGATAGTAAAAACGGTTAGGGTCGTTTTCGTCGTTATACGTATAATCCAATTCTAAATTTGTGTATTTCGAGTTTATCTCTTCTGAGATATTGTGAAGCTCAGTACTTAACTTATCACTTCCTATTAAATAAACATAGTTGCGGTTTTCTCCTTCATGTTTCGGATCTATTCGACCGATCATATCAATATTTAAGTCCACAACAGTGTTTGCCAAAGGAACGATTGGACTATAATCTGTATAATATCTGGAACCTAATAATCCTTTTTCTTCACCAGTAACATGCAAAAACAAAATAGATCGTTTTGGTCTGTAACCTTTATTTAAAGCATCTTTAAAAGCTTCAGCAATTTCTAATACCGCTACTGTGCCTGAGCCATCGTCGTCAGCACCATTATACACTTCACCTTCACTGTTCATACCAACATGATCTAAATGGGCCGATATAATAATATATTCGTCTGGTTTTTCGGATCCCTTAATATAAGCCACAACATTTTCCGAAAACATTGGCACTGTAATACTTTGGTAATTAACATCTACTGTACTTGCTACTGTTGCATTATCTATAGAGGAACTAATATTATTAACTAATGCATTACCAAATTTTTCGTTTATTAAGAAAAAATAAATTTCTTTTTCCTGGCTTATTAGAGATAATCGTTTGCTTCCGCCATTCTCTGCTGATCTTTTGAAAAAACCGGAATATCTTGGAAATAGAACATTATCCATAAAGAATATTGCTTTAGCACCTCTTTTTTTAGCTGCATCTCTTTTTGTGGAAAGTGCCTGTCTTCCGTTAGACCATTTAGAAATTTCGGTGGTGCCACTTACTTTATAAGTGCCATCTTCATTTTTTGGTTCGCCTCCTTTTAGAACAACTATTTTACCTTTTACATCTATATTGTTATAATCACTATAATTTTCATGATCGATACCATATCCAAGATATACAATCTCATTAGCATTAATTTTACCGGTTGGCGCAGCAGTTAATGAAATATAATCATCGAAATAATTAAACGTAGTTCCATTTACTGCTAATGTAGTTTTAGGTGTTTTAACTATTTGTAGTGGAACTTTTTGAAAATAATCATCTTTAGAAATAGGAGAAGGTACACTAAGATTAACATAGTGATTTTTTATATACTCTATGGCTTTTTTCTGTCCGGGTTCAGCAGTTTCCCGGCCTTCAAACTCATCTGAGGCATAAGTATAAAGCATCTCCTTTAATTCTGCAGATGTTATTGTATTCGCAAATTCTGTAACATTTGCAGGAGAATTAGTTTTTGCGTTAGCTGTATTGCCATTTTTGGTAGTTCCACATGAGTATATAACTACTGTAATTCCTAAAAGAAATAATGATCTTTTCATTCTAATAAAATTATTTATTTTAAATTATTTGCGATATTACAAAAAAGAAAGAGTTTAAAATTGGTTATAGTTTTTTTTAACAATTTTTAACACTAACATCATTTATATTAAAATTTATCTGCAATAATCGCTTTTTCTTGATTTGCTAGCTGCCAGGCAGTAGCGAAAATTAATCGTGTGCGCTTTTCCAATAATGGGTAATCAATTTTGTCTGCCGTATCTGTTGGCAAGTGATAATCTTCATGCTCTCCATTAAAATAGAAAATAATAGGAATCCCTTTTTTTGCAAAGTTGTAGTGATCGGATCGATAATAATAGCGATGGTTTTCACCTTCTGCATTATATTTATAATTTAGTTCAAAATTAAAAAATTTTGTATTTACAGCTTCAGAAATATAATGTAATTCTGTGCTTAAACGATCCGCACCAATAAGATATACATAATTTGTATTGTCTTTATGGTATTTGTCAACACGCCCTATCATATCAATATTTAGGTTGGCAATTGTGTTTTTTAATGGAAATATTGGATTCTGTGTATAATATCTCGAGCCTTGAAGTCCAATTTCTTCAGCAGTTACATGCAAAAATAGAATGCTACGTTTTGGTCCATAACCTTCATCTTGTGCTTTTTTAAAGGCCTGAGCCATTTCTAACAATGCAACTGTTCCCGAACCATCATCATCTGCTCCATTATTAATTTCACCTTCTTCGGTGATGCCTTCGTGGTCGTGGTGCGCTGAGACAATAATAATTTCTTCAGGTTTTTCAGAACCTTTTATAAATGCCAAAACGTTTTCGGAATTATTATATTCACTTCCTAAATACGATTTTGGTACAGTTTGAAAATAATTTCTTTCTCCTTTTGGAGAAGGAATACCTTCGCTTATATAATAGTTTTTAAGGAAATTAACGGCGAGTTTTTGACCTGGACTACCTACTTTCCTGCCTTGGAATGCATCTGATGAAAAGGTATATAAATGTTTTTCTAATTCATTTGCAGTAATAGTATTGGCATAAACCATAATTTTATTAGGCTGCTCAATAACTATATTGTCTTTAATTTCTTGAATTTTTTCATTGTGGCTAATCGTTGCACAGGAACCAACAAATGATAATGCCGAAGCATACAAAAAGAGTTTCATTAAATAAGCAGTTAAATGTCAAGCAAATAAAGTAAAAATAATGTTAATCTTCAATTTTTAGAGATTCTTATTCTTCTAAACCTTTTATATTCATTTCCATCTTATGCTCATACTTGCAGCATTCTGGTAACTTATTGTAAGTTGATAAATCTCCTTTTATTTTTTCAGTATCATAACCAGAAGCGGCTATTGCATTATGGATATCTATTTCTTTAATTTTTGAAGTATCATAAGTAACATCTATCTTCTTCATATCTACATTCCAATTTGCACTTGTGACACCTACCACACCATTTGCCGCTTTTTCAATAGTTTCTTTACATAAACTACAATTACCTCTAACACCAAAATTTATATCTTTATCCATTGATTTCATTTCTGTATGTCCTTCATGACCAGTTGTTGTTTTGCCTCCTTTTTTATTCATCATAGACTTTTTGCCTTGTAATTGTGCGGCTGCATCTACAGTAAAAGTTCCGTTGGTAACAATTTCATCTCCATTATTTAATCCATTAATAACTTCGTAATTTTCTCCCATTCTGTTTCCTAATGTTACTTCTCTCATTTCGAAAACTGGTTCTTCACTTAGCATTTTTATATAGACGACTGAACGTTCTCCTGTCCATAATACAGCTGTTGAAGGAATGATTAAAACAAGTTCTTTACTCGATTTAAGTCCTTTAACGTTGCCTTGAACAAACATACCTGGTTTAAAAACATTGGTTGTATTATTTAAAACTGTTCTTAATGTTACAGTTCTTGTTTTAGAATTAAGAACAGGATCTATAAACGACACTTTAGCATTAAATTCTTTATTAGGATTGGCATTTGTAGTAATAGACATCTCTTGACCAATTTTAAATAAGTTTATTTGATTTTCATAAACATCAAAATTTGCCCAAACAGTATTTAAGTTGGCTATTCTTAATAAAGGTTGTCCTTGCTTGATATAATCGCCTTGCTCTACTAACTTTTCAGAAACCGTTCCTGAAACTGTTGCATATACAGGGAAGTTTTCTTTCACTTTGCCAGACGTTTCAATTTCGTTAATCTGACTTTCTGGTAACTTCCATAGTTTTAATTTGTTTCTTACTGCTTTATATAATGCTGGTTGCGATTCTTTTAAAGATGAAGCGGTGATTAACTCTTGTTGCGCTGCAAATAATTCAGGTGAATAAATAGTTGCTAATAATTGTCCTTTACTCACTTTTTCTCCTGTAAAGCTAACATTCAATTGTTCTATTCTTCCAGAAAAATAACTTACTTGAACAGCATTTGCTTCTTCATTTTCCATAATCTTTCCTGAAAGTTTTATAGCATTACCTCCAGTATTACTATTACCAACAATAGAAGTTTGAATATTTGCCAATGCCATTGCATTTTCAGTCATTTTAAATTGGTTTGCAGAAAGGCCTTCTGCTCCAGCTTCGGCAGGAATTAATTCCATTCCGCAAATTGGACAATCTCCAGATTCTGTTAACATAATCTGTGGATGCATGGAGCAAGTCCACATATCATTAGTTGCTATTTCTTCTGAATGATTATGTTCAGCTTCTGTATTAGTTGTACCTCCAAAAAAGACCCATCCTAAAATTAATCCTACGACTAATATTCCGATATAAATAATATATTTTTTCATTTTATTTAATTTTTAAAATATGTTTAATAACATTAATGAAGCCATTATAATCATAATAGCATTTTCTATAAATGTTGCTTCTGTCATTGGGAGCTTTAAAGCTGTTCCTAAACAAGCACAACGAATCGATTTTTTATCTAAAAGTGTTTTTGTGACACCAATAGTTGTAATACCTAAAATAACCAGAGTTACTATTAAGGCTATAGTTACTTCAAAACGCATTAAGAATATTAACCCTAAAACTGATTCTATAAATGGATACAACAAAGCATAAACAGGAATTCTTTTTGCTAAAGGGTCGTACATTCTGAAAGATTCTGGGAAGCCTTTTAAATCTAACATCTTAAAAAAGCTGAATACAATATAGAATAGCCCCATAAAATCAAGCATGGCTACTCTTAAACTCCAATTTTTATAATGGAGTAAAATAGTGGCAACAGTTATATAACCTAAAATGAGTAATAAAGGTTTTAATTGTTGAAGTTTTGTTTTATGTTCTTCTATTTCGATATTTTGAGTTGCAGAACTAAATACATTATTATAGTCTTTTTCAGTAAGCGTATATTTTTCTGAAAGTGCTTTTTGTAATGTTTCAATTTCAATATGATTACGCATTGAAATTTCTGCTTCACCTTTTTCAAGATCAACCGAAACTGCCGTTACCTCCTCTAATTCGTTTAAATGCTTTTCAACAGATGCTTTGCAACCAGCACAAGTCATTCCCGATATTTTATACGTGTGTTTCATAATTAATTACTTAAATAATTAATGATTGTTGTTTGTATATAATATATTTTCACTGATTCAATTTGATTCATTTGAAACTTTAATTGTAGTTCCTGAATATCCAATACATCAATAAAATTAATAGTTCCGGTTTCATAACTCTTAATTAAAATCTCTTCTGCATCTTTTGCCTGTTTCAAATTTTTTGCTTGTGTATCGTAGCTTATTCTTGCAGAAATTCTATTATTAATTGCTTTATCAAGTATGGTTTCTAATTTGTTTAATCGATCTTGTTTTTCTGCTTTTATTTCTTGCTGCTTTAATTCATTCTGTTTGCTTTTTGATGTATATTTCTTATTGAAAATTGGAATTGATAATGACACCATTGGCATAACAATATCTTTTCCGTTATCGCTAAAGCTCATATTAGGTCGTTCTGAAACTGCGATGTAATCCAATCCAAATCCAATCATTGGACTACTTTCTTTTTGATTTAATAATTCTGATTGTTCAACAGATTGGAAGAGCTTATCATATTTAGTTAGCTCTGGATGTAATTGTAAATTTTCAGAATTAATCAAAACGGTATCCGAAGGAATAGTCAAATCTTTTGCTACTTCAACTGAAATAGATTTATCTCTGTTCAACAGCTTATTAAACAAAGTTTGTTCAGCCAAATAATCATGATCTAACACTTTGGTTAATTGATCTAATTCATTCTGACGCATTTGCAATCGTAGTACATCAACAGCTGATGCTTTTCCTACTTCAACAGATGTTAGAGCTAATGTTTCATATGTTTCAAGTAATTCGATATTTTCAACTAATACGTCTTGCTTTGCTTTAATTGAATATAAATTGTAATAGGATTGGGATACAGAAGCTAATAGTTTTCTTTTAGCAATTACTATATCTTCGTATTTTGCATCAGCTAACGAACTTACATAACTTTCCCTTGATGTTATAGAGCCAAACCAAGGTAGCATCTGCTTAACAGATACTTTTACTTTTTGTGCTCCAGTTCTGGTTTCAGGCTCGCTTACAAAATAGCCTACTCCAAATTCTGTATTTGGAATGGTGTTTACTTCATTTACTTTTTCTGAAGTAATTTGATATTGCAATTCAAACTTTTGAATTTTAGGATTGTTCGCTAATGCTTCTTCAATAAGTGTTTCTAATTGCTGTGCACTTGCAAAGTGAAAAGCTAAAAGACCTGTTATTATAAATATTATTCTTTTCATCTTATTTCGTTTTTAAGTGAAAGTTCTTTTTTCCAACTGAACAGTACTGGTACTACAAATAATGTGATTAAAGCTATAATCATACCCCCAAAACTTGGAATAGCCATTGGTATCATTATATCGCTTCCTCTTCCAGTAGAAGTTAATATTGGTAATAATGCTAAAATTGTAGTTGCTGTAGTCATTAAACAAGGGCGAATTCTTTTTTTACCCGCTTCAACTACAGATAGCCTAATTGCTTGTTTTGTCTCTGGTAGATTTTTATCAAATGTTTGAGTTAAATAAGTGGCCATAACAACACCGTCGTCTGTAGCAATACCAAATAAGGCAATAAACCCTACCCAAACGGCAACACTCAAATTAATTGGATGCATTTGAAATATTTCTCGCAGGTTGATTCCAAACATATCAACATTTAAAAACCACGATTCACCATAAAGCCAAATCATGATAAATCCTCCAGCAAAAGCTACTGCAATTCCAGTAAACACCATTAATGATGTTGATACTGAACGGAATTGAAAATATAATATTAAAAAGATGATTACTAAAGCTAAAGGAACAACTAATAATAATGTTTTTTCGGCTCTTATCTGATTTTCATAAGTTCCTGTGAATTGATAATTAATACCATTGGGAACTGTTAATTCTCCACTTTCAATTTTATCCTGTATAAGTTCCTGCGCGTTCTCTACAACAGTAACTTCGGCTTCATCATCAAGCTTATCAAACAACACATAACCTACAAGAAAAGTGTCTTCACTCTTAATTACTTGTGGACCTTTTTCATAAGTTATTGTTACTAATTCTCTTAACGGAATAGGAGAGCCATTAGGTGTTGGGACATAAATATTCTTTAAATCATCTGGACTATTACGTTGTTCTCTTGGATATCGAACACGAATACCGTAACGTTCACGACCTTCAACAGTTTGAGTTAATACTTTTCCACCTATAGCAACTTCAAGAATGCTTTGCACATCGTCTATAGTTAAACCGTATCTTGATAACTTTGTTCTATCAATATCAATTATTAAATAGGGTTTCCCTACAATTCTATCAGCAAAAACGGCTTCTTTTTTAACTCCATGAACTTCTTTTAAAATACTTTCTAATTTTAAACCAAAGTCTTCAATTTCTTTTAAATTCTGTCCTTTAACTTTAATTCCCATTGGAGCACGCATTCCTGTTTGCAACATAATTAAACGTGTTTGAATGGGTTGCAGTTTTGGTGCCGAAGTAACTCCAGGCAATTTAGTTGCATTTACAATTTCATTCCAAATATCATCAGCTGACTTTATATGTTTTCTCCAGTTACGATAGTGATTACCATCATCATCTAAAATAAGAGCATTAGTTTCGGTTTTTGTTCCTGATGGTATAAACGCTCCAGATTTAGTTTCAAAAAGACCATCATCATTCACTTTAAACTTTAGATGGTTTCCATTATCATCAAATTTGTATTCAGGTAAATAAATAATCACATTTTCGTACATTGAAAGAGGTGCAGGATCTAAAGCACTTTCTATTCTGCCTGCTTTTCCAACAACAGTCTTAATTTCAGGAATTGAAGCAACAGCCATATCTAATTGTTGCAATACTCGTTTGTTTTCTTGAACTCCTGAATGTGGTAACGATGTAGGCATTAATAAAAATGAACCTTCATTTAATGCTGGCATAAATTCTTTTCCAGTGTTGCGCCAAATGGATAAACCAAGAACAATAATAATTGTTGGAATGCTTAAGAAAAGTAATTTATTGGCTAATGCCCAATTAAGAATCCTAACGTAGTATCTTCTGAATAGTATAAAAACACCTAGTAATCCAAAACAAATCAGACTTACAAAAATCAGACTTGAAAATATTGAATAATCAACTCCTAAAGGTCTCCAATACACACTCAATAAAACAATAATACTGAAAACGGTTATGATTATATTTATTGTATTTGCTTTAGCTTCAGAAAGAATTTCTTTAGATTTTAAGATACTCGTAATAGCATAACCAAAAAGAACCAGCCCTAAATAGTAGCCATTTATTATTGCGAATAGACCAACAACTATTAAAGCTACATTTAATAGTAAACCAAATTTTTTCTTTGGAGATTTGCAATTAAATAACCAAGCAGCAAATGGTGGAATTAAAAACAATGCTACAATAATAGAAGCTGTTAAAGCGAAGGTTTTTGTAAATGCAAGAGGTCGAAATAATTTGCCTTCGGCACCAATCATTGTAAATACAGGAATAAAACTAATAATGGTAGTCATTACTGCTGTAATAATTGCTCTTGATACTTCAACTGTTGCATTATAAACAACCGTATTAACAGGTGTACTTTTTTTGTCTTCATCAATATGGCGAATAATATTTTCGGATAGAATCACACCAACATCAACCATAGTACCAATTGCAATAGCAATACCAGAAAGTGCGACGATGTTTGCATCTACATTAAAGAGCTTCATGGCAATAAATACCATAAGTACAGCTACTGGCAACAAACCTGAAATTAGTACAGAAGCACGTAAATTAAATACCATCATTATAATAACTAAAATGGTAATTAATATTTCTAATGAAAGCGCTTCGTTTAAAGTGCTAAGCGTTTCATGAATGAGCTCTGTCCGATCATAAAATGGTATGATAGTGAGTTGCGATGTTCTGCCATCCTTCAATACTTTTGAAGGCAATCCTGCACTTATTTCGGCTATTTTACCTTTCACATTAGTAATAACTTCCATTGGATTAGCACCATATCGCGCTACGACAACTCCACCAACAACTTCAGCGCCTTCCTTGTCTAAAATCCCTCTTCGTTCAGCAGGACCTAAAGATACTTTTGCAATATCTTTAATTAAGATTGACGTGAAGTTTTCAGAAGTAACTACAGCATTTTCAATATCTTCTACAGATTTAGCATAACCTAAACCACGAATTAAGTATTCAGCTCTATTTATTTCAATAGTTTTGGCACCAACATCTTTATTCGTTTTACGAATGGCATTTACAACTTGTTCTAATGAAATATGATATTCTTTTAAAATATCCGGATTGACATCAATTTGATATTCTTGTACGAAACCACCAATTGAAGCAACTTCAGCTACACCAGAAGCTGATGACAATGCATATTTTACGTAGTAGTCCTGAACACTTCTAATTTCGTGTAAATCCCAGCCACCAGTTACATTTCCGCTTTCGTCTCTGCCTTCAAGAGTATACCAAAATATTTGCCCCAATCCTGTTGCATCAGGACCAAGACTCGGTTGTACACCATCTGGAAGTAACCCTTTTTGTAGAGAACTCAATTTTTCTAAAATCCGACTTCGACTCCAGTAAAACTCAACATCTTCTTCAAAAATGATATAAATGCTTGAAAACCCAAACATTGATGAGCTTCTCACTGTTTTCACACCAGAAATGCCAAGCAATGAGGTTGTTAGTGGATAAGTGATTTGATCTTCAATATCTTGAGGCGAACGTCCATCCCATTTTGTAAATACAATTTGTTGGTTTTCGCCAATATCTGGAATAGCATCTACAGCAACAGGAATGCGAGGAAAGTTTCCCGTATCCCAATCAAAAGGTGCAACAATTACTCCCCAACCAATAAATAGAGCGAGTAATAAAACCGATACTAATTTGTTTTCAATTAAAAATTTGATGCTTTTGTTTAGCATAATGTTTGATTTTAAGTATGTAATAGATGAATTGTTTGACGATTGCAAACAACAGGTTAAACCCAAATAGAAACTCTAATTGGACTTTTCTTCTAAAACTTAAAAATCAAATGATGTAAACTTCATCAAGAACCTGTATGTCCTTGATAATCAGAGGAGGTGAGTAATCGTTAAAAGGAATAGCTTTTTTATCTAAACCTTCAAATAAATTGATGTAAGTATATACAAACGAAGCAATGAATAATTGTTGCTCGAAACCAAATGTTGTATAGTCAATTTTTAAATCATCTTGACCTTCAATTTGTATTACAACGTCTTTGCAACAATTCTTTTTTAAAACGCTGCAACCTTTATTTTGAGCTTGTTTTTGCATATTCATACCACAAGATTCAGCTTTTGTAAATATAGAACGAGCTACCATAACATCACCGCAGTAATGTTCACTAATGCTAAATGACATCGTGGAGAAGAGCACAAGAAATGCTAAAAATACAGAGGCAATATTTTTAATAAATGCTTTCATTATATAAGACAAATGTAGTAAAACTAAATTAAATGGTTATAAAATTTTGTTAAAATGAGATATTTAGTTGGTTGATATTTAGATTAATTACACAAAAAAACCACAACATTTGTTGTGGTTTATCTGGCGGAAGAAGAGGGATTCGAACCCCCGGAGGTGTGACCCTCGCTAGTTTTCAAGACTAGTGCATTCGACCACTCTGCCATTCTTCCAAAGTGTCTCATTAGGTATTCTCTAAATGCGTGTGCAAATATAGAATCCTTTTTTATTTCTTTCTAAGGTTTTTTAATTTATTTTAAACACAGATATTCTTATTTTTGCACAAGAACTAAAACTCTATTATGAATATTATTGATAAGTTACAATGGCGTTATGCAACAAAAAAATTTGATAGCAATTTATATATTCCTAAAGAAAAACTAAACACCCTAAAAGAGGCATTTAATTTAACAGCAACTTCTTTTGGGTTACAACCAATCAAGTTGGTTATTGTGAAGAATAAGGCATTACAAGCAAATTTGGTAGAACATTCGATGAATCAAGAGCAAGTTGCTCAAGCCTCTCATATTTTGATATTTTGCATAGATACTACAATCGATAAAACCTACATAGAAGCTTATTTTAATAGAATTAAGGCCATTAGAAACACGGCTGATGACATTTTAAAACCATTTAAGGAATATTTAATTGATGATTTTGAAAAACAAACTCAAAATGACGTTGAAGATTGGGCAACAAAGCAAGCATATTTAGCTATGGGCAATTTGCTTACAGTTTGTGCTATTGAAGGGATAGATTCATGCCCTATGGAAGGGTTTTCACCTCCAAAATATGACAAGATATTCAAATTAAAAGAGAAAGGATTAAAATCAGTTTTGGTTATGCCAATAGGTTATAGAGCAAAGGACGATATGTTTGCCGATTTTAAAAAAGTTAGAAAAGATGTAAGCGAAAGTGTTTATGAACTTTAACCAATAAACTGTTAAGATTCTTGTTTAAACTCTTAACAATTATAATATTTGCGATATAACTCCAGATTTAATATGAAAAAAATTGTTGCAATATTGTTATTTATCTGTATTGGAAATGCGTATGCGCAAGATCTAAAATTAAATTGGTTGACTGATTTTGATGAAGCTAAACAAACTTCAACGAAACTGGATAAACCAATTTTAGTGTATTTTACTGGAAGCGATTGGTGTTCACCATGTAAAAAACTGAAAGCAGATTTTTTTAATACGGAAAAATTTGCAACAGAATCTCAAAAATTTGTGTTGCTAATGGTAGATCTTCCAAGACGAAGCGATATTATTACTCCCGAGCAAAAGCGGAAGAACATGATATTGGTGCAGGATTATAACAGAAGAGGAAGCTTTCCTACACTTGTTGGATTAACTGACAAGGGAAAAGTTTTAGGAGACATAAGTGGTTATAGCAGGAGTTATGGTACCAACGCTCATTTTGCTTTTCTAAAAAAGATTTTGAAGAAAAATTAATTTCTATTCTACTATAAAACTTGGCGTCAACAAAAATGTTAGACGCTTTTTTTTTGGACATTATAATTGTAATTTTGAAATCAATAAACACAAATAGTTATGCCAGGATTTGAACTCTTTGGAGAATCAGAACGCAAGGAAGTAAGCGATGTATTAGATAATGGTGTATTAATGCGCTATGGATTTGATGGAATGCGTAATGGACATTGGAAGGCTAAAGAATTAGAAGCAGTATTACAAAAACAATTACAAGTAAAACATGCACAATTGGTTTCTAGTGGCACAGCTGCTGTTACGATAGCATTAGCATCAGCAGGTATTGGAGCAGGAGATGAGGTTATTATGCCAACCTTTACGTTTGTGGCAAGTTTCGAAGCCATCATGATGCTTGGGGCAATTCCAATTTTGGTCGAAATTGATGATACATTAACTTTAGATCCAGAAGCTGTAAAAGAGGCCATCACTACAAAAACCAAAGCTGTTATGCCTGTACATATGTGCGGAAGTATGGCAAATATGGATGCTTTACAAACTATCTGTAGAACGCATAGTCTCATTTTAATTGAAGATTCTTCGCAAGCTACAGGAGCAACTTATAAAGGAAAGCCTTTAGGAAGTATTGGAGATATAGGATGCCTGTCTTTAGATTATGTGAAGATTATTACCTGTGGAGAAGGAGGAGCTGTGTTGACGAATAACGAAAGATTTTATAAAAACGCCGACCATTTTAGCGATCATGGTCATGATCATATAGGTAATGATAGAGGTGCAGAAACACATCCGTTTTTAGGTTATAATTTTAGAATATCAGAATTGCATGCAGCTGTTGGTTTAGCACAAATAAAACGGCTTGATGAATTTGTTGCACTTCAGAAAAAAAATTATACAATTATTAGAGAAGCACTATCTGTAATTCCTGAAGTAACCTTTAGAACCATTCCTGAAGGTGGAGAGGAGAGTTACTCATTCTTAAGTTTCTTTTTACCAGATTTAGAAACTGCTCGTAATGTTTCAGAAGCATTTAAGCAAAACGGAGTGGATTCTTGTTTTCATTATTACGATAACAATTGGCATTACATACGCAAATGGCAGCATCTTAAAGATTTAAAAACATTGTATCCTGTATCGCCTGAAGTTACAGCAGGATTAAAATATCTTCAAACAAAAACCTTTCCACAATCCGATCATTATATTGGTCGTAATATCTCCTGCCTAATAAAACTCTCCTGGACCGAAGACGAGGTAAAAGCAAGGGCTTTAAAAATGGTTAAGACTATACAAACTACACTTTAATTTATAAACGATCCATATTTGATTCAATTTTTTATCAAAACTATCATTCTCCATTACCTAAAATTCTTAGGCGAAACACCGTATTTCTCTTTAAAACATTTAGTGAAGTAAGATAAATTATTAAAGCCGACCTCATAAGCAATAATAGATACGTTATCATAGTCGCTTTTCAATAGTAGGGCTGCCTGTTCCAATCTGATGTTCCGGACAAACTGGCTTGGACCTTGTCCTGTTGTCGCTTTTAACTTTCTATAAAGATGCGCTCGACTCATAAACATATCAGTTGCAAATTGCTCGGTTGAATATTCAGAGTTGTCAAGATTTTTCATTACAGCAGAAATGGCTTGTTCGAGAAACCGCTTTTCCATCGAGCTGACAGATTTTGGTAAGGTTTCTAGATTCAAAGAGTTTTTATAATGTTCAATAAGTCTAACCCTGTTTTTCAATATATTCTCTACAATCAATGAAAGCTCCTGCGCATTAAAGGGCTTAGACACATAATAGTCGGCACCTGTATTCAACCCTTCGATTCTACTGTCAATATCTGATTTAGCGGTAAGTATCACCACCGGAATGTGATCTATGTTTTTATTTTGTTTTAACCGTTTACAAAGCTCAATACCATCCATCTTCGGCATCATCACATCGGAAATAATAATATCCGGAATAATATCTTCAGCCATTTTAAGCCCTTCTTCTCCGTTAAATGCGTTATAAGTTCTAAAAGACTTCCTTAATATAGATTTAATATATTCGGCTATTTCAATATTATCTTCTACAATTAATACACTCATTCCATCTGCGTCATTAGAGTCCTCATCGGATGGTGCATTACCTTGCTGTGGTGCTATCATTTCAGATTGTTCAGGATGCTCACTACCATAATCCGTAAGTTGGAAAGGAAGCCTAACTTCAAATCGAGTTCCCTTATCATAGTCAGATGTAACATCAATGGTTCCCTGCATTATTTTAACAATTTCATTAACAAGTGCGAGTCCAATTCCGCTACCTTGTCGAACTGCATTTTCAGCTTGATAAAATTGTTTGAAGATATGAGCTAATTCATCCGACGGAATTGGTTCACCCGTATTTTCAATACAAATTTGAATTACTTCCTTTTCTAATAGCCTTCCTTTATAATTAATACGTCCTGAAGCAGGCGTATGATTAAATGCATTGGACAACAAATTAACCACTAGTTTTTCAAGCTGGTCTCTATCAAACCTTACAGGTGTATTTAGCTCTTCAATATCAATCTCGTATTGGATATCTTTCTGAACGGATAGGGATTCAAAGGATTCTCCGAGAAGCTTTAAAAAATGTGAAATATTACCTGGCTTTTCTTTAAGGACCAGTTTATTCTGTTGAATTTTGGACAAATCGACGAGCTCGTTTACCAATCTCGACATCCTGTCGGTTTGTTCATCTAGCTTTGAGAAAAATTCTTTATCACTTTTGTTTGTAGCCTTGTAAATTTTATCTTGAATAGGTCCTTGTAATAAAGTAAGTGGTGTTTTAAATTCATGAGAGATGTTGGCAAAAAATCTCGAGCGCATGCTACTCAGTTCCTTTTCTTTTTCTTTTTGAACTTTCTCTTTACGGAAGTCTGAATTAAACTTAAAAATAACAACTAGTATTGTTAACCCAATAAGTAAATAGAATATTTTGGCCATTAGAGAATTATACCAGAAAGGCTTAATTATGATTTGTATATCTTTCTGAACAGCTCCAAATTCATTGGCAGCTTTTACTATAAACTTATAATGTCCAGGAGGCACATTATTCATTCTTGCCTCTCTTACTTTTCCAATGTCTTGCCAATTATCATGATATGGCTCGAGCTTATAATTATAGTTAATCCCTTGTGGGTCATCAAGATGAATGGCTGAAAAATCGATCGAAAAATTATCTTGATCCTGACTTAGTTCAATACTATTGACAAAATTGATGAGAGTATCAGATACAATAGTTACCTCATCATTAACATATAAATTATTGAAGATTACATTAGTTGGTGCCACACCACTAAAAAGATCAGCTTTTTTCAGATCAAGCTTGTAGAAACCTGTGTCGCCACCAATGTATAGATTATCGTCTTTTAAATGTGCACCACTAATAAGCCGTTGTCCTATTTCAATACCATAGTCTTTATCATAGAGCACCGATAATTTTTTATCCGGATGATATTTTATGACACCATGTGCCGAAAGTATCCAAAACCAGCCATCCTTGCCCTCCCAAATATCCGATATGTTCATACTTGGTAAACCATCTGAAGTAGTGTAGTGATGTACTATTTTTTCTGCTTTAGGGTCAAAATGAAACAGCCCATCATTAAAGGTGCCAACCCACATTCTTTCTTGACTATCCATCATTATTTTCCCAATATTGGAATATTGGGTTAAATAGCGATTAAACTTGTATTCACCATTTTCTTTATACAACTTATAGAGGCCGTAAAATACAGAACCAGCCCAAACAGATCCTTCGTCATCACAATAAGTAAAGGTTATTGCGCCGCCTTTGATCCAATTGTCTTTTGAACGATCTGGCGAAAACCGATTGACTATTTTTTTAGTATTGGGATCAAATTGAATCAATCCCTGAACATTGCTTCCCATCCAAAGGGTACCATCGGGATGTTCTGACATTTGACCAAGAAACAAATTAATACCTGGTCTAAATTCCTTGTGTGTATCCTGTACTTTATAGGTTGTAAATCGATAGTCATCTGGATGATATTCATGTATGAGTTCTTTATCGGACGTTACCCATATTCGGCCTTTAGAATCTTTAAATAAGCCAATGGCAGTGTTGGGGATATTCCCGTCAGGGCTTCCGGGATAATAATGAACGGTCTTATTAGTGGTTGTATTATAATCGACAATACCATTGCGCCAGGATGCTATTAGTACACGTTCATCGTCAATAGACAATATATCTGATGTTGTCTGGTTGCCAAAGCGCTCCATGTCTTTGATATGGTAACGCTTAAATAAGTTGAGTTTTTGTGGAATTTTATACCCCCAAAAAATTACTTAATACCCATAGACTCCCTGAGGAATCCTCTAAAAAGCCTTGAACATTATTTATAGAAATGACATTGTCACCGGGTTCAACAAATCGATATTTCTTGGATCCCTTAATAATAAATTCTGATATATTTGTAGGGCTTTGTAATATGGAATCGGGTGGAATTAATTGCAGTGGGTCATAAGCTTGTCCCATCCAAATATTACGCTGACTATCTTCAATAATATAGCGTTCCCCCATATTATTGAGATGACTTTCATAATAAAGGAATTTGTTCTTTCGAGGATCATACTTAAATATATAGTAAGCAATAGATTTAGTTGTAGTTACATGGGAAGACACAATCCAAAAGTTCCCAGCATGATCAGGCATAAAACTATGTATTCGAAAAATATCTCCCTGGTTAAAAGGAATTTTGTCTGGAACTACAGTTTTAAATTTAACTACCTCAGGTTTTGAAATATCGGGAATGATCATTTGTGTCAGGCTCCCATAGGTTCCTAACCAGGTGTTACCTTGAGAATCTGTATGCATTTGCCAAATCCAATTCCCAATGATGGTATCACCAACCATGTTTTTGTAGTTTAAAGCTGTTGAACGCTTATTTGGATATCTGTGCATTGCGAAAGAATCTCTGGATTTTTCTATATAACGTATCAAACCGTTGAAGGCAGTACCCACACAAATAGCACCAGTTTTATCCTGAGTGATCGATATAATATCATAGCGATCATCCAATTTGGTTTGCTTTGCTCTATAATAAAAAGAACGTTGTTCAGCCGTTCTGGGATCATACCGAATGAGATCTTGATTTGTGCCAACCCATAAATAGCCTTTATTATCTTGAAAAATAGCATTGACCTTGCCATCTAGAATCTTTTTAAATTCGTAGCCATCATACCGCATTAAGCCACTATAGGTTCCAATCCATAACAATCCTTGGTCATCTTCAAAAATTCTTTCGGCAGCATGAGTAGGTAATCCTTCTTTTAACTGATAATGTTTAAACCTCAGGTCATTGATCGTTTTTATGTCTTGTGAAAAAACAGTAACAGATAGTGCGAAACACAATAAGATATGAAAAACAGAAAAGTGTATCTGGCGACTTGTAAATATCATGCAGTTAATTGATTACCACAATTTACGAATAAAAATAGATATTGTTTGCATCGATAAGTTTAAACACATGCTCATTTATTATTTAAAATGAAACATGAGTGTTAAAATCTAAAACATACGTACTAACCGGGAGTCAGTGCCTATACTAACTTTGCATCGTACGATTTGCTTTACCTATAATGAAGCATGTTATCATCAAAAAAATTTAAAGTATGAACTTTTCAAAGAGAAATCACGAACTCCAAAAAAACAATATAAACCTAGGGAGTAAAGCTCTAAAAAAAATTAGTAACCAAAACATGTAATATTATGAAAACAATAAATCAAATTTTATCAAAGAAGACCTTTAATTTTTTAATAGTGTTACTGCTTGTTAGTTGTAGTAGCAGTAGTGATGACAGCAACGACGTTACTCCACCAATTGATCAAGTCCAACCATGGGAAATGGAGGTTGAGGAACTTACAGCGGCCATGCAAAAATATCTTGATTTTGATACCGCATTGAACGATGGATATGATGTTGACGCCTCTGGGTATGTACCACAAATGGGACACCATTACGTAAATTCGTCCTTGGTTAATAGTACATTTTCGCTTTTAAAACCGGAAATACTCCTTTACATACCAGATGGCAATGGAGGTTTGGAATTTGTAGCCGTAGAATACGTTGTGCCTATTACAGACCTCAATAACCCACAGCCTGCACCGTTGGGGTTTAGTGGAGGTTCAGATGTTTGGGGAATTAATACTCAATTGAGCGCCTGGACACTTCACGTTTGGATTATACGCGAAAATTCTTCAGGAATTTTTGCACCCTTAAATCCAGCATTGGATTAAACTAAAAAATTAAATCCAATCGTCATTGTTGGATCGAACCTAAAGAGGAGAGAATGAAAAGGTAACGATGATAAAGCGGCTAATTTGTCGTTTGAAATTTCTCAAAAAGTACAAACCGATATAACCTACCCTGGACAAGTTAAAGTTACTGTAATACGGGAAACAAGAGCTGTAAATGTTGCGAAGTAGGTAATACCAATGTTTCAGATGTAGGATTTGCACTAATGTTGCCAGCAGGAATGGCCAGATGTAATTAACGAGTCTGGATTGCTTGGAGGCAGGACATGGATAATTCAGGAATTTGATGCTGCATTTTTAACAGGTCAAGGTTTAGGTGATGGCACTAAAGATGCTTTTCAGTTTAACCTACCTGTAGGGCAAACCATTTTCTCACATACTAATGGTCAGCAAATAGATTTGGTAAGTTTTCAGGTAAGTAGTATGCCTGTAACTGGATAAATAAGGATTTTATTAAATAGCGATCCTATAGCAATGGGATCAGGAGGCGTTTTGGATAGTTTTTATAATTCAAACATAGATGCTACAACAACACAAGATTATTTTTCGGGTTTAGCTTCTGGGATGGAGAGTTTCGATTTTTCGACATTAGGGATTGAAGATATTATATTACTAAAAGGTGTTAAAGTTTATCCAAATCCAGCATTAGATATTATTTATATTTCTTCTTCTATAAATATTGAAAAAGTACTAATGTTTGATGTTTTAGGGAAACAAGTTTTAATCAGTACAAAAACAGAACAACTTAAAGTTGATCATTTACAATTGGGATTATACTTTTTAAAACTATTTGCTAATAATGGGAATGTTACTAAAAAAATAATAATTGAATAAGAAGTTAATAGTTAACATATTCAACAATCTCCAATCCATAACCAATCATACCAACACGTTTGGTTTGTTGCGTATTAGAAATTAAGCGTAGTTTGTGTATGTTTAGATCGTGAAGTATTTGTGCACCAATTCCAAAATCTTTGGCATCCATTTCTATTCTTGGTGCTTTTACCACTTTATTAGGTACTTGTGTTTCTTTTAAAGTTTTTAACCGCTTTAAAAGATTCATAGACTGACTTTGCTGATTTATAAAAACTATAGCACCTTTACCAGCATCATTTACCACCTTAAACATATCATCTAATTTCTTATCAGCATTGTTAGTTAATGTACCAAGAATATCGTTATTAACAAGTGTTGCGTTTATTCTTGTTAGTATAGCCTCGCCATTCTCCCAACTTCCTTTTGTTAATGCAATGTGTATTTGATCGTTTGTGGTTTGTTGGTAGGCTCTCAATCTAAAATTACCAAAACGGGTTTCTATCTGGAAGGTTTCTTTTTTCTTTATTAAAGAATCGTGTTCCATACGATAGGCAACAAGGTCTTCAATAGAAATAACTTTTAGATTAAACTTTTTAGCAACCTTCATAAGTTGAGGTAAACGCGCCATAGTACCGTCTTCATTTAATATTTCAACCAGAATTCCGGCTGGTTTAAATCCAGCCAATCGAGCTAGATCTACAGTAGCTTCGGTATGTCCTGTTCTACGTAAAACACCACCATTTCTTGCTCGCAACGGAAAAATGTGTCCGGGTCGTCCTAGATCGAAAGGTTTGGTATCATCATTTACAAGTGCTTGTATGGTTTTTGCTCTGTCGTGTACCGAAATTCCTGTGGTACAGCCATGCCCAATTAAATCTACTGAAACGGTGAACTGTGTATGGTGCATAACCGTATTATTTTTCACCATCATCTGTAAATCTAGCTCCTCGCAGCGATCTTCGGTAAGTGGTGCACAAATTAATCCACGACCTTGAGCTGCCATAAAGTTAATCATCTCAGGTGTTACCTTTTCTGCAGCAGCTATAAAATCACCTTCATTTTCACGATTTTCATCATCTACTACAATAATAATTTTGCCTTGACGAATGTCTTTTATAGCGTCTTCAATGGTGTTTAATTTAATATCTATGTTGTTTTTTTGAGTTTGCACAGTTATCATAAGTTCATATTAAAACACAAAGATATAGCTTATTTATAAGCTATCTAATTTGTTTTATATCTTCTTTAAGTTTGTTTTTAAAATAGAAATGAAAAATGAAATATAAAGGAACGCCTAAAATAATAAGTACAATTGCATTAGACATTATTCTTCCTTCTAGAATTTTATAAAAGTTTGATTGGTTGATGAAAGATTTTATAAAAGAAATTAGATATAATAGTGTGGTTATAGCTCCAATAACAGCTAAAAATTTACCAATTATTGGAAATCCGTTATTATTTAAAACTGCACCAACAATGCCACTAAAAAGAGAAATAAAATATAATACAAATGCTATTTTAGAATTTTCATCATAGCCATTTTTATATCGTAAAGCAGTCTCATAATTCTCATTAACAAGGTTCCCTCCAAATCTCAAATTTTGTTTACTTAACCCTCTGGAATCTAATATTTGTAACGCAGTATTATGATAGCTTATATTTAATTGGTACTGACGATAATTCTTTAAGACATCTATAAGTTTATCGTTAGAATAACTCAATAAGTGACCATAAGCCTCAGAATTCACATCTAATAAAGTGTTGTCCTTTACTTGGACTTCTTCTTTTTTACCTAGTAGTTTTTTAATTGGAATGAGTACTGCATCCAAATCAAGTAAACTTCTATCTTTTGTTGCTCTATTTGTTAGATAAATACTAAGTGGAAGCATCAAAAATGTAGAAAGCCAAGTAGCAATAACAGGGTTTAAACTACTATCTTCAGCACTATTCTTTGCAAAGATACCTATAAAGTGATAGGTTAAAAATAAAAGAACAGCGATAATAATTGGTAATCCAAAACCGCCTTTTCGAATTAATGCGCCTAAAGGTGCACCAATAAAAAACAAGATGATACAAGCAAATCCTAACGCAAATTTTTCATAAAATGAAATAATATGTTTATTTATGTTTTTTTCACGTATCGCTATTTCTCTTTTCTTAGCTACTATAATTTGTTTAGTACTATTAATAGAATTAATGGCAACATCTATAAGTTGACCATTCTTTCTTGGCTCAAACAACTCATAAATACTATTTTCTTGAAATATGGAATCCTTTTTCTTAGGATTAATATTAGAATTTAAAGCAGCTGCTGTAGAACGATTATACATAGTAACAGCAAGTTCTTTGTAAACGGCTGTTTTCTTTTTATTTAAAGAGTCAATCGAATAATTTAATTCTTTAGCATTTTGCATACTGTATTTTGTAGTAACCTTTTGTTCATCGAAATCAACATTGTTAATATCGGAAAGATCTACATTTAATGTATATTTTTCAAAGTAGCTCTTTATAAATGGGTTTTTATTTCTCTCTTTGAAATCTTTTGGTTGAAGCGCATCATAAAAATGACCATCAAAGAGCACTAATTTAAGTATATCGGAATCTTCGCTACTGGCAAGCTCTCCAGTATTAGAGACTATAACAGTATAATTTCCATTAGAATTTCCTTTCTTTTGATGAATAGTAACATCTTTAAGAAATTGCCCACGATCACCACTTTTTTCATCAACTTTAATGTTTATACTTCCAAGCTGGTTAAATTGTCCTTCAGCAATTGCCATAGCTGGTTTTACCTTTGCTATGTTTTTTCTTAAATTATAAAAATTAAATTCGGCCCAAGGCATCACATTATTTGCAAAGAAAAAAGTAGTAAATGCTAATCCTATAATAAAAACACTTAAGGTTCTCATGGCTCTTTGCAGAGATATTCCTGTAGATTTCATTGCTGCAAACTCATAGTTTTCGGCAAAACTACCAAATACCATAATAGATGTTAATAAAATAGTTAAGGGTAAAACCAAAACGACAAGTCTTGGTGTAACATAGATTAAAAATTTGGCTATAACATCTAATTCTAAATCTTTACCAGCAAGTTCGGTGATATAGAGCCATATAGATTGTAAAACAAAAATTAACATGAGAATAATAAACACGCTAAAAAAAGTTTTTAAATAGGTTAGGAGTATGTATCTATCTAATATTTTCACAGATAAAACCTAGTCTAATTTATTGATGTAATAATTTTTGTATTTACTTTTGTCAAAGGTAAACAAGGTTTTTGATAAGGGCTCATTTGTTTTAAAAGAATTAACAGTAAGGGTTGTTTTAGTGTTATTACTTCCTGTTTCTATTAAATTATAGATATGTTTGGTTTTAATATCGATACCTAATAACACCTGTTTAATCTCAGAGTTAGAATCTATTGGTAATAATTTTATATACTGTATTTTTCTTCCATTTACATTTTGAATAATATCCATGCTATAATTATAGCCGTTCTCATAAAAGGATAGCATTTTACTTGGAGTAATTGTGTTTTCGTCATCTGTATTTTCACTAGAAATAGTAACTTCTTCATCTTCAGGGCTAATACTGTACAGCGTTTTACCATCATAGATTCTGGTAATGCCTAAAACATTTAGTATATATTTTTCACCTTGCATTACAACATCACCGCGCGTTTCTTGTCTAATATTTTCTTCGGAATTATTTAAAACATATTTAAAATCAATCGAAATATTATCATAAGATTTTATCTTGGTAGAAACATCATCAAGCAATGCTTTGGCTGAATCTTGCCCGAATCCAATTACAGTAAAAATTAATGTTATTGCTACTATTATTTTTTTCATTATAAATATCATTATTTGTTAATGATCCATTTTTTAGATGTTAATCATTCACGTTCACTTTCTAAAAGTTGATCTAGTGCAACAAGATCAGGGACTAATACTTGTCTTGCTTTACTACCTTCAAAATTCCCAACAATTCCTGCGGCTTCTAACTGATCGATTAAGCGTCCAGCTCTGTTATATCCTAATTTTAACTTTCGTTGTAATAAGGAAGCAGAACCTTGTTGAGCCGTTACTATAATTTCAGCTGCTTCTCTAAATAATTGATCTCTGTCTGAAATATTAATATCAAGACTTGTGCCACTTTCTTCACCAACATATTCTGGAAGTAAGTGGGCATCAGGATATGCTTTTTGCGAACCAATAAACTCCGTAATCTGTTCTATTTCTGGAGTGTCAATAAAGGCGCATTGTAAACGAATAACATCATTTCCTTGAGTAAATAGCATATCGCCACGACCTATAAGTTGGTCGGCTCCAGAACCATCTAAAATAGTTCTTGAATCAATTTTTGATGTTACTCTAAATGCAATTCGTGCAGGGAAATTGGCCTTTATTAAACCAGTTATTACATTAACAGATGGTCTTTGTGTTGCAATAATTAAATGAATACCAATGGCACGTGCTAATTGTGCCAAACGAGCGATTGGTGTTTCTACTTCTTTTCCGGCAGTCATTATTAAATCGGCAAACTCATCAACAACAAGAATTATATAAGGTAAAAACCGATGTCCATCATTAGGATTTAATTTACGAGCTTTAAACTTCGCATTATATTCTGCAATGTTTCTACAAAAGGCGTTTTTAAGTAACTCATAACGATTATCCATTTCAATACACAAAGAGTTTAAAGTATTTATTACTTTGGTATTATCTGTAATTATGGCTTCTTCACTATCTGGCAATTTGGCTAAATAATGTCTTTCAATTTTATTAAATAGCGTGAGTTCTACTTTTTTTGGATCTACCAGAACGAACTTAACTTCGGCAGGATGTTTTTTGTAGAGCAAAGATGCTAATACTGCATTTAACCCAACCGATTTCCCTTGACCTGTTGCTCCAGCCATAAGCAGGTGTGGCATTTTAACTAAATCGACCACAAAGGTTTCATTGCTTATAGTTTTACCTAATGCTACCGGTAAAGCCATTTCAGAATTTTGAAATTTTTGAGATGAAATAACAGAGTACATTGATACGATGGTGGCATTTTTATTTGGCACTTCTATACCAATAGTTCCTCTGCCAGGAATTGGCGCAATAATACGAATACCTAAAGCTGAAAGTGATAAAGCAATATCATCTTCAAGGTTTTTAATTTTTGAAATTCTTATTCCTGCTTCTGGCACTATCTCATAAAGTGTTACAGTTGGACCAATAGTCGCTTTAATACTAGAAATGCCAATTTTATAGTTACGAAGTGTTTCTACAATTTTGTTTTTATTATCTTCAAGTTCTTCTTTATTTACAGTAATTCCGTCATTATCATATTTTTTTAATAAATCTAAAGGAGGGAATTTATAATTACCAAGTTCTAATGTTGGGTCAAAGCTTCCGAAGTCTTCTACAAGTTTGTTTGCAAGGTTATCAGTTTCTGATTTTTCTTCAGTAACAGTTTCAATTTCAATTTCTACTGAGTCTTCTGTTTTTTCTTCTTTTTTATCTTCTTTAACTTTTGAATAATGTGTAATTGTAGGTTCTAAATTTTCTACCTGAACCTCAAAAGCAGATTTAATATCATCAGCCTCTGCAGTTAAATCATTATCTACAGGAACAAATTCATGCTCTTCTTCTGAACTAAAATCTTCCTTAATTTCTTTCTTAGCTGATTTAAACCATTTTCCAAAATGTTGCGCTGTTACTTTCAACCTAATAGCCAAATAGGTAATTAACCCTAAAACGAGTAGGAGTGCAGTACCAATTTTACCAATATAATCTTGAAGTAAATCGTTCATCTCAAAACCAATAGTACCTCCAAGGAGTGGATTTTTATTTGCAAGAAAACCAAAAAGTATAGACGTCCAAATTACTATGAGTGTTCCCCAAAACCAATGACGACGTAACCTTGCTTTATTTATTCCTAATAATATATAAACTCCTGTAATAAAAATTAATCCTGAAAAAATGAAAGATGCTAATCCAAAGCCACGATAAATAAATAAATCACTAACCCAGGCACCAACTTTACTTAACCAATTTTGTGTTTCAACATCACGAGAAGTAAATTCAGATAAAGTGCTTTGATCTGCTTGTCCAGTAAAAAAATAGGAGAGGAAGGCAATGAAAAGTAAAATGCCAAGAATTAATAACAAACTACCAAGTACTAATTTTTGTTGATTAGATAATTTGAAACTTAACTTTTTAGTTTTTTTTGATGCTTTTTTTTTGGTCTTTTTTTTCTTAGCCATTAACCCTTCGTTAGTTGAAACAAAAATACAAATTACAAACGTTTATCCTAAAGAGTTAGTATTTAAAAGATCTTTGGAAAATAAATAATACAACCAACAATTACAGCAGCAATTGCAAAAATAAAAACTGCACCAGCTGCAAGGTCTTTTATTAAACCAATTTTTTTATGAAATTCTGGATGCACAAAATTTGCCATTTCTTCAATGGCAGTGTTTAAGCCTTCAATTGCCATTATTAATGCAATGGTAAGTATTTGTATAATCCATTCTATTGGTGATAATTGGTAGTAGAATCCTGCGATTGTCATAACTACACCAATAAAAAACTGAACTTTTAAACTTGCCTCCGTTGTAATTAATAGGTAGGCGCCTTTAAAAGCATATCCAACACTTTTTAAGCGATTAATAATGAAATGTTCTTTTTTAGCCATCTATAAAGCTTCAAGAGCAGCTTCATAGTTAGGTTCATCAACAGTTTCTGATACTTGTTCGGTATAGACAATTTGACCACTTTCATTTAGAATAATAACAGAGCGAGATAAAAGACCTTGTAAAGGACCATCAATAAAAACTAATTTGTAATTCTTTCCAAAGTTTCCATCCTTAAAGTCTGAAAGCATTTCAACATTTTCTATACCTTCTGCACCACAAAACCTATTTTGAGCAAATGGGAGATCTCTAGAAACACAAAGTACTTTTGTGTTTACTAGTTTTGATGCCTTTGAATTAAATTGCCTTACTGATTGTGCACATGTACCTGTATCTATGCTTGGAAAAATATTAAGTATAACCCTTTTTCCTCTATAATCATTTAACGATATATTGGATAGATCCAATTTGGTTAAATTAAAATCTGGAGCTTGAGTTCCAATTGCTGGTAAATCACCAGTAGTATGTATTGAATTACCTTTTAATGTTACTGTTGCCATTTTTGTTTTTTTAATTTCCTTAAAAATATAAATAAATTGAATCTTTAGGTTATGAAACTTTTGTTTTTAATGAGTCGCTAAATATTCCGCAGTTGCTTTATGGTTAGCTTGCATTCCATCTTCTCCTTTACTCCAGTTTGCTGGACATACTTCTCCATTTTCTTCAAAGAATTGTAGTGCATCAACCATTCGTAACGCTTCATCGACATTTCTTCCTAAAGGTAAATCGTTTACTAATTGGTGACGAACTACACCTTCTTTATCAATTAAGAATAATCCTCTGTAAGCAATTAGTTCGCCTTCAGATTGAAGCATGTCGTAATCGTCGTAATAGGTTTCGCCAGCTAATACATCATAGTTAGCTGAAATTGTCTTATTAGTATCTGCTACTAAAGGATATGTAACACCTTTAATGCCACCTTGACCTTTATCAACCTGCAACCAACCAAAGTGCGATTGTTCGGTATCAGTTGAAACACCAACTATTGCTACGTTTCTAGATTCAAATTCCTCTAATTTATTTTGAAATGCATGTAATTCTGTTGGACATACAAAAGTAAAATCTTTGGGATAGAAAAATAAGATAACAGATTTTTTTCCTAAATACTGATCTAAAGAGAAATTCTCTACAAATTCGCTACCATTTACTACAGCTTGCGCATCAAATTCTGGTGCTTTTTTTCCGACTAATACTGCCATACTATATTATGTTTTTGAGTTATTAAATTCTGCTACAAATATACAGTTCTGCAACAGTAAAAAACAGAACTAGTATATAATTTTTTTATGCAGCTATTGGTTCTTTTGATTTTGTTGTTAACTGCCTTATTTTAATATTTAAGGCAGCAAAGAATAATGTTGTAAATGGACTCAACCAATTAAATACGGCATACACAAAATACTCACCAACACCTACGCCAAGAACACCAGATTGGTAAGCACCACAAGTATTCCAAGGAATTAAAACAGACGTTACTGTGCCTGAATCTTCTAAAGTTCTACTCAAATTTTCTGGTGCTAATCCTCTGTCGTCAAAAGCTTTTTTAAACATTTTACCAGGAATAACAATCGCTAAATATTGATCGGAAGCAACCACATTTAATCCTAAACAACTTATTACTGTTGTGGCAAATAAACCGAAAATTGTAGTTGCTATAGAAAGTAAAGCTCTTGTTATTCTGGCTAAAGCTCCAATGGCATCCATAACACCACCAAAAATCATTGCACAAATAACTAAGAATATAGTCCACAACATACCTTTCATTCCTCCTGAACCAAATAATTTTTTTAGCCTTTTTGTTGTAATTAATTTATTGAGATTATCAACTTTTGCGTTTAAAGTAGTACTATCTAATTTTTTTGAAACGAAGAGCAGTTTTAATTCATCATCAGTAAAGTTCTTTTCCAAATCATCATCATTAAATAAAGTAATTAAATGTTCGTTATTCTTTAAGATTTCTATTTCATCCTTTTCAAAACTATTAAAATACTTTTCATCATCAATTTTAATATTAATATCAACTAAAACAGAATTTATTATCGTTTTTGTTTTTGATGAAGTTATTTTATTGATAACATCTGGTTGAAAAACAAACGCGAAAACTATTGCTAATCCAACTCCACTACCTAATGCGATAAGTGGTTTTGTTTTAAAAAGAATCAATCCAACAACTGCTAAAGGTACTAAAACAACCAAGGTGTAATATTGAAAGTCTTATTTATCGTTTGTAATAAGAATTCATTATCTGCGCTTCCAGAAGTTTCAATACTTGCACTTATAATCCCAAAAACAATCAACGAGATAATAATTGTTGGCACAGTTGTAAATGCCATATATCTGATGTGTGTAAACAAATCGGTTCCTGCCATAGCAGGAGCAAGGTTGGTAGTATCACTCAAGGGCGACATTTTATCTCCAAAATAGGCCCCGGAAATTACAGCTCCAGCAATCATTCCTGGATTAATTCCTAAAGCAGTTCCTATTCCAATTAAAGCAATTCCAACAGTTGCAGAAGTTGTCCAAGAACTTCCTGTTGCAATCGATATTAGAGCACAAATAATAACAGAAGCAGGCAAGAATATTTCAGGGCTCAAAACTTGCAAACCATAATATACCATTGCGGGAATTACGCCACTTACTAACCAAGTTCCTGCTAATGCGCCAACTAAAAGTAATATCATTATTGGTATAAAAATACTTTTTAGGTTTTCAACAATTTCGATTAACATTCTTCCAAAGGATACTTTGTTGAATAGTCCAACAATTGCTGCAGTAACACCTCCAAGTAATAAAATAATTTGGTTAGTATAAGCACCAAACCATTCTTGATCATCAACAAAAAAGATATTATATGCCAACATTCCCATTAAAATCACAACAGGAATAAGAGCTTCCCAAATGTTTAACTCTATATTTTCAATGATGTGTTGATCTTCTATTTTTATTTCAGAAATATTCTTATCGTCATGCATTTTTTTAATTTTTTTGAGTTTGTAATGTTACGATTTTCACATAAGCTATGCAAATGGGATTAGTTCTGTACTTTTGTCAACTATTATGGATTCATTAACTCAAATAGTATTAGGAGCTGCTTGTGGAGAAGCTGTTTTAGGAAAAAAGATTGGTAACAAAGCTTTACTTTTTGGTGCTATTGGTGGCACAATTCCAGATTTAGATGTATTTACTTCGCGTTGGTTTTATAGCAACGAAATAGATATTATGGCTTCTCATAGAGGTTTTAGTCATTCTATTTTGTTTTCAATTTTGGGAGCGCTTTTGTTTGGTTGGTTAGTACATAAATTATATGATACAGGTAAACGAAAACATTCGACTACTTTAAATAATTGGATTTGGTTATTCTTTGTGTCATTATTTACACATATTATTCTGGACTGTTTTACACCTTATGGTACGCAATTATTTGCACCTTTTTCTAACTATCGTGTAGCGTTTAATAATATTTCGGTTGTTGATCCTATATACACTATACCTTTTTTATTGTGCTTGATTATTTTGATGTTTTTTAAGAGAAATACTAGGAGACGCCGCTTATGGTTAAAACTTGGGCTAGGAATTAGTTCAGCTTATATGCTCTTTACTATCGGAAATAAATTCTATATAAATTCAGTTTATAAAAAATCTTTAAAGGCTGAAAGTATCAACTATCAACGTTATAGAACACAACCAACAATTTTTAACAATATTCTTTGGTACGGAATTGCTGAAACTGAAGAGAATTATTATGTGGGTTTTTATTCTTTAATGGATGAATCTTCTAAAGTTAATAACTGGCAAAAGTTACCTAAAAGCCATGAGTTGATTTCATCTACCAACCAAGACATAAATACATTGGATTGGTTTAGCAGTGGTTATTTTAATTTAATTAAACTAGAAGATGAAAATACTTTTAGATATAACGATTTAAGATATCCTTTGTTAAATGCCGATGATCCAAATTCTTCGGTATTTAGTATCACAGTTAAAAAAGAAGGTAATCGTTTAAATGCACTTCCTTTTGAAGGCAAACCACCTTCAAAGGAGGATTTTAATGTTTCTATTGAACGGATTAAAGGCGAGTAAGTTTATCAAATGTAATTCTTCTATTTTAGAAATCTTAAAGGATTGTAAAAAGTAATTAACCATTTTGACATTAATTTACAAATTATCAAAGATGCACTAATAAATTTGTTACTTTTAAGCTTAATCTAAACTAAAATAATTATGAATAAAATCTATTTTTTACTTTGTTCTTTGTGCACTTGTCTTAAGCACTATTGCGTTTGTTGGAGTTGACGACATTTCGGTAAAAGAAAATTCTTCTGAATCCTCTGGTTTGATGATGGAAGCTGTTAAAGCATATACATTAGAAATTGCAGAAGTTATGCCAGAAGACAAGTACTCTTTTAAACCCTCTGACTCTGTTAGAAGTTTTGGAGAACAATTAGCTCACATTGGTATGTCGTCAAAATTTTTAATAGGTATGTTTATTAATGGTGAACCAATGCCAACCGATCCTGAAGTATTTGCTAATATAGGCAAGATGGAAAAGGAAATGGGAACATCTAAAGCAGAATGCATTAAAACTCTTACAGAAGCTTTTGATAGTCTTATTTCAACTTACGAAAGTATGAATGCCGAAAGTTTAAACGAAACTTTTAAAGTGCCTTTTGATCCAAATAGCCCAACGTTTACCAAAGAACAAGGTTTTCGATTCATTAAAGAACATATTATTCATCACAGAGGACAAGCGCTGGTTTCATTGCGTATGCAAGGGATTAAGGCTCCGACTTACAGATTGTATTAAAAAAAAAACTCCTCTTAAAGAGGAGTTTTTTATTATATATGAAATTATAAAAGCAAAGTTACATAGTTTCTTGTAATTTGTTTTTTGATTCCAAAATATTTAAATATTCCATACACTTTCTCATCATTATATAAGTGCGTTCAATATCTGCATCTAATCCAATTGAAAAACGAATTAATCCATCGCTTAATCCCATTGCTTCTTGCTCGTCTTCTGGAATTTCAGATGAAGTAGAGCTTCCAGGTGCAGAGAATAATGTTTTATAAAATCCTAAACTCACAGCCAAATAACCTAGATTTTTATGTTGCATCAATTCCATAAGCTCATTAGCTTTATCTAATGATCCAACATCAATAGTTAGCATGCCTCCAAAACCATACTTCTCGTTCATCATGGATTTAAATAACTTATGTGAAGGATGTGATGCTAAACCAGGATACACAGTTTTTAAACCATCGGCTTCAAACTTTTCAGCAAGGTATATGGCATTTTTACTATGTTGTTGCATTCTAATATGAAGCGTTCTTAAATTTTTTAAGATAGAAGCCGAGCGAAAACTATCCATTGTAGCACCTAATAACATCGAGGCACCATGATTTACATTTCTTAAGTCATCAATAAATTCTTGTGTTCCACAAATAACACCACCAACAGTATCAGAAGAACCATTAATGAATTTTGTTAAACTGTGTATTACAACATCAGCTCCTAATTTTGCTGGCGAAATTGATAAAGGCGAAAAGGTATTATCAACAACCAATTTTAAATTATATTTTTTTGCCAATTTTGATAAACTAGTAATATTTGCAACTTCCAAAAGTGGATTACTAACAGATTCACAATACAATACTTTAGTGTTGTTTGTTATAGCGGCTTCAACAACATCTAATTTAGTTATGTCAACAAAAGATGTTGAAATATTAAATCTTGGTGTGAAGTTTTTTAGGAACGCATAAGTTCCACCATAAATAGTTCTACTTGAAACAATATGGTCACCATCTCCACATAGTTGTAATAATGCAGGAGTGATGGCTCCCATTCCGGAGGCAGAAACGTTAGCAGTTTCAGTACCTTCCATAGCTGCCAAAGCTTCGCCTAAATACAAGTTACTTGGTGTTGTGTGTCTGGAATATAAGTAGCAACCATCTGCATTACCTTCAAAGGTATCGAACATGGTTTTTGCCGAAAGGAAGGTGTAGGTTGATGAATCTGAAATAGAAGGATTAACACCTCCAAACTCTCCAAAGTATTGTAAATCCTGAATTTTATTTGCGGGTTTAAAGACCATTGTATTGCTGTTTAGTAGTTAATTGTGGTGCAAATTTCGTTATTAATAGTTTTATAATCAATAGACATTCAAAAATTTAGAAATTAAATCTATAATTATTGTATTTAATAGTTTAATTTTAATTATATTGCTCTTCGGAATGGTATAAACTGAATATTTTTCAATAATGGCATTAGATGTTATAGATAAAAAACTGTTAGAATTGCTACAAAGAGACAGTAAGCAAACAAATAAGGAGCTTTCTAATAAATTGAATCTTTCTGTTACAGCAATTTATGAACGCATCAAAAAATTAGAACGAGAAGGTGTTATAAATAAATATGTAGCGCTAGTTAAAAAGGAAAAAGTAGACAAGTCGTTTGTTGCATTTTGTCAAATTAAGTTGGTACAACATTCACAAGATTACGTCGTAAAATTTGAGCACGAAGTTGCTAAATTAAGTGAAGTTATGGAGTGTTATCATATTAGTGGTGATTACGACTACTTATTAAAAGTATTGGTAAAGGATATGGAAACTTTTAGAGAATTTATGGTAAATAGATTGACAAAAATCGACCATATTGGGAGTACACATAGCACATTTATGATTAATGAAGTTAAACACACAACGGCAATTAATATATAGATCTATGCAATCAACGACTTATAAGCTAACAGAATTCCTTCTTATATTTATTTTGATACCAATAAGCTTTACTATTGACTTTCTAATTTGGATTAAAATGACAATTGGAATTATTGGTTTTGCATATATTATTTTTGTGCTTTTGAGAATTGAAAAAAACCAGTTTAAAATAGCCCCAAATTTAAACTGGAAGAAGTTTTTTAAGCAGACACTAGTTAAGTTGTTATTAATAGCAATTATTACGACAATTTATATGTGGGTTATGGACAAAGAACATCTCTTTAGTGTGATGCTTTATAAATCTAAACTCTGGCTGTTTATTTTATTTTTTTACAGTTTCTTTTCGGTGTATCCTCAAGAGTTAATTTACAGAACTTTCTTTTTTCAACGATATAGAGTATTATTTTCTAATCAAAATTTATTCATTTTCGTTAACGCAATTGTGTTTTCTTTAGCACATTTATTCTTTAAAAGCACATTAGTTATTGTACTCACATTTTTAGGAGGACTTTTATTTGCCATTACATTTAGCAGAACGAAATCAACACTTTTAGTATCTGTTGAACATGCTATCTATGGCTGCTGGCTGTTTACTGTTGGGATGGGAAATATGCTTGGGTTTCCTCCCTGATTATTTTTTTCATAATAACAATTAACATAAAGCAATGTTAAACACTTACGGTTTATTTTAATTTTTTTCTAACTTCAAAAAAACCTAAAAAAACAAGACCATGCAACGTAATCAGTTTTTAAAATCAGTAGGTATAGGTTCTTTATTAATTCCTGCCATTCCTTTATTTTCATTTACAGCATATCAAGATGAAAACCCACAACTAGACAAAAAATTGGTTCAGGAATTTGTTGGCAAGTCACATAGCGATATGGACAGAGTAAAGGAACTTCTCGAAGAACACCCAACATTGCTTAATGCAGCCCATGATTGGAAATTAGGTGATTTTGAAACTGGACTTGGAGCAGCAAGCCATGTTGGATATAAAGAACTTGCTAAATATTTTCTAGATAATGGTGCACAAGCTAATATTTTTACTGCTGCTCTATTTGGTAGAATGGATATTGTTAAGCCAATGATAGAATTTTCGCCAAGTGTTTTAAATGCTAAAGGACCTCATGGCTTTACTTTATTACATCATGCCAATAAAGGTGGTGACGATGCTCTAGAAGTAAAAGAATATTTAACTTCGCTGGGTTTAAAAGAAACTAGAATTGCTTTGTATTAAGTAATCCCTTTTTTATTGCCTTACCATAAAACATTTGTATTTTTGTCTTCAAATTTTTATAAAACTACTTTATGACTTCATACGATGTAGCTATTATTGGTTCTGGACCTGGAGGATATGTTGCAGCCATACGTTGTGCACAGTTAGGCATGAAAACTGCTATTATTGAAAAGTATTCTACGCTTGGAGGCACCTGTTTAAATGTTGGATGTATACCAAGTAAAGCACTTTTAGATTCGTCGCATCATTACGAAGATGCTGTTAAGCATTTTGAAGAACATGGTATCGAAATTCCCGGTGACATTAAAGTGAATCTTGAAAAAATGATTGCTCGTAAACAAGCGGTTGTGGATCAAACCACTGGAGGAATCGATTTCTTAATGAAAAAAAATAAGATTGATGTTTACCAAGGCTTAGGAAGTTTTAAAGATGCAACTCATATTACAATTTCTGGAAATGAAACCACTGAAATTGAAGCTAAGAACACGATCATAGCTACTGGAAGTAAACCTTCTAACTTGTCATTTATTACTTTAGATAAAGAACGAATAATTACATCTACCGAAGCCTTAAAACTAAAGGAGATCCCAAAACATTTAATTGTAATTGGAGGAGGTGTTATTGGTTTAGAACTTGGACAAGTGTATAGACGATTAGGTTCTGAAGTTACTGTAGTAGAATTCATGGATAGAATTGTCCCAACAATGGATGCAGGGCTGTCTAAAGAATTAAATAAGGTTTTAAAGAAGCAAAAGTTTAAGATCAATGCGCTTCATAAAGTGAAGTCTGTTGAAAGAGTAGGTGATGAGGTCGTTGTTAAAGCAGATAACAAAAAAGGAGAAGAAGTAGAGTTTAGAGGTGATTATTGCTTGGTTTCTGTAGGTCGCCGTCCATATACAGATGGTTTAAATGCTGTAGCTGCTGGCGTATCAATAAATGAAAGAGGCATGGTAGAGGTTAACGATAATTTACAAAACAAGTGTTCAAAATATATACGCCATTGGCGATGTCATAAAAGGAGCAATGTTAGCACATAAAGCTGAAGAAGAAGGTGTGTTTGTTGCTGAAAACTTTAGCGGGACAAAAACCACATATTGATTATAATCTTATTCCTGGAGTGGTTTATACATGGCCGGAAGTTGCTGCAGTTGGTAAAACAGAAGAGCAACTTAAAGAAGCAGGAATAGAATACAAAGTTGGACAATTCCCGATGCGAGCATTAGGTAGAAGTCGTGCTAGTATGGATTTAGACGGATTTGTAAAAATTCTTGCAGATAAAATTACCGATGAAATATTAGGCGTACATATGGTTGGCGCACGTGCTGCCGATATGATCGCTGAAGCTGTTGTGGCTATGGAATATAGAGCTTCTGCCGAAGATGTGGCTCGTATGTCTCATGCACATCCTACATTTACCGAAGCTATAAAAGAAGCCGCTCTTGCTGCTACAGAAAATAGAGCATTGCATATTTAAGCTGTTGTTTAATGGTTTCGTAATAACTTTACTTGAGCTTTTGCTTTAAACTGCTGACTTTAAAAATTTAAAAATCTAACTTCGCTTATCGTCTGATATAATCAATTAAAAATGACCATATCAATACATTGTAGCACATTTGAAAGATTATAATAATATTGGAAAGATGGGTAAAAGGCATTGTTATCCTTGATTGGAAAAATACCAATATTTATCAATACAAGTTTGTCAATAGATACTAAATTATTATATGAATAACATTTTATCTCTCACAATAAACAAATTGGAGGCTCACCAATGACAAATTGCAAACCTACCACAAACATTGGTACTAAACATATCATTACAATCATCGTCTCCCTTGCATACACACCCAGAGCCACTACAAGAAAATTCTAACAAGGTATTTCCAAAAATGGATATTCCTCTAATGACTTTGCCTACTTTGTTAGTAATATAGACAGCACTGGGCTTTCTATTTGACATTTCAACGAAGAACTTGTTTCCGTTAGGAGTATTCATGTAATGAAAACCATCCTCTAATTCTTTAGTGTTCACTTTCAAAACTACTTTTTTATCAGTATTTTCAGTTGAAATATTTTCATTAGATATAACAGGTGTATTTTCTATATCCAAGGTTTCTGGAGTTTTCTGTGGATTCACCACACGATATTGCAACGACGAAAATGGTTGTAATAAAAAGTTTAATATAATTTTTCATAATTGAAAGGTTTAAGATTAGTTTATCAAATTTAGGACTAAAATTATCTTATTACAAGATAAATCATTATAAATAGCTAATAAACAGAATTCTAAATAATACATATTTGAATTTGAAAATTAACTAATAACTAGGAGTAATATTTATAAATATCATGAATCTTTAATAACTAATAAGAATAAAAAAAAACGTGCTACAACAACGCGTACAATTCATGGCGTAAGTGGTTAAATGAGTTGAACTACGATTATTTAACTATCTTTAAATCGGATAAAAAACGGCAAAACTTGCCCTTCTGATTCATACGCTGCTGCTTTCAAGCCTACCAAAGCTCAAAAGAAGCTCAGTTCATCGGATAATCATGCGCAAATCCTTCGGCAAGCTACGCTCTCAAGTCTAAACACTACAAATTATAAACAAACCGTTGTGCACCATCATTAAATAAGTATCGACTTGATTTATAACATAATAGCTTTTTGGTCTATTAGTTTAATGATTTTTTGATTAAATGAATTATTATTCTTACATTTAAACTAGTAAAATCTATTAATTAACTATCAATCTTATAAAGTCATGACCAAAATATCTAAAAGGGAAGCCATAAAAAAAATTGTTGGTGGAGCACTTATAATTGCTACTTCAGCGTCCATAATTGGCTGTACAACAAGAAGTAACGATCCGTTGAGTAGTGATTCAGTGGTTGTTAAGGACCAAGATGGCAAGAATTAAAACTTACGGTTAAAGGGGATAAAGTCCTAGTAGAGAAGTTTCAAAAGAGTAATAGTTGAAAACAATCCTTCGGGAAAATTTATTTTGCAAGACGGGAAAAGCATTGTTGTAGAAAAAAGGGGAAATAACCGGAGGAGATAGCATGGTAAATGGAAAATTTGCTGCTTTTGCTCTACTTAGAAACTAACTCAACATTCTATACAATCATATGCAATGGGTTATAAAAGTCACTAAGCTGTGCAACTTGCGATGTAATTATTGTTATGAATGGGATAGCCTTTCAGACCAAGCCGTATGTCTAAAGAAGTATGGAAACATTCTTTAACGGCTATTCTTGAATATAGTAAATTAGCAGAAAAGAAACTTGGAATTCCAATAGTCAGTGATATTATATGGCATGGAGGAGAGCCACTTTTATTACCTGTCTCTTATTACGAAATGGTGCTTAATCTACAAAAGGATATATTTCCAAGTGAATGGATTATTGAAGGTCGTATTAAAAATTGTATACAAACAAATCTGTACTCCTTGAGCAATGACCATTTAGAAGTTTGAGAAAACACAACTTTGACATCGGTGTTTCTTTTGACTTTATTCATGGAGTTCGCGTTTCTACAAATGGCAAGGAAACTGAAAAAAAGGGTAAATAACAATCTATTGAGATTGAATGATAGTAATGTTTCGTTTGAAATAATTACAGTGCTTGCTAATCACACAGTTTCAAACTATCATCAGCTATTCCAAGAGTTAAGTGATCTTAATGTTCCTGCAAAGTTGCTTCCCTTGTTTGGAGGCCCACAAAGTAGGAATCTTCAAGGGTTGAAGTTTCAAGAGATGAAGTGCTTTATACAATGATTAAACTATTTGAGCTATGGTTAAATAATAATTTGCAACCTAAAAATACATCCATTCGATGAGTGTTTGACAACAATTATTATGAAGAAACTAGGCCTAGTACGTCCTCTTCATGATAGATCAAAACCTCGGGAGTGAAGTCCTTGTAGTTGATCGAGATGGATCTTTAAGTTGTGCGGCTCATAGGAGCTCCTATGTAATCGCGAATGTGTCTGACATGAGAATCACTGAAATTTTGAGTACCTCAAGATATAATCACCTAGAAGAGGACGAACATTTATTAAAAAAGCAAGTATGTGAGAACTGTGTTTTTTACGGACATTGTGATACTTCACCTATTGCTTCGAATTTTGATTCATATGAGTACAGAGATTGTGTAATTGAAAAAAGTTTTTATGCTATGACTGAAGCCTATCTTGATGGGATTAATTTTTTTTAATTCTGATTTCTTTAAATATTCAGGAACTTTAATATCAAATTATATAAAAAATGAAATGGCCTCTTTACCTTGGGAGAATTAGCGGTTAATTAGTACCTTTCTATTTCAAAAATTGTAGCAAACTCATAGATTGTACCCTCTTATTTCAACGACTCATTATCTTATTTATAATTGCGTAAATCAATAATAAAAAAACCTTGTTTTAAATTAGAGCTCTTGAGTTACTTAAGGTAAGACGAGAGCACAACAATGTGTATAATTAATTGCTACTACTACCTACTTACGAAAATACTCTCGGAATTTTTATTCCATTTTAGAACCCGTTATTTCAAAATCGGCATCCATCCAGCTTTCTTCAATATGCCATCTGCATATATTTTGCCTTTTCCTCATTGCCTAATTTTGTGTAAGCTCGTTTTAATCCATGATATGCCCAACCATTTTTTGGTAAACGATTTAAATCTTCCTCGTAGGTAGTTATTGCATCAGTATATAATCCGGATTCAATTTGTATGGCTCCTAAATGATGACGAATGGAGAAAAACCAATCTGGAGGTTCATTATAATTTAATGCATCTTCAATAACTACAGCTTCACTTAATAGAGTAAGACTTTCTTCGTAATTTTCTTCAACAGCCAAAATTTCTGCTTTTAAAACTTTTTCAGCTATTTGTACCAACTCGTAAACTGAATTAATATCCCAAACAGTAACCTCTTTTAAACTTTCATCTTTAGCTAAAATTTCTAATTCAGCCAATTCAGCTTTGGCTTTATCCATATTACCTTGCCCCAAATGTGCCATACCTTCGGCATAGTGGCGAATGGCTTTTGGATATTTTAAACCATAGGTTTTAAGATCCATCGCTAAAATATCATCCCATTTTTTAAATTTAGCAGCAACATAATAAGGTATGGTATAATAATGTTGCAAGGTTCCCCAACCTGGTTGTTTCATAATTTCAGGATGTACATGTTCCGACACTTTTTTTGCACCAATCATTGCCCAGTGACTATTACCTTCTAAAGTAGCAGTAGCTGCCATAAAATGATAGTTATGTGGATAGTAGGCTAGAGGATAAGCACCTTGCGCATGACAAGTGGTAACATAAGTGCTATCTGCTTTAACCGCTGCAATATTAGATAAGGTGCCTTTGTGGTATTCGCCGGTTCTAATATAAGTATGAGAAGGCATATGTAATTTGTGGGACACAAGCATATCTGGATGATGGCGGCGTTTTAGTAACTATTTCGGTTTCATTTTTAGAATCTTTACAAGAAATTACGAAAAGAAGTAACCCAATTACAATGAAAGTAGATTTTTTCATAACTATAAATATTTGATTAATAGTGTGTTTAATCTATAAAGATATGAAAAACAAGATTCAAAATAAAAATAAAATATAAAGCTTGTTAAAACAGATCATTCAAAACTTTTGCCAATCTAATTCCAGCGATTTGTAATTGTGAGCGAACAGTCTCAAAATTATCGTAAGAATAGCGATAGCGTAAATTTTCACCTTCTTTTACAGATGCATAAACATTAATAGTTAATGCATGAGTTTCGTTAATCCAATCTATAATAGTTCCTTTTTGAATAGCTTTCAACTGTTCTTTAGATAAAATATCGGCATTTTTAGCCAATTCATTATAACCCATTCCATAGCTATTAATCATTTCGGTATCCCAAACTCTGTGCAAATTAGAGTCCTTATAAAACCATTGCAGTTTAAAGTCATTACCACCTTTGTCATCAGCAAGTGCAACATGCATGGGTTGATGTAAGTCACCTATAAAATGAACAAGTAATTTTAAGTAGAACGCTTTATCAGCTTTGCTGGAATTTTTGTCTTTAATAACTTTTTTACAATAAGCAATACCAGTAGCTAAATCTCCTTTTGGGATCTTTTCAGAATCTTCGTAATTAGAATCTAATGGCATATTTACATAATGCCAAGTATAAAAATCGTTATATCGCTTATCCGATTTTATTTCATCAGCAAAAGTTGATACAAAAGCTAATGACTGTCCATTAAGCAGTTTGTTAATCTTTCTTTTTGTACTTGATTTAAGATGGTTTTCTGCAATTTTACCAACAGTACGATGTCCAGTAGCATTCCATCTTAATAAAGAATTTGCACTAAAAGAAAATAAAAATAAGACTATAAATATGAATGTAAGTTTTGTTTTCATCTGTATCAATGTTTTTGCTAATTTATAAATTACTCGCATAAAAAACACTTAAAATATAGTTAACTAAAATATTCATTAATATTCTATTTGTTTTTATTGCAAAAAAGATTCCTATTTTTGAAGTATGCAAAGCACTTTGAATTTGGAACAGAAAAAAGATGAAACTCTTTAGAAATATTAGACAAAACCTTATTAAAGAAAGAAGCTTTAGGAGATATCTGCTTTATGCAATAGGTGAAATCTTACTGGTAATGATTGGTATTAGTTTAGCATTTCAGGTAAGTAATTGGGATACTAAAAGAATTGAAAAGAGAGAAGAAATTTCTTCTTACAAGAATATCAAACGTCAAATTAACGATGATAAAAATGCAATTTCTGGTATTATTGATTACAATAATTTGTATTATAAACAGTACAAATATGCAAATCAAGTTATAGAACAAAATGACCAAAGTAAAATCGATACACTTGGAAAAATAGCATTAAAACTTTATAAATATTCAGATTATAACAGAAGCAGTAATATTTATCAAAACTTAATAAATAGTGGTGAATTAAAACTATTGAAAAATAGAGATATAATTGAACAAATTCAGAGATTGGAAGAGATATATATTTACATGAACAGAATGGAAAAGATTCATTTTCAAGTAATTATGAGTGGTGCTCATTTGGATATACAAAAATCTATTAAATTTTCTGACCGTTCAGTTCGTAAACCAGAAGAACTTTTCGGAATTGAATTTCAAAATCATTTTATTTCGATGATGGGAATTATGCGTGAAAAGGATGAAATATATCTTCGGGCAATTAATGTAATTGAAATAATTATAGAGCTAATAGATGAAGAACTTAAGGGGAAATAATTATTTTCTTTTATTCCGTTTGTTATAATTTTTATCACCACGAGTTTTTGGCTTCTTATATTTTGCAGCAATCTTAAATTTATAAGAGCCTCCTAAATTTTCTTTAGAATTTTTTTCAGATTTCTCATGAAAAGCTGGTCCTGGAGCATCTTCATCAAATTTTCGTTTAGTTGGGTTGTGATGCTCTATAATTTTTGGACGTTCTTCTTCTATAAGTTCGGTTGAAACTTCTACACTTTCTGGGAAGTCAATTAATGGAATTTGCATTTGCATTAATCCTTCTATCAATCGCAAACCCTTTTGTTCTTTTTCTGTAGAAAACATTAAAGAAACACCTTCTTTTTCAGCGCGACCTGTTCTACCTATTCTGTGCATATAATTTTCAGGAAAATCAGGAGTATCAAAATTTATAACATGCGAAATATTATCAATATCTAATCCACGAGCCATGACATCTGTAGCAATTAAAATACGGTTGTCTCCTTGCCTAAATTGCTCTATACTACGCAGCCTGTAATTTTGTGTTTTGTTGGAATGAATCACACAGCATTCGTTATTAAAAGTGTTTTCTAATGCTTCAAATAATCGATCAGCCATGCGTTTAAAAGCAACAAAAATTAAGACTTTATTGAATGCTTCTTTATCATTTAGTAAGCTATTTAGCAAATTTACTTTAGTGTGATAGTTTGGAACATCATATCGCTCTTGAGCAATATTATCGAGAGGAGTTCCAGAAGCAGCAACCGAAACGCGTTGTGGTTTTATAAAAAAGGTGTTGATCATTGCATCAACATCGTATGTCATCGTTGCCGAAAACATAATGTTTTGTCTGCGTTCTGGAAGAACGTCAAAAATGTTTATAAGCTGATGTCTAAATCCAAGATCTAACATCACATCAACTTCGTCTATCACCAGCTTCTGTATGGATTTTAATTGAAGTACACGACTAACGGCAAGATCATACAATCGACCTGTTGTTGCTACTAAAATATCTAGACCTTCTGCTACAGCTTGTTTTTGAGTATTGATGTTTGTACCACCATAAACTCCGAGAACCCTTACATTAATATATTTAGCTAACTTTTCAATTTCGTCAACCACCTGCACAACCAGTTCACGAGTTGGAACTAAAATTAAAACTCTTGGATTTTCTTGTTTGGAAAAAGATAAATTCTTCAAAATAGGCAACATATATGCAAAGGTCTTTCCAGTTCCTGTCTGTGCAATTCCAACGACATCTTTCCCAGAACCAATAACATTAAACGATTCTTCCTGAATTGGAGTAGGTGTTACAAGTCCTAAGTCTTCTATAGCATTGTATAATGGTGTATTTAAATTTAAATCTCGAAAAGTCACAATTATTATTTAAGCTGCAAAGATAGTTTTTTAAGACACTTTAATTTCAGTTATTTGCATCATTATTTTTTTATTGAGAACACAACAAAAACATATATTAGAAAACCCAGAATCATTTAAAGAAAAGCTCTTAATATGGAGCCAAAAATTTAATGATGTGGTTTGGTTAGATTCAAACGAATATAGTCAGCAATACTTTAAATATGATGTAATTTTAGCAGTAGATGCTTTTACAAGTATTCAAACAGACTATAAAAATGCTTTTGAAAAGCTGAAAGAATATCAATCTTGTACAAACGATTGGATTTTTGGATATCTTTCTTATGAATTAAAAAACGATGTTGAAGAGTTAAAATCTAAAAATTTTGATGGCTTACAATTTCCAGAGCTATACTTTTTCCAGCCAAAAAAAATATTTCTATTTAAAGATGACTTTGTAGAAATCAAGTATTTAGATTGTATATCAGATGAATTAGAAGCTGATTTAAAAGCAATTCAAAAACCTAATAGTTTAAAAATCCAAGAACCTTATCAGTCTGTTAAAATTAAACTTCGCATTCACAAAGATGAATACTTTAATAAAGTAAATACAATATTACAACATATCCATCGAGGTGATATTTACGAAGCTAATTTTTGTCAGGAGTTTTATGCAGAAAACACATCTATACATCCTTTAGAAACTTATCTGAAACTGAATACGATTTCCAAGGCACCTTTTGCAACATTTTTAAAACGCAACGACAAGTATTTGTTATCGGCATCTCCAGAACGTTATTTAAAAAAAGAAGGAAATAAAATTGTTTCTCAACCGATTAAGGGAACCGCAAAGCGCTCTGGAAATGAGGAAGAAGACTTAAGACTGAAACAAGAATTGTTTGAAAACGAAAAGGAGCGTAGTGAAAATATTATGATTGTAGATTTAGTACGGAATGATTTGTCAAAAACAGCTGTTGAAGGAAGTGTACAAGTACAAGAATTATGTAAAGTTCATACTTATAAGCAAGTGCATCAAATGATTTCTACTGTAGTTTCAACAGTTGAAGATGTTCATCCTGTTGATGTTTTGAGTACAACGTTCCCAATGGGAAGTATGACAGGTGCACCAAAAATTTCATCAATGCAAATTATTGAAGAGTTAGAAGAAACCAAACGTGGTTTATATTCTGGGGCAGTTGGCTATTTTGAACCAAATGGTAATTTCGATTTTAATGTTGTAATTCGGAGTATCTTGTATAACGAAACTAATAAATATATATCGTATTCAGTTGGTGGAGCAATAACTGCAAAAAGTGATCCTTTAAAAGAATATGAAGAGTGTTTGATAAAGGCAAAAGCTATGAGGGAAGTATTAGAGAATTAATTCTTAATTCATAATTCAAAAATCGTATTTTTGAGCATGCTCAAAGCATTCCAAAGCCATATAAACCAAAACCTTGATTTTCTTATCGAAAGTAAACTCCTTATTGCCCTTTCAGGAGGTGTAGATAGTGTTGTTTTATCACATTTGAGTAGCCAATCAAAATTAGATATTGCTTTGGCACATTGTAATTTTAATCTCCGAGGAAAAGAAAGTGATGACGATGAAGATTTTGTGTTACAATTAGGGAAAAATTTAAACCTCGAAGTCTTTATAGAAAATTTTGAAACCGAAATCTATGCAAAACAAAACAAATTGTCCACACAAATGGCAGCTCGCGAGTTACGTTATCATTGGTTTAATGAATTAGCAGAACGATTAAGGTTTGATTACATTCTTACAGCTCATCATGCGGATGATAATCTGGAAACCTTTTTAATTAACCTTTCGAGAGGAACTGGAATTGAAGGTTTAACAGGAATTCCAGAAATAAATGAGAACAAAGTCAGACCATTATTATCGTTCTCCAGAAGCGATATTGAAGAATATGCAAAAACAGAAAACTTAAAATGGAGAGAAGACATAAGTAATGCTTCAACGAAATATTTGAGGAATAAATTGCGCTTAGAAGTGATTCCTAAACTAAAGGAAACCAATCCTCAATTGCTTCAAAATTTCAATAAAACTGTTGTACTCTTACAAGATTCGAAGGATATTATTGAAGATAGAATTGATTCAATTTCTGATAAAATAATTACCAAAGTAAGTGAAAATGAAATTCATTTTGATATTTCACAGATGCAAGGTTTGAATAATCCAAAAGCTTATTTATACGAACTCTTAAAAGATTATGGTTTTACTGAATGGAATGATATTTATGATCTATTAGAAGCCCAATCTGGTAAGCAAGTATTTTCTAATACACATCGTTTAATTAAAGACAGAAAGTATTTATTGTTATCAGATATTGAGCAAAATGTCATTCAGAGCGTAAGCGAAGAATCTATTTTAATAACAGAATTTGATAAGCAGATTCAAACACCTTTCGGAAACCTATTTTTTGATGAAGCTGATGCAATTTTTGGAAAGAGAACAAATATAATCCATGTTGATAAAAGCACATTAAATTTTCCTTTAAAGATTAGAAAATGGCAAGAAGGCGATTATTTCTGTCCTTTCGGAATGCAAGGAAAAAAGAAATTAAGTAAGTTTTTCAAAGACGAAAAACTATCTTTAATTGATAAAGAAAAAGTTTGGTTATTGTGCTCTGAAGATGATATTGTTTGGATAATTAATAGAAGAGTAGATGACCGTTTTAAAGTGACAAAAAGCACAAAACAGATTTTAAAAATAGAATTGCAATAAATGAAGCTTCAAGGACAAATAGTCGATATTCAAAACAAACGCATTTACAAAGGAGAAATCACTGTTGTTGATGGTAAGATTACAACTATTGAAGAAAGAGAACACAATGTAGATCACTACATTCTTCCAGGTTTTGTTGATGCTCATATTCATATTGAAAGCTCTATGTTGGTGCCTTCCGAATTCGCTAAAATCGCTGTAACTCATGGAACTGTGGCCACAGTTTCCGATCCTCACGAAATTGCAAATGTATTAGGCGTTGAAGGTGTGGAATTTATGATTGATAATGGTAAGAAAGTACCTTTCAAATTTAATTTTGGTGCGCCTTCCTGTGTGCCTGCAACCAGTTTTGAATCTGCCGGTGCAGTTATAGATTCTGAAGGTATAAAGCAACTACTTGAAAATCCAGATATTAAGTATTTAGCCGAAATGATGAATTATCCAGGTGTTTTGTTCGAAGATGAAGAAGTATTAAAAAAAATTGCTTGGGCAAAGCATTATAATAAACCTGTGGATGGCCATGCACCAGGATTACGAGGAGACAATGTTGCCAAATATATTGATGCAGGTATTTCCACCGATCATGAGTGCTTCACCTATGAAGAAGGATTAGAAAAGCTTCAAAAAGGCATGAAGGTCATTATTCGTGAAGGTTCTGCTGCTAAAAATTTTGAAGCACTTATCGATTTGCTTCCAGAGTATTTTGAGAATATGATGTTCTGTAGTGACGATAAACATCCTGACGATTTAATAGTTAGTCATATTAATGCACTTTGTGCAAGAGCTGTTGCTAAAGGAATGGATATTTTTAAAGTGCTGCTAATGGCTTGTATTAATCCAGTCAAACATTACAATCTCGATGTTGGTTTGTTGCGAGAAGGTGATTTTGCTGATTTTACTGTAGCAGAAAACCTAACAAATTTCAAAGTGCTTCAAACTTATATAAATGGCGAATTAGTATTTAACAATGGTGTTTCTAAAATAGAATCTGTTCCTTTTAAAATTCTGAACAACTTCAATACCAATAAAAAGGAAATTTCAGATTTCAGATATGAATCTTCTACAAAACAAATTAGAGTTATTGAAGCTCTCGAAGGACAATTGATAACAAACGAAATCGTTGAAGATGTATTAACAGAAAATGGAAATTTGGTTTCTAATATAGATTCGGACATCTTAAAAATGACAGTTGTTAATCGTTATAATAATCAAGAACCAACAATAGCATTTATAAAGAATTTTGGACTGAAAGAAGGAGCTATTGCATCTTCTGTTGGTCACGATTCTCATAATATTATTGCAGTTGGCGTTTCAGATGAAGCTATTTGTAAAGCGGTAAATTTAATTATTGAAAACAAAGGTGGAATTTGCGCAGTTTCCAATTTAGAAGAAGAAGTGGTTTCGCTTCCAGTTGCGGGAATTATGAGTGATAAATCTGGCGAAATTATTGGAAATCAATACGCAAATTTAGACAAAATGGCCAAAGCCTTAGGAAGCAAACTTCATGCGCCATATATGACGCTTTCTTTCATGGCATTATTAGTGATACCTTCATTAAAATTGAGCGATAAAGGTCTGTTTGATGGCACTTCTTTTAAGTTCACGTCTTTAGAGGTTTAATACCCTTTTTAATATTATTTCCTTATATTTGAGTTAGAATACGATTAGAAATTATCAACTATTGTGATAATTTATTAATGGTGTTCTTTTTTGTCTAAAAAAATCAATTTATACAATGAATCTAACAGCAGAACTCTCCGAAGTAAAAAATTATATAAATGGTCAATTCGAAAAAAACGGTCAAAAATCGTTGGATGTCATAAGTCCAATTGATGGAAGCGTTATTTCTACAATTCCTCTTTCAACTTATGATGATGTTGATAAAGCTGTTCAATCAGCTAAAGCAGCATTTCCAAATTGGTCTACAATGACATTTAAAGAACGTGTGCAAATATTTTTTAGATATCGAACACTTCTCGAAAAGCATATGGATGAGTTAACACAATTAGTGCAACTCGAGAATGGTAAAACTTATGGAGAAGCTAAAGCCGAAGTTGAAAAAAGTATGGAACTTTGCGAATTTGCTGTGTCTATGCCACAAATAGTAGTCAATGAAGTGCAAGAAGTCAGCAAAGGTGTAGAGTGTAGAATTGAACGGAAACCGCTTGGCGTTGTTGCATCAATAACACCGTTTAATTTTCCAAATATGGTACCGCATTGGACGATGCCAAATGCATTAGTATTAGGGAATACTATGGTAATGAAGCCTTCTGAAGTTGTGCCTTTGAGTACAGTGAGAATGGCAGAATTACTAAAAGAAGCTGGACTTCCCGATGGTGTTTTTAATTTGGTAAATGGTGGTAAAGAAGTTGTTGAAGCTATTTGTGACCATCCCGATATTGAAGCAGTATCTTTTGTAGGTTCTACCAAAGTCGCAAAGATTGTTTATAAGCGAGCAACTTCAACATTAAAAAGATGTGTTGCTCTTGGTGGTGCAAAAAATCACTTATTGGTTTTTCCTGATGCTAACCCAGAAATGACAGCCTCAAATGTAGTTGCTTCTATGTCTGGTTGTGCCGGACAGCGTTGTATGGCAGCTTCAGTTATGGTTGGCGTAGATAATATTCAGCATATTATAGATAAAATGGTTGAAGGTGCCAAAACATTAGTTCCTGGAGATAATTTAGGTTCTGTAATTAGTGCTGCTGCAAAAGAACGTATTGAAGGTTATATAGCTGAAGCAGAAAGTGATGGAGCAAAAATTTTATTAGATGGCAGAGATACAACTGTTGAAGGTAAAGAAGGAGGGTTTTATGTAGGTCCAACCATTATAGATTATGTTACGACAGATATGTCTGTAGCACGAGAAGAAATTTTTGGACCAGTAATATCAATTATTAGAGCAAAAGATTTAGACGAAGCCATAGAAATTGAAAATGGCTCAAATTATGGCAATGCTGCTGCTGTATTCACACAAAGTGGTGGATTAGCAAAGCAAGTCATGGAACGAGCAAGTGCTGGAATGATTGGCGTTAATATTGGAGTTCCAGTACCTAGAGAACCGTTTTCTTTTGGAGGCTGGAACGAATCTAAATTTGGAGTTGGCGATATTACAGGACGTAGTTCTATTGAGTTTTGGACACAAAATAAAAAGACAACAACCAAATGGAATCCAGAAGCACAAACCAATTGGATGAGCTAAAATAAATAAAATGAAAAAAATAATTATTCTATTACTATTTCTTCACTTTACAGAATTTGTAATGGGTCAAGAAATGAATTCATTTTCTGTTAAATTCAATCACGTAGCATTATCTGTTAAAGATGTTAATCAGTCTGCCGAATTTTATAAAAATGCACTTAAACTGGAAGAAATAACCAATAGAACTGAAGTAGATGGTATTAGATGGTTCTCTTTGGGTGAAGGCAAAGAATTGCATCTCGTTTCGGTGATTAAGGATGAGGTAAAAATAAATAAAGCAGTTCATTTTGCGTTATCAACGACTGAATTTGATGCTTTTATTGTCAAACTTGATGCAATGAAAATTGTGTATTCTGATTGGCCAGGAGATCTGAATAAAATTACGATTCGAGCTGATGGCATTAAACAGGTTTATATTCAAGACCCTGATGGTTATTGGATTGAGATAAATAGTGTTGGACAGCAATAGAAAAAATAATTTTACAAATAATGAACGACGAAATCTTAAAAAACAATCTCGATTATACTTTATTTTCTTGGGCAAAACAAGGCGGATTAAATCCCATAAATGCCTCGTACGCCGAAGGCTCCTACATTTATGACAGAGATGGTAAAAAGTATCTCGACTTCTCCTCTCAATTAATGAATGTTAACATTGGTCATGGCAATCAACGTATAACCGAAGCCGTTGCCAAACAAATGAAAGAAGTGAGTTATGTGTATCCTGGAATGGCTACAGATGTACGTGGAAGACTAGGAAAAAAGTTAGCAGAAATCACACCGGGAAATTTAACAAAAACATTCTTTACTCTTGGTGGTGCAGAAGCTATTGAAAATGCCATTAAACTGGCACGAATATATACTGGACGACATAAAATCATAACACATTACAGAGCTTATCATGGAGCAACTTATGGCGCCATTACAGCTGGAGGCGACCCAAGACGTTTTCCGGTTGATGCTCAAGCCATGCCTAATGTGGTGCATGTTGAGAATCCTTACGCATATCGTTGTCCGTGGAATTCAACAACTATTGAAGAATGTGGTAATAGAGCAATTGCACATTTAGAACGTGTTATAAAATTCGAAAACCCAGAAAATGTAGCTGCCATTCTTTTTGAAGGCGAATCTGGTTCTTCAGGTTGTATAAAGTATCCGCCAATGTATTTAAAACGAGTTCGTGAACTTTGTGACAAATATGGAATAATGATGATTGATGACGAAGTTATGAGCGGTTTTGGAAGAACAGGAAAAATGTTTGGGATTGACCATCATGAGGTTACGCCTGACATTATGTGTCTTGCTAAAGGATTAACCTCTGGTTATTTACCGCTTGGAGGCGTTGTAGTTACTGATAAAATTGCAGAACATTTTAATGACAATCCTATGATTATTGGGTTAACCTATTCGGCACATCCTACATTGTGTGCTGCAGCATTAGAAAACCTTAAAATTATTGAAGAGGATAATTTAGTTGAAAAAGCTGCCGAAATGGGATTATATATTGAAGCTGAAGTTGAAAAATTAAAACGTAAACATAAATCTATAGGTGACTTTAGAAATACAGGATTATTAGGTTGTATAGAACTCGTTAAAAACCGAAAAACCAAAGAACCAATCACACCTTGGAATGCAGGACCTGAAGACATGGAAGTGACTAACAAAATGGCTGCAAAAATCAGGGAATTAGGAATGTTCACTTTTGTGCGTTGGAATTATGTTTTTATTGCACCTCCTTTAAATGTGAGTAAAGCTGAGGTTGACGAAGGTTTAAAAATAATTTCACAGGCCATTGCAATTGCTGATAAGTATTGCAATTAAATTATAAAATCAACGAGAAAATCAATTTATGATAAAATTTTTCAGAAGAATAAGACAAAAGCTATTGGGAGAAGGAAAACTCAACAAGTATATTTTATATGCAATTGGAGAAATTTTATTAGTTGTGATTGGGATTTTAATAGCACTTCAAATTAATAATCTTAACGAGCAGAAAAGAGAACAAAAACTTGCAGACATATACTTGTCCAACTTAAAACTTGATTTGGAGTCAGACTTAATGGCTTTAGAAAAAGCGTCATCAGATTTAGATAAATTTGAAAGAGAAGGATATTACTCATTAAATGTTCTTGAAGGAAAAGTTATTACTATTGATACTATTAAGTTTTTAAAGTCACTAGTTTGGAATAATCACTTTCATTTGTATCAACCATCTAGGTCTACCTACGAAGATTTAGTAGGTAGTGGTAACATAAAACTCATTCAGAATAACGATTTAAAAGTAGCGCTATCCAAATATTACATTAAGGACGATTGGATGGGTCAATTTGCCCAACGAGCAAAAGATACGTATTGGTATTTCATGAGAGAAGAAATGTTCAAGAGTGTTGACCCTTTTATGATGGGAGCTTTTTATGAATCAGAATATAATCCAGATAATGAACCAACTATAAAATACGAGGATATTGTTGTCAATTTTACTGAAATTAAAACTCATAAATCTTTAATAGATGCCATTAAAAGGTCTTTATCTATAAGAATATGGCATCGCAAGGAACAGCGATTACACGAAAACGAGATTGATCAACTTATTGCAATGATAAATGAATAATATGAACAAAGACATTGTAGAATTACACGAAGACGTTTCCAAATCCTCATTATATAGCGAAGATTTAGCTCCAGTTCCTCCAAACAAAAGAACTTGGACAAAATGGAACCTTGCTGCAATTTGGGTTGGTATGGCCGTTTGTATTCCTACATATTTGCTGGCTTCATACATGATAAAAACTGGATTAAGTTGGATTGAAGCACTTATTATTATTGGTGTAGCCAATTTAATTATAACAGTGCCAATGGTACTTAATGGTCATGCCGGTGTTAAATATGGTGTGCCATTTCCAGTTATTGGTCGTTCTTCTTTCGGTATTAAAGGCATTCATATTCCATCAGTAATACGAGGCATTGTCGCTTGTGGTTGGTTTGGTGTAAATACCTGGCTTGGAGGCATGGCAATCTATTCCATTTTCATTGCTATTTCCGGGAATGATGCAGCAGTAGGCTTATCAATCGGACAGTTTGTTAGCTTTGGAATATTTTGGTTTATCAACATGTTTTTTATTTGGAAAGGTACTGAAAGTATCAAATGGTTAGAGGAATATTCAGCACCCATCTTAATCATTATGGGTTTGGTCTTAATCGGTTGGGGAATACAAAAAGCTGATGGATTCGGAATTGTTTTAGAGCAAAGTAAACAATTAGAAAAGCCGGTCGCCGAAATGTATCAAGAATCTAATCAGTCTTTCATTCAAATTAATCCAATTACTGATAAATTAGGTAACCCAAAAGCTACCGAATATCAACTTATCTTAAATGGAAATGAATTAGGCTGGAATGACTTATCGAGTACTAATATTTCAGTTGATAATATAAAAGAAAATGATACGTATCAAGTCCAATTAAAAAATGATATTGACACATCTTCAGTTGCAAATGTGATTATAAGAAGTGGCAATAACACTTTTGGAGATAAAATATGGAAATATCTAATTTGGTTAACAGCAATGCTCGGATTTTGGGCAACAATGTCCTTGAGTATTGCAGATATAACACGATATTCTTCTTCGCAAGCTGCTCAAGTAAAAGGACAATTTATTGGCTTACCAGGAACGATGATGCTCTATTCTTTTGTGGGCATTTTTGTGACTTGCGCAGCTGTCATTAATTTTGATGACATCCTTATTGCTAATGATGCACCTTGGGATCCAATTGCACTATTGGCAAAATTTGATAATGTATGGGTAGTTGTTATTTCTCAAATATTTATGATTATAGCAACTTTAAGTACAAATATTGCTGCAAATGTTATTGCGCCTGCGAATGCGTTTTCTAACATATTGCCAAAGAAAATTAGTTTTAGAACTGGTGGAGTCATCACAGGAATTATAGGAATCATAATATTTCCGTGGTTGTTATTAGAGCAAATTCAAAGTCTATTAATTGATGTCAGTGCAGTTTTAGGTCCAGTTTTAGCAATCCTGGTTTGCGATTATTATCTTATTCGGAAAAAAGAAATTCAATTGGCAGAATTATATAAAACAGATGGAGTTTATACATTTGGAGGTTCAGGCTTTAATAGGTTTGCTATAATCTCACTTATTATAGGAGCATTTATTGCCATAGGTGGAAAATGGATTCCTGCAATGAGTTCACTATATGCTGTTTCATGGTTTTCAGGGTTTATTATTTCGTTTGTTTTGTATTATCTATTGATGAAAAATAGAAAGCAAATAGTGCAGTTTGAGCAGATGATTGTAAACAAAATTATTAAATTAATAAAGAAGCAACATTATCTTAGCAGTAATAAAAAATAAGTTGATTTGATTACAAAGTACATCATATTATTTGGTTATTTTTCTATCCTTTTTCTTATTGGATATTTCGCTTCAAAGCGCATTAAAAACACTGAAGATTATTATGTAGGAGGAAAGAAGCTAAATTTTTGGGTGGTCGCTTTTTCAGCTAGAGCAACAGGTGAATCTGCTTGGTTATTACTGGGTCTTACTGGACTTGGAGCCATGGTTGGAGTTTCAGCTTTTTGGGTTGTTCTCGGAGAAGTGATTGGAGTTTCTATAGCATGGTTTTTTATGGCTGAAAAGTTTAAGAAACTAACCGATAAATATAATTCTATTACTATACCAGATTATTTAGTAAGTCGATTCAAATCAACAACACATACATTGCGCATCGTAGCAGCAACTGCTTTATCGTTATTTGTTGTAATCTATGTCAGTGCTCAAATTGATGCCACAGGATCAGCTTTTGAATCGTTTTTGGGATGGAATTATTTTACAGGAGCGATTGTTGGTTTCCTCATTGTATTAGCATACATATTTACTGGTGGTTTTGTTGCTGTCGCTTGGTCCGATGTGTTTCAAGGACTTATTATGCTTATCGGACTTGTGACACTACCAATCGTAGCCTATTTTTCAATAAGTTCGGATGTTTCAATAACTCAAGAGCTAACAAAATTAGATCCTTCCTTTCTGAATATTTGGGGTGATGGAGGCTTTAACACAATAAATCTGTTTACCATTCTAGGATTCTTACTTATTGGTTTGGGCTTTATGGGATCGCCACAATTGTTCATTAGATTTATGTCTATTAAAAGTGCTTCCGAAATTAAAAAAGGAAGATGGGTTGCTTTAGCTTTTACTATATTAACCGATTCTTGCGCAGTTCTTATCGGAATTTTTGGAAGATATCTATTAACTTCTATTGATGCTAATCCAGAAACTATTTTAGGGAATGGAGCTCAAAATGTATTGCCTCTTTTAGTTGAGCGTGTAATGCCGTTAACCTTAATTGGTATCTACATCGCGGCGGTACTTTCAGCAATTATGTCAACAATAGATTCACTTTTGGTTGTAGCTTCAAGCGCTATTTCAAGAGATTTCTATCAGCAAATATTTAAACCAAACAAAACAGAAAAAGAGCTTGCAAAAACTTCAAGAATCATCACTTTGGCATTAGCATTCTTTGCATTAATAATAGCTATGATAGTAGCAATAACAATACCTGAAAGAACTATTTTCTGGTTTGTGATTTTTGGTTGGTCTGGGATTGCAGCAACTTTTTGTCCTACAATTATCCTATCTCTTTTTTGGGATAAGTTTAATGAAAAAGGAGCAATAGCATCTATGATTACAGGGTTTTTGTCAGTACCTCTTTTTAAATTTGGTATCACTAAAATAGATTCAATCGGAATTTACTTTGAAAAACTAGATGTCCTTGGTCCTTCATTTGTATTGGCTATTATTGTTGGAGTGATAGTGAGTAAGGTATCCAACAAGAAATCAAAAAGTAACTTAAATTTAAGTGATATTGATTAAAAACCTGTAAATTTATTGATTACGAGAAGTATAAAAATTAATAGTTAGAATATGTCAATTTTAATTAAAAATGGTCGAGTAGTTACAGCAGCCGAAACTTATATCGCTGATGTATATATAGACGGTGAAAAAATTGTTGCTATTGGTAAAGGCTTGAATTATTTAGCAGATATAATTATTGATGCTACTAATAAGTTAGTTTTTCCTGGTGGAATTGATCCTCATGTACATTTAGACATGCCGTTTATGGGAACGTATTCCAGTGACGATTACGAAACTGGGACTCGTGCTGCACTTCACGGAGGAACAACAATGGTTATAGATTTTATCTTACAAACTCAAGGAGACACATTACATAATGCTTTAAAAACTTGGCAGCAAAAATCGAATGGAAAGGCAATTGGTGATTATTCGTACCATATGGCTGTAACCGATTTTAATGATGATGTCGCAAATGAAGTTGTACAAATGATAGAAGAAGAAGGTATCAGTTCATTTAAAACATTTATGGCTTATAAAGGTGCCTTAATGATAGATGATGGACAGATGGTTCAACTTATGAAAGTTGTGAAAAAACATGGAGGAATAGTAACAGTTCATGCTACAAATGGTGATATGATAGATTCTTTGATTGCTAAAAATAAGGCGCAAGGAAATTTATCACCTTTATACCATTATCTCTCACAACCGGAAGTAACCGAAGCAGAAGCATCAGGTCGTTTTGCTGATATGTTAGAATATACAGACTGTCCAGGATACATAGTTCATATGACTTGTGAGGGCGCATTAAATGCTGTTAGAAAAGCAACCCAACGCAATCAAAAAGTTTTTGTAGAAACCTGCACACAATATCTAATGTTAGACGCATCACTTTATGAAAAAGATTTTGAAGGAGCGAAATGGGTTATGAGTCCTCCTTTACGGGAGAAAAAAGATCAAAACGCTCTGTGGTCTGGAATTAATCAAGGCTTGATACAAGTGGTTGGGACAGACCATTGTCCATTTATGTGGGAACAGAAGAAAATGGGAAAAGACGATTTTTCAAAAATACCTAATGGTCATCCGGCGATTGAGCATCGTATGGAATTGTTATTTTCTGAAGGTGTCAACAAAGGAAAAATTTCTTTGACAAAATATGTAGAAGTAAGTTCTACAAATGCAGCTAAAATTTTCGGAATGTATCCAAGAAAAGGAACTATTGCCATTGGAAGTGATGCAGATATTGTAATCTTTGACCCTAATAAAGAACACACTATTTCTGTTGAAACACATCATATGAACTGTGACTATTCAGGATACGAAGGTCAAAAAGTAATAGGAAAAACAGAAACAGTTATCTTAAGAGGTAAAGTTGCGATTGAAAATGAAAAATGTCATTTGGAAGCTGGTCATGGCCTATTTATTCCGAGAAGTAAAACATCAAAAACGGTTATCTAATTAAGAGTTATTGAATTATGAGTGTAGAGTTAAAAACAGAAAATAAAAGTATAATTGCCGATAAAGCATATGTTTTTGCTCTGCAGATTATTTCAGTTAATAAAGAATTAAAAAATAAAAACGAATTTATCTTGTCTAAACAAATTCTTCGTTCAGGCACTTCAATAGGAGCTAATGTAAATGAAGCTATTTCCGCTATTTCCAAAAAAGATTTCGTTTTTAAATTAGGCATTTCCTTAAAAGAAGCACGAGAAACAAAATATTGGTTAAACTTGCTAAAAGACAGCAATTTTATAAGCCAAGAAATATTTAATAAATCAAATAAAGATTGTGAAGAGTTGATTAAAATTTTGAGTAGTATTATTTTAACTACAAAACAGCGATATTTAAACAACTCATAACTCTAAACTAATTAATTCATAATTCTAAACTATGAGCAGAAAAATAAAATCAGGATTGATACAAATGAGTCTTCCAATGACAGAAGGCGAAGGCACTATAAAAGAAATTATGGATGCAATGTACGATAAGCATATTCCTTTTATAGAAGAAGCAGGAAAGCAAGGAGTACAAATTTTATGTTTGCAAGAGATATTTAACACTCCATATTTTTGTCCAGGACAGGATAGAAAATGGTATGAATCTGCCGAATCAGTCCCAGGGCCAACAACCGAAAAAATGCAGGTGTTAGCCAAAAAACATAATATGGTAATCATTGTTCCTATATACGAAAAAGAACAGGCAGGAATTTTATACAATACTGCTGCTGTTATAGATGCAGATGGAACATATTTAGGAAAATATCGTAAAAATCATATACCACATACAACAGGTTTTTGGGAGAAATTCTTTTTTAAACCAGGTAATTTAGGTTATCCGGTTTTTCAAACCAAGTATGCTAAAGTTGGTGTTTATATTTGCTATGACCGACATTTTCCTGATGGTGCAAGAGTTTTAGGATTAAATGGAGCAGAAATTGTTTATAATCCTTCGGCAACAGTTGCAGGATTAAGTGAGTATTTATGGAAATTAGAGCAACCAGCACACGCAGCAGCTAATGGCTATTTTATGGGCTGTATCAATCGTGTTGGTGAAGAGAAACCTTGGAATTTAGGAAAGTTCTACGGCCAATCATATTTTGTAGACCCACGCGGACAAATTTTTGCTGAAGCGTCACGTGATGATGACGAATTATTAGTTGCTGAATTCGATTTAGATCTAATTGATGAAGTGCGTTCTACTTGGCAATTTTATAGGGATAGACGACCAGAAACTTATGGGAAATTAACTGAATTGTAAAAATTTTATGGCAGAATATAAAAGACCAACTACAGAAGCAGAATTCAAAAAGAATTTTAAGCAGAAAAAACCTTTAATGAATGATACAGAAGCGTATTATGAAAGTTCAAGATGTTTGTTTTGCTATGATGCACCTTGTATTAAAGCATGTCCTACGCATATAGATATTCCGTTGTTTATCAAGCAAATACATACTGATAACGTAACAGGAGCTTCAAGGACTATTTTTGATTCTAATTGGCTGGGAAATGTATGTGGTGTTGTTTGTCCAACAGGAGTTTTATGCGAAGGCGCTTGCGTGTATAATCATCAAGATGTACCTCCAATTCAAATAGGTCGCCTGCAAAATTTTGCTACAAACAAATCAATTGATGCTGAAAAAGAATTATTTAAAGTAGGATCATCTAATGGAAAGAAAGTTGCAATTATAGGAGCTGGTCCTGCTGGAATTGCATGCGCTTGTGAAGCAAGAACACTCGGATATGATGTCGATATTTTTGAAGCAAAAGAATTGCCATCAGGTTTAAATGTTCATGGTGTAGCTCCATATAAAGTCACTAATGAAGAGGTTTTAAAGGAAGTTGAATATTTACAAAATCAGTTAGGATTCAATATTAAGTATAATTCTGCAATCACTTCAAAAGACCAACTTAAAAAATTAGAAAATGATTATGATGCTATCTTTTTAGGAGTTGGATTAGGAAAGACAAGACAATTAGAATTAGATGGCGAAGACAAAGAAGGTGTTATTGGAGCAGTTGAGTTTATTGAAGAGTTACGTAAGAAACAACACCTTTTAAAAGTTCCCAAAAAAGTAGTTGTTATTGGAGGCGGTAATACTGCAATGGATGCCGCTTCTGAATCTGCAAGAATGGGAGCACGAAAAACAGTTTTGGCTTATAGAAATTCAAAGAAGAACATGGGAGCTTACGGTTTTGAATACGATCTAGCAATTAGTGCTGGAGTAGATAGCTTATTTAATGTAACTCCACTTGCGATTGTTGGAAACGGAAAAGTAGAAGGCGTAAAATTTGCTAAAACAGAGATGATTGATGGAAAGCTCACAACTAATATGAAGAATGTGTTTATTGTGAGATGCGATTTGGTTATAAAGGCAACAGGACAGGCTAAACAAGGCAGTTTATATGACCTCATTGATAATTTAGATGTAGGTAGTAATGCGATAATAAAAGTAAATGATGAAACTTTTCAAACCACAAATCCAAAATATTTTGCTGGTGGAGATGTCATTAATGGAGGTGCAGAAGTAGTAAATGCTGCTTACGATGGTAAAATGGCAGCACAAGGAATTCATAATTGGTTAATTAAATAAGATATTAAAGACATGATAGATTTATCAATAAATTTCGGTGGCATTAAATCACCAAATCCTTTTTGGTTAGCGTCAGCTCCACCAACAAATTCAGGCTATCAAATAATGAAGGCTTTTGAAGCAGGTTGGGGAGGAGCAGTATGGAAAACACTTGGTGTTCCTGTAGTTAATGTATCGAGTCGTTATGGTTCGATTAATTATAGAAACACGAAGATGATGGGTTTTAATAATATTGAACTTATTACAGATAGACCTTTAGCAGATAATCTTCGAGAGATCGAGGAGGTCAAAAAATATTTTCCTGACCATGCAGTTATTGCATCTTTAATGGTTGAAACCAGGGCAGAATGGGAACAAATCATAAAAGATGTAGAAAATGCCGGCGCAGATGGTATAGAACTTAATTTTGGTTGTCCACATGGTATGTGCGAACGTGGAATGGGTTCAGCAGTTGGTCAAGAACCTGAAGTTTTAAAAACGATCGTTGGATGGGTAAGTGAAGCTGCTAATATTCCGGTTATAACGAAACTATCTCCAAATATCTCACATATTACCGACCCAGGATTGGCAGCAGTTCAAGGTGGAACAGATTCTATTTCCTTAATAAATACTATAAAAAGCATTGTGGGAATTGATTTAGATAGCTATGCTCCTTATCCAGTTGTAGATGGGAAAGGATCTAATGGTGGCTATTGTGGACCTGCAGTTAAACCAATTGCGATGCATTTGCTAAAAGATTTAGCTCAACATTCTGAAATTTCTAAAGTGCCAATTTCAGGTATAGGAGGCATCGAAACTTGGCGAGACGTAGTTGAGTTTATTTTACTTGGCGCAACATCAGTGCAAGTTTGTACTGCTGTGATGCATTATGGCTTCGGAATTGTAAGAGAAATGGAAGCAGGTTTACGTCAGTTTATGGAGGAAAAAAACTATCAAACTATTTACGATTTTGCCGGGAAAGCGTTGCCAAATGTTACAGAATGGAAACATCTTAACTTGAAGCATAAAGTCATTGCCGAAATTAATGCTGACAAATGTATTGGTTGTGAGCTTTGTTATATTTCTTGTGAAGATGGTGCACATCAAGCCATCGCATTATCAGGAGACCCAACTATTAGAATACCGAGTATTATCGAAGAGAATTGTGTTGGCTGTAATTTATGCTCATTGGTTTGTCCTGTTGAAGATTGTATTACTATGGTGAAACAAGATGATGGAAAAGAACATATCACTTGGAACGAACGCACTTTGAATGATGATATACCTACAACTTTTGACGATGATAGAGCAGGAGGTAAAGGACATTTTGTGCCTAAACCAACTGATGCTTTAAAAAACAGTTAAGAGTTAATGCCAATAGTTCCTTCATCGTATAATCCTCCTGCTAGATTTAAAAACGGTTTTATCTCTACAGTCTATTCAGGAATTATTAGACAAGTAAAAGGTGTAAATCAAAAAAGAGAGCGTATCACACTTTTAGATGGTGACTTTTTAGATTTAGATTGGAGCTATACTTCAAAAGTTACTAATAAGCTTGTTGTTTTATTACATGGATTAGAAGGCAATGCACAACGTGCTTATATGATTGGTGCTGCCAAAATTTTTAATCAAAATAATTTTGATGCTGTTTGTCTGAATTTTAGAAGTTGTAGCGCAGAAATTAATTTAAAATTTCGATCGTATCATTCTGGAGTAACTGAAGATTTAGAAGATGTGATTAATCATATTATTTCAACAAAACACTATTCAGAATTATTTATAAACGGATTTAGTCTTGGTGGAAACGTTGCTCTAAAATATTTAGGTGAAGGGCGCTCTATTCCAAGCCAGATAAAAGCTGCTGTAGCTGTATCTGTACCTTGCAGTTTATATGGATCTTGTATAGAATTACATAAGTTTAAAAACGTGTTGTATCACGACAGATTTAAAAGACACTTAATTAAAAAACTTAAAGAAAAGCAAAAGCAATTCCCAGAATTAGTTAGTGATTCTGAGTTAAAGAGTATTAAAACCTTAAAGGACTTTGATGATGTCTATACATCAAAGGCACATGGTTTTAAAGATGCTCTAGATTATTACGAAAAATGTAGTAGTCTGCAATTCCTTCATAACATCAAAATTCCGACCTTGATTTTAAATGCTCAAAACGATTCTTTTTTATCTCCTGAATGTTATCCTGTAGATGCGGCAAAATCCAATCCTTACCTCAAATTGGAAATTCCGTATTATGGTGGCCATGTTGGGTTTTGGGATAGGAAGAATTTATATTATAATGAAATCAAGAGTTTAGAATTTTTTAGATAGCTCTCTTTTTTTAAATAAATTAGTTTTTATTAAGGAGTAAAAAGTTTATTTTTAATTGCATAAAGTACCAATCCAATTTTGTTTTTAACATGAAGTTTTTTAAATAGGGTATCTCGATAGCCATCTATGGTTTTAGGACTTCTATACATGTTTTTTGCAATTTCTTTATACGTTAATTCGGAACAAACGTATTTTATGAATTCTATTTCATTCTTTTTTAAAGATATATTAGATATGTTGGAATCTCCAATTAATGATTTAAGAAGAGCATTTGAGACATTTTTGGTATGGTAGTAACCCTGTATCATGACTTCTTTTAATGCATTTTCTAATTCACTTTTTTCAATATCTTTAAGTAAATAACCTTTAGCTCCAGCTTTAAGCATTTTAATTATAGCATTTTCGTCTTCTATTACTGTAAGTGCTAAAATTTTAATATTTGGATAGATCTCATTAACTATTTGCGTAGTCTGTATCCCATTTAAAATAGGCATGGAAATATCCATAAGTACAATATCTGGAAGCTGTATGGACTCTTTAAGTTTATTTAAAAACTCTTCCCCATTGTTACAAATATAGAGAACTTTAAAGTCCTCGAATGAATCAACAAGATTAGCTATAGCTTGGGCTAACAGTACATGATCATCTACTACAACTACAGAATATGTTTTCATTTATAAAAACTTTATTTAAAGCCTCCGACAGATTATAAGGGAATTTTCTATGTAGCTATTGTGCCTAATAGGATTACTAATTTAATCTTTTTTTTGATATTTTTAATAGGAAACGGTTTTATATATTAATTATGAAGGATATTGAAAAGAGATTAAAAAGAATGGAACTCATAAATGAGTAATTTTTCTTACATTTAAACAAATCAATAATATATGCTCAAAAAAATCTACGGATCTGCTGTGTTTGGTGTAGAGGCCACAACTATTACAGTTGAGGTAAATGTAGATTCAGGAATAGGATATCACTTGGTTGGACTCCCAGACAATGCTATAAAAGAAAGTAATTATCGTATTGCAGCAGCGCTTCAAAATAATGGTTATAAAATTCCTGGAAAGAAAATTACTATTAATATGGCCCCAGCCGATTTACGTAAAGAAGGCTCTTCATACGACCTGACTTTAGCTGTTGGAATCCTTGCTGCTTCAAAGCAAATTCAAGCTGAAAATATTGAAGATTTTCTAATCATGGGTGAACTGTCTCTCGATGGAAGTTTACAACCAATAAGGGGAGCATTGCCAATTGCTGTTAAAGCAAGAGAAGAAGGTTTTAAAGGATTTATTTTGCCAAGTCAGAATGCTAAAGAGGCTGCCATTGTTAGCGATTTAAAAGTCTTTGGTATTGATAATATAAAACAGGTTATCGATTATTTTGATAAAGACGAACAGCTTGAAGAAACTATTGTTGATACACGAAAAGAGTTCTATAAAAATTTAGATTTTCCGGAGTTTGATTTTAGCGATGTTAAAGGACAAGAAAGTATAAAGCGCTGTATGGAGATTGCAGCAGCAGGTGGACATAATATTATTTTAATTGGTCCACCTGGAGCAGGAAAAACAATGTTGGCAAAACGATTGCCATCAATTTTACCACCAATGACTTTGCATGAAGCATTGGAGACGACTAAAATTCATTCGGTAGTTGGGCGTGTCAAAGAGCACGCTGGGCTTATGGCACAACGTCCTTTTCGATCACCACATCATACTATTAGTGATGTCGCACTTGTTGGAGGTGGAGCTTATCCACAACCTGGAGAAATTTCATTATCACATAATGGGGTACTGTTTTTGGACGAATTGCCAGAATTTAAGCGGGGTGTTTTAGAAGTACTGCGTCAACCTTTGGAGGATAGAGAAGTGACTATATCAAGGGCAAAATTTACGGTAACTTATCCTTCGTCTTTTATGTTGGTGGCTAGTATGAACCCAAGTCCTGGAGGTTATTTTAACGATCCTGATGCTCCTGTAACATCTTCACCAGCTGAAATGCAGCGCTATTTAAGTAAAATCTCAGGACCTTTGTTAGATCGTATTGATATTCATATTGAAGTCACGCCAGTACCTTTCGAAAAATTATCTGAAGAAAGAAAGGGAGAAACATCTATAGAGATTAGAAAACGTGTTACTGCTGCAAGAGATATTCAAACAATACGTTTTAAAGATTCTAAAAGTGTCCACTATAATGCCCAAATGAATACCAAACAAATCCGTAAACATTGTGTTTTAGATGATGCTTCTAAAACATTATTAAAAACAGCGATGGAGCGTTTGAATCTTTCTGCAAGAGCTTACGATCGCATTTTAAAAGTATCAAGAACCATTGCAGATATAGAAGGTGTTGATGCTGTAAATGGCACACATATAAGCGAAGCGATTCAATATAGAAGCCTCGATAGAGAAGGTTGGTTGGGTTGATAATTGATTATAAACTTTCGATAATAGTGAAAATTAGAATTATTTCACTAAATTTATAGTCTCTCCTTGAGACATTTATATAATGTATTTAATTCTCTAAGAACTTTCTTTAATAGCAAAGAATTAATATCTATTGCCTGATATGATTTGCCAGAGCAATTGCATTTATAAACCCAATCTGGAGGAATAAACAAAATACGCCGGGTTTATATACAAGTTAGATACAATTAGACAAATTAAAAACAACGATAATTCAATGTCTAAAACAGACTTAAATAATATCAAAAAAGACAAACAGATAAATGATCCGCGAAATAGATTGGATAAAGTTGTCTGGGTTAGAAACAATTAAAACTATTCATTATGACTACTCAACAAACAAATAACAGCCGTCACTCAAGCCTTTCCTACCTTGCCTTAAGACAATGGTTAGGTGTTTTAGGACTTGCATTGCCAGTATTGGTATGGATTTTTAATGGATTTGCACTCAAACCATCCATTAGTCATTTCTACTATTCGAGCTCAAGTGTATTCTTCACAGGGTTTATGTTTACATTTGGAATTTTTTTAATATTCTATCCAGGGCGTGTTGATAAATCTGATAAAATATCCGATAATTGGGTGACCACTATTGGCGGTATTGGTGCTATTTTAACCGCCTTGATTCCAACTGCATTTTGCAGTGAATGCAGCGAATGTCCGATTGTGCTTACAGATGAACTCTCACATTTCTGTGAAGGTGTGGGATTGACAACTCAATACATTCACAACAACAGCATTTTGGGAGCCATTCACCTCAGCTGTGCAGCTATATTTTTGATTCTTATGGGATATATGTCTTGGGCAAGATTTACCAAAGGGAACACCACACGCAAAATGAAGCGATTCTATAAATTCTGTGCTATAATGGTTTGGATTCCTCTGGTAATACTGGGAATTGAATTTGCGACTGGAAAACATTTGACGCCGTATGACGTTTTCATCTGTGAATGCGTCGCCCTTGGGTTCTTTGGATTTGCTTGGTTGGTGAAAGGAAAAACATTCAAACGCTTTGGATTCCATTAGCAAGAAAATTTTTTGCTAGTACTTGTTGTTATATAATGATGTACCAATGGATATAGTAAGTATGTTATTAGGTCATTCTAAAATACAAACTACACAAGATCATTAAAGACAGATAGTACGGAAGAAGATTAGTTTGGAGATGGATAAAGTGTCAGTAAAATTGAAATAATTCTAAACATTTCACTATATTTATAGTCTCTCCCTAGAGACATTTAAATTAATGTATTTAATTATCCTTAAGAACTTTCTTTAATAGTATAATATTGATTTCTATTGCCTGGTTTTGTTAACCAGTGCAATTGTATTTATACACCTAATCTGGAGGAATAAACGTATTACATTGGGTTTATTTACAAGTTAGACAAAATTTTATTAACCATTAAAATATATAATCATGGCAAGATTTAAAAAAAAGATTTCAAAAGCGATCAGCGATAACTCTGGAAGATTCTTTTTAACTTGGGTTTTACACCCTCTGGTAAAAATGAGACAACTGAAAGACGCCAAAAGAAAAAGTATGAGTTTTATGGGTAATGGCACCGAGCATACAATGGGAGCTCAAATGATGAAAGTTAAGCATAGAATCAAATCCCCCTTATTCATTAGCACTCTTCTTGTAATTTGGCTGATGCTAATATCCCTTCCATCTGCAAGGGCACAAGCGAATCCCACAAACCCCAAAAATGAATTGGGAACAGTTTATTTGATCACCGAAAAGTTTTTAAAAGACCTTAAATCAGATGCAGAAATTCCCGATGATATTGTTAAAAAGTTGCAAAACCTGGAGGTTAAAGAATATGTAGGCAAGGAAAAATTTATAGGTGTTATTAAAGAAAACATTGATAACAACCTATTTGTTAAACATAAATCATCGATTTTGAAATATGCCGATACGCGTAATTTGAATGTAAATGATTTGAGGGTAATTAAAATTGATGACAGTTTAATACTCAACAAGACATTTAAAGTTAAGGTCACTAACTTGAAATATTGGCTCGAACAGAATACCGACTATAAATCATCAGACTGTATTCTTTTTATTGAGGGCAAAGCCTTTAAAGGACTTGTACCCGACGTTCTTGTCTCCAAAGAACTTGTATTTGACCTTAGGTTTAAAAAAGATTCCGAGAATAAAAAGGCTTGGAAATCATTAGTGAGCTCAAAGGATAGAAATAATCGCTATAGTCGCGATGTGTCAGTCGCTGTTGGCATTCAAAAAGAGAATCAGGATCAGATTCAATTTCAAGACAGCAAAGAAGCTAAACTGATAAGGATGAATGCAGATTGGTATACATACTTCATGGTGTTTATGATTGTTGGAATCATTAGTTTCATCGTATTAACAATCAAGAGTGACGTCCTTCGCGTTTCTGGTCCAATACCCGAGGGATCCAACTCAAAAGGGAACCCTAATCGAAAGCCTTTTAGTCTCGCCCGTACTCAAATGGCTTTATGGTTCATTATTGTGATTGTTTCTTATGTGTTCATCTGGATAGTGACCGACGATCTCTCCAATCTCACGAATTCAGTTCTTGGATTGATAGGTATAAGTGCCGCCACAGGATTAGGTGCTATTGTGGTCGATTCAAGCAAGCGGAACGATCAACAAAAACAAAGTCAAATTCTCGCAAAGAAAAAGATAGAACTTGAGCAAGAGAAAGCCCTTCTCATTAGCGAGATCAGTACGCTTACCGGAACAGCGCTGGCCGACAAACAGGTCAGTCTAAAATCGAAAGATGGTGAGCTTACTAAGATAAGTCAAGAGCTTTCAGAATACATAGACCTGCATATTAAACCAAGGGAATCAGATGGATTTATAAATGATTTACTCCATGATGATAAAGGGATTAGTTTCCACCGCTTACAAATGATTGTTTGGACTATAGTGTTGATAGGCATTTTCGTTTTTACGGTAGATACCAAACTGACGATGCCAGAATTCGATGAGACTTTGCTGGCACTAATGGGTATTAGTGGCGGAACATATATTGGCTTCAAATTACCGGAGAAAGAGGGATGATAAAACTTCATTCAAATTCCACAGTACAACTAATCGGAGGATTAAGGTCGTGTTAAAATTTGGGTTAGAATAATGAATTGAACAATTTCAATAAAGAATCTCGATTGTATAATAAAAAAAAAGACCATTATGATCTCTACACTAGGTATAGACCGCAGCGATCCTTCAGGCACCCTTAGCCTTCAATCCAAAACACCGAATTTTAAACCAAACGAGCAGGAATTTGATGTTACTACACTTCAGCTTAATGACCAGGGGGAATTAGTAAATGCGAAATTGCTTAAAAAAACTATTAAGCACATTGAAACTTCCCGTAAAAATAACATCAATGGCGTCATAGTGACTCTTTTTGCCCATGGTTGGCACCACGGAAGCGACTGGAACGATTCACACTTTGTAAGTTTCAGAGGGTTACTCGCTAGCCTCTGTCTTAGAGAATCAGAAAGGTATGATATGAATCCACGAGGACGACGCGTTATTGGTATATATCTGGCATGGGATGGCGACCCAGATGACTCCTGGTTGGCAGGAATTCCGTTTCTCACTAATTTAACTTTTTGGGATCGTTATAGTACGGCAGTCAAACTGGGATCGAAATCAGATCTCTATAAAATTATTCTTTCACTAATCCACGCAACTAAATCACCCTTGACAGAAAAAGTTAATGATATAAAAGAACATATAATCAGCCCCTTAATTCTTATAGGTCATTCAATGGGTGCTATACTAATTGAATTGGCATTTTTATCTATCCTCGTAGCAAATGATGCGACAATTGCCGATAATCGCCCAAAAGGTGATAATGATATTATCGATCTCAGGCGGGATAATGAAGCAATATTAGCACCTGATCTTATCCTTGCCTTAAACTCAGCTGCAGATTCGGAAATTGCCAAAGAAATAAAAAAGCGGTTAGAACAACAAAATTGGAGAAAAGTAGCTAAAGCACCCTCTGGTAAGATTTGTTACAATCCACCTGTTATGATGTCCCTTACATCTGTAAATGATCAAGCCACTGGTCGTTACTGGCGCTTTGCAAGACCTTTTCACAAGACCGATGGACACAATCCCGATTTATTTACCCACACATTTACCGAATTATATCCTGCAATATGCAATGCTCGCGGATTTATAGACTTTGGTCAAAGCTGGCACTGTATAGGCAATCCAGATCCCGCAGTCACAGAGTCACCCAATTTCACTATTGATTTACCCATTGGAAAGCGACAAAAAGACGAAGATATTAAACATATGCGTTATGAATTACGATCTGAGAATTTCTCTAAGGCTGAGCTTGCATGGATATTTCAAATTCCCAGAGAATTATGTAAAGATCACAACGATATTTTTAATACTCAAATGGGATCACTAGTGCTTTCATTAATACAGATTAGTGGTGCCGTTATGAGCTTGGCAAATGATTGGGAACAGACCTTTGAGATCTAACAATCGAATTGGATGGTGCAAACTTCTTTTTGGTTTTTAGTTATTGCAATTACAAACAAGGTCCTTCTAAACACTTCAATTTTAGGGACATGCTCCTTTTTTTTTTGATATTAAAAAGGTAATGAATTGGCATAACAATGATGTAGAAGCATTCAAATGTTGGGAATAATATAAAAGATGAATTTAAAAACAAATAAACTATTATTAATAAGCTTATTTTTAATTTTTTAATCTGCACTTTATAAGAATTTCTTTTTAACGTTTTTTAACAACATAAGAATTATATAATCGTTATTTTTATTGCCTAATTTTTATAAATATTTAATTACTATGATCAATCTTAAATTACGTTCAGTAGCTGTTGTTTTTACAGTACTTCTAATAAGTTTTACATCTTGTAAAACAGATGGAAATTCGGGAGATACCCTTGCGATAGAATTTGAAAAGTACGAACTGGAGAATGGCCTTCAGGTAGTTCTTCATCAGGACAAATCAGACCCAATAGTGTCAATAGCCATTCAATATGGTGTTGGTTCTAACAGAGAAAAAACAGGAAGGACAGGTTTTGCACATTTATTTGAACACATGTTATTCCAAGAATCAGAAAATGTTCCTCAGGACCAATTTTTCAAAAAAATCCAAAATCTAGGAGGAACTCTTAATGGAGGTACTTGGAAGGATGGTACTATTTACTACGAAATAGTTCCTAATAATGCATTAGAAACAATTATGTGGTTAGAAAGTGACCGTATGGGCTTTCTAATTAATACTGTTACAGAATCTGCTTTTTATAACCAACAAGAAGTAGTTCAAAATGAGAAAAGACAACGCGTAGATAATAATCCTTACGGACATACTAATTGGGTATTAGACAAGGCAATTTATCCGGAAGGACATCCTTATAACTGGCAAGTCATAGGAGAATTAGTAGATCTTCAAAATGCAACTATAGAAGATGTAAAAGAGTTTTATAGTAAATATTATGGACCAAATAATGCAACTTTGGTTTTAGCTGGAGATTTCGAAACTGTTGACGCTAAAGCCTTGATTGAAAAATATTTTGGAGAGATAAAACGTGGAGAAGAAGTTTCAAAGCTTGAACCACAACCTGTTACCATTAGTGAAATTAAACGATTGTATCATGAGGATAATTTTGCAACTGCACCACAGTTAAATATGGTGTGGCCAACATTAGAACAATTTACAGACGATGCTTATGCTTTAGATTTTCTGGGTGAGTTATTGGCTAATGGCAAAAAAGCACCAATGTATAAAGTATTAGTTGAAGAAAAAGAATTAACTGCTAGAACTACTGCCTTTAATAATTCTCAAGAATTAGCAGGTGCATTTCGTGTGATTATTACGGCAAATGATGGTAAAAACCTTGCCGACGTTGAAGACGCAATTTTTGAAGCCTTTCAAAAATTTGAAAGTGATGGTGTTACAGACAAAGATATAGAACGCATAAAAGCGAGCCAGGAAACTGATTTTTATAATGGGATTAGTAGTGTGTTGAATAAGTCTTTTCAATTATCCATTTACAATACTTTCGCTGGAGACCCTAGTTTTATTACTCAGGATATTGAAAATATAAAAGCAGTTACTAAAGAAGATGTGATGCGTGTTTATGAAAAGTATATTAAAAATATGCCCTATGTAATTACAAGCTTTGTTCCTAAAGGAAAAATTGATCTGGCAGCAAAAGATTCTCAATTGGCTGCTGTAGTAGAAGAGGAGATAAAAGATAATGTAGATGTGACAATTGCTGATGCTGATGATGAGGTTGTAAAAACACCATCAAATTTTGACAGATCTGTAGAACCTGCTCAAGGTGAATCACCAAAATTAAATATACCTGACTCTTGGTCAGTAACTTTGGCTAATGGAATGACAGTAAATGGTATGGAACAAAACGAACTACCTTTAGTTAATTTCAGTTTGATAATTGATGGAGGCCATTTATTAGATTCTTTCGATAAGATTGGTGTTGCCAATTTAATGACTGATATTTTAATGGAAGGAACAGCTAATAAAACACCTGAAGAATTAGAAGAAGAAATTGAACTTTTAGGAGCTTCAATTAATATGTTTACAGGAAGAGAATCTATCACGATTTCTGGAAATACTTTAGTTAGAAATTTTGATAAGACTATGGATCTTGTCGAAGAAATTTTATTGGAGCCACGTTGGGATGAAGAAGAGCTTAAACGAATTAAATTGAGTACAATTAATGGTATCAAGCGTTCGGCTGCCAACCCAAATGTAGTAGCGCGAAATGTATATAATAAATTAATTTATGGTGAAGAACATATGTTTGCACACCCTACAAGTGGTACTGAAACTTCGGTAGAATCGATCACTATGGATGATTTAAAAGAATTCTACAATAAAAACTTCTCACCTTCGGTAAGTAGATTCCATATTGTAGGTAAAATTGATAAAGACAAAACACTCGCTGTTTTAAATGATTTGGAAAGTAAATGGGAAAGTAAGGATGTTACCATTCCAACCTATGAGATTAAAGCAGAAAGAGATAAGGCCTCTTTATATTTTGTTGATATTCCTGATGCAAAGCAATCTGTAATTAATATTGGTTACTTAGGAATGGCTCGAACAAATCCCGATTATTATGCTGCAACTGTAATGAACTACAAACTTGGAGGTTCGTTCTCTGGGAATGTAAATCTTATTTTAAGAGAAGAAAAAGGATATACTTATGGAGCAAGAACTGGTTTTAGTGGCTCTAAAATTAAAGGAACCTTTACTGCTTCTTCAAGTGTAAGAACGAATACCACTTTAGAATCGGTATCAATATTTAGAGAAGAAATCGAAAAATATAAAGGAGGTATCTCGCAAGAAGATTTAGATTTTACTAAAAACGCATTAATTAAATCGAATGCTCGACGTTTTGAAACACAAGGATCTCTTTTAAGAATGCTTCAAAATATTAGTAATTATAATCTATCTAAAGATTATATTGTTGGTGAAGAAGATATAATTAGAGGAATGACCTTAGAGCAGCATAAAGCATTAGCGAATAAGTATCTAGATGCTTCTAAAATGGGATATTTGGTTATAGGAGATGCAGCAACGCAATTCGATAAGTTTAAGGATGCAGGATTTGATGAGGTTATTCTTTTAGATAAGGATGCTAAAGAGGTAAAGCTTTTAGATATAAAAATGTAAATAGTATTTATAAATATTAGAAAAGGTGTGGTGTAAATCACACCTTTTTTATTTTATACCAAATGAATTCTTACATTATCAAGAGCATACGACCGTATTTTAAAAAATATAAAAATTCATTATATTTGATTTCATTAATTCCTTTATGACGATTGATAACAAAGTATTAAAAACCGTTATACCATTTATTGGTTCTGCATTAATTCTTTGTGGCTTTATAAAGATTTCTTTATTCTATAATCACTTTAATATTAAAATTGTATACTATCTAGAATTTTCAGAAATCCTAACTCTATTTCTTCCAGATATTTTGAAATATGGTTTAATGATGTTAGTTGCAATTTTTTTCTCCTTTTTGTTTGATAGTAGAGAACAATCTATAAAGGTTAAAAATTTACAAGAAAAAATATATTATTCTAAAAAATTTGGAAAAAGGCTATTATCACATTATAAACTTTTTTCTGATTTGTATATAATCTCATTGCTTATTATATTGAAAGATGTGATTTTTTTTATATGGTTTCGAGATAAATTTTTGTCATCTTTCAATACAACATATTTCATTTATGTTTTTGCTGTATTTGGATTTTTGCTCTTTGAATTTAAGTATAGATACATCGACATTTATGAAAAAAAATTTAATCCTAACTTATAATAATTTAATAGTTTTGTTTTTTCTTTTTCTCTTCTTTTCACTCAGCTCTGTAAAATCTGAGATATCTAAAGTTGAAAAAGCGAAAATTTCTGTTTCATTTGAATATGAAGGGAATAAAATAATTACTAACAATAATTTAATATATGTAGGTCAAACTAGAGGTTTCACTTTCTTGTATGAAAAAGAATCTAAAGTAGTAAGAGTGTATGAAAGAGATATTTTAAGACACTTTAATTTTAAGCACAAATTACCTTCTCCTTCCAGATAGATTGTATCTATGTATAATTATACAAGGTCAAATCTGCAAAAAACTTACTCCTTTTATTTTAGTTAAGTTTAATCTTATAATTTGAATTCTTAAATTAGCAAGATATTATTGTCTATGCTTAAAAACTTGTTTAAAAATATTGGGCCAGGTCCTTTAGTAGCTGCAGCTTTTATTGGTCCAGGAACAGTAACACTTTGTACTATTGCAGGAGTGAATTTTGGTTATGCCTTGTTGTGGGCAATGTTGTTATCTATAGTGGCGACTATTGTATTACAAGAAATGTCTGCAAGATTAGGTATCATCTCTCAAAAAGGCTTATCAGAAGTTATAAGAACAGAAATAAAAAATCCTGTTTTTAAAGGCTTTGCAATTCTATTAATACTATCTGCGATTGTAATTGGAAATGCAGCTTATGAAGCTGGAAACATCAGTGGAGGTGTATTAGGATTAGAAACTATTGTTGAAAATCCTATTTTGGATATTGGTGGATTATCTATCAATTCTTTAAGTGTAACAATTGGCATAGTTGCTTTTATATTACTCTATATTGGCAACTATAAAGTACTTGAAAGAGCATTAGTGTCACTAGTAATTTTAATGAGCATTGCCTTTTTAATTACGGCTATTATGACCAAACCTAATCTAACTGAAATATTTAAAGGTGTGTTTGTGCCAAAATTCCCTGATGACAGTATCCTTACTATTATTGGTTTAATAGGGACAACTGTAGTGCCTTATAATCTGTTTTTACATGCAGCGCTTGTAAAAGAGAAATGGAATAAAGAGAGTGATTTAAAATACGCAAGAAAGGATACAATTGTTGCTGTAATATTAGGTGGACTTGTATCTATGTGTATTATTATTTCGGCAGCGGCAATTCAAACACAAGATATTAGTAATGCAGCAGATCTGGCTAAAGGATTAGAACCTTTGTTTGGAAGCTTTGCAAAGTACTTTCTGGCAATTGGTTTATTTGCCGCAGGTATTACCAGTGCCATCACAGCACCACTTGCAGCGGCTTATGTTGCTACAGGCTGTTTAGGCTGGGATACCAATATGCGTTCAAAAAAATTTAGAAGTGTTTGGATGTTTATTCTAATATTAGGCGTTTTGTTTTCATCATTAGGGATCAAGTCCATAGAAATTATCAAGTTTGCTCAGGTGGCTAATGGCATCTTATTACCAGTAATTGCAGGATTTTTACTTTGGATTATGAACAAGAAATCTATCCTAGGAATACATCGCAATAATTTAAGACAAAATGTTTTTGGAATGTTAATTCTTGCTATTACCATTTTCTTAGGACTAAAAAGTATTTTAAAAGTATTTTAAAAGTATTTAATCTATTATAATGTTACAAACAATAGATATTAATGTAGATGTTGGAGAAGGCGTTAATAACGAAGCCCAATTAATGTCATATATTTCTTCTTGCAACATAGCTTGTGGTGGGCATGCTGGAGATTTAGAAACTATGAGAACGGTTGTAAAGCTGGCTAAACAATATCGTGTAAAGATAGGAGCGCATCCTTCATTTCCAGATAAAGAGAATTTTGGAAGACAAGCAATGAAAATCTCTAATGCAAGATTATTTAAATCCATTCGTGAACAGATTAATAGTTTAATGAGAGTTTTAAGGGATGAAAAAGCCAGGCTACATCATATAAAACCTCATGGAGCGCTATATAACCTTGCTACAACTAACACATCTATAGCAACAGTTATTATTGAAGCTGTTAAAAGCATATCTCTACCTACTAAACTCTATGTGCCTTATAATTCTGTAATTGCTGAATTGGCGTTAAAAGAAAATATTCCTATTATTTATGAAGCTTTTGCCGACAGAAATTATAACGATGACCTTACTTTAGTTTCGAGAAATGAAAAGAATGCTATAATTCTTGAATCAGAAGAATTATTTATCCATGTTTCCAGAATGGTCAAACAACGAAAAGTGAAAACCATAAGTGGAGTAGAGGTAAAGATAATTGCCAATACATTTTGTATCCATGGTGATAACCCAAAAGCTGTAAATTTGATTAAAGATTTAAAAGAAAACCTAGAACAAATTCACATTAATATAAAATAGCAGTTTTGAGTAATTTCAAACTCACATATAAACCTTACGGCGAACGCTCAATTCTAATAGGATGGCCATCAAAAATTGATGAAAAAATACTGGAAGACGTCATTTTATTTAAAGAAAAACTTGAAAAATTATTATTTGAAGTAATAATTGATGTAAAATCGGCATATAACTCGATATTAATTAGTTATGATGATACAATAGATAATATCTATGATGAAATATTGATACTGAAAGGTATATATTCTTCAAAAAATGAAGTGAAAAAATCTGTCTATACACTATGGAAAATTCCTGTGTGCTATGACGACAAGTTTGCTATGGATTTAGAAGAAATTTCAATAAAAAACAAGACATCAAAACAAGACATTATTGCACTACATGCTGATACTATTTACACTGTATATTTTACTGGATTCTTACCTGGATTTTTATACTTAGGAGGATTAGATAGTGCCCTTAATTTCCCAAGAAAACCAGCTCCTCGATTGCAAATTGAAAAAGGAGCTGTTGCAATTGGAGGTAATCAAACTGGAATTTATCCCTCACAAAGCCCTGGAGGTTGGAATATAATTGGAAATTCACCTATTAAATTCTTCGATATTTCAAAAAATATACCATGTTTTGCCAAGCCTGGTGATAAAATTCAATTTTTTCCAGTTTCATTAAAAATCCATAGTGATATTACCGCTTTAGCAAATGCAGGTGTTTATCAATTGGAAAGTGAGGTGCTACATGGTTAAAGTAATAAAAACTGGTTTTTATACTTCAATACAGGATCTAGGCCGTAAAGGGTTCCAAAAATATGGTGTTCCAGTTTCTGGTGCTATGGATCATTATTCGGCTAAACTAGCCAATGCGTTGCTTGATAACGATGAAAGTGAAGCTATACTTGAGATTACAATGACTGGTCCCACGCTGCAGTTTACTTATGAGACTATTATTTGCATTTCAGGAGCTGATATATCTCCTATGCTGAATAACAGACCGATTAAGCTAAATACTGTCGTAAATATTAAAAAAAATGATAGTGTTTCATTTGGGAAACTTAATTATGGTTTCAGATGTTATTTGGCAGTTTATGGAGGTTTTCAAACAGATATAGTAATGAATAGTAGAAGTATGTACAAGGATATAACACCACAAATTGTACTAACAGAGAATACTGAATTGTCTGTTTTGGAATACACGAATATTAAAATAAAATCTAACGCATCAATTAAAGTTGATACCAATCACTTTACTTCAAAAGAAATAGAAGTATATAAAGGCCCGGAATTTGATTTGCTTACTAAAAAGCAGCAAGAATTGTTATTATCAGAAGAATTTACAATATCAAAAGATAATAATAGAATGGCTTATCAACTTTTAGAACTATTAAAAAACACTTTAAAGCCTATAATTACATCTTTAGTGTTACCGGGAACTGTGCAGTTAACACCTTCAGGAAAACTGATTGTTTTAATGAGAGATTGCCAAACTTCAGGAGGATATCCAAGAGTTTTGCAGCTAAAAGAGTCTTCTATAAATATGTTATCGCAAAAGTTTACAGGAAATAGTATTCATTTTAATTTATTAATTTAAGTATAATTCACATCAAATGAATTAGTTAAGAGTAAGAAAAAGATTAAACAAATAAAACAATTTTATTTGTGCTAGTTTTTATATAATTTAGAGCAACTAATTATAGCTATTAAACTTATTTATTAACTAACTTAATTTTATTATTATGAAAAAACCAGTATTGTTATTATTGGGGATAGCAATTGGAGTAGGAGTTTCATATTTCTATTTTAATGGACAAAAAACTACCATGTCGTCTGTAACTATTGTTAAACCTAAAGGTGTAATCACACCAGTTCAGGCCAAGGCTTTAAACGCTAATTGGACTAACACTAGAAAACAGGCTATGGATAGTATTATTGACAGGACTTCACAAGGTAGAGATAAGATGGACAATCGTTCGTCCTGGTGGTCTTTAGAAGACATTAAAAATTATCTTGCCTATGCAGAGAATCAAGCAGATAGTTTAGGTTATACTTTAGATGGTATTAATATTTATCAAGGTGTTTATGCCGGTAATGCACCAAATGGAAAAGCAGATTATTCCACTTTGTTTTGGGTACCAACAGGTAAAAAATCTAAATCTGAAGGCAGTTTTATTAATATTTCTCTGTATAACGATCATGATATTCCAGGAGGCGATCCATTAAATGAAGGCGACCCAGGAAAACCACCAGGTGAAGGTTATTAACAACAATAATGTTTTTTAGTGGAAGAGTTTTTAAGAGAAAATTCGAGCTTAATTACTAGATCTATAGAAGTAATTGCAGCTCTTACGGGATTGATGTTGCTAAAAAAGTATAAGCAATCTGCCACTAAATATTTTATTTATTTTTTAGTATATGTAGCTGTTGTTGTGTTAATTGGGGCATATCCAAGTTACTTTGCAAATTATTCTTTTTTAATTGATTTTAAAGTTGCATTTAAAGGGACGCTTTTTGAGCGGAACTTTTGGTGGTATAATATTTTTTGGACAATTGGCAGTGCCTTATTTTATTCATTTTATTTTTTTAAAATACTTAAAACTATATTGTTTACTAAAATTATTAAGTTTAGTTGTATCGTATTCTTTTTAAGTTCAATTATTTATATTGCAACACATTGGGACGCATTATTTAGTTCACAATTAACTTTTTTAAAGATTTTTGGAGAAATAATTATCATGCTATGTGTCATTTTATATTTTATAGAAATGTTAAAAAGCGATAATATTTTAATGTTTTATAAATCCATTAATTTTTATATAAGTGCAACAATTTTTATTTGGTGGTTGGTGATTACACCTTTGGTGTTTTATCAAATTTATTATTTAGCAGCAGACTGGAATTTTGTTTTTTTAAGAGGAGAAATTTATTTATATGCAAATATATTTATGTATAGTTCATTTGCAATAACTTTATTATGGTGCAAGCCGGAGACCAATTAGTAAGTACAGATGCCGAAAGGTATTTGTTAATATATATGGTTGCAGTATTAATTATTGTAACCACATTGGTTATTGTGTTTTTTATGGTGTTTCAAAAACGCAAAAACAAATTATTGTTAGATAAAATTAAGCGACAACAGGAGTTTGAAGAAGAGATCTCCAAAACTCAAACCGAAATACAAGAACAAACATTAAAGAATATTGGCTGGGAATTACATGATAATGTTGGTCAGCTTTTGGCTGTTGCAACCATGCAGCTTAATTTATTAGCTACACAAGTATCCAAAGAAATTAAAGAAAAGGTCAATGACACTACAAAAGTTATTAGCGAGAGTTTAAAAGAAGTGAGATCGCTTTCCAGATCTTTAAACAATGATGTAATACTTAATATAGGTTTTGAAGAATCGATAACCAATGAGTTAGATCGTATAAAGCGAATGAAATTTGCGAGTGCTGAGTTACATACTAAAGGGGAGAAAGTATATATACAAAACAAAAAACACGAAATTATTATTTTTAGAATTTTACAGGAGTTTTTCTCAAACTCGGTTAAATACTCCGAAGCTAAAAACTTAAAGGTGACATTGCATTATCAGCCAGAGCTATTGCAAATAGTTGCCTCAGATGATGGTAAAGGTTTTGATATGAATACTGTAGAAAAAGGATCAGGACTTCTTAACATGAAAAGTAGGGCAGAGTTAATAAATGCAGAGCTTCAAATTGAAGCAAAACAAAATCACGGTGTAAGTCTTAAACTAGAGTATCCTCTTTTAACTACTTAAAAATATTTTAAAAAGAATTTTATAAGCTTCATTTTGCCTTTATAAGGTGCATAACGCAACGGAAGATCTAACCAATTCCCTTTTTTTACCACTGATTTTTTATGCGAGAATGTATCAAAAGTTCGTTTGCCATGATATGCACCACTACCACTATGGCCAACACCTCCAAAAGGCAATCTGTGATTAGCAAAGTGAATAACAGTATCATTAATGGCACCACCACCAAAAGAATATATAGTTATCATTTTTTTTGCAAATGCCCTGTTGGTACTAAACACATATAAAGACAAGGGTTTGTTATATTTAGAAATAATAGTATTAATATCGTCTTCGTTGTTATAGCTTAAAACTGGAAGGATTGGACCAAAAATTTCACCTTTCATGACTTCACTGTTTAAGTCTGGTTCATTGATAACTGTTGGTGAAATATAAAGTTCATTTGCATTTGTTTCACCACCAATAGCAATGGTTTCATTCTCTAGCATTTTTATCAATCGATTAAAATTTCGTTCATTTATTATTCTGGCAAAGTCTTTAGATTGTTCAGGATTTTTGGTGTATGCCAGTTCAATTTCAGACTGCATGGCGTCAAAAAATTGTTCTTTTACCGAATTATGAATAATAATATAATCTGAAGCAATACATGTCTGTCCGGCATTTAAAAATTTTCCCCATACTATACGCTTTGCAGATAATTTAATGTTTGCAGTTTCATCAATGATGCATGGGTTTTTTCCTCCAAGTTCTAACGTTGTAGGTGTTAAATGTTCCGCAGCTGCTTTTGCAACAATCTTACCAACAGCAACACTTCCAGTAAAAAAAATATAATCCCAACGTTTTTCTAAAAGCTTCTGAGCAATAGTTGCATCTCCTTGTACGACAGTTACATGAAATGGATTAAAAACAGCTGTAATAATATCTACAAGTATTATTGAAGTCTGTGGTGTTAATTCGCTGGGTTTTACAATCACAGTGTTTCCAGCAGCAACAGCGCCAATTAAAGGAGATAATGCTAATTGATAAGGATAATTCCAGGGTGCAATAATTAATACGCTTCCATATGGTTCAGAATGGATTTTATCTGTTGATGGAAAGTTTAACATCGAAGGGAAAACACGTTTTGGTTTTGCCCAGGTATTTAGATTTTTAATAGTTAAATTTAGCTCGGATAATACGATTTCGGTTTCAGAAAGAACCGATTCAAATTCAGGTTTTTTAAAATCCAGATAAAGTGCATCAATAATGTCCTTTTCTCGTTTTATAATTTCAGCTTTTAAACGTTTTAGCGATTCTTTTCTAAAGCTAATATCTTTTGTTGCTTGCGAATTAAAAAACGCTTTCTGATTTGATATTATTTGTGATATACTTTCCATTTTAATTATATCTCATGTGTGCGTTACTTTATAATAAGAACATTTTTTGAAGTTGATTTAATTTCATCTTCATTCAGCATCATTTTTCTAAATTCACCTTTATTATATAATTCCACCTGATCTTTATAATGTGGACTAAAGACATTACCTGATTGACCAGTAGGCAGAATGCTTAAACTATTTTCTATATCTGAAAAATCGATAATACGTCTTGTCGAAGGTCCGGAAATCACCTTATATTCTCCGGATTCGTTGTAATTAAATCCTAAATTGTTAATGACCTCTCTGGTTCCGTTAACATCAAAAGGGCCTACATTAAAATATGAGCGCAAAGCTTCAACTTTACCAATTGGATGTTGGTGTTCTAGGGTGTGCACTTTATTCCATGTCCATTGAGATATGTTATCTCCTAATTGATTTTCTAAAGCCGAAATGGCTTCCATATAAGATTGTGTCACAATATCTTTTCGAGATTCGCTTTTATTTTCTGTTTCAATATTATCAAACCACACAGAGTTTTCTTTAGAAAATAAAGGAGCAATAGTCCGTTTTATAAGATGTGTTTTAAGAAGTTGCGCGAACATATCATCTCCAAGTTCATCATAAAAGGTATTCTTTAAACATAGGTAAATGAGTTTATGATAAATAGTAGGCGCAATATCTTGTAATTGATTGTCACCATTCCAGTTTTGAAGTATTGCAAGTGCTTCTTTTTGATTTTTGTTTAAGTTTTGATGGTCAATTAGCGAAACTAATTCTTTTGCAATTGTAGGATTTACAGATGATTTTACATCTGTAATCATTTCTGTCATTGCTTTTTTGTCCCAATCATTTTTTGGTTCAAGAAATTGCACAATGCGCTTTCCTCTATTTTCCGGAAGATAATAACCGGGATAAAACCTTCCAGAAATTGTGTCTGGTTGATTGTTTGACGAATATACGTAATGCCAAGGTGGATTTGTAGCTTTAGGGTTTTCAGAAAAATCTAAATAACGAATAGGTTCATTTTCTCCATTGGTACCATCTAAAATAAATTTGGAATGTGAATTCTCTGGTAGTTCATATAACTTGCCAACAGCGTACCAGCCAATATTGTTTTCGGCATCTCCATACATAATATTCAGTCCGGGAGCATGCAATAAGGGCATAGCAGCTTCAAATTCATTTTGATTTGTTGCATGCGACATGTTGTAAATGGCTTCTAAACCACGATTTTCATGTTGTGTATAAATCCATGACATCGCAACAGGTTGATCGAAAGTAATTTCTTTAGTAATGTCATTCATAATTGATCCATGTTGCGACGTTTTTACTGTTACAATAATATCTTCGCCATCTTTTACTTTAATGGTTTTGGTACGTGTTTCGTATGACTTCCAGCCTTCTGGAGTTTTGTATAAATTAGCATCTGTTGGGTGATTTTCTTCCCAATAAAAATCGATATCATCATTTTCGAACATAGTCATTCCATATGCAATTTTTCTATTATGACCCAAAATAGGAAAAGGAGAAGCAGCTAAATGATAACCATACATTTCGTAACTTGGAGTATGCACATGTGCTTCGTACCAAACTGAAGGTTGTGCAAAACCAATATGAGGATCGTTTGCAAATAAAACGTTTCCTGTACTTGTTTTTTGTGGCGCAATTACCCAACTATTACTACCAATAAACTGTGGCACAGGAAGTTTATTTAGTGCCTCATCTATTGAAGCCAGTAAAATATTGCTTACCATTAATGAATCTTTTGGCGAATAGTTTTTAATTAATTCTGAAGATGGATTTGTATCTATTGCTAAATCGGTTAAATATGCAGCTCCTAATTTGTTTTTAATATTGGTTAAAAGCGGATCGGTTTTATGTGCCATAGCAAAACTGAAAGCCATATAACCAAAAACATTATATACATCTTTAATAGTAAATAGTTGTTTTTTTGCGCCGGTTAAATAAAATTCTAAAGGTTTTGGACCTTCTTCAATAAACTGATTAATACCATTTAAATACGATTGAGTTAATTGATATGCTTTGCTTGTTGTATCGAGTTTAATAACTGTTTCTTGTGAAGCTTCGTCAATACCTAAACCAATAAAAAAGCGATCGGTTTTTACGAGTTCTTCTCCAAAAAGTTCAGCAAGTCTTCCAGTTGGAATTCGACGTAACAATTCCATTTGCCACAATCTGTCTTGGGCATGAACAAATCCTAAAGCAGTAAATGCATCACTTTCATTATTTGCATAAATATGAGGAATTCCATAATCATCGTAATAAACCGAAACTTCTTCCTGGATATTTTTAATATCTATGGTACCACTATAAGTTGGTTTTAAACTATTTGTAAACCACCAAATTCCTAATACTAATATTACAACTAGTAGGCCTATAAATTTTAATACTTTTTTCATCTAATTTTTTCAATTCTAAAACTACAAAAATATACTTTATATAATGGTTAGTTATTCTTGACAAGCTTCCCAAATTGCATCTTGAGGAAGAGGAGCAGAAATTAAGATATTTTCTTTGCTAACAGGATGTATAAATTCGAGTTTTCTAGAATGTAAATGGATACTTGCATCTTTATTACTTCGGTCAAAACCATATTTTAGATCGCCTTTTATTGGTGAGCCTATTTTAGAAAGTTGGGAGCGTATTTGGTGGTGTCTCCCTGTTTCTAAATTTACTTCAAGTAAATAATAATTAATTAACTTTTTTATAAGTGTATAGTGAAGTACCGAATATTTACTGTCTTTTATTTCTTTATCAAAAGCAGTTGATTTGTTATTTTTTGGATTTTTTTTGAGCCAATGTTTTAGAGTGTCATTTACTTTTTCAGGTTTGTTTTTTACAACAGCCCAGTAGGTTTTATCAACTTTTTTATTAGCGAATAATTCATTTAGTCTCGATAAAGCCTTACTAGTTCTAGCAAAGACTACAATTCCTGTTGTTGGTCTGTCTAGTCTATGAACAACACCTAAATAAACATTTCCAGGTTTGTTGTACTTGTTTTTAATATAGTCTTTTACAACTTCGCTTAAAGGGGTATCTCCAGTTTTGTCACCTTGAACAATATCTCCGGCACGTTTGTTTATTATAATGATATGATTATCTTCAAAGAGAACTTGTAAGTTAGATTTATTAGAAACTATTTTAGACATATTAGATTTTTAGATCTTTGGATTATTAGAATTATTTTAATGTAGATTTAAATCTGGAAGTCATTTTAATAATTTCTGTTAATTCTTTAGTTAAAGCATTCAATTCTTTTTCAGAAATAAATTTTAGATCATAAGCAATTAACAATTGTGTTTCAACTTCGTAGGCAGAGCCTAAAGTAATTTGTAAAAACCTAGAAAAGTCTTTGTTTGATTGTCTTGAAGATCCTTCAGCTATATTTGACGGAATAGAAATTGAAGATCTTCGTAATTGATTTGATAGACCAAATTTTTCAGAATCTGGAAATTTAGAAGTTATTTCATAAATTGAAGAGCAAAATTCCCTGCTTCTTTTCCAAATTTCTAAATCCTTGAATCTATGCATGGTAATCTAACAATCTAATTAATCTAGCAATCTAAAGATCTAATATTGCTCATCATCACTAGGAAAATCACCACGTTTTACATCAGAAGCATATTGTGAAATCGCTTTAGTCATATCTTCGTATAAATTCATGTAACGACGTAAAAATCTAGGATTAAACTCGTGTGTCATTCCCAGCATATCATGTAAAACAAGCACTTGTCCATCGACACCATTTCCGGCGCCAATTCCAATTATAGGAATACTTACACTTTCTGCAACTTGTTTAGCTAGTTCAGCTGGTATTTTTTCGAGAACTATTCCAAAACAGCCAGTTTTTTCGAGCATTTTTGCATCTTCTATAAGTTGTGATGCTTCTTTTTCATCTTTTGCTCTAACCGTATAAGTCCCAAATTTATATATTGATTGTGGTGTTAAACCCAGATGCCCCATTACTGGAATTCCAGCATTTAAAATACGTTTTACAGAGTTTTTTACTTCTTTCCCTCCTTCCATTTTTACAGCATGACCACCACTTTCTTTCATTATCCTAATAGCAGACCGCAAGGCTTTTTTGGGATCGCTTTGATAACTCCCAAAAGGAAGATCTACAACTACTAAAGCACGATCAACAGCTCTTATTACAGAGGATGCATGATAAATCATTTGATCTAATGTAATAGGTAAAGTGGTTTCGTGACCTGCCATAACATTACTTGCAGAATCACCAACAAGAATAACATCAATACCTGCACCATCAACTATTTTTGCCATTGTGTAATCGTATGCAGTTAACATCGAAATTTTTTCTCCATTAGCTTTCATATCAACTAATGTTTTTACAGTAATTCTTTTGTATTCTTTTTTAGCTACTGACATGCTATTGTATAAATTAGATAGTCTGTAAATGTAATAAATTAAGTAAAGACTGTTAAACTTTTCTTTAAAGGACAACAAAGTGTATGTTGAATAATTATTTTAGTTTCAAAATATAAAATTATGGCAAGAGTAATACTTCTATTAGTACTATTAGTAGCAACTAGTGTGAGCGCCCAAATAGATGAGACAGCTAAAGTAAAGACTACAATAGATACTTTTTTTGAAGGCTTTCATAAACAAGATAGTCTTATTATTATGCAAGTGGTTTCTAATGATATAATAATGCAGTCTATTGGAAAAAATAGAGAAGGACAAGTAAAAATTAGGAATGAAAAATTTGATCATTTTTTAAAATCTATTGTATCAATTCCTGAAGACAAGAAATTTGAAGAGAAGCTTTTAGATTATATTATTAAAGTAGATGGTAATATGGCAAATGCCTGGACACCTTATGAGTTTTGGTTTAATGGAGAATTTAGTCATTGTGGTGTAAATTTATTTCAGTTGTTTAAAGATAACGGAATATGGAAAATTATTTACTTAATTGACACCAGACGAAAAACGGATTGCTATAATAAAAACTAACAATCTGATAAACTCACTCTAATAGCAAGACCACCTTCAGAGGTTTCCTTATATTTTGTATTCATATCTTTAGCAGTTTCCCACATGGTATCCACAACTTGATCTAAAGGTACTTTTACATGATTAGGATCAGTATCTAATGCGAGTTCGGCAGCACTTATGGCTTTGATAGCTCCCATAGAATTTCGTTCGATACAAGGTATTTGAACAAGTCCTCCAATAGGATCGCAAGTCAGTCCTAAATGATGTTCCATGGCAATTTCGGCAGCGATCATCACTTGCTCAGGAGTTCCTCCAAGTAATTCACACAATGCACCTGCAGCCATTGCAGAGGAAACACCAATTTCGGCTTGACAACCACCCATTGCTGCTGATATAGTCGCACCTTTTTTAAAAATACTTCCAATTTCTCCAGCTACTAATAAAAATTGTTTGATATGTTTTAAATCTGCTTCATGATTTTCTATGACCATATAATACATCAATACCGAAGGAATAACACCTGCACTTCCATTTGTTGGTGCAGTAACTACGCGACCTAACGAAGCGTTTACCTCATTAACACTTAAAGCTAGACAACTTACCCATTTTAGGATCTGACGAAATTTTACCTCTGTTTTTCTAATGGTTTGCAACCATTCTTCAGGTGTGTTATAAAAAAATACTCCTTTTAAATTTTGATGTATATCGAAAGCACGACGACGTACATTTAATCCTCCTGGGAGATTACCTTCTGTATGGCAGCCAATATACATACATTCCAGCATGGTTTCCCAAATTCTATTAAGCTCAAAATCAATTTCAGTTTCTGTACGTAAAGATGTTTCATTTTCAAAAACGATTTCAGAAATTTTCTTGTTTTCAGTTTGGCAATAGTTTAGTAACTCTGAAGCTTTTTCAATAGGGAACGGAAATGTATTAAATAGTATTTCGTTTTTTTTACTGTTAGTTTGCTCTTCTATTATTATAAATCCACCACCAATAGAGTAGAAGGTAGTAGTATGTTCAGCATCTTTAGTAAAAGCTGTAAAGGTTAATCCGTTAGCGTGAAACGGAAGAAATGTTTTATTAAAGATGATATCATCTTCAATAGAAAATGAAATATCATTTTCGCCATTAAAAGCTAAAATACTTTGAGATCGAATTGAAGCTATGGTTTTTTCAATAGTTTCCACAGGAAAAGTTTCAGGATCTAACCCTGTTAAACCTAACATAAGAGCAAAATCTGTTGCGTGACCTTTCCCAGTGATCGACAAGGAACCATAAAGGTCTACTTTAATACGTTCAACCTGGTTAAAAATATTTTCAGATTTAAGTTCATTGATCCATCGTTCAGCGGCTCTCCAAGGTCCTAATGTATGAGAACTCGAAGGTCCAATACCAATCTTTAACATATCGAAAACCGAAATACATTCCATAGTAAATATTAACTATTAAAGGCTGTAAAAATAGTCTTTTCAAGCTAATATTAATTAATAACAGAATGAAGTTTAAAAAGGATAATGACAGCTTGTCATATTTTTTGTAATGGCATAATGATTGACAATAGAGTAGTGTAAAATAAGTATAATTAGAAATTATGGAAGTATCAAGAACAAAAAATAATCAATTTACCCAAAAGCTAAACGCTTTAAAAAAGGGTTACGTTTGGAATTCAAAAAGACGTTATAATAATCTTAGATAGATTAAAATTAAACACAACACATTAAAGAATAAAATATAAATATTATGAGTAAAATTATTGGAATCGATTTAGGAACAACAAACTCTTGTGTCTCTGTAATGGAAGGTAACGAGCCAGTTGTGATTACTAATGCTGAGGGAAGACGTACAACGCCATCTGTGATTGCTTTTGTAGAAGGCGGTGAGATTAAGGTTGGTGATCCTGCAAAACGTCAGGCAGTAACTAATCCTACAAAAACGGTTTATTCTATAAAGCGTTTTATGGGGAACAAGTTTTCTGAATGTAAACAAGAAGTAGGTCGTGTACCATATAAAGTAGTAAAGGGAGATAATAATACACCTAGAGTAGATATAGATGGTCGTTTATATACGCCACAAGAATTATCAGCTATGGTGCTTCAAAAAATGAAGAAAACTGCGGAAGAGTTTTTGGATCAAGAAGTTACTGAAGCGGTTATTACTGTACCTGCATATTTTAACGATGCACAGCGTCAGGCTACAAAAGAAGCTGGAGAAATTGCAGGTTTAAAAGTTCGTAGAATTATTAACGAACCAACTGCAGCTGCTTTGGCTTATGGGATGGACAAAAAAGGTATTGATCAAAAAATCGTGGTTTTCGATTTTGGAGGTGGAACACACGATGTATCCATTTTAGAATTAGGTGATGGTGTTTTTGAAGTATTATCAACCGATGGAGATACACATTTGGGTGGTGACGATGTTGATGAAAAAATAATCAATTGGTTAGCTGAAGAATTTGAAAAAGAAGAAAGCATGGACTTACGTAAAGATCCTATGGCTTTGCAACGTTTAAAGGAAGCTTCAGAAAAGGCAAAAATTGAATTATCTTCTTCTTCACAAACCGAAATTAATTTACCGTATGTAACTGCGACAGCAAGTGGACCAAAACACTTGGTGAGAACATTAACTAGAGCAAAATTTGAACAATTAATAGACGATCTAGTAAAACGTACTATAAAGCCTTGTGGTACAGCTTTAAAAGCTGCTGGATTAAAAACTAGCGATATAGACGAAGTTATACTAGTTGGTGGTTCAACGCGTATTCCAGCTGTACAAGAAGCGGTAGAAAAATTCTTTGGGCAAAAGCCAAACAAAGGTGTAAATCCAGATGAGGTTGTGGCAGTTGGTGCAGCAATTCAAGGAGGTGTGTTAACAGGAGATGTTAAAGATGTATTACTTTTAGATGTAACTCCTTTATCACTTGGTATTGAAACTATGGGAAATGTATTGACAAAATTAATAGAAGCTAATACAACAATTCCTACTAAAAAGTCTCAAGTATTCTCTACAGCGGCAGATAACCAGCCTTCAGTAGAGATACATGTGTTACAAGGGGAACGTCCTATGGCTGCAGATAACAAGACTATTGGTCGTTTTCATTTGTCTGATATTCCACCTGCACAACGAGGTGTGCCTCAAATTGAAGTGACTTTCGATATTGATGCTAATGGAATTATCCATGTTACTGCAACCGATAAAGCAACAAATAAAACACAGAATATTCGTATTGAAGCGTCTTCTGGTTTAACAGATGAAGAGATAGAGAAAATGAAGCAAGACGCAGAAACCAATGCAGAAGCAGATACTAAAGCAAAAGAAACTGCTGAAAAATTGAATAGTGCAGATGCTATGATTTTTCAAACTGAAAAACAACTAAAGGAATTTGGTGATAAATTATCGGATGATAAGAAAAAACCAATTGAAGAAGCTTTGGAAGAATTGAAGAAAGCATATGAGACGAAAGATGTAGAAGTTATTGAACCAGCTTTAGAAAAAATTAACGAAGCTTGGAAAGTAGCCTCTGAAGAGATGTATAAAGCACAAGCAGAATCACAAGAAGGTGGAGAAGCTGGACCAGATGCAAGCCAAAATGGGGAAGCAAAAGATAGTGATGTAGAAGATGTTGACTTTGAAGAAGTAGAGGAAGAAGAAAAGAAATAAGAGTCATTCCTGCGAATGCAGGGATCTCATGAAAATAACCTGTGCGTCGTAAGTTCGATTCTTACATATCCCACAATAAAGAATAAAGTATTGGGATATTAGCTCAGTTGGTAGAGCGGCAGATTTGATTAATGAAAAGCGTAACTATTTTAGTTACGCTTTTTTGTATGTCAGTTCGAGTGTTTTGCAAAGCAAAATGTATCGAGAGCTATTGTTAGCAAGACTTCTCGATACAATTTCAACAAGTTGAAACCACTCGAAGTGACAATTAACTTATTATATTTACCAAAATCTTTTCTAAATGAATAGCACAAAACTTGAACAACTTTTAAATATAAAACATCCAATTATTCAAGCGCCAATGTTTTTGGTATCTAATACAGCAATGGTTATTGAAGCTATGAAAGGTGGAATTGCTGGTTGTATTCCTGCACTTAATTATAGAACATTAGACGAGTTAAGAATTGCTATAAAAGAATTAAAAGCTGCTAAAGTTGAAGGCGGTTCTTTTGGGTTTAATTTAATTGTAAACAAGTCCAATCTTAAATATAAAGGACAATTAGAAGTTATTTGTGAAGAAGGTTGCGATTTTATTATCACATCTTTAGGAAGCCCAGAAGAAACCATAAAACAAGCTCGTAAAGTTGGTATTAAAGTGTTTTGTGATGTGGTAGATTTAAAGTTTGCTCAAAAAGTTGAAGAATTGGGAGCAGATGCTATTATAGCTGTAAATAACCAAGCTGGAGGACATCGTGGAGATTTATCTCCTAAAGATTTAATTAAGCTGTTGATTGCCAATTGTAGTATTCCTATAATTTCGGCTGGAGGTGTTGGTTGTAAAGCAGATATTGATGATATGTTGAGTTATGGGGCATCAGGTGTTTCGGTAGGGAGCCCTTTTATTGCATCTACCGAAGCTAATGTTACTAAAGAATATAAACAAGCATGTGTAGAATATGGAGCTGATGATATTGTGATGACCGAACGTATTTCTGGCACACCATGTACAGTAATCAATACACCTTATGTGCAAAAAATTGGAACCAAGCAAACTTGGATTGAAACGGTCTTAAATAAAAACAAGAAACTTAAGAAGTGGGTAAAGATGGTGCGGTTTTCTATTGGGATGAATGCCACTAAAAATGCAGCTACCAAAGCCACTTATAAAACTGTTTGGGTTGCAGGACCAAGTATTGAGCATACTAATGCAATTTTACCTACTAGCGACATTGTAGCTAATCTTGTAAATTAAACTAGTCGTCAGTTCGAGTGAAATTCTTGAAAAGAATTTTATATCGAGAACTTTTTGAATCGACTTCTCGATACTATTTTTTATCAAAAATCACTCGAAGTGCCAAATGAGGTTAAATTGTTAATAACTGTTCTTAAATTAAGGTGTAACCTATTGATTACAAGTATTTAAAATTCTAACTTCGCTTATTGGCACTGAACATGTTTCGGTATAGGATGATATAGTTTATCAATACGAAACGATATCATAAGAGTGATTTGAATAACGACGAAAAGATATAGTTAATGAAGAAAAAATACACATCAAAAAGTATAGAACTTGATAAACTAATATTGGATAAAGAAAATCCAAGGTTTGCTGAACTCTATAATGGTAGTGAAAAAGAAAGCGACATAATCGAATACTTACTTTATACGGAATCAGCTGACGAGATTGCTGAAGCCATAACCAACACGGGTGAGTTTTATGATGATAGACCTCTTTGGGTTTACAAAGATGGTGAAAAGTATATTGTCAAAGATGGTAATAGAAGGTGTTCGGCTGTAAAAGCTCTTCAACTTCCAAATAAATATGGATTAAACCTTAAAAAATTTGAGATAGAAAAATTACCTGTTTTAGAATACAAAAATCTGTCTGATTTGCAGACACGCATTAGATTAGAGCATAATAGTAACTTATTTAAAAAATGGGGTAGAATTGCAAAAGCTTTAGAAATTTATCGACTTTTTTCTTCAGGTTCGTCTTTAGAATCGCTTACAGAAATAGATTCTTCGCCAAAAGAATTCATAAAAACAGCTACTTTCTATCACAAAGTCGCATCGATTAAAGGCGAAGATTTTAAAAAATTAGTTCGTGAAGGTCGAGGGAAAACCGGTGGCAAAACAATTGTCTTTGAAAGACTATTTAGGTCAAGAGCCGAATGTGGCTATAATTTCAAAAGAAAAACAAGCGAAATTATAATTAAAGACGAAAAATTATTTGAGTCTTATATTAATGCAATTGTCCCTTACTTAATACAAAACCCAGATACTACTTCAAGAATAATAGATGACATTGGAACAGATGCATTTTTAGAAAAACTTAAATCTTTTGGTTTTCCACCAAAAACAACCGTTCCAAAAAATAACGATAAAGATGGTGAGAGTGCATCTGGAACTACTGTAGATGGAGGAACTGTTTCGCCAACGAGCACACCAGATGGAACGGGAACAACAGATTCGGGTAAGGGAACTGACGGAACAGGAAGTACGGGTTCTCGGAAAAGCATCAAACATAAGCCCAGTTATAAAAGAAAAAAAATACCATCTGCTTTAGAGGATTTAATCCAAGAATGTTACAACTTGGGTCAGGACACTTTTCCTAACGCAAAAACCGCTCTTACTCGTGTAGCCTTTGAATGCACATTGAAATATATTGTTGAAAACACAAATAAATCAAATGGCAAGCCTTTGAAGACATCCAATCATTTCGTATTAGCATATAAAGACCGCAAAGGAAAAGCACTTACCTACACGAATTTCGATACTTTAAAATCCAAATTTACAGAGTTAATTACCGATACAGGGATTAGAAAAGCATTTGAGGACTTTGACCTTCAAAATCCACATCAAATAATTCATAATTATCATGTGGCGGCCGTTCCAGCAAATGCTAAATCTCTTTGCAACAATTTAATAGATTTATTGGAGTTTATGCTTCAAGAAGAATCAGATTTAATAAGTTCAATCGATATGACCAAATTATAATTATGTTCTATTCACCATTAAGATATCCAGGTGGAAAGAATAAACTTTCTGCTTTCATTGCAAAAATATGTATAGACAATAATATTAATGGACATTATGTTGAACCTTACTCTGGTGGAGCATCTGTTGCCCTTTTCTTATTACTAGAAGGTTTTATGGATAATATAACAATTAACGACAGGGACAGGTCAATATATGCTTTTTGGTATTCTGTGTTAAATAAAACAAATCAGCTTTGCGAGATGATTGAGAATGCAAAATTAACAGTTGAGGAATGGAGAAAACAACAAGAAATTCAAAATAGTAAAAAAACAGTGGATTTACTCTCTTTGGGATTTTCTACTTTCTATCTAAATAGAACAAACCGTTCTGGAATTATTAATGCAGGAATAATGGGAGGAATGGACCAAACTGGAAATTACCTTATGGATTGCAGATTTAATAAAACGGATTTAATTGAGCGAATAAGAAAAATCGCAAAGGAAAAAAAACACATAAGACTATATAAAAAAGATGCAATCAAGTTAATTGATAAAATTCAAAATGAATCTCAAAATGATAATGTCGTTTTTTATTTCGACCCACCTTACTACCTAAAAGCGAGTAGTCTTTATATGAATCATTATGAAGATAAAAATCATAAGAAAGTAAGTGATAAAATTAAAGCAATCGTGAATATTAGGTGGATAGTTTCATACGACAATGTTCCTGAAATTCAAGAATTATATTCGGACTGCCAAAAAAAAGAATTTTCATTTAAGCATACAGCTTATGAAATTAGAGAAGGAAAAGAAATTTTGTTTTTTAGTGACAATATTTCACAACCAAGAATTAAAGATTGGAATCCACTAAAATTTAAGTTGAATAAAGGAAAAACTACTACCAACATTGTGTATAAGTAATGGACATATTGATATGCTACGAAACCATACACAAACACGATAAGCGTCTTTCTTAAAAGTTATTAAAAACTTTAGCTTTAATCACTTCCCATTCCTCTTTTAAAATTCCATAACAACAAGTGTTGCGTTTAAAACCATTTAATAAATACACGTTCTTTTTTAAAATGCCTTCTAGAGTTGCACCCAATTTTTCAATTGCTTTTCGGGAACGTATATTGCGCTCGTCTATTCTAAACTCTACTTTTTCAAAAGTTAGAGTTTCAAAAGCAAATTGTAGCATAAGAAATTTCATATGCTTATTTAAACCAGAGCCTTGATATTCTTTGCCAATCCATGTTGCGCCTATTTCTAATACTTTATTTTTTCTGTCAATATTCATAAAACGTGTACAGCCTGCATATTCATTTTTAGTTTTATCAAACACAATAAAAGGGATTGCAGTTTTATGATAGTAGCCATCTACGGCAGATTGTACGTAGTCTTTTAAATCTTCGGGAGTGTCAATTTTACTGGGCGAATATTGTACTAAGTTCTCTTGTTGTGCAATAGTAATGAGCTTCTTATAATTACTCAAGTCGAGTAGTGTGAGTTTTACAGATTCGTTTTCTAGCGTCCGAGCATTCATAAGGTTTTAATTTTCATCCAATAAATCAGGACGACGTTCTTTAGTGCGTTTGTATGCTTCTTCTTCTCGCCATTTTTCTATTTCAGGGAAATTACCACTAAACAATACTTCTGGTACTTTCCATCCTTTATAATCTCTTGGTTTTGTGTAAATTGGAGGTGCTAATAAATTGTCTTGAAAAGAATCGGTTAGAGCAGAGGTTTCATTTCCTAATACGCCTGGAATTAATCGTATAACAGCATCGCAAAGTATTGCTGCACCTAATTCTCCACCAGATAGTACATAATCGCCAATAGAGATTTCTCTTGTTATAAACTGGTCTCGTACACGTTGGTCTACACCTTTATAATGTCCGCAGAGAATGATAATATTTTGTTTTGTTGAAATGTGGTTTGCTATACCTTGATTAAGTGTCTCGCCATCAGGAGTCATATAAATTATATCGTCGTAATTACGTTCTGCTTTCAGTTTAGAAATACATTTATCTATAGGCTCTACCATCATGACCATTCCTGCACCACCACCAAATTGTGTATCGTCTATAGACTTATAATTGTCGGTTGTATAGTCTCTTAAATTATGAAAATGTATTTCTACCAGATTTGCTTCTATGGCTCGTTTTAAAATAGAAGCTTCAAACGGACTTTTTAGTAATTCTGGTAAAACAGTTATGATGTCTATTCTCATTAGTGAAATATGTAAAGTACAAAGATGCGAAGAATCTTTTTAAGATGATAATTCTTCATTAGCCCAAAAGTATTGTAAATCGGGATCTTTTTTCCATCCCAAGCTTTCGTATAAATGTTGTGCAGGATTTGTAGTTTCAGTTTGTAAGCCTAATCCTTTATAATTTTGCTCTCTGCATAATTGTTTTGCTTTATTTAAAAGAGCCACACCAATACCTTGTTTTCTGTATGTTTCTTTAACATATAAATCGTTTAGTATATAAATGGGTTGCATAGAAACGGAAGAAAACGAAGGGTAAAATTGTGTAAAACCAACGGCTTCATTATCTATGAGCGCTAAAAAAATGATAGACTCCCTGTTCTTTAAACGTTCAAATAGAAATTTTTTGGCTGCTTCTTTGTCTGAAGACCTTTGATAAAATATTCTATATGCATCAAAAAGAGGAACTATAAGGTTAAGATGTTCTATATGTGCTTTTATTATGATCATAAAAAAATCCGTAACGGAAAATTACGGATTTTTTATTTATCTGATAAGAAACTCGTTAAGTTCCTTTTTGTTTATTGAGTTCGTCTTGCAGTTGTCTTCGTACTAATTGTTCCCGTTCGAGAGCATTTCTTCTATGTTCTTCAAACTCTTCTTCAATATCAGCTAGATTATTTTTAGTTAATCTGGTAACAGAGTTACTGTTTCTAAACTTGTAAATAAATAATATTAACAACACCAATAATGCTCCAATAATAGACCACATTAATAAATTGTAGTTTGTTTTACTCATTTGTAATCCAAATAAAGCCATGCTGTTTTTTTCAACATTAGTCTTATCTAAATTACCTTGTGTGTCAGTAAGATTCGTTTTTAAACCAGCAATTTCATTAGCTTGTGTATCGACAATGGTTTGAGTGTCTGTCAAGTCTTTTCTTAAAGCATTTAAAGAATCAATTGTATGTGCCTTTAAGGCGTAAAGCCAATGTCTTTCTACATTTTTATAAATTTTTCCATTGCCTCTATATGTATAAGATTTTTGAATCACATATTCAAACTGATTATCTATGGTGCCATCATTTAAAGAAAGCGCATCCTTTTCAGTTTCGGTTTGAGCATTTATTGTTACTGTAAAAAGTAAAGTTAATAATAGAAATGCCGAAAATTTGAGATTATTCATTTTTAAAATGCGCATTATGGTTGGTTATGTTTTTACGAAGTTATAAAATATTGTTCAGTAATTCAGATTTATTTAATAAAAAACCTCACAATCCCGATAGCTATTGGGAGTGAGGTAATATATACGTTTAAACTGATTTTTTAGATTATACTATTAATTAATAATAAGTATAACGTCTTACTTTAGCAATATATTTTGCAAGACGGATAACCTGATGGCTGTATCCATATTCATTATCGTACCAAATATATAGAATTATACTTTTTCCGCCTTTTCGTACTATGGTAGCTTTACTATCGTAAATAGCAGGTGCCGAACTACCAATAATATCACTTGAAACTAATTCATCACTTAATTCGTATTTAATTTGTTCAACCAGATCGCCTTCTAAAGCATATTTTTTTATTGCTGAATTTACACCATCAAGTGAAGTTGCTTTTTCTAAATCAAGATTTAAAATAGCCAGAGATCCATTTGGTACTGGAACTCTAATAGCGTTAGATGTTAGCTTTCCTTCAAAAGAAGGTAGTGCTTTGGTTACTGCTTGTCCTGCGCCAGTTTCTGTAATGACCATATTTAACGCAGCAGCTCTACCACGACGATATTTATTATGAAAATTGTCTACTAAATTTTGATCGTTTGTATAAGCATGAATAGTTTCTAAATGTCCGCTTTTTACACCAAAAGAATCTTCTATGACCTTTAAAATTGGTGTAATTGCATTTGTTGTACATGATGCTGCTGAAAAAATATCAACTTTATTTGGATCGTTTTCAAACTGATTAACACCATGAACTATATTAGGAATTCCTTTTCCAGGAGCAGTTAATAAAACTTTATCTACACCTTTAGAAATTAAATGACGACTTAATGCTTTTTTATCTCTAAATGCTCCAGTATTATCTATAACTAAAGCATTATTGATTCCGTAAGTTGTATAATCAATATCTTCAGGAGCATTAGCAGAAATTATTTTTACAGTAGTTCCATTAATAATAAGCGCATGGTTTTCAATATCTCCAACTACTGTTCCAGAAAAATCCCCATGAACAGAATCATTTCGCAATAAAGAGGCTCTTTTTTCAAGAATGGTTTCGTTAATGTCGCCACGAGTAACAATGGCCCTTAAGCGCAATTGACTTCCTTTACCAGTTTTAGACATCAATTCCCTTGCAACAAGACGACCTATTCTTCCAAAACCATAAAGAACAACATCTTTTGGAGTAATACCATTTTTACCGTTTATATCTTTTAGTTTATCAGAAACAAAAGCAATAGCATCATGATAATTGTCATCTTCTAAATGATATTCGAAAGTTAATTTACCAATATCTAATTTAGCAGGAGGAATGTCAAGCGTTTTTATAGCTTGCGCAATTTCTACAGAATCAAAAATTGAAACTGGTTTTTGAACAAACTCTCGAGCATATTCATGAAGATTTAAAATTTCACTAACATTTCTGTCAATTAATTGATTTCTAAAAAGGACTAATTCAATGGACTTATCATACCATAAATCACTCACTATTTTAATAAATTCAACTGTTGCTCTTCTACGGTCAGCTTGCAGTGCTAATTCTTTTTCATAAGTTTTAATAAAACTCATTGTTTTTTGGGTTTAAAATTTTTTGCAAAAATAATACATTTCAAACGTTTTAGAAACCAAATTCTATTAAAAAATAAAACCCTCAACCATGTTTTTGGTTGAGGGTTTTAAATATGATACTTTATAAGATTACTTAAAATTAAAACGTTCTTTTTCACCTTTGTTATTAATAAGTTCAATCTGTAAAGGTTCATCATTGGAGCGGTTACTTAATATTTTTTCTACATCTTCGATAGATTTCAATTTTGTATCATTTATTGAAGTAACAATATTGCCAACATTAACACCATTTTTATTCCAATAATTTTGATATTGTCTATTTAAACTAGAAATCTTTAAGCCATGGCTTATATTAAGCAGTTTCAATTCTTTTGAAGGCACTTCTTTAAGTATTCCAATAATTGGAAAAACTATAGTTTCATTTTTCAAAAGTTTTACAGAAAAAATCTTTTCATTGCCTTCTCTTAATACAGTAACATCTACAATGTCGTTTGGACGTTTTGCATTTAAAAACCCTTTTAAGTCGGAAAATTTTGAAATTTTAATATTATCTAATTGTTTAATAATATCCCCAGATTTTAGTCCAGCTTTATCAGCACCAGAATTTTCTTCAACCTGGTCAATATAAATGCCTTCAGTTTCTTCAATCCCAAGTTTTTTGGCTTCAGCACTATTAAGAGTTTTTGGAAAAATTCCTAAAATGCCATTTTGAACATTTCCAAACTCCATAATATCTTCAACAACTTTCTTTGCAATGTTACTTGGTACCGCAAATGAATACCCAACATAATTGCCCGTTTGCGAAGTAATGGCTGTATTAATCCCAATAAGGTCACCATTTGTATTTACTAAAGCACCTCCAGAATTCCCATGATTTACAGCAGCATCGGTTTGTATAAACGATTGTGTATTACCACCTAATAAATCTCGAGATTTGGCGCTAATAATTCCTGCAGTAACTGTAGAAGTTAGATTAAATGGGTTGCCAACCGCTAAAACCCATTCACCAATTTTTGCATTATCACTGTTAGCGAATGTTGTATATAGTAAAGGTTCGTCTGCATCAATTTTCAGAAGCGCAATATCCGTTTTAGGATCTGTACCTATCAGTTCTGCAGTATAGGTTTTGTTATGGTTTGTTGTAATAGAAATGGATTGTGCACCATCAATTACATGATTGTTAGTAATTACATAACCATCAGGAGAAATAATTACACCAGAACCGGTTCCTATTTGGTGTCGTTGCGAACTCCTACCATAAAACAGATCTTGAATAGTCATTTGTCCTGTACTCACTGAAGTATTTTTTACATGAACAACTGTGTTTATTGTTTTTGCAGCAGCCATCGTAAAATCTATAGTGGATTCTGCTGCTAGATTTTTACTAGTATTACTAAAGTTTACAGGAATTGAAATTGGTGTTATAATAGGAGCTTGCTGCAATTCAGTGTTACTATCTTTTTCAATAAAGAGTTTATAGGCACCTAAAGTAAAAACTCCTCCAATTAGTGAAACTAAAGCCAAGCTTAAAATCTTTTTCATTTTTTATGTTTTAATTTAATTAACTAACGATTAAAGTTAATTATTTATTGAATGTATAATTTAACTTTAACTAGTATTTAACAATACAATAACTGCTATATATTTTTATATTTGTTCATTCTTAAATGAAACATACATTTTATAAATATCAAGGCACAGGAAACGATTTTGTAATTATTGACAATAGGCAAAATAGTTTCGATAAAAAGAACACGAAATTAATATCACATTTATGTGACAGACGTTTTGGTATTGGTGCTGACGGTCTGATATTGCTTGAAAATCATAGCAACCTGGATTTTAAAATGGTTTATTTTAATGCAGATGGTAACGAAAGCTCTATGTGTGGAAATGGCGGACGATGTATTACGGCATTCGCAAACTTTTTAGGAATTATTGATAATAACTCAGCTTTTGAAGCCATAGATGGCTTACACAAGTCAGTTATAGAAGACGATTTAATAAAGCTTCAAATGCAAGATGTCGAGCATATTCAAGATTATGATAAATATGTATTTTTGGATACAGGTTCTCCACATTATGTGAAATTAAGTCGGGAAATAGATAGGTTAGATGTAAAACTGGAAGGCGCAAAAATTCGTTATAATCAGCAATATAAAAAAGAAGGCACTAATGTGAATTTTGTTGAAAAAGTTAATAATGAAATTTTTGCAATACGTACTTACGAAAGAGGTGTTGAGGATGAAACACTTTCCTGTGGTACTGGTGTAACTGCAGCTGCAATCGCTATGAATTATATTGGTGAAACAGAGGAGAATCTTATTACGTTAAAAACTAAAGGTGGTGATCTAAGAGTTTCATTTGAAAAACTGGATGATTCCTATGTTAATATTTGGCTAATTGGTCCGGCTATCCAAGTGTATAAAGGAGATATAGAATGGTAACTTTGAAGGGTAAACATATTTATTTAAGAGCGCTAGAGCCTGAAGACCTTGAATTTATTCATACCATAGAGAACGACGAGATTTTTTGGGAAATTAGTAGCACACAAACACCATATTCAAAATTTTTAATTAAACAATATTTAGATAACGCTCATAAAGATATTTATGAAGCTAAACAACTGCGATTGGTTATTTCAAATTTTAAAGATGAGTCATTAGGCATGATAGATATTTTTGATTTCGATTTTAAAAACAATCGTGCAGGTATTGGTATTTTAATAAAAGAAATTGAAAACAGAAAACAAGGCTATGGTAAAGAGGCTCTTAGCTTATTAATAGATTATTGTTTTAATCATTTGTATCTGCACCAATTGTATTGTAATATTTCTGAAGGTAATACATCCAGTATAAATCTTTTTACTAATCAAGGATTTAAAAAAATTGGATTAAAAGAAGATTGGAATTTGGATGGTGGAATCTATAAAAATGAATATTTATTTCAACTAATAAACACAAATGTATTTTAAAAAAATACTCTTTGCAGTAGCGATGGTAGGGCTGATAATTGTTGGCTATTTTGCTTATTATATATATTCTGTTATGCTGGTACCAAATACGGCATTCAATAATGATCAAGCTTATATTTACATTTCTTCTAATGCTAATTACCAAGAAGTAAGGGAAGATTTAACTCCATTATTAAAAGACATTAGTACGTTTGACGCTTTAGCGGCAAGAAAAAAATACACTACAAATATCAAAGCTGGAAAATATCGAATTACAAAAGATATGAATAATAATGATATTATCAATTCTATTAGAAGCAATAACATTCCAATACGCATATCCTTCAATAATCAAAATTCTTTAGAACAATTAGCAGGAAGAGTTGCCAAACAACTTGAAGCAGATAGTACTGCATTAGTAAATGCAATGAGAGACACTACATTTTATTCTGAAAATAGTTTCACAAAAGAAACAGCTTTAGGGATGTATTTGCCTAACAGCTATGAGCTATTTTGGGATACTTCAGCTGAAAGATTTAGAACAAGAATGTTAAAAGAATATAACCGATTTTGGAACGAATCACGCTTGTCTAAAGCAAAAGAAATAGGATTAAATCAAGGGGAAGTTATGACTTTAGCTTCTATTGTATATGAAGAATCCAAGCAAAAAAGTGAGCAACCAAGAATTGCAGGTATTTATGTTAATAGATTGAAAAATAAATGGACTTTAGATGCCGATCCAACATTAAAATTTGCTGCATATAAATTGCCAAAATATAAGAACACAGTTATTAAGCGAGTTCTTAATATACATAAAGAAATAGTTTCACCATATAACACTTATAAAAATCTAGGGTTACCACCAGGATTAATAGCAATGCCAGATATTTCGGCAATAGATGCAGTTTTAAATTATGAAAAGCATTCTTATTTTTTCTTTGTTGTTGATGCAAAAAAGCCGGGATATCATAAATTTTCCAAAACTATAGCGCAACATAATCAATATGCTAGAGAGTATCATAGATACTTATCTAGACAAGGCATAAATAGATAGTTTTGAATTATCAGTCCAAATACCTTATTCTTTTTTTATTATTAGGCGTGTCTTCGTATGCACAAATTGATACTAATGGTTTTTTTAAGCCAAGCGATACTTTAAATATATCAAGACGTAATGGAGTCATAATTTCTGAAGCGTCTTTAACTACATTAACTTTAATTGGACTTTATGAACTTTGGTATAACGATTTTGATCGTTCTAGTTTTCATACTATAAATGATAGTAATGAATGGCTGCAAATGGATAAATTAGGACATATAATGTCTTCATACTATATTGGTAAATTAGGAGCAGATGTATTGAATTGGAGTGGTGTAAGTAAAAATAACCAACTTATATACGGTGCCACTTTGGGTTTTACATTTTTAACGGCTGTCGAAATCTTTGATGGGTATTCTAAAGAATGGGGATTTTCTTGGACCGATATTGCAGCTAATGCAGCAGGAACAGGATTGTACATAGGCCAAGAATTGTTATGGGATGAGCAGCGTGTATCATTAAAGTATTCTTTTCATAGGACTAAATATGCTAAAATAAGACCAGATAAGTTGGGTGAGAACTTTCTGGAAGAGGTTTTGAAAGATTATAATGGGCAGACATATTGGTTAAGTGCTAATTTACATTCCTTTAGTAAAAATAAAGATAGAAAAATACCAAAATGGCTAAACCTTGCATTTGGTTATGGAGCAGACGGAATGTTAACAGGAAATAATGAAAATGTTGATAGTTTGTTCACAAATCAAACCCGAATTAGACAGTTTTACCTAAGTTTTGATGTAGATTTGACACGTATTAGTACCAATTCTCACCTTTTAAGAACCGTTTTTAGTGTACTGAATATGATAAAAATACCACTGCCAACTGTTGAATATAATAGTAAAAATAGGGTTGTATTTCATCTATTGTACTTCTAAAGATAACACTTAAACGATTAATTTTGAAATATTAAATAAAAAGTCTAATTTTGCACGCTGAAATTTGAAGCCCCAATAATTGAATTTTAAGGCTTCTAAAATTCAATGATATGTATAAAAATATAATATCTTATTCAGTTATTCCGGTTGTAGTTTTCACAGCATTTTATTTTGCCTTGAATACTAACAAGACAATGGATATGGAATTGTATTCTATTAAAGGGTTAGAACTTAATTATACTGTGTCTAATGAAACAGCTCCTGTTGAAACTTCTTCTAAAGATTTTGAATATGAGACCAGTTCTTTAACTCCAAATTTAGGTAAATCCTTTGTTGGATTTAAAGAGGCTTTAGCTTTTAAAGAGTCTCGTGGTAATTATTTTACTGTTAATACTTATGGATATTTAGGTAAATATCAATTTGGAAAAAACACATTAAAACTTATAGGAATTTATAATACTAATAAGTTTTTATCTGATCCAAAACTTCAAGAAAAGGCGTTTATCGCAAATACAGAACGTAATAAATGGATCTTGCGTAGAGATATTAAACGTTTTGTTGGTAAAAGTGTTGGTGGTGTGCTTATTACAGAGTCAGGAATATTAGCAGCTGCACATTTGGCTGGCCCAGGAAGTGTAAAAAAATTCTTAAGAAGTTATGGAGCTATAGGATTTGCTGATGCTTATGGTACTACTATAAAAAGCTATATGAAACGATTCTCTGGATATGACACTTCTTTTATTATTCCAAATAGAAAAGCAAAAGCTTAAGCAGTAAAATCAAATTAATCTTTTTGAATAATAAAAATTGATGGTCTTTTATGTAGATCAACAGTTGTCCGCTTCCATTCCTTAACAGTTTTAGTTTTTATGTATTCTGTAGGTAAAGTAATGTCGCAAGCTACACAAACTCTTGTATACTCATTTAAAGATGCAAGAATATCTTCTAACATTTTATTATTTCGATAAGGTGTTTCTATAAAAATTTGAGTTTGTTTTTTTTCAAAAGAAAGACGTTCAAGTAGTTTTAAAGATGACTTTCGTTCAGATTTTTCAATGGGTAAATACCCATTAAATGCAAAATTTTGACCATTCATACCAGAGCTCATTAAAGCGAGTAGGATAGAGGATGGTCCAACTAAAGGCACAATTTGTATATCTTTTTGGTGCGCAATTTTTACAATTTCTGCTCCTGGATCGGCAATTGCTGGACAACCAGCTTCAGATAGTAACCCAACATTTTTTCCTTCTAAACAGGCATTTAAATAGTTTGGTAATTCAGTTTCTTCAGTAAATTTATTTAGAATATTAATTTTTAATGAAGATTGAGACTTACCTGAGCTTATTTTTTTTATAAATCGTCGAGCGGTTTTTTCGTTTTCAACAATGTAATAATCAATAGTTTCAACGATACGTTTAATAGAAATTGGCAAAACTTCTAAAGGAGCATTGTCACCAAGACGTGTTGGGATAAGATATAATTTCCCTTTAGAAATGGTCATTTTAATTTGTTGTTAATTTATGTGCTATAAAAGTACAAACTTTGTCTAATAATTTATATACATTTTCAAAACCTTCTTTGTCACCATAATATGGGTCTGGAACATCAATAATATCAATATTTGATAACTCATCTAGTATAAGTATCACTTTAGATGAGTCATTATTATTTCGTGATAATTTCATTATATTATTAAAATTCTCCTTATCCATTGCATAGATATAATCGAAATCATCAAAATCAGATGTTGAGAATTGTCTTGCACTTTGTTGAGATATATCTATACCATATTCTTTTGCAGTTTCAATAGAGCGATAATCAGGTTGCCGTCCTGTATGATAATTTGCAGTTCCAGCAGAATCAACAAAAAAAGCATTTTCAGGTAATTTGGATTTTAAAATCCCTTCGGCTAATGGCGAACGGCAAATATTCCCAAGACAGACCATTATTATTTTAGTCATTTGTCAGTAAGAATTTAAACAGACAATTTTTTTGTAAGATCTTCTACAAACTTTCTAAATTGTTTATCTGTTGAAGATAAATTATCAACTGTTTTACATGCGTGAAGCACAGTAGCGTGGTCTCTTTTACCAATTTGAGAACCAATACTGGCTAGTGAAGCTTTAGTAAATTTTTTGGCAAAGAACATTGCTAATTGTCTAGCCTGTACTATATGTCGCTTTCTTGTTTTAGATTGAAGTATTTCTACATCCATTTGAAAATAATCTGAAACTACTTTCTGAATGTAATCTATCGATACTTCTCGTTTGGTATTTTTAACAAACTTCTCTACTATTTCTTTAGCAAGATTAACCGTAATTTCTTTTTTGTTAAAAGAAGATTGTGCTATTAGAGATATAATTGCCCCTTCTAATTCACGAACATTGGTCTTAATGTGTTTAGCAACATATTCTATAATATCGTCTGGCATTTCAACACCATCTCTATATAACTTGTTTTTTAGTATAGATACTCTAGTTTCAAAATCCGGAGTTTGCAATTCGGCAGAAAGTCCCCATTTAAATCGAGATAATAAGCGTTGTTCAATATCTTGCATATCAACGGGTGCTTTGTCACTTGTTAAAATAACTTGTTTTCCGTTTTGATGTAAATGATTAAAAATATGGAAGAATACGTCTTGAGTTCCTGTTTTACCAGATAAGAATTGCACATCATCAATAATTAAAACATCAATAATTTGATAAAAGTGAATAAAATCGTTTCTATTATTCTTTTTTACAGAATCTATATATTGTTGAGTAAATTTTTCAGCAGAAATATATAAAACCGTTTTTTCTGGATATTTGTCCTTAATGTCAACACCAATTGCATGTACTAAATGCGTTTTACCTAAACCAACACCTCCAAAAATGAGTAATGGATTAAAAGATGTCCCTCCAGGCTTGTTAGCAACTGCAATGCCTGCATTTCGAGCTAAACGATTGGAGTCACCTTCTAAAAAGTTTTCGAAATTATAATTTGGATTGAGTTGAGACTCTATTTTTACATTTCTAATTCCAGGAATTACAAACGGATTTCTTAATTCTGGGCTTTTATTATTTAAAGGAATATCTACATTTTGAGCCTTTACACCACTTCGGTTAGAACTCGGAATACGCTCTGTAAAAGGCTGCTTATTGCCATAAGTATTTTCCATCTTAATAATATAAACAAGCTTTGCACTTTCACCTAGCTCTTTAGTAAGAGCTACTTTTAAAATATTAACGTAATGTTCTTCTAGCCATTCGTAGAAAAATTTGCTTGGAACTTGAATGCTTAAAGCATTATCAGTAAGTTTAACTGCAAGAATAGGTTCAAACCATGTTTTATAGGCTTGCGGTTGAATATTGTCATTTATAAATTCCAGACAATTGTTCCATACCGATTGCGCAGTTTCCCTCATTAAAAATATTTAATTTTAGTTAGTTTGTTGATTTAGTAAAAAATAGTAAAAATGTGTTTTTACCTTATTATTTTCTACTTGACAAATATGTGAACAAAATTCTAAAAAAAAAAATCTTAAGCTATTGATTATTAACTTTTTTTTTCGCATGTTTAATTCGGCATGAAAGTACAACAAATATTTTTTATAATTTAAAAATTATTGATGAAATTCCACGAAACAAAGATTAGAGTAAGATATGGAGAAACTGACCAAATGGGAATTGTATATCATGGAAATTACGCACAATATCTAGAGATTGGACGGATTGAATGGTTACGAAGTTTTGGTATTTCTTATAAAAAAATGGAAGAGCAAGGTATAATGCTTCCAGTAATATCACTGTCTTTAAATTACAAAAAATCAGCACGTTATGATGATGTAATATGTGTAAAAACTCAACTTGTAAAAACACCAACTGCAACCATAGAATTTGATTTTGAAATTTCAAATAAAGAAGGAGAAATTATTACTTTTGCTAATGTAATTTTGGCATTTATAAATATGAAAACAATGCGACCAACAAGATGTCCAAAATATATTTTAGACAAACTGCAAAATTAATCGTTTAAACTCTTAATTTTTATTTCGTATAATTGATTAAAAAGGTCAAAAATAGTCTGTTCATATTTTTTTCTAACCGAAATTTTTATCTCACAATTCAATTCAAGCTTTTGATTTATAATTTTAAGTTGTTTTTCTTTAATAATACGCATCACTTTATTCATATTTTTATAATCGAAAGAAATCAGAAATTTTTTATTAATAGTTTTTTCAATTATTTTTGAGGATTCCAATGCCATTTGTGCTGTTGCTTTATAAGCATTTATCAATCCAACAACACCTAATTTAACACCTCCATAATAACGTACAACAACAATTAAAACATTTGTAACCTTAAAAGATTGTATTTGACCATAAATAGGCTTGCCAGCACTATTGTTAGGTTCTCCATCATCATTAGCTCTAAATTTAATTGTTTCAGTTCCAATTTGATAAGCATAACACCAATGTCTTGCTGTATGATGTTGTTTTTTTAAGTTTTTTATATGAAGTGCAACGTCCTCTTCATGCTGCACATGAAAAGCAAAGCCTAAGAATTTACTGTTCCTGTCTTTATACAAAACTTCTTCAGATGGTTTTATAATAGTATTATAAGTATCTTTTTCTAACATTTAAATCAAAATAAATCCTTTTTAATTTTGAATAAATCTACAACATCTTCTGTTTTAGGATTTAGGTTCCAAGTACAAATACCTAATTGTGAAGCAGCCATTGTATGCTCCTTTGTGTCATCAATAAATAAACATTCTTCAGCAAGTAAATTATTTTGGTCTAATACAAACTTAAAAATTTCAAGGTCTGGTTTCCTTAATTGTATTTCGTGAGACAAATAAAAAGCATTAAAACAATTTTTGAATTGATTGAAGAAATGAACATGTTTTTTAACCCAATTTATATGAAGTTCGTTAGTATTGCTCAATAAAATTAAAGGAAGTGTTTTATCTTCAACAAGCGTTTTAAGAAACTCTAATCTGTATTTAGGAAAATCTTTTAAAATACTATTCCAGACCTCAATAATTTCTACTTCTGAAATATTTGGAAACGCATTTTTGTAAAATTTTATAAAATCAGTTGTTGTTACTAACCCTTGCTCATAAAGATTATTAGTGTCAATCATTTCTTCAGAAAAAGAATCTATTTTAAAAAGAGTCAAAGCATTTTGAATCGCTCCTTCTTTATCTAAATTAATAAAGACATCACCAAAATCGAAAATAATAGTTTTAATCATTTAAATAAATATTTAAACTATCATTTAATGTTTGCTGTTTTGAAATTAATCTTCCATTTAGCTTTGGAGATACAACACCTTTATTAAATGTTTTATTTCCTGTAAAAACTCTTGCTTCATCCCAAATATCTTCATCAATAAATGTTTGAAGCGTTTGCTGCCCGCCTTCAATTATAACAGAATTAATATTGTTTGAATGTAGGATATCACAAATTTGTTTTGCAATTGGGTTGTCGAAATTTATGTTTTTTTCAGAAATAATAATTGTTTCAGCAGTATCGTCAAATACAGTAAGTGTTTTGGATAATTTTAGCTCTTTATCAATAACAATTCTAATTGGGTTATTTCCTTTCCAATGCCTTGTAGTTAAACTTGGATTGTCTTCTAAAACTGTATTTGTTCCAATTAAAATTGCCTGCTCTTCGGCTCTCCATTTATGTACAAGTTGTCTTGAATATTGATTTGTAATCCAAATAGGTTTTTTTTCATTTTTCGTTGTTGGAGCTATAAAACCGTCAGCTGTTTCTGCCCATTTTAAAATGATATATGGACGCTTTTTATTATGAAAGGTAAAAAAGCGTTTGTGGTGTTGTTTACATTCTTCTTCAAGAATACCAAATATAACATTACAGCCAGCAGCTTTCAATTTTGCAATTCCTTGTCCAGCTACTTTAGCATGAGTGTCGATAGTTCCTATTACAACATTTGGAATTTTATACTCTAAAATCAAATCACTGCAAGGAGGCGTTTTTCCGAAATGAGAACAAGGCTCTAGTGTTACATAAAGAGTTGATTCTCTTAATTGTAATTTATCTTTTACAGATTCAATAGCATTAATTTCAGCATGATTTCCACCATATGCACTTGTGTAACTTTCACCAATTATAGTATTTTCATAAACAATAACACAACCAACCATAGGATTTGGTCTAGTAGATCCTAAACCATTTTTGGCGATTTCAATGCATCGTTTTATGTATTTTTCATGCAATATCAATTCTTTTTCAATGATACTTTTTGAGAATAAACGATATCATAATCGTAAGAAAAATCACCTAATGAATAAGTAATCACTCCTTTGTAAAGCACTGTAATATTTTTGTTTTTTACACTTTTAAAAATATTTGATGGAAATCCTTTTTTGTGGTCATCAAAAACTTGCTTTGGAGAAAAACTTATTTTTATTGGAATCGAAAAAAGATCCTTAATAGGGACTTTGAATTTTTTTGTGCTAATGTTACTTACTTTAATTCCATTAGCAAAAACTTCAAGTTTATTTAATTCTAAATTTCCACCAATATCATTTAAGTTTTCAAATAAAGCATCTGCATTTATTATTACTTTTGAAAGATTAGCTTTTTCTACACGAACATTTTTTATTTTTATAAAAGTTGGTTGTTCAGTAAAGGTGCAAGAATAATAAAGAACACTAAAAATGATTAGATAACAAATTTTTCTCATCATATTATTATTTTATATTTATATGAAAATTAAGATGTAAATTTAATGAATACTTTTTTAATTAGAGAAATTAGACCTGAAGACAATTCAGAAATAAAGCAGGTAATTAAAGATATTTTTCCAGAATTTAACATGCCAATGGTTGGGACTGCCTACGAAGACCATGAAACAGCAAATATGTTTGAATCTTATCAAGGAGACAAAGAAGTATATTTTGTAATTGAAGTTAGTGGAATTGTAGTTGGAGGAGGTGGAATTAAACCTTTAAGGGGTTTTGAAAGGGATGTTTGCGAATTACAAAAAATGTATTTTTCTCCAACTATAAGAGGTAAAGGTTTAGGAAAAAAAATGTTTGATAAATGCATGCAAGCAGCTAAAAGTTTTGGTTATAAAAAGTGTTATTTAGAATCGGCCTCACAGCTTAAAACTGCTATACATATTTATAAAAAAAATGGATTCATTCATTTAGACAAGCCTTTTGGAAATACTGGACATTTCTCTTGTGGTGTTTGGATGATTAAAGATTTGTTATGACGCTTAAAACACTCAAATCACATTTTATCAATTCACTTTTGGATTGTTATCCAGATACTGAAATCACATCTTTTTTTTATTTGCTAACACAATCTATTTTAGAGATGCGTAAGATTGATGTCTCTCTGAACCATAATATTGAAATTTCTAAAATTAACATAGCAAGCTTTCAAAATTCAATTGATAGATTAAAAAATTATGAACCTATTCAATATATAATTGGTGAAATTGAATTTTATAGCTTGCCATTTAAGGTAAATGATTCAGTATTAATTCCACGACCTGAAACCGAAGAACTAGTGGATTGGGTAATTTCTAATATGAAAGCGCAAAATTTAAAATCCAAAAGTCAAAATATTTTAGATATTGGAACAGGAAGCGGTTGTATTGCTATTTCTTTGGCTAAGAATTTACCTAGTATGAAAGTATTTGCACTTGATGTAAGTAAAGAAGCCTTAAATCTTGCTCAATTAAATGCAGAACAAAATAATGTAAAAGTTGAATATTTTGAAGGTGATATTCTTAATTTAAATTCGGAATTTAATAATTTAAAGTTTGATCTTATTGTTTCAAATCCACCATATATTAGAGCATTAGAAAAAGAGCAAATGCAGCATAATGTATTGGATTTTGAACCTCATTTAGCATTATTTGTAGAAGATGAAGATCCTTTATTATTTTACAGGAAAATTTCACAGTTAGCAAATAAAACTTTAAGACCCAATGGACAGCTATTTTTCGAAATTAATGAGTATCTTGGTAAGGAGATGGTTAACCTGTTAAAAGATGAAGGGTTTATCGAAATAGAATTAAAATCGGATATTTTTGGTAAGGAAAGAATGATAAAAGGTGTAAAATTATGAGCAAATTAAGAGCTATAGCAGTTTTTTGCGGTAGTAGTGAAGGTAACGATACTATTATTCTCTCAGAAGCTACAAAATTGGGAGCGACCTTGGCAAAGGAGAATATTACTTTAGTTTATGGAGCAGCAAAGATTGGTGTGATGGGAAAAATTGCTGAAGCAGCATTAAAACAACATGGAAAAGTTATTGGAGTTATTCCAGAGTTTTTAAAGCTGAAAGAGGTGGTGCATTTAGGACTTTACGAGCTCATTTCTACTAAAAACATGCATCAGCGTAAACTGAAAATGCATGAATTATCAGATGGATTTATAGCACTTCCTGGTGGTTTTGGGACTTTAGAGGAGCTTTTTGAAATTATAACCTGGGCGCAATTAGGTCTGCACCAAAAACCCATAGGCTTGTTAAATAGCAATGGATTTTTTAATGATTTGATTAATATGGTGGAAACTATGACAGCCAAAGGCTTTTTAAAATTTGAAAACTTGGAGTTACTTATTGTCGATAATACAATCAATGGACTTTTGGAGAAAATGAATAACTATAAATCATTACCAACTCCTAAATGGTTAAATAAAGAAAGAATTTAAGGTATTATTTTTTTTACTTTGTTATATTGCTATAATATAAAAATGCATAAAATTTATGAAAATTATTACATTACTATTGCTAGTTTTAACCTTTAATTTTAGTTTTTCTCAAGACACTCTTTTTTTTACAGATGGTACGTCAAAAAAAGGTAAAGTCACACAAATTAATAAGTCTGTTGTAAAGTTTATAGCTGTTGGCACTGAAAAAGCAAAAAGATATACTGATAAAGATGTAGAGAAAGCAATTATTTTTGATGATGGAAAACCAGTTGAATACTTTTATGACAAAGTTCCAACACTAGGAACAACATTATTGACTAAAATAAGTAGTGGCAAAGCCAACCTATATGTTACTGAAAGCTATATGTATGGCAATGATTATGTAGAAGGTGGTAAAGAAAAACACAGTTTCGGAGGAACAATATTACTATATTACGCAAAGAGAGATAGTGAGGATAAATATTTTGATTTAAATTATGATGGTGCTGTTGTAAATAAATTTAAAAATAGAGCTTCAAAATACTTAAAAGATTGTCAGTCATTAGCACAACGTATAAAAAATAAGGAATTTGGTAAACTGGATGTTAGAGAAATATTTGAAATTTATAATAATCAGTGCGAATAATTTTCAATTTGAAAGATGTTCAAAATAATATTAACCAACTCAAAGACGAACTTCGTCAGCATAACCATAATTATTACGTACTGGATAATCCTACCATTAGCGATTATGATTTCGATATAAAGCTAAAAGAACTTCAGGCATTGGAGTTGCAGCATCCGGAGTTTTACGATCCCAATTCGCCTACGCTTCGTGTTGGAGGCGAAATAACCAAGAATTTTAAAACAGTTGTTCATGAATACAGAATGTATTCTTTGGATAATTCTTATTCAAAAGACGATTTGTTAGATTGGGAGATACGAATTAAAAAGTTAGTAGATGGAGATATTCAATATACTTGTGAACTTAAATATGATGGTGCTTCTATAAGTTTAACTTATGAAAACGGAAATTTCTTTAGAGCTATTACTCGAGGTGATGGAATGCAAGGAGATGATGTTAGTGCAAATATAAAAACCATAAAGTCTGTGCCTTTACAATTAAAGGGTGATTATCCTCCAAAATTTGATATAAGAGGAGAAATTGTTTTGCCATTTGAGGGATTTAATAAAATGAACGAAGAGCGTATTGAGATTGGAGAAGAACCTTATAGAAATCCTAGAAACACTGCTTCAGGTAGTTTAAAGCTGCAAGACAGTAGAGAAGTGGCCAAACGTCCTTTAGAATGTCTGCTTTACAATATAAAAGGAGAAAGATTAGCGATTCAAACTCAATTTGAAAGTTTAGACAAGGCTAGGTCATGGGGATTTAAAGTGCCAAATGCAGCACAATTAGTAAATTCTATAGATGAGGTTTTTGAATTTATTAATTATTGGGATGTTAATCGTCACGATTTACCATATGAAACAGATGGCGTAGTAATTAAAGTAAATAGTTTATTTCAGCAGGATGAATTAGGTTATACTGCAAAATCACCACGTTGGGCAATGGCTTACAAGTTTAAGGCTGAACAAGTTTCAACAAAATTAAACAATATTTCATATCAAGTAGGTCGAACAGGAGCCATTACTCCAGTTGCAAATTTAGAACCTGTTGAATTAGCAGGAACTATTGTAAAACGCGCTTCGTTACATAATGCAGATCAAATTGAAAAATTAAATATTAGAGTAGGTGATACTGTTTTTGTAGAAAAGGGAGGTGAGATTATCCCAAAAATTATTAAGGTTGATTTAACTAAACGCTCTAAGGATTCAAAACCAACTCTATATATAACCCATTGTCCAGAATGTAACACCGAATTAGCAAGACAAGTAGGTGATGCCAAGCATTATTGTCCAAATTTTTATGATTGCAAGCCACAGATTATTGGACGTATTCAACACTATATTTCGAGAAAAGCTATGGATATTGAAGGACTTGGAGGTGAAACTGTGGGTCTTTTAGTTAATGCTGGATTAATAGATAACTATGCAGATTTATATGAATTAACTAAAGAACAAGTAATTCCTTTGGAGCGAATGGCAGACAAGTCTGCTGAAAATTTGGTTAATGGCATTGAGGCTTCTAAGCAAATTCCTTTTGAACGTGTTTTATATGCTATTGGTATTCGTTTCGTTGGAGAAACAGTTGCAAAAAAATTAGCAAAACATTACAAAAGTATTGACAAACTATCAATGGCTTCAATTGAAGAATTAGAAAATGTGGATGAAATTGGTATAAAGATTGCTGAAAGTGTTCGACTATTTTTTTGCCAAGATATAAACAATAATATAATAGAAAGATTAAAAGGATTTGGTGTTCAATTGGAGATTTCGGCTGATAAACTTGCAAATCAAACAGAAAAACTTAATAATTTAATATTTGTAGTTTCAGGAATATTTATTAATATTTCTCGTAACGAGCTTAAAAAAATGATAGAAGATAATGGAGGAAAAGTATCAAGTTCAATTTCAGCAAAAACTAGTTATGTTGTAGCAGGAGAAAAAATGGGACCAAGTAAAAGATCTAAAGCAGAACAGTTAAACATTCCTTTAATTTCTGAAAGCGAATTCTTTAATCTTATTATTTAGAATTAATATAAATAAATAATAAATATCGATAAAACGCTATATTTTATCGTTTAATTGTAATTTTATGTTATATTTGCCTTACAAATAAGAAATTAACCTACATGCAAAAGAGAAAAACTTTACTAATTTTTACAATTGTGCTCGCAATTGTATTTATGGGATTGCAAATATTTAATCTGCAAGAAGTCGCAGATTATGTAGAGCCTATTATATTGCCATTTTTGACAATATCCTATTATTTAGTAAATAAAGATAGAAGTAGTCATTTTTTCTATTTTCTTCTATTCTTTTCCATTGGAGAATTATCTAGTCTTTTTAGCTATTATGCTAAAGACTCTTATTTTATAGACAGTTTATTGTATTATATAGGAAACAGCCTTTTTATAATTGCTTATATATTTTTGATTTTAGAAATATTGAAGTCAATGGATATTAAAAATGTATTTAATCGTTTTACTACATACATTCTTATTCTAGCTGCTTTAGATATTTATAGTATTATTTTAGTAACTGATATTGCAATAAAAAGTGATTATTTGCAAGGCTTTTTTGATTATTTAACAGAAATTGTATACAATACAGTTATAATGTTGTTGCTTAGCATAACTTTAATTAATTATATAAGCAAACATACTAAAAAAGCAATGAATTTATTTTTAGGAGTATTATGTATTGTGTTTTCTGAAGTAATACAAGTAGCTTATTTTTATGTGTCAGACCAAAATATTTTAAGTGTTTCCTATTCTGTTTTATTAGTTTTGGCATTTAGCTTTTTCTATATTCAATCTAACTTAAGTTATGCTGATAGAGAAACTTACGAAGCTGGGACTATTGAAAAACTTGAAGTTTAATAGTTATTAGTATCAAACGATTATTGAAACCCCATTTGCAGATTTATTTTTATCACTATCAAAATAAAAATCAATCTTTCCAAGATAAATACCGTAACATCCTACTTGATTGACTAATACATTCTTTCCTTCAATATTCTTTTCAACTGTAGGTTTAGGTAAAAAAGTATGTGTATGTCCTCCAATTATTAAATCTATATTCTTAGTTGCTTTAGCTAAACTCAAATCAGAAATCCTTTTCGAAGAATTTCTATAATGATATCCTAAATGAGATAAGCAAATTATTAAATCACAGTTTTCATCTTCATTTAGTACTCTGGTCATATCTTGTGTAATTTCTATTGGATCAAGATACTTGGTTTCTTTATAATTATTTTTGCTAACCAGTCCTTCTAATTCGATTCCTAAACCAAAAACACCAATTTTAATTCCGTTCGTATTAAAAACTGTATAAGGTTTCACATGAGTATCCATAACAGTATTTGTAAAATCGTAATTGGCAGAAATAAATTCAAATTTTGCATTTGGCAATTGTTTATACAAACCATCTAAACCATTATCAAAATCATGATTTCCAATAGTAGCCGCATCGTATTTTAACATGCTCATAAGTTTAAATTCAAGCTCACCACCATAATAGTTAAAATAGGGAGTACCTTGAAAAATATCGCCAGCATCTAGCAATAAAGTAAATGGGTTTTCTGCTCTAATAGATTCTATTAAACCCGCTCTTCTAGCTACACCACCTTTATTCGCATTTCTACCATCATTTGGTCCAAATGGATCTATATGACTATGAACATCGTTAGTATGCAGGATAGTTATCCTTTTTGTTTTTGAAGCGGTAAAAGATTGCAATCCTAAACCACTAAGAGTAACTAAAGCCGAAGTTGCTGCTGTTTGCTGTATAAAATCTCTTCGCTTCATTTTACAGTAACTTATTTAATTTGAATAAATCTCTCATCAATTACAGGGTTTATAGTATCAACTTTCTTAAAGTAATCTATCAATAGATTCCTTATTTTATAATCCAGAACATATAAACTGTCACTTTTTTTAAAAAAGGTCATTCTGCCACCACCATTAAATAAATAGTCGGCTGTAGCTACATAATAGGTTCTATTAACATCAATAGGCTCTTTGTTTATTTTGGCTTCAATTAATTGGAAATCAGAATCTAGTTTAATATTTAATTTAGAAATAGGATGCGCTTGTTTCGCGTTTTGTAAATACCATATCAATTCTTTAATATAAATGCCTTTTAATTCAGCTACAACAACAATATTATCAAAAGGCATAATTTCATAGGCTGTTCGCGCCGTTATATCGCCTTTAGATAAAATAGATCTAATACCACCATGATTTAATAAAACCATATCGATGTCTTTACCAGTTCTAGATTTAAAAACTGGATTAGACAGTTCGAAAACTGCATCAACCATAAAATTTCCTATAGCAGTATTTAAATCGCCATTGTTTTTATTATAAGTATCTACAGAATAAGCAAGGACACTGTCCAAATCATTTTCAATATGCTCTCTAAATGGTTTAATATAGTCTTCTATAGCTTGATTACTTGACAAACTATTGGTTATTTCTATTCTTTTTCCTTCAATTTTTGTGAGCTTCGTTTCCTGTATACATGAAAAAAAGAGGCTGATTAAAACACTAAGTATAAAATATTTATAATTCATTCTAATAAATTGCAGTTGTAATAAAATTATCTACGCTGTTTATTACATTTGTACTAAAGTTTAAAGATAAATGTTTTTAAAGCGATTTAAGAAAAAATCTAATCAAAATTATATTAACAAGATATTAAATTCTAGAAATAAATCTGTTAATGATAATAAAATTGAATCAGTTGGAGTTATTTTAAATCTTGACGAATTTAACGAACATGAAAATTTGAGACTATTTTTGAAGAGCATCGGTATCATGGAAAACAAAATTAAGTTTATTACTTTTATCACCGACGAAAAATTAGTGCCAAATTCATGGGATTCATATTTTAATCCTGAAAATTTTGGTTGGAATGGGAAAATAAAAAACATAGAATTACAAGCTTTTATTAATACTAAATTTGATGCATTAATAAGTTATTATAAAGCAGATAACCTAGAATTAAATACAGTGACAGCGCTTTCTAAAGCTAATTTTAAAATTGGGATTTCAGTTTATGATCAGCGTCTTAACGATTTCATTATTGATATAAAACCCAACCAGGTTAATGTTTTTAAACAAGAAACGATTAAATATCTAAAAGTACTAAACAAAATATAGAATGAATTCATTAATAGGGACTGGAGTAGCACTTGTTACGCCTTTTAATAAAGATTTAAGTGTAGACCATAATGCTTTAGCAGATATTGTTAACTACAATATAGAGAATGATATAAATTATTTGGTAATAAGCGGAACAACAGGAGAAAGTGTAACTATAACTAAGCAGGAAAAAATAGAAATAATACAAACCATTAAAAACACAAATAATAATAGATTGCCATTGGTTTTGGGTATAGGAGGGAATAATACTCTAGAAATAATAGAAGAAGTAAAAACTACGGATTTGAGCGGGATTACTGCAATATTGTCGGTAACACCATATTATAGCAAACCAACACAAGAAGGCATTTATCAACATTTTAAAATAATTGCCGAAGTTTCACCAATACCAATAATATTATACAATGTTCCTGGTCGTACATCATCTAATATGTTACCAGAAACAACTATGCGTTTGGCAAGGGATTTTGAAAATATTGTAGCCGTTAAGGAAGCAGGAAATAATGTTGCACAATATTTACAACTGTTAAAGAATAAACCTAAAGATTTTTTAATAATTTCTGGCGATGATGATTTAGCGCTTGGTGTTGTACTTGCAGGAGGAGCTGGTGTGATTTCTGTTCTTGGGCAAGCATTCCCAAAGGAATTTTCTAAAATGATTCAACTAGGACTAGATGGTAAAGGTAGAGAAGCTTATGATATTCATTTTAAGTTTATGGATATTACAAGTTATATTTTTGAAGAAAATAATCCAGCAGGAATTAAAGCTGTTTTAGAAGGGCTTAATTTATGTGATGATAATGTAAGACTACCACTTGTACCAGCAACACAAAAACTAAAAGCAAAGATTAAGAATTATATAGAACAGTTTAAAAGTTAAATATTACTTAAACCTAAAAATTAAAGAAAAAGTCATATTATTTTAGCTTAAAATATTGTTTTCAAAATACGTTATAATTGTTTACTTTTGCAACTTGTTTAAAATTATGAAAAAACTCATTTACATATTAGTAGTTATAATTACATTTAGTTCTTGTAATGAATATCAGAAGGCATTAAAATCTGAAGATGTAGCCACAAAATTTAAGCTAGGTACTGAGTTGTATGATGCTGAAAAATATAATAAAGCTAATCGTTTATTTGTACAAATTGTTCCAAAATATAGAGGTAAACCTCAAGCCCAAAAATTAATGTATATGTATTCTATGACATTTTACAAAATGAGAGAATATTATACATCTAACTATCAATTTGAACGTTTTGTGAGTGCATATCCTGAAAGTGAAAAAGTACAAGAAGTTGCTTATCTTGGTGCTAAAAGCTATTACCATTTGTCTCCTGTATATACTAAAGAACAAAAAGAAACTTTAGAGGCAATTGAGAAATTACAAGATTTTATTAATAGATTTCCAGACTCGGAATATTTAAGTGAAGCTAATACTTTGGTAAAAGAACTTGAATATAAATTAGAGAATAAAGCATATAGTATAGCTAAACAATATAATAGTATTCAAGACTTTCAAGCATCTATAAAGTCATTCGACAATTTTATTTTAGAATTCCCAGGAACTTCTTTAAAAGAGAATGCAATGTTTTATAGATTTGATTCAGCATATAAATTAGCTATTAATAGTGTGCCTTGGAAAAAAGAAGAACGTTTAAATACTGCAATTACATATTTTAATTCACTTAATAAGGCATATGCAAATTCTAAACATAAAGAATTAGCAATTAAAATGCAGGAAGAACTTAATGGATTATTACAAGAATTTAAAACTAAAAGCTAATAAAAACAGAGATGGATTTAAAGAAAGTTAATGCACCAGTCAATACTGAAACCTATGATAGAAATATTATAGATGGACCTACTCAAAACATTTATGAGGCAATTTCAGTAATTTCTCGAAGAGCTGAGCAAATTAATACTGAAATAAGAAAAGAACTTGTAGACAAGTTAGAAGAATTTGCAACTTACAATGACAGCTTGGAGGAAATATTTGAGAATAAAGAACAAATTGAGGTGTCAAAGTTTTACGAAAAATTACCCAAACCTCACGCTTTAGCTGTTCAAGAATGGTTAAACGAAAATATTTACTTTAGAAATACAGAAGAAGTTGAAGAAGTAGCAGAAGATACTCAAGAATAATTTCTATGTCTATTTTAAGTGGCAAAAATATACTATTAGGGATAACTGCTGGTATTGCCGCTTATAAAACAGCATCTATAGTAAGGCTATTTATTAAAGCAGGTGCAAACATAAAAGTTGTTATGACACCTGCTTCCAAAGACTTCATCACACCTTTAACCTTATCAACTTTATCAAAGAATCCCGTATTGTCATCATTTACCAATGAAGATGATGAAAATGCAGTCTGGAATAATCATGTAGAATTAGGGCTTTGGGCCGACTTATTTTTAATAGCTCCTGCAACAGCAAATTCACTATCAAAAATGGCTTCAGGTAACAGTGATAATTTGCTTCTAGCCACTTACCTTTCTGCCAAATGTCCAGTATATTTTGCTCCAGCGATGGATTTGGATATGTACAAACATAAATCTACAATTAGTTCTTTAAAGACTCTGCAAAGCTTTGGTAATATAATGATACCTGCAACTAGTGGAGAATTAGCAAGTGGATTAATAGGTGAAGGCCGTATGGCAGAACCAGAAGATATTTTTGCATTTGTTGAAAATGACATTTTGCAACAACTACCTCTTAATGGAAAGCAAGTATTAATTACTGCTGGACCAACTTATGAAGCTATAGATCCTGTTCGTTTTATTGGAAATCATTCCAGTGGTAAAATGGGTTTTGAAATAGCCAAAGCTGCAGCAAACCTTGGAGCAAAAGTTGTTATAGTTTCTGGACCAACCCATGAAAAAGCTGAACATAATTTAATAACTATTATACCTGTAGAAAGTGCTGGTGATATGTATGATGCTGTTCATAAACATTTTAATAATTCAGATATAGCTATTCTTTCGGCAGCAGTAGCTGATTATAAACCAAAAAATGTTGCAGACCAAAAAATAAAAAAGAAGGATATTACGTTACAACTGGAGTTAGAAAAAACTAAAGATATATTAGCATCTTTAGGAAAAATTAAACAAAGCCAAATATTAATTGGTTTTGCTTTAGAAACTAATGATGAAACAGAAAATGCAATTAAAAAATTAAAAGCTAAAAATTTAGATTTAATTGTATTAAATTCGTTAAATGATGAAGGAGCTGGATTTGGTGGAGCTACTAATAAAGTAACAATAATTAATAAAAACGAGAATATCACTAATTATTCATTGAAATCTAAAACTGAAGTAGCACAAGATTTAATGAATGAAATTTTAAAACTACTGGATGCGTAATTTTTTATTTGTACTATCATTTCTGTTCTCTTTTGTAGTATTTTCGCAAGAATTAAATTGTGAACTTGTAGTCAACGCACAACAAACTGGTAATGAAAATGTGCAATTATTCAAAACTTTAGAAACCCAATTAAACGAATTTGTTAATAATACACATTGGACTAACAAGACCTTTACTCCACAAGAGCGTATTAATTGTAGTATGGTAATTAATATCGACGATTATAGTAGCGATTCTTTTAGTGCGTCTATACAAATTCGATCTTCAAGGCCTATTTTTAATTCTTCATATAGTTCACCGGTCTATAATTTTAATGATAGAAATTTTGCTTTCAGATATTTAGAATTCCAAAACTTAATTTATAATCCAACACAATTTGAGTCCAATTTAGTTTCTGTAATTGCATACCATATATATATGATTTTAGCTATGGATGCCGATACATATTCTTTAAAAGGAGGTGAAGAGTATTACTTACAAGCAAGAACAATTTTAAGTTATTCTCAACAGAGTAATTTTTTAGGCTGGAAACCAGAAGATGGATTGCAATCTAGATTTAGTTTAATAGATAATATCATGTCTCCTACATATAATGAGTTTAGGAGTGTATTATATAACTATCATATGGACGGGTTAGACAGTATGAACCAAAACCCTAAAGAAGGAAAAGAAAATATTGCATCATCTTTAATGGAACTTCAAGTGTTAAATAATCGTCGACCAAATTCGTTTATTCTGCGTGTATTTTTTGATGCTAAAGCAGAAGAAATTGAAGATATATTTAGCGATGGTCCAAGTGTAAACATAACAGATCTTGTTACCGCATTAACTAGAATTGCTCCAACTCACGCTAACAAGTGGAGAAATATTAGTTTCTAAAAAACGTTTTTAATTTATTTTTAAATTTGTAACTACTTTCTTTAAAAAGTATTGTAGTTTAACAATTAATTTAAAACCGTAATTTAAAAGTTGCTCACTTCACTTTCCATAAAAAATTATGCATTAATTGACGATCTTCATGTTAATTTTAGTAATGGACTTACTATTATCACTGGAGAAACTGGAGCTGGAAAATCTATTCTTTTAGGCGGATTATCTTTAATTTTAGGAAAAAGGGCAGATTTATCTTATATAAACGATACTTCAAAAAAATGTATTGTTGAAGCCACTTTCGATATTGCAAATTACAATCTGAAAACTATATTTAAAGATGGAGATATTGACTATGAATCGGAAACAATTGTTAGAAGAGAAATTCTTCCGTCAGGAAAATCAAGAGCTTTTGTAAACGATTCTCCAGTCAATCTAAATACTTTGGCAGTTTTAGGAGGACACTTAATAGATATTCATTCGCAATATCAAACATTAGAGCTTACTAGCAACGATTTCCAATTTCAAATTATCGATGCTTTAGCTAATAATGAAGAAAACTTGAAGGAATACAGATTAAAACTAAAGAGGTATAATGAAACAAAAGTAGAGATTAGCAAACTAAATAATCTAAAAGCTGAGTTTATAAAGGAGCACGATTATAATGCATTTTTACTAAAAGAATTAGAAGATGCCTCTTTAGTTTCTGGAGAATTAGAAGCACTGGAAACTGAATATGAAACCTTAAGTAATGTAGAAGATATCAAGGAAGAATTGACACTTTCTAATCACTTATTAAGCGATGAGCAAATAGGGATATTAAATACAATAACAGCACTTAAGAACGGTTTATTTAAGCTTTCAGAAATTTCAGGAATATATAAAGAATTGTATCTTAGAGTAAATAGCACTCTAATAGAATTAAATGACCTTTTTGGAGATTTAGAACATGCACAAGAAAATTTAGAGGCTGATCCAAGTCGTTTAGAGGAAGTAAATTCAAAATTAAAGGCTATTCATAATTTGCTATTGAAACATTCTGCAATTGATATTGACGAATTGATAAATATTCAAATCAAACTATCAAATAAAGTTGTATCAGCAGAAAATATTGATGATGATATTGAACTCAAACAACGAGAGTTAAATGATATAGAAAAAGAACTGAATAATATGGCTAAAATTATTCACCAGCAAAGAAAAAATGCAATACCTCAACTTATTTCACAACTCGAAGATATACTAGAAGATTTAGGAATGATGAACGCAAAATTTGACATTACAGTAAAATTTGTAGATCAATTTTTAAGTAACGGAAAAGATGATTTGTTACTACTATTTACAGCTAATAAAGGAGGAGATTTTAAATCTCTAAAAAAGGCAGCATCTGGAGGAGAATTGTCTAGAATAATGTTAGCTATTAAATCAATTCTTTCTAGGTATATACAGTTACCATCTATTATGTTCGATGAAATTGATTCGGGAGTTTCTGGTGAAATTTCAAATAAAATGGCAAATATTATGATGAAAATGAGTAAATCGTTACAAGTGTTTACTATTACACATTTACCACAAATTGCGGCTAAAGGTGATACTCATTTTAAAGTCTATAAAGAAGATGTAAACAATATAACATCAACACGATTAGTAAAATTAAACGATGATGAGCGTATTGTGGAAATTGCACAAATGTTGAGTGGAGAAAAAATGTCGAGCTCTGCAATAGCTCATGCTAAACAATTATTGAATTAATAGTATCTTTACACTCTTAAACAACTAACAAACTAAAATATAATGTCATACAATTTATTAAAAGGTAAAAAAGGAATCATATTTGGGGCTTTAGACGAAAAATCTATAGCTTGGAAAACTGCCGAACGAGCTCATGAAGAAGGAGCTGAATTTGTATTAACCAATGCACCAATAGCCATGCGAATGGGAACAATCAACCAATTGGCAGAGAAAACTGGGTCTCAAATTATTCCTGCAGACGCTACCTCTATTGAAGATTTAGAAAATCTTGTAGAAAAATCTATAGAAATTTTGGGAGGAAAATTAGATTTCGTTTTACATTCTATTGGTATGTCAATTAATGTTAGAAAAGGTAGAGCATATACAGACCAAAAATATGATTGGACACAAAAAGGAGCAGATGTTTCTGCATTGTCTTTTCATAAAGTAATGCAATCATTATATAAAGCCGATGCGATGAACGAATGGGGAAGTATCGTTGCTTTAACTTATATGGCAGCACAACGTGTTTTTCCAGATTATAACGATATGGCAGACAACAAAGCATATTTAGAAAGTATAGCGCGTAGTTTTGGCTATTTCTTCGGAAGAGATAAAAAAGTAAGGGTAAATACTATTTCACAATCACCAACACCAACAACAGCTGGAAGTGGTGTAAAAGGATTTGAAGGATTTTTCTCTTATGCCGAAGAGATGTCGCCTCTTGGTAATGCTACTGCTTTAGAATGTGCTGACTATACAATTACACTTTTTTCAGATTTAACTAAAAAAGTGACCTTACAAAACCTGTTTCATGATGGTGGATTCTCTAATATGGGAGTGAGTACTAAGATCATGGAAGCCTTTGAGGACAAGTAAAACTGAAAGATTTTCTCATCTTATAATGACCTTGTTAGCCTTTTAACAAGGTTTTTTTGTTTTATACCTGTTAAAAATGTAAAATCTATTTTATAATAATAGATTTGATAAGAACCCATAAACCAGTACGTTATGAAAAAAATTACGTTCTTGCTTATTGCCCTTTATCTAACTCATTTTTCATTTGCACAGTGTATAGAATCTACAGAATTCCCGGCATCAGCTACAACATCAACTAATGATGGATTTGTACAGCAAATTGCCTTTAATAATGAAGCAGGAGAATTTGCAACAATTAATAGTTTAATTATCGGAGACGATTATGAATTTACTAGTACTCGTACGGCAATATATAATGATGATTATATTACAATTACTGATGAATTTGATAATCATATAGCATGGGGTTATTCGCCATTAACTGTTAACTCTATTTCTGCCACTATAATTAGAATGCATATTTCTCTTAATGCAGATTGTAATAATGAAGCCGAATTGCGAGTAACAACAATTCAAAGTTTAACAAATGCACCAACATGTTATAAGCCTGAAAGTCCTGGAATAAGTTTCAAGTCTCATAATAGAATAGATTTCTTCTGGAGTGCACCGAGTTTAAGTACACCAATTGGTTATGATTGGGAAATTGTATCTGGAAATACACAAGGTGTTGATGTTATTGTTTTTGGTTCTACGGCTACTACAAGTGCAAGTTCTTCTGGTGAAGATTTAGCTGTTGGCACTTCATATTCAATTTTTATAAGATCAGATTGTGATACTGATGGAGTAAGTATTTACTTAGGACCATTAGGTTTTACCACAAATGCAGATCCACCTCCAGAAAACGATTTTTGTGCAGGAGCTACTTCTATTGTTGAGGAAACAGGAATTGCTGATGCAGCTTCTGCAACACCAACTGCAGGAACACTATTAGGAGGTGCAGGAACTGATGTAAATGCAGAGTTATGTAATAGTGAAACTGGAAATGCACGAGACGATGTTTGGTTTTCTTTTCTGGCCCAAACAACAGACATAACAATAACTTTTGAACCTTCAAGTTTTGATGGTGTACTTACTCTATATTCTGGAAATTGTAATGCATTAGTATATTTAGATTGTAGTGATGTAAATGGTGCTCTTCCACCTTTAGTTGAAGAAATTAATTACTCTGGCTTAACTATTGGGTTAACTTATTTTACCAGGGTTTATCATTACGACAATGATCCTGCAGGTGATCCAACATTTAATTTAAAAATATGGTCTTCTACTGCTACAACGGATAGTGACGGTGATGGCTTTAGTGTTGATGTAGATTGCGATGATGGTAATGTATCAATAAATCCAGGGGCAACTGATATTGTTGCCAATGGCGTAGATGAAGATTGTGACGGTATGTATCAATGGTACCAGGACAGTGATGGTGACGGCTATGGTTCAACGACCGTTGTCCAATCGGCTAACACAAGTCCGGGATCTGGTGAGGCCAACAATTCAACAGATTGCGATGATAGTAATGCATCAATAAATCCAGAGGAAACTGACATTGTTGCCAATGGCGTAGATGAAGACTGTGATGGTATGTACCAATGGTACCAGGACAGTGATGGTGACGGTTATGGTTCGACTACCGTTGTCCAATCGGCTAACACAAGTCCGGGATCTGGTGAGGCCAACAATTCAACAGATTGCGATGATACAAATTCAGCAGTTAATCCTGGTGAAACGGAAATTTTAAATAATGGAATTGATGATGACTGTAACCCTTTAACAGAAGATACTTTAGCTGTTAACGATTTTAATCTAGAAACTTTAGTTGTAAAACCTAATCCATTTAACCAAAGAATTTCAGTTCACTTACCTTTAGGCTTCTCTAATGATACTTTTGAAATTAAGTTATTTGATTTAAACGGAAGACTTATATTTAAACAGATATCTTCAAGTATTAATGGAATTATAAATATTGATAATTTAGAAAGCATACAACAAGGAGCATATTTTATTAAAATCATCAATAAAAATGATGGAAAAAGTGCTATAAAGCAATTAATTAAGTATTAATATTTTAGGATAAAGTGTTTTATAAAAAGAGAGGAAAGTATCCTCTCTTTTTTTGTTAATAATTTTACAGAAAACTTAAATATTTAATAAAAAAATAATTAAGATTTTAGATATACCATTAATATTTAAGGATTAACATATTATATTTAAAAATTGTGTTAAATTCACGGTCAATTAATTATTAATCTGTTAACTAAAAATAATTTTAATATGAAAAAAATTACTTTATTTATTTTTGCTAGCTTAATATTTAGCTTTCAGATGTTTGCACAGCCCGCTAATGATGATCCAGTGGGAGCAGTTTCTTTAACAGTAGGTACAGTTTTTGCAGACAATCCTGTTGTAGGTACGAATGTTAGTGCTACTGCTTCCGAAGTTGCTGATCCAACAATTCCTGATCCAGTTTGCTCAGTAGTCTATTCTGGAGGAGATGTTTGGTTTTCATTAGTTGTTGGAGCAAGCGGTGAGATTACTATTGAAACAAATTCAAGTTTTGGCTCTTCACTAACCGATACTGGAATGACTGTTTATTCAGGATCAATAGGTGCATTTGTTGACGAAGGATGTGATGATGATGGTGGCACTGGGCTCTTTTCCTTGCTTACACTTACAGGAAGAACACCAGGAGAAACATTATATGTGAGAGTGTTTGAATATGGAAATGATTTGTTTGATACATTTCAAGTTTCTGCATATTATGCACCACCACCACCACCTCCAGCAAATGATGAATGCGCAAATGCAATAGCTTTAACCGTAAACTCTGATTTAAACTGTGGAACAGTTACTTCAGGAACAATTGCTTCAGCTACAGATTCTAGTGTTGATAATTGTGGAGGTACTGAGGATGATGATGTCTGGTATAGTTTTGTTGCTACAAGTACTTCTCATGTTGTTGATATAATAAATATAACTGGTAGCACAACAGATTTATACCATGCTGTTTACGATGCTACTCCTGGTTGTGGTTCTCTAGCTGCAGCGTTAACTTGTTCAGACCCAAATACAAGTACAACAAGTGGTTTAACAATTGGATTCACATACTATGTTCAAGTATATTCTTGGTCTTCATCAGCACAAACTTCATCCTTTGATATTTGTATAGGTACACCACCACCACCACCAGCTAATGATGATTGTGCTAATGCTACAGGAGTTTCTTCTTTACCTTATAATGAAGTAGTTGATGCTAGTGGTGCAACCAATAATGCAGGATTTATTGCTGATTGTGCTTTAGGTATGAATGATGGTGTTTGGTACACATTTACTACAATTGCGGGAGGAACAGTAGATATAGTTGTAAGTAGTGTTACAGGATGGGATCCCGAACTGGCGATTTACAGTGGTTCTTGTGGAGCTTTTACTTGTATTGATAGCGCAGATAGTGGTTTTAGTGGAGATGGAGAAACATTAAGTGGTGTTTCTGTATCAGCTATTACCCAATACTGGATAAACGTAGGTCAATTTAGTGGTACGACGGATAATCCTGAAGGACCATTTACAATAGATATTTCTACATCAGACACTACTACTTTACCAGTTAGTGAATATGTATTTGAAAACTTCAAATATTTCCCTAATCCAGTAAATGATATTCTTAAATTAAGAGCACAAAGTAATATTCAAAACGTGTCCATTTTCAATATGTTAGGTCAAGAAGTATTTCGTATTTCTCCTAATGAAGCCTATAGTGATATTGATACGTCTGCTTTACAAACTGGAGTTTACTTTGTAAATGTTTCTATTAATGAGGTTACAGAAACTATTAGAATAATTAAGCAATAAGTATAACAAACATATTGTTTTTTCAAAAGCCATCTTTAGGATGGCTTTTGAATTTTGTTTAATTATCTTTGTAATATATGCATGCAAAAGAAATTTCTTTTATTATTCCTGTTTATAATAGACCAGAAGAGGTTAAAGAACTTCTGGACAGTTTTGTTAATCTAGAAGGAGAAAAAGATTTTGAAATAGTAATTGTTGAAGATGGCTCTACTTTGTCTTCTAAATCTATAACTGAGAATTTTAGCGATAAGCTAAATATTTTATACTTTTCTAAAGAAAACTCAGGTCCTGGAGATTCCAGAAATTATGGGATGAAACATGCTAAAGGGGCTTATTTTATTATTTTAGATTCCGATTGCATTTTACCTAAGCACTATCTTAACGAAATTATTAAAAGTTTAAACACAAACTATGTAGATTGTTTTGGTGGCCCAGATGCTGCCCACAGTTCTTTTTCCAATTTACAAAAGGCGATTAACTTTTCAATGACTTCTTTTATAACAACTGGTGGTATAAGAGGGCATAAAACTAGTATAAATAAATTTCAACCCAGAAGTTTTAATATGGGGATTTCTAAAGTTGCTTTTGTTAGAACTGGAGGATTTGGCAGCATTCATCCTGGAGAGGATCCAGATTTATCTATAAGACTAAACAAGTTAAATTTTGAAACCAAACTCATAACTGAAGCTTATGTATACCATAAACGAAGAATTTCTTGGATAAAGTTTTGTAAACAAGTTTATAAATTCGGATTGACAAGACCAATTATAAATAAATGGCATCCAGAAACAAAAAAACCAACCTATTGGTTTCCAACTTTGTTTTCTTTGGGTATACTAATTTCTTTTGCGTTATTTATTATAGGAATAGAATTACCTTTAAAGAGTATTGGATTATATTTTGTAATAAGTTTTATTATAGCGCTAGTAAGCACTAAAAATTTGATTGTCCCTTTTTTAGCAATTATTGCTATAATGGTTCAGTTTTTTGGTTACGGTTACGGGTTTTTAAAATCTACTTTAATTTTGAGCTTATCAAAAAAAAGTGCAGAACAATTATTTCCTAATTTATTTTTTAAAGTAAATCAAGATGACATTTAGAAGTAAAATAGCGTTATTTTTTAATAGTAAAAAAGTAAATATTTTTTTTCTATTTCTAGTATTAGCTTTGCTGTTTTCGGTTTTAACAAAACTTTCTAAAGATTATACACAAACAGTTGCTTTTAACATAGAACCTATAAATATTCCAGAAGACAAACTGATTGTTAATGATTCTTCACATGTGCTAGATATAACCCTTACAACTTATGGTTTTAAATTTATAAAATACTATTTATCTCAACCTAAAGTTACAATTGATTTTCAAAATTTAGAAAAGAGTAGCACACATTATATTTGGGTCGAAAAGCGAGAATTTTCAAATGTAGTATCACAGTTTGATCCAAATGTAAAAATTGAAAGTATAAACCCAGACTCTATTGCTTTTAGATATGATGTGAATCACGTTAAAAAAATTCCTGTTATTTTAGATTCTCAAATAAATTTTTCTGATGGATTTGATCTAATTTCAGATTATATCATTGAACCTGATTCAATTAAAGTAATTGGCCCTAAAGTTTTAACAGATTCCATTACAGAAATTGTAACAAAACAATTAATAATGGATGATGTAAACTCAAGCCTATTGGTTTCTGTGAAACTCAATCTTCCTAAACTTGAAAGTGATTTAAAATTTTCTCATAATCAAGTACAAATAAGCGCAGAAATAGAGCGATTTACAGAAGGCTCAATTAATGTTCCTATTAATATAGTTAATGTCCCTCATAATATTAAATTAAAATATTATCCAAAAGAAGTTACGGTTGTATATTATACAAGTTTAAGCAATTTTAAATCAATATCTTCTAGTAGTTTCATTATTGAATGTGATTATAAAACATTAAATCTTAAAGACACTTACCTCATTCCAAAGATTGTTCAGCAACCAGATAAGGTAAAGAATGTTAGATTAAATGAAAAACGAATTGAATTTATTTTATTGCAATGATTATAGTGGGTTTAACAGGAGGTGTAGGAAGTGGTAAAACAACAGTTGCAAATATGTTTTATAAACTTGGCATACCAATTTATATTGCCGATTTAGAAGCTAATAAGTTAATGAATAATTCTAAAGTAATAAAAAGAAAACTCATTCAACTTTTTGGAGAAAAGGCTTATGTAAAAGGAGAAATAAATAAATCACTTATTGCAGATAAAATATTTAATGAAAAAAAGTTATTAATAAAAATGAATGCTATTGTGCATCCAAAAGTTAGGTCACATTTTAAAAACTGGATTAAAAAACAGAGCACACCTTATGTTATTAAAGAAACCGCCATTTTATTCGAAACCGGTAACTATAAAGAATGTGATTATGTAATTACAGTTTATGCTAATGAAGAAGATAGGATACAAAGAGTAATACAGAGAGATAACTCAACAATAGAAAGCGTAAAAGCCATATTGGATAATCAATGGAGCGATGCAAAAAAAGTAAAACTATCTCACTTTGTTATTGATAATAATAATTTATCTCAAACTATGCATCATGTTAAAATTATCCATCAAAAACTTCTTGAATTAATTTAATAAATCCTAAATTTTAACATTTGTGTTAAGGTAAGGTTAAATGCTATTCTTGCTAAATGTTAAAATGTTAATTTTGACCGAATGAACAAAAGATTATTCATCTTGTTGGTGATATTAATGAGTTTATCTCTTATTGGTATCATATTCGTTCAAGCTTATTATATTAATAATACAGTTAAAAACGAAGAACAACAATTTACATTTAATGTAAAAAAAGCGTTAGGATATGCTTCAAAAGAAATTGGAGATTTAGAGTATCGAAATTTTGTTCAAGATTTAAACACCTTTATTGAAGAAGGCGGAAGACCAGACACAACATCAATTGGAAACTTAACAGCCTATAGGCAGGATGAAAACACAAATGAGTTAGTAATTTCTAGAAACGGAATTTTAGAAGAAAATTTTAAAATCCCATCGTTCATTGACATAAGTTTAGATAGTATAAATATAAGTAGAATATTTAATAGAATAGAAACTGCGGTTTATAGTAATAACAGTTTGGATGGAACTTTTACAATAAGCCCAAAGTCCTTTAAAAGTATTACTGAAATGACGAGGTTAGAGCAAATAGCGTTTGAATCTCATTATCGTGAAGAGGCAAAAAGGACGCCTATTCATAAGCGTGTTTCTAAAAAACTTGTAGAAAAATTACTTCGAAAAAAGTTATTAGAAGACAATATTGATATAGATTTTGAATATGCTATATATGGTAAAGATTTAGCGACAAAAATTCAATCTGAAAATTTTGAATTAGAGAAAAACTCTACACTAGGTATACCAGTTTTTTTAGATAATAATGATGAAAGTGATTATGTGCTTTATGTCAATTTTCCAACAAGAAGTCAATTTATTTACTCTTCAATTATTGGAATGACACTTTTATCTATAATATTTACAGTTATTATTATTATTGCTTATATAAGTGCTATTTATCAATTAATTAAGCAACGTCAGATATCGCAAATCAAGACCGACTTTATTAATAATATGACGCATGAATTTAAAACTCCTATAGCAACTATAAATTTAGCTTTGGATGCAATTAAGAATCCTAAAATTATAAATGTTGAGGATAAGGTTAAGAGATATCTTAATATGATTAAGGAAGAAAATAAGCGTATGCATGCACAAGTAGAAAATGTGCTTAGAATATCTAAACTTGAAAAAAATCAACTTAATATTAGTAAACAAAGAGTAATGTTACATGATCTAGTTTTAGACGCAATTACCCATATTCAGCTTATTGTTGACGACAATAAGGGTTATGTAAAAGTGCATTTAAATGCTGTGAAACATTCCGTTTTAGCTAATGAAACACACTTTACTAATGTTATTATAAATATTTTAGACAATGCTGTAAAATACTCAGAGGATGAACCAAAAATTGATATTTATACCGAGAGTGTTGGAAAAAGCGTTATATTAAAAATTAAAGATCAAGGTAACGGAATGACAAAGTCCGTTCAAAAAAAGGTGTTCGAAAAATTTTATAGAGAACACACAGGAAATGTACATAATGTAAAAGGACATGGTTTAGGACTAGCTTATGTTAAGCGTATTGTAGATGACCATCAAGGTCATGTAACTGTAGAAAGTGAAAAAGGAAAGGGTAGCACCTTTATAATAAAAATACCAATAATATCATAATAAAATTATGGAAGAAATAAATAAAAAAATACTTTTAGTTGAAGACGATCCAAATTTCGGAACTGTTTTAAAAGATTATTTAATGATGAACGATTACGATGTTGTTCATGCTAAAAATGGAATGGAAGGCTTTGAAAAATTCAAAAAAGACGATTACGACTTATGTATTCTTGACGTTATGATGCCTTATAAAGATGGCTTTACTTTAGCGAAAGAGATACGTGAAAAGAATACAGATGTGCCTATTATTTTCTTAACTGCTAAGGCTATGAAAGAAGATGTACTTAAAGGGTATAAGGTAGGAGCAGACGACTATTTAAATAAGCCATTCGATAGTGAAGTGTTACTCATGAAAATTAAAGCAATTATCCAACGGAAAGCTACAGATAGTGTTGCTGATAGCAAACAATTTGAGTTTGAGATTGGAGACTTCCATCTAAACTCTAAATTACGGTTTTTAAAATATAAAGGAGGTGCTCCTGAAAAATTATCACCAAAGGAAGGCGAATTGTTACGTTTGTTAGCATTACACGAAAATGATTTAATGCCAAGAGAGTTAGCATTAACAAAAATTTGGAGAGACGATAATTATTTTACATCACGTAGTATGGACGTTTATATTGCTAAATTACGTAAGTACTTAAAAGTTGATGAAAACGTTGAAATCTTAAACATACATGGTGAAGGTTTTAGGCTGGTAGTAAACCAAAAAGCATAGTTAATTTTAAACAGTTAATAGAAAAAATCCAGCACAAATGCTGGATTTTTCAATTTTAAAATCTCTTTCAGCATTTAATGCATCAATTAGACCTTATAAATAAAGTTCTTTTATTGTATACAAACCGCTTATAATTGTTGCTTATGTGAGATGAAATTAAGATTTCAGGATATCGTTTTTAATTGATTTTATTTCTCTGTAAATTGACGTTTTTTAATCATACCTCCTTTAAGATCTTTAACACTGTTCATGACAATAAAGGCATTGGGATCTATTTTTTTTATTTCCGTTTTAAGTCTATTGATTTCTAATCGGGTAATTACAGAATAAATAATATCAGTTGTTTTTAGGTTATCTCCGCGTTTCCCATAACCACGTTTCCCATAGTAAAGTGTTACACCGCGTTGCATTTTTTCGATAATCATAACCCTAATATCTTCACTATGCGTTGATATAATAGTCACACCAATATATTCTTCAACCCCTTCAACAACAAAGTCTACTGTTTTTGATGCTGTCAGATAAGTGAGAATGGAATAAAGTGCAATTTCGATGGAAAGCAAATATGCTGCTGTTGAAAAAACAATAATATTAAAAATAAGAATATTATCACCAATAGTGAGCCCTATTTTTCTGTTTAGATAAACAGCAAGGACTTCTGTACCATCCAATACGCCTCCGCCACGAACCGAAAGCCCGATTCCGGCACCAAGAAAGAAACCACCAAATACAGCAACTAACAATTTGTCTGAAGTGATTATCGGATAATCAATGAACACAATGGCCAAGGCAAGCCCAGTAATTGCAACAATACTTTTAAATGCAAAAGCTTTGCTTATTTGAAAATACCCAAGAATAATAAATGGGATATTGATAATTACAATTAATAATGAAAGCGGATAATCTGTAAGAGCTTCTGTTAACAGCGAAATTCCTGTTACACCACCATCTATAAATCCATTTGGAAGCAAAAATCCTTTAAGTCCGAAGCCTGCCGCAAGAATTCCTAATGCAATTAAAATAATATCTTTAAACAATCTTAAGATCGTAATTCTTAACCTTATAAATTGCTTGGCTAATTTATAATCACTTATTTTATTTACCTTTTGTTTACCAATATCCTTCTTAACTATACTTATTATTAATTGTTGAAAAAAAGGATTCATAGTTTTTGGATTATAAACGGATACAACATGAAATCTCCCAGACTAAGATACAATATATCGTTTAAACCATTTGAATAAAGGAACTATAAGTTATGCGTCCGCTAATTCTTTATGAAGTATATCTTTGATATCCTTCAGTTGAGTTGTATAATCAAACCACAAAATACTTTCATCTTTTTTAAACCAAGTGAGTTGGCGTTTTGCAAAACGCCGTGTATTCTTTTTAATTTCAGAAATCGCAAAATCTAAAGTCCATTCACCATTAAAGTATTTAAACAGCTCCTTATAACCGACAGTGTTTAGAGCATTTAGATGTTGTTTGGGTTTCAGTCCATTAACTTCATCTAACAAACCTTCAAACATCATAATGTCAACACGTTTATTAATTCTATTATAGATAATTTCACGATTGGCAGATAAACCAATAGAAATGGTTTTAAAATTTCGTTTGGGTTTTTCTTTATTCAAAAAAGTTGAGTACGGTTGTCCTGTTCCAATACATATTTCTAAAGCACGAATAACACGATGTGGATTATCAATAGCTATAGTGTTGTATGATTCAACATCTAATTCTTTAAGTTGATTTTGCAAAGATTTCAATCCATTATTATCAAGTTTTTCATTTAGTGTTTCTCTAATAGAAGGATTTACTTCAGGGAAATCATCGAGTCCATTTGTTACTGCATCTGTATAAAGCCCAGATCCGCCAACCATAATAACTATTTGGTGTGTTTTAAAAAGACTGTCTAAACACTTCAATGCATTTTTTTCATATGCACCAACATTATATTTATCTTCTATAGATTTATGATGTATAAAATGATGTTTCACCTGAGATAATTCTTGAGGAGTTGGAACAGCAGTGCCAATTTGCATTTCTTTATAAAACTGACGAGAATCAGCAGATATAATCTCGGTTTTAAAATATTTTGCCAATGCAATACTCAATGCTGTTTTTCCAATAGCAGTTGGTCCTACAATAGAGATAAGAAAGTTAGACATCGTTTATTAGTTCTCCGCATTTATAGCAATACAAAGCATTGTCTTTATGAAATTCTGCCATGCAATTTTCACAGGATTGTGTGTTTGATTGCACTTTTTTTCGTTGAGATTTAGACATTTCAGCCGTTACAATTCCTGTAGGAACTGCAATAATACCATAACCCATAATCATAATTAATGAAGCTATAAATTGACCTAAAGCAGATGCAGGAGCAATATCGCCATAGCCAACAGTTGTAAGTGTTACAACGGCCCAATACACACTTCTTGGAATACTTGTAAAACCAGTATTTTCATTACTTTCCACTAAATACATAACAGTACCTAAAACAACACAAAGAATAATTACAAACGATAAAAAAACTATAATCTTTGCACGACTTACTTTTAAAGCTCTAACAAAATTGGTAGATTCACCTACAAAGCGTGCTAATTTTAAAATTCGAAACACACGTAATAATCTTAAGGCTCTTAATGCTACTAATGATTGTCCTCCAATTAAGAAAAAGGAAAGGTATTTAGGTATGGTAGAGAGCAGGTCTACAATACCATAAAAACTAAAAATATATTTTCGAGGATGTTTTACTGCAATAATTCTACCAACATATTCAATTGTGAAAAGGATAGTTACAACCCATTCGGAAATATTAAGAAAGTTGTGATACTTTTCATCAATACTTTTAACACTTTCCAGCATTACTAAAATAATACTTGCTATAATGACAATAAATAATATAACACTAAAAATCTTACCCATTGGTGTGTCTGCTTCATATAAGATTTCATGTAGCTTGTGCCTCCAATTTTTATACGTTTTATTGTTTTTCATAAAATCAAAAGTAATAAAAGATTATTTATTTGAATTGTTTAATTATAATTCTACAATTTTAAGTTTTTTATTTCGTCTTAAATAACTTTGTATAATATGTTGTGTGTCTTTATTATGTTTCATATTTGTAATAATAGATTTTAATACATCCATATTGTTAATTTGATAATTAAGATTGTAAAATCCAAAGCCTTTATACACACCATTTTCAATGAGTATTGCGCTACGTTCGTCGACCTCTCGACCACGATCAATAATTACCATATTTTGATTTTTGAAGTTATTATTTTCAATAATTTTGGTCACACGTTTGTTATAATTTGTTTGAGATTCTTCAGCAATACAAGCACCAAAACATTGCTTTACACTATAGTTAAAACAACTACCATTTGTAAGATGAATTCCAGTTAATTTTTGACATAAATTATGTTCAATAGTTTTTCGATTGATAAAGCTTTTTGCACTCTGAAAATTAGAAAATGTAGTTATTGGTATTTCTTTTCCGTTTACTTGTTCTATTCTTAAATTTATATAATCATTATCATCTTTAAAGCTATACAATCCATGCGAATATTTGGTATTTTTTTGTGACCTATTAAAAATAGGTTTATTGCGTTTTATTTCTTCGCTTTCTTTTAGAAGCGCAATAAGTTCGCTTCCTGTTTCTTCGTAAGTAACAGATGCAACTTGAAGTTGAATTTTTTTAGATTTAATATTTGTTTTTGTAAAATGCTGATTAACACGTTTCTTAATATTCTTACTCTTACCAATATATATAATTTCACTATCACCTTTATGAATATAATAAACTCCAGTAATTGATGGCAATTTCTCAACAATATCAATGAGTCGAGGCTCTAACTTAGGTTTGGTTTCTAACTTTATAGATTCTTTTATAATGTTTTTCGTTACATCTTTTGCCAACAATAATTTAAACAAAGTCACAGTTGCCATTGCGTCACCAGCGGCTCGATGCCTACTACTTACCGGAATACCTAAAGATTTTGTGAGCTTGCCTAAACTATAAGATGATTGATCTGGGATTAGAGATTTTGCTAGTTCAACGGTGCATAACGTTTCACGCTTAAAGTCGAAACCAAGGCGTTTGAATTCTGTTTTTAAAATTCGATTATCAAATTGAGCATTATGAGCTACTATAATACAATCTTCAGTAATTTCAATAATGCGTTTTGCAACTTCATAAAACTTTGGAGCATTGCGCAACATATTACTATTAATTCCAGTAAGATTAACAACAAAGGGCTGAATCTCTTTTTCTGGATTTATTAAGCTTATAAATTGATCTGTAATATTATGGCCATCAAATTTATAAACAGCAATTTCAGTAATACCTTCTTCATTGTACTTTCCACCTGTGGTTTCTATGTCTAAAATTGCGTAAATAAATTAAATTTTAAATTGAATAATTTCGAGCTCCAAATATACTACTTCCAATACGAATCATAGTACTGCCACAATCAATAGCTAATTTGTAATCGTCACTCATTCCCATTGAAACTGTGGTAAGTTGGCAGTTGTTTGTATTGATATTTTTTAATTTATCAAATGTGAGTTTTAATAATTTGAATTCTTGGGTTACTTGAGCTTTATCGCTAGTAAAAGTTGCCATTCCCATGAGTCCAACAATTTTAATATTTTGTAATTCTGAAATTTCTTCAGATTGCAATATATGCGAAGCTTCGCTTCCAGGCATTCCAAATTTGGAAGTTTCATCGGCAATCTTTATTTGTAATAAACAATCAATTATCCTATCGTGTTTTTGTGCTTGTTTGTTTATTTCTTTTAGCAGTTTAAAACTGTCAACACCATGTATTAAACTCACAAAATGAGCCATATACTTCACTTTATTACGTTGAACGTGACCTATCATATGCCATTTAATGTCTTTTGGTAGTTGCTCATATTTCTCTACCATTTCCTGTATTTTGTTTTCACCAAAAATAAGTTGTCCAGCATTATAAGCATCTAAAATATCAGAAAGTGGTTTGGTTTTAGTAACTGCAACTAATGTTACTAACTCTGGAAGAGTAGATAGTAAGTTAATTAAGTTTTGTTTTATGCTCATTTCTTATTTTAAAAACTGTTTGGAAACAGTTTCAGCTCTTCTACTTTCAGAATAGTCATAAAATCCTTCACCAGATTTTACGCCTAATTTTCCAGCTCTTACCATATTAACTAATAAAGGGCAAGGTGCATATTTTGGATTTTTAAAGCCATCATGCATAACGTTTAGAATAGATAAACACACATCCAAACCAATAAAATCTGCCAATTGTAAGGGTCCCATTGGATGACCCATTCCTAATTTCATGACAGTATCAATATTATGAACGCCTGCAACACCATTGTATAATGTTTCAATAGATTCATTAATCATTGGCATTAAAATTCTATTAGCTACAAATCCAGGATAATCATTAACTTCTACCGGAATTTTCCCTAAAACTTTTGAGATATCAATAATGAGATTAGTTATTTCATCGCTTGTATTATAACCACGAATTATTTCTACAAGTTTCATTATTGGTACAGGATTCATAAAATGCATACCTATTACCATTTCGGGACGTGATGTCACTGAAGCTATTTGGGTAATAGAAATAGAAGAAGTATTTGTAGCCAAAATAGTATCGTCTGGACAATCTTCATCAAGTTGCTTGAAAATCTTAAGCTTTAATTCTAAATTTTCGGTTGCTGCTTCAATAACTAAACTTGCATATTCTACACCTTCAGTAATATTGGTAAAAGTAGTAATGTTGCCCAAAGTTTCTTTTTTCTCATCTTCAGTAATTTTCTCTTTAGAAACCATTCTATCCAAGTTTTTGGAAATAGTATCTAAACCTTTTTTAAGTACAGTTTCATTTACATCTATAAGTTGAACTTTGAATCCACTTTGTGCAAATGTATGAGCAATTCCATTTCCCATGGTTCCAGCTCCAATAACTGCTACATTTTTCATTATTATGTTAGTATTTAGTTAAAACAATTTATTATTTGTGTTGCAACACGTAATGCCTCGGTGCCATCATAAAGTGTCACAATAGGTTTAGTATTGTTATTTATAGCCTTTGCAAATGATTCTAATTCGTCTAGAATAGCATTATTATTTGAGATTTCTGGATTATCAAAATAAATTTGCTTTTTAACGCCTTCTGCGTTTTGTAGAATCATATCGAAATCTCCAGGATTTTCTGGTGCATCTTGCATTTTTACAACTTCACATTTTTTTTCTAAAAAGTCTACCGAAATATAAGCGTCCTTTTGAAAGAATCGCGTTTTACGCATATTCTTTAAAGAAATTCTACTTGCAGTTAAATTAGCTACACAACCATTCTCAAATTCTATTCTTGCATTTGCAATATCTGGTGTGTCACTAATTACAGAAACACCACTAGCTGAAATATTAGCCACTTTAGAGTTCACAACACTTAAAATGATATCTATATCATGAATCATTAAATCTAATACAACAGGAACATCTGTACCACGCGGATTAAATTCTGCCAGACGATGTGTTTCTATAAACATAGGTGTATTGATCATTTTTTTTACTCCAATAAATGCTGGATTAAAACGCTCTACATGCCCAACTTGCCCTTTAACATCGTTTGATGCGACCAATCTTCTAATTTCTTCAGCTTCTTCTACAGTATTAGATATTGGCTTTTCAATAAATACATGTTTACCTTTTGCAATAGCAAGTTTTGCACAATCGTAATGTGATAAGGTTGGAGTTACAATGTCTACCATATCGACAGCTTGAATTAGTGCATCGATTGAATTAAAATAGGTGTAACCAAATTCAGCCTCTATTTTTTTAGCATTAGTTTCATCAGCGTCGTAAAAGCCAATAAGCTCATATTTTTCAGATTGATTAAGAAGTCTTAAATGAATTTTACCAAGGTGACCAGCACCAAGAACACCTGCTTTCAGCATCTTTTTTAGGTTTTCAACAAAAATAGGTTTTTATGTAGTTATTAAAAGGTGTAATAGTAATTTTTTTAAGTAAAAATCAACTCCATTTTTATATTACTACGTATATAAGGACTATTGCTTTCTACTGGGATTTCTACAAAACCATATTTTCTATAGATATAAATAGCATTTTCAAGTAAAGTATTAGAGTAGAGTATAAGTGCATTAAAATGATTTAGTTTACTAAAATTTATGCAATGTTGCATAAGTAGTTGGCCAATTTTTAATCCTCTATGTTTTGTAGAAACGGCCATTTTGGTAAGTTCGAAAATGTGCTTATCTTTTGTAGGCATTAGCGCTACAGTGCCTACGACTTTATTATTAAGTTTTGCAAAAAAGATATAACCTCCTTTATTAATAATATAATTTAGAGGATTTCTTAATACTTCTTCATCGAATGCTTCTACATAAAAAAAGGTTCTAAGCCATTCAATATTCAAACTATAAAAGTCTTTAGCATATTTTTCATCAAACGAAATGATATTAATTTCCATATCAACATCCAAATTTTTAAGTTACTCGTATATATTGCAAGTTGAAGTAATAAATGTATTATAGTTAACAAAATTATAATAAAACAAGCAAATTATTATTAAAGATTTAATACAATTATTTTACTTTGCCCTTTATTATCAATGCATTAATAATTTTAATTTAAAAATAACGTTTAACAAAAAACTCAATTTACAATTATGGAAAACAAATCTGAAAGTAATAATAGAAGTTTAAAAGTGGTTTTAGGCATTTTGGCCTTGCTATTAGTAGCTACTGCATTTTACACTTATACACTTTATAATGATAGTGCAGCAACAGAAAAACAACTCATAGAAGAAAAAGCACTTGTAATGCAAGATTTAAATAATATGGCTGAGCAATATGATGTTGCTATTGGCGATAATGAAACTGCAAATGCAAAATTAGTTGAAGCAAGAGGACGTATTCAAGGATTAATGGACTCCTTAAAAGTGTCTGATAACAATGTTAGAAGTTTGTGGAGATACAAAAAGAAATTTTTAGCACTAGAAGATGAAATGGATGATCTTTTGGCTGAAAATGATTCTTTAAAAGTAGAAAATGCCTTACTAGCAACAGTATTAGACAGTACTCAAATTCAATTAGGTGAAAGTACTGTTTTTAATGATTCGTTATTAGCTCAAAATACAGAATTGGCTGATATAGTTGAAAATGCTGCTGTATTATCTACAGCTGGTTTAAAAGGATTTGGCGTTATTGTTCGCAGCTCTGGAAAATTAATACCTACAGAAAGAGCTCGTAGAACAGATAAAATTAGAGTTTGCTTTACAGTTACAAAAAATGTTTTAGTACTATCTGGCGATAAAGAATTTTACGTACAAGTATTAGATCCAAAAGACAATGTTTTAGGATTAAACGAACAAATTCAATTTGATGAAAAAGTTTTAAACTACAGTTTAATAAGTAAATTTAACTACGAGTCTAAAAATTTAGATATTTGTGAGTTTATTGAACCAAGAGGCGATGCAAGTTTCTCTAAGGGGCGTTATGTAATTAATATATTTAATGACAAAGATTTGGTTTCTACTTCAGAGTTTTCTTTAGATTAAATAATTATAACATATTTATAATAGCCTTGAGATTTACCTTGAGGCTTTTTTATATACAAACTCCATTTATAATAACTTTATCAATATGATTATCGCCAAATGCATATGGTAGATAATTAAAACTTGGTACTTCTTTAGTGATAATAAGATTTGCTTTTTTTCCTTTTGTAATACTGCCATACATATCACTAATTCCCATAGCACATGCACCATTAATGGTAGCAGCATTGATAGCTTCGGCTGGAGTCATTTTCATTTTTATACAAGCTGTACTAATAACAAAATTCATATTACCACTTGGTGTTGAACCAGGATTATAGTCTGTAGCCAAAGTTAAAGGCAATCCAGCATCAATAAGTTTACGAGCTGGAGTATACGGAATGCTTAAAAAATACGAACAGGAGGGAAGCGCAACAGGCATTGTATTGCTACCTATAAGTGCTTCAATATCATCTTCGTTTAGTTCTTCAAGGTGATCTACAGAAAGGGCATTATGTTTTACTCCAAGTGCTACACCACCAAAAGAATTGAATTGGTTGACATGAATTTTTGGAATTAAGTCATATTGCTTTCCAACAGAAAGAATTCTATCAGTATCATCTAATGAAAAATAACCTTTCTCACAAAAGACATCTACATACTCAGCTAATTCCTCTTTAGCTACTTTTGGAATCATTTCATTAACCACCAAATCTACAAACACCGTTTTATCGTTTTTGTAAGCTTCAGGAATAGCATGAGCCGCTAAAAGTGTAGCTTTTACTTTTATTGGAAAATCATTCTTGATACGTTTAATTACACGAAGCATTTTAAGTTCTGCATCAACAGTCAAACCATAACCTGATTTAATTTCTATGGCTCCTGTGCCTAATCGTATGACTTCTTTAACCCGTTTGATGGATTGATTGTAAAGCTCGTCTTCACTTGTGTTTTGAAGTGTTTTTGCCGAATTTAATATACCACCACCACGATTAGCAATCTCTTCATAACTTAATCCTTTTATGCGATTTACAAATTCTTGTTCACGATTTCCTGCATAGACAATATGTGTATGAGAATCACACCAGGTTGGTAATACTAGTTTGCCTGTAGCATCTATGGTTTGGTCAGCAATAATATTATTGCAGTAATCCATACTTCCATAATCTATAATAATATCGTTATCAATTAAAATAAAAGCATTTTTAATTGTAGGAAGCTGTTTCATAGCTGCCCCAGAAACTTTAAGAACATTTATATCTCTTGCTTGTAGAAGTTCTTTTATATTTGTTATTAATAACGACATTAATAATTGTATTTATTTAATATTGCTAAAAGTATAAAATTTAATGCTTCTATGATTTATTCATTAAATTTATATCACTCCAGATTACTATTTATTTTTAAATAATTATTGACATAGTAATGAATAAAAACCATGCTTTTTTGAATTCATTTGTAAAAGTACCTGAAAATATTTTTAATAAGCTTGATAAAATCTCCACATTTAAGGAAATTGATGCCAATATAGATTTTACAAAGACCGGAGAAATTCCGAGCAAAATTTATATGTCAACTTCAGGATTAATGGGAGCTTATTTAAATTCGGAATGTGGGAAGATTTTTAATAAAAATATTTTTGGACCTTTTAGTTTTGTTGGACCTTTAACAGCCTTAATTAGCAGTAAGCCTTCGGAACTTACCTATAAAACGCTAACCACTTGTAAAGGTTATGAGATTAATTTTAAGGCTTTAAGAGAATTGTGCAAAACAGATATAATTATTAGTAATTTGTACAACAAAGTTTTGGAAAGCATTTACATTGCCTATGAAAAAAAACAGTTTGATCTCATTTCTCTTGATGCTACCCAACGCTATTTAAAACTTAAGCAACAATTTCCAAATATTGATGATTTAATTCCGCAATTTCAAATTGCTTCTTATTTAAGTATTACTCCAGTTCAGTTGAGTAGAATACGAAAAAATTTAAATTAATTTCTTGTTTATTAACATATGTTAAGACAGAAAAGAGTTGGTTATAATACATTTGATATATCATAACAATTTTCCCTATTGATTAATAGCTAACTAACTAACAACAAAAAAAGCAGATGTAAAACATCTGCTTTTTTATGTTATAAAAATAAAATATATTTATTCTTTCACCAATACTTCGAAACCTATACTTTTAAGTAATTATTTTAACCCTCCAACCATATTTTCAGGTTTTACCCAATCGTCGTAATCTTCAGCGGTGACATATCCTAAATTAATGGCTTCTTCTTTTAGTGTGGTTCCGTTTTTATGTGCTGTGTTAGCAATTTCAGCAGCTTTATAATATCCTATTTTAGTATTTAAGGCAGTAACTAGCATTAATGAGTTATTCAATAATTCTTTAATTACCTCATGGTTAGGTTCTATACCCTTTGCACAGTTTATATCAAAACTCACACATGAGTCACCGAGTAATTGTGCTGATTGTATTAGGTTGGCGGCCATCATTGGTTTAAAGACGTTTAATTCGTAATGTCCTTGGGTTCCTCCAACAGTCACTGCAACATCGTTACCCATTACTTGTGCACAAATCATAGTTAATGCTTCACACTGTGTAGGATTGACTTTTCCAGGCATAATTGAACTTCCTGGTTCATTAGCTGGAATATTAATTTCGCCAATACCTGAACGTGGACCAGAAGCCATCATACGTATATCATTAGCAATTTTATTTAGTGATACTGCCAATAGTTTTAAAGCGCCATGCGTTTCAACAATGGCATCATGTGCCGCAAGCGCCTCAAATTTATTATAAGCCGAAATAAAAGGTAATCCTGTAAATTTTGCAATAAATTCCGATACGCGTTTTGCATAGCCTCTCGGAGTATTTAATCCGGTACCTACAGCCGTTCCCCCAAGTGCCAATTCACTTAAATGTGGGAGTGTATTTTCTATTGCATAAATACCATGATCTAATTGAGATACATAACCGGAAAATTCCTGTCCTAAGGTTAATGGTGTAGCATCCATTAAATGGGTTCGACCAATTTTGACACAGTCTTTAAAAGCTTCAGATTTTTGTTTTAAAGTATCACGTAATTGTTTTATGCCAGGAAGTGTAACCTCTATAATTTTTTTATAGGATGCGATATGCATTCCAGTTGGGAAGGTGTCGTTAGAGGATTGTGATTTATTCACATCGTCATTCGGTTGAATGGTTTTTTCTCCTTTACCAATAGTTTTACCGGTAATTTGATGCGCTCTGTTTGCAATAACTTCGTTTACATTCATGTTGCTTTGTGTCCCTGACCCTGTTTGCCAAATGACTAATGGGAATTGTTCATCATGTTTACCTTCTAATATTTCATCGCAAACTTGAGCGATAAGGTCACGTTTTTCAATAGGTAACACACCTAATTCACAATTGGTATAAGCTGCAGCTTTTTTAAGATATGCAAAGCCGTAAACAATTTCCAAAGGCATGGATGCCGAAGCTCCAATTTTAAAGTTATTACGTGAACGTTCAGTTTGTGCTCCCCAAAGTTTATCGGAAGGAACTTTAACCTCTCCCATGGTATCTTTTTCTATTCTGTAGCTCATTTTGATTACATTTTTAGCTATTACAAATTTACGATTTTTTAGATTGTTTTTTTATTCAGAGAAACTTTATTTACACGGTTTTTGTTGATAAGTTTATATATTTATTGAAATTTAAAACTTAATTTGGCTTATCAAAAGATATAATCAATTGTAGCTGACGATCTCTTAAATTCATATAGGCTCAAAAACATAATTCTTGTAAAACTATCAATATGAAATATTTATACGCTTTCCTTTTCACTTTTTATACGTTGACACTATTTGCTCAAACGATATCTATTAAATCATCTCCTGTACTTACAGAAGAATCTGCAAGTAGTGCAGGAATGTCGGAAGAACGATTGGCTCGAATAGATGCTATGTGTAAAGAGGCTATCATGGATGAGCAAATTCCTGGAGTGGTGGCTCTTGTTGTAAGAAATGGAACGATTGTTTATCACAAAGCTTTTGGTATGGCAAATAATGAATCGGGAAGAATTTTAAAACGCGATGATATTTTTAGAATTGCATCTCAAACAAAAGCTGTTACTTCTACAGCTGTTATGATGCTTTGGGAAGAAGGAAAATTCAGACTGGACGATCCTATTTCAAAATACATTCCCGAGTTTAAGAATGCACAAGTACTCGATACTTTATATGAAAACGGAAAATACCTTGCGAAACCAGTAGAAAAAGAAATTAGCATTCGGCATTTGATAACTCATACATCAGGGATTGGTTATGGTGTAATTGATGTAGATGAACGCTTTAAGAAAATCTACGATCAGGCAGGAATCACAGATTTATTTACTACAGAAAACATAAGCATAGAAACCAGCGTCAAAAAACTTGCTAAGCTTCCATTGCATCATAATCCTGGTGAAAAATTCACCTATAGCGAAGGGCTTGATGTATTGGGTTATTTTATAGAAATAATATCAGGACTACCTCTTGATGAATTTTTTAGAACCAGGATATTCGATCCGCTTGGTATGGATGATACTTGGTTTTATTTGCCTGAATCAAAACATAGTAGATTGGTGTCGATTCAAAAAAAGGAGAATGATAAATGGATTAATTTTCCGACTACATTTTATGATCCAGATTATCCCATAAAAGGAGCAAAACGCTTTTTTTCTGGAGGAGCAGGTCTTTCAAGTACTGCAAAAGATTATGCGACTTTTCTTCAAATGTATCTAAATGACGGTGAATTAAATGGAGTCCGTCTATTAAGCAGAACTACTGTTCAATTTATCATGGCAAATCAAATTGGTGATATTTGGGGAGATTCGGGAGCTTATTATGGTTTAGCATTTGCCGTTCTTGATCAAAAAGGGCAAGATATGGGAGGCAGAGGTAGTACAGGGACATTCGAATGGGGTGGATATTTTAATACTCAATATTTTGCAGATCCAAAAGAGAAAATCATTGGTATTTTAATGAAACAAACTCAGGGCACAGACACTGATAGTACCGGTTGGAAGTTCCGTCAACTAGTAGGGCAAGCTATTGATGATTAAAACCGAAAAAAAATGAGTTTTAAGTTTATTTATAACATCTTTTTAACAAATGCAATTTCTTAATAGTGAATTTTTTACTAAAAATTCACTAACTTGTGTGGTTGTATAAAAGCGTCAAGTTTAAATTGATTAAATGCTACTTTTTTATACAATTTAAACGGATTTCAATAATAAAAAAACAAAATTATGGCAACAATTAGATTAGGAGATGAAGCCCCAAACTTTACTGCTATGTCAACTGATGGAGAAATCAATTTTCATGATTGGTTAGGAGATAGTTGGGGTGTTTTATTTTCACATCCTGCAGATTATACACCAGTTTGCACAACAGAATTAGGAACTGTTGCAAAGATTAAATCTGAATTTGATAAGCGTAATGTAAAGGTAGTCGCTTTAAGTGTAGATGGTATAGATTCTCATAATGGATGGATTAATGATATTAACCGAACACAAAACACAAAGGTAAATTTTCCAATTATCGCAGATGAAGACAGGAAAGTATCAGTCCTTTATAATATGATTCATCCAAATGCAGATAGTCAATTAACAGTGCGCTCGGTATTTGTTATTGGGTCAGACAAGATTGTAAAATTAATGATAACCTATCCTGCGTCTACGGGGAGAAATTTTGATGAGATACTTCGAGTTATTGATTCACTTCAATTAACAGCCTATCAAAAACTTGCAACACCAGCAAACTGGAATAATGGCGATGATTGTGTTATTGTACCATCTGTTACTAATGAAGAGATACCAGAACTTTTCCCATTAGGTTATGAAGAAGTAACTCCTTATTTGAGAATGACACCGCAACCAAATTTGAATTAACTTTAAAAAATCCTGTTAATAAATCTTAAGTTCTTTATTGTGTAAATAAAAACGATGCCTTATCTTTGTGCAAGATTTTAATATATAAATAACATTATGTTCGATTTCGATCAATATTTAGGATTTTTAGCTTTTTTAGCTATTCTTACTTTAGGTTTTTGGTTAATGATATTTTTAATAACATTTGTGATTCCTTACTGGATTGGTGGTTATCTATTAGAAAGTTTTAAAGAGCATAGAGCAGCAAAAAAAGCGAAGCGTGAAGCATTAACACATTAATACTAGTTTATAGATATAATAAAAAAGGAAGCCAATTGGCTTCCTTTTTTATTTAGTAATCATTTTTATTTTATGAACCTTCAAAATCTGATTCATCATCGCCACCATTTCCTCTACCATTTTGACGTTTTTTCTTTTGGTTAAATCTGTAAGTGAACGATAAATTAAAACTGCGTTTTCTCCATTGGAACTCACTATCGCTATAAAAAGTTTCAGTTTCAGTTATAGATTGTCTCTTTCTTGTATTTAACACATCACTAATACTAAATGCAAGTGAAGCTTTTTCTTTAAATACATCTTTGCTAAAAGCTAAATTTAATGAAAACATGCCTTTGCTTTTGCTTATAGCAGTTTCATTAGGTCCACGATAAAATAATCGCGTTTGCCAATCAATCTCACCTGGTAAGGTAATTTTATTATTAAAGCGAACAAACCAGCTCACATTTTTAGCATCATAATTTATTCCGTTATAGTCGCCTTTAGTTTCTGATTGGTATAAATTAAAGTTTCCGTTGAAATTCCATTTTCTGGAGGGCCTATAAGTGACTGTAAACTCAAATCCTAGGCGATCATTTGTAGCTAAGTTTATTGGTGAACGCCTAATAATTGGTATTTCTGTGCCTCCAATTAAAGCAGTATCACCAGTGTCTTCGGCAATAAATGTGAAAACGTCTGTAGAATGCTGAAAATAAATAGAAGAGTTGAGTGTTAACTTCCCTAATTTATTTAAATAACCCAGATCTACACCATTTGAATAACTTGGGTTGATATTTGGGTTTCCTTGGAAAAGATTTGTGGCACTACTTCTTGATGGAAATGGATTTATAAACCGAGATCGTGGTCTTCTAATTCTTCTGTTGTATCCTAAGGTTAAGTTTTGATCTTCCGAAATTTCGTAACCTAGATTAACTGTTGGAAATAGCTCCGTATATTTTTTCTTTTCATAATCACCACTTGTTGCTTGGTCGATTGTTATTCGAGTTGACTCAAGTCGAAGTCCTAATAAAAATGAAAATTTATCTTTAATTTTGCTTCCAAATTGTGAGTAAACAGCATTAATATGTTCAGTATAAATTAGATTGTTACTCACATCGGTATCTAAAACATAATCTCCATCTTCATAAAATTCTAATGCATAATCTGTATCCAATTCATTAAAATTCCCTCGATAACCCAATTCAAACTGGCTATTTTCACCTACAGGTTTAACAAAATCGGTTTGTAATAATATGCGGTCTTGATTTTCGAGTGTTAGAGCTCTTTCGGCAAATCCATCATTTTCAGTTACTAGGCCGTTTTCATCTTCTTTGCTATTTTCAAACTGAAAATCGAATGTTAATCTATGCTGACTGTTTCCATCAAATTGTTTATCGTAGTTTACAGAGTACTGTATGGTTTTATCATCTTCTAATTCATCTTCTAAACGTAACAAATCGAAAGGGACTCCTAATGGATTAAATCCAAAACTTTTATTAGTGCTATTACTTTCATTATCACTATCTCTAAATACAACTGAAATCGTAATTGATGATGTTTCGTTGACATACCATTCTACACCAAGATTTGTTGTGTATCCTTTACGTTTGCGATCAAATTCTCTAAACTCATTTAATGATGAACCAGAAATAAAATATTCAGTTTCTGTTGTAGCTTGTCCTGGAACCTCTCTATAACGATAACTGGAAGTATTAAAGAAATTAAAATCACCTGTTCGGTAATTAATATTTCCAGAAATCCCTGCAGAAACAGGATGTCCAACATTGGCAGTAATTGCTCCATTTAATCCTTGTAATTTACTACGGCGTAAAATAATATTCAAAATTCCTGCAGTTCCTTCGGCATCATATCTTGCTGAAGGAGAGGTGATAACTTCTACTTTTTCTATAGCTTCGGCAGGAAGTTGTCGCAAAGCATCTGTTGAATTTAGTCCTACCAATCCAGAAGGTTTACCATTAATCAAAATACGAACGTTATCGTTACCTCTTAACGAAACATTTCCTTCAACATCTACAGAAACTGATGGAACGTTATCTAAAACATCACTAACAGTTCCTCCACGAACGGTGAGGTCTTTACCTACGTTATAAATTTTCTTATCGAGTTTAATTTCAACTGTAGTGCGTTCAGCAATGACTTCAACTTCGTCCAAAGCTTCCATATCTATTTCCAGAGAAAATGTACCAATATTTTCATTACTGGTAATTCTTTTACTTGGAATAGTTTTGGTTTTAAACGAAATATATTCTATAGAAACATCATACATTCCAATTGGTACAGGAATGCTAAAATTTCCTTTGTCATCTGTAATACCGCCAGTGACCATCTTATTTTGTTGTTTACTAAAAAAAGCAATCGTGGCATATTCTAAAGGTTGATTAGAATCCTTGTCTATTATATTACCAGTAATAGTCACTTGTTTTGGTTCTGGCCTCTGTCCATATGTAGAAGCCACAAATAATCCTATAAAAAGGAAGGTTAGAAATAGTTTATTCATGTTTGATTTTACCAAATTAGACCACAAATGTATTCTATGGTTTAATGCCTTTTGGTTAAAGTTCTGTTAAAAGAATTTCATAAGATAATTTGAAGATTTTAGATAACATCTAGAATTTTTTTAGGAGGTCTTCCTATTGTTGCTTTGTCACCATTAATTACTATTGGGCGTTCAATTAATTGGGGATATTTTGCCATGACCTGTATGAGTTCGTTATCTGTAAAACTTAAATGTTTGAAGTTTTCTTTCCAAATAGATTCATTCTTTCTAATTAACTCAATAGGTTTAATCTTTAAAAGATTAATAATCTTAGCTAATTTTTCTTCACTTAAAGGAATGTCTAGGTATTTAATAATTTTGTAATTGGCTTTTTTAGTTTCAAGAATTTCTAAAGTTTCTCTGGATTTACTACATCTTGGGTTATGGTAAATAACAATCATTATTATATATAAATTTTATATTCTTTTAGTTGGTTTTGAAGAAGCTTAGCATTTTTAAAATGAATTCCATTAATTCCTAATTCATTAGCAGCGTTTACATTTCTTAAATTATCATCAATAAAAATAGAATTTTCAGCATTTATATTATAACGTTTTAAAGTAATTTTATAAATATCTGGAAAAGGTTTTCTTGTTTGTTCTTCACCTGAAACTACAATCCCTTCAAACCAATGTAAAAAGTCGAAACGATTTAAAGCAATAGGAAAGGTTTCATGACTCCAATTTGTTAAGGCCACTATTTTATAATTATTAGACTTTATTAGTTTATCGAGGACTTCTACAGTTTCGGTTATAGAATTGCCTAACATATCAACCCAACGATCATAAAACATTTTAATTAGGTTTTCATATTCAGGGAAAAGAGCAATACGCTCTTCTGTAGCTTTAGCTAATGGATATCCTGCATCTTGATTTTCATTCCAATCATGAGTGCAAATGTTATCAAAAAACCATTGCATTTTTTTTCTGTCTCCATTAAAAACATTTAAATATACATATTCAGGATTCCAATCGATTAAAACACCTCCAAGATCGAAAATTATAGTATCTATGTGTTTCATTAAATTGATTTACTTTCTCCTTTTTGTCCCATCATCATTAAATAAGATTTTAAAAAGCTTTCAATTTGTCCATCCATTACAGCATCGACATTGCCAGTTTCGTGTGCAGTCCTTACATCTTTTACTAATTTATATGGATGCATAACATAATTTCTTATTTGGCTTCCCCATTCAATTTTCATTTTACTAGCTTCAATATTATCACGTTGTGCCAATTGCTTTTGTAGCTCAATTTCATATAATTGAGACTTTAGCATTTGCATCGCACGCGCTCTATTATCATGTTGGGACCTGGTTTCAGAACAAGATATTTTTATTCCAGATGGTAAGTGTGTTAATTGTACTTTGGTTTCTACTTTGTTTACATTTTGTCCGCCAGCACCACTTGAACGTGCAGTTGTAATCTCTATATCAGCAGGATTTATTTCAATTTCTATAGTATCATCAGCAAGTGGGTAGACATATACTGAAGCAAAACTGGTATGACGCTTTGCATTACTATCAAAAGGAGATATCCTAACCAGACGATGTACACCATTTTCGCTTTTTAGCCAACCAAAAGCATAATCACCATCAATCTCTATAGTTACTGTTTTGATTCCAGCAGTATCACCTTCTTGGTAATTGAGTTCTCGTACTTTATAACCATTTTTTTCGGCATACATTAAGTACATACGTAAAAGCATTTGCGCCCAATCACAACTTTCGGTTCCTCCAGCTCCTGCAGTAATTTGTAATACAGCACTTAAAGCATCTCCTTCTTGAGACAGCATATTCTTAAATTCTATATCTTCAATAAGTGTTGCAGTTTTTTGAAATTGCTCTTCTACTTCTTCAGCAGTAGATTCACCTTCTTTGTAGAATTCATAAAGGACTTCTAAATCGCCTGTTTGAGATTTAATTGTATTGTAATCTTCAATCCACTTTTTCTTCATACGAAGTGATTTCATAACCTCTTCAGCAGCTTTAGAATCATTCCAGAAATTAGGATCAAAAGTTTGCTCTTCTTCGTTTTGAATTTCTATGAGTTTGGCATCAATGTCAAAGATACCTCCTTAACGCGCCAAGGCGATCCATAAGATCTTTAATTTGATCGTGTGTTATCATGAATTTTGCTTTCAACAAAAATAGAATTATTATACTTTAGAGAAAACTAAAGGCTATTTATTTTGAATTATTTGTGTAGTTTTATAATCTAAATTTTTATCATGAAAAAAACTATACTATTTCCTGTTTTATTTTTAATTGTCAATCTTGCCTTTTCGCAAGGATTAAGTGAAAAAAAGCTGAAAGATTATTCAGGCTATTTTAATTTTCAATATGAAGATGCTACCGACAAAATCTTTCTTGAAGTAAAACAGCTTAATGAAGAATTTCTTTATATAAGCTCACTTTCAAGTGGTGTTGGATCCAATGATATTGGACTAGACAGAGGGCAATTAGGTGCTGAACGATTAGTAAAATTCATAAAAGCAGGCAATAAACTTCTACTTATTCAGCCAAATCAAAAATACAGAGCCATTACAGATAATGAATTAGAAAGAAAGAGTATTGAACAGGCTTTTGCTAAATCGGTTTTATTTGGTTTTAAAATTGTAGAATCTAAAGAAGGCAGTTACATTGTAGATTTCACACCGTTTTTAATGCAAGATACACATGGCGTGGCCAATAGATTAAAAAACGCGAAAGAAGGTGCTTATAAATTAGATATAACTAAAAGTGCTTTATCATTGAAACGCACTAAAGCATTTCCTAAAAATGTAGAGTTCGAAGCGCTGTTAACTTTTAAAGGCGATCCTAAAGGAAGGAACATTAGAAGTGTAACTCCAACAGCCTCTTTGGTAAGTGTTGTTCAGCATCACTCTTTTATTGAACTTCCTGATAATAATTATAAACCTAGAGTATTTGATGTACGTAGTGGAGCAATTTCAACATCGTATATGGATTATGCGACTCCTGTTCAAGAACAAATTCGTAAGAGATATGTTATTCGTCATCGATTAGAAAAGAAAGATCCAACTGCTGCTGTTAGTGAGGCAAAAGAACCAATTATTTATTATTTAGATCCAGGAACTCCAGAACCTGTCCGCTCTGCACTTTTAGATGGTGCAAGTTGGTGGAATCAAGCCTACGAAGCTATTGGTTTTAAAGATGCATTTCAGGTTAAAATGTTGCCAGCAGATGCTGACGCTTTAGATTGCAGATATAATGTGATACAATGGGTGCATCGCTCTACAAGAGGATGGAGTTATGGTGGTAGTGTTGTTGATCCAAGAACAGGAGAAATTATTAAAGGGCACGTAAGTTTGGGTAGTTTAAGGGTTCGTCAGGATTTTTTAATCGCGCAGGCATTAATGAATAAACCATTTGCCGAACGTGATGACAATTACCAACCTATGCTCGAAATGGCATTAGCAAGATTAAGACAATTAGGCGCTCATGAAGTAGGTCACACACTTGGGTTTACTCATAATTTTGCTGCCAGTACAAATGGAAGAGCATCTGTGATGGATTATCCGCACCCATTAGTAACTTTAAATGGAAACAATATTGATTTAAGTAATGCTTACGATAATAAAATAGGTGATTGGGATAAAGTAACCGTCGCATATAGCTATTCTGAATTTGATGCTGATTCAAATGAGAGAACGGAACTCAACAAAATTCTAAATAAAGCAAAAAATGATGGATTACGTTTTATATCAGATAGTGATGCACGTCCTCAAGGTGGTGCACACGCATTAGCGCATCTTTGGGATAATGGTAAAACAGCTTTTGAAGGTTTAGAAGATATTTTAAAAGTAAGAGCTACAGCAATTTCTAATTTTTCTGTTGATAATATTAGAAGTAACGAACCTTATTCGGTTTTAGAAGATGTGTTTGTACCATTATATTTCTTCCATCGCTTTCAGGTAGAAGCAGCAACTAAAGTGGTTGCAGGATTAGATTATAATTATGCAGTTAAAGGTGATGGACAATTAACAACCAAAGTTGTCAATGGAAATATACAACGTTCAACGCTAAATTCAATTTTAAAAACGATAGATGCTGAAGTGTTAGCAATTCCGAAGAATAAATTAGATTTATTTCCTCCTAGAGCTTTTGCATACGGCAGAAGCAGAGAGTCTTTTAAAGGAAAAACAGGAGTTGGTTTTGATGCGTTGAGCGTTACATCTACAGCAAGTGATATGACATTGAAGTTATTATTACATCCCGAACGAGCAAATAGATTGGTACAACAAAAGAGCTTAGATAATAGTCAATTAGGTTTAGATGAAGTGCTACAAATACTTGTTAATAAGTCATTTAAAAAAAATCATAATGATGATTATTTGAATGAAGTACAGCAAATGGTGAACGAAAATGTACTTAAATATATTATGAATTTAGCTGTTAATGATAAATCTTATTTTCAGGTGAATGCTATAGCAAATAAAGCCATAAAATCAATTTTCGAAGGCTTAGATACTTCTGCTTATTCTAATCAATATAAGCGTTTAATTAAACGATTTAATGAAGAACCAGAAGAATTTAAACTGGAAGCCTCACCAAAAATTCCAGATGGTTCGCCAATAGGAAGCGATATGTGCAGTTATTCATCTAATTAATCCTATAATGATTATAGATTTAAGAAGCGATACAGTAACAAAACCAACACAAAGCATGTTGGATGCTATGAAGAGTGCTCAAGTTGGTGATGATGTATATAAAGAGGATCCAACGGTTAATGCTTTGGAGGAAAAAGTTGCAAATCTATTTGGAAAACCAAAAGCTTTGTTTTTTCCAACTGGTAGCATGACCAATCAGGCAGCGATAAAATTGCATACAAATCCTGGAGATCAACTTATTTGCGATAAATATGCACATGTTTATAATTATGAAGGTGGAGGTGCTTCGTTTAATAGTGGTGTGTCTTGTAAGCTTATAGATGGCCATCAAGGTATGTTTACAGCGCAGCAAGTTTTGGAATCCATAAATCCTCCGGATTTTTATCATAGCCCATTAACAAGTTTGGTAACTGTAGAAAATACTACAAATAAAGGAGGAGGCTCCTGTTGGGATTTTGTTGAAATCCTAAAAATCAGACAGGTATGTAATGATAATAACTTAGGTTATCATTTGGATGGAGCACGGATTTGGAACGCTTTAGTTGCCAATAATGAAACAGCAAAACAATATGGTGAAGTATTCGATACTATTTCGGTGTGTTTAAGTAAAGGTTTGGGCTGCCCAATAGGTTCGGTTTTAGTTGGAGATGAGCGCATTATGGAGCATGCGATAAGGATTAGAAAAATATTTGGAGGCGGCATGAGACAGGTTGGCTATTTAGCTGCTGCAGGAATTTATGCCTTGGATAATCATATTGATAGGCTGGAAGTAGACCATAAAAAAGCTAAAGAAATTGGTGCGGTTTTAAGTGAGTTGCCAATAATAAAAATAGTGGAACCCATTGAAACCAACATCATTATTTTTGAATTGAATAGTGATGTAGACGAAATTTCTTTTGTACAAAAATTGGCTGATAACAGCATTAATATAATTGGAATGGGAGGCGGAAAATTACGTATAGTAACGCATTTGGATTATACTGATGAGATGCATGAGAAAGTTTTAGATACATTTAAAAGCTTGATATGATTGAAATTGATTGGACGAAAACTTTTGAGATATTAATACCAATTGTTGCTGTTTTATTAGCTGGATTAATAGCATTATATCAAATGCGACAAAATGTAAAATTAGGAGCAAAACTAAAATGGAAAGAAGAGTTTAGAAATAGAGTGATTGAGTTTACTAATGTAGCTATGTTACTCTATAATAAAGCTATTTGGGTTGATAAAGAACCTATTGATGATAAAGGTTATAATACTGCAAATGAATATATAGAAATCCTTTATAAATTACATACAATTTATTATTCAATTAGTATCATGCTTGACAGAAAAGACTTAAGAACAGAAGTGCTTTATGAGAACTATAGATTGATTGTTGATAAGTCACATAATGAAGCAACTGATTTAGAACAAAAAGTAGAAAATGAAGATTTTGTTGAAGATTTTTATGATATTGCTAAAGAAATTTATGACGATAGTAAGTATATAAATTCTTTGGTATAATTTGAGTGATGATATAATCTCTAAAAACATTTTGGAAAGAGTTAATTATAATATTTTTTACAGCTGTCATTTTTCACTTTTCACTCCAAATAATTAACCTTATTTTTGCGCTTTCAATTTGATATAATAAATGAGTAAAGATATAATCCCTCCAAAGGCAAAGATCAATCCTAAACAGCTTGAAATTCACGGAGACAAACGCATTGACAATTACTACTGGTTCAATGATAGAGAAAACCCAGATGTTATTGATTATTTAGAGCAAGAAAATGTCTATTGTGATAACATGTTGGCTCACACCAATGATTTTCAAACAAACTTGTTTGAAGAAATGAAAGCTCGTATTAAAGAAGATGACGAGTCTGTACCTTACAAATACAATGGCTATTGGTATATTGTAAAATTCGAGAAAGGGAAAGATTACCCAATTTATACTAGAAAAAAAGAGAGCTTAACTGCAAAAGAAGAAATATTATTCGATTGTAATAAGATGGCAAAAGGGCATGCCTACTTTAAGTTGGTAGGAATTAGCATAAGCCCAGATAATACTATGGCTTCTTTTGGAACAGATACTGTAAGTAGACGACAATATACCATTCAAATTAAAAATATAGTTACATGGGAAGTTTATAGTGATTCTATAGAAAACACAACTGGAAATGCAACTTGGGCAAACGATAATAAAACATTGTTTTACACATCTAAAAACGAACAGACCTTGCGATCTGATAAAATATACAAACATAAACTTGGCGAGGCTGTAAAAAATGATGTGTTAATATATACAGAAGACGACGATACTTTTGGAACTACAGTTTATAAAACCAAATCCAAAAAATACATTGTTATTGCAAGTTATAGCACGCTCACAACCGAAGACCAAATATTAGATGCAAATAGTCCAGATGGTGAATTTAAAATGTTTCAACCGCGAGTTAGAGGAATAGAATATAGCATCAATCATTTTCAAAACGAATTTTACATCGTTACAAACGCCGACAATGCTACTAACTTTAAACTCATGAAAACCAGTGAGGACAACACCGAAATTTCAAATTGGGAAGAGGTTATTGAGCATAGGGAGAATGTGCTTTTAGAAGGCATCGATATATTTAAAGACTTTTTAGTTATTAGTGAAAGATATAATGGGTTAAACCAAATTAGAATTAAACCTTGGGATAACTCAGAAGAATATTACTTACCATTTGATAATGAAACTTATACAGCCTATACAACAACAAACATCGATTTTGATACAACAATTCTACGTTATGGTTATAATTCTTTAACTACACCAGCTTCCGTTATTGATTTCGATATGAATACAAGAACCAAAGAAATTAAAAAAGAACAGGAAGTTTTAGGGGGAACATTTAAAAAAGAAAATTATGTTTCAGAACGTGTTTGGGCTATTGCTCAAGATGGAACCAAAGTTCCCATTACATTAGTATATCATAAAGAAACAAAAAAGAGTAACAATACACCATTATTATTATATGCTTATGGTTCTTATGGTTCCACTATCGATCCATATTTTTCAACGATTAGATTGAGCTTGTTAGATCGAGGTTTTATATATGCGATAGCTCATGTAAGAGGTGGAGAGTATTTGGGGCGACAATGGTACGATAACGGAAAACTCTTTCATAAAAAAAATACATTTACCGATTTTATAGCGTGTTCAAAATTCTTAATAGAAAAAGGATATACGTCAGCTGAACACCATTATGCCATGGGAGGAAGCGCAGGAGGACTGATAATGGGAGTTTTAGTTAATTCAGCTCCTGAACTTTATAATGGAATTGTTGCTCAAGTCCCTTTTGTAGATGTTATTACTACGATGTTAGATGATAGCATTCCGTTAACAACAGGTGAATATGATGAATGGGGAAATCCAAATGATGATGATTATTACAATTATATCAAGTCTTATTCTCCATATGACAATGTTGCTGGAAAAGATCAACCAAACTTATTAATTACTGCAGGTTTACATGATTCTCAAGTTCAATATTGGGAACCAGCGAAATGGGTGGCAAAATTGAGAGCATTAAGAAAGGACAATCAAGTTTTGTTACTAAAAACAAACATGAAAGCTGGTCATGGCGGAGCTTCAGGGCGTTTTGAAGCCTTAAAAGAAGATGCTTTAGAATATGCATTTTTATTAGATTTGGAAGGTAAAAACAGGTAATTTCAAAAAATTATTTTATTTTTGCCAAGTTTTAGGTTACATTTAATAAATTAGTAGCTCATAAATATAGTTTATGAAACAAAGCAAACAAGTATTTGATAATGTGTTAGACCTCATCGGGAACACACCTCTTATCAGATTAAATAAAATAACTTCAAATTTTGAAGGCGAGTATTTAGCAAAAGTTGAAGCCTTTAATCCTGGTCACTCTACTAAAGATAGAATAGCACTTTATATTATTGAAGAAGCTGAGCGAAGAGGAATCCTTTCTCCAGGTGATACCATTATAGAAACTACATCAGGTAATACTGGTTTTAGTATTGCTATGGTTAGTATCATTAAAGGTTATGAATGTGTTTTGGCAGTAACATCTAAATCTTCAACAGATAAAATCGATATGCTGAAAACTATGGGAGCAAAAGTTTATGTATGTCCTGCTCATGTTGGTGCAGACGATCCTAGATCTTATTACCAAGTTGCAAAACGATTACATGAAGAAATAAAAGGCTCTGTATATATTAATCAATATTTTAATGCATTAAATATTGAAGCGCATTATAAAACAACTGGACCGGAAATTTGGTCACAAACAGAAGGAAAAATTACACATTTGGTGGCTTGTAGTGGAACAGGAGGAACTATTTCTGGTACAGCAAAATATTTAAAGGAACAAAATCCAGATATAAAAATTATAGGTGTTGATGCATTTGGTTCAGTATTACAAAAGTACCATGAAACAGGAGAGTTTGATGCCAATGAAATATACCCATATAGAATTGAAGGTTTGGGTAAGAACCTGATACCAACAGCAACCGATTTTGACCTTATTGATAAATTTACTAAAGTATCTGACGAAGAGAGTGCGCATACAGCAAGAGAACTTGTAAAAACGGAAGGCTTATTTGTTGGATATACAAGCGGAGCTGCATTACAAGCTGTAAAGCAACTAAATGATGAGGGAGAATTTAAAAAGGAAGATAAAATCGTTATTATTTTTCCAGATCATGGCTCACGTTATATGACTAAAATATTTAATGACGATTGGATGGAAGAACAAGGGTTTTTTGATAGTAAAAATGAAGCAACTGTAAAAACCATTCAGCAAATCAACTAACTCAAATATATAATAAAACAGCCTGTTATATTTGCAAAAAAATATATAGCAGGTTTTTTTATGCACTTATGTTTTAAAAAGGTGGTGGATAAAATAATTATGCTGCCAAAATTTAATTGATTAAATTTGCAGCAACTAAACTAATGCCAACTAATAGATGAAGGATTTATTTGAAAAGATTTACAGAGACAAAGGACCATTAAGAAAATGGGCTTCTCAAGCTGAAGGCTATTTTGTATTTCCAAAGCTTGAAGGTCAGATTTCTAACCGAATGAAGTTTCAAGGAAAAGATGTAATCACTTGGAGTATAAACGATTATTTAGGATTAGCTAATCATCCTGAAGTTCGTAAAGTTGATGCCGAAGCAGGAATAGAGTATGGTTCTGCCTATCCAATGGGAGCTAGAATGATGTCTGGTCACACCTCACTTCATGAACAATTACAAGATGAACTTGCCAACTTTGTAAGTAAAGAAGCAGCATATTTATTAAATTTTGGATATCAAGGTATGGTTTCCACAATTGATGCCTTGGTTACTAAAAATGATATTATAGTATATGATGTAGATGCTCATGCTTGTATAATTGATGGTGTGCGTTTACACATGGGAAAACGATTCACATATAAACACAATGATTTTGCGAGTATTGAAAAAAATCTTGATAGGGCAACTAAAATGGCCGCACAAGCTGGAGGTGGAATTTTATTGATTACCGAAGGTGTTTTTGGAATGCGAGGAGAACAAGGGAGAATAAAAGAAATTGTTGCTCTTAAAAAAGATTTTAATTTTAGATTACTAGTTGATGACGCACATGGTTTTGGTACCTTAGGAAAAACTGGAGCTGGAGCAGGTGAGGAGCAAGGAGTTCAAGATGATATAGATGTTTATTTTGCAACCTTTGCTAAATCTATGGCAGGAACAGGAGCTTTTATAGCAGCAGATAAAGAGATAATAGATTACTTGAAGTATAATTTGCGTTCACAGATGTTTGCCAAATCATTGCAAATGCAATTAGTAGTTGGGGCATTAAAACGTTTGGATATGTTAAGAACAATGCCAGAATTAAAAGAAAATCTTTGGAAAATTGTCAATGCGTTACAAACTGGATTAAAAGACCGTGGGTTTGATATTGGTAATACTCAGAGTTGTGTGACTCCTGTTTATTTAGAAGGGAGTATTCCTGAAGCTATGGCATTGGTAAGAGATTTAAGAGAAAATCATGGTGTTTTCTGCTCGATTGTAGTGTATCCTGTTGTACCTAGAGGCGTGATATTATTAAGAATGATTCCTACAGCTACACATACTTTAGTAGACGTAGAAGAAACTTTAGTAGCATTTTCGTCAATTAGGGAACGATTAGAGAAAGGCACTTATAAAAGATTATCTGCAACTGTTGTTGCAGATTAGTAAACAAACTAAAAATATTGAGAAAAGCCATTCTAAATTCAGAATGGCTTTTCTATTGTATTTCTTTTCTAAAAGTACAACGTTTTTTGTGTGTTTTGGGATTAAAATGTTTCCATAGTTGTTGAATAGCAATATTATCGCTAAGTTCTGGACCTCTAATACATTCCACAATAACTCTTTTTTCAAAAGAGTTATAAAACTCATTAAAGACAATAGCATGAACACCTTTGTTTTGATAGTCTGGATGAACGCCAATTAAGTAAAAAGTAACTTTCTTGCTGTGTTTTTTTGCGTGTAATAAATGTTTTATTCCGAACGGAAATAGTTTTCCTTTCATTTTTTGCAAAGCTTCAGCATAAGAAGGCATTACAATTCCAAAAGCAACTAAATCATCATTCTTATCAACCACAAATTTGATATATTCGGGATTGATAAATCCTAAAAATTTCTTTTTAAAATATTCTTTTTGAATATCGTTGATAGCCACAAATGAAGATAATGCTGAATAAGATTTATTGAATAAATCAAACATTTTATCAGCATATGGCATAACATCGCTGGTTTTATCAAAGTAAAGTGCTTTTAATTGATAACGTTTTTTTATTATTTCTTGCACTCTGACAAAACTGTCTTTATTAATATCTTTAAAGGCATGCTTGTTTTCAAGATATTCTTTTTCAACTTTAAAGCCAAGTTGATTAAAATGAGAAGCAAAATATGGATGATTATACCAAGTTATCATAGTCCCAATATGTTCAAATCCGTAAGTAAGTATGCCAACTTTATCAAGGTTTGAAAATCCTACTGGACCTTCCATATATTCTAATTGATTCTCTTTGCCAATATCATATACTTTTTCTAACAATGCTTTTGAAACATTAATATCATCTACAACATCAAACCAGCCAAACCTCATTTTTTTTTGGTCTTGATCTTTAACTTCTAACCAGTTAATTATTGCTGCAACACGTCCAACAATGACGTTATCTTTATAGGCAAGAAAAAGTCTGGCTTCAGCATCATTAAAAACGGGGTTAATCTTTTTATTGAAGGTTTTAATTTCTTGGTTTATTATTGGAGGAACCCAATACTTTGAATTTTTATAAAGTAAAAACGGAAACTTTACAAACGCTTTTAAATCTTTTTTAGAATGTACTTCTTTTACTGTAATCATAAATTTACATTAAACCGCCATCATCATTAAAGTCTTCTTGTTTCCTTTTTGATTTCTTTTTCTTTTTACCTCTGGATTTTCGTTTTGCTTCATCCTTTGCTGAGCTATTATTGTCTACCTCTTTATCAATATGAAAATCGAAACGATATGATGCACCAAAATTCACACTAAAAATCGAAGGTGTGTCTTTTGTATTAAATGTTAAAGCAGTATCTAACTGAAAATCTTTACTTAACAGGTAGGCACCACCAAATCTAAATAAATTATCTGCATAGTAATCGCTACTTATGCCTTGTGCTTCTCCAAAAACAACCCATTTAGGATTAAATGAATGTGTTAAAGTAAGTATATATTGAAAATCAGATTGATCAGTACCAATTCTATCTTTTATTAAATTCATTACAAAAACCCATCCTCCAGCAAAGTTATTTTGGGTAGCAATCATCACTTTTGGACTTATACCTTCAACACCAGGAGCAACATAGGGGTTGTTTTTTGTATCAAAATTTACACCTGCATAAACGGCTACAGCAGGAATTAATGATTTCAATTTAAAACTATGATTTGCTTTCCAACTGTATAAATTTGGTTTATCTTCTTCAGCATTTTTTAGAGGATCAAAAACTAAATATTTTGCTCCAATAGCTAATGCCTTAAAATTACTCCGTTTATCTTCTATAGTAATTGTAGAACGGTTATCAGTAAAGGTGTCGTTTTGATAGGTTCCTTCTAAATTAATTTCTAGTTCAGATAAAAACAAGCCATAACGAGCTGTAAAATCAACACCAAAGCCAGATACTTCATAGTTAAGAGGTGTGTGCTCCTCTTTTAATATATAAGGACCAACTTCAAGCTGTGTCACATTAGTGCCGACAGCAAACGCACTACTGGAAACTCCTGGGCGATTGGAATTAATAACTTCAGTATATTGACTAAAAGAGTTTGTAGAAAAGATAAGGCATACAAATAGTAATAAATAGGTTTTGATAGGTTTCATATAGATTAGTTATTCATCAAATATAGATGTTTTAATAATTTTTTATGACCTTTAAACGTTTTTTAAGTTGCAAGAATTGTATTTTTGAAAAAATATTTTTAGCATGCAGCAATATGCTTCCTTTGTAGGTTTTATAAGAACCATTTTAATTATAATGCTGATTTGGTATGGCTTAAAATTCTTATCACGATTATTTGCACCATATCTTATGAGGTATGTGTCTAAAAAGGCTGAACAAAAATTTGGTCAGCAATTTAGTCAACAACAAAGTAGGCAGCAACCCCAACAAAAAGAAGGAGAAACAACTATTGATAAAACTCCTAAACAAAATAAGGCATCAAATAAAAATGTTGGTGAATATGTAGATTACGAAGAAATTGATTAAATTTCACATTCATAGTTTTAACATATTTGCATGCAGTTTTCAGTTAAAAAAATTCTTCCTCATTTACTAGTTTTAGTTGGTTTTGTTATTCTTTCATTGGCTTATTTTAGTCCAGTTTTAAAAGGGAAACAAATCTTCCAGAGTGATATTATGCAATACACTGGAATGGCAAAACAACAAAACGATTTTCGGACTCAAACAGGAGAAGAAACCTATTGGACAAATAGTGCGTTTGGAGGCATGCCAACCTATCAATTAGGAGCACATTATCCACATAATTATATTAAAAAGTTAGACTTAGCTTTACGATTTTTACAAAGACCAGCCGATTATTTATTCCTGTATTTTATTGGATTCTATATACTGCTGCTGGTGTTGAAAGTGGACTTTAAGTTGGCGGCTTTAGGTGCTTTGGCCTTTGGGTTTTCAACATATCTCATTATTATTCTTGGTGTTGGCCATAATAGTAAGGCACATGCAATCGCTTATATGCCTCTAGTTTTAAGCGGAATTTTACTCACATTCCAACGAAAATATATTACTGGTTTTTTATTAACTACTGCTGCTATGGCTTTGGAGATTGTTTCCAACCATTTCCAGATGACATATTATTTGATGCTATTGATTATTGTTCTTGGTATTGCATATTTAATAGATGCCTTTAGAAAAAAGGAATTGCCGCATTTTTTTAAATCAGTTGGTGTATTAGTTGTAGCTGTAATTTTATCTGTTGGATTAAATGCAACAAATGTTATGGCTACGCAGGAAATTGTGAAGGAAAGCACGCGTGGTAAAAGTGATTTGACAATTAATCCTGATGGTTCACTAAAAGAAGTTTCCAGTGGTTTAGATAGAGCTTATATTACTAAATATAGTTACGGAATTTTAGAAAGTTTTGATCTCTTTATTCCTAGGTTTATGGGTGGAGGGAATGGAGAGAATTTAGGAAAAGACTCAAATACATATGATGCGTTTAGAAAATTAGGTGCAAGTCATTTACAAGCATTGGAAGAAGCAAAACATGCTCCAACTTATTGGGGAAAACAACCTATTGTGGAAGCTCCGGCTTATGTAGGCGCAGTTATTTTGTTTTTGTTTGTCTTTGCCTTGTTTTTGGTAAAAGGGCGTTTAAAATGGTGGCTTATTGGAGGTGTGTTAATGTCATTGATTTTGTCATGGGGAAAAAACTGGTTTTTTGTATTTGATCCAAGTCCTGATAGTAATCCAATAACTAATCTTATGATAGATTACTTCCCACTCTATAATAAGTTTAGAGCTGTAAGTTCTATTCAGGTGATATTAGAATTGTGTATTCCAATACTGGGTATTTTCGGATTGGTAAAATTGTTCAATTCTGTTGTAAAAGAAGAAGAAAAGTTAAAATCATTAAAATACGCTACTGCTATAACAGCTGGACTTTCCATTATCTTTTTATTGTTTAAAAGTTCACTATTTAATTTTGTGGGAGTTAATGATGGCCTGTACATTCAAAATTACGGACAAGATTTTATAGATGCTGTAAAAGAAGATAGAAAAGCTATTTTTACAAGTGATACATTAAGAACTTTAGTTCTTGTGTTGCTTTCTGCTGGCGCGATTTGGATGTATTTAAAAAAGAAACTATCCGAAAAGTTGCTAGTTGTTGCTTTTGCAGCATTGATGCTTTTCGATTTAGTTATTGTAGACAGGCGTTATGTTAATAATGATGATTTTGTATCTGCATTGCAAGTTAAAAAACCTTATCAAGCCAATGCAGCAGATTTAGAAATATTAAAAGATACCACACATTTTCGTGTGTTGGATATAACATCAAGTAGCACGAAAGCTTCTTATTTTCATAATTCATTGAGTGGTTATCACGCTGCAGGACTAAAACATTATGATGACTTATTTAATTTTTATATAGCAAAGAATCATCTACAAGTTTTAAATATGCTCAACACTAAGTACATAATTGGTCAAGGAGAAGATGGTAAACCAATTGCATATACAAATCCCGATGCTAATGGAAATGCGTGGTTTATAGAAAATATCAATGTGGTAGATTCAGCTAATCAAGAAATTCAATCACTTGATAGTTTAAATACTAAATTTGAAGCTGTAATAAATAGGTTTGACAATGAATATTATAAAAATTTTAATCAAACTAGACCAAATTATTTGATTGCTAAATTGAATTTTAAAGTAGATTCTTTAGCATCAATAAACCTAGTTGACTATAAATCAAACTATTTAAAGTATCAATCAAATAATTCGAATGATGGCTTTGCAGTATTTTCTGAAATCTATTATAAAGATGGTTGGCAAGCCTATATTGATGGAGACGAAAAAGAGCATATAAGAGTTAACTATGTATTACGAGGTTTAGAAATTCCGAAGGGAAGTCATACTGTAGAATTTAAATTTGAACCTCAAGTAATAAAAACGGGAAGCACAATAGCATTAGGAAGTTCTATATTACTAGGAATATTATTGTTAGGAGGATTATTTTACGAGTTTAGGAAAAAATAAATTGTCAAAAAAAGCACTCATAATTACTTATTATTGGCCACCAGCAGGAGGTCCAGGTGTACAGCGTTGGCTAAAATTTGTAAAATATTTAAAAGAGTTTGAAATAGAACCAATTGTTTACATTCCTGAAAATCCTAATTATCCAATTATTGATGAAAGTTTAGAAAATGAGATTCCTGATAACATTACAATTTTAAAGCAACCTATTAAGGAGCCTTATGGGTTTGCAAATGTACTTGCTAAAAAAAGCTCTCAAACTATTAGTAAAGGGATCATTCCCGAACAGAAAAAACAGCGTTTTATTGAAAAACTAATGCTCTTTATTAGAGGTAATTTCTTTATTCCAGATGCACGTAAAAACTGGATAAAACCTTCAGTAGTCTATCTTTCTGAATATATTTCTAATAATAGCATACAAACGATTATAACTACAGGTCCTCCACATAGTTTACATCTTATTGGGTTAGAGTTAAAAGAAAAGTTAAAAGAAAAGTTAGAAGTAAAGTGGCTTGCCGATTTTCGTGATCCTTGGACAACCATTGGCTATCACAAACAACTAAAGCTAACAAAGTCATCTCTTAAAAAGCATAAACTACTTGAAGCACAAGTTTTACAGAATGCAGATGAAGTTATTGTGACCAGTTTTAGAACAAAAAAAGAGTTTCAGGAGATTACAGAAAAGCCAATTACTGTGATAACAAATGGTTATGATATGGAAAGTAATATAAATGTTGAATTAGATGTAAAATTCTCTTTATCACATATTGGGTCTTTACTTTCTGAACGTAATCCAGAACTGTTATGGCAAGTATTGAAAGAAATTACTATTGAGAACAAAGAATTCGAGGCTCATTTTCAACTTAATTTGGTTGGTGTCGTAAGTCAGGATATACTCAAAAGTTTAGAAGAGCATAGTTTAACTCATTATGTAAATATAGTAGGTTATGTGTCACATAAAGAGGCTATTGTGTTTCAAAAAAAGTCTCAAGTGTTATTGTTGATTGAAATCGATTCAGAAGAAACAAAGTGCATCATTCCTGGAAAACTATTTGAATATATGGTTTCTAACAGACCAATAATTGCGATAGGTCCAGAAGATTCAGATGTAGAGCAGATTATAAAGCAAACCAATACAGGAAATTATATCTATTATTCTGAACACAAGAAATTAAAAAGTATAATTTTAGAACACTTTACAGCGTTTCAGAATAATAATTTGCAAACCCATCCTATAGGTTTGGAACCATACAGTAGGAAGTCGTTAACCAAAAAACTATCAGAGTTAATATAAAAATGGGAATAGTTCAAAACCAAACATTTAAAAACACTATTATAACCTATTTTGGGTTTGGTATTGGCGCTATAAATGTTTTGTTCTTATTCACTTATTTTTTAGAGGACGATTATCATGGTTTGGTCGCCTTTGTGCTTTCAACATCAAATATTATGATGCCATTGTTTGCTCTTGGAGTTCATAATGCGATTATTAAATTTTATTCCACTTTCAAAACACCTAATACTGTTAATAGCTTTCTAACGCTAATGCTGTTTTTACCTTTAATAGTCATTGTTCCAGTAGGATTAATTGGTTACTTTTCTTTCGATTTTATTTCTGATTTACTTTCAGAAAAAAACCCAATTATTAAAGATTATGTGTGGCTCATCTTTGTTGCCGCCATTTGCTTTTCATATTTCGAAATATTTTACGCTTGGGCAAAAGTGCAAATGCAAAGTGTGTTTGGAAATTTTATGAAGGAAGTTTTCCACAGAATAGGAGTGATGTTTCTCTTTTTATGCATTTATATGGATTGGTTAAATGTTAAACAGTTTATTTATGGGGTCATTATTATATACGTTATAAGAACAGTTATCATGATGCTCTATGCGTTTAGCGTAAGACGACCTGTATTAAAATCGTATAAGATTCCCAATCTATCTTCTATAATAAAATATACGCTGCTTATTATTATCGCAGGTTCCGTAGCTAGCATTATTTTGGAGATCGATAAATTTATGATTGGCCAGTATATCGAAATTGAAAAAGTTGCTTACTATGGTGTTGCTATTTACATTGCTGCAGTAATTGGAGTTCCTGCACGATCCATGCATCAAATAACAAATCCTATTACAGCAGTTTTTTTAAACAATAATGATAAACTAGCTTTAAACAGTTTGTATAAGAAAAGCTCCATCAACTTATTTGTGATAAGTGGATTAATTTTCTTGTGTATTGTTCTTAATATCAACGAGCTTTATAAGATTATCCCTGTTGAATTTAGTGGTGCTTTGCTCGTAGTGTTTTTAGTAAGTCTTGCTAAATTGTTCGATAATCTTTTAGGAAATAATAATGCCATTTTATTTAATAGCGATTATTATAGAGCTGTGCTTGTTTTCGGTGCTGTTTTAGCCATTCTCACAGTAGTTTTAAACATCTTGCTTATTCCAGAATATGGTATTAATGGAGCAGCTGTAGCAACATTTATTTCAATTTTTATATATAATACAGCAAAGCTAATTTTCGTGTATTATAAATTTAAAATGCTGCCATTTACATTAAACACTTTAAAGACCTTTCTGCTCATTGTAATCTCGATAGCTGTCTTTTATTTCTGGGAATTTTCTTTTCATCCCATTATAAACATTATTTTAAAATCGATATTAATTGGTTTGAGTTATGTGTTTGTTGTGTATCGTTTTAATCTGTCCGAAGATATAACAGTAATTCTAAAAAAATATATTAGTAAAAAATAGTCATTTCGAAGAAGCTTGCGACTGAGAAATCTTATCTAAATTACATACTGTTATGTGATTTCTCGTTCCGATAGCTATCGGAACACTCGAAATGACAAAATTTCATTTCAATTAATAAGATTCCTACTGGAGTTTATCTTGAGAGAAGTCGAAAGGCAGGACTAAAAAGAAAACCCTGCAAGGTGCTTTGAGGCATACTCCTGCAAGGTTTTCAAACTAACCAACCAAAAATTATTATTAATTTATTCTTCTTTTTTTACCAGATCTACTTTTACTTTGTATAGCTCTGGATTTGTTTGTTTTATTACGACTTGTTTTAACAACACGCTTTGAAGATTTAGGTTTACTTCGTTGCGGACGTTGTTTCACAGTATTTGTTTTTCTTTTACTCTGGTTACTTGCAACTCTCGTTTTAGACTTAGAACGTGGTTTATTAGTTCTTACAGAGCTGCTATTAACCTTTCTCTTATTATTACTACGAGTTTTAACTCGAGGTTGTTGTGTATTAGAAACAACACGTCTCTTTTTAGTAGTACCTCTATCACTTACAACACTTCTTTTGTTTGAAGTAGTACTTACACGATCTCCACGTCTAACAGTATTTTGGCTTACTGCATTACTTCGTCTTGTAGAACCTCTTCTTGTGTTGTCTTGTATATATCTATCACTACGTCTGCTATTTGATGCTACAATATTTCTACGAGAATTAATTCTTGTATCTGTTCTATAGTTATTTGTATAAGGCGCATAATAGTGATGCCTTGTTGTTTGGTAATATTGTCTGTAAGGTCTATTATAAACTACACAATAGTTATAAGATGGAATAGCATAATAAGTATGCCAAGGTCTATACACATAACTTCTGTTAAAGATGTTAATAAAACCAGAGCAATACGAGTAGTTATTATATCTGTTATAATGTACATATAAACCACCTACACGACTTATGCGACCAAAACCATTATAGCTTATTCTAACGCTTCCAGCTCGTGTAATTCTACCATAATAATCATAATAAATAGGAATGTTTTCTATTTGTACAACAGCACCATAATCATCATATTGTACATAAGCATTGTAGTTATAGCCAGTATTAAAGCTAATACTTACATTTCCAAAATTGGCTTGAGCACCAAAGTTAGGACCATAGCTATCAACATTAAAATCGAATTGTCCATCTGGGAACACAGCAAACTCAATACCTTGTTCTACAAATATGAAAGAATTACCATAACCTTTTGCAAAGTTTGTTGCATTTACGGTAAAACCTGTTAGGACGATGCCTGCGAATAATATTAGTAACTTTTTCATAATTGTATGTTTTTAATTTAACTTACTTATGTAATACCAAACAGCGTGCCAAAAATTTAAAGGTTAGTTTAACTAAATAAAAACCAGCGGATTAAAAATTATTAACAAGATTTATAAAGTTAATAACTACGTAACGCTACTTATTGATTTTTATATAGAAAATGGTTACCTTCGTTTAACGATTGATAGAGTCAATTGAAAATGACCATATCAAAACATTGCGCAAAATTTAAAAAAGTAAATGAAGGAAATTGATTATAGACTTAATTATAGGATTCGAAAAATTGTTGGGATAAGCATATTGTTGGCAATTGCTGCAATGCATGCCTTTAGAATTGGGCAATACTTAAATGGAAATTTATACATTTATTATTATAGTTTTGCTTCTGACCTGATTCTCCCGATTGGTTCTTACTTTATGCTATGTATGGTTGAATACAAATTCATATTTCTACGAAATTGGTTTACGAAGGCTTTAATTGTATTTGCAGTAATGACATTTTCTGAGATCATGCAGATGTTTGGATTTTACTTTTTCGGAGTGACATTTGATATTCTTGACATCTTAATGTTTGGAATAGGAGTGTTAATTGCTGTTTTGATTGACAAACAGATTTTTGAACGGTTTTTACCTCATTGGAAATATGCTAGTGAGAATATATAAAACTTAGCACAACAATGTACAAAAGCCATAGTTCCGCAAAGCCAATACTTAACCCAATCTACATCTTTTATACTCAACGTTAAACCAACCTCCAAAAAATCTCACAAGCTATAATTTGTTAGACAATATCAATAAATTATTTATTGTACATTTATAACTGCACTCCAGATGTATCAAGCTTCCTACAAAAAATTTAATATCATGCAAAAACGTATTACAAGTTTTCTTCTATTATTATTTATTTCGCTTACACTCAATGCACAATCTAATGATGCTACAACTAAACACGACAATATTGATGCATTAATGCAGCATTGTTATGATAATGGTCTCTTTAATGGCACCATTATGGTCACACAAAATGGAGAAACCATTTATAAAAATGCTTTTGGTTTTGCAGACAAAGCTGCAAATAGAGCGCTTACAAACGAATCTGCTTTTTATTTGTGTTCGGTTTCCAAACAGTTTACAACTATGGCTGTAATGATCTTAAAAGAGCAAGGTAAACTGGATTATGATGATACGCTTTCAAAATATTTCCCACAATATCCTGACTATGCTGATACTGTAACCATTAAACATTTAATGACACATACTTCGGGAGTTCCTGACCATTATAATTTAGGAGCTTATAAAGTTGGACTTAATAATCAAGATGTTTTAGAACTACTGGTTAAACAGGAAAAACTCAATTTTTCACCTGGAGAAAAATACCAATACAGTAATGGAGGCTATGTAATGTTAGCCATGATAGTTGAAAAGGTTGCAGGAATGCCGTTCCATACGTTTATGGATGCTGCAGTTTTTGAACCACTTGGTATGAATAATACGTTGGTGTTCGACGAATCTAGCCCTACAGTTGATGATAGAGCAGTAGGTTATAATATGACTGGAGATCTTGATGATTACGAAATATTTACAACAGGAGCAGGAGGAATCTATTCAAATATCGCTGACCTTCATCTTTGGGATCAATCTTTATATACCGAGAAACTTATTTCGAAAGCTACTTTAAATGAGGCTTTTACACCAACAACACTAAATAGTGGAGAAATTTCCAATTATGGTTATGGTTGGGGAATTAGTGAAAATGAAGGTGCAAAATCGATTCAACATTCAGGAAGTCTATCAGGATATAGAACATATATCAAGCGTAATTTATATGATAATAGCGGTTATATTTTGCTTACCAATAATGGAGCAGCATTTAAAAGTGGAGGTATTAGACAAGCTCTCGATAATATTCTTAAAAACGAAGCTTACGAATTGCCAAAAATTCCTATTTCTTCAAAATTAGCAGTCGCTTTAAAGATTAATGATGCTAATACAGCTATAAATGACATTCAAACAATTTTAAAAGACGATCCAGATTCATACGAAATTGATGAACAAGGAATCAATACACTTGGATACAATTACTTAAATGATAAAAAAATAAATACTGTTTTAGCAATATTTAAATTTAATGTTGATTTGAATCCTTCTGCATTTAATGTGTATGATAGTTTGGGTGAAGCACTGTTAGTAAAAGGAGATTCTATAAATGCTATTGAGAATTATAAAAAATCATATAGACTAAATCGTAATAACATCAATGCGATTACTGTTTTAAATGGCATAGGAGTAGACACAAACGATTTAACTGCAGACATAGTAGTTCCTGTTGAAATACTTGAAAGTTATGTAGGTAAATATGAATTGAATCCAAATTTTGTGTTTTCAATTACAAGAGAAAAAAGTCAATTATTTATACAAGCAACTGGACAATCTGTAAGCGGAATATTTGCATCTTCACAAGAACGATTTTATAGTAAAGTTGTAAGTGCACAAATCACTTTTAATAAAGACGAAAATGGTAAAGTAACAAGTTTGACTTTACATCAAAATGGCGACCATTTGGCTAAAAGGCTAGAATAATTAAAAATATTATCTATTTTTATGTCATTAAACTAACCAATGGATACTGACAATAACAATACAAATAACCCTGAAAATGATGATGAAGTAGGTTTTCTAATCGAACACGAAATAACTACCTGTAAAAATTGTGAATTAGACCATGAAGTAGGTTATCAATTTTGTCCACATTGCGGACAGAAAACCAACGAAGACCTTACTGTTGGTGTGTTATTTTACAACACTATAAGCAATTACTTTTCGTTTGATGCTCGTTTTTTTAAGAGCTTTATTCCCTTAATGTTTAGACCTGGACTTCTAGCAAAACGTTTTATTGAAGGAAAGCGTTTATTATATCTACATCCAGCCCAAATGTATTTATTTATATCTGTTGTATTTTTCTTTTTGTATTCTTTTAAAGTGAGAGAAGCATCACAGAAAATAAATAAAGCATTACAAGAAATTGATATAACATCCAAAGACAGCACGAATGTATTACTGCCTAATGCAGCAGTTTTTGATTCTATTGCTGCAAAAAAACTTTCAGATCAGTTAAAAGAAAATCAAGTTTTTACAGGCATGAAAGATGAGGATGTCCAGAAATTAGATTCACTTATTAATAGTGGTGCAAATCAAGACAAAGTAAACAAGTCTTTAAGTTTTGATTTTAGCCAAAAAAAGGTGGACTCATTAATCACTTTAGGAGTAAGTGATGAAACTATTTATAAGGAAATGGGAATGAGTGAAAATCCTAATTTTATAGTTAAACAATTCTATTCGCAAATGCTTAAATTTTATAAAAATAAGGAAGGTGGAAGTATTTTGCAATCGCTCTATGATACTATTCCAATAGCTTTATTTGTGTTATTACCAATTTTTGCTTTTTTGTTAAAACTACTATTTTTTAGAAAAGGCCCTTTTTCGCATCACTTGGTGTTTAGCTTTTATTTCTTTTCGTTTTTATTTACTGTATTTAGCATTATACTTGGAGTAAATTATTTGTGGGAAGTTCCAGACTCGCTAGATACGCTTTTAATATTGTGTACATTTTTCTATCTAGTTATTGCTATAAAACGCTTTTATGGACAAGGATGGTTTTTAAGTTTCTTTAAAACTAGTGTTGTTTCATTTATCTATATAATCTTTGTTGCACCTATTGCTTTAATGTTTATGTTAGGAATTGCATTTTTGTTTTATTAAAATATTTTGTTAGATATATGATGAGAATTTAGTCTAAACTATAGTGGTTTTACCTTAACTTACTAGCTGTCTTGTATATGTTCGCACAAAAGTTGTTTTAAATTAATTCATAATTAATGAAAAAGGTGAAAAAACAGAAAGAGAGCATTTAACATTATTTTTCTATATAAATTTACCAATATTAATTTAAGGTTGATTTACTCCTGAAAAAATTATCAAATCTGCAACTGTAAAATCGCCTGTAACTTTTGAAGGTAATGTTGGTGCGAAACCTGATTCATTCAAGTAAGAGTTCGGATCTCTTTTTAACATTTTTATAAAAGTGTCAGACACAATTTTCGAGCCAACAGGACCTAAATGATCTCCATTACTTAATACAGCAGACTCCCTCAAAATATAATACCAAAGAGGGGTTTTATTCAATAATAGTCCACCATTTGAATTCAGCAAAGCAACTTCATCAACAGGTAACCCATTAGTTAATTGCACATTAGTCAGTGGAGTAATTCCAAAAGAATTGGCTGTAGCTTGACCACTTGGTAATCCAAAAGAAAGACCACGTCTTAAATTACGAGCAGCAAGAATGGACATTATACCACTTCCTCCAGGAATAGTTTCTAAACCTGCTGATAAAACACTATCAATTTTTCTTGCCATATTAAATATTGGTACTGTAATATTGGTATTGAAAAAAGCATTGAAGTCAATTACCCAATTAGATAAAACTGGAAGATTTGGATTTCTAACAAAGCTAAATACATCTGAAAGAGGTTGATTAACAAAATTAAAGTTAAGCCAGTAGTTTTCTCTAATTAAACTATGCCCAAACCTGTAAGCTGCTACTGAAAACTCAACAGGCATAGAGAATCTTCCATTAATTGATATAGATACATTAGCAAGTGAGTCATTTACTACTAATGGGTCACATATTCTATCCAAAAAATCATTTACAACAGCCCATTGATAGTGATGTGTAACCATCTTTTTGGCTTCAACAAAAATATCTCCAGTGAAATTTGCTAATACTAAAAGATCAACAACTTGATTATGAAATTTTAGCATTGCTGAATGAAATTGTGACACAATGAGGTTTTCATCATTTCTTGGGTCTCCTATAACAGCTGTATTTGTCCCTTTAATTCTTGGAAGATCAAAATCTGTTTGAGCTTGCATACCTGAACTTCCAGATGATCCACCAGGTCCGCCAATTCCTGTGTTTCTATTTTCCCCAAGTTTAAATTTAATAGCAGTAGTAAAACCAGATGTAGGAAATTCATATAAATATGGGTTTAAAGCTGGACCTTTTCCATAAACAGAGTCTAAATCTAATACTGGACTTCTCATATTATCAATCTTCCTAGCATCAGTTTTTGTATCAAGTGAAGACGAAACATCTAATGTGATATTATGATCTACAAATTGACCAAAATAAGTATAACCTGCAGGAATATTTGAATCTGGGATACCATTTTCTCGTCCAGAATTACCCATCAAGTTGCCTAATTGATTTAATAAGTCAATATTAGTATTGTTAAAATTTAATCTACTTGAACTTCTAACATTTCCTTTTGTTAAATAGCCAAATCTATTTTTGCATTTAGAGTGTCTATGTCCCCAAGGAAACCATAAAGTGGATACTTTAGCTCCATGAAAACGTCTATTTTCACTCCTCATAAACCTGAGGGACGCTCTAACTTCAGCTGATAAGTCTTCCAATGGAGTATCTGCATCTGGGTTAATTTTCTTAATTACTGAATGCAATTTTTTTGTATCAACTGTAGGCTTGATATTATACTTTTTGATTCGTGAATTAAGTGCTTTTAATAACACACTGCTTTGAGATTTTTTCTTTTGCTTCCCCATATTATTATATTTTATTAATGATTATTATTCATGCAATTTTCCAATACTTGAAGTATAAGTGCATATACTCGAAATAATTAAATTCACTTATTTGATAGAAACATTGAATTAAAACAATTTAAAACAATCACTATTAACTCAAAAAAAGTAAGAAGGGAGATTCTTTAGAGAGAATGCTTAAATATATTAATTAATTTATTTGTATCAAAAAAAATAGACATGTTTTTTAAACTTTTAAGTTTGATAGAAGATTTTTTTAGCAGTCATCAATTAGTATTATAGCTATTAATTAAGAAAATAAAGTGATTTGTAATAATAATATATTTTACAATTTCTCTTTCAAGTATTGTCCTGTATATGAAGTTTTATTCTTAACAAGCTCTTCTGGAGTACCTTGAAAAATAAGTGTACCACCTTTTTCGCCACCATCAGGTCCTAAATCAATAATATAATCGGCACATTTAATGAGTTCTAAATTATGCTCAATAACAATAATAGAATGACCTTTTTCTATTAATGCATTAAAAGATTTTAGAAGTTTCTTAATGTCATGAAAATGTAAACCAGTAGTAGGTTCATCAAAAATAAAAAGGGTTTTAGCTTTTGTAATTCCTTTTCCTAAAAAAGATGCCAATTTAATACGCTGTGCTTCTCCACCAGAAAGGGTAGAGGAGCTTTGCCCTAAAGTAACATAGCCCAAACCTACATCTTGTAAAGGCTGTAATTTGTTTTTAATTTTAGTTTGCTTATGCTCATCAAAAAAAGCAACAGCATTATCAATAGTCATGCTTAAAATATCAAAGATATTTTTATCTTCAAAAGTCACTTCTAGCAATTCCTTTTTAAAACGTTTGCCTTTACAGGTTTCACATTCTAAATGCACATCTGCCATAAATTGCATTTCTATAGTAACTTCGCCTTCGCCTTTGCAAGTTTCACAGCGTCCACCATCTACATTAAACGAAAAGTGTTTAGGCTGATATGCACGAATTAAACTTATTTTTTGCTTAGAAAAGAGAGCTCTTATATCATCGTACGCCTTAATATAAGTTACAGGATTTGAGCGAGAGGAACGCCCGATAGGGTTTTGATTTACAAACTCGATGTTAGCTACATTACTAAAATTACCATTGATAGAAGTAAATTCACCAACTTTTTCCCCATAACCTTCAATTTCTTTTATAAGTATAGTTGAAAACTCATGTTTTTTCTCCTAATGACTGGCTTGTTCTATTTGTTGATACACTGTGTCCCAATTTAGCTATTTGTATTCTGAAATAGCTACTTGTTTAAATTACTTTTCTCTTTTTCCTTTACCTAGAAAATACAAATATGTCTTTACCTATGACCATATTATTATTAGTATAATTGATAGAAACAGACCAAAGCCAAGGAGTTGTATTAAATTTCTGTGTGGTATTTGTAGCAAGACAGTAAAAAAACCCATAAAGCAATTCAATGTGACTCTTGTCATCTCTGGGTTCACTGTGGATATAATGATGTCTCCGATACTGAATACGAACACCTCAAAACTGATCTAGATCCATGGTTCTGTTTGGTATGTTGTCTTGAGTTCAATTTGGAAAATGTACCCTTCACTAGATGTGACAACTCCAAACTAAGCAATATAAATTACTCCAATTCAATGAGATTCTTGGAGCCCCTTCCAAATGTTGAGATTGTTAATGAAGCATCGAAATTCACAAATATATTATTATTATCATTATTATTTCTCTTTATTCTACATCGCTAGTAAATACTTGAAAAAAACACACTACCTAAGTAGGTTTATAAAAAGCGATAAATATTTTTAAAAAAATACAATATTAATACTATTAACAAAATAATGAACAAAATATTTGAAATAATGAGAGGTATATAATGGTTGATACTTTATTCTTTGGGACATTCTAGATGAAACCAACCCCTTCAATATAATTTTGACAGAGCCTACACGGACAATTTACTGGAATCCATTTTCTTACTTTATCTTTAAATGATGAAAGAGAAGATATGTTTTTAATTTCTGTTGGAATAATGTTCCATATTTTAGGACCTAAAGTACGTTATGTTTCCATTCCGAAACGAACACATTTTGGATTATGGTAATTATAAAAATCAGTTTGGGATTGTAAATTGGCAACAACACTATCTTCAGGGATGTCCCTTGCTGTAAATATATTTTTCAATAGATCTTCTAATGAGGCAGGCTTTGAATTGCCTTCTAAATCTTGTTCCAAATACTACATGAATAAGGAACATCAACTCCTAAATATTTCTAATAATCTTAATATCTTTCACACCAATATTAATGGCTTAGAATCAAAATTAGACAACTGAGTTTTTGTCAGGGATCTCTTACAAAATGGATGTAATAGCATTGACAGAGATGTCAGAAAAAGAAGATACTGGATTCCTAAGCAATGTTGAAATGGATGAATATCAAAAGTTTCATACAGCCTTTAAATCTTCCAAAGGGGGTACTGGTATTTATGTTAACAAAAAACTTTGCCACAATTGAGAGATTGGATCTTAATATAAACTATCTTGAATATGAAAGTATGTGGATTGAAATTAAAAACAAAACGAGTAAAAACATCATAATTGCTAGCATTTATAGACATCCTCATAATAACTTTACAGAATTCTTTCAATATCATGAAAACTGCTCCAGTGTAGTTGTTAGCGAAAATAAAGAATTATATATATATATATATGTGGTGATTTTAATTCTGATTTATTAAAAATAGATTCGGATCACATTACCCAACAATTTTTTAATCTACTTCGCAGCTATGGATTTTTACCACTTGTACTACAACCTACGAGAGTTACTGTTAATACAGTAACAACCATTGTCAACATTTTTAGTAATAAAATTCAGGATAGTATTGTTTCTGGAAATGGTTATTAGCTTTGTCAGAACACTTTTCTCAATTTTCACCTATAAAAAGAGAGAAGGTTGATCTAAAGTATGTAAATATATATCAAAGAAACTATTCTAATTTTTCAACTGTGAGTTTTCGGGATGTCTCTATTCAAAATTGGAATTACTCTTAGGATAATGTTAATGAATCCTTTAAATATTTCTTCACTAAACTTGAGGGATATGTTAACAGACATGCTCCCTTAAAAAAGTTGTCTCCTAAAGAAATAAAATTGAAAAGCAAACCCTGGTTGAGTGTAGCAATTCTAAAAATGATTAAAATGAGAAATAAGGCATTTGCCAGGAAGAAAAGAGAACCTAATAATGAGAACCATAGAGGTCTATATAATCTTCTAAGAAATAGAGTTAATAGGGAAATAAAAAAATCCCCAAAAATTACTATGCTGAATATTTTGCTACCAATGTTAATGACATGAAAAAAACATGGGAGGGTATCAGGAAAATAGTGAATGTTAAGAAAATGACCTCTAAACCTTCACAATTGAATATTGATGGAAAAATAATTGATGATGATAAAGAGCTAGCAACCAAGTTTAATAACGTTTTTTTGTTAATGTGGGGACTAATTGGAGAAGACAATTATGAAAGTTCCAAATATATCCCCTTCACATTTTTTTAAAAATCGTAATCAAATAAACTTTGTTATTACGTGAATATCTAATGAGGAGATCCTTGACATAATAGATTCATTAGAAAATAAATCTACTGGACCTTTAAGCATTCCATTGAAATTATCATTGATACCTGATCTTATCATCCCTCTTGCATCTATTATTAATGTCCCTGCAATCCGGTGTATATCCTGATGGGTTAAGGTTATTCCGATGCATAAAGGTGGATCAACTCAAGATGTAAACAATTATCGACCAATTTAATTATTATCTATCTTTGATAAAATTATTGAGAAATTAATGCATAAACGGCTTTACACATTTCTTGAAACCAATAATATTTTATTTACTAACCAATTTGGATTTAGGAAAAATATATGCTCTGGTGCAAATAACAGCGATGATAAAGGAATCTATTGACAGGGGTAAAATTGGATGTGGCATTTTTATAGATTTAAGAAAAGCATTTGATACAGTCAATCATAAAATATTACTGACTTAGTTGGAACACTATGGAATTAGGGGCAAAATGTTAGATTGGTTCAAGTCATAATAAAGTAATTGAAGGCAATATGTTACAATCAATGGAAAATCTTCGGAATCACTTGAAATTAATTATGGTGTACCACAAGGATCAGTCCTTGGTCCACTACTATTCTTGTTAACAGTCTCTCTCAACATTGAAAAAACAAACTATATAATATTCCATCCCTATAACAAACCGATGACACGACAAGTTACTATTAAAATTAATAGGAAGGCAATTAATGAGAAAGATTAAATACCTTGGTGTCTTAATCGACTGTAAGCTGGAAAAATCACATTTTAAACATATCTAAACAGATATTAAGAGCTATAGGTATTATGTACAAGCTGAGACCTTTTTTACCCTTAACCTTTTTAAGGTAATGAAAAATGTATATTACAGCTTAATCTATTCTCATATAATATATGCAATTGAAGCCTGGGGATCAGCTTTTAAAACTGAATTGGAAAAGTTATTAGTTCTACAGAAAAAGGCTATGAGACTTATGACTTGTAATGGTGTGTATCCAACAGTCTGTGGCCCATTAATATCCTCTGACCCAATGTTTGCTAAAGTAAAGTAAATAAGTAAATCATTTATTTCATCATTAGCTTCTCACTTGATTACAAAATAGACAAGAGAAAAAAAACTAATAAATAAATTCTAACCCTTGCCCTAATATCTTACTTTATTGCTGATCAAAAGAAGTATGTGATAAGATATTAATGAGAAACTCTGATGGGGAAGCACCTATCAGGGAAACCCTGTTCTAGAGGTATCAACCCTTCTAGAGTAACATTTAACTATATATTGATTGATTTTCTTTAAAAGCAGAAGGGAAAAGAAAAAAAAAGAAAAAACATGAAGACACATAATCAACAACTAAATTGTAGTTAATGGGTCTCTAGCAAGAATGACAACCAATATATAAATTGTTAGATAGAAAATTTATAAGAGGAAAGAAAATAATCAGCTATTACACTTCTTAATTTATTTTTGAGTACATTTTTTTAAGAAGATCAATCTCAATGTAATTGTTCTTAGTTTTATCTTTCTCTAGCGAATTTAATTGTAGTGTTAGCATGTTCCATGAATTAATACAATTTTTATAGATTGATTTTAGACCATAAGTGGTGCTGTTAAATCTAGGAATGGAAAGCATTCCTGTTTCAGCCATTCTTGTTTTTATTGAATGGGATTCATCAACTCTGTTAAAAGTGAATTCAAAAGAACTAGGCAAATTACCCTTTAGATAGTCATACAAATAATTTTGAAGAACAATATTGTCATTAAATTTAAGAATATCCAATTGTTTGAATAGAGGTTCACATGAGCATTGAAGTCAGAAAAAGTCATAATTCTCACAGCATTTTTTGTAAAATCGACATTTTGTCAGTAACAGAGAGAAGCTTTTGTGTCCAAATTTGGCAACCATACATAAGGTGAGATGTGAAAATTACATGATAAACGTTTTTAATTCATTTAATGGGACAAATTGTCTAGCTTTCCCTAACATACCATTTGCTCTGTTTAATTTCTTTATAAGTTCCTCACAATGTGATTCACCACTTAAATTTTCATCTAGATAAACACCAAGGTACTTATTTTTTTTGATGGTAGAAGTCTTTTTCCATTTAATTTTATTTTATTTACAGATGGAATGACGCTCATGGCTTCGTTTTTATTATTATTCAAGGAAATTTTATTCGCTGTAAGCCACATGACGAGAGATTTTAGGTCTTTGTTGATTTCCTTAGTGAGTGTTTTATAGTTCGAACTAATATTGAGTAAATTAGTATCATCAGCAAAATGTAAGGTTGAAGAATGTTTAATGCATGTATGAAGGTCATTTATATACAGTAGAAAAATAATTGGTCCTAAAACAATTCCCTGGGGCACATATCCATTAATTGTGACTTTTTGATTTCTTTCACAGAGATAAGAGCGAAACCACCCATTAATTCTCCCTTTGAATCCATAATGATCCAATTTTTTTAGTAATATTTCATGATTAACTGTGTCAAACACCTTCTGGAGATCAATAAAAATACCACATGTAACTTTTCCCGAATCTAGGGCTGATCGGATTTTTTTCCGTTATGCTAATCAATGCATGAGTAGTTGAGTGTTTAGCTCTGAATCCAAATTGTAGATCATACAGAATGTTATATTTTTCAAGAAAGGCATAAATTCTCTTGTACATATATAAGTGTTTCAAATATTTTATTTAAATTTGACAAAAGTGAAATAGGCCTGTAATTTGATATAGTAGACGTGATACATTTTTGAATATAGGTACAACCTTTGCATGCTTAAGTTTTTCAGGATGTGTTCCAGAAGGAACTGAAATATTAAATATTTTACTCAAAGGGGTGCATATAATATTACTTATCATTTGCAAAATATTTGTAGGAATTCCATTCGGTCCCGATGCTTTACTGGGGTTGAGTTCATTAATTAATAATCTAACTTCACCAGGATCACAGGGTTCAATTACAAATGAGTTACTTAAAGGATTGTTTTGGAATTTGTCAAATGTTTTCAGTACTGGTTGCTTATTAGTTTTTAATATATCTTCTGCTATATTGGAGAAGTAGTCATTCGAAATGGTCACAAATTATAAGCAGTAATCAGTGATGATTTTATTTCCTACTTCAATAGTAGTAGGCGAATTGAAATTTTTAGATTTAATGTTCACAATCTCCTTAATACCTTTTTAATATTATTGGAATATTCCGAGAAGAATTTTGCAAAATAGTTTTTCTTACTTAATCTAATTAATTCATTTATCTGATTCCGTAGTACTTTGTATTCTTCATGGAGATTATCCTTGAAAATGTTATTTTTTGGATTTAACATACTTATTATAGAGCTTATCTTTCCTTTTTATAAAATTAAGTATTCCATCAGTTATCCAGGGTTTGTACATCCTTTTAAATTCTCTGTTAGATATTTTCTTTAATGGCATATTTGTCAACTAGCGAGTTAATTCCTGAAAAGGTTACCAAATGTCTGATGGTCACTATTTGAGATGTTCCATATCTGCCTGATCCTTATAAAAAAATGAATCTTAATGATATAAGAATATTGTTAAACAATACTAAAAAGAAAGTCCTCAACGAAATAGCATTTCATATGGAACGATCTGAATATAATTTTGGTGAAAAACATGGACAGTGATATATTTACATTCTTCAGAATATTGAGACCAAGTTGTATAAGGAGCCTGTACTGTAGTGAGGTGATAGCAACTTTGCCAGACGAACTAAAACAGAAGGATGATATTCTGTCTGTTGCTTTGAACCTTGACCACCTATTAAGATTAAGATTATCTTTTCTCGATGAAAATACATAAATTACAAATTACTTTAAAACTATCCAAATACGAAATAATATAATAACATAACACAATTATATATTATCAAATATATTATTCCTATTAGGAATAAGATATTAAATTATCAGCAAACAGTATCTTCTTTACTAGTTGAGTTAGGTGTCCCTGGTACACTTCTGGACACGTTCATAAAAAAAGACAAGAAATGGGAGTTCAGTGACATTTGATACGTCCACTACAAAAATTATCCAGTATAGGATAATGGTGTAACATATGAAAATAACTGTGAGTACCAGTGTTAGCTGGTGAGCCTTTAATGATCTTGAACCCTCATCCTATTCTGTGACACTGGAAGAGAGATGTCAAAATGATTGTCGTCCCGTGTTGGATAATGGTGTAACAAGAAATGTTTACTTTTTTCTTGGATAATGAATTCAAGATAACTGGTAACTGAGACATACCTGTGCAAAAAATAGTTGTAGTATTGGATAGTAGTAGTTGTTGAAAGGTAATAATTTTGACAAAAACAATAGTTTGTACCATTAATGGATAATCCAGTAATGTGGTCTGAAGTTCATGAACCATGTTCCAACACTATCCACAGCAAATCTGTTACTATATCATAAAGGTTTGGGATATAATTCATACTGGAAGTCCATGGCTCACCCATTGATTAGATAAGGCGAAAAAGTTATAGATAAGCTTCTGGGTAATATAGTAACACTTATTTACTACATGATAAATTGTGGGTATTTTTGGGTATATTTTAAGGTTATTTTTAAAGGTCATGGAATATGATGACAGAGAGCTTACAATGCTATTAAATGTACAAAATTGAAAGCTGAGGTCTGGATAATTCCAATATCATATCTTACATTACTGTCAAAATTGCATTCGTGTCCAAAAATGGATAACTTGTAACAAAAATCCATGAAATCGTTATGTTATTATCCTTTCTGGGACAAAATATGTAAATTTTAGAGTATTGTAAACATTCTGAATAGCCCATTCAGTTAATGTGTGTGCTGAATTTAGTCTGTAGGCCAGATAGTTTCTTCATAATGATGTATTTTTGGATACTATGATACCACAGAGAATTAATGCCACATATCCCAGAACATGTCTAATAACTTTCTTTGTGTGAATTTCCAACACCTTTCATATAATCGGGTAATTCAATGCTATATTTTTCAGGAATACCATGAAGACTATCTTTCTTGCAGCTTGAATGTAACTTTAAACTACATATACCATATTGTTCCTACTTTTACTGTCACACATTTCTTTGCAGTATGACCTAGAACTGTTACAATAGGTTAAGTGTCCCCTATCAATGGGAAATACCAACCCATTAAGATATTTAAGGAAATACATTAAGTCAAAAGGCAATTCCATTTTATTATCATATTTGACATACTTATAACACGAGTATAAGACTTCTTTGCACTAAGTGAACAACAGTAAAACTGAATACACACCCTAGAGTTACACATTTATCTAAGGTTTCATGTTACAGACACGAAATACTGAAATGTGATTGGTCCTCAATTGAACTGTAATCAGCCAATGAGAAAGCATAATTATTTTTATTGTTGTTTTTCTGTGTGTTCTGTAATTTATCAATAGAATTAATATAAACCAATATATAAAATATATTTGAAACCCTTTTCTTTTTATTTTTCCATTTTTTTAGTGATGTTACTTCGTTATCCGAGTTCTCCGATACCCCATGGCCGTTAACAACAAAGTGATGCAATGCATGTTCCTTAACATCCCCAGGCCATTTTATATACTTAGCTGTTACTTGCTGTATCCTGGGGGAATTTACATGAAAAAGTTACATTATTAACCATTTCTGGCAATTAACCCTTTATACACAAATATCCACAAAATTTTATGACTGTCCGATAAGTTTCTGACTCTCAGCAGAAAAAGTGTTTTTTCGCAATTTTGCAATGCCACTGAGCTTTCCTTTCTTATGAGCGTGTCCTTCTGATACCTAGCATCAATTCATTACTTACCATTTCATGCCCCACTTCATTGTTGCATCTAGTAAAGGTCTTCAAACTTCTCTTCCATCAGGTTCAGAACTTCTATGCTAATGTTTTACAAAAACTACATTTGATTTTGGGTCATCGAAAATTCCTCTCCTATCATTGATAGGTTGAATAATATCAACAGCAAGAAAAAGGCTATAGGTATCTCTACTTATGACTTCAGTACTTTATACAAAGTTACATTCTGGTCTTGTTTGTATATGGAGGCATATTATTGTTTTCTGTCCGAGAGAAAGATGACGACAACAGGAAGTACTGACCAGTTGACAATTTAATATTTTTGACAGTCCATTTGAATTCCAATGGGAATCGACCACGCACCATTCTGGGCTAATCTCTATTTCTAAAGTATGAAAGCGATCGTGTTACTAAACTCCAAGTCTAATATAACTTGTGCATTGAAATATCGATATGCAACTTGGTTCATAGATGATGAATATAATCTTAATGATTCCGGTGACTTCAGTCGATCTTTTCATCTGATCTACATCTTAAATGTAAGCATAATGGCAATGGGATCCATGCAACATTTCTAGAGTTGAACATACCAATTGTAGACAGACTGTTCATATGATAAGCGTGATGACTTTCCATTTCATATCATCCGCATGCCAGACATAAGGTACCTTTAAAACATGTTGAAGGGTACAGCCAGGGCCACAAGTACTGCCATCAGTCTCTACCATTTTTAACCTGTATTACTAAGGGGCTACTCTTATCTCCTTGTTTAAACACTTTCTCAATCTCATTGCTCTCTTTACCCATCTTCATGTGAAAACATATACATATACAATTACGAGCTACTTGAAAATATGACAATTTATTCCTCTGCTGTATTTTCGATCTTACAGAATTAGAACAAATAATTGTTCTTCATACTATATATATATATATATATATATTGATTCTTTCTTTCATTATTATGTTAATTATAAACGTTTCAACCTTCAACGCAATTAAAAGACCTTGTTTTTGTTTTTTGCTAACGTTTTCGACTTGCGTCCTTATCAAGCAATTAACCAATTAAATTTACAAGTTGATTATCGTTAATTACATAATGTCATTCCATTGTCTATTTCTTTACAATGTCTTCATTGACGTCAATTAAAATGTCCTTAATTGCCCTCATTTGATGCACATATGCGTGGAAGTCTGGCACTGTTCCACTCACTTCGAGAGTCATCACTCGTTCTACTGGTACTTTTTGCAACCTCACTGATTCTAGTATTTTCCGCTTTGTCGGATCGTTACGGCACTTGTCGACAACACTCAATTTAAAAACTTGCAGCTCAGCATTATGTACACTCACACAATGTTTCCACAACGCACTTTCATCTCTGTTTGCCTTGTAATCTTGATCGTGCTTCTTACCTCTTGTATAAGCATTCAATCCTGTCTGACCAGTATACACATAAGTACATTCACCGCAACAATCAATTCGATAAGACACTCCAGTCTCCCTACAACTTCCAGGATTCGGTCCCGAACAGACTAAACATTTTTCTTTCACAGTGCAAATATCCTCTTTGAAAGGATTATTTCGTTGTAAATGTCTCACAACCTTCTTTCCACTCTTCTCAATGACCGTTATCTTTATATCTGTCTTACTTATCTCTGCCTGTAATTTCCCCCTTAGCTCCGAATTCGGTGTAGCTGTTATAAACATCACCGACTTGTATCCACCTTTACTATACCAATTCTTCTTTCGTTTCTCCTCCATTATCTCCTTCTATATATTTTCTTCCCTTCACGCTCCTCGTAATCTTATCATGTGCATTTATAGCTGATTTCAATATTTCTAAGCGGAATTGGTGGTCATAAACCTGCAGCTTGCATCCTTGACATAAAATTGTGAGAGTGTACATAATGGTGAGCTGCAAGTTTTTAAAATGAGTGTTGTCGGCAAGTGCCGTAATGATCCGACAAAGCGGTAAATACTGGAATCAGTGAGGTTGCAAAAAGTACCAGTAGAACGAGTGATGAACTCTTGAAGTGAATGGAACAGTGCCAGACTTCCACGCATATGTGCATCAAATGAGGGCAATTAAGGACATTTTAATTGACGTCAATGAAGACATTGTAAAGAAATAGACAATGGAATGACATGTAATTAACGATAATCAACTTGTAAATTTAATTGTTTTAATTGCTTGATAAGGACAAGTCGAAAACGTTAGCAAAAACAAAAACAAGGTCTTTTAATTGCGTTGAAGGTTGAAACGTTTATAATTAACATAATAATGAAAGAATCAATTGGAAAAGCCTTCTTAGTGAAGATACGATCGTTATCAGGAATATATATACATATATATATATATGTAATTACCATGGTTAGGTCAGTTATCTGCGGAAAAGAAAAAATCTGATTTTATCTTATCCTGGTAAAGGTTTGAGTTCCTCACAAATGACTCAGTGGAACAAGCATGCTTCCCTAAAAAGAAAACAAATAGTTTCATGCGACATGATAACATCTTGATCGAATACAACATTTATAAGAAAATACAAAATTGTCAGTTAATGTCATTAACTTTGATTGCTTACCAATCTCACAAAAAATAAGTTGACATGAAGCAAACTTTCTTTTGTGTTTTGCAATGTGTTGGTCATTATTGTTTAAAATGGTTATTTTGTTCCGTTATGTTATATACTACATTGATTATTGTTTAATGGTTATTTTGTTCTGTTATGTTATATACTACATTGATTATTGTTTAATGGTTATTTTGTTCTGTTATGTTATATACTACATTGATTATTGTTTAATGGTTATTTTGTTCCGTTATGTTATATACTACATTGATTATTGTTTAATGGTTATTTTATTCTGTTATGTTATATACTACATTGATTATTGTTTAATGGTTATTTTGTTCTGTTATGTTATGTACTACATTGATTATTGTTTAATGGTTATTTTGTTCTGGTATGTTATGTACTACATTGATTATTGTTTAATGGTTATTTTGCTCTGTTATGTTACGTACTACATTGATTATTGATTTATTTATCAAAAATGTACTACATGATTTCGTGTTCCTTTGCACCGTGTTTCTTCAGGTCTTCAAGTCTCTTTGCGTCTCGATTCTTTGCGTCGCGATTCTTTGCACCGTTGTATGATGATAATCGACCCATTAATGATTATAATTGATTTTAATTTCAGGTTGAAGTGACCCATCTAGTTAGCGAACGTCATTCAACAGAATTCTTTGTTGTCATCGGTGTGTTCTGTTTCTTATTTTCGCTAGGAATGCTTATTTATTACATATATTTTGAGGATGTCGATGCAAAACTGCAAGCAAAAACCGCAGGAGGGCAAGTAAGTTGGACATCAGGACCTGTAGTGGTAAGTGGATTTATTGATTTAATATTACTAGCTTGAATTTTGATATAAAATGTTGGGTATGAGGGGTATTATTCAGCTTTAATAGACACAGCACACACCACACGCACACACCACACGCACACACCACACGCACACACCACACGCACACACACACACGCACACACCACACGCACACACGCCACACGCACACACGCCACACGCACACACGCCACACGCACACACACGCACAAAGCTTGTGCACACACACGCACACACACGCACAAAGCTTGTGCACACATACAGACACGCACACACCAGTATGCACACACACGCACACACCACACACACACACAGCTTGTACACGCACACACACACACACACACACAAGCTTGTACACGCACACACGTCATACGCCACACACACACGCACGTGCGGATGCACATGGCTCACTTGCTTTGGCCAATTGCAGGAAGTAAATTTATGTAATACAGTAGACTCACTTATTCGAAGTCTCAAGAGAATAGCCAGGGGTTCGATTAACTAAAGGTTTACCTAAGGAAAGATTTACCAAGGGAAATGAAAATTGCTTCGAATAACTGCCAATTCGAATAAGTGTTGGTCTACTGTACCTACAAAAAATGAGTGCATTTACAGTGTTCTACCCGAGGGGTGGGCAGAGGGGCAGTTTCCCCTGGGCGCAATAATTGTTTTATTTCGTTTCTAAGTTCAGTTCAGTTGATATATTTCAAGTTGAAAAACGGTGTGTGCAAATGTTGGAGTTCAGTATCTTGTTTCATCCAAAATTTGACGGTAAATAAATACCCTTCAAATCTCTCTCTTTGGTGTTTGATCGATCAGTCAAAATAGTGAAAACAAACCGGCTACTCTGCAGCCCCAAATGTTTTTAAGGTTACCATTCTGGACGGGGAGGCTAAATGCATTTTGTCCCTGGGTACGAAAATGCCTCGTTACGTCATTGCACTCACCTAGCGAGAACTGGTTGAGTAGGCAAAGACTCCTTAATATTTATAATAATAATACCCTATTTATTACGTCAGCGACATGAAACATATTGTCAATAGAATTAGTCATTATGTTTTAGTAATAAAAAACAATAGAATTATAAGCCTAATGTATTGTGTGTAGTCAAGGACCTAAAATATGGAATGATTTGCAACCTGTTATAAGGATAACGATTTGCAACCTGTTATAAGGATAACGATAAGTATTTTTTTATGCATTTTTGTCCAGGGACGATGACAACCCACGCAGTCAAAGGATAAGTATAAGGATACTTTATAACAGGTTGCAAATCATTCCATATTTTAGATCCTTGCACTCTTAATTTTTATAGCACAAAATCAGTTGTTCATGCTATAGGAATAAGTAAGTTATTGGTAATGATAATTGGTGTTGACAAAAGGTATTTTGTAAAGCAGTCCAGTTGTGGATAGCCTTTATAAACAGATTCCATGTAGGGGATGTTTTTGGTTCTTTTTCATCACAGAAAAGCTAACACAGGAGGAGTACAAGCTTGCTTACTAAAATGTTCTGTTGTAATGACTTAATAAATAATTCCTCAGTGGGAAGAGGTGGGTGGAGGGGGAGGTGGGTGGAGGGGTTGAGGAGATTTGGGAAGTTTCTGTGGAAATTACGATAATGCTGTATGCCGGAATTGTTGTGAACCGGAAGGCAATTTCAGCTAACTGGAATTAGTCTCCAAGCCTGCGTGAACGCTGTGTTGTGTTATGTGGGAGGGTGGCTCTTGAACCCGAGTGTAGTTTGGAGAGAGGGTTGTAGATGAACACCGTAGCAACCATCCACGGGGACTGTTAGTCAGAAGAGACCGAAACTGGGAACAGAAGTTATAAGCCAACAACTGTAGTTATTGGGGAAATAACAAAAGAAGGGAAGAACACCACGGGTGATCGTTTAGACAGCGCGGCGACTACCAAACCGGCAAACAAGATGGGCTAGAGAGAAATGTAAGAAAGGACCCATGTGACAAACGTGATCGGCGAGCAGATGGAATAACACGCAAAGGACGGAGTAGATCCCAACCGGTGGAACGGTCTTCCCACAATGAGACAGGAACTCCCCATCAAAGCATGGGGACGGCACCCCAGAAGCACCCATCACTACCAACGCGGGAGGACGGGCCATGTGCGTGCCCCCATCCACGTCCGTTCCTCGTTCGTGGGCAACACGCCCGTTCCTTGTTCGTGCGCAACACGCCCGTTCCTCGAATGTAATGTATAATGGAATTCACCTCTTCAAAGCTTTAATTAACATTTACAAGGTAACCTTGCATAATATGAACCTTTTTAATCTCCACATCAAGTTTAAATCAACAGCGACCAGCAATTGACATTATCTGATAAGCATTGCACCATGCAACGTAATCAATGGATGTTATTTCAGTCCAATTCATGAACCCTATACAATCCTATACAATCACACATGGGACCTGATAATACCTTCATCAGCAAATAAAAACAACGTCGGTAAATGATATGCCGGAAGGTGGTTCATCGTTATATACATATATTAACATCCGGATTTTCTGAATAAGAAAACAATTACTACTAATGGGTTTAGTAGCCGTGGTCACACACACACACACAAACACCCGCGCGCGCGCGCGTGCGTGCACAGACGACTTGAACGTCTAAATGACTTATATTTTAAACCGTCTGTGTGACGTGTGGAGAGAGACATAAAATTCGAAAATCCAATGTTCATCAAAAAATTTGAATCAGTGTGATTTGTAACATGAGACGATTTGCATTTTTGCCGAATCACTCGATTTTAATTTTTTGAAAATATGGCAGCTGTTGCGCTTTCCGAATTATTCAAAATGTCGAGGAGGGGGAAGGATGAAGAAATTGAAGAGTACAGTTTTACCGAAATGAAAATAATTAGATGAGGAAAGGAAGAAGAGGACCAGGCATTAGAGGTTTCATCAGTCATTGCTGCTAATGTTTGCCGAATTACCGAATAAACGAGGCATTCGTAAGCCAAACGAAGACAGATCACAGCAAAGGTTATGGTAGTCTGACCGTTAATTAGACAGCAGAACAGTTCAAGTTTAGGGTGCTAGTGACAAGAGCTTTTTTAATTTAAAGCATGAAGATCTTAAAGTATTGCCAGCGCAATGACTTTATATTTCGAAAAACTATTTCGACTTTTTAAGTCATCTTTGTCGTCGACGACGATTGACGTCTTATTAAACGTTTTATTTCATTGAAAGCGTCTTTCAGATGGTTTAAATTAGACAATTTAAATTTCATTTAAGTCATCTGAACTTTAATCGACATCGTATTCAAGAAAACCGAATTAAACAGATGGTTTAAAATTTCTATCGTAGAGACGTTTATGCTTCAATCAAACCGTGCCAATTTTATATCCTCAATGAAAATTGGCTTTTGAATCGATGTGTGCAATCAAAGAAATGAATTAATTGTAAGCACAATATATTTGGAAACAATATAGATGAAAGTAAATGTACCTCTTAGTAAATAATTATTAACTAATCAATATGTATGGTATTACTGATTCAGCATGTCCAGATTGAGATTCTCTGTAATGGAATGTATATGCTTGTTTCTATTGAATGTTTCTTGACCAAATTCACAACGTTTAGGTTTTATTTATTTTATGGGATTCCCTGGTATAATTTACCACCTGGCACAGGGAAGGGGGGGGGGGGGGGTCGGGAAAAAAGTTACGGAACAGATGGTGGGGTGGGTGGTGGCAAACAAAGCAAAAATGTAGAAAAATTCCATTGCAATTTTTTTTCCTGTACCAAAAATGAACAAAAATGAGCAGAATGAATGAAATGAACAAAACTAAGGTCCTATATACTGTTTTATCATGCTTCTATCATCCTCGTCCTTCCCTGGTGTACCATTAAGTTACCCAATGTAACACAAATGGCAATGACCTATGAAAGGTGTTTTCATACTTTAGGTGATTGGAGGTGGTTGGAATAGACATGCTGGAAAAATGTGTTGCTTGTGAAATGGTGTGGGGGTGGTCATGGAAATTTTTGAAGAAAAAAACATGCTTCCTTAAAAAGTGGGGGTGGTCCCAAAAATATTTGCGGAAAACAATGCAAAACCTAATTTTGGGGGTGGGTGGTGGGTCCACATGGTCTGTTTATAACAAAGTGCCATCTGTTCCGTCTTCCAGGGAAGTTAATAGCTTGAAACAATTACGTAACGTTGTTTCTATGCGAAATATCATTGGTTGATATCTCATTTTAACTTAGTTTCCCAGCTAAGGGGGGCACTGCGGTGCCCGCGCGGGTTTAATCCGGACGGCCACCGACGGGTCACATAGGTCGAGGTACATCTAATTTCGCGTAAAGAAGGATGGAAACTAAGTTGGACATGAGATATTTAACCAACGAAATTTCGCATATAAGCAACTTTCCGTTACGTAATTATTGAATAAACCTTTTCAACGAATTCACATCGAAAGACATTGCTGAAATTATTTTAATTCCAGGATTTTGCTGTCACCGTGTTTTATGCCTTCTTCTGGTTTGTTGGCTCGATTGCCCAAGCAGCAGCAGTGAATAGCATCAAAGAAAGTACAAATGTAAATACTATAATTTCAAAGTTGAGCTTTTGCAAGGATCAATTCGTTTGTGAAGATAGAGTGAGTGCCAAATATGCTACCCTGACGGTTTCTATTGTAAGTTGTATTGATTGATTGATTGATTTTTCTTCTCATTTCTATACAACTACATGTGTGTATTCTGTGCAGTCGCGTATGTGTTGGTTTTCTTTTCGGTTATATTCCCAGTGTTCACAAGTAGGTCCCTTTTTAAGGCAAAAGTCCCTTTAGGGACTTGTTTGGAAGTCACGTCAAAAAGTGGTCCCTTTTTGGTCGCTTTAGGGACTTTTTCTGAGAGGGACTAGACTTGTGAAGACTGTTAAAGGGACTTAAAAAGGGATTTGACTTGTGAACACTGTATTCACTCGAATACCTTATTCCGACAGGCCTGAAGTTAGGGTTTCCGCTAACTTGGACCGTTTGCGTAACAAATAATTCATATTTTTCACGAAAAAGTCGCATATTCGCCGAAGTCCCTAGAATTCATACAACACGAAAGACTAGTGTATGGTGGTAAACGGAGCTAAGTTAGCATTAAAGATCAGTAGGGCTTGAAATTCTTAACAACAAAAATCCGCCAGAAAATGATTTTTTTCAGAGAAAAAAACAGCCCTTTGTTGGCCGGCTTTTAATCCGCCAGCCTTCAATTTCCGGAACCTCCAAGGTTCCGCCATAAAGGGTGGATAAGGTACACGCACACGGACTGACGGATGGACGGGCGTACTACAAAGTCATATGGGATATGCGCATCCATTGCATGATAAGAATAATACTTAGCGCATGGCTGTTTTGAGAAATGGCTAATTTTTCAAACAGTAGAAATTCCTTCAAATTATTAGAAGTCAAGTAAAAACATTTATCGCATGAGGTACCAAACGACTTAGAATTTCTGCGAGTTATCAAAACTACCAGTTATGATTGGTTTAAAGAGTACGCGATGTTTAAACCTTTCTAATCCGGGTATATTCACCTCGGATCTTGCGGAATTTTCTGGTTCCGTGAAAATCTAACGCGAATAATTCGAAATTTAGAGTTTCCATCACACTTCCCTGCCCTAGTGATAATGAAAGAAAAGTTAGCTGAATGGTATTCCTCTAATATCAAACCAAAATAGTTTGAAGACACGTTAAATCTCTGAAGTGTGGCAAACGCCAAATAGATCTTTCAAACGAATTAACCTCTTCCAAAGGGAATTATTCGACGAATGATCATTTGATGTATATCCAAACTCCAATACCAATGTGAGTTAGGCACGAACTTTTGATTATTTGGATGAGAATGTGAACATGTATGTATGAAAAGGAAATATGTCAATTGTCTTGCCTTGCCTTCTTTTCTGCCTTTCATCCCAAATGCATTCGTCATGGCTCGCGTAATACGTTTCCGCGGGACATACGTGATCTCCACGCGAAATATTTGAACCATAAGTCCACAAAAATCTGAATCATAAGTCCATAGAGAAGGCCTTGTAAATCGCGTCAATTACCGACGAAATTTCTTAGAAATACAAATAACTCGTGAAATGTACTTCTTTGAAGTTTCTTGCAGTATTAGCATGAACAATGTTTCTACGAGTTACTTGTTAAGTTTTGAATCATTATATACAAAGATAAGGGCGTCGCCCAAACTAGTTTTTAAAAAAGGACTGGCATCTAAAAATGAAGATCTTCTCCCTCAATTTGAGAATATGAATTTACATGTAGCTTCCAATAAAACAACACCATTTGACGTAAGAGATTCTTATTTAGTCAAAGAATGATTTTGTTCAGTGGTATTGTTTCTTTGAAAAAAGTTGGTTTTCGCAAACGTCATAAATTATACCTTAAACAACAAACAACAACTAAACAAAATGACGCATTTGTTGCACCAAGCGGAGAACCTAAAAGTATTTATAATTTCACGCTAACCCTGGCGTTAGGTGACAAGTTTTTGCAGTTATTATGTTCAGGGTTCGAGGAGAATTTTCTTCTGGAATCTTTCCTAAGAACATGTTTGTATCTCTTTTCTCTCTTTTCTCGCCTAAAGAGGGAAATAAGTATTTTCTCACCTAAAGAGAGAAATAAGTCTTTTCTCTTCGTTTTTGCTCCTTCATTACGTTTGTTATCTACTATTACAAGTCCCTCCTGATGTCATCTAGTCTGAACAATGAATTTCGTACGCATGGCGGTGGGAGGGAGGGAGTCAGGGTTCAGACCCAAATGTACGCTTCAGTGTTTGGAGCGAGGGATGGTCAACAATTTGGATTTGTTTCCGTATGTACTAAATGGATGATCTCGGATAAGTTAGTAGTATTTTTAATTTCGAAAAGCTTATGAAATATATTATTTAATTTCCAATAGCTCTTCCCCAATACCTCGATCTCTTCTCACGATAATTAACTGTAATTCTGTACAAAGCTTATGAAATCATTTATCAATTCTGTACAAAGCTTATGAAATCATTTATCAATTCGCTTCACACAATACAAAATCCCGGTCACAAGGAAGGGGAAGATCGCTTCGTACAATTTCATCCCAAGTCTTCCGAGGTCAACCTCTCCCATATGTCCTACTACTCCAATCTCTCTCAACTTCTCTACCCGACTGTCATTCTTCATTCTTTCAAAATGTCTATAGACGAGGATTAAGTTCTGTTATATACGTCAATGGTCAGAAGTCATCTGGAAAGTGCAGTATGTGTGTGGTACCCATACAAGGTTACGGATATAACCCACATTGAAAATGTCAAAAGAAGAGCAACAAAAATGATACCTGAAATTAAGAACATGACATACGAGGAAAGATTAAGGCAGTTAACTTTACCAACTCTAGAATATAGGAGACTGAGGCGATATGATACAAGTGTTTAAAATGACGAGTAACATATAATAAAGATGTGTAATACCAGAAATAAAATTAAGAGATGGAGTTGTTACGAGTCATAAACACTCCGGGGAATAGCAAAAAAAATATATCAAAGGAGATCTTATCGAGAGCATCAAAAGTATGGAACGCCCTTCCCAAAGAAGTCATCAGTGCGACAAATATGAACGCGTTTAAAAAATCGTTTGGATAGGTATTGGAAAAACTAACCCATGAAGTTTGAGAGTACTGCACATAATTTTTTATAAATTTTTTTTATTCGTAGGAAAAATCTCAAGAGTAGAGGCGTTATTGTAGCCCGTTCAGGTGTAATACTTAAAATAAGTATAAAATGCATAATATTCTATCTCTCCTTTCTTGTTTAGCTATTGGGTTTTTTAAATACATTCGTATGGTGTGGTAACATATGGTTTTTGTGGAAGGAGACACCATGGCACAAGGATCTGCCAAACACACAAGTGCCCGTGCAACAACAACAACAACCCCACCAGCAAATGCCACCAGCTGCCATTTAATCCAAATTGTTACTACACTTCGTATGTGTGTGTTTGTGCGAATATATTATCGGATAACGTCTTCATTTCACGATCTTTGTGTGTTATATCCAATTGGTTCTTATCCAATTGATTGCTTATGGTTTTGTTGACAGTAGTATATTAAAGCGAGCAGTAAGAAGACAATTTTTTGATTTCTGTTTTATTTGATGTCCTCATTGTTTGTTAATAATTATATTGATGTGTTATTTCCAATTCATTTTTATGTACGCATGTGAGACCAATCATTCTGCGTTATTAATTTATGCGAGCAATGCCTCCAGTTTGATTTCCGCGTAATATTACGTTGCGTTGATGACTTGTGCCTTTCCTTTTCCAAAATGTCAATGGATTTGTTTTCAAAAATGCGTGAAGCATCGTGAATTTTTCGGATAGTTAATCTTCCGTTAAAAAGTTAAAGAAAGGTGATGTTCAGTCATTACACCGTTTTCTATTGGTTCACTGGTTGCTGAATTCATTTTCTTTCCGAGTCACGTCATTAAAACATGAACTGGAATTAAGGTGTTAAAACCGGGTTATCCAAATTTGCAGAAGAGATCGGAATAACTGAGTGGCAGATCTTTCAGAATGAATTGAGGATGTTGTGCGCAATAGAAACGTCACATTTGTATTAGATAGTATGGGTATTGCAAATAATGTACGGAATTTTTCTTTTGCTGGAGGGGAGGTGAACGGAGCAAATGAACATATAGTATACTCGTGGTAACTCGAATCTCCAGAGGACTAAGGAAAACTAACGTTCCACTATATGAAAAAATATGCGTTAGAGTTTGAGTTAAAGAGGGTTTTTTTTACTCACCTACGATACATTTTACAAGTCCCTATAACATATATAGCCTTTTTGTACAGTAAGGTTTGTATACTGCTAGAAATAGATATCCATTTTCCCAAAAGAATTCCTGTTACCTGAAGCAATTGATTCGGGTGGGATGGAAATGTTCCACTTCATCTTTTTACATAAGAACCAGAAACTTCTCGCCGTGGCTCAATGTTCTTATTCTTTACCGGCCATTGAGCTTCAAAATGCTCTTACTGTGTTCTTATTTTGAGAAGCCGCCGAATCAGAAGTAGATGATATAAAAGAAATAATTGGAGGTTGTGTGGAAGGACTGAGTACTAAAGGGTTTATTTACACACGGCTGTTTTATTGTCGAGATTATGTACTTTAACTTTCCCAATAAGTAGACAATGTCGAGGAAGTTCTGTTAGAATAAACATCTAGATTCTGGTCAGAAATGATGTATATTTTATCTTTACTTGAAACTAGAATGCTAAAAATTGATTTCTTCAAAAATTTGTATTTGGTAGTCGTATCCCATCCTCGATTTGTTCTTGTATTGTTTTGTTTTACAAAACATTCAGCCTCAAATGTTCTTATATAAAACGTGTATATCGGGGCTTCGAGTTGTCGAGTAATATTTATGAGAGAGTATTGAGGCAAGGTCTAATGGGGCAGGAAAACAGTTAGTTATCCGATGTTCGAGTTACTCGTGGTATACTGTATGACTTTGTGCATGGATTCTTTTGTGAAAACCTTGGCTTAGTTAAGATGCGTGTGGTGGTTGGGTGGGAGGGAGAGCGATGGAGGGGAGGCTACGTGTGTTCAAACGTAGGTCAAACGTAGACAATGTTACTAAACCTTGTAACAAGTTGCCTCCCTCTTCCCACCCTCCCTCCGACATCTTCCCTCCTTCCCAACACCATCGTCACCTTCAAATTCGAGTTACTTGACCATATGGGGGTTTTCGCCGTGCTGAAACTGTTGGAATCACTAATTTGTTTCCAAGCAAAATCCCTGAATATAATGTTGAAGCCATTCTCCTTGTCTCTTGCGAAGAAACTTTTTTTCGCGACAAATGTAGTTTTAAAAAGTTTACTTTATTTGGGGATGTCTTTTGTTTTGTATCATAATGACAGAAATAGTAGAACATGGGGAAATATTTATATTTCTTCGTTATCGATATTTGTCTCCTTTCTCTTAGTCATGTATGGTAAAAAGTAATTAACGCGGTAGCTGGACGTGCGAGGTTAATAATTACACCTTCCCCATATTTATCCCACCTTCCTCCTCCAGATGTCCACTATATCCGCCCAGTTTGTACGTCAATTCTTGGTAAAATCTCCAAACGATACAAGGTGGTAGCCACACGTTGTGAGTCCTTACTTTTCTTTGATTTAACGAATTTAGTTCGTTATATTTTGAATACTCTTCGTGTTTAAATTCGGCATAAATTATACAAATAGTTTGACAGTTGAATACCCTCTTGTTATAGTGCCCCTTTATTTTACACTAAAATGTGGCCGTAAAAGCTGAGAAGCTAAGCAGATAGCGTGAAGGCATCATAACGCATTAGCAAGCGACAGCTTGGTGTTGCCAAATTAAACTCCTGTATATCGAAAGATCAAGTCTGTCCACGACAATGCCATCGGATATTCGGTATCATTTGGTCCGCGGTGACAAGTTCCATCGAATATCACGTGAACGTGGAAAGACAGTATCATCAAGTAATTAACGATATTCTTTATTGTCTTGGTCAGAAAATCGTTTTAATACGGTACATGAGATAACGTTGCCCCAGGAATCATTTAACAAGTTCTGAAAGAAACTCAATATCCAGGCAACGAGTAGAAAAGTCGTTGGATTTATTGAAATTATCTCAATTGACATGTATATTAGGTCTGTCGACAAATTGACATGAACTTGAAGATTGGTTGGACCGCAATAGTAATATGGACACGGACGAACACTTGGTGAGCATTTACTTTTTTTTTTACTTACGTATCGATGATGATGAACACACCTCAATGTAGACTAAATGAGTTGAAATGTACTAATTTGCCATCAATGAAGCTCATGTTTACCAATGCCGATCAACTAACTACCTCGAAAATGACTGAACTACGTAAGAAAATTGAGCGGGAAAAGCCAGTCATCGCAGCGGTGTCAGGTTAAGCCAACGAATTCAAAAGAGCGCACTGTAACAGACTACCAGATTCCGGGTTACTCTCTCCATCCAATGAACCTCGATAGTGGTATCGGACGTGGTATCGCTGTATACTCTCAGTTATCTATCGACAAGTCAACAATCCAAATAGGCACTGGTCTAAGTTATGAAGAGGTATGTCTTCTTGAAATACGACAACGTGGAGGGAACATACTTCTATTCGCATGCTGCTACAGAAGCCCAACATAAACTCAGACCTGAATAATGAGAAATTAATTCAGTTGATCAAACACATTTCAAGCAAGAATTATGCCCATAAGTGCATCGTTGGGGACTTCAACCTTAGAAATATCAACTGGTCGACGTGGTCCACTACCTGTGGAGAGAACAGTGCAGAGGTATTCTTTCTTGAAGCGGTTCGAGACTCTTACCTATACCAACACGTTGAACCCGCAACATCTAGACGAGGTAATGATGATCCATCCCTAATTGACCTCGTATTTACAGACGAGGAAATGCAGGTGAGTGACGTGTCACATCACAGTCCCCTGGGTAAGAGTGATCAGTGTCATAACGTTCAATTACCACTGCTATCTCGACTACGCAAAATCAACTGTCAGGGATAATTAGATGAAGGCAAATTACGACGGTATGAAACAACATCTTGAAAACAGTAATTGGAATTGGAATATTGTTGAACGCTAAGAACAAGGCTGTTGAGGCAGGCGCGGATCCAGAGGGGTGATTTGCGATTTATCCCCCCTCAATTTTTTGGAAGTGAAAATTATTTAAAATGTTTAAGTTAATGGGAACAAAAGATTAGCGTTGAAATTTTCTCAAGAGATCCGAACGGAGACTCGTATATCTAATATTAATTTGAAGAAAACCGAAAAAACCGATTTGCGTAGAAATTTTTCCAAGAGATTTCGACCGGAGGGACGTTCAAATATTAATTTGAAGAAAACCGTAAAAACCCGATTAGCGTTGAAATTTTCCCACGAGATCCGAACGGAAACGCGTATTTCTAATTTTAACTTGAAGGGGGATCTGGTCTGCAATATTTACGTTGGGAGGGGATATGTTCCGCATTATATATTTGAGGGGGGGATGTGTTTCGCATTATACACCAAAAACTTAAATTTGGAGGGTATATTTGGGGGGGGGGGGGGGGATGTGTTCCGTATTTTTTTCCTGATAGGAGATTTTATTCGGGTCAACCGATTCTTCATTTTGTCATAGTCACTTATGATTATATTTACTTAATCAATTTGATTGGCCAAAAATGACGTATACAGAATTTAGCTTATTTTACACTTTCACGGCATGATTTTTTGAAATTTTCTTCATCACACTAGATCATGGGTGAAGGGGACGCTGCTGGGCTAGATTATATAGATAAGGTTTCTAAACGTGCAGTAGAAATTATTTTTCATGCTGAATGGGAGAAGAGCGTCCTCAAATCTGTGTCAAATCGCACGAACTCTTGGTACAGTAGGAATTGAAAGTCTGTGAACGCATACCTGTACTCTGTAAGTATCTTTCTGTCTTTTAATTAAATACATTTTTTACATGCTCAACCTTAATTGATTTATATCACTGTGAATAAACTTCTAATTACCACTAAATCTAGTCATGAAAATGACTAAAAAGGATATCAAATACAGGTTGCTTTTTCAAAACAAATTGAGCTCAAAACCTGGGTCACACATGCCAGTGTCTGTGATGTTTGGTAATAGTCCACTTACCCCTGGCCGTTGTGGCTACCTATCTTGGTGGCATGTTGCGAATACAAAATAGTATCAGTGCCCCCCTTTGTAGCTTTTACTATCACAATTAAAGGGGGAGGGTGCATTCTATTTCTGTGTTGTGTGTTGTTTGTCATTAAGTATAATAGCATGGGAAAAGATGTATCAAATTTTCTGAATTTGTGTGTGCTCTGGTTTAATTAAGTTAGTGCCAAGTTTTATACAAGTATTGTACCTGGAAATATGAATGTTTTTGTGTGTGGACATATGCATGAAGGCATTGTTATCTCATGTCATCATTTCTAACAAATGTTTGTATAAAGTTAGCATTATATATTGTTTTCCCTTGCGCATAAAAATGGCACACTTCTTTAAAGATATAATTTCTGAAACTTTGTAGGATGTACCTAATAATTGTGGATAATGACTATGCTTCTTGCTTATTATATTGTTATAAATCATTCTAGATGGTACCACAGGGTGACCAGTGACTCTTGAAACCATGAAAACCAGCAGGCGGGGGGTCATGCTGAAGTTCCGGACACATACATGGTGGGCGGATGGTAAAAGCTTTCACTAAAGTGAATAAGTATATGATATCCTTATTTTGTGCGTCTTTTTTGTATTTTTCAGATTAAATAAATTATTTATACTAATCAATCAATTCAACAATTTGGATTTAAATATTGAAGAAAATACCTTAAAAATATCGAGTCTCTAATTTAGGGGAGGGTAAACTACAAATTTCAGATTTTTCAGTGTTAATTTTCAATTTTTGTACTCAAATAACTGAAAAATAAAACTAATTTATTAAGAGGCTATGCACCAAAATATGCTACTTTGCAACAAATTTCATTTTAGCTGTAAAAATACCTAAAGAATACAAAGGGGTATATTTTATGAGATTTTATGGAAACAGGACAATAGAAACAGTTACGAAAAGATATCTCAGCCAAAGATAACCCATTTAAAAGTACCCGTGCAGCATGTACCGTGTTTACACTACAACAAAGTTTATACAACCAAATATGGTATAAAGTTATTTAAATACCAAGGAGTAAAGATCCGTAATGACCCAAAGAAGATTAATATTTATCAAAACAATGAGAGTAAATCAAAATTTTGGAAATAATTAAAATCTAAACTATTATCCAACTACGTAGCCTGATTGTTTTATCTGGTTGTTTTTTATCTATTTTGGTTACTAAACATTTGATGTTTTCATGGTTACTGTCCCAAAATTAGGAATTTTGCAAAATTCCATATTTAGAACATTAAGGAGGTAATTCTCCAACTGTGAAAATATCGTGCTATTTCAAGTAAATGCAATGGGATATCTTTTCACAACCGCTAAAATGTACATTTTGAGAAAATTCAATTTAAAGTAAAATAGGGAATAAATTGTGCATTACTTTCAATTGTTTTGATAAAATATAAAAAATTCAACTTTGCCCAAGGCAGCAGGCTACTGACAATACTTACATATAGTTACACAATAAAAAACAATATATCATTAAAATATCACTTGTGAAAGTGTTATAAAACCTTGCACATCAACATTGGAAACAAAGGTGATTGTTGATTTTACAAGCTGTGTGTAAAACATAGGGATAATTTTTGTTGAAAATCCACCTGGAATATATGAATTACCGTTCTTGTTCAACTTTCATAGTTGACGTAACACGTTTTTTTTTTTGCATGTTTTTGTTATTTTGCACCTTGCATTTGAGTCCTGCAATAACATTTGGACCAGATTTTACGTTTAATGATTCCATAAATGACTTTCTTCCATGTGCCCCCTCATTTCATTTCATTCACAAACAGAAATAACAAATCTGCTTTTGTTGTTGTTAATGGACTCGTTCTGATTTTGATTGGGCCCACATTGACATGATGCTCGCTGCGAAACACAAATGGTAAACATTTTGACTGATCATATATTGGATTAAGAAGTATTACGCTTCAATCAAGCCATGAATGGAACTTTTTTATCAACCATTTCAATGATAAATTTCTTCACACGAAAAGAAAAACAGTTTGCAAAAAAATGTTAATTTTTTTCTTGAGTCGTATTAGAATGTGTTAAGGGGGCACAGTACCTTAAAATCCATTTTCTTCAAAATAGTGTTTACAAAACTAATAATCTGGATAAATGAAGATATGTACCAATTTTTTTCAAAAAAGAAGAAAAAAATTGAAAAAAAAAAAAAATGGAAGACTTTTGGGCCTTTGACTGGAAAATCCAGAAAACTTGGGTAATGTGGCGGCAACAAAATAATAAAAGTAAATAGAGATATAAGCACGTAAATCAGTATAATCAATTCCCTACATATATAGGGTGCAATGAACGCAGGATTTTTCCTCACCTTAAATACTTCCCCCTTAATGTCGATTACCCCCCCCCCCCCCCCCTCTGAAAGTAAAAAAAATTAAAGAAAAAACTAAAAATAGAAAGTATGTTTAAGTTTAAAGAAATATCCTGCGCTCATTACACTTCAAATAACATATGGAATATTCCCTGAAGATTTCAGACACAATAGACAAACCGTTCTCAAAATATCTTCGCCGCCATCTGGGAAAATCCCTAAATTCTTAAAATCCATTTTAAAAAAACAACGTAAAAAAAGAAGAAAAAACGTATTATATAGATAAAATTAAGTACATAATAAATATTATTTGGTTGTAAATTCACCATATCCATAGGTCTTCCCTTCTTTTTTCTTCAAAACATCACCTTTAGATTTTTTCATACCACGTATATATTTTCTCTTAGAACGATATCCTTCTCCACTTTTTCTCACAGAATTATTGGCACGCTCTATATTTCCCTTTTGGCAACCAATTGTGGTATAGTGGCCATATTCTAGACCTATTTCATCATACGTATTCAATGTGGCAATATTACCATCATTAAAATGGGAAACAGAATCCATGACACCCATTCTAAATGTTTTACCACCAATAAATACATCTTTCGGAACACGCTTCCATATAATTGAATTAAAAGACTCATTCTGATTCTGAGTTTTCCCGTGTAGACATTTTGATGATAATGAATCATTTTGAAGGTCCTGAAAAATAGGTTTTACATGTTTTATAATATCCATTGATAAACCTTTGCCATGTATGCACTCCTTTGTACCTAATGATATATCTTTATTATACCGACACCAGCTATCTGGACCATCAGGGCAGTGATCGTGCCAAGGTTTTGCATCTGTTGAGGCGACATGGAACAAAACAGCAGCAACTGCAGACTTCATGCTTTCCAAATCATTAACATTTGATCGAATTGCCATTCCATAATAATTTTGCAACTTATCAATGACACTGTCCGTCAAACCACTTAAACCCTTTACCTTTTTCATTCAACTTCCTTAATCGATTGCCCACTCGCTTCTGCACATGGCCAATACACTCATACTTGACAACTGACACACCGGGATACGTTTCTTTAACTTTTTCATAACCTTTCGAGTCACCATCACCGTAGTAACCGGTGTAAATTAATCCCTTATCTTTGGAACGGTTAAAAATTTCTACAGTACCTTTCGTTTCCATTGCAGGAGCAGAACCGAGGTGTGTTATGGAGCAGTTGTTTCTGCGTTATACTTCATCAATTAATTTTCGCTAACATTACTTTTAAGGGCATTTATATTTACACACCCCTGACAATGTCTAGTCATTGCAGCAACGTCCAACACCTTCCCATTGACCATTGATATTGCAGCAACTGCACCATTCAGTGATGAAACCCCCCTCCGTTGCCACGTTCCATCGACTGAAACAGATGTGTGACAATACCCATCATCCAGCAATCCTTCCATCACTTTCACTTCTTCGGCAGCAGCCAACAAGGAGTTATCTGCAACAATTTGTACGGAATCACAAATTTTAACGTTTATCTGTCTGTAACTTCTTTCGCTCATGGGTGGTGGGTGGTCCATGAGGTATAAAACTTTTTTAAGGCTGGTATAGCCTTGCCCCAAACGACGCATACTATAAACAGTGCGAGGATTTACATCAAAGGAAAGAGAAAATTTAGTAGTATTTTTCTTCATTCTCGGGCTATTAAAGAAGGAGTAGCTCCATCGACAACTACCAACATTGTGACATGTTACTGTGTATTTGAATGCAAGTCCTTGTTTTATTGTTTCTTGGAGACATAAATTTGGAGTCTTGCATTCAGGGCATATCATATTACCAAATACAGTATTTAATATTGATAAATGGAAAAGTCTATATCCAAGTAATCTGCTTTTATCCACTTCTTCGATGTCTATATTTTTCATCTTCTTCTTTGACACAGTCTCAATTTCCTCCTCCACAACATCAACCCAATCTGATTCCTCGTCAAGGAAAGAAGCACTAGTAGCAACATTATCTTCTGCAGGTTTAGCATTAGAAACAGCAGTAGAAGAACCAGTTACATCAGAGGGAACATTGACATTTTCATCAGGGTAAGTTTGGTTTTCGTCTTGGAGGTCTAGTTTTGATAATTTGGGTTTACTATTACCAGTGAAAACTCTCTTCCCTTTTCCTCTTCGTTGTTGCCTATGTTTTCTGTTATCTGCTCCACCTTTCACCATGATTAATGGCAAGAATAAGAACGGTAAAGTAAATAAACCTTGTAAACAGAGCAAAAACTTTTACCACGAAGTTGGTAACTTTATACTTGACGAAAGTGTTCTTTAATGTGCATTAAAAAATACAGTTTATAATAGTAACGTAATATAACTTAAGCTACTGCTACTAAACTTGATTTACTTCGTTAGTTGTTTATAATAATAATCACCATCAACAAACAAAAGCAATCACCACGTTTTTCAAGACCGTTTCTTCAGGGGGTTTTTCACAGTGCCTTGCTCAATTTCCAGAAGTATACGAGGACAAATATCACCTCGATTATTCAATTTATTACGGCTAATTCGCTTTATTATGATGCGGAATTGATTTATTGATTTACTAGAGCTTCGAGTGAGGGAAATGTACAAAACAAGGGAAGGAGAAAGTGGTGGTAACATCACTGCAATAAAAATTCTGCTGTTATTTGTTATTGTTGAAAAACGAGAAAACATGTTTCACCATGTGTCAGTAAAACATGAATATCTTCAGTTATAATGATTTTCATTAAAAACAAATACCAGAAGTGGATTCTACGATAAATATTTACATAAGACTGCATATATTTCGAAATTTTGAAAAAAAAATAAAAAAATGACGATTTTGAAGGTACTGTGCCCCCTTAAGTTCTTTCGTCGCAATACGCATTTGACCCTTTAACCCCAAATTTGTCCACCACCACATTTTGAAATCACGTGACTGTTTCACTCTAGTTTGTTTTTGTTAAAAATGGCGCCGCACATTGCTTACCACGCACATTGGTCAGAATCTGTAGAACGAATTGTGTTTCTGATCATTCTTATCATTGATATTACAGTATACTCCCGATAACTCGAACCTCCAAGGGACCGATGAAAATGGTTCGAGTTAACGATTGTTCGAGTTATCCGGGGTAAATTATGAAGAAGTATTAGAGCAAGGGGATTCAATTTTAGTTCGAGTTATCGCGAGTTCGAGTTATCGGGTGTTCGAATTATCGAGATTATACTGTATATCCTTATACCATTGGAGACCTAACGGTTTGTTAATGCTGAAGCGACACATACAGGTAACCTTCTAGAATCTAGCGTATTCAGCTTGACAATGAAGATGGACCACGCACAAAGATTTGGGATGTTTCATCTGTATGACAATCTATTGTTTAAGTTCATCCATTTAGTGAACAATAAGTTGCGCCTCATTTTCGAACATCTCACAACTGAACAATAACTGTCTACTCAACTGGAAATGGAACTTTGTATGCCTGAAGATGCAGACAGGAAACCAAAGCGGTTCAAAGGAGAGTTGTGTATGCGCTCCTAGTTTGGTACATGCATCTGTAAAGCAGTAAACCTCGATAATTTCAGTTCCTAGCAAAATGCATACTTACAGGGAATATCACTGTTCCTCTTAAACTCGGGCAGGGGGACGTCATTGGGAACTGACGGGTGGTATGTTATAAGACCCAGTTACTGCGCACATTGAAAATGTTTTAATTTTAGCTCAAAGGTGTGAAGCTAATTACCAGCATAAGGACACCTACTGCGACGGCGATGAGTTGGTAACACTGTCACAGGATAGAATGGCTCTAATGCAGGCTACGCAATGAATGAATTAATGTGGCTTTTCTGTCAAGTTCTGTGGTTATAACGTTCGCTTGATAAATAGATACTTGCGTGCGTGTCGAAGAAATCTACCTAAAGTCATTTAAAATTTGCTTCATGTAGGGTTGCTCTATAGATGAATAGCGTCGATTTGCGCATATGAAATTGATTCTGATTGCATAGCAGCAATCCTTACTTGGAGATAACGTCGGGAACCCACCAATGGTACTTATTTTTCAGTTAACGGATCATTGGCCGTGAGATAATTAGATACGTCTAGTGGGCTACTTATGTGGAACATGAAGAGGAAATGGAAGAAGGTACAAGGTACTTCGGCTATTTTGTCGAATTCTTCCATAAAGGAACAGAAAACTGCCACATCCCTTATGTAGAATTTGGCAGTGAGAATTACAAAAAATCTGACGAGATTTGAATCCAAAAAAAAAAAATCGATTGCAACAGAAAATGGTTCCTAAAATGCTTTTATGCAACAAAAAATCAGCGGTCAATTAGCAACATAGTGTATGCTAGAATATCTCCCGGAACTAACTGGTTGCCACAGAAAGTCAACGTTATAAAGTGGTACTCAGATGGATGCACACCATTTTCTATTAGCTGAAGATTTCATTAACTACACCTTATATGTTAAACCTACAAGACCATGTACAGCTAATCGGGATATTTCCTTTCCAATGGCAGTTATACCTTTATCAACTTCCTTACTATGGTATTGAAACAACTTAACCTTTTTACGTATTAATCAATTACGGGGCCTCACAATTAAATTCGATGTCTATGGGCGTCTAGTTTAGTCAACAGAAGTTTCCAATGAAGTTAACCTACCAAGGTAAGCTAAGGCCATAGGTAAGGTAAAGGTAAATACCACATCGGAAGATCAGTCACACTCTAGCTTAAAGCTAATTTATCGGCGACTATAGCTCAATCTTGTGTTTCGTCAGGTACCCATCTGACTACCCAATTTCCCTCACATGGCTTGGGTGAACCCGTGGCTTATGGTTTTCAGACACTTGCCAAGGGTGCCGCTCTATAGTGTAGTAGTAAACATTATGAAATTTTACCGCCACGACCAGGATTCGAACCCCGATCGCTGTGGTGAAAATCAAACATGCTCACCACTACACCATAGGTCCATAACCATAGGAACCGCAGTGTCGGTATTATAATCTTTTGTAGTTGGAGAGCTTCTACTCGAGAATTCAGCATTCCTGATGGATTTGAGGTCTTTGCTCTTGTTTGCACAGTCAATCAATCGATCGATCAATATAATATGCATATATATGTATATGTATAAATTTTTGATTTAAAGATTTTTTGAGCTAAACTGACAAAGGGTCGTCGTCCCCTCAAATTGTTTGAAAATAAGGTAGTTTTTGTTATTTTCTCATTATTTGACCTATAACCCAATTTTTTTTGGGAGGAGGGGGTCCTCACATTTCTTTGAAGATACGAATTGTTTAGAAGCAAAAACCAGCTAAATCCCAGTCGAAATTCCTGCTTCAATATCATGTTTAGCGATACACCCTAAAACTCGAATTCCAAAAAAACAGTGATGAGAAGAATATTTATGCATAATTTTCAAATACATAATGAATAATAATGAAAAAATACATTTTTTTCAAAATTTGCCCTGGTAACCAGGTACGGTTGCCATGGAGACAGCAAATAATAGAAACGGTTGCAAATAAATATCTCATAAACCGTTCATCAAAATTACATGAAACTTTCAGCATTTATTCACATGATAATGACTTGTTATTTGAACCAAGAGAATTTCTTGAAAAATATTCAGTTGCCATAGAAACGATAAAAAATAATTTTTCCACTTATTGGCAATTTATTGCCAGTACTACAGGTGAAATTCAAATTCCCCCCCAAAAAAATTTGGTTCTGATTACAAGTGAATAAATAAAGATTACATCCTGAAAATTTCAGACAAATTGGATGAACCAATCTCCTTAATGTTTTTCGCAACCTGGAAAATACACCATATTGAGAAAAATGCATTTAAAAATTAAAATCGTAAAAATAGATAGTAACATAACATTTTCTGTTCTATTTCACAATATTTGGTAAAATAATACTCTTTGTAAGTACCCATATTAGCATATGAAATAATATTGTAATAAGTACTAGTAAAATAGAGAAGTCACATCATCGTCATGAATAAATGTTATCTCAACTTCATTGTTTTTGGCGAAATCAATTTCACTTTGTGCATCTGGAACTAATTTTGTGGAAAATCCACCAGGTATATAACACGTTACATCTTTCCATTTTCCTTTTCTTATCTGGCGAAGCTTTTGGCGTTGTTTTCTATACTTTTCTGTTACCTTGATTCGAGAATTTTGTAAACGTACCTTATTTTGTATATGTAACAGTTTCTTAGAAGCTCTACCACAATCTAATTCTAACCTTTCAAGCAGGCTTTGGCGAGCTTTAGCACCATCATTAAATGTTGTAACTGCTTCGCAAACAGCTAATTTAAAGCGAGAATATCCAACAAACACCCTCTTCGAGCATTTGCTCCAAAGAACGTTATTTAATGATTCGTTCTGGTTTTGCGTTAAACCTTTCGAACAGGTTTCTAATAGCTGTGTAGAGGATAAACGAATAAATATTGGTTTCAATTCCTTACGGAAAACAATAGGCAAACATTTTGTTCTGCTATATGTGTCTGTAATATTTATTTTATCTTTTTTATATTTACACCATGATTCGGGTCCATTAGGGCAGTACAAATGTTGTTCTTCCAAGCTTTCATCACTTGGACCACAGATCATGTGATAATATATCGCCCAGATGGCCTGAGCAATATTCTCGATTCCTTGGTTGTTTCTGATAGCACATCCATAATAAGTTTGGATTAGGTCGACAACTTTATCCGTCAGCCTTCCAGCACCTCCGACTGTTTTTCCATCTGCCAACTTAGAACCTCTACACTCACTCTTATAATTACGTAAGGCTGCTCCCATGCGCTTCTGGATATGTCCAATGCAGTCCTCTTTGATGATAGGATATTGATCTCCGAACTTCTCTAATAAAGCTTCTGCAACAGCACCAAAGGAGTTGGTATCCCCATCCCCTACATATTCAACATACTTCAGTTTCCGACGTGTAACAGAATTGACAAACATCTCCACAGCTCCTTCCTTTTCCATAGATCCAGAAGATTGTTTATGATTTATTTCACAAATTGGTTCATGTTCCTTCTTCCAATCTTCGGATGCATTTGGGTTTCTTTTGCAAACCTGACATGTTTTGCTTCTGATATCATAATCAAGCACTAGGCCATTATCAATGGATATAACGAATGAAGCTCCCAATAATGAATTGTGGCCATATCGTTTTTGCCACGTCCCATCCATGCTGACTGATATCTGTCCAATTTCCTCACCACTGCGTAACTTCCTAGCTGCCTCATTCATACTTTCCTGGCAGTTCTCATCAGCAATCGAAGCAATATGTTTGATATAATTATTAAATTTACTTGGGTAAATAGGTGGAGGGAAGTCCATAGTTGAACAAAAGGTTCTCAGTGCAGCTAAGCCACTACCTACTGAAGTAATTGCATATACAGATCGTAAATTCACATCAACCTTTCTTCCAGTTACCAAATTTGGACTTGTTTGCACGGATCTGATAACAGTGTTACATGAAATACACTTGATGTTTAATACCTCACATAGGCCTTTTCTTTTTTTCTCACACTGTTCCACAGTAAAATTATTCTCTACCCCACAATAAGTACATTTAGAGCAAGTGTTGATCATAGACAACAAAGTACTACTGTGAATTATCTTGTACCCATCAACTTCATTTTCAGTCCCAGGATTATCTATAATTATTTCTTTTCCTTTTAACTTCCTCGCTGAGACATCAAGTAAGGTTTTGTTTGTTTTACTACAAGATGGAGTGTCCCCTTGTTGACCATTATCATCAAATACCACACTATTATCATCCATCATCATTGTTGATGTTGTTGAGTTTTGATCATCATCCCCATAAATGTCTTCTGAATCAACTGAAGCAGCAAAAATACAACTAGATGATGCCTCTGTCTTCTTCAATTCATGATAAGAAACTCCTTTAAAACCTTTACGTTTTTTCTTTTTCAGGCTTTTGTATTTATCTACACGATTTCTGGGCTTTTTCTCCATGTTGTAGCAGTCTAGTAACGATATATTATCTCAGGTCAACAAAAACAAAAGTCAACAAAAACACGAAATGATTTCATTCAACCGACTCCACGTATAATATCACGGAATTCTAGACTCCACGTATAATATCACGGGATTCTAAAGGCGTGAATTGATTTATTTATCGTCGAGAGGCCACCAAAAATGTCAAAATAGTACCCCCTTCTCAAGGGAGCACACACACAAAAATATATATTTCTTGTTGAAATTGCTTTATTTCTTTCACACCTAGGTCCACTAAATAACAAATATCTCGAGAACTACATGTTGTATGTAACAAATAAGCACAGATTTGAAATCTACATTAAATTGTGCTTCAGATAGATGTATTTTTGGAATTTTCGATGTTTTAAGAAATTTATCAAATTTCAGGGTAGTTTTGAGAATGGTGTTTTTGCAAAATCCTTCATAGCACAAGATTTTATTCCTTGGGTACTAATGGTTTTGATTTTTTTTTTGAATGTTGATATATCAGGTAACAGAGTTACATAAGATTACACATTTTTTGGGAAATATATTGTAAAAATGGACAATATGCACATGGGTCTGCTCTAGAAAACCATCAGGGCCGTATTTCCGTAACTAATTAGCCTATTTCTGACACTTCGTGGAGATGGTCTGATATGCTATAATCAAAAAATTCAGATCAACCCAAATAAACAATAGCAAAAAAAATAAAATCGGGTTTTTGGAAAAGTTCTTTTTAAACTATGCGTGAGATGTAATATTATTTAAGTATGGCATAACAATATCGGTACTAGTTACTCTAGTAGCTGAGTTAGGTCCCGTGTGGATTTCTATGTGTACAAGTTCGGACTTCAGATCTTGTTCTATATAGTAGTGGTCAAAAGGTTAGCGCCCTTTTCTGTGTTGTGGTCATTTTGCCGCCATATTGGATTAAAGATGGCGCACATTACAAACTTCACTATCGCTAAAGGTGGTATACTGGTAAATAACAATTTTTATTTTAGATTACCAATAATGCTTCTGGTAGCAAAATGATAGCTTGGATCATGCATATTCATTTCATGGGAAAATTGGTCCGAAACGAGGTCAGGGTTCTACATGGATCCAATTCTGGTCCCGAAGTTTAATCTCCTCGGGAGAATTTGTCAATACCATGATGGTATAAACTTGTGCTTTTCACGCAGTAACAGTGATTCTTAAGACAATGACAAGGGATTTGAATTTGGATGTAAACTTTGAGTTTTGCCCGTTTTTAAAATTGCCCGACGCGTCCCAAATTTAGGGCCATAACCGGTGAAAATTTCGGATTTAAAAAATCTGTTGGGTTCATTAAACTAATAGAGATAGAACTCAGTCTCATGTGAAAATTCGGTCAACGGAGTAGTACACCAGATTATTTTTTCCGGAAGAGCTCAAATGCATGTTTCTGAAAATCGCGTTCAGTCTTAATATCCTTTTCTGATACTCTCAGCTTTTTCGCCTTAACATTGAGTGAAAATATTTTGTGTTCACCAATGAAGTATAATATAATACTAAATGTTTTCAAGCATTTTTGCCTGTCAGCAGTTTTCCAAATATTGATGGTAGTCTTATGGCTAATAGGCTTTTACGAAAAATTGAAAAACATGAATTAATCTGAAATTAGATTTTCTCCAATGTAATGATAAATGATCACTGAGGTATGATATAAAGCTTTAAAAACAATAAAGAAAAGCCTTATTTAGGGAGAATTTCATGATTTTCAGAAAATACATGAAAATATAGCACAAATATAAAACGTCATGAAGTTTTCCTCTAAAAACTTATCAAAAATGAGATCTGAAACCAAATGTATATACAAACCGCCCAAGAAAGCCGTCACTTCACCTATTGTCTCTGCGTATCCAGTTTCCTGACAATTCCGGGCGCTGTGCACAAAATGTAAGCATTAAAACCCACTAAAACATCACCTCTCCTAAATCTTCACCAAAATATCGTAAATATAAAAACAAGGGTATATATTGTATTTCCTCGATTCTTATTGCATTCAAGAGACTAAGCAGAACTTACTAATATTGAGATTTGACCCATTATGCCCGTAGTAATGATGTGGACACCAAGAAAATCCAACCATTGTAAAAACATTTTGCAAAGAAAGTTGAGGAAAATCGTACTGCCCCTTTAATTGAACCTTTTAAAAACTGTATCAGTCACATTTACCAGTCACAGAATTTATGTAGCTCCGCACAGCATTAGAGACACAAGATACTTTTGCTAAGCATAATCTCAGTTCACCCGAACAAACCAGTGATGAACAGCAACTGATGTAATTTTTCTTTCATTTGCGGGTTATATTTTGCAGAACAATTTCATTATCCACTAGCAAAGTAGATTTAGAATAAAATGGGCGGCAAAGTTTTGGTATCCATATGGCTACTATGGGCTGTAAAGGGTTAACTTGCAAGTGTCCGGCGACTTTGTATTCATTAGCTCCACACGATTTGTGTCAAATTGTTTCAAAAACGACTGTATTTACCCACTTACATGCTAAGTTTATTGTACACAGATGTACCATTAAGAGGACACCCATTTCACGTCCACCATGAATGTCTTTTGGGACCCGTTTACTAATTACAATTTATTATATTAACTCATTGTTTCGAGTCGAACCATTAACACATTCTAATAATAGGTCATCTTTTGATAGATCAACAAATGTAGGTGGTAACAGTTCCTTTATAGCATCAGGTAGCCTTACTGTTTCCTCGTAATTTTCTAATGTACCACTATTTGCTGCCTTCCATTATCAACACAAGTATCGTCACCTCTCGGGTAAAAATGATGGCGAGTACCTGGTGTATCGGTATCTTCTGAACAATGCCCGAGTATCGCCCATATCCCTTTATTCATCAGATAAACACTGTCGGAATTTTCTCTTATTGTTTTCCCAGAATAGCACTGCACTTGGTTCATTATTTTTTCGGTGATGCGGTTTGTACCCCCAATCAGTTTCCCGCCGTTAGGCAGTGATTTAAGGGGGAAAGTACCCCAAAATGCAATTTTTAAAAAAATAATACTTAATAAAACATTAGTTACCTTAAGTACACCAGAATACTGCAAATTTTACATTAAGAAAAGAAATTGGGCCCAAAAGTGTTTTCGGGGCCTGTAGCTACCGTTTCTAAGGCGGTTGCTAGGGAATTTCCTCGTGCTCTATTTTATGAAATTCAGGTTCTTTTTCCTTCAAACTTTCAGGAAATACTAAAATCTATATTGTTTACAACCTAAACCTAAAAATCCAGAGTTTATCATATCTGAGAGGGGGTGGGCCATTTTGACTATCTATGCAGAAAAGGGTAAAATATTGGACAATAATGCCCCTCCCCTCCGACCCATGTGGGACCGAGTCAACATGTTTTAGGTTTAGATTGTAAATACTATAGTACTGTACATTTCCTGAAAGTTTGAAGGGAAATGAAGCAAAATTCAAAAAACTACAGCGCGAGCAAGAAGCAAATTCTGTTATTTTCGTTAAAATGTAAATATGAAAAACTCCATGAAAACAATGACAACAATACATATACATCCTTAGAAACCACCAGACTCATATGTAACGCCTTCCTTGGTTTAATAAAATCAGATTTCCTTTTTTTAAAGCACGAATAACTTTTCGTCTGTTTGCTCGATATGTTAACCAGCATTGTATTTCCGTACCTGTTCATATCACTAACCATCATAATAGTGTTACCACCTGCATCTATGTTCGATAACTTTAACGTGTCTAAACTGCTCTGTCTGCCATAATTGAAATGACTAAGGGCATCATAAACACATAATTTCAATTTCATTAACCCACAATATCTAATTTTAGGAACACGTTCCCATATTAAAGAGTTAAAATTTTCAATAGCGCTTCGGGTTTGTCCATGTAGACATTTTGCTAATTCACTTTCGTCAATTAACTTTGCGTACTCTGGTTTCACATGTTTTATTACACTATCATGAAAACCCTTTCCAGGTTTTTACAAGTTAGTCCCATTTATCTGATCCCTTTGGTACTGGCAACAAGTATCTTTTGTAGTGGGACAGTAGATATGGAAGTTACAGTCCTCTGAAGAGGCAACATGGAAAAAAACTGGGAAGTAAAGCTTTTTTCAACTCAGGGACACTTTTTGCACCACTACACAATGCTATTCCAAAGTAATTTTGTAAAATGTCAATTGATGCATCAGTTAGCTTTCCTTTTGCCTTTTTCGTAACCTTGATTACCGTCTAGGGTTTGCGTTGCGACTTCTGTTGTTTTATCTTTACCGCCAAGTCCTTTTACACGTTGGCATAACTTTCTCAATCGGTTACCAACTCTTTCATATTTCACAATCTTTGTGATTTGATAAATGTTTTCCACCATTGAAAATGATAAACTATCGACATATCCATAATATTTTGTATACCTCAGTCCATAATTTTTAAACGATCTAGAAAATACAGCAACAGCTGCAGCACTTTCCATGCTTGACGTAGAACCTTCATGGGTTAAGTGGCATTTACCTTCATATACTGCTGGATTTGTTTCCTTCAAAGGAATATGTAAAGCACAATTTTTACAATATCTCGATAAAATTTCGCAGTCCAAAACATTCCCACTAGTAATCGAAATGGCTGCCCCGACACCGTTTAATGAGCTATATCCCAGTCGCTGCCAGGTTCCACCAAACGAAACACCTATATCACTTTTCCTTCTTTTTCTTTTATTTCAACAGCAGCTTGAATCATTGATGCTATTGCCATCTCCACAGCTTCACCAACTTTACTAGAAATATATGCTACAGGTGGTGGCATATTCATTATACCACAGAATTTCTGTAACCCCTGGTGTCCAACTCCACACCTCATGGCATAGATACTTCTAACATTAACATCCATTGCATTTCTATTGTACTTTATACCTTGGGAGGTATATGTTGAAAAATAAACGGGCAGTCTGTGCATATGACTTCTAAATACGACGCAAGACTTTCTCTTTTCAACAAGTTCTCTTCAACATAAACAGAGCTCTGGCACTCAGGACAGGAGAAAAGTCAAACAATTTCACTTAATATTGACAAGTTAATAAATCTACAACCTTCAAGAATATTGGATTGAGAAGCATTTACTTCTTTCACTTTCTTAGATGATACTGATGAATTTATATACGCCTCTGTTTCACAACTCGTCTTGTTTTCATACCAACTACATCAGGAGGAACTTCGTCAACTGTTGTCTCCTCGGGGTTGCAAATATCTTTACTAACAGTATACTGATTACCGTGATATTTTCTTTTTCTATTATATCCCTTCTTCGAGGCTTGTTTCTTACATTTAGAAGCATTTCCACTTTCCAATTTATTTTATTTCCCCATTTTTCGACAAGAAATACATCAACTTAGAACTCACTGATAACAGTTTCGGTTTGTTTACGTTTGAGCCGCTGCTTAGCCTCGTTCACGCGGTCTGTAATGGTTATGACGGCGCAGTTAGTTTATTTACTTATTTATATTCTATCTGCCGTGAATTGAAGTTGGAAAGATGAAGAGGGAAAGGGTATTCAAGGAAGGGTGAAACCCCATGTTTTTTTTTAAAAAATTAGTAAATGACAAACACACCGGGGTCTGGAAAAATGTAAATATCTCCAGAACGACTAAAAATTTGGACAAAATGAGCTCAGAAATGAAATCTACGATAAATTTTGCATTAGAATAGGTCAAGAAAACGAAAAACAGAGAAAAGTGTTTTTTGCTAAAGGAATTATTAACTTGAATAAGTAAGATTTAATAAGTTATAGCGATTTCATGATAAATCTATACGCATGCAGCTTAGGAGTATGAAAATGCTTCAAATTCAGAACGGCTTCTTTCAGGGTGCGCAGGATTCTTTACACTGTCACTTTTATTTTTGTTTATGAATATAGTTTTTAGTTGAAAGAAAATAAACAAACAAACATTAATATTTTTTTCATTCAAAACACCATCAAAAACAAATCGAAAAACGTAGGCAAGAGGAAAAACGGACGCTAGCCAATCATTTAATCATAAATATTAACCAATGAAATTTACATATTCTGTTGTTCTGAATTTGAAGCATTTGCCTACTGTTAGCAATGAGCAAATCGTTATTCAGCGTAACAAAAGCTTTGGATAAATCCACGAATATTGCACCACCAAAGCCATTGTCATCTAGAGATATACGCCATTTTCCTAGTAAAGTAATTAGGGTATGTTGTACACTATATCCCTTTATATAGCCACATAAATACGGACTTAGCAATTTGTCCACAAAATTACCAAGTTAACCTTGAATAATTCTCTCGAAAATTTTAGAGCCAGAGGGTAGACCACTTATAGGGCGATAATTACGTTTATTCACAGCATCATCTTTTTTATGGACAGGCGTGAGATCGGCCAATTTCATACTGTCCTCAAAGACAGAGTTTATTATACCGTAGTTTATAGTTTCATGTAAAACTATACCACATATATCAATATAATCTTTAAGGTGCTTAGCAACGATTATATTAAAGAAAAGGAAGATTTTTCAACGACCCTTAGTATATTTAATATACTCGGATGATTTGAGTATTTACATAACATTACATCTATTGGATCACTATTTTTGTTTACATTAATTATGTGTTCTATTGGGTTTTTTATTTCTAAAGTAGATATCGCATTATCAAAAAAATTATTCAAAGTTTGCTATACTCCAGGATCATTTTCAGTCTAAGTCCGGGTTTCTTGATGTGCCTTTATCAGTTAAAAATGGTTTCATAGTATTCCAAAGTTTCTTATTGTCAGTAATGTTGCCGAAGTTGAGACTTTCATAATAATTTTTACGTTCTCTCTCATATAACATATTACAATAATTGTTTTGTTTTTTAAAGTTGATTCCTTATGCACTGCCGACTAAGTTGATAGCCTTACGTGATGTCTTAGTCATATTGGGTACTTCATTAGCCCTTACGTATTTCAGTACATGTATTTCAAGAACCCTTACAAATGATTTTTGAAATTCACTAAAATTTATGAAGGCATGTGAGTCGGCATCAAGACACATTGATAAATCCTCCTTAAAAATTAGAGTAGTCTCTAAAAATGATTTGTCTAGGTTTAGCTTTAGGGAAGGTAGTTTTCATGACTGCCACAATTATTTTGTGAAAATCAGATATACCTGATAAAATAACACTTGGAAATTACTGAGATCATCCTCACTTACCTCGGCATTAAAATCTCCTACGAAAATATTTTTTTCATATTTTGTGTCATACATTTCCAGTTATCATCCTTGCTTGGAGGCTGATAGGTACCAAGTAACAGAACTTTTTATTTCCTGAAATTCAACTCAACAAATAGCCCTTCGATATCATCAGGCTAAATATGCTTATCGAGCAATTTACAAGGTATATCTTCCCTTACATAGATCAAAATCCTACCCCCGTACTTATTTCTATCACACCTAAATTGTATGGCATATCCATCTATGTGAAGCTGAGAGATTGGATATGAATCATCGAGTTTAGTTTCAACAATGACCATGACATCTATTTTGCTTTAAATGACTAACTTGATAGTATCATACTTACTACTGAAAGAATTAATATTTAAGAGATCAATTACAACGTTGTTAGGATTAGTGCTACTAATGGTGTTTAAAAGACACATCTTTAACGATAGTCCCTATGAATTTATTTTGTTTTGTGCATTTTTGTCGAGGGGGGGGGGGGGTGACTCGTGTTAGTGAGTGGATCCGGATGTCCCCCTCCCCTGCCAAGCCCCGGCATTGGGTTGGGTTTTCATTCAAAATAAAAAAATCGCCCCGGCGTTGGGACATGTGTTGTCCTCGATCCATTTTCTCGGCCGGTTTCTCACTAAAGTATAGACAAAATGTATAGACAATGTAACAAGCATGTTTTGATGGAGGTAAAACCATTATCTCCACAATGTTGGATACACACTGGTTAGATCCTGTTCAAAACGTCAAAAATTAATAAACGCCCCCCCCCCCCCCCCCCCCCCCCCCCGTTTATTAGGCACCGAAGAGTATGTCAATTTGCACAGAAACCAAGTTTCCCCGGCTTTGGGTCGCATTTTTATAACATATATGGTTTGCCCCGGATTTGGGTTGGTAATTTGTGAGAAAACCTGCCCCGGCTTTGGGCTCTCCTTTGGTTTTCATGGGGTACATCCGTATCACAAAAATATATGTAGTCACATGGCCTTTTATTAAAACAGAAAGGAGGAGTGATGTTGCAAATATAGGTAATAGGAGATGTCGCATTCCCTATATTTTTGGGAATAACCACCCCCTTAACAAACAAATCGACAGGACAGCTATCACCAATATAGATAAAGGATTTGGTATTATGGTTCAAATTGGACTTACTAATATAATTTAATGAATTTGTTAGATTTGTTAGATTTGGCGTGTTCACTTTTGGTTATATCTTCCCTTCTACCATGCGAACAAATGTTGATCCGAAATAAATAAAAGAATTAGTATGCGCATTTCAATTCCACCGAGTGTTTATTTGTTCGGGTAATTGCTATAATCTCTTGATCAGTGAGATAATATTCATGGCAATTCTACTAATACCATGTGCATTCGAGTGCAATACTTTCTTACCCAAGTGATGTACCCTGATATTCAAATTATCTAGAAGTCCAATTCTTTTACTCTTTTATGTACTGTTCAAATTTCTAATTATGCTGTCTGCTTTAGCTTCGTCGGTTCTTAGCGTAGGTTGCGGAACGATCACTGTCAACGATGGCAATATTTTCCCAATATGTTATTTTAAATTAATCGTTTGTAGAAATGTGCAACAGGATACAATCCGGTTTATCACATAATAATGTAGGGATATGGGGATACATGCAATTTACAGTGCAACCTCCATGACATCCAACTTGTCACATCACCGTATTCCTAGAGACACGTCTCATCTATTTGATCTAACAGAGAATCGGATAATATTAAAAACGACTTACGTTTGCGCATCACTTCACCGGTTACGTCATTTTCCTTGACAGCATGGTTATTGACTTTTGATTTATTTGAATAATTTAAAGTTTTTCAGTTAACTTATGTTTTCTTCCCATTTAGATAATTGTTATACTTGTTCTTCCTAATAACATATAAACAGGAGGCTAAGGAAGAGGTAACGAGAATCCAGTGAAATATCAAGTGAATTGTTTCCTGATATACTTGTGTATAATTGCGTAGATGTTGTTATAGTGATGGAATTATGATAATACATATTAAAATCCACCTTTTATTGTAAACATCGGGCGGAAATGGTCTACGTCGGGCTTTAATCACCAATCATGCCCGATGCGTTAATAATTTTTTTTATTGATTGCGATTTACTGTTTTTATTGTTATATATCGTATCTGTGGTGGAGAGACGTCTGATATTCGAAGGTTTTGGTAATTAAAACGAATCACGTAGAAATTGTTTTGTCTGGTTCTGTTCATTACAACAACGTACAATATTAACAGCAGCGGGGGAGACCTGTAACAATAATAACACGGATGTTTTGAAGGGCATTGGAAGTATAATAAACTATGGAACAATTAATTTAAACATTCATAACCACGGGAATATGTAATGTTGTTGTTTTAACGAGTTTTGAGTTTTGTTGCTTGGAAGGTTTTAATATTATTGTTTCCATTGTGTGGGAAAGGAAATGTTTTCGGGTGGATTTTAATGCAATTAATATTCACATTTTTCGGGCCATAATGATATTTCTGCCCTTAACACCTATTCGCGCCCTCGCTTCACTCGGGCCGCGAATAGGTGTTTTGCGGGCAGAAATATCATTATGCCCTCAAAAGTGAATATTAATCCCTTATCAGTATTCACTTTCAGCGATTTAGCGGGCCGATGACACGAGATTACCGGGCATTAATACACTACTAATGCCCGGTAAATTCCCGCCAAAAATATTGTTCATTGTTTTGCTCTAAAAATGAAATCTACATGTTTTCGTATTTTCGAAGTTTGTTTCAACGAACGAAATTGGCATTAGTTTGCTTGCAAAAAAAAGGTTTGGTTAGCTTTTTGTTGTTATAAAAAATGTCGCAGGACGATAAATATAAACATGAAGTCGTGTTTGTTTCAAACTGTAAATGTTGCTTATATGATGAAGTTATTTCTTTCTTTTGAATTGTTGTTTCGTTATTCATGTTTCTACCATTAACTTGTTTTTTGTGGTTGAGTGTGTGGGCTGCAGCATGTCGCGTTACTCCTTATTTATTATTGCCATTTTGTGAATAATAATGCAATTAATGTTCAGTTTTTCGGGATTAACGTGATTAATGCCCTTAAAATAGCCGAAACGACCCTCACTTCGTTCGGGCCGTTCCGTCTATTTTGCGGGCATTAATCACGTTAATCCCTGAAAACTGAACATTAATACGTTAATATGTATTGTTTGGTCATATTCTTATCCGTAATCTTTCACCCAAAACAATATTTTGTATCATTGATATTAAATCCATATCTTCATTTTCGTCATTATCGTTATTCTCCATCGTACCACTTACTTCATCATGCGTCGGCGCATTATCATTTACCTAAACCGTTGGAATAGAGTGTTGATCGAAAACTTCAATATTTTTGTGCACGGACGGACGCACCGAATCACGCAAGGACGCACGCACGGAGGGACGCACGGACGGACGGACGCACGCACGCACGGACCGACGCATGGACGCACGGACGAACGGACGCAACGACGGACGGACGCACCGCCGCGTGGACGCAAGGACGAACGTACGGCCGCACGGACGCGCGGCAGCACGCGCGGACGCACGCACGGACGCACGTCCAGGAGGACGCACGTACGCATAGAAGCATGAACAGACTGGCACACGTACGGAGGCAGAGAAACACGCACGCACACGGACGAAAGGATGCACGCATGGACGCACACACGGACGCACAGACTCACGCATGGACGGGCGCACGCATGGACGTACAGAGGCACAGAGGTAAGTCCTGACGCACGGACTGGCTGACGGCCGGACGGACACAAGCACGGACAGGCCCACGGCCGGCCGCACGGACGGACAAACGAAAGGACGCACGGATGCACGGGTGGACGCACGCACGCACGCACGCACGGACGCAAGCACGCACGCACGCATATACGCACGTACATACGCACGCGCGCACATACGTGTGTACATACGCGCGCACGCACATACGCAGAAACATTCACCCGCATGTACATAGTCACGCGCATACACACGCACATACGTATGCGCATACGCGGGCACGCACAAACGCGCGCACGCACATAAGCACGCACGCGCATCAGCACGCGTAGGCACATACGCACGAACGCACACACGCACGCACGCATGCACGGACTGACTGACGGGCGGACGGACACACGCAGGGACAGACCCACTGCCGGCCGCATGGACGGACACATGGAATGAAGCACGGATGAACGGACGGATGGACGCACACACGCACGGACGCACTGATGGACGAACGTACATACGGACGGAAGCACGGACGCGCGGACGGACGCACGGACGCATCAACGGACGCGCATGGGACCGCGTGGACGCCCGAAGGCACGCGCGGAAGCAGGCGCGGAAGCACGCGCGGGAAGACGCACGGACGCATGGACGCACGTACGTATGTACGAGCGTGTGCGATTATGTGCGTGCGTGCGTGCGTGCGCATGTGCGTGCGTGCGTATGTGCGTGCGTGCGTGCGCATGTGCGTGCGTGCGTATGTGCGTGCGTGCGTCTGTGCGTGCGTGCGTATTTGCGTCTGTGAGTGCGTATGCGCGTGCCTGCGTGCGTATATGCGCGCGTGCACATACGCACATACGCACATACGAACGGACGCATGCACTCACATACGCACGCACACTTGTACATACGCTCGCACGCATATACGCACGTACGCACGCAGTTACCCACGAACCCACATACGTACTCACGCACGCACATACGCTCGCACGCACACACGCACACAGCCACGTACATATGCACGCACATACGCACGCACATTTGTACACACATACGCAGGCACGCACACATGCACATATGCACGCAGGCACGCGAGAACATACGCGTGTACATACGCGCGCGCGCACATACGCAGACACATACACCCGTACGCACATAGCCACGCACGTACGCACATACGTACGCGTATACGCGGGCACGCACATACCCGCGCACGCACATAAGCACGCACGCGCATAAGCACGGACGCACCGACGGACACACGGGCGCAAGCACAGACACACCTGCGAACGAGTGGATGCCCGAAGGCAAGCGCGGAACCAGGCGCGGAAGCATGCGCGGGATGACGCACGGACGCAAGGGCGCACCGACGGACAGACGCAAGGACGCCCGGACCCATGGACGCACGGACGGACGGACGCACGAGCGAACGAACGGACGCATGGACGCGCTGACGCAAGAACGAACGTACGGATGCACGGACGCGCGGAAGCACGCGCGGAAGCACGCGTGGACGCACGCGCGGAGGCACGTCCGGGAGGACGCAAGTCCGCACAGAAGCATTAACGCACCGACAGGCGCACGTACGGACGCACGCACGGACGCACACGCGGACGCACGGACGCACGCACGCAGGGACGCACAGAAGCATGGAGACATGGCCGGAGGCACCGACGGACGGACTGACGCACGGACTGACTGACGGACGGACGGATGGACGGACGCACGCACGGACATACCAACGGACGACCGCACGGGCGGACACACGGACGGAGGCACGCGCGGAGGGACGCGGGCACGAACGCACGCGCGGCCACGCGCATGGACGCACGGACGCGCGCACGGACATACGGACGCGTGGACAGACTAGCGCACGCACGGACGCATGGACGGACTTGCGAAAGGACGCACGGACGCGCGCACGGACGCACTTATGCACACAACGACACACGTACGAGCGCACGCACATACGCACGGGCGCACGGACGCACGTACGCACAGACAGAAACACGGACGCACGCACGCACGAACGCAGGCACATATCCATATACGCACGCACGCACGCTCATACGCACGTGCGCCGTAGGTTTTAATTAGTATCTTATAATATACTATTTATTTGTTACCTACGTTAAATAATGAAAGAAAGAAATAAAACGCCAGCAAATACGCACACACGCACGCACATACGAACGCACGCACGCATGCTCATACGTAGGCGGGCGCCACATAACAACGCACGCGCGCATATAGGCACGCAGTCAGATACGCACGCACGGATATACGCCCGCACGCACATGCGCACGCACGTACGCACATACGCACGCGCGCACGCACATACTCGCACACGCGCGTACATACGCACGCACCCACGCATATACGAACGGACGCATGCACGCACATACACACGCACACATGTACATACGCTCACACGCATATACGCACCCACGCACGCAGACACCCACGGACACACATACGTCCGCACGCGCACACATACGCTCACACGCACGCACATATGCTCGCACGCACGCACATAAGCACGCACGCAAGGACATACGCACACACTCACGCACACACATACCCACATACGCACGCACGCACACACGCACGCACACACGCACACACGAGCGGACGTATGCACGCACATACACACGCAGGCATGCACATACGTTCGCCCGCATATGCGCACGCACGCACGCAGATACCCACGCAAGCACATACGTATTCACGCACGCACGCACATACGGACGCACGCACTGACATACGCACGCACGTACGAAGCACGCACGTACCCACCTACGCACATACGTACACGAGACCATACGCACATACGCACATAGGTACATGCGCAAATAAGAACATACGCACATTCGTACATCCGCACATTCGCACATACGCACATTCGCACATTCGAACACCTGCACATACGCACATACGCACATACGAACGAACGCATGCACGCACATACGCACGCACAGATGTACATATGCTAGCACGCATATAGCTACGTACGCACGCAGTTACCCACACACCCTCACACGTACGCACGCACGCATATACGCTCGCACGCACGCATATACGCACGCACGCACGCACGAAAGAACTTAAGCACGCACGCGCGCACGCACATACGCACGCGCGCACACGCACAAACTCGCACACGCGCTTACATACGCACGCATACATCCACATACGAACGGACGCATGCACGGACATACGCACGCACACATGTACATACGCTCACACGCATATACGCACGTACGCACGCAGTCACCCACGCACCCACATACGTACGCATGTGCGCACATACGCTCGCGCGCACGCGCATACGAACGCACGCACGCACGCACGAGAGCACATACGCACGCACGCACGAAGTACGCACATACGCACGCACGAAGCACGCACATACTCACGCACTAACATACACACGCACGCACGCAAATACACACGCACTTACGCACGCACGCACACACGCTCATACGCACGTACACGTGTACACACATACACAGGCACGCGCGCACGCACATACGCACGCATGCACATACGTACGCGCATACGCGGGCACGCACATCAGCGCGCACGCACATCAGCACGAACACACATAAGCCCGCACGCACATACGCACCCACGCACGCACATACGCTCGCACGCACGCACGCACGCACGAAGCACGCGCATACGCACGCACGGACATACACACGCACGCCCGTAAATACACACGCACATACGCACGCACGCACAGACGTTCATATGCACGTACATATACACGCTCATACGAACGCACATGTGTACACATACGCAGGCACGCACGCATGCACCTACGCACGTACATACCCACGCGCGCTCATACGCGTGTATATACGCGCGCACGCACATACACACTCGCGCGCATACGCAGACACATACACCCGCACGCACATAGCCACACACATACGCACGCACGCACATAACGCATATACGCACGCGCTCATATACGCACATACGCACACACGCACATACAAACATACGCACATACGCATATACCCATCCATGCAAATACGCAGATACGCACATTCGCACGCTCGCATAGACGCACATAGGCACGTACGTATGCAAGCACGCAGGCACATACGCATATACGCACATCCGCGTATACGCACGCACGCACATATATACGCATGCACATACTCACATATGCTGGCACATACGCACGCACGCACATACGGACATACACAAGCAACTACGCACGCACGCACATACGCATACACACATATAGGCACACACGCACATACGTACACGAGTACATACGCACATACCCGCATACGCACATCCTCACATTCGGAAGGATGCAAGTACGCACAGAAGCATAAACGCGCCGACAGGCGCACGTGCGGAGGCACGGAAACACGCACGCATGGACGCACGCACGGACGCATACACGGACGCATACACGGACACACGGACGGACGGACTCGCGCACGGAAGCACTTCCGGCCGGATGCACGGACGCACAGAGGCACGGAGGCATGGCAGAACGCACGGACGGACGGACGCACGGACTGACTGACGGACGGACGGACGCACGCACGGACAGAAAAACGGACGACCGCACGGACGGACACACGGACGGAGGTACGCGCGGCCGGCACACACACACACACACACACACGCACATACACACAACGCATGCAACCACATACGCACGCACGCACGCACACACAGACGTACGCACGCACGCACATACGTATATACGCTCGCACGCAGGCACATACGCATATACGCATATACCCACGCACGCACGTACATACGCACAAGCGCACGCACATAATCACACACATACATACGCACGCACGCACATACATACGCGCGCACATATTCACGTACGCACGTACATAGGCACGCACTCACGCGCATATGCAGACACTCACATAAGCACACACGCTCATACGTGCACAAGCACATACGCACGCACGCACATACGCACATACGCATATACGCACATTTACACATACGCACATTCGCACATACGCACATACGCACGCAGGCACTTACGCACATATGCACATACGTATATACACACATTCACACATACGCACACACATACACACACATACACACATACACACACACACGCACACACACACACACACACACACACACACACACACACGCGCACGCACACACGCACGCATATACACGCGTGCACACGCATACACGCGGATACACACGCATACACATGCATATACACTCAGCATACACGCATGCACGCATACATGCATCCGCGCACGGGCGCGCGCACGCACGCACACATGCACGCATACACGCCCGCATGTACGTGTGTATGTACGTATGTGTGTACGTATGTATGTACGTACGTATGTACGTATGGATGTACGTACGTATGTACGTATGTGCGTATGTACGTATGTACGTATGAACGTGTGTATGTATGTTCGTATGTACGTATGTACGTATGTACATATGTACGTATGTACGTATTTACGTAGGTACGCAAGTACGTAGGTACGTAGATGGGTATTAGAGATGCATGTCAAGACTACCAGGTATCGGGAAATGCAGTAAACAAAGCCTTAATGAAACAATGCAGTGAGGAATACAAAAGTGCAATAGGAATGCACGATGGTAAGAAGCTAAAATGATTGATTGGTCAGGCAATACAAACTTATCCACACCAAAAAATCATTCATCGATAGAGGAACTTTCTGAACATTTTATAACTTCTCTTTGAACCCACGGAAGAAGATGATAGCCTGCAACATTTGAAGTCAGTTAGAAGTGTACATACTACGGATGATCAAATCACAAATGAAGAGCTTCAAGTAGCAGCTCAGCAAATGAAAAAAGGTGGATACGATTATCCTAACTCTGCACTTCAGCTACTTACAATTAGCTTTAAGCTAGAGTACGACTGCTCTTTCGATGTGGTATTTACCTTACCTTATCTTACCTTACCTTACATCAACCATGATATCAGTGATACTTCTCCTGTTTAAAACCATACTGTACACAGAGTATCCAAAGAAATTTGGTATTGCTTTGATGTCGGTCATTCCCAAACTTGGTAATCTAACACCATCTATCAATTATCGGGGAATACAAATGCAGCCACTCTTAACTAAGCTTTATGATAGAATTCTAGCTAATAAATTAATCTCGTTGGTGAAGATAAATGATGAACAAACAGCCTTCCAAAAAGTCAAAGGAACTCTGGACCAAATATTTATTTTACGAATAATAATTACATTAATAATGTACTAGATTTTTTGGAATTTTTGATCTATCCAAGGATTTCTACTCATAAAAGCTTCATTAAAAATTGGCGTTGGATCTATTATGTTACATGCTCTAAAATCTATGTATTCAAGCACACGTTGTATTCTAAATGGCTTTGGAAAAATTTCGGATATCTTTGAGACATATTCCGGAATAATACAGGGAGCATCATCATCCGTAATCCAATTCATTGCAATTCTAGACGATATAATTGATATCTTAAAGACAAGTGTGTTAACGAACCAATCTTGAATGACCTACACTGTGTGTAGGCATAGGCATGTAGGCGTAGGCGTAGGCGTAGGCGTAGGCGTAGGCGCAGGCGTAGGCGTAGGCGCGTAGGCGTAGGCGCAGGCGCATTATCCACGCACAGCAGCGCGACGTTTATTATATGGAAAATACAATACAGTACCATCTTGGTTTTACGAACTCTGAAGGGAAAGGGAAAATTTCGTTATATCGAGAGTTCGTTATTTATCGAGGCTGTACTGTACCAGATTTAATTGATTAATTATTATCGATTTGTGTTTAGTTACATACTATGGTATATACCGAGAAGATAAAGGTTATCATATTATAGTTTGGGTAAGATTATTTGTACTTGACCTATTAAATAAGAGGAGGGAGAAAACGCGGAGTGCAGACTGCAGACACGTTTTTGATTCATTCACCGTATGAATCTCTGTACCTTCTAATTCGTGTAAAATGAAGACCAGATTCGAATCGAAATTGGAAGATTACTGAATATGTGATCATGAATTGATTTGCAAATTACATCTAACGATGATTTTCATGCATCATTCGAAACAATAACCAAAACAGGAGTGGTGTCTAGACATAAAATGTTCTTCGAATCAATTGTTTCGTTGTTGATCTGTAAAATATATGTATGCATGTGGAAGTTTATAGTCTGCAGTCTGCATTTTGTACCTGTCCGATATAAATTAGCCTTAAATATGACTGAAATGTAATAGTGATGCTTGTTCATTTTTCTTTTGGTTTGATAATGTTTGGACTTGATGTATTATTTTTCTTTTGGTTTAATAATGTTTGGATGGGGCAGAGTGGAGAAGTTGCCTACGGGCGCCTCGCCATGTGGGCACTATTTTTATTTATACGAATTTTTATGATTCTCGTGAATGTTGTTTCAATCGGGTGCTGATAGAAAAATAACGGTCATAAACAACTTGCTTTATAAGCGCCCCTTTATAAGACACCCAACATGGATAAGTGTGTTTATTTATATTATGTTTTATGCAATACAAGGTAGTTAACAGTTCCATTCTGTGTGTGCAGTTGCTCGACAAACATTTGTTATTGTGATATTATCCTATTTCTTGATACGGAAATGCATAAATGAAGAGCCTAAAAAGAATCTCCATTAAGCTATGGGTCAAAATAGAGAAAACTTTGTGTTGTAATTACTCCGCGTCATCGATGCAACTAAACTAGAATAGGCGCATATATATACATTCTTTCCGCGGGCGACGAAAAGCCTCGCAACGCCACCACTCGAGTCTTCTTCACATTGCAATGGGTGTCATAATTTACAGTCAACCCGATGCGAAATGCGGTTGTGATTTTTGATTTTATGTAATCCATAATGACACAAGGTTTTAAATGATCGTCTTTAACTTTTTTTATAAGAAAACAAGTCGAGATTTGCTGTAATCTCAAGGCAAATATACACGGTCATATTAATCTCATCAGACAACTTTGTTTTCATTTTTGGAGAAAAACTGAAGATAACGTTTAAATACACCTGTCAGATTTATCTGATTGTCATTATGGAATGAAATAGAATGAAGAATAAAGACACGTGAGCCCTTATGCGGAATTTTTAAACTTCTAAATTTTTCAAGGTCAACAAATTACCCTTTTAATGGCCCATGGGAGCTTAGTATTGACATCAATAAGTTTAGAAATTATCTTGCTGGTGGTTCTCTCAATGCTCATATTACCGGGAAACATGGAAATACTCGATGCAATAGGCAAGGAGTGCCTTGTTTGTTTAAAGTGGGAGGTCCTGCGATAGTGGATAACCTAGCCGGAACTGTAATTTTGGATATGCTCAAAAGGCAGATTTAATACTTCACTTTACCAAATATGTTCTTTTTATATTTTCTCATTTAAATTTTTCAGATTGGGAAAACCAGTTCGCTAAGGGCGCTAATCCGGATGGCCCCCATTTCATTATCTCACTTACGTTGGGGAATAGGGTATATTTCTCTACTTTGTTGAGACTTAATAAAGCAAAGATTAATTATATCTTCCCATCAAATCATTCTGGAAACAAAACCTTACTGCAACTTGCATTAATACCTTTATTCTCAATATTCATACTGTGTCGTAAATGGTTTACAAAACCACTTACATACAATACGTGGACACTAAATACAATTATTTGTTTCTTAAATCCAGATTAAAGGGGAACAATTTATGTCCATATTCTGCGTAAAATTATATTTATCCTAAAAAGTTTGCATTATTTAATACGCATCCATCTAAAGGAGACATGAATGAGCAGGACTACCAAACTGAAACAGCAGATAAATTTAGAAAGGATTCCTTTGGTTTTGCATTGTCACGTCTAAAATTCGAAAATCAAACTTCCTTTTTAGACATATTATTTTACAATCTGGAGATATAGAATTAAATTCGGGGCTTACTAGACAACCATGTGCGGTTTGTAATAAGGCAGTAAATAAAAGGACCTTTCTAATTGCATATGTCAAAACAGCTATTCATAAACAGTGTGAGAAATCCAAGATTTTTATAGTGGTATCTACTAGTGCCAAACTGGTAGGTTAGTGCCGTCTGATCTAAACGAACTTCCTGTTCATGAGATTTGTTCTTTTGAAAATTTTGATGATTTGGACTTTCAAGCAGATGTAGCATCCTCGAATAATATAACTAAGAACATTTGTTACTTGTTATATGGAGAGGGCTTCATTTATTCACCTTGATATTAACAGCCTCTTGGATAAAATTGATCAACTAAAATATTGGCAAGCCAAAGGAACTAGGGAAATCATTAAACTCCCTTGGAGTATCATCCAAAAATAAATCTGGATCTAAGATTTATCTCAATCATACATGGATTCTGAACCCAAGATTGATGCAAATGTTTTTGAAAAAATATTTCTCAAGTTTGGCAGATGATCTTCTGAAAAAACTGTCTAATCCAAAACATAGATAAAATATAGATTCGCAGGCATACTAAGGATTAATCTTAGTTAGAAAGCTTAAATCGATCCAATGCAGCTGGTATTGATGGAATAACCGGTAAATTCCTAAAAGAAGAAGCATTACTCATCACCTCCCATAACACAGATGTGTAACTTATCAATCTCCTTGTGAACATCATTGTAAGATAGCTAAACTAAAACCACACTTTAAAACAGGGCCTACTGAGTGCCAAAATATTATAGGCCAATTGTGCTTCTTCCTATATTTCAATTTAATAGAAGAGGCCAAACCCAAAAATCTTTAAGTAGTCATAAGGTATTATACAAATATCAATCTGGTTTTCGGACAAATCATTCACCTGATACTTGATCAAGGTGAAATCATAGTAATGATCTTAATTGACTTGCAAAAGGTCTTTGACACAATAGACCACAAGATTGTACTGGGTAAATTGGTCCTATTAGGTTTTTCAACTTCAGCCTTTTCATGGTTCAAATCATACTTGTCAAAGAGGTCTTTCATTTTCAATGTTGTAAATGATTATGTTGACCATGGTGATCTAACCTGTGACATACCACAGGATTCCATATTAGGACCTCACCTTTTTCTTTTGCATGTAAATGATATCAAAGTGCTATATAATGTGAGTTACGTCTACACGCTGGTGATTCTGTCCTTCTATTCACCCATAATAATATAAGCATCATAAATGAGCAACTAAATGAAGATTTTAATTCTCTATGTGAGTGGTTTGTGGATAATAAGCTTAGTATTCACTTAGGAGAAGTCAAGACAAAGTCGATTCTGTTTACTAGTAGAAATAAAATTAAAAAATATAGGCACATTACCTATTCTTCAAGAAGACATTCAAACCAATCAACATTCAAAAGTAACTTATTTGGGATGAAGACTTCTCTCGTCAGTCAATGGTGATAGGTAAGATTAGTGGTAGGATGAAGACTTCTCTCGTCAGTCAATGGCGATAGGTAAGATTAGTGGTAGGATGAAGACTTCTCTCGTCAGTCAATGGTGAAAGGTAAGATTAGTGGTAGGATGAAGACTTCTCTCGTCAGTCAATGGTGATAGGTAAGATTAGTGGTAGGATGAAGACTTCTCTCGTCAGTCAATGGTGATAGGTAAGTTTAGTGGTAGGATGAAGACTTCTCTCGTCAGTCAATGGTGATAGGTAAGATTAGTGGTAGGATGAAGACTTCTCTCGTCAGTCAATGGTGATAGGTAAGATTAGTGGTAGGATGAAGACTTCTCTCGTCAGTCAATGGTGATAGGTAAGATTAGTGGTAGGATGAAGACTTCTCTCGTCAGTCAATGGTGATAGGTAAGATTAGTGGTAGGATGAAGACTTCTCTCGTCAGTCAATGGTGAAAGGTAAGATTAGTGGTAGGATAAAGACGTCTCTCGTCAGTCAATGGTGAAAGGTAAGATTAGTGGTAGGATGAAGACATCTCTCGTCAGTCAATGGTGATAGGTAAGATTAGTGGTAGGATGAAGACTTCTCTCGTCAGTCAATGGTGATAGGTAAGATTAGTGGTAGGATGAAGACTTCTCTCGCCAATCAATGGTGAAAGGTAAGATTAGTGGTAGGATGAAGACTTCTCTCGTCAGTCAATGGTGAAAGGTAAGATTAGTGGTAGGATGAAGACTTCTCTCGTCAGTCAATGGTGATAGGTAAGATTAGTGGTAGGATGAAGACTTCTCTCAGTCAGTCAATGTGGTAGGATGAAGGTCAGTCAGGTGATTAGTTATTGGTAGGATGAAGACTTCTCTCGTCAGTCAATGGTGAAAGGTAAGATTAGTGGTAGGATGAAGACTTCTCTCGTCAGTCAATGATAGGTAAGATTAGTGGTAGGATGAAGACTTCTCGTCAGTCAATGGTGAAATGTAAGATTAGTGGTAGGATGAAGACATCTCTCGTCAGTCAATGGTGATAGGTAAGATTAGTGGTGAGGTAAGATTAGTGGTAGGATGGAGACTTCTCTCGTCAGTCAATGGTGAAAGGTAAGATTAGTGGTAGGATGAAGACTTCTCTCGTCAGTCAATGGTGAAAGGTAAGATTAGTGGTAGGATGAAGACTTCTCTCGTCAGTCAATGGTGATAGGTAAGATTAGTGGTAGGATGAAGACTTCTCTCGTCAGTCAATGGTGAAAGGTAAGATTAGTGGTAGGTTGAAGACTTCTCTCGTCAGTCAATGGTGATAGGTAAGGTGGTAGGATGAAGACTTCTCTCGTCAGTCAATGGTGATAGGTAAGATTAGTGGTAGGATGAAGACTTCTCTCGTCAGTCAATGGTGAAAGGTAAGATTAGTGGTAGGATGAAGACTTCTCTCGTCAGTCAATGGTGATAGGTAAGATTAGTGGTAGGATGAAGACTTCTCTCGTCAAATGGTGATAGCTAAGATTAGTGGTAGGATGAAGACTTCTCTCGCCAGTCAATGGTGAAAGGTAAGATTAGTGGTAGGATGAAGACTTCTCTCGTCAGTCAATGGTGAAAGGTAAGATTAGTGGTAGGATGAAGACTTCACTCGTCAGTCAATGGTGAAAGGTAAGATTAGTGGTAGGATGAAGACTTCACTCGTCAGTCAATGTTAAGATTAGTGGTAGGATGAAGACTTCTCTCGTCAGTCAATGGTGAAAGGTAAGATTAGTGGTAGGATGAAGACTTCTCTCGTCAGTCAATGGTGAAAGGTAAGATTAGTGGTAGGATGAAGACTTCTCTCGTCAGTCAATGGTGATAGGTAAGATTAGTGGTAGGATGAAGACTTCTCTCGCCAATCAATGGTGAAAGGTAAGATTAGTGGTAGGATGAAGGCTTCTCTCGTCAGTCAATGGTGAAAGGTAAGATTAGTGGTAGGATGAAGACTTCTCTCGTCAGTCAATGGTGATAGGTAAGATTAGTGGTAGGTTGAAGACTTCTCTCGTCAGTCAATGGTGATAGGTAAGTTTAGTGGTAGGATGAAGACTTCTCTCGTCAGTCAATGGTGATGGTAAGATTAGTGGTAGGATGAAGACTTCTCTCGTCCGTCAATGGTGAAAGGTAAGATTAGTGGTAGGATGAAGACTTCTCTCGTCAGTCAATGGTGAAAGGTAAGATTAGTGGTAGGATGAAGACTTCTCTCGTCAGTCAATGGTGATAGGTAAGATTAGTGGTAGGATGAAGACTTCTCTCGTCAGTCAATGGTGATAGGTAAGATTAGTGGTAGGATGAAGACTTCTCTCGCCAATCAATGGTGAAAGGTAAGATTAGTGGTAGGATGAAGACTTCTCTCGTCAGTCAATGGTGAAAGGTAAGATTAGTGGTAGGATGAAGACTTCACTCGTCAGTCAATGGTGAAAGGTAAGATTAGTGGTAGGATGAAGACTTCACTCGTCAGTCAATGTTGAAAGGTGATTAGTGGTAGGATGAAGACTTCTCCCGTCAGTCAATGGTGATAGGTAAGATTATTGGTAGGATGAAGACTTCTCTCGTCAGTCAATGGTGAAAGGTAAGATTAGTGGTAGGATGAAGACTTCTCTCGTAAGTCAACGGTGATAGGTAAGATTAGTGGTAGGATGAAGACTTCTCGTCAGTCAATGGTGAAATGTAAGATTAGTGGTAGGATGAAGACATCTCTCGTCAGTCAATGGTGATAGGTAAGATTAGTGGTGAAAGGTAAGATTAGTGGTAGGATGGAGACTTCTCTCGTCAGTCAATGGTGAAAGGTAAGATTAGTGGTAGGATGAAGACTTCTCTCGTCAGTCAATGGTGAAAGGTAAGATTAGTGGTAGGATGAAGACTTTTCTCGTCAGTCAATGGTGATAGGTAAGATTAGTGGTAGGATGAAGACTTCTCTCGTGAGTCAATGGTGATAGGTAAGTTTAGTGGTAGGATGAAGACTTCTCTTGTCAGTCAATGGTGATAGGTAAGATTAGTGGTAGGATGAAGACTTCTCTCGTCAGTCAATGGTGAAAGGTAAGATTAGTGGTAGGATGAAGACTTCTCTCGTCAGTCAATGGTGATAGGTAAGATTAGTGGTAGGATGAAGACTCTCTCGTCAGTCATATGGTGAAATGTAAGATTAGTGGTAGGATGAAGACTTCTCTCGTCAGTCAATGGTGAAAGGTAAGATTAGTGGTAGGATGAAGACATCTCTCGTCAGTCAATGGTGATAGGTAAGATTAGTGGTAGGATGAAGGCTTCTCTCGTCAGTCAATGGTGATAGGTAAGATTAGTGGTAGGATGAAGACTTCTCTCGTCGTCAGTCAATGGTGAAAGGTAAGATTAGTGGTAGGATGAAGACTTCTCTCGTCAGTCAATGGTGAAAGGTAAGATTAGTGGTAGGATGAAGACTTCTCTCGTCAGTCAATGGTGAAAGGTAAGATTAGTGGTAGGATGAAGACTTCTCTCGTCAGTCAATGGTGAAAGGTAAGATTAGTGGTAGGATGAAGACTTCTCTCGTCAGTCAATGGTGAAAGGTAAGATTAGTGGTAGGATGAAGACTTCTCTCGTCAGTCAATGGTGAAAGGTAAGATTAGTGGTAGGATGAAGACTTCTCTCGTCAGTCAATGGTGAAAGGTAAGATTAGTGGTAGGATGAAGACTTCTCTCGTCAGTCAATGGTGATAGGTAAGATTAGTGGTAGGATGAAGACTTCTCTCGTGAGTCAATGGTGATAAGGTAAGTTTAGTGGTAGGATGAAGAAGACTTCTCTCGTCAGTCAATGGTGATAGGTAAGATTAGTGGTAGGATGAAGACTTCTCTCGTGAGTCAATGGTGATAGGTAAGTTTAGTGGTAGGATGAAGACTTCTCTCGTCAGTCAATGGTGATAGGTAAGATTAGTGGTAGGATGAAGACTTCTCTCGTCAGTCAATGGTGAAAGGTAAGATTAGTGGTAGGATGCAGACTTCTCTCGTAGGTTAACGGTTATCGGTAAGATTAGTGGTAGGATGAAGACTTCTCGTCAATCAATGGTGAAAGGTAAGATTAGTGGTAGGATGAAGACTTCGCTCGTCAATCAATGGCGAAAGGTAAGATTAGTGGTAGGATGAAGTCTTCTCTCGCCAGTCAATGGTGATAGGTAAGATTAGTGGTAGGATGAAGACTTCTCTCGTCAGTCAATGGTGAAAGGTAAGATTAGTGGTAGAATGAAGACTTCTCTCGACAGTCAATGGTGATAGGTAAGATTAGTGGTAGGATGAAGAATTCTCTCGTCAGTCAATGGTGATAGGTAAGATTAGTGGTAGGATGAAGACTTCTCGTCAGTCAATGGTGAAAGGTAAGATTAGTCGTAGGATGAAGACTACTCTCGTCAGTCAATGGTGAAAGGTAAGATTAGTGGTAGGATGAAGACTTCTCTCGTCAGTCAATGGGGAAAGGTAAGATTAGTGGTAGGATGAAGACTTCTCTCGTCAGTCAATGGTGATAGGTAAGATTAGTGGTAGGATGAAGACTTCTCTCGTCAGTCAATGGTGAAAGGTAAGATTAGTGGTAGGATGAAGACTTCTCTCGTAGGTTAACGGTGATAGGTAAGATTAGTGGTAGGATGAAGACTTCTCGTGAATCAATGGTGAAAGGTAAGATTAGTGATAGGATGAAGACTTCTCTCGTCAGTCAATGGTGAAAGGTAAGATTAGTGGTAGGATGAAGACTTCTCTCGTCAGTCAATGGTGAAAGGTAAGATTAGTGGTAGGATGAAGTCTTCTCTCGTCAGTCAATGGTGATAGGTAAGATTAGTGGTAGGATGAAGACTTCACTCGTCAGTCAATGGTGAAAGGTAAGATTAGTGGTAGGATGAAGTCTTCTCTCGTCAGTAAATGGTGATAGGTAAGATTAGTGGTAGGATGAAGACTTCTCTCGTCAGTCAATGGTGAAAGGTAAGATTAGTGGTAGGATGAAGACTTCTCTCGTCAGTCAATGGTGGAAGGTAAGATTAGTGGTAGGATGAAGACTTTTCTCGTCAGTCAATGGTGAAAGGTAAGATTAGTGGTAGGATGAAGACATCTCTCGTCAGTCAATGGTGATAGGTAAGATTAGTGGTAGGATGAAGACTTCTCTCGTCAGTCAATGGTGATAGGTAAGATTAGTGGTAGGATGAAGACTTCTCTCGTCATTCAATGGTGAAAGGTAAGATTAGTGGTAGGATGAAGACTTATCTCGTCAGTCAATGGTGAAAGGTAAGATTAGTGGTAGAATGAAGACTTCTCTCGACAGTCAATGGTGATAGGTAAGATTAGTGGTAGGATGAAGACTTCTCGTCAGTCAATGGTGAAAGGTAAGATTAGTCGTAGGATGAAGACTTCTCTCGTCAGTCAATGGTGAAAGGTAAGATTAGTGGTAGGATGAAGACTTCTCTCGTCAGTCAATGGGGAAAGGTAAGATTAGTGGTAGGATGAAGACTTCTCTCGTCAGTCAATGGGGAAAGGTAAGATTAGTGGTAGGATGAAGACTTCTCTCGTAGTGATAGGTAAGATTAGTGGTAGGATGAAGTCTTCTCTCGTCAGTCAATGGTGAAAGGTAAGATTAGTGATAGGATGAAGACTTCTCCCGTCAGTCAATGGTGATAGGTAAGATTAGTGGTAGGATGAAGACTTCTCGTCAGTCAATGGTGAAAGGTAAGATTAGTGGTAGGATGATTCTCTCGTCAGTCAATGGTGAAAGGAAGATTAGTGGTAGGATGAAGACTTCTCTCGTCAGTCAATGGTGAAAGGTAAGATTAGTGGTAGGATGAAGACTTCTCTCCTCAGTCAATGGTGAGGTAAGATTAGTGGTAATGAAGACTTCTCTCGTCAGTCAATGGTGAAAGGCAAGATTAGTGGTAGGATGAAGACTTCTCTCCTCAGTCAATGGTGATAGGTAAGATTAGTGGTAGGATGAAGACTTCTCTCGTCAATGGTGATAGGTAAGTTTAGTGGTGGGATGAAGACAGTCAATGGTGATAGGTAAGATTAGTGGTAGGATGAAGACTTCTCTCGTCAGTCAATGGTGAAAGGTAAGATTAGTGGTAGGATGCAGACTTCTCTCGTAGGTTAACGGTTATCGGTAAGATTAGTGATAGGATGAAGACTTCTCTCGTCAGTCAATGGTGAAGGTAAGATTAGTGGTAGGATGAAGACTTCTCTCGTCAGTCAATGGTGAAAAGTAAGATTAGTGGTAGGATGAAGACTTGTCTCGTCAGTCAATGGTGATAGGTAAGATTAGTGGTAGGATAACCTTTCTCTATTGTAAAAATAAATTTCTTACTTCAGCTCTACGTCGCCTATTATGCAATGCTTCAATCCAGCCTCACTTTGATTACGCTTACTTAGCATGATACCCCAACTTAACCCAGAAATTGTCTAGGAAACTTCAGACCAATCAAAATAAATGCATAAGGTTTTGTCCCCAGCAGGGAAACAGGTCTCATATTGGAGCTAATGAGTTTAATCAAATAAATTGGCTACTAATTAATAAGAGGTTAAGTCAGTACGTATGCACAACAGTGTTTAAATTCTTCAATAATAATTGAGCACCATATATGGAAGAAAAGTTCTCTACTTGTGGTCAAGACAACATTACTCAGAATACACGTAATTTTACCCAAAGGCTAAGTCAACTATATAGAAAAAATAATAAAGGACAAAATGGACTCTTACTCTATTTGGAACAGTATTGCCACTAAATGTAAAGTGGTACCCGCCCTTAATACTTTTAAGCTTTCCCTCAAGTGCATCAACTAGTGAAGAAGGAAGCAGAGATTTATAAATATTGTTATTGAAAATTTGTTATATTCCTGTCCCTGGGATATATGGTTGTATTGTCTGTAATATCCTCTCCAAAAGATCAAAGAATATTACTAAATTCCAGTTGAACGAATCAGTTGATTCCGTCAACCTTTATCGCGCATGCAACTATTGAAGATGACACACTTAAAATACAAAAATCACAGTGTTCACCTCATTATTGACACACGCAACAGTGTGTTAAACATTCAGTAAGAATCATAAATGTATTATTTTGCTATTCCGAAGAGAAGATTCAAAAAATATTTTAAAAGTCAAGCCAAATAACAAAAAGTTGTTTATAAAGCTTGCAAATGATGAATTTACACAAAGTATTTAAAGTCTACTACCGTAAAATCAATATTTATAGTCAGGGGGACGGGGTACTCCCATACATATGTGACGGGGAGGTCAGACAATTTAGGGGTAGCCAATTCAAGGCTTCTGTTATGACTCAGGGGCATATATTTTTACAGTTTGATACGTGCAATGTCTTGGGTGGCACAATTTCTTATTTCTTCATGTTTCTATCATCGGTCATTATTCATTTTATGCCTTTCATTCAACACACTAAGAAACAGTAATTAAGAAACCACCCAGGTATGGTTTAGATGTGTATAAATACAGCCTGGTATGGCTTAGGGGAATATAAATACACCCTGGTATGGCTTAGGGGTATATAAATACAGCCTGGTATGGCTTAGGGGAATATAAATACACCCTGGTATGGCTTAGGGGTATATAAATACAGCCTGGTATGGCTTAGGGGAATATAAATACAGCATGGTATGGCTTAGGAGAATATAAATACACCCTGGTATGGCTTAGGGGTATATAAATACAGCCTGGTATGGCTTAGGGGAATATAAATACACCCTGGTATGGCTTAGGGGAATATAACTACACCCTGGTATGGTTTAGAGGTATATAAATCCAGCATGAAATGGCTTAGGGGTACATAAATCTAGCTTATTTTCGCCCCACATCCAACTCCCCCCCCCCCTCCCCCACCCCACCCACCCCCGGCTCAAATAAGCCCCCCCCCCCCCACACTTCTTCTTTGGACCTCCCCCATCCTTTGAAGGCTGAAATTTACAGTAGCCACTGCGGACTAAATTGAGTGTTTACTTTAACAATAGAAATAATGTTTATTATTTTTTCTTCTGTATTATAGCTTTCTGAAAAGGATTGCGGTAAAAAGAGTAAGTATATCTTTGCATTGTTTCATTTGTAAATAACTTAATTCCTGTATGTCACCATAATCACAAGAGGAAAAATTGGCTGGCAACTAGTAATGTTCTATTACTTTAATTTTTCGTAGTGCAATTTTAATTAGAACCCAGTCTCTAGGGTGTAGATAATTTTAACATTTTTGAAGTCGCTCGAAGGATATTTTATTGATGTATAAAGGTAAACAAAGAATTAATTCTTCGGATAATATGTTATGCCTAGAGATAATTGCTATATACGGCTGCGCTGTCTCACTGACTTTGAAAAGACCGAAGAGAGAAACTTTTTTTATCATCGCTAGAGATAGGGTAATCGATGTAGATAGAGAGGAAGAATTAACTTTCGTAAACTTTTTTGTTGACATTACAGGGAAAATCAAATCCTTCTTCATGCTACAAGGAAAACAGTAAAAGTTGGTGAAATACCGAATCTTAATCCTCCCATTAAAAGCATTCCATCAATATCTTCCTGCAGAATCAGTTGATATCATTCTTCAAAAAAGTTTATCGTCTCTTGAATCATGTATCATATCCCATAATAATATCGAGTGTTACCAATCATTTTCTGAATTCTTAACACGTGCCCAGTCCCTCAAGCTTCATGATTGGGAGGATTCTACCACATTAAATATTTCAGTTCTAAAGATAATCTATATTTAGTACATTTTTTTGTGGTGCGTTCTAATAAAGCTGGGAGCAAACGGTGCCAACAATGTTGACCAACATGTTGTAACGGTTTGCGCATATCAGGCAACATTTCTAATGTCTGAGTAGCATTTCGAACGTCTATTATTAGATTATCTGATATGCTTAATGCTTAATAATGATATTGGAAGAATATATATTATAAAAGATATCAATGAGATTATCTGATATGCTTAATGCTTAATAATGATATTGAAAGAATATATATTATAAAAGATATCAATGAGATTATCTGATATGCTTAATGCTTAATAATGATATTGAAAGAATATATATTATAAAAGATATCAATGAGATTATCTGATATGCTTAATGCTTAATAATGACATTGAAAGAATATATATTATAAAAGATATCAATGAGATTATCTGATATGCTTAATGTTTAATAATGATGTTGAAAGAATATATATTATAAAAGATATCAATGAGATTATCTGATATGCTTAATGCTTAATAATGACATTGAAAGAATATATATTATAAAAGATATCAATGAGATTATCTGATATGCTTAATGCTTAATAATGATATTGAAAGAATATATATGATAAAAGATATCAATGAGATTATCTGATATGCTTAATGCTTAATAATGACATTGAAAGAATATATATTATAAAAGATATCAATGAGATTATCTGATATGCTTAATGTTTAATAATGATGTTGAAAGAATATATATTATAAAAGATATCAATGAGATTATCTGATATGCTTAATGCTTAATAATGACATTGAAAGAATATATATTATAAAAGATATCAATGAGATTATCTGATATGCTTAATGCTTAATAATGATGTTGAAAGAATATATATTATAAAATATATCAATGAGACTATCTGATATGCTTAATGCTTAATAATGATATTGAAAGATTATATATTATAAAAGATTTCAATGAGTTACTCCGAATGTTATTACGTTTGTTGTTTTTTAATATGTTTATCCTTTTATCACACTATCAAATAATATTAAAATATAAATAAAATTGTTGAAAATTTGATGCATGAAAGACTTTACTCTTTCCTCTCAAAATTGTATCTATTTTAATCAACTAAGGTTTAGAAAAACCCATTCAACAATTCATGCCCTTATTGGTCCTTCTGAACATTCTCGTGACGCCCTGGATAAGAATAATATTGCTTCTGGAATTTTTATTGATCTTCTAAAAGGTTTTGACACTGTACAACATGAAATTTTACTCAACAAATGAGCCCATTATGGAATAAGAGGTTTAGAGAATGATTGGTTTAAATCTACAGGCAACAATTTGTTTCAATTAATGGTTATAACTCAACTAAAGTAATGGTGGAATATGGAGTACCACAGGGTTCAGTATTAGGTCCATTACTGTTTCTTATTTATATCAATGATCTACATAAAGCCATAAAATACTGCACTGTTCGCCATTTCGCAGAAGACACTATCCTCATTATCAGTAACAACTCCCCATTCAAACGTACATAAATTTGGATTTAAAGAATCTCTGTAAATGGTTAAGAGCTAATAAAATCTCTCTAAATGCTAGTATGACGGAGCTACTGATATTTAGACATGCAAATAAAAAGATAAACTATGAATGTAAGATCAAATTAGTGGATAAGAAATTACACAATTCTAAATATGTCAAATACCTTGGAGTCCTTATTGACTCCCATCTTAATTTTAGTTACCACATTTACTCAATATCTACAAAGCTATCGCGAGCTATTGAATTATCAAGCAAAATCAGACATAATGTTTTATAGGACACTCTTCGTTCAATTTATTTCAGTATTATTTCTTCTATAGTAACATATGCCACGCAAATATGGGGTCAAATTAAAAGTACGCATTTTACTAGACTGATAACTCTCCAAAATAGGGCTATTAAAATCCATAACACTGCAAACTTTCGTGATTCTTCTTCACCTCTGTACAAGGCTTCAAAAATATTTTTAAATATCTGATAATATTAGATTACAGAACTTTCTCTTTGTTTATGATGATTTTCATGGCAATTTACCACCAGCTCTGACAAGTACATTTAAATTGCTTCTTTGCTTGCTTACGTAACTCGTGGTACTGTTATGTATAAAGTTAAATCCCCTGCTGCAAAGACTACTGCCTTCAGCTTGCGTAGCATTAAACTTTTTTATTCATCAATTTAAATCTATGCCCTTTTTTAACAAAAGCAGGTCTTTATGCAAAGAAAACAATAAGTAACTTTTTCCTTGATTCATATTAATTGATGAGCTGGTGAATGAATTTGTTAATGTCATAACTTAAACATTAATCTTGTTAATCCCAAAAATGCAATTGAAAATGTTTCAAATCTCTTAAATATACTTTACTTCCTTTACCTCTCCTATTAATAACACAAACAAACAAATTCAACAACATATTATTTACAATATACAAGAGACTTAATATTGCTTTCGTCTTTTATAAATATACCTAAGTCTTATTGTTCCTTCTACATAATCCATCTGGTTTGTTCTCTTATAAATGCCCACACTATTTTCGTAAATTATCACACAAATACAGTTGAATATTAGTTACTAAGTTTGTTATATGCTCTTGCTTTCTCGTTTCATGCAACATATCAAACCTTATCAATTATAAATTACCTATGTTATTGAGTAATGCCACTCCTTCCATCATCAACGTGTCTTGAGTCTTCTTTCTTAATCTTAATTATCGTGTATCTCTAATATCGATCAAATTAGAAAATCTATGCATCTCATTAAGTAACACTCCACTTGTTTGTATCTGTTTCGTTTCCTCTGATTAATATGCTTCTATATTGTATATATGGATGAGTTAGCGAGGACATAATCCCATAATTCGGGCTACTTTCACTTTACTATGTTACAAATACGCTTTGCATGTCCATGGATTTCTCGTATAGCAAAGTTATTTTAAGTGAAAATCTCATTCTGCCGACTGAAAGCATTCCATTTATCTGTGTATACTAACCACAATTCGCCACAATCGAGCAATAAAATATGATAAATAACATATATCACAACTATAAATGAAAAACAAGATATAGCATTCTCATCTTCGAATAAACATTATACCCTAAAATGACTAATCTGTATTATCTTTCGCTTGTAGCTACTTTTAAATTGAAGACCCGAAAAAATTATTCTGTATTAGGAATGGATTTCCAGGTCTGTTTAATGTTCTTATTTTATTTACAATTATTCGTCCAATCATAACGTAGCATTCCAGGAATTTCATTCACATATCGAAGTTCACAATATTTATGTATTTGTTTATCGGGGGTGGAATTGAAAACTCATTAATGTATTGAGTTTATTCGATTCCTGTGTGGCAACAATCTCCCCTCGTTTTAAAACATTATGTTCATAAAACTTTCCATAACTATACATAGGAATATCCAAATATTTGTTTGTCAGCATTTCCATTAATGCAAGTCTTCACAAACAAATCCATTTGGAAAATGACTTCGCATTATAGTAGTAAATACGTTTTTATATCTCGGATAACACGATTTACTTAATCTTTGCTTTTAAATTTTTGCGTGATTGAAATTGACCATTAAATTATCTTAATTTGCAACCAAAAAGTTTCATGGCTGACAAGTTTATGGTAGCACCCCATCCATTGTGATTCAGTACACCTTTAAATTATTTTCAACAGAATAATGTAATGCTTGAGATAACAGAGAATATAAATATGTAGCATCTAATTTATTCATCAAAACATATTCATACTTGTCCAACTAACAGGAAAACTAATACCTCACTTGCCACCGAATTTTCATCAACAGCAATAATGCCACTCCCATAATCAACAAGACCAGTTACCAGTTAATGTACAGTACTTGATTTAATACTCATGCCATCACACACGAGAGTACAGTCGGCATTCAAAGGATCTTCATAGATCTTTTTCTTCAGCTCTAGAAAGACATCTTTGAAAAATCCTACATTACAATTTACGGGCGAGGACCAATTATACAAAGAACTTTTATGAGAAAACAACATTCAGTAAATAATTATAACCTCTTGGAGATTAGAGTAAGAGGAAACCTTTTCACTTTATCAGGGTAACGGCATTCAGTAAATAATTATAACCTCTTGGAGATTAGAGTAAGAGGAAACCTTTTCACTTTATCAGGGTAACGGCGACCAACTGGAGTTCTCTTCGTGTTTTAATGATGACTGGAGATAATTGAAGCGTCTAATCTTGAAAATCCATTTCCTATCTTATGCGGTGCATCAGTTGAATGTAAAGTTCATCATTTCATTTAAATTATTAACTGTTTTCTCTTTTCTTCTAATTTTCTGTTTCAATGTCTTCATTTTTACTTTTTGTTTTCCAGTGTATCCTTTCAATTCGATATCTTTCGTTTCCTTGATTCGGTCGAACTGAGATCCGAAGAACTTGGATTTACTACTGTCACGTGTATTCCGCTTTCTTATCATCAATAATTTTCCATGATCAGGAAAGTTAAATAAAGATGGAACAGATGATTTTAACAGGTCTCATGAACCAGGATAGTAATCAGATTTAGAAAGCCAAGCAGTTAACCATTTTTAAATTACAAATGAAAATTATTTTAACTAAAAGCAAATATTATATTTATAAATTGCTTACAGTATAACGAGTAAATCATTTTTCCACGAAAACAAATTTTTATGTGTTTTGATCACAAGCAATGCAATATTATCACTTTTAAAAATTCTTCCTTCTATAGCGCGGAGTTAGATATCTAATATTATTATAAGGTAACCGGACACGAGTGGAAAATCAGTCAAATCAAATCAAAGAATGTAATCTGCAATAAAATGATATTACATTGACGCATTTGGAACGTTTTAAACAGTTTATAATTTATTTCATCATTGGATTATACTCGCGACATTCAGAATATTTTCGATAGTTTTATCTTTCCCGCATCTCCAACAGCAGCGTATTTACAAATCGTGTCATCGTCGCTCTTATTCGTTACATTACTTTATCGTACTCAGAAGCCAAATATATTCTCCAGTGGTATTACAAAATGGAACATATAATGAGACACATTCTACAATAACTTATTTGTCGAGCAATGAACTTTTCTCTCTACCACACCTATCTCTTCTCCCGATCCAATCTTCTCGTTTTCTTCGCTTTCTTATCCTCCTCTTCTCCGACACATTTCAACTGAATACTCTTTTGAGTTTCCGCCAACATCTCTTCTTTCACACTCATCCGTTCCGGGCAGGAGGATACCATCTCATTCTCTTATTTAACTCTACAGGAAATCGCACATCATCCTTTAAAAACATCCCTGTTCACCATCACCACTCCATTCACTTAAATCAAACTTTTAAACTCCGCCATCTCTTATCCACTGAAATCACTAGTAGGCAAAGGCATCATCATACCAAAACCATACAGATTAATTAGCATCGACAATTTTCCTTATCTTTATTATATCCAGGGATGGAGGAATGATTAGCATGAGAATGTATGTAACCTATTATCCGAATCTCACCGAGCATTCCGTCTTCAACAAACATGTAGTGCTCTTCATCTTTCAACAGATCTAATGTCACCCCCGTCATTTTTAACCCTGCATTCCATGTTAAGCCAGGTGCAGTGTAGAATTTCCAGGGGTGCAAACCGTAATAACCTAAACACAATTTTCTATATGCTAACATCACATCATCCAAGAGGAGAACGTCTGTTAGCAGATAGAGGTTACAATACTCTTTAATTGTGTTAATACCGAATGTATCCCATACCTTTTGCGCATGATTGCGATCCTTTTCACTGATCCCCTCCCCGTTTAGCGAACTATAAAAATATTTCTGTGGTGTTAACTCTGTTTAACGAAACCTATCAAATGAATTCATGTATTCATACATATAAACTCATTTGCGCTTCAACAACAGTATGTACTTTGCAACTAATTCTCGATCTTGCACACCTAGATCCGGACTTCCATAATGACTGTTCTGATAATCATTCTCTTCGTCATAATAACCAATCTAATAAATCAATACCTTCATTCCCTTCCTACACCTCTCCATCAAATTCAGGATCAAATCTATCATCGCTTTCATTATCTTCATCAGCACTGTCGGCATCATCTCCATTTTCATCATTACCGTCGTCATCATTAATTACCATCTCATATACGTTCTCTTCATTCGCCTCACCGCCACTATCGTTATCTTCATCACTACTCACTTCCATCCCGTGCAAAAGTTACTCACACACCCTTCGATCACGCAAAACTTCCTCGCATACTCTTTCACTATCCATACCTAAAGCAACACCAGCATACTCATCGTCGTCGTCGTCGTCCGTCGTCCGTCGTCCGTCGTCGTCCCTATATCAGTCTCATTAAGTCTAGCCTTGTAGACTGAAAGGTTATCAATGAAGCAGGCTAAATTTCTTACTATAGTTTTGGTTACAAGCATTCACCTAAAATATACTGGTCAAATGGTAATGGTTACGAACCATATCATTACTCTCCTGAATGTGATTATTACATAGATGGAAGGCAGATGCTGTCTGAATCGTACTGTTGATGTTCGTCATCGGTAATGCTCATGGGTGTAATGTTCTTTAGCATTTCTGGCAATGCATTGGCGTCATTAATTTTCTGATCCCAAATTAATGTCGCCACATCACCGTCGGTAGCACAATTTCTACAGGATCACGATAAAACCGAGGGTCAGTGCAGCTAATTTTGTTCGAGGCTCCATATGGAACATGGGTATGCCTTACTGTTGTTGCTGAAAATTTTGGCTGATTTGATGTCGAGTCATCAGGTTTCAAAATGTACTCGCTATTTGCCACAAAGTAGAATGGGAGTGGGAGCTGGTATTCCATTGATTTGAAGTCTTTCCGCTTTCCATGTGTTTCTTAAGAACTCGTTCCGATGTACAAAACCGTAGATTTCGTCGGCAGGTAAAATGAGCATGTTGGTGTTACTTGACTTCTAACTAGGCTAGGCAATTTTTTATCCAAACGTGTTGGGAATTGTCACTTGTGTAGATGAACAACAAGTCACTTGCCTAAGCTTGTTCGTCACTACTTTATCCCCTGCATCGCTCAAGCAAAAGACATTAACTGAAAAGTTATTTTGTTTCTCGAAATTCTTAATTGTCTATCTTCATGGGCCAGGAACAGTCTGTCAAATCTAAGTCGTGTGCAATGTCTGTATTCTTACTTACTCTTCAGGAATCTCTGTCTGTTGGACACAGATGTGCAAGTACACACCACAAAAATCACTTTTTCTTGTTGCGACTTTGGATGCTCAAAAGCCCTTTTTGGCATCTCGAAACTTCTTGGGTAATTCGATAAAACTACTGAATCATAGATCGTTAAAACTACGCCAATTTCCTCTGGACTGCCTAAAACCCACCTGGAACTACACGTAACACACGCGTCGATTTTGTCAATCAATTCCTGTTTCGTTTTTGCGAGTACAGCGTCTAACGAAATGGCAGATGTTGTATGAACAGGAGTGGACACAAATACTATAGCTGGAATGGTTGTTATTCTCGGATCTATAGCTTTGTTAAAATTTACCTTGAGCGCAATGTACCACTTTTCGTGTTGCGCGCGCAAATGTTTTTGGATAGTAGTTGGCACATTGATTGTTTCGTCTAGTTGTTCATAGGTTTTAAAATGTTGCCCTGTTTTCTTAAACAAAAAACGAAAAACACATACCGTACGACCTACATTATTCACCATTTTCGTCGGTCGCCCTTTTTCCTTTTTCCATTTCGAAGCAGTGTTGTTGTTATTGTTGTTGTTGTTGATATGTGTGGTAGTGATTGAATTTCTTCCTACTTCTCCACCGGTACATGAAGGCAAAAACAAATTAAATTGCCGCGTCTGTTAAATGTCTTATTGCAAGTAGAACACTTAAAATTCTGTCCCCCCGCCGTGAACGGTTTTTATATGACAGGTTAATGTAAAGTTTTCTTTAATAGATTGAGGGCATGCCATGCATTTGAACATCTTCATAAAACAGTTAAAACTTAATCGCGAATAATTTCTTTAATTAATAATACGTTAGCAGCAAACTGTGACCTTTCCATGCGATTAATGAAAATTCTAAACTTGTTGATACCACCAGTGATCTCCCTTCTTTGCGTAAACATCCTTGCGTTTGTATTTATAGTAATTCTGAGGTCAAAGTCCAAAATCTATTTTTAGATTAGAACTATAGGAAACTACATTCTGAGATGTTTGTTTACTCAGCTTGCTTATATATATATTCCTTCATAACAAAAGGAAACTACAGATCAAACGATACCGACATTTTTCATAACAAAAGGAGACTAGGTCACCCGCTGTTTGTTTACTCAGGTGCTACCATTGATCTCTTAATCCAGTTAACCCCCGCTATCTCGACATCGCACATATACAATTATGTCGAGATAACGGGGGGGGGGGGGGGGGGGGGGGGGGTCGAGATAACGGGGGAATGAAGTGATGAAGAATTCTCGGCCCCTCTGCATTGGAAAATCAATGATCTTTCATTATTACACCCTCCTCCCCCTACTTTGACGTTGAGAAAGGAAGAAAACCCTGGAAATGTTGTATTAGAAATAAAAGAAGTGACATTGCAATGTCATCATTCGAATTATGTTTTTATTCAATAAAACCCTGTAGCTTTAGTTTTATATTGAGTGTCCGATTTAAGAATTTTCTCTCTTCTTTCATCATTTTGAACATCCAATTTTGGGATTTTATGATTTGATGTCGAGATTTTCCTTACGGTTCCAAGAATTCCAAGAAAAGTATGTCGACATAGCGAATTTAATATGGAAGTAATCGGGATTTTGACGGGACCAGAGAAAACGTGTCGACACGGGGGGGGGGGGGGGGGTCGAGATAGCGAGAAGTCGAGATACCCAACTCCGCGAGAATACTGACGTCAAAGTGAAACATTCTCAAAAATGAATCCAGTGCGGTTTGTATGGCGAAAAGGAATGTTTTTTGTTGTTTCAATTTGTTACACTCTCCAAGTTGTTTATTGATTCCGTTTATTGTTTATCAATTTATTAACATCATGCGGTTGTTGCCACCTAGTTAGTTAGAGGTTACAGATAATATGGTCGTTAGAGATGGTTTAATCCGCTCTGTGATAAACTGTTTTGTAACAGGTGGGAAAAGGATTATCTATAGATTTCTATTCAGCAATACAAAAAAGGGTCATTGTCTTCGTCCAACACAAAACAGTTTCTTTTGCAGCAAAGATTTCCGTAGGGAAGATGTATAAACACATGTTTCATTTACGCATTTTTCCGTGTCATCAATATTTCTACTGAATAAATTACTGCAAGTGAAACCTTTACGTGAAAAGGGAGAAATATTAAACACACACACACGCACACACGCACACACACACACACACACACACACACACACACACACACACACACACACACACACACACACACAAACGGTAGGCACTCCTGGCTAATGGTTATTTCGCCCGCGCGATGATTGACAGGGAAGACAATGCATTGCGCAAATCATTAGTTTTTAATTATTGTTAATGAGAAATAAGTTTATGTAAAGAGAAGAAAGCTTATATTTGCGCAATAAATACCAAATATATATAAATATCTGTTTTTTCGGCTTTTATAAGTAAGTGTTGTTTTATTTTGTTTCAAATGTTATATCACACATGCCAACATTATTGCAATTAAAAAAGGGATATTTTCATTCCTCAGAAAGGAACGAAAATATAACACAATATTAATCGTTTATTTTAACTTAACGCAATATAATGTCTTCAACCGCATTATCATGTCTTCAAAGATATCCCGTAAATGTTTTACATTCAGTGCGGAATAACCATTAGCCTTGAGTGCCTACCTACATAAACACTACTAATACTTTATACAAGCTTCTCATCCATTTGCTTCTACCAAGCCATCAACGACCCTTGAAAGTTGTCGTTAAATCAGATTATACAAAATTAACCGTCTTTGGTCCAAAATGCCCAACTATGAAAATCTCACCCAAGACCCCCAAATTTCTTAGTTTTTCAGTTTTCTTTCTTTTGGTACAAGCATTTCACCCATTTGCTTGCAACAACCCCTCGATGACCCTTGAAATTTGTTGTAAACTCAGATTATGTGAAATTAACCATCTTTAGGGGCCATCCAAAAATTACGTAAAGCCTGAGGGGAGGGGGGGGGGGGGGTATGATCATTTTTGTTACGTTCTGTTACGAAAATTTAGGGGGGGGGGGGGGGGGGGTCATCAGCTCTTACGTAACAACAGAGGATTTTTTAAAAATCTCATTTCCGCTAATTCACGTAAAAAAGACGTTACCCCCCCCCCCCCCCCCCCCCCCCCCCCCCCCCCCCCACCCCTTAAAGAAATATATTTTCTAATCTTAAATTACATTATCATGTCTTCGCTGAAATTCGAATTTCACTCAACTTGATGTTTATAAAATTAGAAGTCACTCCATTACGCAGGAAAATACTTTTGCGATTGAGTTGGCTCGTGTTTATGTTTATTTATCGAAATTAAAAATGGCAGATAGTAAAAGGTATAAACTGTTTGTAAAACTAACTAAAGCATATTCTGAAGCACACGATAAGAAAAGCGGTTACGATGTCCAGCAGGAAGTGTCGGCAAAATGGCAGGAGATGAAGAAGTTGAAAGATGCGGATTTGGAAATTGCTGTGGATACGGAAATTTTAAAGCTAACAAAAAATCAGTACGAAGAATAAAGTACAAGGTATGGCAGTATGGTGTAAATTTGTCAGTGCAACCGCGAACGAGAAAAGTTCCAGCGGTGGTAGTTCTCACTCAGTATGTAGAGGTGGTTGCTGTTGTCCCCGCCCCTGCTGAAAATTCTTCTCAGTCATCATCGTCTGATCAACCTACCGATTCCCAGACACACGCAGCTGCAAGAAAAGAGGTCAAAACGAGACCGACGCCAAAACAGGCCGAACTTAAAGAAAAGATGTGAATTGAAAAATATATCCTTCTCGGTCTCTATCGGAAACGAGAACACGGTATGTTGTCATTGCAGGATGGTGATGAGCTCAAAAAAAGAGTGTCGAAGAAGGCAAAGTTAGAAAACGAGTTGAAAGCGGTGGAAACTAATCGTCTGCGACAAAAAATATTCCGCGACGATTTGGAAGAAGAAAATATTGTCTTTGGACGAAAATACTCGGAAGATGATAACCGGAAAAACTGAGAACACCGGGAACGCCAATGAAAGTCAATAATCCGGAGCTTATAGATGCTATTGTGAGAATAGCTAGAACTGGTTCTGCAGCGCATGAACGCCGATGGTCTGAAGTTATTCGAACGGTTAAAAACTCTGGGCCAACTTACCGCAGCTCTTCGTAGCGAAGGTTTTGATCTTCAACGTTCTTCGGTTTATCTATGACTTATTCCTCGAAATGTCCGTACCATCGAAGGTAAAAAGCATGTTAGAACTGCTCCTGTTAAGCTTCTTCGTTCACAAAATTCTAAGCATAATACCTTAAGTGGATTAAATTTCGCGGGGATTAAATTTCGCGGGGATTAAATTTCGCGGGGATTAAATTTCGCGTGGATTTAATTTCGCGCATGGGAAATTTGCGCGAAATTAAATCCACGCGAAAAATTGGTAAAATAGTCGATGCGCGAAATTAAATCCACGCGAAAAATTGGAATTTTCTTTTTTGCGCGAAATTAAATCCACGATGTTAAGAACTGTTAATTTACCATATTTAGACATTTTTGACGTCTTCATTTCGTTTACAACGTATTTTACCGACATACGTTAAATTTGGGTGTACTTGAGAAAGTTTTTTGTCCATATTTATTGGGCTCCTGGTCACAAAAATAACAATTTTCAGGATGAGTTCCATATCGCACTTTCAAACCCAAACAAATTACAACTATACAACTATACACTATACATTGTCTTCATGTTCCTCATCTTCACTATGTTCGTCTTCATCATCTTCAATGACACAGTGATCGAGGAGATTTCCATCGTCATCTTCCCATAGATCGTCGTCAGAATCATCATCGTCAACATCCGGACGCTCAGTTGTATATTTTGACGAGTACGCCGCTCTTCTCTCTTCTCTGCCTCTCCTTATTTTAATTTTAATTTAGGGGTAGCGGAGGTGGTGGTGATGGCGGTGGGTGGATGGGGGATATAATAAAATCTAGGAAAACAAGAGCATATAAATTTTAGCAAAATGCTATCCCTGCACCAGCGTAAAGTTCCAAATCGTGACCATTTTGATGCCGTCCTCATGTCCGCCATATAAAATCCGGGTGTATACAAAAAATCAAGATTTTGAATATTCGCGAAATGTCGAATTTTGTCATTCGCGAAATTAAATCCATGCGAAAAATCAATATTTTCATAATTCGCCAAATGTCGAAATCTGTCATGCGCGAAATTAAATCCACGCGAAAAAGTAGAAAATCGTCCAATGCGCGAAATTAAATCCACGCGAAATATCGAATATCGTCATGCGCGAAATTAAATCCACGCGAAATTTAATCCCCCGCGAAATTTAATCCACTTAAGGTAGTCATATAGGCGCCATGATTGCCCGTTCAACGATTCGACATTTGGAGGAGATCGCGGGATTTCTTGGTCCTGAGGAAGTAATATTTCATTCTCAGGACGACAAGGCCAAGGTCTCAATCGGACTGACTGCTGCAAATAAACAGGCGCCATTAGTAATGCATGTTGAATATAAAGTGAAATTGCCTGATCACGGACTTCGTAAATGTGAAGCAACACAAGCTTGTATCATCGGTCATCGGTGACATGCAGGTGAAAGCCAAAACGTTTTC
>CBDFNO010000013.1:0-465317 GCA_965250265.1 Flavobacteriaceae bacterium | reverse complement strand
CGTTTGTCTCATTCCAATAATAGTTGAAAATCCAACGCTTCGCCAACCTCTTTTTCAACTATTATCGGAACGTTTTGCGCTTCAGATAAAACGTTTTAAAAACTGGCGGAACAGAGGCGGAATAAGTGGCGTGAGTTCCGTTGGTTTTTAAAATGACTTGTTCTTCATAAACTTGCTCAAAAAAGCGTCGGAAGTTCAGACGATGGAAGCATTTTACATAATTTACATTATAACTTACGGCTTTGGTTTTTTAAGCTCCGGAGGAAGTCGGCAGTATTATAATGCCAATTATGTAACATATCGAGGGAAAACAAGCAAGTAAAACACAGAGGGTTTTTGTAGACAAAAAACTGGGTTTTACTTGCGTGGCAATTAATCAAAAGTTTATATATTGTAGGTTCAATGGGATGCCAAAAACTAAATACCGATTTTTTTAACTCACTGGAGATAATACACCCAAAAAAAAGGGTGTCCGAAGAAAAAAAACGCATAAACTACTATCCCTTTGGACTCAAACATAAAGGATATAATAATGTCGTAAATGGAGTAGAGTATAAATACAAGACATTCCAAGAACAAGAGTTAACAGAAGACCTTGATTATAATATGATTGAATTTAAATTCAGACATTATGATTATGCAATAGGTAGATTTGTTACAACAGACCCATTAGCTGATAGTTATAGATATAATTCACCTTATGCATTCCAAGAGAACAAACTTGGTTTAGGTGTTGAATTAGAAGGGCTGGAATTAGGACCTTCTAAATATAATCCTACTGGACTTGCTTTAGGTCTGGTAAATCAAAATACAAAGAATGCTAAAAAGCATTTAGAAAATGGTGATTCGCCTGCTATGGCTTATGCAAAAGGTGCAGGAGAAACAGGTTTACAAATTGGTGGTGTTGCTGTTGCTGTTGCAAGTCTTTTTGTACCTGACCCTTCAGACATTGTAATTGGAGGTGCTGTTTTGAAATTTTTTGGTTTTTTCAAAAAAGGCAAGAAAGTTGTTAGTAAAATAGATGATGTAGTCGATACAGCTACTGACGTCTCAAAAACTACAGATAAGGCAACAGATGTGAAGAAGATGGACGATGTAATTGATAATGCGAAAGATGTTTCTACCAAAGCAGATAGAATTAAAACAGATAGCAAATTAGAAAAAGCACAAAATCAATTAGAAGGTATCGAAAAAGCACAAGATGCAAAGAAAAAAGCCGTTAAAGGACAGAAACAAAGCGCAATTCAAAGTGTTAAAAAAAGTAAACAAAATTTTAAAAAAGCAATTAAGGAAATTGATTTAGACGATTTAGATTAGATGGATAAATTAAATATTAAAGATGAAAATAATTTAAAAGAAGCAATTAGCTTACAAAAGCAAGAGTGTAATAAAGAAGCTATATCTATTCTAAATGAATTAATAAAGCGCAATCCAAACAATCCTAAAATTATAAGTTTTTTAGGATTGTTTTTATCAAAAACAGAAGACTACAAAGAAGCTATCCCTTATTTAGAAAAAGCCAGAATTTTAAAGCCGAAAAACGAACTATTAGCCTTATCTCTTTACATTAGTTATACCGAACAAGAAAAGTATCAGGAAGCATTTAATACATTATTTGATTATTTGGAAGAATATCCTGCAAATTTATTTAGAGGTACTTTAGAAGAATTATTAGAGGGATTACTAAATAATTATGGAAGTACTTATAAAAAGAAAATTCTTTTTTTTTCAAAAAAAAATGACATTACTATTCCTAATGAACTAATGAAATAAATATCAATTTTATTCAGATATTTTTATCATATTCAGATTGAGAGTACTCTCATTGTTAATTGCAATGCATTTATAACTGTCATTATTAGTGCTTAAAATTTCTACATCAACTGTTGTACCTATTACATTTTTTTGTTCTAAATCACTAATATCTGTATAAGTCAAAATATATCTACAATCAGATAACCACTTTATTTTACCAATAATCTTAATACTGTTTAGTTTATCTATTTCTGTTTGTATAGAATCATTACGTGTAACAATCCAATTAGAATAAGAAGAGTTTTTGTATTTAAAAGTTCCTTTTTTAAATTTTGAGCAGTTTTTTGGTTTTGAAGAACAGCTAAATATGACAAACAAGCAGATGAAAACGAAGTATCTAATAAACATTACGAGTAAGCCTTTTTAGCTTTAAAATCACGAATTAACGCATCAATAACCATAAAGATTTTGTCTTTTTCTTCACTATTAAGTTTAGACACTTCTTCTACACGTTTTAAAGTATCTGTGTCAAGTTCTAAAGTTGTTTTACCAACAAGAAAGTCAATAGAGACATTTAACGCATCTGCAATCTTCATAATCACTTCGATTGACGGCATCATAATATCACGTTCATAACGTCCAATGATATCGCCAGAAGTATCTACTTTTTTGCCTAAAGCAGATTGCGAAAGATTATGCTTCTTCCTTAAAATTAAAATATGTTCACCTATTGTCATACGCTTACGTAGTTAAAACTACTATTAAAAGTAGGTTTTAGCAAAAGTAGGAGATTTATACGTCTTAAACAAAATGATTAAGTCTTGCTTTGTAAAGACTAAAACATTACATTTGCTACCAATAGGTCGTAAAAAACTTTTTAAAATATTTTTTGATTATGCTGAACACTTCCAATCCAAACAACTACGAGTACATCACAAAACATTTAGAACTTCATATTTTAGGAGGAATCAAACTCAATAAATTAGAAAGTTTAAGAATTACCCTATCTATCCAAAAACCCAATACACATAATGTTTTACGACACAGCTTGGATTTATACAACGATAATCAAGTAGAGAAATTTACAAGAACAATAGCGGAACGATTAGAAATAGGAACAAGCGTAGCAAGACAAACATTACAAGAGCTTACTCACGAATTAGAGAATTATAGATTTTTATTGATAGAACAGCATACACAAAACAACCAACCATTTACAAAAGAATTAAATGCTATCGAAATAAAATCAGCAGAAACCTTTTTAAAGAAGAAAGATTTATTAAATAAAACGAATGAACTTATTGGAAAGTCTGGAGTTATTGGAGAACAGAATAATAGACTATTAATGTACTTGATATTTACGAGTAGAAAAACAAATAATCCTTTGCATTGTATAAGTCTTGGAAGTTCTGGAGTTGGTAAAACACATTTACAATCTAAAGTTGCAGAACTGATACCAGAAGAAGAAAAAGTAGAAATCACAGTCTTATCTGCAAATGCCTTTTATTACTTCAATCGCACAGAACTGCAACACAAATTAATATTGATTGAGGATTTAGATGGAGCAGAATCTGTACTCTATCCACTTCGAGAACTGCAATCTAAAAAGCGAATCACAAAAACGGTTGTACATAAAGATACTAAAGGAACTACAAGAACAATACATCTAACAGTTGAAGGTCCTGTAAGTGTTGCAGGTTGTACCACACAAGAAAGTATTTACGAAGATAATAGCAATAGAAACTTCCTTTTATACATCGATGAAAGTACAGAACAGGATATTAGAATTATGAACTATCAAAGACTTATAAGTGCTGGAAAAATAAATATACAAGAACAAATAGAAGCTACTCAATTATTACAAAATGTTCAACGCATATTAAAGCCAATAAAAGTGATTAATCCTTATGCAGAATTTTTAGAATTACCACAATCAGTTTTTAAACCAAGACGTACAAACTCACACTATTTACAATTTATTGAAGCGATTACATTTTACAAACAATATCAAAGAGAAAAGCAATACGATAAAGAAACAGGCGAAGAATATATAGAAACTACAAGCGAAGATATACAAGAAGCCAACGAACTTATTACAGAAGTGTTATTACGAAAATCTGATACTATAAATGGTGCAACACGAAACTATTTAGAAACACTTAAAGCATATTTAAAAGAGCAAAATCAAACCACATTTACAAATGCTGAAATTAGAAGAAACCTACGAGTAAAAGAAAGCACATTACGTAATTATCACAAACAATTATTAGCAGAAGATTATATAAAAAGAGTTAAGAAATCTAAAACTAAAAGTTACTGTTTTGAAGTGATAGATATTAACGAATATGAAGAACTAAAAGAGCAAATAGATACAGCTTTAAATACTTGCGTGTCGAGGCTCTCGACCTCGCAAACTCGCAAGTAACTCGCAACAGCACTTTTACGAACTTAAATAAATAACTCTCAATAAGTTAAATCCAAGTCGCAACAAAACTCAAAAAAGGTCAAGGGATAAAAAAAGTCGAGAAGCTCGACACCTAAATTATGAAGAAACTTAAACTAAATAATCACAGCTATAAACTCTTTGTTGTCAATTTTAAAGAATGGTTAGATATACTTGGATATGCAGAAACAACAGTCTATTACTTACCAAATCACTTAAAAGAGTTCTTCTATTATTTAGAGAATAAAAACATTAATAATCTCAATTATATCACAGCAGAAACCGTAAAGAAGTATTACAAACAATTACAACAGCGAAGTAATACTAAAACAAGTGGAGCATTAAGCAAAAGCTATTTAAACAAACATCAACAAGCCTTAAAAAAGTTCAAAGAATATTTACAGAATCACAATCATAAAGGCATACAAATACATCTAAAATCTGAAACCAATCCAACAGAAGAAAAGCTAAATATATTAACCATAGAAGAAATAAAGGAATTATTTAAAGCAACAGAATTTAGTCATACAGAAAGTAGATTTAAGTTAAGAGATAAAGCTATACTAACAATACTTTACAGTTGTGGATTACGAAGAAATGAAGCAGTACATTTAGATACAAGCGATATACTTTTTGATAAAGAACGTGTGTATGTTAGAAAAGGAAAAAACTATAAAGAGCGATTTGTTCCAATCAATAGAAAGAATGCAGAAATATTAGAAGATTACATCTACGAAGCTCGACCAGAATTTTACCAATCTAATTTAAGTGAAGCCTTATTTATCAATAAAAATGGAACACGATTGCAAGGAATGAGTTATGCTAATCGATTAAAAGTAATAGTAAATGCAACCAACAATAAAAATATAGAAAATAAGCAGATTACACTTCACACATTAAGACACTCAATAGCAACTCACTTATTACAATACAACGTCGAATTAGAAAGCATAAAAACCTTTTTAGGCCATACTTCTCTGGAATCTACTCAAATCTATACACACTTATTAAAAACGATTGAAAATGATAACATATAAAGACTTTTTAGAACAGCAGAATTATAGCAAAACCACAATAGAAAGTTATACAAAATCAAATCGAGTTTTTTTAAAATGGTGTAATAGAAATCATATAACTGCGGAATTGATTGATTATAAAAACATCCTAAAATATATCAAGTATTTACAGCGAAAAAATAATAGTAAGAAAACAGTAAAACATCAAATAGGAATTACAAAAAGCTACTTTAAATATCTATTATCTGAAAATTGCAGAAGTGATAATCCAACAGAAAACATCAACATCAAAGGCGTAAAAAGAATCATCAATTATAACTTATTAGAAGCTGACGAATTAGAGGATTTATATTATAGTTATGAAACTGAAAACATTAAAGACAAGTATCACAGGTTAACTGCAAAACGCAACAAAGTAATTACAGGTTTAATCGTCTATCAAGGTTTACGAACCACAGATTTAGGCAACTTAAAATTAGAACATCTGCAACTCTCAAAAGGAAAGATTTATGTTCCAAGTACAAGAAAAAGTAATGCACGAGAATTAGAGTTAAAACCTTGGCAAATAATGGAACTTGTAAACTATCAAAACGAAGTTAGAATAGTAATCCAAAAACGAATAAATAATCATACAGAACAACTCTTTCCAATCAATACACGGTTTAGTACAATCACTTATCATATTAATAAACGATTGAAGAAATACAATAATAAAGTGAAAGACATAAAACAGATTAGAGCAAGTGTAATTACAAATTGGTTAGGACAATATAATTTAAGAAAAGTTCAATATTTAGCAGGACATCGTTATATAAGTTCAACCGAAAGATATTTGCAAGATGATTTAGAAAACCTGCACGAAATAGTAAACAACTTCCATCCAATAAACTGAATAAATCCACGCAAAGTAAATCCAACCGTTTTGCAAACTTCCTTTGTATTTACTTTGCTTCCTCGCCAACGCTAAATGTGATTTTTGTCTGCCACTAGCGCTCACACAGTACATTACTTTTTAAGAAAATTTAGTTGTTTAAAGAAAGTTGTAATCTTAAAAAAGTAAAGAGCTGTTCCCAATGCTCACGCCAAAAATCACCCAAAGCCAAGTTACATAATAGAAGTTATAAGTCCGCTTCGCACAATTTTTAGAGTTAATATTTAGGAAGAAAAAAAATAGTCGTTATAACTGCTATTATGTAAAATGTCCGCACAGCCTTTGCGCTTCTCACTCTTGCGTGACGTTCAATCGGCACTTTGCCTATCATTTTAAAAAGCCGAAGATTGCCCAACGCTCGAAAACCAACAGCTTTAAATCTTCGCCTTTTTAAAACGCTCACTCTAGAAACAAATCCGCCAAAGTTCGAGCCACTTCGATGGTTCGTTCCAATCAGCCGAAACGTTCCAATAATAAAAGTATGGAAAGGATTTTTAGAGCGTTGGCGATGCTTTTATTATTGGAATGAAACAACTGAAAGGCGTTAGTGCGTTCGAGTGAGCAAAAGCGTTGGCAGTTCGGACGAAGGAAGTATTTTACATAGTGTGCTTATGTTACAGAAATCAAATGAATGCTGACATAAGAGCACATTATGTAACATATCGTGGGAAAGGAAGCCGATAAAAGACAGAGGTTTTTGAGGCACGAAAATACTGGGTTTTATTGGCGTGGAAATAATCAGAAAATCATATATTTACAATACGTTCTTTTAAATAAATTTTTGAGCAGTTTTTTTGAAGCATAACCGAAAGAAAGTGCACCAAAGCTGAATTTTTTGCATAAAGTTTTAACCTTTTGGACTCAAACATAAAGGATATAATAATGTCGTAAATGGAGTAGAGTATAAATACAAGACATTCCAAGAACAAGAGTTAACAGAAGACCTTGATTATAATATGATTGAATTTAAATTCAGACATTATGATTATGCAATAGGTAGATTTGTTACAACAGACCCATTAGCTGATAGTTATAGATATAATTCACCTTATGCATTCCAAGAGAACAAACTTGGTTTAGGTGTTGAATTAGAAGGGCTGGAATTAGGACCTTCTAAATATAATCCTACTGGACTTGCTTTAGGTCTGGTAAATCAAAATACAAAGAATGCTAAAAAGCATTTAGAAAATGGTGATTCGCCTGCTATGGCTTATGCAAAAGGTGCAGGAGAAACAGGTTTACAAATTGGTGGTGTTGCTGTTGCTGTTGCAAGTCTTTTTGTACCTGACCCTTCAGACATTGTAATTGGAGGTGCTGTTTTGAAATTTTTTGGTTTTTTCAAAAAAGGCAAGAAAGTTGTTAGTAAAATAGATGATGTAGTCGATACAGCTACTGACGTCTCAAAAACTACAGATAAGGCAACAGATGTGAAGAAGATGGACGATGTAATTGATAATGCGAAAGATGTTTCTACCAAAGCAGATAGAATTAAAACAGATAGCAAATTAGAAAAAGCACAAAATCAATTAGAAGGTATCGAAAAAGCACAAGATGCAAAGAAAAAAGCCGTTAAAGGACAGAAACAAAGCGCAATTCAAAGTGTTAAAAAAAGTAAACAAAATTTTAAAAAAGCAATTAAGGAAATTGATTTAGACGATTTAGATTAGATGGATAAATTAAATATTAAAGATGAAAATAATTTAAAAGAAGCAATTAGCTTACAAAAGCAAGAGTGTAATAAAGAAGCTATATCTATTCTAAATGAATTAATAAAGCGCAATCCAAACAATCCTAAAATTATAAGTTTTTTAGGATTGTTTTTATCAAAAACAGAAGACTACAAAGAAGCTATCCCTTATTTAGAAAAAGCCAGAATTTTAAAGCCGAAAAACGAACTATTAGCCTTATCTCTTTACATTAGTTATACCGAACAAGAAAAGTATCAGGAAGCATTTAATACATTATTTGATTATTTGGAAGAATATCCTGCAAATTTATTTAGAGGTACTTTAGAAGAATTATTAGAGGGATTACTAAATAATTATGGAAGTACTTATAAAAAGAAAATTCTTTTTTTTTCAAAAAAAAATGACATTACTATTCCTAATGAACTAATGAAATAAATATCAATTTTATTCAGATATTTTTATCATATTCAGATTGAGAGTACTCTCATTGTTAATTGCAATGCATTTATAACTGTCATTATTAGTGCTTAAAATTTCTACATCAACTGTTGTACCTATTACATTTTTTTGTTCTAAATCACTAATATCTGTATAAGTCAAAATATATCTACAATCAGATAACCACTTTATTTTACCAATAATCTTAATACTGTTTAGTTTATCTATTTCTGTTTGTATAGAATCATTACGTGTAACAATCCAATTAGAATAAGAAGAGTTTTTGTATTTAAAAGTTCCTTTTTTAAATTTTGAGCAGTTTTTTGGTTTTGAAGAACAGCTAAATATGACAAACAAGCAGATGAAAACGAAGTATCTAATAAACATTACGAGTAAGCCTTTTTAGCTTTAAAATCACGAATTAACGCATCAATAACCATAAAGATTTTGTCTTTTTCTTCACTATTAAGTTTAGACACTTCTTCTACACGTTTTAAAGTATCTGTGTCAAGTTCTAAAGTTGTTTTACCAACAAGAAAGTCAATAGAGACATTTAACGCATCTGCAATCTTCATAATCACTTCGATTGACGGCATCATAATATCACGTTCATAACGTCCAATGATATCGCCAGAAGTATCTACTTTTTTGCCTAAAGCAGATTGCGAAAGATTATGCTTCTTCCTTAAAATTAAAATATGTTCACCTATTGTCATACGCTTACGTAGTTAAAACTACTATTAAAAGTAGGTTTTAGCAAAAGTAGGAGATTTATACGTCTTAAACAAAATGATTAAGTCTTGCTTTGTAAAGACTAAAACATTACATTTGCTACCAATAGGTCGTAAAAAACTTTTTAAAATATTTTTTGATTATGCTGAACACTTCCAATCCAAACAACTACGAGTACATCACAAAACATTTAGAACTTCATATTTTAGGAGGAATCAAACTCAATAAATTAGAAAGTTTAAGAATTACCCTATCTATCCAAAAACCCAATACACATAATGTTTTACGACACAGCTTGGATTTATACAACGATAATCAAGTAGAGAAATTTACAAGAACAATAGCGGAACGATTAGAAATAGGAACAAGCGTAGCAAGACAAACATTACAAGAGCTTACTCACGAATTAGAGAATTATAGATTTTTATTGATAGAACAGCATACACAAAACAACCAACCATTTACAAAAGAATTAAATGCTATCGAAATAAAATCAGCAGAAACCTTTTTAAAGAAGAAAGATTTATTAAATAAAACGAATGAACTTATTGGAAAGTCTGGAGTTATTGGAGAACAGAATAATAGACTATTAATGTACTTGATATTTACGAGTAGAAAAACAAATAATCCTTTGCATTGTATAAGTCTTGGAAGTTCTGGAGTTGGTAAAACACATTTACAATCTAAAGTTGCAGAACTGATACCAGAAGAAGAAAAAGTAGAAATCACAGTCTTATCTGCAAATGCCTTTTATTACTTCAATCGCACAGAACTGCAACACAAATTAATATTGATTGAGGATTTAGATGGAGCAGAATCTGTACTCTATCCACTTCGAGAACTGCAATCTAAAAAGCGAATCACAAAAACGGTTGTACATAAAGATACTAAAGGAACTACAAGAACAATACATCTAACAGTTGAAGGTCCTGTAAGTGTTGCAGGTTGTACCACACAAGAAAGTATTTACGAAGATAATAGCAATAGAAACTTCCTTTTATACATCGATGAAAGTACAGAACAGGATATTAGAATTATGAACTATCAAAGACTTATAAGTGCTGGAAAAATAAATATACAAGAACAAATAGAAGCTACTCAATTATTACAAAATGTTCAACGCATATTAAAGCCAATAAAAGTGATTAATCCTTATGCAGAATTTTTAGAATTACCACAATCAGTTTTTAAACCAAGACGTACAAACTCACACTATTTACAATTTATTGAAGCGATTACATTTTACAAACAATATCAAAGAGAAAAGCAATACGATAAAGAAACAGGCGAAGAATATATAGAAACTACAAGCGAAGATATACAAGAAGCCAACGAACTTATTACAGAAGTGTTATTACGAAAATCTGATACTATAAATGGTGCAACACGAAACTATTTAGAAACACTTAAAGCATATTTAAAAGAGCAAAATCAAACCACATTTACAAATGCTGAAATTAGAAGAAACCTACGAGTAAAAGAAAGCACATTACGTAATTATCACAAACAATTATTAGCAGAAGATTATATAAAAAGAGTTAAGAAATCTAAAACTAAAAGTTACTGTTTTGAAGTGATAGATATTAACGAATATGAAGAACTAAAAGAGCAAATAGATACAGCTTTAAATACTTGCGTGTCGAGGCTCTCGACCTCGCAAACTCGCAAGTAACTCGCAACAGCACTTTTACGAACTTAAATAAATAACTCTCAATAAGTTAAATCCAAGTCGCAACAAAACTCAAAAAAGGTCAAGGGATAAAAAAAGTCGAGAAGCTCGACACCTAAATTATGAAGAAACTTAAACTAAATAATCACAGCTATAAACTCTTTGTTGTCAATTTTAAAGAATGGTTAGATATACTTGGATATGCAGAAACAACAGTCTATTACTTACCAAATCACTTAAAAGAGTTCTTCTATTATTTAGAGAATAAAAACATTAATAATCTCAATTATATCACAGCAGAAACCGTAAAGAAGTATTACAAACAATTACAACAGCGAAGTAATACTAAAACAAGTGGAGCATTAAGCAAAAGCTATTTAAACAAACATCAACAAGCCTTAAAAAAGTTCAAAGAATATTTACAGAATCACAATCATAAAGGCATACAAATACATCTAAAATCTGAAACCAATCCAACAGAAGAAAAGCTAAATATATTAACCATAGAAGAAATAAAGGAATTATTTAAAGCAACAGAATTTAGTCATACAGAAAGTAGATTTAAGTTAAGAGATAAAGCTATACTAACAATACTTTACAGTTGTGGATTACGAAGAAATGAAGCAGTACATTTAGATACAAGCGATATACTTTTTGATAAAGAACGTGTGTATGTTAGAAAAGGAAAAAACTATAAAGAGCGATTTGTTCCAATCAATAGAAAGAATGCAGAAATATTAGAAGATTACATCTACGAAGCTCGACCAGAATTTTACCAATCTAATTTAAGTGAAGCCTTATTTATCAATAAAAATGGAACACGATTGCAAGGAATGAGTTATGCTAATCGATTAAAAGTAATAGTAAATGCAACCAACAATAAAAATATAGAAAATAAGCAGATTACACTTCACACATTAAGACACTCAATAGCAACTCACTTATTACAATACAACGTCGAATTAGAAAGCATAAAAACCTTTTTAGGCCATACTTCTCTGGAATCTACTCAAATCTATACACACTTATTAAAAACGATTGAAAATGATAACATATAAAGACTTTTTAGAACAGCAGAATTATAGCAAAACCACAATAGAAAGTTATACAAAATCAAATCGAGTTTTTTTAAAATGGTGTAATAGAAATCATATAACTGCGGAATTGATTGATTATAAAAACATCCTAAAATATATCAAGTATTTACAGCGAAAAAATAATAGTAAGAAAACAGTAAAACATCAAATAGGAATTACAAAAAGCTACTTTAAATATCTATTATCTGAAAATTGCAGAAGTGATAATCCAACAGAAAACATCAACATCAAAGGCGTAAAAAGAATCATCAATTATAACTTATTAGAAGCTGACGAATTAGAGGATTTATATTATAGTTATGAAACTGAAAACATTAAAGACAAGTATCACAGGTTAACTGCAAAACGCAACAAAGTAATTACAGGTTTAATCGTCTATCAAGGTTTACGAACCACAGATTTAGGCAACTTAAAATTAGAACATCTGCAACTCTCAAAAGGAAAGATTTATGTTCCAAGTACAAGAAAAAGTAATGCACGAGAATTAGAGTTAAAACCTTGGCAAATAATGGAACTTGTAAACTATCAAAACGAAGTTAGAATAGTAATCCAAAAACGAATAAATAATCATACAGAACAACTCTTTCCAATCAATACACGGTTTAGTACAATCACTTATCATATTAATAAACGATTGAAGAAATACAATAATAAAGTGAAAGACATAAAACAGATTAGAGCAAGTGTAATTACAAATTGGTTAGGACAATATAATTTAAGAAAAGTTCAATATTTAGCAGGACATCGTTATATAAGTTCAACCGAAAGATATTTGCAAGATGATTTAGAAAACCTGCACGAAATAGTAAACAACTTCCATCCAATAAACTGAATAAATCCACGCAAAGTAAATCCAACCGTTTTGCAAACTTCCTTTGTATTTACTTTGCTTCCTCGCCAACGCTAAATGTGATTTTTGTCTGCCACTAGCGCTCACACAGTACATTACTTTTTAAGAAAATTTAGTTGTTTAAAGAAAGTTGTAATCTTAAAAAAGTAAAGAGCTGTTCCCAATGCTCACGCCAAAAATCACCCAAAGCCAAGTTACATAATAGAAGTTATAAGTCCGCTTCGCACAATTTTTAGAGTTAATATTTAGGAAGAAAAAAAATAGTCGTTATAACTGCTATTATGTAAAATGTCCGCACAGCCTTTGCGCTTCTCACTCTTGCGTGACGTTCAATCGGCACTTTGCCTATCATTTTAAAAAGCCGAAGATTGCCCAACGCTCGAAAACCAACAGCTTTAAATCTTCGCCTTTTTAAAACGCTCACTCTAGAAACAAATCCGCCAAAGTTCGAGCCACTTCGATGGTTCGTTCCAATCAGCCGAAACGTTCCAATAATAAAAGTATGGAAAGGATTTTTAGAGCGTTGGCGATGCTTTTATTATTGGAATGAAACAACTGAAAGGCGTTAGTGCGTTCGAGTGAGCAAAAGCGTTGGCAGTTCGGACGAAGGAAGTATTTTACATAGTGTGCTTATGTTACAGAAATCAAATGAATGCTGACATAAGAGCACATTATGTAACATATCGTGGGAAAGGAAGCCGATAAAAGACAGAGGTTTTTGAGGCACGAAAATACTGGGTTTTATTGGCGTGGAAATAATCAGAAAATCATATATTTACAATACGTTCTTTTAAATAAATTTTTGAGCAGTTTTTTTGAAGCATAACCGAAAGAAAGTGCACCAAAGCTGAATTTTTTGCATAAAGTTTTAACCTTTTGGACTCAAACATAAAGGGTATAATGGTAATATAAATGGTGTTGACCATAATTATGGTTTTGGTGGTAAGGAAGAACAGGATGAATTAGGACTAGATTGGATTGATATTACAGCAAGGAATTATGACCCAGCTCTTGGTAGATGGATGAACCTTGACCCATTGGCTGAATTTATGAGAAGGCATAGTCCATATAATTATGCGTTTGATAATCCAATATTTTTTATTGACCCTGATGGAATGGCACCAATAGCTAATGATTTAATTCTTGAAGGAGAAGATACAGCAGTCAACAAGGCAGTTGAAGTCATAAATAATGGTTTGGGAGGTGATTATGTTAGTATTGATGAAGATGGGTTAGTTTCTATCAACATTTCTGATGAGCAAATAGAATCACTTGACGATGAGCAAAAAGCATTATATGACGTTGTTAACGAAGCTGTAGAAGCTGGTGATGATGTTACTGTAAATGTAGTTGAAAGTAGCACAAAATTTGGACCAGGTGGTTTTAAAAGTGAGACTATTGATGTTGATGACATAAATCAATTTGGTGACGGTGAAGTCATGAGTTCAACTTCTGTTTTAGCACATGAGTTAAAAGAGCAAAATTCAAAGCAAATAGGTGAAGGTAAAGATGCTGTAGAATCACATCAAGATGGAATAAAAGTTGAAGAAGAAATTACAGGATGGAAAAGAACTGGAACCAAAAGAGATATTAAGAGAACCTCTGTTCCTGGAACTAGAACCAGATATAATCGAGAAGGACAAACTTCCATCTCTGGAACAATAACTTTTACTTACACCAAAAATGGGAAGACTAGAGAAGTTAAGATGACTTATAAAAATTTAAATGTAACAAATGTTGAACAGTAAATTAATTTTAGTATTGTTTTTGTTTTGCTTTTCATGCGGTAGTATTGAAAAATGTCAAGACACAAAAGCTTGTGATGAATTTAATATGAACCTTAAAATAATTGAAAATTCATTAGAATTAAATAAAAATTTCGATGGAGAAGAGCTTGAAAAAGCTAGGTTCTTTATGGAAGAAGTAACATCTATTGAATCAGAATCTGATTTAGGTCTTGAAGGAGCATATCCTCCAACAAAAGAAGATTATTTAAAATGGAAGACTTGGTATAAAAAGTATAAATCTCAACTCAAATGGAATGAAACAGAAGAAAAAGTATATGTCAATAAATAGGGCAACAATTGAAATTAATCAATAACCTAAAATAAAACAGCAGTATCCCTATGACTGTAAGGATTATATAAGTGGTCACGGCTCCAATTAGGAGTCAATGACTCCTTCCGATAATAATCGGTTAGTGGATAGCCACCCATATCATCATATCGCATATATAAAACGAGTGTACAGTTGTATGCTCGTTTTTTTATTGTGCTAATTTTTGCACTTTACGTTTGGTGATAAAGGCGTCAAGTAAAGTCTTAACAACACTTTTATCTTCTTGAGAGAATTGTTCAATATTTTTAAAAAGACTTACAAGTTCTTTGTCTTGAATAGTTGAATCGATATCTTGTTTACCAAATACTAATAAATCAATAGACACTTCCAGAGCTTGTGCAATTTTTTTAACCACTTCAATAGAAGGTAAAGTCACGTCACGCTCATAACGAGATAAATGATTAGCATGAATACCAATTTTAGAAGCTAATTCATCTTGCGAAATCTTTTTACTAGCTCTAATCTCTTTTATACGCTTACCAAAACTCATATCATAAAAGGTTGTTATTTTCTGTGAAGTTACCATAAACAATAGATTTTGCAAATCATTATAATCAAATACTATTAATAAAGAGTTCAAAACTACCAAAAAAGATTTGTATAATAAAATCAAATATGGTAAGTTTACAATCAAATAAGTTTAGTTGATAACTTTTAGACTATGAACACAGAATTAGATACTTCCAATCCGAACAATTACAGTTACGAAACCAAACATTTAGAAATCCACATTTTAGGAGGATTAAAGACCAATAAACTGGAAAGTTTGCGAGTAACACTAGCCGTAAGTAAGACACCTGCCTCCGCAGGTGGTGTATTAAGGCACTCGATAGATTTATACAACGATAACCAAGTAGAAAAGTTTACTCGAAAGATTGCCGAAAGGTTGGAAATAGGAACAAGTGTAGCAAGAAGAACATTACAGCAACTCACACATGAACTGGAAAACTATCGTTTTTTGTTAATCGAAAAACAAGCAGAAGCGAACAAGCCCTATTTTAAAGAACTGTCCGCTATTGAAGAATCTAACGCTCTAAAATTCTTAAATTCTAAAAATCTATTGCAAAAGACAAATGAACTTATTGGAAAGTCTGGAGTAATCGGCGAAGAACACAACAGGCAAACAATGTATTTAATCTTCACGTCAAGAAAAACAAATAACCCATTGCACTCAATCAGCTTGGGAAGTTCTGGAGTTGGTAAAACACATCTGCAAAGTTCAATATCTGCACTCATACCAGAAGAAGATGTAATAGAAGTTACCAACTTATCAGCCAATGCACTCTATTATTTTTCACGAACCGAATTAAGCCATAAAATCATCGTTATTGAGGATCTGGATGGAGCAGCATCTGTATTATATACCATACGAGAACTTGCCAGTAAAAAGACCATTAAAAAACGTGTGGTACACAAAGACAAAAACGGAACTACCAAAACCATAGAACTCATTGTAGAAGGTCCTGTTTGTATTGCAGGAGCAACCACACAGGAAAATATATATGAAGATAATGCCAATCGTTCCTTCATGCTTTATATTGATGAAAGCCAAGAACAGGATAAAAAAATAATGGATTACCAGCGGAGAGCCTCCGCAGGCAAACTAAATGAGCAGGACGAAATACAATCAAGAGAATTACTAAAGAATGCACAACGAATACTGAAACCAGTTAAAGTAATAAATCCTTTTGCAGAATATTTAGAATTACCACAATCTGTATTTAAACCAAGAAGAACCAACTCACACTATTTGCAATTTATAGAAGTCATTACTTTTTATAAACAATACCAAAGGGAAAAGCAAGTAAATGAAGATACTGGCGAAATCTATATTGAGACAACGATAGAAGATATACAAGAAGCCAACGAACTTATTATAGAAGTGTTATTGAGAAAATCTGATACTATAAATGGAGCAACACGAAACTATCTGGAAAGCTTAAAGAAGTATTTAATAATAGAAAATGAAACGACATTTACAGCATTAGAAATCAGAAGAAAATTAAAGGTTAAGAAAACTACACAATGGCGATATCATCAGCAATTAATCGATAATTACTACATCAAAAAAGTAAAGATAAAAGGCGAAAATATAAACCGTTACGAAGTAACAAATCCCAATGAATATAAGGAGTTGGAAGAAGCTATATTAAAATCATTAGAGGAATGTATAACCAAGATAAACCGTTCCAATGTTCCAAAGCGTTCCACTCCCAAAATGGAACAGATAACTACAACAGAAACAGCGAGTTAAATAGAGCGTTCCACAAAACTCAAAAAAAGTATAACCGATGAAAAAATTAAAGCTACAAAACGAAAGTTTTAAACATTTATTAATGTCCTTTAAGGACTGGTTAGACATTTTAGGATATGCAGAAAGTACAGTTTATCAATTACCAATTCACTTACAAGAGTTCTTTTATTACGTAGAAAAACAGCATATAAATCAACTAACAAATATTACAACAGAGACCATAAAAAACTACTATCGAGAATTACAACAAAGAACCAACGAAAGGACAAGCGGAAGTTTAAGTAAAAGCTATTTAAACAAACACCAACAAGCTTTAAAAAAGTTCAAAGAATATTTACAAAATCACAACTATAATAACTTCAATATCCATCTAAAAAGTGAAACTAATCCAACAGAAGAGAAACTAAATATACTCACTCAAGAAGAAGCGAAAGCATTATTTAAAGCAACAGAATTTAGTCATAGTGAAAATAGATTTAGATTAAGAGATAAAGCCATTTTAGCAATATTATATAGTTGTGGATTACGCAGAAATGAAGCAGTACACTTGGATTTAAGCGATATTTTTTTTGATAAAGAAAGAGTATTTGTTAGAAAAGGAAAAAACTATAAAGAACGATTTATACCAATAAACAGAAAGAATGCTGAAATATTGGAAGATTATATTTATGAAGCTCGACCAGAATTTTACAACTCAAAAGATAGCGAAGCATTATTTATAAGCCAACAAGGAAAGCGTTTAAACGGAATGAGTTTTGCTAATAGATTAAAAGTAATTGTAGCATCTACCAACAATAAAAACATTGTTGAGAAACATATTACACTTCACATTTTACGCCACAGTATAGCAACACATCTATTACAACAAGAAGTGCCATTAGAAAGCATAAAAACCTTTTTAGGTCATAGTTCTTTAGAAAGCACTCAAATCTACACACACCTTTTAAAATCGATAGAAAATGGTCGAGAGGCTCGACAGCCAATTAAAAATAACTCGTATGAAGAAATATAAAGAATATTTACAAGAGCAAGATTATAGCGAAACAACCATAATAGGAAACGAAAAGCAAGTAGAGATTTTTAATAAATGGTGCAAACGTAATCACACAACAGCAATCGAAATCGATTATAAAACCTGTTTAAAATTTATCAAATATCTATCAAGAAAAAGAATAACAAAAAAGACAATCAACCATAGATTACGAAGTATAAAAATCTATTTTAATTACTTGATAGAAGAGGCTTGTAGAGTTGACAACCCAATAGAAAGCACAATTGTAAAAGGAGAAAAAAGAACCATTAATTACAATCTGTTAGAAGCTGACGAATTAGAAGATTTATATTATAGTTTTGAAACAGATAAGTATCAGGAAGAATATCATAAATACACCTTAAAAAGAGCTAAAGTAATAATAGGATTAATTGTTTATCAAGGTATTAATACAACCGATTTAGGAAATCTAAAAGAAGAACATTTACAACTCTCAAAAGGTAAAATATATGTTCCAAGCTCTCGAAGAAGCAACGCAAGAACATTAGATCTAAAACCTTGGCAAATAATGGAATTTATAGAATACCAAAACGAAGTTAGACCAATCATACAAGACAAACTGCAAAACCATAGTGAACAGCTTTTTCCAACCAATGCAAGGTTTAGTTCAATCGTTCATCACATCTTTAAAAAACTCAAAAAGATAAATAACAACGTAGAAAATATAAAGCAAATAAGAGCATCAGTAATAACCAATTGGTTAGGACAATACAACTTACGAAAAACGCAATATCTTGCAGGACATCGTTATATAAGTTCCACCGAAAGGTATTTACAAGATGATTTAGAAAACCTGCACGAAATCGTAAACAACTTCCATCCAATAAATTAAATATTAACAAAAAGTACTTAATTAAGTACTTTTTGTTATCTTTGCAATATGGAAACAGTAAATTATACAGACTTTCGTTCAAACCTAAAGCATTGGTTCGATAAAGTAGTCAATGATGTAAGCGATATCATTATCAAGCGTAAAAGCGGTAAAGACCTTGTATTAATATCATTGGACGAATACAACTCATTAAAGGAAACAACATATTTGCTAACAGGAAAAAATAGAGATATTTTATTAAACTCTATCAAAGAATTAGAAGCAGGTAAAGGAGTTCAAAAAGACTTAATCGAATAAATGAAATTAACTTGGTCTAAATCTTCTTGGGAAGATTATTTGTATTGGCAGAAAGTCGATAAGAAAATAGTAAAACGAATTAACGAACTCATTAAAAGTTGTATGCGAACACCTTTTGAAGGCATAGGAAAACCCGAAGCTTTAAAAGGAGATTTGCGAGGTTATTGGTCAAGACGAATAACATCAGAACATCGATTGGTTTATAAATACGAAAAAGAAGAAATATTGATAGCAGCTTGTCGTTATCATTATGGAAAGTAAAATCCCCACAAAACAAAATTCAATTTTATCATACTTCAAAAACCTTTGTATTTTGTTTTGTTCCGCTCGCCATCACTTCTGTAGATTTTAAGTCATATTTTTTGTAGCCAATGCAAAAACAACACTTTGCAAGTTGTTCGTGCCTCACAATTACAAACAGTTGAGCCAACGCTCAAAAACAAAAAATCCGCCATAAAAATTACCCAAAGCAATGTGTACATAATAGAAGTTATAAGTAAAGCTTCGCACAATTTTTAGACGTGTTATTTTAGAAGATAAAAAATAGTCGTTATAACTGCTATTATGTAAAATTGCAACTCCTACTGCTCAAATCCAAACTAAATAACAAACTTTAGAACTCACAATCTGAACGTACTATCGTTTGTCTCATTCCAATAATAGTTGAAAATCCAACGCTTCGCCAACCTCTTTTTCAACTATTATCGGAACGTTTTGCGCTTCAGATAAAACGTTTTAAAAACTGGCGGAACAGAGGCGGAATAAGTGGCGTGAGTTCCGTTGGTTTTTAAAATGACTTGTTCTTCATAAACTTGCTCAAAAAAGCGTCGGAAGTTCAGACGATGGAAGCATTTTACATAATTTACATTATAACTTACGGCTTTGGTTTTTTAAGCTCCGGAGGAAGTCGGCAGTATTATAATGCCAATTATGTAACATATCGAGGGAAAACAAGCAAGTAAAACACAGAGGGTTTTTGTAGACAAAAAACTGGGTTTTACTTGCGTGGCAATTAATCAAAAGTTTATATATTGTAGGTTCAATGGGATGCCAAAAACTAAATACCGATTTTTTTAACTCACTGGAGATAATACACCCAAAAAAAAGGGTGTCCGAAGAAAAAAAACGCATAAACTACTATCCCTTTGGACTTAAACATAAAGGGTATAATAACGTTGTTAACGGTACAGACCATAAGTATGGGTTTGGTGATAAAGAAGAAAATGACGAACTTGGTCTCGAATGGTTGGATTTTAGTGCTAGGAATTATGATGCTGCGATTGGTAGATGGATGAATTTAGACCCGTTAGCTGAAAATTATTACGAATGGGCTCCCTATAATTATGCTTTTAATAGTCCAATTATATTTACTGACCCAACAGGGTTAGGGCCTATTTATGATAAAGACGGAAATCTTATTGGTTATGAAGTTGAAGAAGGTCAAGGCCCTTCACAAATAGCTGAAGATTTAAATACAATTGGACTTCAGGCAGAAGTTTCCCATATGGACATTGTAAATTCAAATCCTGAAAAATTCGAACATATTGAAGACCCAACAGATGTCAATGATGAAGGGTTTACTGAATTAGATATGAATGAGGGAGATATCATTAGTGTAGATTCAGTTGTAGAAAGAGAGAATGAGATTACTAATGAGAAAAATGAAAAATCAGAAAGGAATGAGAATAGAAAAGAGAGCATGAATGAACTAGATAATAAAATTGATTCATTATCGAAAGAAATAACGAAATCACATAGTCAAATGGAATCTTATAATGCAATGGCTGATTTTGATAGAAAATACACAAAGTTTTCGAATGAAGGTATTGGACCTGGTGCTGCTTATGCTATAAGTGCTGCTCGAAATGAAGCTGATAGTGTTGCTGGTGTTAAGAAAAGAAAAGTAATGGTTAAAAAAAGAGACTCTATAAAGGGAACAATAGAAAATAAATAATTTCGAATGAAAAACATATATATATTAATTAGTTTCATTTTCATTTTTAATGCGTGTGGTCAAAAGCCAACGTACAATAAAAAATTAAAGAAAGTAATTGATTCAATCAATAAAATAAAAATTGTTCAAGAGTATGAAGCTGATTCAATTGGCAATATTTTAGACACTCTTTCAACTCAAATAATTAAGTCGGACATCAATAATATAGAAGTCTATAAAGAAAATATTCTTTATCAAGACGGTGAAATCTTGATTTCTAAAAATTACTATATTAATAATGAAGATTTATTCTATTCTATACTGGAATCAAAAAAATCAGGTATTTTATCAATTTATGAAGCATGGAGTAGTAACGGTAAAATAACAAATGCACTTTCTATTGAATTTAAAGGTAAAGAGAAACGGGATTCTTTATGGTTTGACTATAACTATAACTATGGTAATAATGAAAAATTAGATGAGATTATCATTTCTGGTAGCTATAGTGATGGAGCTGAAAGTAAAACTGTTATGACATATAATGATACTGAAAAATTAATTTCTGAATTGTTATTATTTGAAAATGATAGTTTAAGCTTTATAAAGTATCATTATGATAATGATAAGATTAAAACTAAATCCATTTATTATCCAAAAAGAAAAACTACTATTAACATACAATATGACTTAAATGAACAAGTTAAATTTGAAGAAACATATTTACATAAAAATGATTCATTAATTAAAATTGAAACAATTGAGCATTTTTCATCTAAAGAAGGTCATCGTGAAAGAACAATTTATTCTGATGCTGATTCTAGTCGTAAAAAATATATAATTTATGATATAAAATATGAAAACGTAGGGAATAACTAAAATCAACTAATTCGGTAATCACCTGCTCTCTTTAAGACACTTTTAAAACATATAGAAACGGCTCCAATTAGTGGATAGCCACCCATATCATCATATCGCATATATTTTTAAAACGAGTGTACAATTGTATGCTCGTTTTTGGTTTATATGATTTCACATTTTTTAAGAGATTATGGTTACTTTTATGATTCATATAACCAGTTACTTGCAAGTTGAACAAACATCTATGAAAAAAACATTTTTATACGGAAACGGACTAAACTACTTGAGTGAAGATTCAGTTGGATGGGAAGAATTACTCGAAAAAGTAATGGGAGACGAAAAGTTTGATACTAATTCTCTTCCTTATCTTATGACTTATGAAAGAATTAGATTAAATTGGAATAAAGCTAACTCAAATTCTAAAAACGGAATTTCACACCTCAAAGTAGAAATCGCTAAAATTCTTGATTCACAAAAAAGTAATGAATTTTACGAAAAATTATTAAACCTTCCTGTAGAAAACTATTTAACTACAAATTATGACTATGCTATAAATAAAACTTTTCACAAATATTCTTTAAAAAATCTATCAAAGAATAACAGTACAGAAGACCTTTATAGTATAAGAAGAAATACTTCACTAGTCAATGAAAATGGAGAAGCTGGAAAAGTTTGGAATATTCACGGAGAATTAGATAATCCTAAATCAATAATGTTAGGTATAAATCATTACTGCGGTTCTGTGGGAAAAATAGGTGATTATATTAAAGGAACATATAACTTTACCATAAAAGGAGAAAAACCAAAAGTAAAACCTATAGAGAACAAACTAGAAAACAACGAATTTGATGGTTATTCTTGGTTAGAATTATTCTTTAATAGTAATGTTCATATCGCTGGATTTGGATTAGACTTTAGCGAAATAGATATATGGTGGATTTTAAATAAAAGAGCTCGACTCAAAGAATTATCACTTATAAAAAATAACATTACATATTATACAAAGCCAATTGACCAAGTGACTAAAAACATTGATATTAAAAAAAGGAAAAGAGAATTACTTAAATCGTTTGGAGTGAAAATAGTGACAATTCCAATAATCGGAAAAAACTATAATAATCAATGGAATAAAATATTTGATATGGTAAAATCCAGTAGCTAACACCGATGCGATCTCTACGGCACTTTTAAAACAAGCATTCCTTTATAATGGAATGTATCAATATGATTAGATTTTCTATTTTTCAATTGGTTTAGTTATTTCTTTAATGTATAAATTTAAGTTTTGTAATGACATTTGAGTAACATCATTATTGTTTTTATTCATCATGTTAAATGAATCTTCATCGAAAATATCTAATTCATTTAAAATATATACTTGCCACATAAATAAAAGTGAAGCATATCTGTTTGGTGAAGGGTTAAAATAAATAGGAGCATTATGGTAACCCAGTATTTTTCTCAAAAAAATAAATGTATGATCATAGATTAATTTATTACTAGGAAACTTTTTACCAATATTGTTTAGATACATTTGAAATTTTGTGATTTCAACTTCAACATCTTGTCGTTCTTTTTTTGATAGCATTTTATATATCTAATGATGATTATTAAAGATTATATCCAACATAAAAGAAAATAGTGTTAAACAACTATATCTATTTAAATCTACAACAAAACTACGCAAATGTTTGCGCTTTTTTGATAAATGAGATTAAGCTTTTATTTTTAAATAAAAAGGTTCCAATCCCGACAGCTATCGGGAGGAACTTGTAGGTAAACACAGCCTTTTGGCACATACAATAGAACAAATTGTTTTTACAATTCATTCCGCCTTATCCTTTTCAAAAAGGGAAGCGATAATGGAGAGATGACTCCTTTTAACTATAATCCAATTTGCTACTTTGCAAAAACAAATTTCAGGAAAAGTGAAAACAAATTCGGAATTTTTCTAAAAGACAGGCTTCATCATTTTTATATTCTAGGTCGTACTGGAACAGGAAAAACAACTCTTTTGCGAACAAAAATCAAGCAAGATATTATTCAAAAAAGAGGAGTCTGTCTTATTGATGTACATGGAGATTTGGTTTTAAAAGTTTTGAAAGATATTCCTAAAGAGCGACAAGGAGATATCATTTATTTAGATGCCACCAACCCAAATTTAAAACTTGGCTACAATCCACTTCGTAAAGTATCTTACGAAAAACGGTCACTAATAACTTCAAATATTTTGGAAGTTTTTCAAAGACTATGGGGAACACAAAGTTTCGGAGTAAAGATGTCTCATATCTTGAGAAATGTGTTGCTCTGTCTTTTAGACCAACCCCAAGCTTCTTTTACGGATATTATACGAATTTTAAATGATAGTGAGTTTAGAAATCAGTGTATTCCAAATATTATCAACCAAGAAGTAAAAACCTTTTTTGAAAAAGAGTTTAAAACTTATGGGAAAGTAGACCTTATTCCTATCTATAACAAGCTTGGAGGAATACTCTCCTATCCATCAGTAAAAAGAATACTTGTTGAAAATAAAAGGCAAATCTCACTACGTTACATAATGGATAACCAAAAAATATTCTTGGTTAACCTTTCTAAAGGAGCAATTGGGTCAGAAGCCTCATATATTCTAGGGTCTCTTTTGTTAACCTCTCTATCAGCTTCTGCCTTTTCTCGTATTGATACAGCAGAAGAAAAACGACCGTATTTTTTTATTTATTTGGATGAATTTCAAAACTATACCAACCTTACCCTTGTGGAAATGATGAGTGAGCTTCGTAAATTCCGAGTAGGAATTATTATGGCACACCAATACATCTCACAATTAGACCCAAAAATCCGAGATGCAGTGCTTAATAACGTGGGCTCAATTGTTTGTTTTCGTCTTGGGCAAGCAGATGCCAAGTTTATGGAGCGTGAATTTTATCCCATCTTTGAAGCTTCAGATTTTGTAAACCTTGCTAACTACAATATCTATTTAAAACTTATGATTTATGGTTCGCCCTCTAAAGCTTTTTCTGCCACCACAGTTTTACCCTACAGAGTTTAATTGATAGCGTACATTTTTGTTCCGTCTACCACCTATTTTTTAAATGCTTCATACTATTTGTAAATATGAACCTTTAAAAACTTAAACTATTAAAACAAATTCTTACTAAACTCAATTACCAAAAATTAACACCCACAATCCATCTATGCCCAAAACACCCATTACCTATTATGGAGGTAAACTCAATATGGTATCAGAAATACTGCCACTCATTCCAAAGCACCGCATTTATACAGAAGCCTTTTTTGGAGGCGGTGCTGTGTTCTTTGCTAAAGAAAAAGTAGAATCTGAAATCATAAACGATACCAATAATATGGTGGTGAATTTCTTTGAAGTTGTGAAAACAGATTTTGACAGGCTTAAACTAAAAATTGAAATGACACTATTCTCACGAGCTAGTTATAGTGTTGCAAATATGATATATAGAATGCCACATTTGTTTGATAAAATACAACAAGCATGGTCATTCTATATTGCCACCAATATGGGGTTTTCCTGTCAGATAGGGTCTTGGGGCTATGATAAGTATGGTAAACGTGTTAAAGCTTTTCAAAATAAGAAACTACTCTTTAACCAGGACATGTACAAACGTTTAGAAAACGCTCAAATTGAAAATAATGATGCCTGTAAAGTAATTCAAAGTCGAGATACCGAAGAAGCCTTTCACTATGTTGACCCACCATACATTGATTCTAATCAAGGACATTATGGGGGTTACACTGAAAGGGATTACAAGCAATTACTTGATACTTTATCCAACATCAAAGGAAAATTTCTATTGAGTTCTTTTCCTTCAGATATTCTTGAGACTTATACAAAGAAAAATGGATGGTACAACAAAACTTTTGATAAACCACTTTCAGCAAAAAAAGCAGAAACTGGAAAATTAAGAGACAGAAAAATTGAAGTGCTCACGGCTAACTATCCTATCTAGTCATTAAATGACCTTAAAACTAAATACTAATCTGTGCGATTCGCACTAAAATTTAATATTATGAAAACAAACAAAAAACCATTAATGAAGTATTTCGCTGCTGTATTGCGCAAACGTGCCTTGTCAACAGTTGAAATAAACGAACCCATCAATCCAGCAATCCTGAAATTCTTTACTCGTAAAGACCTTATCCAGATTATTACTGATAAGCACGATGGAACGATTCCTAAACAGCACAATTTGGTGGAATTGGAAAATGAAGAACTCCTTGCCATTATTGGTGATGATATGTATATCATTTCATATATCACTAAAAAATGGTGTGAGGAAACGCTGATGAAAAAAGCACTAATAAAAAGTGTTGCACAGAGTAATTCTCAAAAAGAAAAAGCTAAAACAAAAGCTTTCACTACTGGAAAAGGTAAAAAGTAATGTTATGAAAGATAACTATTTAGATTTCTTTGATAACAAACAAAAAGCAATAGACCATGCTCTTTGGCTGAACTTTAAGTACAGAATAGCAAATATTACATTTGGTGTTATAGAAGGGCCCGATGATAATTGGGCAGTACTGGAAGAAGCTACTTCTAAAGAAATGGAAATGCCTTTTTTAGATTTACTTCCAAAGGATATGTCTCATCTGTCTTATGACAAGATCAGGTATATCCGAATGGATAAAGAACTACTGCCACATTGGGAAGAGCTTTTTGGGATATTCTCTACTTTAGATGGCGAATTACTAAGATTTATTCTCTATGCTAAACTCCCACTGAAAAAATTAATTTGTTATGAATTGGCTTCTCGTGGATACGATAAAAACCATCGTTGGTGTGGGTTTGAAAAAGCAAGTGAAATTTGGCTAACAGATAATTAAATATTTAAAAACACTATTATTAAAATGGTGTTTTTACTTACTGCTTCTAAAGTTCCAGTAGTTAATAGTATTCAACTAGTAAAACAGATGATTGACTTTTACCCTTTGCAAAAGGCATTAGAAACTGTAGAACAACAAATCTTACAAGGAAGTTCTTTAAGTAAAAGCTTGAGTCAACATAAATTATTTGATGATAAAATGGTTGCACTTGTAAAAGTAGCTGAAGAAACCAACCAAACAGAATTTATTTTTGACAGACTTAATATGCAATATAACACTCAGGTACAGCAACAATCAAAATTACTTTCTACCATTATGGAACCTCTAATTATTCTTTTTGTTGGTGTACTAGTCGGAGTCATCTTAATTGCAATGTACTTACCTATGTTTAAGTTGAGTAGTGTTTTGGGTTGATTTTCAATTGATGCTCAAACCTTTATACATCTATTTTGCTCTATAACTACTATTTCAATAATAGCTTCATAACTCGATTAATTGCTTTTATAATATTTTGTGTTATAGGTTGATAGCTTCTAGTTTCAAGCCTTGGTATGAACAGAAATTGTTATGCTTTAATTTAATTGTGGATTCAATTCACAGCGTTTAACAACCGTTAATTTATTTAATAGTATAGTTTATGGTTCTATTAGTAGTAAAAATGTTGTTTGCCAAGTGATGGTAATGCATTCTCTAAATAACTGCAAATACCTTCATTTAAGAGTATTTCTTTAAGTTGTTGGAGTTCACTTAAGTTTTGATAAGAAAGTTCGAGAATTGAATCGTAAAGTGTACAAATAAAAAGTCAAGACGAAAGTCTTGACTTTTTTGTTTCTGGAAACGCGCAAAACTTGCTTTAGTGCGTGAGAGGAAACAAAAATAAGGACCGTTTTGCGGTCTTACTTTTTTCAAGATGTTGATGCGGGACAAGACAAGCCGCAGGCAATTCCCGCCTACAGTACATAGAAAATCCGTAATTACTTTATTATTAAAGTGTTACAGATTTATTGTTTTTAAATTAGTCAACCATTAGTCAACATTTTCAAATAAAGAGACTTATTGAATACAATATTGTATAAATTACTGTTGATAAACTTTTGATAGTATAGGAATATATTTAGCATAATTCTTTGGTTTATCATTCATACCTAGATATTCAGTTTAAACTGAATTAAAAAAGATTAATTAATTAAAGTTGAAAAGTTATTAGATAATAATTTAACTTTGAGATTAATAATAACCTTTTAATTTATAACAATGACTAACGGAACAGTAAAATTTTTCAACAATGCAAGAGGGTTTGGTTTCATCGCTCCAGACGATGATGGAAAAGATGTATTTGTGCATAAGAGCGATTTAGTAGATGAAATAACCGAAGGAGATAAAGTAAGCTATGATGTGGAAGAAAGTGAAAAGGGATTGAACGCTATAAATGTCAAAGTAATTTAAACCCATTATTTTGTATTAATAATATTAAAGGTTTTATACTACTAATTTATCATTTGGTTTACCAATTATCAATTTTAAGCATTACACATCGATCAATTAGAGTGTTTTATAGTTCTGTGATATCATTGGATTAAATGGAAATTATCGTTTGTGTTTTTTCATTGATTGAATATAAGGAATCTAATAGAATCTAACTATTAGAAAAAATCAAAAGCAATGAACGATACACGTTGTTAGCAATTGTTTTTTTAGGTGTGTCAATAATTGCAATTCTTAATGGTCATTCGTTCGATCCTTTACCTTGTGAGATTAGTTTTTTAAGACGATTTCCAATTTCCCAATTACGATGTATATCAGCAAAATATTCGGCACTAGGACCTTCAGCAAAAAGTGGTACAACAGCAGCTGTATGATCTTTCGTCGACCATCTGATTTGCAGTTTTGGGTAATCCCCGAAATCAGCAACTGCTGCAAGACCTCCGGTTTCATGATCAGCAGTGAATAAGACGAGTGTTTGTCCCTGCATTTTCGAAAAGCTTAGAACAAGAGAAAGTGTATGCTGAATGGATTTTAAACCATTTATAACTCTATCCGAATCATTGTTATGAGAAGCCGCATCCATTTCTTCGCTTTCAACTAGTAACACAAAAGGTTTATCTTGAGAAGATAGGTATTTTAATGCCACTTCTGTTAGCTGGGTAAGATTAGGAGACGAATTTAAATCCTGAACTTCATCTTCAGCAAAAATAGCCGCAACAGGTTTTGAGGTATTATCACCGTCCGGAAGTTTCAAGGATCTATCAAGGAGTTGAAATCGCTTACTTAAGATATCGAGGGTTTCATCCTTTTCCGGAACATCATCTTCACCGAGGTCTTCGAGTTCGCCAAAAATCAGATTCAGCCTGCTTGCTGCAATTTGTGTCAGTATATACCTTGCGTCATCTTCATTTCTGGTATGCGTAGAAAAAGCTGCGGGTGTTCCATCCCAAATGTAAGAGTCCGTTACAATTGCAGTAGCATATTGATGATCTGAAGCTACTTCAAAGATATTTTTTAAGGTATTGCCGTCTTGATCAATGCCAATATGACCAAAAGACGTTGACGTTCCTGTGGACATGGCGGTTGCCGAAGCTTCTGAGTCAGTAAGTGGACCATAAGCAGATCTTGCATCGTGCCACCCTTTGACATCAAACTCTTGCCAGACAGAAGGAGTATTTTCTGATTGCTGTGTAAGCAGGGCCAAAGATAAATGGCTAAAACCCATTCCATCGGCGACGAACACAATAATATTTTTTGGTTTTTCTCCAAAATATTCTGGTTTAAGCTTATTTATAGCGTCCCCAGGCGAAAATTCAATATCTGATGAGGGTATTGAAACGGTCATGTTGAACGCATAGAATGAGCCTATAAGAAGTGTCAATATTATGAATGCTGTAATAAGGCTTGTTTTTTTCCAATTTTTCATAATTGAGATAATTTAATTGAACCTGCAAAAGCACCTAGCAATACATGTCAGCTTTAGCTGAACGTGCTCTAACGTGTTCGTGTATGATTACATTGCGTGAAAATCTGCAAGGATTTTCAGATTAAGCAACCAAGATAATAAAAATGTGAGGAATTTCCGATTAGGAAATTCAGCCGCAATAAATTATATCGTTGTTGTACACAGTTTTATGTCCGATTCATTACTTGTTCAACGTATTTTTGTGATTTTCAAATCCAGTATTGTTTGTTTTTATGCAAGGGTTAGAGTATTAAATTCATAAAAGACCATAGGTGTTATTTAGAGATTATTGTGTTTTTGTTAAATTTTTAGGCATTACATCGAATATATTTACTTATAATCGGCGTTTTACATAGCTTAGCTATAATTAAATTAAACCCAAATCCATAAATGGACTTATTAAATACAAAAAACAGCAAAAACATAGAACGAAAAGCTTTATTTTTCTTTTTTATGGGAACTTTATTTACTGGATTATCATTCTGGCAACTTTTTAATTTCATATTTTATTAATTAAAAGCTTGGTGAGTATTTATCTAAACTTATACCACTTTTTAAAAATCTTTACTTCAGTAATTACATTTTGTTCTTAATCATATTCAGCTACCACAACAAAGAACATATCTGTTGCATAGCGGATGATGCAATTTTTTCTGTAACATTGTTGTCTTTAAAAGCACCTCTTTTTAAAGCAGTATTAGAATACTATAGCATTCCTGATAGTTTAAGATTGTTATTTTCTACTCTTAAGTATGATTTTTCTAATTGTTTTATAAAAGAATTGAAGAAATTAATAAATGATGAATTCGGCAGGTCTAACTGCTGCAGTGTCAATTTCTATATTTAAAATTGGCTATTAATCACTCTTAAAAATTCAATAGCCTTTATGGCAGTACATGTTCAAGCTTTGCATTATATAAAAAAGCCTTAACATATTTTGTTAAGGCTTTTTTAAAAGATAAAACTATATATTAATTATTCTCTTTTTGTCTTAATTATTGAGTAAGGTGTCTTCTTTACTTTTAAAGTCTTCATTAAATCCTTTTAACCATTTAAATTGTCGTTTAATTTCTTTACGTCTCAATTCTATATTCCATGCTTTTTCTTCTCTATCTTTTTGTAACCTCAATTTTTCCTGTCTACGATCATCTTCTTTTTTAAGTTCTGCTTTTCTAATTTTATTTTGTTTAGCTACTCGAATATATTTGTAAGAAATAGAATAAAAATATATCCCAACAAACATTATTGTTAAAATAATAAATATCCTCAGACCTCCACTCATAATTATTAAGGTTTAATTTTCACTAAAGATAAGAAATTCAGCCAAATAAGAAGAATTAATACGACAAAAAAGCCTTACATCATGATGTAAGGCTTTGATTTTTAAAAAAGTCAATCAAGAAACTAATTGTCTTTTTTCAATTTTTTTGCAGCTTTGTTAAGTTCGTCAGTTGCTTTTTCTTTAGCATCATCAACAACTTCTTCAACAGCTTCTGCACCATCTTCAATAGCTCCTTCAACAACTTCAGTAGCATCATCGATAGCACCTTCAATAGTAGTAGTTGTAGAATCAACAGCAGTTTCTTCTACTTCATTTTCTGCATCAGTTGCTTCTTCTACTGTAGCTTCAGAAGCATCTTCTGCTTTATCAGCTTCTTTTTTCTCTCTACAAGACGTAAATGACAAGCATAATGCCAATACTAATGCAGAGCTTAAAATTAGTTTTTTCATTTTTAGGGTTTTAAAGTTAATTTTTACGCAATTAATAACATCTAATGTTTTTTAACAAAATTATTTTAACATTTTTTTAAGATATTGTTAAATTGTGTGTTTTTCACTTTATTTACGTTTAAATCATTTAATTGGACTATTCCTTTTCGTTTTTTTTGTTATGTTAAAGTATATTAACAATTTAGAAGCTGAAGTATATAAATAAAAAAGCCTTACTTTTAAGTAAGGCTTTTAATAATAAGTAATTGATTATTTTTTTTGGTATGATGCTAAACCACCTTTTTCGCTGTCAACTTTTATAGCATAATTTGTATTTCCTTTTATGATCCATCTCACCTTAACAACGCTATTACCAGAAATATTCGAAACTACTATTTTATCTGGATTTACTTTTTGTTCTTGTGTAACACCAAAATCTTCATTAGTTACAATCATTCCCGCAATGACATTAGCATCTGCAATACTTATATAGTCCGGTCTAGTGATTTTGTACTTTAGATCTTGACTTGCATGTGTTGGCATTAACCTATCGTTTTTAATATATGCAGTGACCTCCGTTAAGCCATTACCTAGTTTTTTTTCTTTGACCTTGTAAATAGATAAGTGTGGCATATGATAGACATGATAGAACGTAAAAGCCATATTTCTATGTGCTTCTTCTTCCAACATAAAACCAGGAGTTGCTCTGCCAAAATTCTTTTTAAACCCACCTATTTCAATATCTCCATAAGTTGGATGGTTATAAGATCTCCAAGGAGTAAAAGCATCTCCAAATAGCATATCTTTATCAAAGCTGTATTGTTGCTCTCTTCCACCATCTTTCTCTTTATAATACGCAAATGCCGTAAAAATTTCATTTGTAAATGTATAGGCACCTCTGCTACCATAAAACCAATCTAATTCGCCACCAAACACAGAATACAGATCTTTATACACCGTCATATAACGATAACCTGGAATTAATTTCTCTCCTTTTTTACCTATTGCATCATATATTTGGATGTCTTGGCGGTTATAAGTTGAAAGGTCTTCTTCAGCACCTGGGCCACGAAGAATCATACCTCCAGAGTTATGATAACTTTGTGCACCTACAATATTCGGGTGTTTTAAAGCAAAATCGGCCACTGCTCTTGTTTCTGGTGCAGAAAAAGGATATTTATAGGAGCCACGTTGTATGTAATCTGGTTGCCATTTCCAGCCCCAATCTCTATTGGGATCGTAATAACCATGATTATCTTCATTTATTCTTCCATCGCCATCGTTGTCAATGCCTTCTGATCCTAAAAACTCATATCGTTGTGTTGTTACAATATCGTCTGGTCCAATTTGGATCATTACTCTTGGATCTCTTGGGTCGACAATCATATTTCCGTTTGGGTTTTTTCGTCTCATTCTTGTAATTGAGCCATCACCATCTAAATCGTCATAACCATCTTCATCAAATAAACCATCTCTATCATCATCTAAAGCAATCATTCCGGCTCTTGGGCTATGAGCTGTATTAGCTTCCAACATATAATCGTTTCTTGCATCTGGATTTATGGTTGGCACAATATAAAAAATACGGTCGTTTAACATCTCTGTGATATAGTCCATATCGCCAAAATTTTCGGTTAAATACCAAGCAGTGTATGTACAAATCTCACCACCTTGAATTTCATTAGAATGAATATTTCCATCCACATAAAATCCAGGTTTGTCATTGGCACTCCCAACCTTATAATTAGTAATGGCCATTAACCATATATCTCTACCTTCGGTTGATTTTCCAATAGATATTCTTTTAACCAAATTTGGGTACGCCTCTGCTATTTTTTTACTTAATGCAGCGAGACCCTCAGACGTATAATATTTATTAAATGAGATTTCTACTTTAGGATTATGAGGTGATCCTGCTGCTCTAAATATTTCGCTGTTTTTTTGAGCTTGTATTGCTATTGGAAAAATAAGTGAAAACAATATTAATTGTAATATATATTGAAGTGATTTCATAATCCTATTTTATTAAGTTGATTGTTACTTTTTCAGTTCCCGTATGTGCTGCTCCAGCCTCAATTTGGACTGTCCCAGTACCTTTTACAAGCCAAGTAAGTTTTTTAGAGCTATCTCCATCTATACTATTAATGAGTTGAATCTTTCTTCCAGAAATAAGCTCTTGATTTGCATTTAAAGCCAAATCTACTTTAATCCGTCTAAGCCATCTTGAGCGTTTCCCCATTTCGGTATGTGTAGGCAGAAAACCTTGATTATGAACATCTACGGTAATTCGTGTAAGTTCTTTATTTACCACTTCGGTAGTAATATTTTGAAGGGTAATTTTTGGTTGCATTTTTGCAATACTAATTATAAAATCAGTATGCTTTAAACTAATACTATCCACCATTTTATATAGAGGATTAATCATTTTAAAAGGTGCGATACCACCAACTTCTACTTTTTTATTTGGAAAATCAGGATGATCTATTGTCTCCCATTCCACAAAATAGTTTGTTAAATTCTCTTTTTCAGCCCATTTTAAAAAGTTAGCTTTTGTGTTTTTTGAAGCCTTTTTCTTTTTATTTGAAGACTTATCTTTTTTAATAGAATCTCCTTCAGTTTTAACAGGATATTCCTTAGCTTTCGGCACCCACCAACCCGGAGTACTCATGGCTAATTTACCAAAATGAAAATAAGACCATTCAAAAAAACCACCTCCTTTTCCTGTCGCAGCAGGCGCGTCTTTTGTGCCTGTTATGGTATTATATTTTTTTGAAACATAGTCATTTAAGGAGGCGTCACTTTTTAAAACACTCGTGACTACTCGTTTTTTAGCGTTTACAGCATTAAACTTTAATGGTGACGATAAATTATTTGTCGGCCCAAGTGTTAAGATGGCATATATATTCCACTGTTCATAAAGAAAATCTAAAAGAGCTCTGTTTTCTTTTTCAGAAACTGGATGCTCACCAGCTCCCGGTTTAAAGTATGGAAAATTATAAGTTAGGTTTTTATTAAATTGTATACCACCATTTCCATCTTCATTAAAGAGGCCATCCTTATCATTATCTATTCCTTCAGTATAAATTTTATAGGCACCCAATTCTCCTTCTTTTTTATTAGCTTTTACCATAACCCTCTCATCATCCTTAAGCTTTACATAGTCGCCAGTAATGTCTTCAACTCTAAAGAGTGTAATTAATCCGTCATTGTTTAAATCTTCAAAAGGATCTTCGTTAACTTTTCCATCTCTATCATCGTCAGTTTCTTTTGCATTTCCTTTGTTATGATATTTAAGAGATGAAAAATACTGTTCGGAAGCATTTGGACTCATATTTGGGAAAATATAAAAAGTAGTGTTTTCTAAAATATCTGAATGATGATTCAAAATATTTTCCGCAATATTAACAGCCATTTCAGAACTTAACAAAAGACTTCCATCCACACCACCAACAATTGCAATTGCAGGTTTGTTTTGATGATTATTTTTAAATAGTGTCAATCCCCAAATATCATAACCTCCAACAGTTTTTGTTATTGATTGCAGTTTGACATTTGTAGTGTTATTGCTTTGAATGCTTTTAAGCTTTTTAGTAATCTCGCTGTGATTTCTGTAATCTGATTGTGCAAAAGAATTGACTGAAGCTACACAGATTAATATCCAAAGAATATTGGATAAAAATGGGTTCTTTTTTAACATGATAAAATGTAAAATTAGTTAGTTAATTTAAGTCTTTTAGTAGTTATAAGCCTTGAACAAACGTATTCGTTATTTGGATATAATCCAAAGAATAAAGTTTTTTTAACAATTTTTAACAATCTTCAGCTATTTCCGAATATAATCCATGATTTTGTTTACAGCACCATGATTATTTGAAATATATGAAGCATTTGCTTTGCCAGATTGAATTCTTGTTTTAGTATTTAAAATTAAAGAATCCATAATTGAATTAAATTCTTTTTGGTTTTTAATAGCATATAGGCCACCGTTTTCTATCATTTTATTTGCTTCAGGAAACTTTTCATAATGTTGTCCTACAATTATTGGCACTCCAAAAACTGCAGGTTCTAAAGTATTATGTAGACCAGTAGTTCCAACAGCTCCACCTATAAAAACAATATCTGCATAGCTATATATTTTTGATAGAATACCGATAGTATCAATAATAAAAACCTGATGGTTTGAAATTTCAAATTTTTCTTTTTCTGAAAAAAGCAAGGTCTTCTTTTGCACAGAAGCTTTTAGATTCTCAATTTGTTTTGCTTTTATATTGTGAGGTGCAATTATAAATTTTAAATCCGAGGAAGATGAATTAATAAAATCTACCAATATTTTTTCGTCTTCGAGCCAAGTACTTCCAGCTACTATGCAAAGTTTATTTTCTTTAAATTGCTCAACAAAAGTTAAAGTGTTATCAATATCTAATTGATTAGAAACACGATCGAATCGTGTATCACCCGAAATAGTAATATTTGTAAAACCAATAGATTCTAGTAATTCTTTTGAAGCTTCATTTTGAACAAAAAAATGTTCAATTTTTTTTAAGGATTTACGCATGAACCCACCATAAAATTTAAAAAAACTTTGCTCTTTTCTAAATAAGGCAGAAATTAAAATGGCTCTAGTTAAACTTCGGTTTAGTTCATTCAAATAATTTGGCCATATTTCATACTTCACAAAAACAGCTAAATCTGGATGTGTTAAATTCAAAAATACTTTTGCATTATATTTAGTATCTAAAGGCAAGTACACTACAATATTTGTTAAAGGATTATTTTTACGTATTTCGTAACCAGAAGGTGAAAAGAAGCTCAATACAATTTTATGATTGGGATACATCATTTTTATTTCTTCAAATACGGGAAGTCCTTGTTCGTATTCTCCTAGAGACGCGCAATGAAACCAAATAACTTTGTCTTGAGAAGAAATAGTTGATTTTAAAAAATGAAAAGTCTTTGCTCTACCTTTAACTCCTAACTTTAATTTGGCATTAAATAACGCAATAATTTTTAAATGAAATGCAGTAACGTAAGTGAGTATGTTATAGAGAATCCTCAAAGTTTTTCTTTCGAGCTAAAATACGCTTCTTTGAAATAAATTCATTGGTTAACGATAATGAATTTTGTAATTTCGTCACTTATGAGAAAAATACAAATGGTTGATCTAAAAAGTCAATACGATGATATAAAGGACGTTGTAAACACTTCGGTTTTAAATGTTATTGGATCTACAGCTTTTATTAATGGCCCTGAAGTTCATAGTTTTCAAAAGGCTTTAGAAAGTTATTTAGGAGTTAAGCATGTAATTCCTTGTGCAAATGGTACTGATGCTTTGCAAATTGCAATGATGGGTTTGGGGTTGAAGCCTGGAGACGAAGTTATTACTGCCGATTTTACGTTTGCAGCAACTGTTGAGGTTATTGCATTATTACAATTAACGCCTGTTTTGGTTGATGTTGAACCAGACACTTTCAATATTGATATAGAAGCTGTTAAGAATGCAATTACATCTAAAACAAAAGCAATTGTGCCTGTACATTTATTTGGACAGTGTGCTAATATGGATGCTATAATGGAGATTGCTGAAGCCCATAATTTGTATGTTATCGAAGATAATGCTCAAGCCATTGGAGCAACATATACTTCAAAAGATGGTACAAAAACAAAAGCAGGAACGATTAGTCATATAGGATCCACCTCATTTTTCCCATCTAAAAATTTAGGATGCTATGGCGATGGAGGAGCAATTTTTACTAATAATGATGACTTGGCGCATATCATTCGCGGAATAGTAAATCACGGAATGTATAAGCGTTATCACCATGATGTCGTTGGTGTAAATTCACGGCTAGATTCTATACAGGCAGCAGTTTTAAATGCGAAATTACCACGTTTGGATGCATATTGTAATAAGAGGAGGGAAGCCGCTAATAAATATGACAAAGCCTTCAAAGGGTATGAAAATATTATTGTTCCTTTTAGAGAAGGTACAGATAATAACCATGTGTTTCATCAATATACATTAAAGATTAAAGGTGCAGATAGAGATGCGCTTGCACAACATTTAAACGATAATGGAATTCCGTGTGGAGTGTATTATCCAATACCGTTACATAATCAAAAAGCATATCAAGATTCGCGCTATAATGAAGCTGATTTTACGGTAACCAATCAGTTGGTTAAAGAGGTAATTTCGTTACCAATGCATACCGAGCTTGATGACGAGCAAATTGAATTTATTACTAGTACAATTATAGAGTTTGTAAATGGGTAAAATATTAGTTACAGGAGGTCTTGGATTTATAGGGTCTCATACCGTTGTTGAGCTTCAAAGTGAAGGTTTCGATGTTGTTATTATAGACGATCTGTCAAATTCTAAATTAGAAGTTTTAGATGGAATTGCATCAATAACTGGAATCATTCCAGTTTTTGAAAAATTTGATTTAAAGGATAAACTCAAAGTACAGGCATTTTTTAAACAGCATCAAGATATTCAAGGTGTTATTCATTTTGCAGCAAGTAAAGCTGTCGGCGAAAGTGTAGAAAATCCATTATTATATTATGAAAACAATATCAATACTTTAGTTTATATACTTCAAGAGTTACAAAAATTAGAAACAGCTAATTTTATTTTTAGTTCTTCATGTACAGTATATGGTCAGGCCGATGAATTGCCAATTACTGAAAATGCTCCTGTAAAAATTGCTGAATCTCCCTATGGAAATACAAAGCAAATAGGCGAAGAAATTATTGATGACACCTGTAAAGTAACATCGCATCTTAAAGCAATCGCTTTGCGTTATTTTAATCCTATTGGAGCACATAGTAGCACAAAAATTGGAGAGTTGCCTATTGGTATTCCTCAAAATCTCGTACCATTTATTACACAAACAGCTATTGGAATTAGAGAGCAACTTTCGGTATTTGGAGATGATTATCCAACACCAGATGGAACCTGTATTAGAGATTACATTCATGTGGTCGATTTAGCAAAAGCACATGTTGTGGCTTTACAGCGATTAATTGACGAAAGAAATGCCTCCAACTATGAAACCTTTAATATTGGAACTGGTACAGGAAGCTCTGTAATGGAAGTTATAAAATCTTTCGAAAAAGTTTCAGGACAAAAATTAAATTATAAAATTACAAACAGAAGAGCAGGTGACATTATATCTGCTGATGCAGATACAACAAAGGCAAATTCAGAATTAGGGTGGAAAGCACATTTAACTTTAGATGATGCTATGAAATCTGCTTGGGAATGGCAGTTGACTATTAAAGGAAAGGATAAATAGGTTTCTAAATCATGTTTATTATTATTAAACATCAATAAAATATGGTAAATGATTATCGGGTTTTACCTTTTTTCACCTTTTTTAATTGAATAAAATGTATCTTTAAATAAAAATTGCAATATAAATGAAACTACTAATCAAAACCTTTTTTTATTAGGTACAAGTTTTTAATTAAAATATCCCTATTTATTTAGCTCAATTTTGGTTTTCAATGACCTGTTGTTTAGTTAAATGATTTTTGTTGGGATACATTATAAATTATAGAACTTTAAAAATGTTCTTGAATTAAAGATTTGTAACATTTAAGATTTATACTTGTCTTTATATAGTAAATTATTATCGGGTGTTCCTATAATGATTGAATTTTAAGAAGACTTTAAGATAGATTCAAAATATTGTTAATAATTTACAGTAATCAATTTAGTGAGTAAAAGACTAATTCATCAAAATGCAACTATATCAATCAAAAATATTATGGTTTGCTTTGTGCTTTTTTGTTTCTATAAATGTAATAGTTGCAGATGAATACGCGTCATTTTCTAATTTAAATTCTGCGAATGTAAAAGCTAAACAAGCTTTAAATATTTCTACCGATTCCATACAGGAATATAGAACTTTAGCTATTGAATTTGCAAATAAGTCTCAGGCAAAAGAATCTACCGAATATATAATAAAATATATTAGTGCGACTTCAGATATGTCGTTTCTTAATAACCATCTATTTAGAACAATTGAAAATTCAAGTGAATATCAAGCCCTCAAAGAAAAATATTCTCCCAAGATTGGTTTTTTTGGATTCTTATATTTTTGTACTGGTCTGTTGGGTATTTTTGTTTTTGTAATTCTAAACTTAAAAAAAAGTACAGATAAAATAAGTAATTTTCTTATAAGCTTGTTTGTGCTATTTCATTCAGTGTTTATGCTGCATTTAATGCTTTATGTAATCAACATACAGTTTTATTTGCCACATGCTCTATTTATATCCACAACATTTTCTTTTTTGTATGGACCTTTATTATACTTCTATTGTAAACGTATTATATATAATTATAAGTTTAAGTTAATTGATGCGCTGCACTTTCTACCATCTGTAATTTTACTGGTTTACATATTCCCATATTACTTAATGTCCGGATTAGAAAAATTTAATGAGGTATTTGATCAAGCTAATACACTTTTACCAGGAGCTTATACTATAATCGTAGTTAAGATTTTATCGTTAACAATATATACTTATTTACTTTTAAGAATTTATAATAAAAATAGGAGTAAATTAAGTATTGATAATAACAAAAGTAAACACTTATGGCAACGAAATATTATCGCACTTCACACTATATATGCGGTGGCATATATTATTTATGCTGCAGTTCTTGTTAAGATTATTAATTTTCCAATATTATTTCATTTACAAACTATGGTAATGGTTGGAGTTGTGTTTTATGTCGCATATATATCGTATGTGCGACCAGAAATTTTTTCAGGTAAAATTAAGTTAATTGACCCCATCAATTTGTTTAAATATCAAAAATCAGGAATGACACCTTCTTATTCTCTAGAGTTAACAGATAACTTACTAAAACTTCTTAATGAAGATAAAATATTTAAAGAAAATAATCTTAGTCTTGAAATGTTGTCTGAAAAGTTAGAAACCACAAGGCATAATGCATCTCAAGTGATCAATGAACATTTTAAAATGAATTTTTCCGAATTAATGAATAAATACAGAATTCAAGAAGCAGTCGAAATTCTTAAAAAAGATGAGTTCAATAATTTAAAAATTATTCAAATTGCGTATGAGGTAGGGTTTAACAACAAAGTAACCTTCAATAAATCCTTTAAGAAATATTTGTCTCAAACCCCATCACAATATCTCGAATCCTTAAGTAAGTAAATCGAAAGGAAGTATCTATCGGAAGTAGTAAAGTATTATAGGATTTACCCCAAATCACTAGGATAAGTACTTCATTTGTTTTGCAATTGTAAAGGTAAGGCAGTGTGAAACCTTACTCAAAACATTAAAGTTCCACATAAACTTTGGTGTCATTTTAAGTTTTTTTTTGAATTAGTCTTTAAAAAATGACACTGCCTACCTTTCTTCATTTGCACTAACAAATTTTTTAACCAAAACAAATTTTATGAATTTAAAAAATTGCTTAATGTTGTTAGTGCTATTTATGTTTAATATTACATATGTACTAGCACAACAGAAAACCATCTCTGGAACTGTCACAGACAATTCTGGTTTACCTCTAATTGGGGTTAATATTATTGTAAAAGGGACAACCAATGGTACCCAATCCGATTTTGATGGTAATTATAACATCAATGCGAATGTAGAGGATGTTTTAATCTTTTCTTATATAGGACTCAAAACCGTTGAACAAACAGTTGGTACGGCAAACACCATTAATGTCACAATGGAAGAAGATGCTTCTGCTCTTGAAGAAGTAGTCGTAACTGCTTTTGGTATTAAAAGAAATGCTAAAGATCTTGGTTATTCTGTAAGTAAAGTTGAAACTGAAGAAATCCTAGAAAACTCTGAACCTGATCTAATACGTTCTTTGGCAGGGAAAGTTGCTGGAGTAGATGTTAATTTCTCTAGTGGCGTAGCCGGAGCTTCTAACAGGATTAATATTAGGGGGCAAACATCAATTGGTGGCTCAAGTCAACCTTTATTTATTGTTGATGGTATTGCTTATGATAATACGCAGATAACAACTTCAAGCCAAACAACTGGCGGAGGAGGTTATGAGTCTGGTCTTTCTAGTTTAGATCCTAATAATATAGAATCTATCAGTGTATTAAAAAGTACAGCAGCAGCAGCATTATATGGATCTAGAGCGACAAATGGAGTAATAGTTATTACAACAAAATCTGGATCTACAAGAACAGGAGGAGGTAATTCCAAGCTTAGTGTTAATGTAAGTACTGGAATGTATTTTGAAGATATAGCCAATCTTCCAGAATACCAGAATAAGTATGGTAACGGTGTTAATTTTGGTTATGTGAATGCGAATGGTTCTTGGGGTCCTGCTTTTGATACTTTGGAAACAATTCCAACTTGGCCAAATCTTTTAAATGCTTTTCCCGATTTATTTGGACCAACAATACCTTATGTAGCGCAACCAAATAATGTTAAAGACATATTTAGAACAGGAGTAATTAATGATAATTCAGTTACGGTTTCTTATGGAAATAACGATGGAAGTTTTAGTGTGACTTTATCAGATTTAGCTCAAGAAGGTTATATTCCTTTTAACACTTATGATAGAACTTCTTTTTCGACTGGAGGTAATTTTAAACTTCCTAATAATTTTACTTTAGGAGGTTCTATAATGTATTCTGATACGAACCAAGTTGGAGGCTTCTTTGGTAATAACCAGTTTGGCGGATCTGCATCTTCTTTTGCCAGAGCATTATGGCTTGGTAGAACCTGGGATTTATCTTTACCTTTTGAACATCCTGTAACTGGTGCTTCTGTAACCCCAAATAACGGTTGGGATCACCCTCTTTGGTCTTGGAAACATGATCAAATTATTACTGATAGTAACAGAATTGTTACCAATTTAAGCTTGGGAATACCAATTAATGATAATATTTCAGCATCTTTTAGAGTAGGTTATAATAAATATAGTTTAGCTAGAAAACAAATTCGAGATATTGGCTCTCGTGCATCTCTTGCAACAGGTGGTACTCTTACATTGGATTCGGTTGTTATTGAAGATCTTGAATCAACATTCTTAATAAATTTTGATTATGATTTAACTGAAGAAATTGGTTTAACTGCCATTACTGGTATCAATACTTTACAAAACACATTTAAGCGTGATGCCGTATTGGGTACAACTTTTATTTCTCCTGGAATTTTTAATCTTGCTAATACAGTAACTGTATCTTCTTTGGCAGATTCATATTCTAGAAAACGTAATGTAGGTGCTTTTGCAGATTTGACTTTATCCTATAAAGATTATTTATTTTTAAATGGTACAGGAAGAAACGATTGGAGTTCTACATTGCCATTAGATAATCGTTCCTATTTTTATTGGGCTTCAAGTTTGTCATTTATTGTTACTGATGCATTCGAACTCAATAGCGATGTATTAACATTTGCTAAAATTAGGGGTGGTTATGCTTCAGTTGGTAATGATGCACCCGCTGAATTTTTAAATACAACATTTGCATTAGGAACCCCATTTGCATCAGTTCCTGTTATCGGTAATAGAGCAAGTTTAGGTGATCAGCAGATTACACCTGAATTTACAAATGAGTTTGAAATTGGTGCAGATTTAGAATTCTTTAATAGAAGAATAGCGATTGATTTTAACTGGTATAAAAAAACAACAACTGACTTAATTTCTCCAGTTAGTGTACCATCTAGTAGCGGTTTCACAACATTCAATACTAATATTGGTGAAATGGAAAACACTGGTATAGAAATTGGGCTAACATTGGTTCCTATTCAAACAGATAATTTTAAATGGAGTCTATTTACATCCTTCACAAAAAATAAAAATGAGGTTACAGAGTTGATCGATGGATTAGAGAGAATTCGATTTGATGGAAATCAAGTCGCTCATGCTATTGTTGGAGAACCTTTTGGCGTATTTTTTGGGACTCGTTTTGCGAGAGATGCAAATGGAGAGTATCTTATTAATGAAGCTGGAGGTGGTATAATTCAAGATTTACAAAATGGAGTTATTGGAGACCCAAATCCAGATTTTAAAATGGGATTCATTAATACATTTAAATATAAAAGCTTGACTTTACGAGCTCAATTTGATTGGAGAGAAGGTGGAGATATTCAATCTATAAGTTTAAACTCTATGTTAGGAAGAGGCGTGACTAAAGATACTGAAGACAGAGAACGTACTTTTATAATCCCGGGATTTTTAGGCGATGGTGCTGGGAATCCTATATTAGATGGAGCCGGAAATCAAATTCCGAACACAACTCAAATTGATATGAACGAATTATACTTTTCACCAGCAGGTGGTAATACTTTTGGTATTAACACAACTGACGAAGGTTCAGTATATGATGGAACAGTATATCGTTTACGAGAATTGAGTTTATCTTATGATGTACCTGCGAAATGGTTAGAAAAGACACCTTTTGGAAAAATTACTTTAAGTGCATTTGGTAATAATCTATGGTATTTTGCACCAAATGTTCCAAAATATACTAATTACGATCCTGAAGTTACATCTTTTGGTTCTGGAAGAATTCAAGGTATTGAAAACTCTTCAGCACCAACATCAAAACGCTATGGATTTAAACTTAATTTAACTTTTTAAATAAAAAAGCATGAAAAACATAAAAATAAAAAGGTATTTAAAATACTATTTATCTGTATTAATTATATCAGTATCCTTCTTGGGTTGTAATGATTATTTAGATGTAGATACAGACACAGACAACCCAACTTCTGCGCCTTTAAGTCAATTATTGCCTAATATTGAAATAACGGTTGCTAGTTTAGCAGATTTTAACTTTTTCAGTGGTGATATGCTTTCAGTATACACGCACCAAACAGTTTCCAGAAATGAGCAGGACCAATATGGTACAACGGCAGCTAATGTTTTATTAAATAATGACTGGAATAATGTTTATCTAGCTTTGACAGATATGGAAACTCTTATTTCTCAAGCAGACGAAAGTGGAGACAGAGTTTATAAGGGGATTACACAAATACTTAAGGCTTACATGATGTCAGTTGCTGTAGATATGTGGGGAGATGTTCCCTTTACAGAAGCTACTTTGTTAAAAGAAGGTACAGTTAGTCCAATCTTTGATAATGGAGAAGCTATATACCAATCTGTATTAGATTTATTAGCGGAAGGAAAATCAAATGTAAATAGTGGAGAAGGACTAGTTCCAGGCATAGATGATTTCTTCTATGGTGGTTCGGCCGCACAATGGACTAAGTTTGCAAATTCTTTTAAATTAAAGTTATATAACCAGATACGACTGTCTTCACTGTTTAATCAATCGGATTTTAATGCCTTGGTAGCCGAAAATAATTTCTTTACATCTAATGCGGATGATTTTCAATTTAATCATACTGGAACAATAGCACCATTAGATGAACGTAATCAATTATTTAGAGGAGCTTATGGTGGAGCGCAAGTAACATATTATGTTAGCCCTTGGTTTTATGAAATTTTAAAAGGATGGAATCCAAACATTCATAATGGGATCGAAGATCCAAGAATTCCTTACTATTGGGCTAATCAATTAGTGCCAGGACAATTTCCTAGAGATCAAGGAGACGCTAGCACTGGAGATCCGCACGCTGATTATTGGGATTCATCCACAGGGTTTTTCACAATACGTTTTGGTAGTATTGGACCAGATAGAGACCATGCTGTACAAAGCGATGCTACTTTTCCGGGAATATTCCCTTCTGGAGGTCATTATGATGATGGTCTAGGTTTTGCAAGAACTATAGCTAGTGGAACTGGTGTAGCTCCACGAAGAATGTTTACTTATGATGAATTTCTATATGTTCAATCTGAACTTATGCAAGTTGGGTTATTAGCAGGGGATTCTGCATCAAAGTTAAACGATGCTATGATTGCGAGTTTTGCAAAAGTAGATCAAGTTGTTGCTGGAACAGGAACTACACAAACTGTACCTGTATTATCAGGATCAGCTAATGTTGTTTCATTTATAGCTAATATAAATTCAGAATATGCTGCCGCAAGTCCTGCAAAACAATTAGAAATTATTATGACCCAAAAATGGGTTGCCACATTTGGAGATCCTATGGATCAATTTAATGATTTTAGAAGAACAGGTTATCCTATTTTGGCTGATCCATTAGGACCTTCACCAGAATATCAATTAGATAACGAAGATGCTTGGCCACTAACGGATAGTGAAACAGTATTGAACAACAATTTTCAGCACACGTTTTTCTGGCCTCAAAATGAATTAAATCTTAATCAAAATGCTCCGGCTCAAAAAGATCCGACTGCATTTAAAGTATTCTGGAATAATTAAAAATAAAATATTATGAAAAACATAAAATTAATATTACTTACAATTATGATTACTGTTCTTGGCGTTTCTTGTGAGGACGATGGAGGGACTTCGGTAATTCCTTTAGATGAAGGTGCTGTTCCAAATATGGTTAAAGCTGCTGGATCAGAGGGTATTATTGACCTTGTAAGGCTTAATAGCGGCGAAAACATAACTCTGGAGTTTAGTGCAGAGATTGCACAAGGTAATCCAGCTACTACAGATATTGTTGGTGTTTATACTACATTGGCAGGATCTGTATACAATAGTACTTTATTTAGCAATGTAAGTTTGCCTCAAGATTACACAGTTACGACTAATGATATTGTTGCTGCTTTTGCAGAACTAACTAGTACTGCAGATATTTTACTTGGAGATGTTTTAACCATTACAACAAGATTTACGATGCCCGATGGTAGAGTTTTAAATATAGTAGACCCTGATGGTTCTAGTGGTACAGGTACAAACATACAAACAACTGTATTATTTACTACAGTTATAAATTACCCGGTTTCTTGTCCTTCTGATATTAGTGGAACTTATTTAGTATCTAGTACAGGAATAGGATGTTGTGGAGTAGCCCCTATTACAGATTACCAATATACAGTAATTGTCACTGATAATGGTGGTGGTTCATACGGCTTATCTGACTATTCAGGAGGTGCCTATGACGGTTTGTTTTGTGGACCATTTGGTATATGTGGTGACGCTTCAGGTGGAAATATAACTGATGTTTGTGGAACTTTAGGTGGGTCATCACCTGATTGTTGTGGCGATCTTATAACTTTTACAGGTGTTGTAAATGAAGATGGGACATGGAGTGTACAAGTCGCTAGTGGATTTGTGTTTGCCGAATCAGTTTGGACTAAGCAATAAAGAAAATTTGACAAGTTCTAAATAACATTAAAGATTATACAAAGATAGTTTTAAATCTCCGAGAGTTGTATTTCTCGGAGATTTTTGTTTTTATAGACAGCTTCTTTTGTAATTACTGTTGTACTTGAATTTAGTGAGCTGCACATCAGAAAATTTTCCTAAATTAGAAGTTTTTAATAAATATTAACTTCTAACCAAACAATCATGAAAAAAATTCTTTTTCTAGTAGTAACAATCTTCTCTTTTAGTATTACAGCGCAAAACACCTATTTACATTGCGGAAAATTAATAGATACCGAAAATGGCATAGTACTCACAAATAAAACCATTGTAGTTTCAGGTAAAACCATTTTATCAATTCAAGATGGTTTTGTGGTATCAGAAAATTCTGAAGATACTATTGTAGATTTAAAGGGTAAAACTGTAATGCCCGGATTGATTGATATGCATGTTCATATAGAAGGAGAATTAAGTCCAAAAAGTTATGTTGAGCCTTTTATACTTAATGACGCTGATGTCGCTTTTAATGCACAAAATTATGCTAAAACTACACTAATGGCAGGTTTTACAACTGTTAGAGATTTAGGAGGTAGTGGCGTTAACGTTTCTTTGCGAAATGCCATAAATCAATATAAGGTTATAGGGCCAAGAATTTTAACAGTAGAAAAGGCTTTAGGTACAACTGGTGGCCATGCAGATCCAACAAACGGAAGAAGTAAAGTCTTAATGGGAGATCCAGGCCCAAAAGAAGGTGTTGTAAATAGCGTTGATGATGCCAAAAAAGCAGTAAGACAGCGCTATAAAAATGGTGCAGATTGGATTAAGATCACAGCAACAGGAGGAGTACTAAGTGTTGCTAAAAGTGGTCAAAACCCTCAATTCACTTTAGAAGAAATTAAAGCTATATGCGAAACAGCTAAAGATTACGGAATGCATGTAGCTGCACATGCTCACGGAGATGAAGGTATGCAGCGTGCTATTTTAGGAGGTGTAAAAACCATAGAACATGGTACTTTAATGAGCGAAGAAACCATGGAGTTGATGAAAGAACACAATGTATATTATGTACCAACAATTACTGCAGGAAAGTCTGTGGAAGCCAAAGCAAAAATCAAGGGTTATTTTCCAGAAATAATTGTTCCTAAAGCATTAGCTATTGGCCCTAAAATTCAGGATACTTTCAGAAAGGCCTATAGTAAAGGAGTGCCTATTGCTTTCGGTACTGATGCAGGCGTTTTTGATCATGGACAAAACGGAAAAGAATTTGGTTATATGGTTGAAGCTGGAATGCCTGCAATCGAAACTATACAATCGGCAACTATTACAAATGCTAAAGTTTTAGAATTGGACAATCTTGGACAAATTGCTGTTGGATTTTTAGCAGATATTGTTGCAACAAATGAAGATCCAACTCAAAACATTAACACTATGGAAAATGTTATTTTTGTAATGAAAGAAGGAAAAATATATAAAGAATAATTATTTTTTTCTATAAATAAAACTTGCTATAAGTATCATAATCATTCCTGTGGTTACTGAAAGATCTGCCATATTAAAAATGCCAGTTCTAAAGACCCCTCCTAAATCAATATGAAAAAAATCGGTAACTTCACCATATCGAATTCTATCATAAATATTCGCAAATCCACCACCTAGAATACAAGAAAATCCTATGAGCGAAAGTTTATCAATGGTTTTATCTCTAAACACATAACGTAATACAAAACCTAATACAACAATTGGTAATATAATGAGTAAAACTAGTTTTAAGGGTGCATTTAATTCGCTTCCCATACCCAGAAAAGCACCAGGGTTTTTAACATTTTTTATGATAAAATAATCGCCAATAAGTTGATATACTTTCTCCTTTTCAAAATTTGCTATAACCCAAAATTTTGAGATTTGGTCAATAGCACTATTTAAAATTATTATTATAATTATAAAGACCGAACGTCGTGATAATTTCATATTAAGCTTGGGTTTCAAAAATTGCTGAAGCTGTTTCGACTTCTCTATTAATTTTTCGAACTAAACCTTGTAATACTTTTCCTGGACCAACTTCGGTAAAATGCGTTGCGCCATCGGCAATCATTTGTTGAATTGATTGCGTCCAACGTACAGGAGACGTTAACTGCGAAATTAAATTTGCTTTAATGGCAGTTTCATCTGTAACAGCATTTGCAGTAACATTTTGATATATTGGGCAATTGGGCTTGCTAAACATTGTGTTTTCAATAGCGGCAGCTAATTCTTCCCGAGCTGGTTCCATTAAAGGCGAATGAAAAGCACCACCGACAGGAAGCACTAAAGCACGACGAGCACCTTCTTCTTTTAAGGTTTCACATGCTCTATTTATAGCATCAATATCACCTGAAATCACCAATTGTCCTGGACAATTATAATTTGCTGCAACTACAATACCTTCTGTAGATGCACATATCTTTTCTACAACGGCATCATCTAAACCCAATACAGCAGCCATTGTACTTGGCTGTATTTCACAGGCTTTTTGCATCGCAAGAGCACGTTGTGATACGAGTTTTAAACCATCTTCGAAGTTTAATGCTTCATTAGTAACTAAGGCCGAAAATTCTCCAAGTGAATGTCCGGCAACCATATCTGGTTTAAAACTGTCACCTAAAGTTTTTGCTAAAATAACGGAGTGCAAAAAAATGGCTGGTTGGGTAACTTTAGTTTGTTTAAGGTCTTCAGCAGAACCTTCAAACATGATGTCTGTAATATTAAACCCAAGTATATGATTCGCTTGTTCAAATAGTTCTTGTGCTAAAGGTGAGTACTCATAAAGGTCTAAACCCATCCCTGAAAACTGTGCGCCTTGACCTGGAAATATATATGCGTTCATGTGTTCTTATTTTAATGCTGCAAAAATAGGAATAATATGTGTATTCAAGATACTGTTAATGTGTCAAGACCAATATTTTTATTTCATATTAGTTTTACTTTCTAAAGATAATTAGTAAGTTTAAAAAATAACAACTCATGGAGTTTACATTAAAAACAAATATTAAGGCAACAACCAAGCAAATTTACAAAGCATGGTTAAGTACTCAAGGACATACTAAAATGACCGGTGGCGCTGCTTATACTTCAGATAAAGTTGGAGATAAATTTACTGCCTGGGATGGTTATATTGTAGGTGAGAACTTAGCTTTAGAACCATATAACAGAATTGTACAATCATGGAGAACATCACAGTTTGTAGAAGCCGAAAATGATTCCCAAATAGAGATTATACTCACCGAAATAGATGGCGGAACAGAATTAATCTTAACCCATAGCAAAGTTCCTGAAAGTGGCGAACACTATATTAAAGGTTGGGAAGAACACTATTTCCAGCCTATGAAAGCGTATTTTGAGTATAGTAAATAAAAAGTTTCGTTTAAACTATACATGTTATTATGTGTATTTTTATTTAATGATTAAAGGAGTCATTAACTTGAAAAGACTTCTTCATGTATGCAAAGAAGCCTTTTAAAATACAATTAGTAGTGTGTTTAACAACCCATTAATCCAAAGGAAAACACTAGTTCTTGATCAACTTTTTCACCTTTAGAGTTTTCGGCTGGTTCCCATTTTTCTGGCATATTGGTAATTAGTTCAACTAATGCTTCATCCACAGAAGGATAGCCCGATGTTGAGGTTAGTTTAACATTCGCGATAGTCCCTTTTTTTGTAATGGTAAAACTTACCTTGCAAGGTTTAAGTTGATCCTGTTTTATGATTGCCGTTTTTTCTTTACTGTTTTCTTTGAGGTATGCAATGAGTGCATCATGACCACTTGTGTATTCAGCTTCTTTTTCCGGAATAATGGTAAGGTAATACACATAGTCTTCTATTTTTCCGGTTTCAGGATGTTTGTTTTTACCTCGAGCTTTAATATAAAAGTCAGTTGAATAATCAGTGGTCTGCAAAAGCTTGATTTGTTCAGCATTGAGTACCTTATCATCTCCCATTGCACGTATGTCGTCGCCGTCTTGAAGGACAGCAACTGTTACGGCTTGAAAGGATGCTTCCCACCAACCTTCTGCTTTTTTAGGAACAATATCAAGGACAGATGTTGCCTTGTATAGATCCTCTTTAGTAATGGTGGTCATAAACCTGGAATCTACATTGTAAACCAAGTCAATATAGGGCTTAACGTTAAAGTCCTCTACCATTTGCCTATTAATTGCCACTATGCTACTGCTTGATGTTTCTACCTTATCTGTCACTGAATCGTCCCAGTTCATAAAACCAAAAGCCGTTAAACTAAATGTTGTAAGTACGACGCAAAAAATTATAATATTCTTTTTCATAACTGAATTATTTAATGATTAATTTCTAGCAAATCTATTGCGAATGGTTGCTTCAATAACCAGATCAAATGTAAAATAATGTAAATTTTGTGTAAAACATCCTTAATATGTTACAGATTCAAATAGATTTGTAGAATGAGCCTTAGACAATTTAAAATCGCGTCGTTCACTTTTGTTAGTATATTGTTGTTTATATCAAGAAGTAATGCTCAAGATACGCATGACGAGAGGCATATTAAGGTGTCATTGCGAATGATTGGACATCAAGTCCTACTTAGTTCAAATGATAGTACCTCTCGTGTATTACCTATTATAAAGGAAAATGATCGTTATAGAATTCAATTCGAATCTGAATTTGAATTCAACCCCGAGGAACTCGTCTCGACCATTGATAGTGTTGTTAAGGAAACGGAATTGGCCAATAGCTATATCGTTGAAGTAGAGAACTGCGAAACAGGGGAAGTGGTCTATAGTTTTGAAATGGACGAATTAGAACAATCAGACATCATCCCTTGCAAAACAAGAATTCAACCAAAATCCTGTTATAGTCTTTTGTTCACGTTGATAGAGACAGTTGAATCCACAAACGGATCAACTACTGAGTCAAGTCGGGTAAATTATATTATCATCGTTACCATGCTTGTGCTAATGGCTGTTGTGATCATTTATATGTGGAAGAAAAGGAATAGATCCACGATCGATCCGAATTTGATTCCTTTAGGCGAATACCATTTTGACAAGCGGAATACAGAGCTTTTAATTGAGCAACAAAGAATAGAACTAACTAGTAAAGAAGCCGATCTACTACTTTTACTATATAACGCAGCTAACGAGACCGTTGAACGTGAGGTTATTCTAAATATGGTCTGGGGAGATGAAGGTGATTATGTTGGAAGAACTCTGGATGTGTTCATTTCGAAATTGCGGAAGAAACTAGAATTTGATTCAAAAGTGAAAATCGTAAATATTCGTGGTGTAGGATATAAACTTGTTATGGATGTTTAGATTTTATATGGTGAACTAGTATCCCGATAGCTCCCGATAATTATCGGGAAGGGAGATTTCTATGCTATTTTGTGCAATGTTCCTGAAAGTGGCAAACACGATATTAAAAGTTGGGATGAACACTATTTCCAGCCTATGAAAGCGTATTTTGAGTAAAGTAAATAAAACGTTTCGCTTACTGGTTAATGTATGGTGTCGTAGCCATCCAGTAGGGTAGCTACTCACCATATACATTGTTATGGGCTTTTTAAATATGTAACAGTTTTCATATCTACATCAATTTAACCAATACCCAAATAATAATTAGATATTCTTTTCCAAGTAGAGTATAGTTTTAATAAATTAGAATTTTTTTGTTTTACTTTATAAAGCTCTTCAACTAAGGATGGAATTATATGATAATTAATATAATCTTCATCGAAAAAACTGTTTAAATTCCAACAAACCGCATGATTTAACTTGAGAAAAAAACCTTTTCGATTTTGATTTCCTCCATTTCTTTCAAAAGCATTTTCTAATTCAGATTCTGAAAGGAATATTTGAAATTGAATTGGAAATTTTTTATCAACAGTTTTAAAGTTAAATTCTTCATCTAATTTCAAAAGATATGTATAAGCAACAAACTTCTTTTTGGATTTTCTATTGCGATTAGTTGAAGAAAAAACTCCACTATAGATAATTTCATGAATGCTAATAAGTTTTTCTAAAACTTTAGAGTAGACTTCTAAATCATCTAGATTCTTTGTAAAAGAAGGACTTTCTATTTGTAGGAGAATGTCAATTTTATCAATAATAATTCTTTTAAATTTATTGAAAAAATCAATATGTCTTTCTAATTCAAAAATATTTTTATCTGTTTCAAGATCTTTATTTATATTCGACAGTTCAATTAATTTCGAAGAATATTCGGTTTCTTTATCAATATTAATTACAATTTCATAGTCTTTTTTGTTAGTAATAGAATGAAGCAATCGTTCAAAGAATAATTCAACTTCTTTTATTGAATTTGTTAATTTAAAATAACTTGATTCTTCATCAAAAATGATATCTAGAGTTAGTGAATTGTGACTGAGTCGCTGCTCCTCTTGCTTGGAAATTTTAGATAAAAAAGGTACACCAAAGTTTTTAATGGCATTTATGACTTGCGTTAAATGATACTTTTTCCTATTTCTGATGTCAAATTCAACGCTCTGAAAATCGCATATCTCAGAAATATCTGGAGGAAGCGCTTCAGGTATGATTGACTCTTTATTCCCAAAAATGATCGGCAGCAATTTTTTCCTGTTATTTAACGCAAACGATATTTCGTTTCTGACCCAATCTTCTTCATTGTCTATCCTACGCCTTCCATGTTTATCATATGTTCTAAGCCAATCTTTGCCTATCAAAACAATCAATACTTCGCAGGAATTTAAGGCTGAATTTAATTTTTCAACCCATTTTTCTCCTTTTCGAATATTTTCATTATCAATGAATACATTATTTTCTCCAAACAGTTCTTTCAAACTGTCGGAGAACCAAGGTGCAATATCCCCAGTGTCATCCCTTCTATAATTGATAAATATTCTTTCCTTGTCCATTTTGTTTCCGTATTTGAAAAGTAAAAGATCAATCTTAATTGCACATAATGCTAGGCTAAAGATTGTTTTAATTATGTTTAGTCATAGCTAAACGAAGTTAGTTGTTTTTTCTCACAAAGTCAAGCTAATTATTTCTCACCTTTCCATCCAAGACCTCTAACTACTTGTTCTGGTAATTCATCGGGATGTTCACCATCTTTTAAAACTTGTGTGCCATTTACCGACACTTACACCATCCCAGCTAAAAATGTTGAAATAAACTCATTTTCCGCAGCACTAACTAGGTAAGGTTTAATAATTATTCTCATAACTATTATTTTCTTAGTACTGGTTGTGTCCATGCCAATTCGTACACTAAAGCTTCGATAGGGTTACTATGTAGTTTGGATGAGGTAATTTTGCATCTTACGTAAAGAATATCATCTGTTAATTCGAAATCGGCCTTGGTTCCGTCCATAGACATAAATACTTCAGGATCCGATCGCCCTTTCCTACATCCGATAAATGATATTTTGTATTTGATGTCGGTTTCCTGCATTACTTCGACAGACAATTTATTCTTATCAAACTGCAACTTTTTAAGTGTAACTCCAGTGGTAGCATAGAATTGACCCTTTTCCATCGCAGCAATCAATGATGCTGGCGTAAGTGAATCGGTCTGTACCATGATCCAACCTCTACCTGCATTGCTCCACTGGCTACCTTTAACATGATAATTGTGGGAATCGTCTGTTGCAAGTCCGTACATTATTGGTTTATCATTTTCTATATAAGCGATATTTATAAGATCCCACATTTTTTCTGTTGACACGTGCGAAGAGTCCCCTTGGTTATGAACTGCAGGATGACCATTGTATATTTCAAAAAAGCGTTCACCTCTCAAAGCAATCATATCATCAAGGCTTACACCATATTGATAGTTTGGATGATTAACATGTGGAATCATAGATGTATTTGTTTCTTCTCTTTGCCTGATCACTTCATCAAGGTTGTTTTGAATAACTTCCAATACGCTATTGCCTCCTTGTGGGATAATTTTTTCTTGAATATTGGTCACATTCATGTGTATAGGATTATTTTCAAATCCGTCAGTGATCTCTTCAGATTGAATAATCAGGAATATCTCGTCCTCTTCAAAACGTCCTTTATATTCCTCGTAGGTTTTTAGTTTCACTAGAATCTGTCCTAATGAATCTGTCTTATGATTAACCCAATCAGAGCCATAGTTTTCGAGATAGTTTCTATAAGCTTTTTGATATATGAAATCCTCGGGAATTATTTTCCATTTATCGTCTTGGGCCAATATGTTATGATCGGACAATGCAATAAATTGATAATCATTTGATTTATACCAATCCACGATCACTTCAGGGAATTCGTCTCCATCACTCCAATAGGAATGTGTGTGGAGATTTCCCTTGACCCATCGTGATGTTAATTTTTGTTCAGAAACTGATTTTTGATCAATGCAACTTGTAATTACTACAAAGCATAGTAATATTAGAGCTGTTTTTAAATAATTCATTTCGATTAGTTTAGAATTAAATAATTGGATTGTTAAACGACGTTAGCTGCATTTTATTAAAAAGGTTAAGCACTACACTTTTCCTTGATAATAGTTTTGATTAATTTTTAGGTTTCCATCCATGACCTCTAACTACTTGTCCCGGTAATTCGCCAGTATGTTCACCATCTTTTAAAACTTGTGAGCCATTTACAAATACATGTACCATGCCAGTAGCATATTGCTGGGGTTTATCAAACGTAGCATGATCTTGAATATCTTCTGGATTAAAAATAGCTAAATCTGCATAAAAACCTGTTTGCAATGCACCACGTTTTTTGATCTTTAAATTGGTTGCTGGTAAGCTTGTGAGCTTACGTATGGCTTCCTCTAAAGTAATCACTTTTTCATCTCTTACATATTTACCTAATAGTCTGGAAAAATTTCCATAAGCACGAGGATGGGTACTAGATTTCAGGAAAACACCTTCAGGAGCTTGCGATCCAGCATCAGAGCCAAAACTCATATATGGTAAAGCTATTTGCTTTTTTACGTTTTCTTCCGACATTAAAAAATAAACCGTTCCAACACGACTTCCATCTTGAATTACTAAATCCATAGCAGTTTCTTCAGGCGATAGATTTCGCATTTTAGCAACTTCAGCAAGAGTTTTACCAGTTAAATATTTTAAACTATCATTTTTGAAACCTACTAATAATAGTTTGTCTGCAGACCCTGCGGCATACATTAAATTTTCCCATTCATCTGTGGGATTGGTCATTTCGGTATAAACACGTTTTCGTATGTCTGGATCTTGTAAGCGTTCAGCCCATTTATCGTAACCACCTTCTTGAACCCATGGAGGCATTGAAGCATCCAATCCTGTTGCTCCTGCAATATAATTATACATATCTGTTGTAATGTCTAATCCAACTGCTCTGGCAGAATCAATCTTTGTAACTACTGCATCAAATTTATGCCAGTTTTCTTTTCCGCTCATTTTAAGATGATACACTTCGGCATTTATGTTTGCTTCTTTTGCAATTGTAATGAGTTCATCCAAACTTTCTAATAGTCTATTTCCTTCACTTCTCATATGAGAAATATACATGCCGTCATACTCCGAAGCGACTTTACATAATTCTATTAATTCTTCTGTACTGGAATAAAAAGCTGGAGCATAAATTAAAGAAGAACCGACTCCTAAAGCACCTTCTTCCATGGCTTCTCTTACCATAAATCGCATAGAATCAAGTTCTTTTTCTGTTGCATCTCTATCCTCAAAACCAACAGTATTAATCCGTAATGTTGTTGCTCCTACAAATGAAGCAACATTTGGAGAAATGCCTTTATCTACTAAAAACTGAAGGTATTCTGCAAGTGTTGTCCATTCTATTTCAAATTTAATATCATCTTGATTTTTTTGAGCTTGCTTTTTTACAGGTTCTGTAAGTGGTCCCATAGACCAACCCTCGCCAAAAACTTCCAAAGTAACACCTTGACGAATATCTCCTTGTGATCTACCGTCTTCTATAAGTGACTCTGTTGCCCAACTCAACATATTTATAAATCCTGGAGCAACTACCAATCCAGTTGCGTCTATTTCTAAATTACCTTTTGCGTTAAGATTGCCTATTGCAGCAATAGTGTCCGCATTAATCCCAACATCTCCTGTATAGGATGCTTTGCCTGAACCATCAATTATTTGACCGTTCTTAATTAAAATATCGTAGGATTCTGGGGAAGAGCGTCCACATAAAACGAGGATAAATAGATAAATGAGTTTCATTGATTTCATAAGAGTGATAGTATTAAAAAATATGACTATTGAACTCCTGAAAGTTAGTCGTTTTAACTTAAAAAATCAAATAGAAGGATTATTTCTTTACATAGGTCAAGAAAGAAAAAGCATGTTTATGGTTATCATCTTTTTCATGAAAAGTATTATTGGTTTCTTCCCAAATTGTAGGATCAATTTTTGGAAAGAATGTATCAGCTTCAAAATTTTCGTGTACGCGAGTGATCTCTATTTTATTGGCTAAAGTCATTGCTTGTTTATAGATTTCGCCTCCTCCAATAATAAATGGCTGTGAGTCTTTATTAGCAGTGTTAATAGCTTTTTCAAGAGAATTTACTATAATAACTCCTTCAGGAACTTGATAATCATGTTGTCTTGTAATAACAACATGAGTTCTATTTGGTAAAGGTTTTTGTAAACTCTCAAAGGTTTTACGACCCATAATAATATGATGCCCATTAGTAAGTGATTTAAAACGTTTTAGATCGTCACTTAAATGCCAAATTAATTTATTGTCTTTACCAATAGTATCATTTTCTCCTGCTGCAACTATTATGGTAAGTTTAGAGTTTTTTTTTACTTCTGAAGAGTTTTCAGTTTGGGGATTATTTGTTTCTTCTTTCAGTTTATCAACACGTTGTTGTTGCTGTAAAACTAATTTCTCTAATTGTTTTTGTTCCCATTCTTTCCCCATGAATTTATGAGTTACAAATACATTAAAAGTATGATATAAAAGTAAAAACAGCCAAATAAAAATGGCATAAACAAACCAATTGATACCGAAAAGAGTCACATCTTTACCAATACCGAAAATGACATTTGCAAGAATTAAAAGAATAGAACCTATCAAGAAAATGACAAAGTGTATATACAAACGTTTTTTTTGCTTCACTCGTTTTTGTGCATTTTGGATTAATTCCAATTGCCCTTTATCAATTTGTTGTATGTCTTTCTTTTTGTTAAACATAATTAAACTGCTATTGCACCTTTAATATTTGGATGCGGATCATAATCTATTAAATTAAAATCATCAAACTCAAAATCGAAAATATCTTTTATCTCTGGATTTAAAATCATTTTTGGTAACGGTTTTAAATCACGAGATAGTTGTAATTCTAATTGCTCAAAATGATTATTATAAATATGAGTGTCTCCCAAAGTATGGATAAATTCTCCAGCTTGATATCCACAAACTTGCGCTATCATCATAGTAAATAAAGCATATGATGCTATATTAAAAGGAACTCCTAAAAAAACATCTGCACTTCGTTGGTATAGTTGACAGGATAATTTTCCGTCAGCAACATAAAATTGGAAAAACGCATGACATGGAGGTAAAGCTGCTTTACCATTGGCAACATTCTCACTAAACGATATTGATGTGTCCGGCAATACTGAAGGATTCCATGCAGATACAATCATTCTTCTACTATCAGGATTGTTTTTCAGTGCATGGATAAGATCTTTTATTTGGTCAATATCATCGTCATTCCAGTTACGCCATTGTTTTCCGTAAACTGGACCTAAATCTCCATTCTCGTCAGCCCAACTATTCCATATACGTACGCCATTTTCGGTTAAATAGTTAATATTAGTATCGCCTTTTAAAAACCAAAGTAGCTCGTATATTATAGATTTTAAATGTAATTTTTTTGTAGTAACCATTGGGAATCCTTTACTTAAATCGAAACGCATTTGGTGTCCAAACACACTTTTAGTTCCTGTTCCTGTACGGTCGCTTTTTTTGTTTCCGTTTTCTATAACGTGTTTTACAAGGTCTAAATATTGTTTCATATTATTTCCTGCGAAGGCAGGAATCTTATTAAGGTTAATACAATTATTATTGGATTTCTAGCTTTGCTAGAAATGACAAAATTATTCGATGATAAAAATAAAAAAAGCTTCAAACATAAAAGAGTGAAGCTTTAAATTATTTTAAAAGTTATTAACTTATAATATTGCTAAAAAAGCTAATGTTGTATATTTTTAATTACTTCAGGTTTGTGTTTGTATTTGAAAATTAGCGCAAAAAGAATACCAAGTATCATCGCATACGCTGCAAATACCATCCAAATGCTAAACCAATCTCTTCCAGCATCTGTAGTGAAATATTGAACAACATAACCACTACCAATACCACCTAACATAGCGCCGACGCCATTAGTTAGTAACACAAATAATCCTTGAGCACTTCCTCTATATTTACTGTCGGTTTCTGTTTCTATAAATAAAGAACCAGAGATATTGAAAAAGTCAAAGGCAGCACCATAGACAACCATAGACATGATAAGATAGCCAACACCTATACCTTCGGGCGAACCAACACCGAATAAACCAAATCGTAAAAACCACGCAATCATACTCATGATCATTACTGTTTTTATACCATAGCGTTTTAGGAAAAAAGGAATGGTTAAGATGAATAAGGTTTCAGAAACTTGTGATAAAGCAATAAAAGTATTAGAATTTGTCACAACAAAAGAGTCTGGAAAATCTGTTGTAAAACTTCGCATAAATTCGGATGCCCAAGCATTCGATATTTGTAATACCACTCCTAATAAAGTTGCAAAAATAAAAAATATGGCCATCTTATATTCTTTAAACAATGCAAAAGCATCCAATCCTAAACGTTCAGCTAAAGATTTGTTTTCAGATGTTGACAATGGTACATTCGGCAATGTAAAAGAATATATACCCATAATTAAGGAGATAACCATGGCAAAATAAAATTGCATATTGTTATGTGCCCAACCTAAAGTCCCTACAGCTACTTCTGCCACAATAAAACCTATGGTTCCCCAAACACGTATTTTGGGAAATACTTTTATGACATCTAGTTTGTTTTCGGTTAAAATGCTATAAGAAACTGTATTGGCTAAACCTAAAGTAGGCATATAAACAGTTAAATAACCCAACATCATCCAAAAGAAAGTGTCAAAATCATTTGTTTGGGCCAAAAAAAACATCATTCCTGCTCCAATAATATGCAGTATTCCTAATAATTTTTGAGCATTCAAGTATTTGTCGGCAATAATTCCAACTATTCCAGGCATTACTAATGAGGCAATTCCAAGCGTTGTGAAAATTTTGCCAATTTGGATACCTTCAAAATGTAATTGACCACCTAAATAACCACCTAAAGAGATCAACCAAGCACCAAATACAAAAAGTTCTAAAAAATTTAAAATGGTTAAGCGAAATTTAATACTCATAAGATTGGTGTTAATTTATTTTTATCGTTTAGATATTTCATCTCTTAAACGTGCTGCAGTTTCATAATCTTCATTTGTTACAGCGTCATCTAATAAATTATGAAGCTCTTCTAATGTTTTATCTTTAAAATTCTCAGGTAATTTAGTTTCAATTTCTTCGGCTAAAATCTCATCCATTAAAATATTATCTTCAGAATCTTCATCTTCTTTATCGGGATTTACCTTAAGATAAATTCCAGCTTTATCTAAAATATTTTTGTAGGTAAAAATTGGAGCCTGAAAGCGAAGTGCTAAAGCAATAGCATCACTTGTACGAGCATCAATAATTTCTTCAATTTTATCGCGTTCACAAATTAAACTTGAGTAAAATACACCGTCAACTAATTTATGAATGATAACCTGTTTCACAACAATATCAAATCTATCTGAAAAATTTTTAAAGAGATCATGAGTTAATGGTCTTGGAGGTTTAATTTCTTTTTCTAAAGCAATAGCAATAGATTGCGCTTCAAAAGCGCCAATGACAATGGGAAGTTTCCGGTCTCCATCAACTTCGCTTAATATAAGCGCGTAAGCTCCGTTTTGCGTTTGGCTGTATGAAATTCCCTTTATATTAAGTCGAACTAAACTCATAATTTATAAAACATAAAGGACTGTTTAAATTAAGACTTTACCAACGCCAAAGGCATAAAGTTTTCATACTAATTTAAACAGTCCTTTAGCAAATACAATTTATAAAAAAATATTTATTGTTGTGCTTTAAACACCTTTAATTTTTCGATGAATTTTGGAACAACTTCAAAAGCATCACCTACAACGCCATAATCTGCAGCTTTAAAGAAAGGTGCTTCAGGATCTGTGTTAATAACTACTTTTACTTTTGAAGCATTAATACCTGCTAAATGCTGAATTGCACCTGAGATGCCAATAGCAATATATAAATTTGAAGCTACTGGCTTCCCCGTTTGTCCAACATGCTCACTATGAGGCCTCCAACCTAAATCGGAAACAGGTTTTGAGCAGGCAGTCGCTGCTCCTAAAATTTCGGCTAATTCTTCTACAATTCCCCAGTTTTCTGGACCTTTTAATCCACGACCTCCAGATACAACGATCTCTGCATCTGCAATAGTTACTTTATCGGTTGCTTTATCTACAGATTCTACGGTCACTCCTAGATCTGGAATAGAAGGTGAAAAACCTTCGACAGAAGCATTTGCTGAATTTTCCACTAAACCAAATGCATTTTTAGAAACACCTATAAGCTTAATATCTGTGTTTATTTGACTTATTTCAAAAGCTTTATTAGTAAAAGCTGTTCGTTTTACTTTGAAAGGCGAAGTACTTATTGGAGCTTCTACCACATTTGAAGCATAACCAGTATTTAAATCTACCGCTAAAAGTGGTGCAAGATATTTGCTATTTATACTTGAACTCACAATAACAACTTTAGAATCTTCTTTTTCTGCTGCTTGTTTAATTACATAAGCATAAGCATGAGCATTAAAATTTTCTAAATGCGAACTAGACACTTGTAGCACTTTATCTACACCATAGTTTCCTAATTCTGAAGTATCATTGGCATTAATTGTGATTGCAGTAACTGTAGTTCCCAATTGATTGGCAACAGCTTTTGCATATGAAGCAACTTCTAAAGCTACTTTTTTAAATTTTCCTAATTCTGTTTCTGTATATACTAAAACGGACATAATTTCTTTAATATTTAAAATTTCAATCACCAAATTCCAATATTTGGTTTTTGAATTATTAGAGTTTATTTTTAAATCACTTTAGCTTCATTATGAAGTAAGTTTACTAATTCATCTAAATTATCTGGAGACACTAATGTTACTGCACCTTTTGCTGCAGGTTTTTCAAATTGTATTGAAGTTGTTCCAGCATTAGAATCAACTGGGTCAACAATTGTAAAAGGTTTTTTTCGAGCCATCATGATTCCTCTCATATTTGGAATTCGTAAATCGCTTTCTTCAACAATACCTTTTTGTCCTCCAATTACTAAGGGTAAAGTCGTGTTAACAGTTTCCTTTCCACCATCTATTTCTCTAACCGCTTTAACATTTGTTCCTTCAACATCTATAGCAATGCAATTATTTACAAAGTTAGCATTGGTTAAAGCAGCAACCATCCCAGGAACCATTCCTCCATTGTAATCGATAGATTCTCGACCAGCAATCATTAAATCATAGCTTCCATTTTCAACGACTTTTGCTAATTGTTTTGCAACTGTAAAACCATCTGTAGCAACTGTATTCACTCTTATGGCTGCATCTGCCCCAATAGCAAGAGCTTTTCTTAATGTAGGTTCAACTTCTGCACCACCAACACATGCTACATCTACACTCGCAGCTTGTTTTTCTTTAAACCACATAGCACGAGTTAAACCAAATTCATCATTTGGATTAATTACAAACTGCACTCCATTGGTGTCAAATTTTGAATCTCCATCTGCAAAATTGATTTTAGATGTTGTGTCCGGAACATGACTTATGCACACTAAAATTTTCATATAATTTATTGTTTTCTGAGTATAAATTTTTGAGGGTACGAAGATAGTTAAATTTATAATATTTTCCTATGCATGCATAATAAATTTTTACTATAGAGTTTGATATATAATAAATCAATTATTACTATTTTTGCGAGTGCATTATTTTAAGTAATTTATGAAAACAATACAGTTTAGGGAAGCCATTTGTGAAGCTATGAGTGAGGAAATGCGTAGAGATGAAAGTATTTATTTAATGGGAGAAGAAGTGGCAGAATACAATGGTGCTTATAAGGCTTCTAAAGGAATGTTAGATGAGTTTGGAGCAAAACGAGTAATAGACACACCAATTTCCGAACTTGGATTTGCAGGAATTGCTGTTGGTTCTACAATGACTGGAAATAGACCGATTGTTGAATATATGACTTTCAATTTCTCGTTGGTTGGAATTGATCAAATTATTAATAATGCAGCTAAAATTAGACAAATGTCTGGTGGGCAGTTTAAATGCCCAATTGTATTTCGTGGGCCAACTGGTTCAGCAGGACAACTAGGTGCAACTCACTCTCAAGCTTTCGAAAGTTGGTTTGCTAATACACCAGGACTTAAAGTTGTAGTACCATCAAATCCATATGATGCAAAAGGTTTATTAAAATCGGCAATTAGAGATGACGATCCAGTGATTTTTATGGAAAGTGAGCAAATGTATGGAGACAAAGGTGAAGTGCCTGAAGGAGAGTTTACTATTCCAATAGGAGTTGCAGAGATTAAACGAGAAGGTAAAGATGTTACAATTGTATCTTTCGGTAAAATTATAAAAGAAGCATATAAGGCAGCTGATGCACTTGAAAAAGATGGAATCTCATGCGAAATCATCGATTTACGAACTGTTCGCCCTTTAGATATTGAAACAATTTTAACTTCAATTAAAAAAACCAATAGATTGGTTATCCTTGAAGAAGCTTGGCCTTTTGGAAATGTGTCCACCGAAATTACATATCAAGTACAGTCTCAAGCGTTCGATTATTTAGATGCTCCAATTGTAAAAATTAATACTGCAGATACACCTGCACCTTTTTCTCCTGTCTTATTAAAAGAATGGTTGCCAAATAGTGACGATGTTGTTATGGCTGTAAAAAAAGTAATGTATAAATAAAATAATTTTTTTTACGTTATATAAACTTCATTAGCATAGTTGTTGATGAAGTTTTATTTTTAAAATAATCATATTGAATAAAATACTTTATTTTTTTGTATTCCTTTATAGTATAAGTGTTTCCTCCCAAACTAAAGTGAGTGGTCATATAATTGATGAAAACAATGAACCTGTTTCGTTTTCCAATGTGGTATTTAAAGGATCTTCAATTGGTACAATTACCAACGAAAATGGTAAATTTTATTTAGAGTCTGATGAAACTTGGGATACATTAATTATATCTTTTATAGGTTATGAAACCATAGAAATTTCACTCGATAAAAAGGTAAATTATAATCTTGAATTTACGCTTAAAGAAGAAACAGCACAATTGGATACAGTTCTCATTGTTTCGGGGAAACAATCCAAAAAAGAATCTGAAAATCCGGCAATAGCGATATTGAAGAAGATATGGGAACATAAACGCAAAAACGGATTAAAACAATTTAAGCAATACGAATACGATAAATACGAAAAAGTAGAATTCGATATCAATACCATAGATAGTGCTTTAATAAAAAGCAAGTTATTTCGTGGTATGGAATTCGTGTTTAATCAGGTAGATACTTCCAGAATTACCGGTAAAACCTATTTACCCATGTTTGTTAATGAGGCTGCAACAAGAGTATATGGAGACAATACTATTAACAAGGAAAAAGAAGAACTAAAAGGGAATAAAAATTCTGGATTTAGCGACAACCAAATTATTATCGATTTTGTAGACGAATTATATTCCGATTATAATGTTTACGACAATTACCTTAAGTTTTTCGATAAAAGTTTTGTGAGTCCCATTTCTAAAACAGGTGTGAATACCTATAATTATGTGTTATCAGATAGCGCATTTATAGATAATAAATGGTGTTACAATATTATTTATTATCCACGGCGTAAAAATGAATTGACCTTTAAAGGAGACTTTTGGGTAAGCGATAGTACATATGCTATTAAAGAAATCAATTTACAAGCATCAAAAAGTGCTAATATAAATTGGGTTAAAGAAATATATATAGAACAAGAGTTTGAAGTGTTGAACGATTCCTTATTTCTTGTAAAGCGAGATTATATGATGTCCGATTTTGCATTGAATAAGAAGGAAAAATCAAGAGGTATTTACGGCAAACGTACTACCTTATATAATAATTATGAATTCGATAAGGAAAAGGATAAAAAATTCTATGATGAAGAAGTTTATTATTATGACAAGGATGTATATGATAGAGACAACGCGTTTTGGGAAGAGAATAGATTAGAAGCCTTAAGTGAAGATGAAATTGGTGTTTACAAAATGTTAGACACACTTAAAACCGTAAAGAAATTTAGACAATTATATAATCTGGGTAGTATTCTCTCATCAGGATATATCGAGTTTAACAGACTTCCTCTTGATTATGGGCCTATTTTTTCAACCTTTGGTTATAATGAAGTCGAAGGCATGCGATTAAGAACTGGAGTAAGAACGTACTTTGGCAGAAATGATTTATGGCGATTGGAAGGGTTTTTAGCCTACGGATTTAGAGATGATAAATTTAAATATGGCATTTCAGGTAAATGGTTACTAGATAAAAAAAGCAGGCTCATTATTTCTGGAGGAAACCGTCGTGATGTCGAGCAAATAGGAGCTAGTCTTACAACCTCTACAGATGTTTTAGGTAGAAGTCTGGCGTCTTCATCTGTGGTTGGAACAGGATCTAACGATAAGCTAACTTCAATTAACCTAACAAGTTTGGCCATTGAAGTTGAGCCTTGGCGCAACGTTATTTTTAGACTTGGCGGAAACCATAGAACTTTAGAATCGGCTTCTTCGACCTTTAGTTTAGATTATTTTGATACCGATGCTTCTACAGGAGTCTCTTCTAAAGTACAGCAATTCGAAACTACTTTTAATGTATCCTATTTCCCAAAGCGTAAAATGACAGGTTTTGGCGTGGAACGACATGAAGCAAACGATAATTTTGCACGTTTGTTTGCACAAATAAGTATTGGAGACAAAAATATTCTTAATAGCGATTTTAATTATACAAAACTACAATTCTCTTATATTCAGCCTTGGCAGCTAGGAGGATTTGGCCGATTGTATTCTACTATAGAACTTGGAAAAACTATTGGAGAAGTACCCTTGGGTCTATTAAGTATTGTACCTGGAAATCAATCTTATTTTTCAATTTATAACACCTTTTCGCAATTAGATTATTACGAATTTGTGACCGATACTTATACGTCGTTACATTTAGAGCACAATTTTAATGGTCGTATTTTTTCAAGAATTCCTTTTTTGAAGAAGTATAATTTAAGAGCCATTCTTGGGATGCGTGGTGTTTGGGGAGAAATTTCTCAGGAGAACAGAGATTTAAATGCCTCTGGATTATTATATCAGGCACCAGATGATAAAGTGTATTGGGAGTACAGTTTAGGTGTTGGCAATATTTTTAAAATATTTAGACTGGATTTTAATTTTAGAGGTAACTACCTCGATAATCCTGGTGCTCGTAAATTTGGTATTACAGGTACCTTCGGATTTCATTTTTAAAAGTCGGCATTATACTATAAATTTTATAAAGTTTGAGAAAAGAAAGTCTATATCTATTATAAAAATTACTTTTTTTAAACAGGTTTTTTTTCGAAAAAACAGGGTTTTTCCTCTTGATTGTTTAAGATATTTAAATTAATTTTATTATTTATAATAAAATTGATTTTAAAATGGATACAAAATTTGGATTTACTTTAATGACTGTTTCAGAATTTGAAACTTGGATTAAGCAACAGAATGTTGCTAGAACTATCGAATATATTCAACAACATCATACTTGGTCTCCTGAATATATTCATTTTAACGGAAATAATCATTTTGCGAAACAAAGAGGCATGAAAAATTCTCATGTAAATGATAATGGTTGGAGTGATATAGGTCAGCATTTTACAATTTTTCCAGATGGTAAAGTTGCTACTGGAAGAAGTTTAGAAAGATCACCAGCTTGCATTAAAGGAAATAACCGAGATGCTATTTGTATTGAAAATTTAGGAAATTTTGATATAGGTAAAGATGAAATGAATCAAGAACAAAAAGACAGTATTATTCGAGTTACTGCTTCTCTTTGTAAGCGCTACAATGTGCCGGTGTCTTCCGATAGAATTGTTTATCACCACTGGTTTGACTTAAATACTTACGCACGAACTAATGGGAGTGGTAGTACTAAAACATGCCCTGGCACCAATTTTTTTGAAGGAAATACTGTTACAGACTGCGAACAAAATTTTTTACCACTTGTGAAAAATACTATTGGTAAGGTTATAACAGATACTATTTCATCTACAGTTATAAAATTTGGTTATGTTACTGCCAATAAATTAAACATAAGAAAAGGAGCTCGTTCTTCATTTTCTAAGGTTGGACAAACTACATTGGGTTCTATTTTAAGAATTTATGAAGAGAAAAATAATTGGTATAAAATATCTAAAACAAAACAAGAGTGGGTTTATGGCAATTTTGTAAAAAATGTTAAGCGAGCAACGGTTAATGCTAATGTTTTGAATGTAAGAAATGGTTCTTCAGCCAGTTTCAACAAAGTAGGGTCAGTTGTAAAAAATCAAGTAGTTTTTGTGTATGAGGAAAAAAATAATTGGTCCCGAATTAGTTTAGATGAGCAGTGGGTTTCGAATAGTTTTTTAAATTTTAGTTAATTTGAAAAAGGGAAGAACTGTTTTTAAAACATTTAGATAAGACCTCAATTTTAGAAGTTTCGTTTAACCCTTTAGATGGAACACGTTATTCAATATATTCATTCCACAATAGTAAATTCAAACCAATATTCTTTATGTTCTCCGTTATTGTAATCTATCTGTAAGTACAACTTATTTTCGTCTGTAATCTTTCCATAATATGTATCAGATTTTGCTCCTTCTAAACTTTTGTCAGGTGATTTATCATTCGAAACATTGAAAGTTATGATTGTTCCTTCTATTTTATATTTCCCTTTTCTCTCAAATCGGCCATTTTTGCCAAACCATTTTATAACCTTATTCGGTGCATATGAAGTAACAGTTTGTGTGTAAACTGTTCCATCATCATAAAATCTTAAATAAGTATAAATATCCATTTTGTTATTAGGGATATTTATAACACCTGTCTTGACAATGTATAGTCCATCAAATCGTATGTTTGTTGTTTTAGTAGATTGTTGTTTACTACTTGGTTTATGGAATCTTATGTCTTGTATAAAACTATCAAACTTGAAAACATTTATGTCAAATGTTCCTAAAGTTGCTACAAAATTCAATACATACCCAATACTATTTTGAAAAACAAAAGAGACCTTACTCTTATATTTTAATCCATTTATTTCTGTGATTGTAATAAAGGAAGTATAAGGATTTGAATCGATAATTTCTTTTGATTCAAGAATATCTGAAATTCTTTCAAATTCAAGTTTTATTAAGTCGTCTATATTTTTAATATCTGATCGTTTGTAGGCTATAATTGAAATTGCATTTTCAATATAAGTATTTTCAGATTCGCTAAAAACTTTTGGCAATCCCCAATCTATTATTGCAATTTTATTTGCTGAGTCATCTTTTATTTCAGCATAAATATGCCAATCGTCAGGCGTTTTTCCGCTAAAACCATATTTTTCATTTTGATATTTTGTTTGCCCAGAAACTAGATTTATAGTTACTAATAGAAATGCAAATAATGTTATATCTATTTTTGTCATTGTCTTCAAAATTTTTGTCTTCAAATGTGTGCTAATGTTTTGATATGGTCAGTTTTAATTGATTATATCAGTCGTTAAACGAAGGTCGACTATTTTCTTGAAAAAGTCAAGTAGAAAAAATTAAACATTTGCAATGCTATGGAATTGTTTTTTCACCAAAAACAACTTTTAATACTTCTATAAGATTTTAAATACAGTTCTTTATTTTGAAGTTTTTTTAGATATTATTTTATAAAGACCAAACAGAGTAAATCCAATAATAACGGTAATAAACACATCCTTAAGCTCTGTCCATTTTGAGCTTGAAAGTAACCAAATGCAGGCTAAAATACCTAGTATTGCAAAAAAGTATCCAAAAGGGATTTTGTAATAAGTTGTTTTTCCTTTGTCTTTTCTGCGTAGTTTAATCATTGCAGAACAAACCATCAAATAGATTAACACCCTACTAATCACACCAATCGAAACAGCATAAATAAATGAGCCCGTTAAAGACACGATAAGTGAAATACTTGAAAAAATAAATAAAGAATAAACAGGCGTACGATATTTAGAATGAAGTTGAGAAAATAGACGTGGAAATTGGTTTTTTTCACTTAATGCATAAGGTATTCTTGAACCTATTAGCATCGCGGCATTTAAAGTGCCTAAGATAGAAATTAATGCTCCAATTGTAATTAATATGGCTCCTGATGACCCCATAAATAGTTCAGTTGCATCTGTTATGGGTTTATCTGATGAAGCCAATCCCGGCAAAGTACCCATACTCACATATTGTATCAATCCGTAGAAAATAGCTACGAACAAAATAGATATTATGAGTGCGAAAGGAATGTTCTTTCTGGTATTTTTAACTTCCCCTGTATTTACAAGCGCAGTTTCAAATCCGACAAAAGCAAAAATTAAGATGAATACAGAAGATGAAAAATCAGAAAATTTTGGTGGTGCCTGTTGAATGTCTATTAATTCGGGATTTATGAAAAAGAGTCCGACGATGACAAAAACTAAAAGTGGTAATATTTTTGCAATGGCCAATGTGTTACTTAGGACGGTAGAATTTTTCACACCAAGATAATTCACCCATGTTAGAATACAGGTAACACCTATGATTAGACCGAACTTATATGACTGTTCCAGAAAGACAGGATTAAAATAACTCAAATAGGTGACTAGCAAATTAATTAATGCAGCATAACCGGCAATTCGTGTAATGAGTAGAAGCCAGCCAATGAGGAATGCAGGTATTTTTCCAAAGGCAGTTAAGACGTAAAGGTAGGGGCCACCTGTTTTGTCAAATCTACTTGCAACTTCTGCGAAAATAAAGACAAACACAAATACGACTAAAGCACATACCAAAAGAGCTGCAAGACTGTAAAATCCCGATAAGCTAAATATCTTAGACGGCAATCCAAAAATTCCCGCTCCAATTGTGACATTGATAAATAACAAAACCAAATCCCACCTTCCAATTACTCTTTTAAGTTTATGCTGTAGATTTTTCCCCATATGCTGTAATTTTACATCTTAACCGCTCAACCCTTATTTATAGGACGTATAATCATTATGTATAATAGTATGTTAAGTTATGTTTTTATTTTTAACTTTTATGGTCAAATCGATCTGGATTTAGGGTTACACTTAGGCATCGTTCAAGCAATTGGTGTATATATTGGTGCTCAAATTGCACATCGTTTACCTATAGTACTATTAAGGCGTATAGTGGCTGTCGCATTGATTGGAGTTGGTGCTATGATGATCTGGCAGATTATTATTTAATACCTCAATTTTATAAGTTTCGTTTAACGGTTTGTGTATGGTTAGTTGCGTTGGCAAGAACTAAATTAGTAAAAGAAAACGAACCAGAGGAAAATCCTACGGATTTTCCGAGTACACACAGAACTAGCAATTAATTATACACGTTGTTGTAGCATGTTTTTGCTACCATTTGACCATTAATTCTTCTATAACCTCTGGAACTATTAATTCGTTAATTGGTATCCAGTTTGCATTTTTTATTATAAAATAAGTTTTTAAATCAGGATTAGTTTTTATGGTAATTTGGTTAATATCAGGCTTTTTTTCTTGCATTAATATACCGGAAATTTCCATAGTTCGCCAGTGATTATCAACTGACCAATTTGGCAAATTTTCCATGTCCTCAACATATAAATCAATACCACGATAATTAAACCACCAATAACCATTCATGCTTCTTGCCATACCTCGAAGCTTAACATGTTTACCTAATTGATCTTCTAGATTTACAAGTCTTGGTTTTGAATCAACAATTCGAAATAAATCACTTTGATCAGTTGGTTCTACAATCCCATAAATTTCAACTTCTTTGTTTAAATCTATTGAGTCCCATTTGAATTCTTGAGGAAGTTCAATTTTCCAATCTTTGCCAAAAATGAATGATACATTGCCTCTTTTTTTTGCTTTTCCAATAAACAATCCTTTACGTCCAATAAAGTCAGCAGGATTATAACTTATAGGTTTTAGTTTAATTCCTGAGATTACGATTAGCTTATTTTTAAAATGATAACCAGTTTTCTTTATTCCAATATTTGCCTCTTCATAAGCCTGATCCGGAATTCCACTGAATGAACCAGTTTCATAGACTCTAAGACTATATGTCTCGCCACTTTTAATATTAGGTTCATTTTTTTCGCTAAAGCCATCTGGACTCCACCAATATGGAGTTAACGGAATTTTAATTATATTTTGAATAATTGAGTCTTCTATTTTTTGCACTAATAGATTAGGTTCATGGTAATAGCCTTCAAAAATTAATCCTTCAACTGTTAGAACTGTCCCAAGTTGAAATCCCAGTTCTCCAACTAATTCAAAAGTTTCACCTGGATACGTTATAAGTACTTTTGTTTTCTTGTGTTGTGCAAAACTAGTTAGCGTACAAAAGAAAATAGAGATTAAGAAAATGTTATAAATCAATTTCATGTTTTTGAATTGAATTGGTTTATTTCAAAAATGTGCTACAATGTTAGGCTAAAGATTGTTTTAATTGTGTTTAATCATTGTTAAACGAAGGTCGTTTAAATTTTTGATAAAGTCAATTATAAAAAATTAAACATTTGCAATGTTAGCGAATTGTTTTTATATCAAAACCCACTTTTAATAATTAGAAACCGACTTTTTTTATCTGCTATATTTCACTATTTTTGCCGCGTTATAAAAACAAAATAAATAACTAACATATGGAATTATTAGTAAAATTTTTACCAGCCTTTGGTGTTTTAGCACTATTGTTTGTAGTCTTTAAAAATGTATGGGTTACAAAACAAGAACAAGGTGATGAAAAAATGACACGTATTGCTAAGAATATTGCTGAAGGAGCAATGTCGTTTTTAAAAGCAGAATACAAAGTTTTAGCAATTTTTGTAGTAGCAGTTGCAGTCTTATTATATTTTAAAGGAGCTTCTGAAGCAGGTTCTAACGGAATGGTAGCAGTATCATTTATGGTGGGTGCTGTTTGTTCGGCCTTAGCAGGTTTTATAGGGATGAAAGTTGCTACTAAAGCAAATGTAAGAACAACTCAAGCTGCAAGAACCTCTTTAGGAAGAGCATTAGAAGTTGCGTTTGCAGGAGGTGCCGTAATGGGATTAGGTGTTGTTGGATTAGGTGTTTTAGGTTTGAGTGGTCTATTTATGATCTATAGTGGTCAAGGATGGGAAATAGGAGAAATATTAAATGTACTTTCGGGATTCTCACTGGGAGCCTCATCAATTGCTTTGTTTGCACGTGTAGGTGGTGGTATTTACACCAAAGCAGCCGATGTTGGAGCCGATCTTGTTGGTAAAGTTGAAGCTGGTATTCCAGAAGATCATCCGTTAAACCCAGCGACTATTGCTGATAATGTTGGAGATAATGTTGGAGATGTTGCAGGAATGGGAGCCGATTTATTCGAATCTTATGTAGGTTCAATTATTGGTACTATGGTTTTAGGAGCTTTTATTTTAACTCCAAATTTTGATGGTTTAGGAGCTGTGTATTTACCATTAGTGTTAGCAGCTGTAGGTATTGTAATGTCTATACTTGGAACATTCTTTGTTCGTGTAAAAGATGGTGGAAATCCTCAAACTGCACTTAATATTGGCGAATTTGGTTCAGCCATATTAATGGTGGCAGCCTCATATTTTATTATTAACTCTTTAATTCCAGCTGAAGTAGAAGGATTACCATTTGGAGCCATGGGAGTTTTTTGGGCTACGATTGCTGGTCTAGTAGCAGGCTTGTTAGTTGGTAAAATAACTGAATATTATACTGCTACAGGAAAGAAACCAGTAATGTCGATAGTAAAACAATCTGAAACGGGTTCAGCAACAAACATTATTGCTGGTTTAGGTGTAGGTATGATGTCAACGATGATTCCAATTCTAATAATTGCTACTGCAATTATAGTATCTCATCATTTTGCAGGTTTATATGGAATCGCAATTGCTGCGGTTGGTATGTTAGCAAATACAGGAATTCAATTAGCTATTGATGCTTATGGACCAATTTGTGATAATGCAGGTGGTATTGCTGAAATGGCAGAATTACCAAAAGAAGTACGACAACGTACCGATAAATTAGATGCTGTTGGGAATACAACTGCTGCTGTAGGTAAAGGATTTGCAATTGCTTCAGCGGCATTAACAGCTTTGGCATTATTTGCTGCTTTTATGAAAATTGCCGGAGTAACTTCAATTGATGTGTCTCAACCAAAAATTATGGCTGGGCTTTTAGTTGGTGGTATGCTACCATTTGTGTTTTCAGCTTTATCTATGAATGCTGTAGGTCGTGCTGCAATGGCAATGATTGAAGAAGTTCGTCGTCAGTTTAGAGAAATACCTCAATTAAAAGCCGCTTTGGTAGTGATGCGTAAATATGATTCAGACATGTCTAAAGCTTCTGAAGAAGACAGAAAAATATTTGATGAAGCCGATGGTGTAGCCGATTATAGTAAGTGTATTGATATTTCAACAAAAGCTTCTATAAAAGAAATGGTATTACCAGGATTATTGGCAATAGTTGTTCCAGTAGCAGTTGGTTTTATTGGAGGAGCTGAAATGTTAGGAGGTTTATTGGCTGGAGTAACCACTTGTGGTGTGCTTATGGCAATTTTTCAGTCGAATGCAGGAGGTGCTTGGGATAATGCCAAGAAAACAATTGAAGAAGAAGGTCGTAAAGGAACAGAAGCTCATAAAGCATCAGTTGTTGGAGATACGGTTGGAGATCCATTTAAAGATACTTCAGGACCATCATTAAATATCTTATTAAAGTTAATGTCGGTTGTGGCGCTGGTAATTGCACCAAGTATTGCAATGTCTAGTGATTCGGTTTCTGCTTATGCTTCAAACAAACTTCATACAGAAGACGCAGTTGAAATGACTAAAGAAGTAAAAGTAAACATGGAAAGTAATGATGATGGAACTGTAAAAGCTACAGTTACTACAACAATTACTAAAGATGGAGAAACAACAACTGAAGATACAATTTTTGAAGGTACCAAAGAAGAAGTTAAAGCTAAATTAGATGCTTTAAAAGAAGTAGAAGTTAAAATGGAAAAGGCTGAAGGTAAAAAGAAAGTAATTAAGAAAGTTACTGAAGAAGTTGAAGAAACTAAAGAGGATAACTAATTAAATTAGTTTTATCATATTAAAAGAGCCAACTTTAGTTGGCTCTTTTTTTTGATAAGATATTTTGAATGTTTCGTTTAACGTTTTCATGTATGATTTGTACTGAATTGTCCGCAGGATAATTCCGATGAAAATCATTTAATAAAAGTAAGAATAAATCTTTCTGTTAACCAACTAAGAAGTATGAATTATACGTCGTTAGGCAACGTTAATTCTTCTTCAATATTGATTGAATACAACTAGAATAAATACTAACATTGTATTCGTCTCCTTCCACAATTATCACATCATTTGATTCATAAAGAAGTCGAACTTCGTGATGATTGTTAATTTTATATTCTATTGATAAATCTTCAAAATTATTCGATAAATCTAGAGAATCTGACTCTACACTGGAATCAACTTTTTTGAGTATTTTATCTTTCTCTCCTGTTGTTTGCAAATAACAGTCTTTGTTCAAATATATTTTAGTTGTTTTTGGTTTTAATCCTCCCAAACTTATGCGAAGATTGGGAATGAATACTTGACTAGAAAATGTTGTGGCACTCATGAAGGCTAAAAAAAACAGTAATGTAAACGCATTTATATACTTTTTCTGATTGTTTTTCTCAGTTTTATAATAGAAAAGGGCAGCCAAAAGTAACATTCCTCCTAACCATGAAAAAATAATTGTTAAAATAAACTCTGTAAGAAAACCATCGCTCAAGTATCACAAATAATATACAATAAGCAAAGTAAAGATTACAGTTATAATAGTTAATACTGTTGCACTTTTTTTAAGGTTGTTTAAAGAGAAAAATAAAATTGCACCTCCAAGAAAAGACAAAATAAATGGTGCTAACAGAAAAGGCATTTTATTGAGATTTGAATAATCGAAAAAAATCAAAATTTCATAAAAGCCAAGAGCAAAGAGAAAAATTGTAAAAATTATGAGTTTGCTTAAAACAGAAGTTTTGTCTCCAAAAATTATTGGATTACAATATTCAGCAAATAAAACAGGTATTATAGGTAATAGTAATAGAGCAATATTGAAAAATCCAACAATCAAATAATTTATATTGATTGCTTCATTAGTAGATATGTTTGAGTAAAAAAAGTAAATATTCACACTTATGAAACCAAGTAAGTAAGGGATAATTATGAGAGCAGGCATCAAAGATGTAATTGCTCTAAAGGTTTCTTTTTTTAACATGGATTTTATAATGTTGCCTAATGCTAAGATAAAATGAGTTTTAATTCTGTTTATCGTTAGTTAAACGAAGTTTGTCTTTTAGACTTCTAAAAAGTCAAAATATTTCCCCATTTTAAAAGATACAGTGTAATAATTGTAAATCCAGTACTATATAATATTGCGGCTTGCCAATATGATAATCTCGCCGGCCAATGTTTCGACATCTTTGTACCATATTCTTTTTTGGCATAATTATGAGTCAGTTTCCAAAAAAGAAAGATAAATATTAATAAAATCGATATTGCTGTTAATATTACCCAATTTTTTTCCATTTTCTAAACTTTTAGTCTTGTTTTTAATTGTTGCCAATGTTAAGATAAAATGAGTTTTAATTCTGTTTATCGTTAGTTAAACGAAGTTAATCTTTTTTTGGGTTAAAGCCAAGGTCATTAGTATAAACTAAACAAGTACAATAAAACAAATTTGTTTATCAATAAACAGCCGATATGTCACTCTTAACAGAAATGTCATCTACACTAATTTTTAGCAAATACCAATCCTCCATTTTTTCTACAATTCCTTTTATCTTTGAAGGTTTCCCAATATAGGGAAGAACATCATCGTGAATTGCATTTCCATCGGTATCTGTAATTAGAAAATATTCAGTGATATTGTTTTTATCTGATGTTGCTAAAACAGGAGGAATACCTCCAGAAATACAACGTACTGCACAACTACGATGGATTTTTCCCTTTCCAGGTTTCATCACTCCAAAATAACATTTTGGATCAATGATTTCACCTTGCAGAGTCATTTCACTAATAGCAGTTTTTAAAGGTATTTTATTGGAAGCATCAGTTTTTGTCAATGTCACTTTCTCATTATCAGTAATCTGAATCAAGGTTTTTCCATTGTAATAAATTAAATTGCCTTCTATGGTTACAGTTTTTCCATTAATATCTTTTACCTCTTTTCTGATTTTTTCTAAATATGGATTCGCATTTGATTTCCCGAAACCTAATAGTAAAATATTTTTAAATGCGTTTTCGGCTACTTCTACACGCAGCATTGGATACGGATTTTCGTGAAATGTTCCAGTAATTTTTGTTGTACTTGTTAATTCAAACGTACTATTCTTAAAGGGTTTTTGAGAAAAACTGAATACTAGAGCAGTAAGAATAATGATTCCGACAGCTACAAGCACAAAGCGTTTTAAAATCTGTTTGGTTTTTGCACCAATGCTATCTTCTATATAAGACACATAAAATTCATCGTTCTTTTTCATAATTCAATTGGTGTTGGTTTAACTTCGGTACCTTCTTTATATGCTTTCGGATTAATGTAAACAATAGATTCAATTAACTTCACCTTGTATGTCGCAACTTTTTCAGTAAATGGAGGTGGCGATTGTCCATTATGTGGTAAATATTGATATCCATGCCAAGGACAAGTAATACATCCATCTATAATTTTTCCTTCACCCAAAGGACCTCCTTGGTGTTTGCACACATTGTGAATTGCAGATAGTTTTTGGCCGTATTTAAAAACGGCTACACGTTCATTTTTAACTGTGAAAATTTTAGCTCTGTTTTCTTCAATTCCTGTTACATCACACACTTTTAACCAACCTTCCTTTTCTTCTGTTTTAATAGTGTCAATTTTCCGTTCTTTAAAGGCTGTAATAATATGAAGACTACTAATTACAATAAATCCTATAATCAATATTCCAATAGTGAAAGGTGATGTTTCCTGCTGAAAAGCACCTAAAAACACGTGAGCAATAATTAATGCATAAGCAACATAAACCATCATGTGCAATCGCTTCCATGTCTTTGCTGATAAATTGGCTAGGAAAAAATCATGACTTGTAGAAGCCATTGCAAACAATATGAGTAATGCTAAAAAACCCAATACTTGAAACGGAAAGTTAGTCAGCGAACCATAATCCATATTCGACGTAAAAATGGAATAAACTGGATTTACATTTCCTAACACATGAAACTGAAACATCCCGAATCCACCATGAATAAATGCTGCAATAAACATGCTTACTCCTAAATGTCTTCGGTTGTAAAGAATTGGGAGAAATCTGGTGTTCAATCTGCTTAAAGGACCAATAGTTAAAATAATGTGAAGTATAATAATAGCCAATGAACCAAAAGCCCTAATAATGAGTGTTTCTATACTTGTTTCAGAATTAAAAGCCAATGTAATTACTGCAAACAGAATAATGTAAAGCAACATGCTGAATACGATAATTTTATCATAGGTTTTTTTGTGCTTGTTCCAAAGCACCATTTGATAATTTAATCCCATTAGAATTCTAATTTACTGATGAGTTTTTCTTTTAAAGCGTCGTAAATAACAATACCCTTTAAAGATTCTTTTGCATCAAAATAATAAATGCCAACATTTGTGAGTTGTCCTATAAGCACGCTTTTTTCATTATTTTCAATTAGTTCATAAACTAGAGACGAAGGATTTTTTAAAGTTGATTTCAATATCACTTCAATAGAATTAGTAGAATCCTTTTTGATTAATGAAACCTTTATTAGATCATTTTCAGCAACCTTAATAATATTGCTTTTAGTTGCTTCAATCTCTGATAATGAAAATTTTTTAGATGAAAATACATCTAAATTCTTTATTGAAAACACAATGAGAATTGGAATGCCAATAGCTATTAACAACCAAATATATTTATGTGCTTTTCGTTGCCCAGAGGTCATAATTATACAGTTTTAGACTTAAATAATTTTGATATTAAAAAGGGCCAAGTCGCAACAACACCAGGAAAAAGTAAGACTCTAACTTTCTTTTTGCTGTCTGCCATCAAAGGGTCAATTTTTGGAGCACCTTTAAATAGGAAATACAAACCAAATAAAAGACCAATAGCATAATAGCTACCTAAAATTGCTAAAAAAATGTTTATAACTGATAGCATATTAAATAAGATTCACATCTGTCATAATTTCCAAAACACCTGCATTTGTTTGCTTAAATAATTCCTTCATTGCAGTTTCTAAATCCTCTTGTTTTTCAACTCGTTTTCCCCAAGCACCACAAGATTGAGCGAATTCTGAAAAATTAGGATTAGATAAAGATGTTTTCCAAACATCGAACTGTCCTGCGCGTTGTTCTTTAGAAATTTTTCCCAGTTCATGATTATTCAAAATTATCAATTTTACAGGCATTTTATATTTTACAAGTGTTGTAATTTCTGCTAAATATTGACAAACACCACCATCTCCAGCTACAGCAATTACTGGACGTGAATTACCAACAGCCGCCCAAGCACCAATAGCTGCAGGCAATGCAAAGCCAATAGAACCTAAATAGCCTGACATTAAAAAATCTTGATTTGTAGGTTCAAAATAACGACCAAATGAATACGCATTATTGCCAACATCTACACACATTACGGCATTTTCAGGTGTGAGTTTGTTCATGGTTTCAAACACAGCAATAGAACTGATACCATTATCGGATGTTTCTAACAAACGTTTTGCTTTTTCGGCTTTCCATATTTTCCAACGTTCTGTATTTTCTTCCCTTTGGTCTATGGTATTTATGTTGCCTTTTAATTCTGAATTGAATATGTCTAATGTTCTTGATATTTCTCCCCAAACGGCTACTTCTACCTGATGGAATTTACTCAATGCCAAAGGGTCAAAATCTATTTGAATGATTGGTTTTTTAGGTGTAATCCCTGTATGATTTGAAAACGATGCTCCAAACACAATTAGCAAATCGGATTCATTCATAAACCAAGAAGCTATTGGTGTACCACTTCTGCCTAAAACGCCACCACCAAGCGGATGATTGTCTGCAATTAATCCTTTTCCTTTAAATGTTGTAACCACAATTGCACTTAAGCTTTCTGCAAACCTAACCACAGAATTTTTATGCTCTCTGGCACCATGACCCATAATAATTACTGGACGTTTAGCATTTTTAATTAATGTTATAGCATCATTAACCGCTTCAATTGGAGGTGCAATCTCTAAAGATGTGATTCTGTTTTTTGGACCTTTCGCTTTTGCTCCAGTTTTTGCAGGACGTTCCTGTACTTCATCTGGAAAGGTTAAATGTGATACATCACGTTTTATAATAGCATGTTTTATAGCCAAAGACATTAATTCGGCATGTTTACTATCACTCTGCACACGTTGATTAAATTCAGCAACAGTACTAAATCCTTGAACTAGGTCGACTTCCTGAAAATTTCCAGTACCAACAACTTGAGTTGCTACTTGTCCTGTTAATGCTAAAAGTGGTGCACGATCTACTTTGGCGTCCCACATTCCTGTATACATATTTGTGGCTCCTGGACCAGCTATAGAAAAGCAAGCCGCAGGTTTCCCAGTAAGTTTTCCGTATGCTGAAGCTGCAAATGCAGCAGCACCTTCATGACGAATGCCATAAAAGTTTAAATTTCCTTTTTGTTCCTGACGTTTCATAGCATCTGCAAAGCCAAGGTTTGAATGACCAACCATTCCGAAGACTTTGTTAACTCCCCAATTTACCATAGTTTCTACCATAATATCAGAAACCGTTGTTTCGTGGGATACTTCTTCTTCAACACCAACAAAAATGGAATCACCTTCTTCTTTAACAGGAAATGTTTGAACACCATCATCATATCCTGGTGGATTTCCAGTACAAGGATCGAAATCCCAGCCATGCCATGGGCAGCGTAATAATCCGTTTTCTATCGAGCCTTCTCCCAATGGTCCACCTTGATGAGGACAGCGATTATCTAATGCTGAAAATTTGCCTTTGTAATGGGTTAAACAAATCCCTTTATGATTTGCAGTAACAGTTTTTACACGACCTTCAGGAAGTTCGTTTTTGTTACTTAATACCTTATGCCAAATTACTTTTTTCCCCATTTAGGATTATTTTTTAAAAGATTTCATAATGAGTTTTTCTATAGTTAATCCTTGAGCTATAATTGAAAACACAACAACTACATATGTTGCATATAAAATAATATCTTTTATTCGCCTTCAGGTAAAGTTAAAGCTAACGCGATAGATATTCCACCACGTAATCCTGCCCAAGTTAAGACCGTTCGCTCTTTCCTATTTGCCTTGTGCGATTTTTTAAGTAGAAAATTAGATAGAAAGATGGTAATGTATCTTGAAAATAGAACAATAAAAATAGTGATTATGCCTAATAATAGATGGTAAATATTAAATTCAAGTGTTATAATTATAATACCAATAAGGACGAAAAGCACAGCATTAAAAACTTCGTCTAATACCTTCCAGAAAATATTCATATGATTTTTTAATTCTTCAGAAATTTTTTCGGCATGTAAACCATTGCCAATAATGAGTCCGGCAACAACCATAGCAATAGCTCCAGAAACATGAACTAGAGACGATAAAATATAACCTCCTAAAACAATAGCCAACGAAATATGGACTGCAATTACAGGCTCTCTACTTACACTTTTAATACATACTTTCCCTAAATATCCTAAAGCCAACCCCATTACTATCCCGCCACCAGCTTCTTTACCAAATTCTTCTATAATTTGAACAATTTCAAATTCGTGCATCATTGTAGCAAGCGACAATATTGATAAAAATACGACGATGCCAACACCATCATTAAACAGCGATTCGCCAACAATTTTTATTTCCATATGTTTAGGAGCTCCAGCTTTTTTTAGCAAAGCCAAAACTGCAACAGGATCAGTTGGAGAAATTAAAGCTCCAAACACTAAACTATATAAGTAGCTTATTTCAAGCCCAATAGCAGAAGCAATATAATAAAAGGCTGTGCCAATAATAAATGTGGACACTAATACACCAAATGTAGCATATATTAGTACTACCCCTTTTTCTTTTAGTAAACCTTTTAAATTAACATGAATAGCTCCGGCAAAAAGTAATATTCCTAATAGAAAATCGAATAAAATAGTTTTAAAGTCAATCCCTCTTGCAATATTGGTAACACTAATAAAATAAGACTCATCAATAAAGTAACTGGCCGCAAATAAAAGAGAAACTCCAATGGACAAAATCATGACTCCAATGGTTTCGGGAAGTTTTAAAAATTTCGCATTAATAAAACTTAAAAACCCTGCAAGAGCGATAATACCAACAAATATTTGAAACATCGTGTTTAGTTTATACCAGCGTAATTAATTCCTGTTAATTTGTGTATATCGGTATCGAAAGTTGATAAATCATTATGATTAAACTTTGAAACATCATCGTATCCACAAGCTCTAGAGATTACTTTAATGAGGTTATTCGTTGCATCAAAATAGTTATGCAATTGCTTCGCGGAAGAATCAATAATCAATCTACTTCGTAACGATTCTTTTTGAGTCGCAATACCGACAGGACAATTATTACTTCCACAAGCGCGCATCCCTAAACAACCAATGGCCTGTAATGCTGAATTGGAAACTGCAATAGCGTCTGCACCTAACATCATGGCTTTTGCAAAATCTTCAGCAACTCGTAAACCTCCTGTGATAACCAAAGTAACGTCGGTTGCTCCAACTTTATCCATATATTTTCGTGCTCTTGCCAAAGCTGGAATGGTTGGTACATTAATATGGTCTCTCAATATTGTTGGTGCAGAACCTGTTCCGCCACCACGACCATCAAGAATTATATAATCGACACCAACATCGAGGGCAAATTGAATGTCTTTTTCTATATGACTTGCAGCAATTTTAAACCCGATAGGAATACCTCCAGTACGTTCTCGTACTTTTTCAGCAAAGTCTTTAAAATCCTGTACACTATGAAAGTTTGGATTAGCCGCAGGAGAAATAGCTGTTTCGCCTTCTTTAAGCCCTCTTACTTTTGCGATTTCAGCACTTACTTTATTCCCTGGAAGATGTCCTCCGGTTCCTGTTTTTGCACCTTGACCGCCTTTAAAATGAAAGGCTTGAACATTATCTAATTTATCCCAGGAAAAGCCAAATTGTGCAGAAGCTAATTCGTAAAAATATTTTGAATTACTTTCTTGTTCTTCAGGGAGCATTCCGCCTTCGCCTGAACAAATTCCTGTTCCTGCCAGTTCTGCACCTTTTGATAATGCAATTTTTGCTTCTCGAGACAAAGCACCAAAACTCATATCACTTACAAATAATGGAATATCTATATGTAAAGGTTTTTTAGCTTTTGGACCAATAACTACTTTTGTTGCAACGTCTTCATGGTCTAATAATGGGCGATAAGCTAATTGTGCTGGAAGAAATTGAATGTCATTCCATTTGGGAAGTGTATTTCTATCTACTCCCATTGATGCTGAAAAACCATGATATCCAATGTTTTTTAAACCGTTTTTTGCGAGTTCTTTTATATAGCCAGTATATGGCTCGGTATCTTCTGGATGCATGTCCGCATAAGTTCCTAAATACTCATCACGATTAAAAGGTTGTGGATGTTCTAATTCGAAAGCTTCAATTTCGCTTTCATCTATTAGTAATAAATCGCCTTCAATATATGTTTTAAACTTGTGTAACTTTTCATCATTATTGTAATCGCTCACTCCTGTATCGTAACGATAATCCCATCCATGTACACCGCAGATAAGATTATGACCATCAATATGTCCATCGGCTAAAATGGCACCTCGATGATGACATCTTCCATAGAGCACCGAAATTCCGGTTTCATGTTTTATAATTACGAGGTCTGTATTTTTTACTAATGCGTATGCAGGTTCTTTCGTCTGAAGTTCTGAAACTTTGGCAATTTCAATTTTGTTAGCTGTCATTTGGTTGGTTTTAAGATTACTAAAGTTACAACCTTTGGACGAGAAATAATAATAATGATTACAACTTAATCAAAATTGGATGATAAGATTTTCGTTATGGATGGAATGGTCATTTTTTTGAGTGGCCAAAATTTTTTTTGTGAAGAATGGGATAATTCGTAAGTACTGTAGGTTAATTTTTAATTATTAGCTCGCTCTAAAACATATGTTTCGTTAATTTCTGTATTAGTTATAGTGCCATCGAATTCTGTCTCAGTGTAAAAAGAATTTATAACTATAGTTAAACCAGTATTGGTTAATTCTACAATAAAACTATTCTTGTTTATTCCATCTACCTCAATAGATACGTCATACCCATTTCTACTCCAGGTTCCTACTTGATCTTTTTCTAAAAAGCCATTATATGAATATTCTTGACCATTTTCAATAGTAAGATAATATTCCACAAAATAATCCCCAAATAACGAGTAGTTATTAGGATTTTCAGAAAAGACCATTATAATATCCAAAAGATAACCATACCCAAAAAAATGAGTCCGCGTAATATCTAATTGTAAAGTAGAAGTTGTAGATCCTTCATAGTCATAGCTCTTAACAATCCAGATTCCTTCAAGTTTTCCACTTACGTCATTATTTTCAATTTCAATGTCTTTAGAACAAGACGTTAATAGTAATAAAATTAAAATAAGAGGAATTTTTATTAGTGTTTTCATAGCCTAATTTTTTCCAGATTTTTTAACAAGATAATGGAATTCTAATAATAAAAAAAGATTTTAACAATCTAATAAGAAATGTGTTTAAAACAAGCCATGAATTTCTGCATCTATCTTGTTAATGATTTCACCTAAATCTTCGGGATTATCAACAAAATCTAAATGGTCAACATTTATAATAAGTAAGTTTCCTTTGTCGTATTTAGAAATCCAAGCTTCATAACGCTCGTTTAATCTGCTTAAATAGTCAATACTTATTGAGTTTTCGTAATCGCGGCCACGTTTGTGTATTTGAGAAACTAAATTTGGTATTGAACTGCGTAGATAGATTAATAAATCTGGTCCCTCAACAAAAGATTCCATTAAATCGAAAAGTGATTTATAATTTTCGAAATCTCGATTGGTCATCAATCCCATTGCGTGAAGGTTAGGAGCAAATATATGAGCATCTTCGTAAATAGTTCTATCTTGAATAATATCTTTCCCACTTTCACGAATAAGCGACACTTGACGAAAACGACTATTTAAAAAATAGACTTGCAAGTTGAAACTCCAACGTTCCATTTGGTTATAAAAGTCGTCCAAATAAGGGTTGTCTACAACATCTTCAAGTTGTGCTTCCCATTTATAATGTTTTGCGAGTAACTTTGTAAGCGTAGTTTTTCCTGCGCCAATATTTCCGGCAATGGCTATGTGCATAATCTTAATTAAATTTTAGTCGGTACTCATGAAGAAATTCATCGTCGTAAATATACAAGGTTTCATTGGTTACAAAAAACTGTTTTATTAACAATTTCGAGATTTTTATTTCTGTAAAAATTTCTGTGTCCTTAGCTAAAAAAAACAGTTGATTTTCTTTTTGAAGTATTAAATCCCCATTGGTTTGCACAAGCTTCGTAAAGCCGTTATTTTTAATTTTAGAAAGCAAACTTCCAACGTAGTTGTACTTATACAAGTAATCTTTTGTAAGAATCCAGCAATAATTGAAGTTGCTTTTTAAATCTAACACGTCACCTTGTATAGGTAAACCTTTAAATCGAGTAGTATTAGTTTTGTAATTGTAATTTTCTAATTGTTGAGTTATTTGATTAAACATCCAAATTGTGTTATCGTTTCCGGTAGAAATATGTGTGATGTCTTTAAAGGGTTGTATGCTATTAAAATCAATTTTAAACATTTCTGATAGGCGATTATCTAAAATAATAACTGTATTAAAGTCTTTATAAAATAGATTAATTTTTAATGGGTTAAATGAATTAGCCGTTACTATATTACCAAGTTGAATATTACTATATGTAAATAATATTTTTGCCTTTTCAGTTTTAAATAATTCGTTATTGTTTAAGTAATAGGTGGTTTCAAAATTATCAATACCAACCAAAGATTCTACATTAAGCTCAGTTTTTTTTACGAATATAATCCCCATACCTTGCTGAGCAAAAGTCAAAAAAGGAAATAAAAAGAGGATGTATTTTAGGTATTGCATTTCAAGACAGAAATGTACAAAAATCAATCCGTTTTTAGCAAATTAATTTATAGCCAAATCCACGAATGTTTACAATTTGTATGGTTTCGTCTCGGTTTAGTTTTTTACGGAGTTTGGTAATAAAGACATCCATGCTTCTGGCATTAAAAAAATCGTCGCTTCCCCAAAGCTTGTTTAGAATTAATGAACGCTCCAATACTTCATTTCTATTTTTAACAAGATGAAATAGCAAATGTGCCTCCCTATGTGTAAGTTGTGTTTTTTCCTCTTCTTCATATTGAAGTGTTTGTTTAGGAAAATCAAAAATAAAGTCACCTATTTTTAATATTTCAGAAGTTTTTTGAAGTTTGGTTCGGTTCAACAAATTGTTAATTCTTACAATAAGCTCTTCCATACTAAAAGGCTTTTTTAAATAATCGTTGCCACCAATTGTAAAACCTTCAACTACATCTTGAGTTTGAGATTTAGCTGTAAGAAAAATTATAGGAATAGTATCATCTTCCATCCTGATTTCTTTAGCTAAGGTAAATCCATCTTTTTTAGGCATCATAACATCCAGTACTAAAAGACTTATATCTTCCTTTTGGTATATGTTATAAGCTTCTACACCATTTACAGCTAAAAACACATTGAAGTTTCGTGTCTCTAAACTCTCTTTAATAATGAGTCCTAATGCAGGTTCGTCTTCTGCTAAAAGTATGGTTGTATTATTATTCATTTGGAAGCGATAGTTTAAAAGTGGTTAGATTATTATCTAAATTTAAGTGAATGGCACCTCCATGTTTTTCGATAATCTTTTTTGCATAATACAAGCCAATACCAAAACCTTTTACATCGTGTGTGTTTCCTTTAGAAATACGATAGAATTTTTCAAATATTTTGTCTTTATTAGCTTTAGTTAATGAGGTTCCATTGTCGGTTATTGAAATTGTAAAAGCAAAAGTATTTTGGACTATATCAATATTTATTTCATTGCCACCATATTTAATAGCATTATCGACAATGTTGTTAATGGCATTTTCAAAATGAAAAACATCTACATTAGCTATTACTTCTTCTGAAGAATTTAAACATATTGTTTTAGCTTCTGTTTGCATTTGATGTTTTTCAATAATTGTAACCAATAGTTCAGTGATATTGCATTTATCTTTAATCAGTTTTAAACTGTCACTATCTAAAGTTGCAGTTTCTAATAATTTTTCAACCATTATATTAAGTTTTGACAACTGATCGTTAGACATGTCCAAATACGTTTTAGTCTTTTCCTTATCATCAATGACGTTAAAGTTTTTAATACTTTCAAGCGCGACACTAATTGTAGCAATGGGTGTTTTGAATTCGTGAGTAATATTGCTTATCAAATCATTTTTAACTTCGGCTAATTGCTTTTGATGTTTTATTATTTTAAGTAAATAAAACAAACAGCTAATAACAATCAATACCAACAATGTTGAAATTAGAATTCCAGTAAGAATACGTTTTAAAATAATTTTTGTTTCGTTAGAAAAATGAACTGTTAAAACACCTTTATTTCCTAAAAAAGGAGAACTAGTAGAAGTCTTTAAGGTTGCCAATTTTACAATATCTTCATTATAGTAGATGGTTTCTTCTTCAAAATTTTGATATGAAAGACCATAGTTAATGTCTAACTTTTTACGAGATAATTCTGTTTTTAACAATGAGTCAATATTTTTTAAGCGCAATGTATCATTAGTTAAAGAGAGTATAACTTTAGAAGTAAGTGTTCTAAAATGACCTTGAGAAGTGGAATCCATATGAAGGTCTTTAAATATAGATTTGAATTTTGTACGTGGAAACTGTTTAAGTGATTCAGGCATTGAAAGCAAAAAAGAATCTGGTTTTACACCTTTGTAAACTTTAACGCCATCAAATATTTCAACATCAATAGAATCGGATGCATTGTAGTTTCTACTTGAAACTTCAATTTTATGCATTATACTATCTAACTTCCCATGTTCAATGAAATTTGAATTAATAGTATCGAAAGCAAAAGCGATGGTATTGTTTTCAGCTAAATGTGCAAAATAGGTCTCTACTGAATTATCAAGACTTTGTTGGACGTCGTTAACAAGCTGTTGTTTGTTTACGAGGTAATTTTTGTAATTCCAATAAACTTGAATACTAATAGTCCCAAGTATTACAAATACAATTACATACAATATCCATCGATAGCTTTTATCGTTCATTTTTCAAAAGTAAATGTTAAAATGTTATAAAACGAATTGCTTAACACACGTTAACACTCATTAACTTAATTACAATATTTAAATAATGATATTTGCAGTATAAATAATTAAAAATCAAAATAAAAATGAAACACCTAGCCGTAATAATTGTAATGTTACTATTATCAAGTACAGTAATTGCCCAAGATTTTCAGGGGAAAGCAACTTATAAATCTCATCGAAAAATGGATATCCAATTAGATAGTACCCAAATGGAGACAGATATGCATAAGCGTATGATAGAGATGATGAAAAAGCAGTTTGAAAAAACCTATATATTAAGTTTTAATAAAGAAGAATCACTGTATAAAGAAGATGTGCAATTAGAAGCACCACAACAAGCTGGAATGGTTATGGTAGTGATGGGCTCTGGAGAGTCCGGGGAACTTTATAAAAACATTAAAGAAGATCGATATACAGACCAAAACGAAATGTTTGGAAAGGTCTTTTTAATAGAAGATAAATTAAGAAAAATAGATTGGAAACTTGGAAGTGAAACAAAAAATATTGGTGAATATACTTGTTATAAGGCAACAACAACACGCATGGCTGAGGTAATTCAATCGGGAATTAGTGTAAATGGTGATAAAGAATTAGACACTGATGCTGAACCAGAAATGGAAGAAATAACCATTACAGCATGGTACACAACTCAAATTTCTGTAAATAATGGACCAGGAAATTATCATGGTCTTCCAGGTTTAATTCTTGAAGTTAATGATGGTAGGCAAACCTTAATATGTAGTAAAATAGTTTTGAACCCAAAAGACAAAGTTTTAATAACTGAACCTACTAAAGGAAAAAAAATCACTCAAGAAAAGTATGACGCTATTATGGAAAAGAAAATGCAGGAAATGCGTGATCGTTATGAGCATGATAGAGGCGATGATAATAACATGCGGATAAGAATTAGAGGATAAGATTTAAGAATATTTTAACGTTTTCTAATTAAACTTAATATTGTTTTACAAGTCTTACACTTGTTAAAAGTGTACTTTTAACAGATAACATAAAGACTTTATTACTATGAAAGCTATTTCTATTAAATGCATTACTTGTGTTTTAACACTATTTATTTCAGCAATCACTTTTGCACAACAAGATTTCCAAGGCAAGGCAGTTTATCAATCTAAAACAACCATTGATATGTCTAATTTTGGAGGACAGCAAATGAGTGAAGATATGAAAAAACAGATTGCAGAGCGTATGAAAAGCATGTTCGAAAAAACCTTTATACTAACCTTTAATAAAACAGAATCTATTTACAAAGAGGAAGAAAAATTAGCAGCACCTGGACAAGGTGGTGGCTTTAGAATGATGATGGGTAGTTTTACTGGAGGCAAACAATATAAAAATGTAAAAGAGCATCAGTTATTGCAAGAACAAGAATTTTTTGGGAAGCAATTTTTAATTAAAGACTCTTTACCAAAATTGGACTGGAAAATGGGAAGTGAAACAAAACAAATAGGAAAATATTTATGTTTTAAAGCCACAGCAATTAAAAAAGTTGACGAATTAGATTTTAATAGTATGAGAAGACGTAACCGAAATAATGATGAAGAAGCAAAAGTACAAGACTCTACAGCAACTAATGATATAATGGATGAGATAGAAGTTCCTAAAGAAGTTATAGTTACTGCGTGGTACACACCACAAATACCAATAAATCAAGGTCCAGGTGAATATTGGGGACTTCCAGGATTAATTCTTGAAGTGAGTGCAGATAGAACAACCATATTATGTTCGAAAATAGTGATGAATTCAAGTGAGAAAGATGAAATTAAAGCACCAACAAAAGGAAAAGAGGTAACAAAACAAGAATACAATAGTATTATGAAAAAGAAAATGGAAGAAATGAGCGAAATGTTTAGAGGTAGAAGACGAGGTGGAGATCATATAAGGCATTAATTTTTTTCAAACATAAATCAATCAAAAAAGTTAGATGAGATATATTATTACAATAATGCTATGTTTTATAGCAAGTACAACTTTTGCACAAGTTAAAGTTGAAGGAGTGGTTAAAGATAGTATTGGCACTCCATTAGAATTAGCTAATGTTATAGCAATTAATCAAGATACTAAAGCTTTAGATTCTTACGGAATAACAAACGATAAAGGACGTTATAAACTCAATTTAAAACCGAATGCGTCTTATAAACTTCAAGTAAGTTATATTGGTAAAAAAACCTTTGAAGAAGTTATAACTACAACGGATGTTGACATTGTGAAAGACTTCACACTTCAAAATGATAATATGTTAGACGAAGTTGAACTTACTTACGAGATGCCTGTGTCTATAAAAGGTGACACTTTAATATATAATGCAGATTCTTTTACAAGAGAAACAGATAAAAAGCTAGAAGATGTTTTAAAACGACTTCCTGGAGTTGATATAAATGATGAAGGGCAAATTGAAGTTGAAGGAAAAGTAGTTGAAAAAGTGATGGTTGAAGGCAAAGATTTTTTTGATGGCGATACTAAATTAGCGACTGAAAATATTCCTGCAGATGCTATAGATAAAGTGCAGGTATTAAAAAATTATGACGATGTCGGACAACTTAGTAGCGTAAGAAGCAATGAAGATAGAATTGCTATAAACATAAAACTTAAAGAAGGGAAAAAGAGTTTTTGGTTTGGAGAGATTACTGCTGGAGCTGGTCTTGACGAACGTTATTTGGTGCATCCAAAACTGTTTTATTACAATCCAAAATACAGTATTAATATTATTACAGATATGAATAATATTGGCGAAGTACCTTTTACAAGACGTGATTATTTTAATTTTAGTGGAGGGTTTAGAGGTATTAATAGTAATAGCGGAACTAATTTTAATGTGACAACCAGTGATATGGGTTTTTTAACAATGCAAAACAATAGAGCTAAAGCGATTGATACCAAATTTGGAGCAGCCAATTTTAGTTTTTCTCCTAAAAAAACCTTGGATTTAAGTGGTTTTGCTATTTATTCAGGTACGAAAACAGAAATTCAACAAAACAGTTTAAGATCTTATATTCAGTCTGATAATGGAACTATTACACCACCAGATGAAACCACAACGAGCAATACACTTCAAAAAAGTGATTTAGGATTGATTAAATTAAGTGCAAGCTATAAACCAAATAGTAATAATCATTTAGATTATGATGTTTTTGGAAGAATATCTAAACAAAATGAATATCAAGACTTCTTTTCTTCAATTTCTTCAAATGTTGACGAAATACAAGAACAGAACCCATTTAGTATCAATCAAAATGTAAACTATTATTATACTTTAAACGACAAAAATATTTTTGCTTTTGAGGCACAACATTTATGGCAAGATGAAGACCCTTTTTACAATGCAATGTTAGAACAAAATGAACAATTTACCTTTGATGGTATTTTAGGTTTAGACACTAATCAATCTGGATTTAATCTTGCACAAGATAAACGTGTTAAAACAAATAAATTGGATGCAAAATTGGATTATTGGTATGTATTAAATAATAAGAGCAATATCAATTTTACTTTCGGAACTTTATTTAGTTCTCAAAAATTTAATTCAGAAATATATCAAATATTAGATAACGGAAACAAATTTACATTAGATAATGCACAAACAGATGTAGTCAACGATATAGAATATAATTTTACTGATGCTTATTTAGGATTTCATTATAGATTAAAAGCAGGAATATTTACATTTACTCCTGGGTTCTCAATTCATTCTTACACTACTAAAAATCAACAATTCAATTCAGAAACAAAAGACAACTTTTTTCGATTATTACCAGATTTTAATACAAGGGTACAGCTAAAAAAGAGTGAGAACCTTAATTTTAGGTATAGTATGAGAACAAGTTTTACAGATGTAAATCAGTTAGCTGAAGGCACTGTATTGAGTAATTACAATGCATTATATCAAGGAAACAGAAATTTAGAAGAGTCATTATCACACAATATTAACTTAAGCTATTTTAGTTTCAATATGTTTAATTATACCAATGTTCATGCGTTTTTAAATTATAGTAAACGTATTGATCAAATTAGAAGTCAATCTCAATTTTTAACCATTCCAAATCCAATACCTGGAGATCCAGATATACAAACTACAAATAGAATATCAACACCATTCAATTCAAATTTTGCAGATGAAACCTTGTCTTTTAATGGAAATTTTCAGCGTACTTTTGGGAAGATAAAAGCATCGGTTGGTGGAAATTTTTCATATTCAAAATTCAATCAAATTGTTAATAACCGAAATAGTGTTAACGAATCTTTTACACAATCTTACAGAACTCGTTTAAGTACAAATTTTAGAAATGCACCAAATGTAGAAATTGGTTACAATCTTACTGTTAACGATTATGAACAAGGAGGAGTTCGTTCAAAATTCTTTACAAATAGTCCGTTTATAAATATGGACGCCTATATTTTAAAAAGCTTTACGTTTAGGGCAGATTACTCTTACTACAACTACAAAAATGAACAAGAAACATTAAATAATTATAGTTTTTTAGATGCAAGTTTGGCATATCAAAAAAAGGATAGTAAATGGGAATATACATTAGGTGTCACAAATTTGTTAGACACAGCATCTCTTAATCAAGATAATACAAACACCCTATTTACAAGTACAAGCGAGTATTTTATCCAGCCTCGCTATGTTGTATTTAGTATAAAATATGATTTGTAGTTTATAAAAAAATATAATATGATGAAGACTGCTTTTTAGGCAGTCTTTTTTTTATTAGAAACTATAATAAATAGTTACTTTAGTTAACTAAAGGATATTTATTAAATTAAAAGATAATCATGCTTAATAACATATTAAAATGTATAGTTGTTTCAGTCCTTTTATTCGGGTGCAATCAGCAAAAAAATAAAGAATCCATAAATGAAGGGGAAACAGCAAAAACGATAACCGAAAGCTCAAAAAAAATACGTGATTATATAAAAAAAGACATAGTCATTGCACATCGAGGGAGTACTTATTGGACACCTGAAGAAACCGAACCAGCATATTTATGGGCACGTAATATTGGAGCCGATTATTTAGAGCTTGATGTACAGCTTACCAAGGACAATGTTTTAATTGCGTTTCACGATAACGATTTGAGCCGAACTACAAATGTTGCTGAAGTATTTCCAGAGAGAATAAAATCTGGAATCAATGATTTTACTCTAAAAGAATTGCGAAGTTTAGATATAGGCTCTTGGTTTAATGCGGTAAATCCTGACAGAGCTAGAGAAAGCTATAAAGATCTCAAAATTATGACTTTAAAAGATATTGTTATGATTGCTGAAGGAAACAGAATTAAAATGAAAGACGGAAATCCAATAAAAGAATTAATTGAAGGAAAATGGACAGGAAAATATCTTTACGAAAAAGACCCAAACGATAATGGTAATCGTCCAGGGATATATATAGAAACAAAACATCCAAAATTAAATTCAGAAATAGTATTAGCAAAAGAAATTACAGAGCTTGGTTGGAACATTAATTCCAATCCAAAACACATAAAAACTATAAAAGGAAAAGTGGCAATTGCAAATACAAATGCTCGTTTAATATTACAATCATTTTCACCTGAAAGTATTATACAATTAGAAAAACAATTGCCTAATATTCCTAAATGTTTTTTACTGTGGAAACCTGAGATGAAAGGTGAATTAAAAGAGGTTTATAAAAGAGCAATAGATTTTGCAATAGAAAACAATGTGCAAATTATAGGTTCAAGTATTATAGGCGAACCAAATAACTACAAAGAATTAACTGCAATTTGGATGGTAGAACTCATCCACAATGCAGGACTCATTATCCATCCTTATACTTTTGATACAAATGAGCAGCTAAATAATTATAAAGATAGAGTTGATGGTGTATTCACTAATAGAGCCGATTTAGCTTTAGAATTTTACAATAGAAAAAGTAAAACATCTTCTCAAGACATATTATTAGAATTGGGCTATAATTAATAAACTTGATTATTTAACTATTAAGAGAAATAATTTTTATCTTTATTGGCTAACTTATTTATTAATCTATAAATTTTCACACATGAAAAAACTTTACATTTTATTATTTACTCTTTTAATAACTGCATTTTCTTTTGGGCAATCTTTAATTATTACCAGAATAATAGATGGAAAAGCTCCGTCTGATGGTTGTTCAGGATCTTCAGGCGCTTCTTCACCAAAAGCCGTTGAAATTTATGTAGATGGAACTATAGATTTCACTGGATACAAGTATGAGATAGAATCTAATGGAACTAGTGCGGGTGTTGCATCATGGAATTCCACTGACATATCATCTTTAGGATCTAGAACAAATGAATTTGTATATATATGTCCTTTAGGAACAACAACACTTTATGAAATGTATTCTGGTGCCAGTGCAGCTAATACTCATGCAGGTGGAACTCAATATAATGGTAATGATGCTATAAGAATTACAGATGGTGCAAATGTACTTGATCAATATGGAGACCCTTTAGATGTTGAAGCTGGAGATTATAGTGCTTGGGATAATGTTGATAGCTATGCAAAAAGAAATGATGGCTCTACAGCTAATGCTGGAGCATTTAATGAATCTAATTGGACAATTCCTGGCGGAGATTATTTTGATACTAATGGTATATCTTCTTGTGCCGATATGTTAGCAGAAGTCGATTTTGGAGGATACTTACTTTCAACAAAAGATAACCAAATTGAAGGCTTTAGATTTTCTCCAAACCCAACTGCATTAGGATATGTAAATATTTCCAGCAGAAGTCAAACTGCATTGCAAATTAACGTATTTGATATTTTAGGAAAGCAAGTTATAAGTAATACCATTACTAATAACAAATTAGATGTATCTTACTTAAATGCTGGCATATATATAATGAGAGTATCTCAAAATAATGTTACAACTACTAAAAAATTAGTGATACAATAATTCACTTCATTTTATATAGTTAAAAAGCGTTGCCATTGGTAACGCTTTTTTTATTTAAAATTCAAAGAAAATTTAACACTACATTTTGTAATAAACAATTACTTTAGTTGGCTCAACCAAAACACATACAATTAAAATGAAACATTCCTTTAAACTGTTACTTGCTTTGTTGTTATTAGTAAGTAATCCAGTATTTGCTCAAGACAAAGATCAAATAATCGAGAACATTATTAAAGAAGCCAATGACAACTCACAGTTAGAACGTTTGGCACACGAATTATTAGATGTTATTGGACCACGACTTGTGGGAACACCACAAATGAAACAAGCCAATGATTGGGCTGTTGCTCAATATGCAAAATGGGACATTTCTGCAAAAAATGAAGTATGGGGAGAATGGCGTGGCTGGGAACGCGGTGTCACACATATTGACTTGGTTTCACCACGTACACAAACACTCGATGGTATGCAGTTAGCATGGAATCCAGGTACAACAGCTAAAGGTATTACAGCTGAGGTTATGGTATTACCGGAAAAGATTAAAGATTCTTTATCATTTCAAGAATGGTTGCCTAATGTAAAGGGAAAATTCGTAATGATATCTATAAAACAACCAACAGGTCGCCCGGATTATAATTGGGAAGAATATGCAACAGAAGAGTCTTTTACAAAAATGAAAGAAGAAAGAAGTGAACAATCAAAAGAATGGCGAGCAAATATTAGCCGATCCGGTTACTCTAGCCGATCAATAATTGCTGCCCTTGAAGAAGCAGGAGCTGCAGGAATTGTAGCAAGCAGATGGTCCAGAGGTTTTGGAGTTAATAAAATATTTAGTTCAAGGACAAAAAATATCCCAACAATCGATATTGAGTTAGAAGACTATGCAATGCTTTATAGATTAGCAGAGTATGGAGATAAACCAACAATTAAAGTAGTTGCAGAATCTAAAGAACATGGTGTAGTTACAACATTTAATACGATTGCTGAGATTAGAGGATCTGAAAAACCGGATGAATATGTTATTCTTTCAGCTCATTTCGATTCTTGGGATGGTGCGCAAGGAGCTACCGATAATGGTACTGGAACTTTAGTAATGATGGAAGCAATGCGTATTTTAAAAATAATGTATCCAAATCCTAAACGAACTATTTTAGTCGGACATTGGGGAAGTGAAGAGCAAGGCTTAAATGGTTCTAGAGCATTTGTAGAAGACCATCCGGAAATTGTAAAAAACACACAAGCTGTTTTTAACCAAGATAATGGTACAGGACGTGTTGTAAATCTTTCTGGTGGCGGATTTTTACATTCTTATGAATATTTAACACGATGGCTCCATGCCGTGCCAAAAGATATTACACAGCATATCGAAACCAATTTTCCAGGAAGACCAGGTGGTGGTGGATCAGATTATGCTTCTTTTTTGGCCGCTGGTGTACCGGCATTCAGTTTATCATCGTTAAGTTGGGATTATTGGAATTATACATGGCATACCAATCGTGATACTTATGATAAAATCGTCTTCGATGATGTAAGAAGCAATGCCATTTTAACAGCTATATTAGTATATATGGCAAGTGAAGATGCAAACAGGACATCCAGAGAAAAGATCGTGTTACCTATTAGCAATCGCACTGGAAAACAAATGAAATGGCCTTCTCAAAGATCTCCTACACGTAAAGGTGGAATGGATTAACAACGATACCCTCTTTAATCAAAAAACCTACATGACTATTATTCATGTAGGTTTTTTTGATATATTAAATTGGTCTTTATAAACCAAATGCTGTTTTCACCTTTTCTATATAATCTAATTTTTCCCAGGTAAAGAGCTCTACTTCAAGTGTTTTAGTGTTACCATTGGGTTGGGTAAAAGTTTTTGTAACCACTTCATTTTGTCTTCCCAGATGTCCATACGCTGCAGTTTCTAAATACATTGGCTGACGTAGTTTTAATCGTTCTTCAATTGACGCTGGTCTCATATCAAATATTTGCGATACTTTTTCTGCAATTTCTCCATCGGTCATATTAAAAGAACAAGTACCATAAGTATCAACGAAAATTCCCATAGGCTCAACAACACCAATAGCATAACTTACTTGTACTAAAATCTCATCACAAACACCAGCAGCAACCAGATTTTTAGCAATATGTCTTGTAGCATAAGCACCACTTCTATCTACCTTGCTTGGATCCTTACCTGAAAAAGCACCGCCACCATGTGCGCCTTTTCCGCCATAGGTATCTACAATAATTTTTCGTCCTGTAAGCCCAGTATCTCCATGTGGCCCACCAATCACAAACTTGCCGGTTGGATTAATATGATACTGAATATTATCGTTAAACAATGATTTGATATTTTCTGGAAGTTTCGCAATAACTCTAGGCATTAAAATAGTTTTAATATCTGTCCTGATTTTAGTCAGCATATCCTCATCTTCATCAAAGTCGTCGTGCTGTGTGGAAACAACGATAGCATCTATACGTTGAGGAATATTGTTATCACTATATTCAATAGTGACCTGACTTTTAGAATCTGGCCTTAAATATGTAATCTCATTATCTTCTCTGCGTAATATTGCAAGCTCAATAAGGATTCTATGAGAGAGGTCTAATGCCAAAGGCATATAATTATTTGTTTCTCGCGTAGCATAACCAAACATTACACCTTGGTCACCAGCGCCTTGTTGCTCTTTTTCATCCCTGTCAACGCCACGATTAATATCATCGGACTGTTCATGAATTGACGAAAATACACCACAAGAATTGCCATCAAACATATACTCGCTTTTAGTATAGCCAATACTATTAATGGTATCTCTGGCAATTTTCTGTACATCCAAATAGGTGTTAGATTTTACCTCACCGGCGAGTATTACCTGCCCTGTAGTTACGAGCGTTTCACAGGCTACTTTAGAATCTTTATCGAACGCTAAAAAATGATCTAATAAGGCATCACTAATTTGATCTGCTACTTTATCCGGATGTCCTTCAGAAACACTTTCCGAAGTAAATAAATATGCCATAAATCTTTACTTATTTTTTCAAAAATCAAAAGTACATATAATATTAAAACTTTAAAATAGAAACTTGAGTATTAACGAAATTATAGCAAATCATTTTTATTTTTATAAAGAAAAACAATTTCTGACTTGTTATTTTTTTAGTCAATTTTTCAGAAGTCCATAATGCAGCACCCTATATTTGGATAAATTCATAAAACTTACCAGACTATATTAACTCTTTGCTTGAGCTTTAGTACTTTTACAAGTTCTATGTAATCGATCAAAGAATGTCTATTCAACCAAAATTAGCACGTTTTAAGCAAAATGTTTTGTCTAAATACAATATTTACAATAGTATTTTTATGACCTTACCTTTTGATACCATTACCAAAACAGGTGTGCTATTGCCTTTATTTTATGAAACCTGTAAGAAAGGTTTTCAAAATGGAGATGACCCAACTGCCATTGTAGATACTTTTTTCAAGAAATATCAAGCGAGGCGCTCATCAAAAAGCCAAATAAATCTATTATTCAGATTTATTCAATATATAGAAAGACAAGTTGTTTTGTTTGATGCGATCGAAGATGCAGCGTTTCCAATAATTAATAATATGGAAGGTATTGGGACCTTGCGAAGTCTTAAGGAATCTGCCATATCTGAAAACAAATTGGCAGAATTACAACATTATTTACAAGAGTTTAAAGTAAGAATAGTGTTAACTGCGCATCCCACGCAATTTTATCCTGGTCCTGTTTTAGGGATAATCACAGACTTAACAGAAGCTATCAAGCAGAATGATCTAGATACTATTAGAATCTTATTTGCACAGTTGGGGAAAACACCTTTTTTTAAACAAAAAAAACCTACACCTTATGATGAAGCAGTAAGTTTAATCTGGTATTTGGAGAATGTTTTTTATGAGTCTTTTGGTAAAATATATGATTATATACAGCAAAATATTTTTGATGATAAGATCATTCAAAACGAAATAATAAACATTGGATTTTGGCCTGGAGGAGATAGAGACGGAAATCCTTATGTCAAGCCGAATACTACACTAAAAGTGGCACAACGATTAAAACAAACTGTACTTAAGAATTACTATAGGGATTTAAGAGATCTTAAGCGAAAACTTACTTTTAAAGGTGTTGAAGAGCGCATAAATAATTTAGAATCTAAACTTTATAAAAGTAGTATTAATCTAAACTCTAAAGAGACCATTGAACTTCATGTATTAATTTCTGAACTTTCAGATATAAGAGAAATTATTATTAACGAACATCAATCCTTATATCTTCAGGAAGTTGATAGTTTAATAAATAAGGTCCATCTTTTTGGTTATCATTTTGCGACTTTAGATATCAGGCAGGATAGTAGAATACATCACACAGTATTTTCTAATATAGTTGATGCACTCACAAAAAAAGGTAATACTGTATTTCCGAAAAATTATAATTCCTTATCAGAAAAAAAACAAATTAAATGTTTGTCAACTATAAAAGGCAATATAGATATTGACTTGTTTAAGGATGATCTTGTTGTGAATACGCTTGAAACCATAAAGGCCGTTAAGCAAATTCAGGAAAACAATGGAGAACGTGGTTCAAATAGATATATAATTAGCAACAACCAAACAGCCTTGAATGTTATGCAGTTATTTGCCATGCTTAAATTAGTGGCTTTTGGTGATAATTTAACAGTAGATGTTGTCCCATTATTTGAAACTATAACCGATTTAGAGAATGCGCCTAAAGTTATGGAAGAATTATATTCTAATCCAGCTTACAGGAAATATTTGAAACAACGCGAAAATAAACAAACCATAATGCTTGGTTTTTCCGATGGAACAAAAGATGGTGGTTACCTCATGGCAAATTGGGGAATTTATAAAGCAAAAGAGTTCCTTACCAAAGTGTCAAGAAAATATAATATCACTGCAATATTTTTTGATGGTCGTGGAGGTCCACCAGCTAGAGGTGGTGGAAAAACGCATCAGTTTTATGCATCATTAGGACCAACTATTGAAGACAAAGAAGTACAATTAACAATACAAGGGCAAACCATAAGTTCCAATTTTGGAACTTTAGAGTCCTCGCAATACAATCTGGAACAACTAATAAGTTCAGGAATTTCTAACCGTATCGGTAATAGTGCAACAGCAATGTCATCGGATGACAAACCCGTTATGAATAATTTGGCTAAAATAAGCCATAAGGCCTATAAGGATTTTAAAAGTCATGCGATGTTTATTCCTTATTTAGAGCGCATGAGTACTTTAAAATACTATGCCAAAACCAATATTGGTAGCCGACCATCCAAACGATCAAAATCTGACGCTTTGATATTTTCCGATTTGAGAGCCATTCCTTTTGTAGGTTCATGGAGCCAGTTAAAACAAAATGTACCAGGATTTTTTGGCGTAGGTACAGCTTTAAAAGTTTATGAAGATAATAATGAGTTTAACAAAGTTATTCAGTTGTATAAAAACTCCAATTTCTTTAAAACTTTACTGGAAAACAGTATGATGTCCTTAACAAAATCGTTTTTCGATTTAACCAAGTACATGTCGCAAGATGAAGAGTTTGGTGCATTCTGGAACATTATCTATACCGAATATGTAACAACAAAACGTTTGCTTTTAAAGTTGACAGGTTACAAGGAACTCATGGAAAATGAACCAGCTGGGAAGGCATCTATTGAAGTAAGAGAATCTATAGTTTTACCTTTGTTAACTATTCAACAATATGCACTTAAAAAGATCCAGGAACTGGAAAAAGCAGATGTGAAGGATGAAGAGCAAATTAAAATCCTTGAAAAAATTGTAACACGTTCATTGTTTGGCAATATCAATGCAAGTAGAAATTCAGCTTGATCTTCTTCTGATTAAAATGAATATTGAAGAACAATTAAATACTTACCTTTAAGGTAATGGGCTAGATGTTATTATATTTAATATACTAGATTCAAATAAAGCTGTTGCTATTGAAAAGCACGTATTGTAAATCTGTGCAATTTGAGTTTCATTTATCTATTTTGTCAGAAATAGTGTCATCAAGTTGGATTCTATTAATGAGGTAATAAGAAGTCATTTATAAAAAAAGTTATATATTTACAATAGTAAATTCTCCTATAGATATTAAAAATGTGAAAATAATTGTAAATCTGGATAGACTCTGAATTTACTTATTTTTCAAGGTGCTTATTCTTTTTAACATAATCTTATATGAGTAATTTAAAAAATCAATTAGAAAAACTTTTAAAACAAGTTCCGAATTCAGCCTTAAAAAGCTGGCTTAAGATGCATGACAAGCCTCATAGCTCTTCAAACAATATTGAATTTGAAGAGAATCTATTGAAATGGATAAAAGAAGATAAGATTTCAATTAATGATATTGAAAATGCTGTAATAGATATTGAAGAAAATGGAGGCAAGAAGATTAAACTCAAAGTAATGGAGGGTTTTGATCTTGAGAAACTCAAATCATTATTAACTGCTAAAGGATTATCTTTATCAAAATCAGATAAAATTAGTTTAAGAGAGAATAGAAGACCTAAACTTAACTACATTTACTACGATAATTCAGATAAGCCTACTCTAAAAATAAAATGGTCAGAAAAACAAGATAATGTAGATATTGATTATAATTCTTTAAGCTTAACAAAAGAGTCTAAATCGATTTTTATTTTAGTGGTTATTGAAACCCAAACTGGATTCACTGAAATAAGATTTGATACTCCTTTGGATCATCACGATCACAAAGACGCAAAAAAAATTAAGCGGGACGATATTTATGAAGCTTATTATATGGAAGAATTGCGCAATATTTTACCTTTGTCATTCGTTTTTAAAAACTATAATCTTGATAAAATTGCCAATTATCTTCATAAAAATGAAAAGGAAAAATTTGAAATGAAAAATGAGACAGTAAAAGTGTCCAAAAACGGGGTGCAGAGATACTCAATTAATAATGGTGATATTAGAGATTTACCTGCAAGAAAAGGAGCAGAAGAAAAGGACGGGGAAAATTGGGACGTTAAAAATTTAACTGGTGAATGGAAAGCGGATAAATCAGATGGTAATCTTACAAGAGATTTATTTATGCGACTATACAAATATCAATCAACAATAAATTTTCAAAGAGACTGTATTTCAAAAGAACTTAATTATGCAATTAGAGAGATTCGATCAATTAAAGAAAAAATTTAGAGAGTATCATAAAGAGATATCTGAACTAAAAGAATATGCTTCGTCTCTTGATTCAAATGATGTATTAGAGGTTAATTTAGTTGCTAAACGATTAAAAATTCCATATCCAATGGCATTTTTAATTTTAGATAACGCGGAATCACATAATTTATTTAAAAAAGCTTATCAGGTTTTCACATTAGAATCACATTATCCTTTGGGGGAATTTAAAAATACTGATGATATTCCAGAAAAACTTTATAATCGCCATATTGACGAAGATGTTGATAAAGACGAAACTTATATTGATCTTGTATATCATCCGAATTTTTAATTATGCAAAAAATAAAATTTAAGGATGAATATCTTGCTAGGAATGAATTATTAGCAGCAATCTATAAAGAAGCAAAAACACTCCCCGAGGAATATCGGGAGGAGTATATAAATACAGCAAAAAAGAATTGGCAAAATTTTTTAGAAGAAACAAAAAATGATCGTATGAAAAGAGGTAGATTTTCCCTCTGGTCAACTAAAATATCAATTATTTCAGGCCTAATTTTTATTTTGATAATTTTAATATTAGCGATTTTTATTCCTAATCCGACCTCTTATCAAATATTCGTATTTAGAATTATTTTAGCTTTAGCTGCAGCTGCATTTGGGGCCACAATCCCTGGTTTTTTAAAGTTAGATTTGCCAATATGGAAAGATGGTTTGTTAAGAGCTGGCGGGGCTATTGTTATTTTCGTTATAATATATATGATGAATCCTCCTGCAATGTTTAGTTAATAAGATTATCTTTTAATAAAAATTATATCTGCCAATGTTTTATTTGTACTAACTATTTATAGAGCAAGAAACTCAACTATGTTATTTAGAGTCTGCTCTAAATGAGTTAAATATCCTCAAATCCCAAAACATTAATGCAGTAGAAATTCCGCATAACTTTTTTGATAACTTAAAATCTATATAGGTTAATTCTCAACAAACCAAATACTATCATAGAACTGTAATACGCTCTAATTGGTCAATGTGTACGGCTTAAAATAGATAATTGGTAAGCCAAATGATAAATTAGTAGTATAAAACCTTTAATATTATTAATACAAAAAAATGGGTTTAAATTACTTTGACATTTATAGCGTTCAATCCCTTTTCACTTTCTTCCACATCATAGCTTACTTTATCTCCTTCGGTTATTTCATCTACCAAATCGCTCTTATGCACAAATACATCTTTTCCACCATCGTCTGGAGTGATGAAACCAAACCCTCTTACATTGTTGAAAAATTTTACTGTTCCATTAGTCATTTTTATAAATTAAAAGGTTATTATTAATCCCAAAGTTAAATTATTATCTAATAACTTATCAACTTTAATTAATTAATCTTTTTTAATTCAGTTTAAACTGATTTAAACTGAATATTTTATTATAGAATATAGTCCACGAAACTGTAAATCACGCTAATTGGTCAATGTGTAAGGTATAAATTACACGTAATAAAAAACCTCGAAGCTTAAGCTTCGAGGTTTTTTTGACTAACTCAAAAAAATAAAGTGGTTAATGTTCATTTAATCTAAAATCTGGATATGCGTTCATGCCATGCTCATGTGAATCGAGACCCTCAAGTTCTTCTCTCTCCGAAACTCGTATCCCAACAGTTTTCTTCAATAAGAATAAAATAACAAAGGTCGATATAATGCAAATTGCTGCATAAGACCCAACGCCAGCCAATTGGCTTACAAATTGATCCCAGCCTGCTAAAGCACCAAATATACCTACGGCTAATGTGCCCCAAATACCACAAACTAAATGTACAGCTATGGCACCAACGGGATCATCCAATTTTAACTTGTCAATTAGTGAGACAGCAAATACAATAATGGCTCCTGCAATGGCTCCAATTAAAATAGCATCAGTAGGGCTCATTTGATCTGCTCCAGCTGTAATCCCAACCAATCCACCAAGAATACCATTTAAGAACATGGTAAGATCAAGGTTTTTATATAAGGTACTGGACACTATTATGGCAACGATACCACCTGCAGCAGCAGCTAAACATGTTGTTACTAATGTTAATGATGTTAATGCCGGATCGGCTGAAAGCACAGAGCCTCCATTAAATCCAAACCATCCTAGCCATAGTATGATAACACCGGCTGTTGCCAACGGGATATTGTGTCCCGGAATAGCTTTTGATTTGCCGTCTTTTCCGAATTTTCCAATACGTGAGCCCAGTAACCAAACCGCTACTAAAGCTGCCCAACCTCCAACAGAATGTACTAAAGTAGAGCCTGCAAAATCATAAAATCCAAGTTGATCTAAAAATCCGCCACCCCATTTCCATGAGCCTGCGATTGGATAAATTAAACCTACATAAATTACAGTGAAAATCATAAAAGGGCCAATCTTCATACGTTCGGCTACTGCTCCTGAAACAATGGTTGCTGCTGTTGCGGCAAACATTCCTTGAAAAAGGAAATCTGTCCAATAGGTATAACCTTCATTATATGCTAGATCAAGAGCACCATCAGCTAGAGGTGCATCTAACCCTAATCCGGCAAATCCAAGAAAACCATTAAACTCTCCGGGATACATGAGGTTAAACCCTACTAAACAATATAGAAGTAAGCCGGTTGTTATAATAAAAATATTTTTGAAAAGAATGTTTATGGTGTTCTTTTGTCTCGTTAACCCGATTTCTAAAAAAGCGAATCCTAAATGCATAAAGAAAACGAGTGCTGTACAGATCATCATCCATACATTATTTGTAGTTAATAATTCCATAATTGATTATTTTTTGATTGATTATTACTTTAAGGTGTCGCAGCCTTTTTCTCCTGTTCGTATTCTATAGCATTCTTGAATGTCGGATACAAAGATTTTACCATCACCAACTTCTCCGGTTGCTGCCGAACTCAAAATAGCTTTGATGGTTGCTTCTTCAAATTCATCATTCACAACTATTGATAACATTCGTCGTTGAATATCGCTTGTACTATAGGAGATGCCTCTATAGACATGTCCTTCTTTTTCGTTGCCTTTCCCAGTGACATCCCAATAGGAAAAAAAGTTAATTCCAACGCTATAAAGTGCTTCCTTTACTTTGCGATATTTTGATTTTCTGATTATTGCTTCGATTTTTTTCATAATAATGTGTTTTGATTTTAAAGTGAGAATCCGAAGGTTAAGAAAATGTCTTCAGAATCGGGGTTTAATATTATTGCAGCATTAACAGGTAAACTAAATGTTTCTGATAGTTTAACCTCTTTAGCAGCAGAAACACCAACATTTATTAAACCAGAGCCATCGGTCAAATAATAACCATTATCATCTCCAAATACGCCTCCGGCGAAAAATCCTAACTCAACATCTCCTGCTGTAGTTCCATAGCTCAATTCTACATAAGTTGAGTAAGCAGATTTCTCATCAGTTCCGTCCATATATTTTATAGCACCACCTAAATTGGTTGCTATCGATAAACTAACAGGAAAATTTTCTCCTCCAGTTAATGTTAGCATCGCTTCAAAAACGTGTCCTTCATTATAAGGAAAGTAGCCACCGCTTCCTTCGCCAGGAAAGAAATAATCCGTAACAGTTAAAGAAAAAGCGTCACTGAATGAATAAGACATATAAAAATCTGCTTCATTAACAGTGCCCAGTCCTCCTAAATTGTAAGCACCCCAAGCACCAAGTGCAAATCCTCCAGACGAAAACTCTACCCATGGTTGAGCGTTCGCACTATTGCCACCTAATTGAATACCTCTCCATATATAGCGTGATTGAACATCAAGACCGAGATCTAAACTACTTGAAGATGTCTCGACTGATGCGTCCGTTGAATCTTGTGCGAATGAGTTAAAACTGATAACTAATAATAATACCAAAATAATTTTTTTCATAAATTTCATAATTGTTTGTTTTTTGATTGATGAAGCACCAAAACTATATTAAAATTATTTTGCCCCCTAATAAAATAGGGGTTAGTATTTCATTTTTATCATTTTCAGAATTTATACCCTATTTTTTTAATGGTATGTAATTCGAAAACGTTTTAGTTTTATATATTGATAATTTTATTTTACAGTATTTTCATTGTTTTTATGTTTTTAATAATATTTTTTGTAAAAAATGACTTTTCACTGATTATAATTTGTATTAATTCATTTTTTAATGAACATTATGTAATTGCGTATTTAACAAAAACCACCCATTGAAAATGTATAATATCCATTTTAAGAGCTCTATATTTTCAAAATCGGAATAATGAATTGCACATAGTTATTAATCAAAATCAACTGCATATATTCGCTTCAAAATCAGGGTTTTTAAACTAAAAATGTATTGATTATGATGAAGAAGCAAGGGCTATATTTACCAGAATTTGAACACGATAATTGTGGCGCGGGATTTATATGCAGTTTAAAGGGTATAAAGTCTAATGATATTATACACAAGGCTCTGGAGATTCTTGAGAAATTGGAACATCGAGGTGCTGTAAGTTCCGATGGTAAAACGGGAGATGGTGCTGGGATTTTAATAGATATTCCACATGACTTTTTTAAATCTAATTGTAGCTTTAAATTACCAAAGGATGGTAATTATGCGGTAAGTAATGTGTTTTTTCCTAAAAAGGAGAACCAACGGATATATTGCATTACGGTTTTTGAAAAACATATAAAGGAACAAGAACTTAAGATTTTAGGATGGCGGGATGTTCCAGTAGATGCTTCTGTTTTAGGCGAGATTGCCGCTAAAACACAACCTTTTATTAAACAAATTTTTATTGGGAAACAAAACACAAAACAAGATGATTTTCAATTTAATTTAAAACTGTTTATTGCTCGAAAAAAAGCAGAACACGAAATATACAGTTCTAAACTTTCAGAAAGTACTTTTTTCTACCTTCCAAGTCTATCAACAAAAATAATAATATATAAAGGGCTTCTTATACCAGAAGACATCAAATTATTCTATAAAGATCTAAACGATTCTTCTTTTGTAACACGATTAGCTTTGGTGCACCAGCGTTTCTCTACAAATACATTTCCAACATGGGACTTGGCACAGCCATTTAGATACATGTGCCACAATGGCGAGATAAATACACTGCGTGGTAATATTGCGAGAATGTATTCCCGCGAAGAATTAATGCAAAGTGATTGGTTTGGAGATGAAATAAAAAACATCTTGCCTGTTGTACTCAAAGGAAAATCTGATTCGGCATCTATGGATATGGTGGTTGAATTACTATTAATGACTGGTCGTTCATTACCAGAAGTTATGATGATGTTAGTACCTGAAGCCTGGGAGAAAAATCCTGAAATGTCGGTTGCTAAAAAAGCATTCTACGAATTTAATTCATGCCTTATGGAACCTTGGGATGGTCCTGCATCAATTCCATTTACAGACGGTAATTATATAGGAGCAGTTTTGGATAGAAACGGTTTAAGACCTTCTAGATATTCCGTTACGAAAGATGATTATGTTATCATGTCGTCAGAAATAGGTGTAATCGACATAGAACCAAAAAATGTTGAGTACCATGGTCGGTTGGAACCTGGTAAAATGTTCTTGGTGGATATGAATCAAGGTCGAATTATAAACGACGAAGAAATCAAGGAAGATATCGCCTCGAGGTATCCATATAAAAGCTGGTTGGATAATAATTTGGTGCACCTTAAAGATATTCCTTATAATGATTGCCCAGTATTTTTTAATGAAGAAACCTTAAAGAACAGGCAAGTCATCTTTGGATATACTCAAGAGGATATAAACACTATTATTTTGCCAATGGCGGAAAGTAGTAAAGAACCTATTGGCTCAATGGGGAATGATACACCAATTGCTGTTTTATCAGAACGCCCACAATTAATATATAACTATTTCAAACAACTTTTCGCACAAGTAACAAATCCGCCTTTGGATGGCATTCGGGAAGAACTTATAACCGACATTAGTCTGACGTTGGGAAGTGATTCAAATATTTTTGACGTTAATGAAGAGCATTCCAAAAAATTAAAAATCAATAATCCTGTAATTTCTAAACAAGATCTGGATAAAATAAAAAGCTATAAAAATCCAGACTTTAAAATTGTTTCACTCCCTATAATTTCTATAAAATCTAAAGCAAAGGATGGAACATAATGGTTTAGAAGACGCTCTAAAGAATTTGCTCAAATCCGCATCTAAAGCAATAGACGATGGAACAAATATTTTAATTCTATCAGATAGAGATGTAGATGAAAATAATGCGCCAATTCCTGCATTGTTAGCCTGTTCATATGTAAATAATGCCTTGCAGAAATTAGGTAAACGATCAAAAGTAAGTATCATTGTTGAATCTGCCGAACCTCGTGAGGTACATCATTTTGCTTTATTATTTGGATATGGAGCAAGTGCAATTAATCCTTATATGGTAAATGAAATCATTGAGGATAAAATAAATGAATTCGATGTGTCTTCGATTTCTTCCGAAGAAGCTATACAAAATTATAATAAAGCTGTTGGTAAGGGTATCTTAAAAGTGATGAATAAAATTGGGATTTCTACACTCAATTCTTACAGAGGTGCACAGTTATTCGAATGTATAGGAATCAATACAACTGTTGTTAACACATATTTTCCAAATACAGTATCACGAATTCAAGGCATTGGACTTCATGAAATTGAACAAGAAATTAGTAAACGGTATACCAAAGCATATCAGGAACAAACCATTGCCGCAGGTTTAGATTTAGAAGTTGGCGGACAATATAGATGGCGTAGAAATGGTGAGCATCATGTATTCAATCCTTTATCAATAGCAAAATTACAAGAATCTGTTAGAAGTAATAAACCTGAAACATATAAAGAATATTCGGAGATTATAAACAATCAGACGAAAAAACTCATGACCATCAGAGGCATGTTCGAATTTACAGACTACGATCCTATTCCTTTAGATGAGGTCGAGCCTTGGACAGAGATTGTAAAACGTTTCAAAACCGGGGCGATGTCTTATGGTTCAATTAGCAAAGAAGCCCACGAAAATTTGGCCATTGCTATGAATAGAATTGGAGGTAAAAGTAACTCTGGGGAAGGTGGTGAAAATGAAGAGCGTTTTTATAAATACGCTAATGGAGATTGGAAAAATAGTGCTATAAAGCAAGTAGCTTCTGGGCGTTTTGGAGTAACCTCTAATTATTTAACCAGTGCTTCAGAAATTCAAATAAAAATGGCTCAAGGAGCAAAACCTGGCGAAGGCGGACAATTGCCTGGTCTAAAAGTAAATCCCGAAATAGCCAAAACAAGAAACTCAACACCTTACGTTGGACTTATTTCACCACCACCACATCACGATATTTATTCTATTGAAGATTTATCACAGCTTATATACGATTTAAAATCAGCAAACCGAGAAGCTAGAATTAACGTAAAATTAGTATCCGAAGTTGGTGTTGGTACTGTCGCTGCAGGAGTTTCGAAAGCCAAAGCCGATGTTATTCTAATTTCTGGACATGATGGTGGAACAGGAGCTTCTCCATTAACGTCCTTAAAACATGCAGGATTACCTTGGGAATTAGGGTTAGCCGAAGCTCAACAAACTTTGGTGATGAATAACCTACGAAATCGAGTGGTTCTGGAATGCGATGGGCAATTAAAGACTGGTAGAGATGTTGCTATTGCTTGTTTACTTGGCGCTGAAGAATTCGGATTTGCAACTGCGCCTTTAGTAGCTTCAGGATGTATTATGATGCGTGTATGCCATTTAAATACTTGTCCTGTTGGAATTGCAACCCAAAATCCCGAACTACGTAAAAAATTTAAAGGAGAGCCAGAACATGTTATTAACTTCATGCATTTCGTGGCACAGGAATTAAGAGAAATCATGGCGAAACTTGGCTTTAAAACAGTTGATGAGATGGTAGGTCAAGTACAGAAACTTAATAGAAACAAAACCATTGAGCATTATAAAGCTTTAGGCATAGACCTATCTCCTATTTTGTATAAAGTTTCTGTTCCAAATGACGTTAAATTATATAATACCGAAAGCCAAGATCATCATCTTGAAAAATCTTTAGATTTTAAGATTATTAATAAGGCACATCCTGCTCTCTTCAGAAAAGAAAAAACGGTTTTAGATTTTAAGATTACAAATATGGATCGCGCTTTTGGAGCTATCTTAAGCAATGAGATTTCTAAAATATATGGTGCACAAGGCTTGCCGGAAAACACGTTGAAAATTAATTTCACAGGTTCAGCAGGTCAGAGTTTTGGAGCTTTCGCCACAAAGGGTTTGACGCTTGTTGTATGCGGAAACACAAATGATTATTTAGGCAAGGGTCTATCAGGAGCAAAGCTCATTATAAAAGTGCCCGAAGAGGCAACAATTATTCCAGAACAAAATATCATTATTGGTAACGTAGCTTTGTATGGAGCAACTTCAGGTGAAGCTTATATTAACGGAAAAGCTGGTGAACGTTTTTGTGTAAGAAATTCTGGAGCCAAAGCTGTTGTTGAAGGTGTTGGAGATCATGGTTGTGAATATATGACTGGTGGCATTGCTGTAATACTTGGTGAAGTAGGGCGAAACTTTGGTGCAGGTATGAGTGGTGGCATTGCCTTTGTTTATGATGCTAATAATTCCTTTAAAAGACATTGCAATACTGAAGGTTTAAATCTTGATCCTGTAATTGAACAAGAAGATATCAAAATGCTTAAAGAATTAATTGAAAATCATTACAATGCAACTTTAAGTCCATTGGCACAACGTATTCTTGAGAAATGGGAATTTGAATTACCAAAATTCATAAAAGTACTTCCTGAAGAATTCAAACAAGCATTAATTCGATTAGAAAAAGAAAAACTAATAACAACATAATCATGGGAAAGATTACGGGATTTTTAGAATATAAAAGAGAGGTTGAAACGTATGACACTGTAAAAAATAGACTCAAAAACTATAAAGAGTTTACAGTTCCAATGAAAGAGAAAGCTCTTAAAGATCAAGGAGCAAGATGTATGGACTGTGGTATTCCTTTTTGCCATAGTGGATGCCCATTAGGAAATCTTATTCCAGATTTTAATGATAAAGTGTATAAAGGGAAATGGAAAGAAGCGGCCAAAATATTACACGCCACCAATAATTTTCCTGAATTTACAGGACGATTATGTCCGGCACCTTGCGAAGAAGCTTGCGTTTTAGGCATCAATGAAGACCCTGTAACTATCGAAAATATTGAGAAGAATATTGTTGAGACTGCTTTTAAAGAAGGCTGGATTACAGCGCAACCTCCAATTAATAGAACTGGTAAATCAGTTGCTGTTATTGGCTCTGGTCCATCAGGATTAGCTGCAGCGCAACAGCTTAACAGAGCAGGTCACAACGTAACGATATTCGAACGTGATGAAAAAGTTGGTGGATTATTACGTTATGGGATTCCAGATTTCAAGCTAGAAAAACATATTATTGACAGGCGCGTTGCTATTTTAGAGGAAGAAGGTATCTCTTTTAAAACAAATGCACATGTTGGAAAAAATATAAGCATTGAAACTTTAAAAAATGATTTTGATGCTATTGTTTTATGTGGTGGTGCTACCATTAAACGTCCTATTCCTATTAAAGGAACCCATTTAAAAGGGGTACATCAAGCGATGGATTTTTTAAAACAAAATAATCAGCGTGTTGATGGGCAAACTAAATTTGACGAAGTGCTTTCAGCAAAAAATAAAAACGTTATTGTTATTGGAGGAGGCGATACAGGTTCCGATTGCATAGGAACATCTAATCGTCATGGAGCAAAAACGGTGACAAATTTCGAAATATTAAGCAAACCAACTATTGGGCGACCTGCACAACAACCTTGGCCGTATTGGCCTATGCGCCTTCGAACAAGTTCGTCTCATAAAGAAGGTGTAGAACGCTTTTTTAGTGTTTCGACTAAAGAATTTTTAGGAGATGAAAATGGCAATTTAAAAGGCTTGATTACCGTTGATGTAGAATGGATTTTTAAAAAAGGAGAACGACCACAATTAAGAGAATTACCAAATACTGAAAAGCACTGGGATTGTGATTTGGCACTATTGGCTTTAGGTTTCACGGGACCAGAAACTACTTTAATAGAACAATTGGGTTTAGAAATTGATTTTAGAACCAATATAAAAGCTTCAACAAATAATTACATGACGAATGTTCCCGGTGTTTTTACAGCTGGCGATATGCGTCGCGGACAATCACTTATTGTCTGGGCAATATCAGAAGGCAGACAAGCAGCACATCATATAGATACTTATTTAATGGGAAAATCTCATTTGCCTTTAAAAGATGACAATGATTTGCCAAGGGTTTAAATTTTTGAACTATCAAATGAGAGCAAACAAATTTTAAATATCGTTTCTATTATTGTCGTTGTGATTATTTCACATTGATAGGGAATGGTATATAGAACTTAAATAAATTTTAGTAGCCTTCCCGAAACGGAAGGTTTTTTATGAAAAATTTTAACATATGAACGTCATATAAATAAAGGCATAAAAAATTGATAATCAGAAGTTTAATATAATAACGTTATGAATGAATTTAAACTTAAATAATAATATAAAAACAAGAAAAAAACCTAAAAATCTAATTTCGAACTTATAAAGAACGATATAATTAATGAAACTGAATAAACACAGTAAAACTGTTACTCAAGATCCAACGCAACCAGCTGCACAAGCCATGTTACATGCAATTGGTTTAACCAACAAAGATTTCTATAAACCCATGGTCGGAATTGCAAGTACAGGTTATGAAGGAAACCCTTGCAATATGCATCTTAACGATTTGGCAAAACTCGTAAAGCAAGGCACACAACAAGCAGATGTAATAGGACTTATTTTTAACACTATTGGTGTAAGCGATGGTATTTCTATGGGAACACCAGGAATGCGTTATTCTTTGCCATCACGTGATATTATCGCTGATTCGATGGAAACTGTAGTACAGGCTATGAGTTATGATGGTTTAATTACAGTTGTTGGCTGCGATAAAAATATGCCTGGAGCCTTAATGGCCATGATTCGTTTAAACAGACCTTCAATATTGGTTTATGGCGGAACTATAGAATCGGGTTGCCACAACGGAAAGAAACTCGATGTCGTTTCAGCTTTTGAAGCTTGGGGAAGTAAAGTAGCAGGTACAATGACCGAAACCGAATATCAAAATATTGTGGAGAAAGCCTGTCCTGGAGCAGGAGCTTGTGGAGGAATGTATACTGCAAATACAATGGCTTCAGCAATTGAAGCTTTAGGAATGACGTTGCCATACAATTCTTCAAATCCAGCATTGAGTGATGCTAAAAAACAAGAGTCGATTAAAGCAGGTGAAGCAATGAGAAATTTGCTTGAAAAAGATATTAAACCATCCGATATTATAACTAGAAAATCATTGGAAAACGCCATTCGTTTGGTAACAATTTTAGGAGGTTCAACTAATGCAGTACTTCATTTTTTAGCGATTGCTAGAGCAGCACAAATAGATTTCACTTTAAAAGATTTTCAGAAAATAAGTGATTGCACTCCATTCCTGGCTGATTTAAAACCAAGCGGAAAATATCTTATGGAAGATGTTCACGAAGTTGGAGGTATTCCAGCCGTATTAAAATATTTACTAAAAAAAGAATTGTTACATGGCGATTGCTTAACTGTTACAGGTAATACATTAGCTGAAAATTTATTAGATGTTGATGATTTAACTGAAGGTCAAGATGTGATAAAACCCATTGAAAAACCAATAAAAATTTCTGGTCATTTAAGAATGCTCTATGGCAATTTAGCCGAAGAAGGTTCTGTGGCAAAAATCACAGGAAAAGAAGGATTATCCTTTCGTGGAAAAGCAAAAGTATTTGAAGGAGAATATGATGCTAACGATGGTATTCGTGAAGGAAAAGTAGAAAAAGGCGACGTTATTGTGATTCGATACGAAGGTCCAAAAGGAGGTCCAGGAATGCCAGAAATGCTAAAACCAACAGCAGCAATAATCGGAGCTGGACTTGGTAAAGATGTCGCGCTAATTACAGATGGTCGTTTTTCTGGAGGGACACATGGTTTTGTGGTTGGTCACATTACACCTGAAGCACAAGAAGGTGGAACAATTGCATTTGTACAAGATGGAGATATCATAACAATTGATGCGGAAACAAATTCAATTTTGCTAGAAGTTTCTGAAGATGAATTACAACAAAGAAGACAACATTGGAAAGCACCTAAACTTAAGTTTAAAAGAGGTGTCCTTTATAAATATGCAAAAACAGTCTCGTCCGCATCTAAGGGTTGCGTAACAGATGAATTTTAATTTTTTTCTTTATGAAAGAAACACAAACAATAGAAAAACAAAAAACATTGACCAAAACTACAGAACGTATTTCTGGAAGTGAAGCTGTTGTTAAATGTTTACTGGCAGAAGGCGTTGATATACTTTATGGTTATCCAGGAGGAGCAATCATGCCCGTCTATGATGAGTTATATAAATACCAAGATAAAATCCATCATGTCCTAACACGACACGAACAAGGTGCAACTCACGCAGCTCAAGGCTATGCTCGTATTTCAGGAAAGGTTGGCGTTGCAATGGCAACATCTGGACCAGGTGCTACAAATTTAGTAACAGGAATAGCAGATGCTCAAATAGATTCTACCCCAATGGTTTGTATAACCGGACAAGTAGCCTCACACCTTTTGGGTAGTGATGCCTTTCAAGAAACTGATATTGTTGGGATTTCTACACCAGTAACAAAATGGAATCATCAAATAACAAAAGCATCAGAAATCCCTGAAGTGATGGCAAAAGCATTTTATATTGCAAAAAGTGGTCGTCCAGGACCAGTATTAATAGATATTACCAAAGATGCCCAATTTGAAGAATTCGATTTTCATTATAAAAAATGTACAGGAATACGGAGTTACAATCCAGTTCCGAAAACAGAAAAAGCATCTGTTGAAAGCAGCAGCAAATTTAATCAATAATGCTAAAAAACCAATGATAGTTTGGGGTCAAGGTATTATTCTTGGAGAAGCCGAAACACAACTAAAAGCTGTGATTGAAAAAGCTGGAATTCCTTCAGCATGGACTATTTTAGGAGCATCGGCAATACCTACATCACACCCTTTAAATATTGGTATGGTTGGTATGCATGGTAATTATGCGCCAAATAAATTAACGAACCAATGCGACGTATTGATAGCTATCGGAATGCGTTTTGACGACCGAGTAACAGGAGATTTAAAGACTTATGCAAAGCAAGCAAAGATTATTCACTTTGAAATCGATCCAGCAGAAATTGATAAAAATGTAAAAACAGATGTTGCAGTTTTAGGTGATGCCAAAGCAAGTTTAGCTCAATTATTGCCTTTACTTAATGAAAACTCACATAAAGAATGGCTTCAGGAATTTAAAGATTTATATGCTATTGAATTTGAAAAAGTAATAAGAAATGACCTTCATCCTACAAAAAAAGAATTGACAATGGGCGAAGTTTTGAATGAGATAAATATGCAAAGCAAAGGAGAAGCTGCAATAGTTTCAGATGTGGGTCAACACCAAATGATTGCCTGTCGTTATGCCGAATTCAATCAAACAAAAAGCAATATTACATCTGGAGGATTAGGTACAATGGGCTTTGCTCTTCCTGCTGCAATAGGTGCGAAAATGGCAGCTCCAGAGCGTGATGTGGTTGCTATTATTGGAGATGGTGGTTATCAAATGACTATACAGGAATTAGGAACTATTTTTCAAACCAAAGTGCCTGTAAAAATAGTGGTATTGAACAATGAATTTTTAGGAATGGTGAGACAATGGCAACAACTGTTTTTCGATAAACGTTACGCCTCTACCGAAATGACAAATCCAGATTTTGTAACTATTGCTAAAGGATATCATATTGATGCAAAACGAGTTACTAAACGTGAAGAATTGACTGGTGCCGTTAAAGAAATGATGGATTGTAAAGATGCCTATTTTCTCGAAGTTTGCGTAGAAAAGGAAGGTAATGTATTCCCAATGATTCCATCTGGAGCTTCGGTTTCAGATGTAAGATTAAGTTAAGCCTATTATGGACATTTAAAATCAACTAAATGGAAAACAACATAAAATCATATACTATATCAATTTATACCGAAAACAATATTGGATTATTGAATCGTATTTCTGCAATTTTTCAACGACGACATATTAATATTGAGAGTTTGAGCATTTCAGTTTCCGAGATTGAAGGTGTCTCACGATTTACTATAGTTGTGGATATAACCGAAACTAGGGTCAAGAAACTTATTGGGCAAATTGATAAACAGGTTGAGGTTATAAAAGCGTACTTCCATACAGACGAAGAAACTATATACCAACAATCGTGTTTGTTTAAAATAAAATCGGATTTATTATTTGAAGAACCTCAAATTCAAAATATAATTAAAGAAAGTAACGCAAAGATTGTAACTGTAAACAAAGAATTTTTTGTGCTCGAAAAATCAGGTAGAAGAAATGAAGTAGATGAGTTACATAAAGAGTTAAGTACTTTCGGAATTATGCAATTCGTACGTTCAGGAAGAATAGCCGTTACAAAAGATAAAATGAAAATAACTGAAATGCTAGAGGCATTTAATAATTAATAATATAAAAAATGGCAAATTATTTTAATACACTTTCGTTAGGACAAAAATTAGATCAACTGGCAAAGTGCCGATTTATGGAATCTTCAGAATTTGAAGATGGTGTATCAGCCTTAAAAGGCAAAAAAATTGTAATTATTGGTTGTGGAGCACAAGGTCTAAATCAAGGTTTAAACATGAGAGATTCTGGACTAAATATTTCTTATGCGTTGCGTGAACAAGCTATTAAAGAAGAACGTCAATCCTATAAAAATGCGACTTCTAATAATTTTAATGTCGGGTCTTACGAAGAGTTAATTCCAACTGCAGATTTGGTTTTGAATTTAACACCAGATAAGCAACACTCAAATGTCGTGAATACTATAATGCCTATGATGAAACAAGGTGCTACTTTGTCTTACTCTCACGGATTTAACATTGTTGAAGAAGGTATGCAAGTTAGAGAAGATCTTACGGTAATTATGGTGGCTCCAAAGTGCCCAGGAACCGAAGTAAGAGAAGAATATTTACGTGGTTTTGGTGTGCCAACTTTAACGGCTGTTCATCCTGAGAATGATCCAGAAGGCAAAGGTTGGGCACAAGCTAAAGCGTATGCAGCAGCGACTGGAGGACATCGTGCAGGAGTTTTGGAATCTTCGTTTGTGGCTGAAGTGAAAAGTGATTTAATGGGTGAACAAACCATTTTATGTGGCGTTTTGCAAACAGCTTCAATTTTATCTTTTGATAAAATGATTGAAGAAGGTATAGATGCAAATTATGCATCAAAATTGATTCAATATGGATGGGAAACTATTACAGAAGCTTTAAAACATGGTGGCATAACTAACATGATGGATAGATTATCTAATCCAGCAAAAATTAAAGCTTTTGAATTATCTGAAGAGTTGAAAGTAATCATGAAACCATTGTTTGAAAAGCACATGGACGATATCATGTCTGGACATTTTTCTCAAACTATGATGGAAGATTGGGCTAATGATGATGTTAATCTGTTACAATGGCGCACAGCAACAGGAGAAACTGCTTTTGAAAAAACGACTGCAACTTCAGACCATATTTCTGAACAAGAATATTTTGATAACGGTGTATTAATGATCGCCTTTGTAAGAGCAGGAGTCGAATTGGCTTTTGAAACTATGGTAGCTTCTGGTATTATTGAAGAGTCGGCTTATTATGAGTCACTTCACGAATTACCATTAATTGCAAATACTGTAGCAAGAAAGAAATTGTTTGAAATGAATCGAATTATTTCTGATACTGCCGAATATGGTTGCTACTTATTCGATCATGCATGTAAACCGTTATTAGTGGATTTTATAAAAACTGTAAAAACTGATGTTATTGGAAAACCATTTTCATCTTCAAATGCAGTTGACAATGTAGAACTCATTAAAGTAAATGAAGTTATTAGACAACATCCAATTGAAAGTATTGGGAAAGATTTACGGGCTGCAATGACAGCTATGAAAGTGATAAAAACAGAAGTAGAAGAACACACAGTTATAGCTTAATTAATATTCAATAATAATAGAATCATGAGTATAGCAACAGAAGAATTACAAATACCACAAAAATATAAAATCACATCACAAGAAACTCAAAGCACCTATTTGGTTAATGGAGAATTAAAATCATGGAAAGGTGATACTACTGAAGTGTATTCTACAATTTCTTCTACCGAAGCATACCAACCAACTTTGTTAGGAACAGTTCCTAATTTAGGAGAAGCAGAAGCTTTAGAGGCATTAGAGTCTGCCTGTTCAGCTTATGATAAAGGCCAAGGTTTATGGCCAACCATGAAAGTGATCGATAGAATTACTTGCATGGAAAGGTTTGTTGATCAGATGAAAACGAAACGCGAGGAAGTAGTTAAACTCCTTATGTGGGAAATAGGTAAAAACCTATCTGATTCTGAAAAGGAGTTTGATAGAACAGTCGATTACATTTATGACACTATTGAAGCTTACAAACAAATTGATAGAGACTCTGCTAAATTTGAAAAGAATAGCGGTGTTTATGCTCATATTCGTCGTGGACCTCTTGGTGTTGTATTGTGTTTAGGACCTTATAATTACCCATTGAATGAAACGTTTTGTTTGCTCATTCCTGCATTACTGATGGGGAATACAACTATTTTCAAACCTGCTAAACTAGGTGTATTGCTAATTTCACCGTTGTTAGAAGCCTTTCAAAGTAGTTTTCCTAAAGGGGTTGTAAATATTGTTTATGGTAGAGGTAGAGTTCTGGCAACTCCAATAATGCAATCGGGTAAAATAGATGCTTTAGCATTAATAGGGAATAGTACATCTGCAAATGCACTTCAAAATAACCATCCAAAAAAGAATAGGCTACGTTTAGTATTAGGATTAGAAGCTAAAAATCCAGCCATTGTATTACCTGATGCAGATTTAGATGTCACGATCAATGAATGTATAGCAGGAACATTATCTTTTAATGGGCAACGCTGTACGGCTTTAAAAGTATTATATGTTCATGAAGATATAGTAGAAGAGTTCAATACGCGTTTTTCTGCTAGAGTCGATGCACTTAAATTTGGTAACCCTTGGGAATCTGGAGCAATATTAACTCCACTTCCAGAATCTGGAAAGCCTGCATATATTCAAGAACTGATTGATGATGCATTAGAAAAAGGGGCTAAAACATTAAATCCAAAAGGTGGAGAAATAACCGATAATTTTATTTTTCCTGCAGTATTATATCCTGTAACTAAAGATATGCGAGTTTATAAAGAAGAACAGTTTGGTCCAGTAGTTCCTATTATTTCTTTTAGTGATATTCAACAACCTTTAAATGATATGGCAGATACTAATTATGGACAACAAGTGAGTGTGTTTGGAAAGGACGTAAAAACGCTTTCACCATTAATTGATACGCTTGTGAATTTGGTTTGTCGTGTAAATTTAAATAGTTCTTGTCAACGTGGTCCAGATGTGTATCCATTCACAGGACGAAAAGATTCGGCATTTAGCACTTTGAGCGTCCATGATGCATTACGTTCGTTTTCAATTAGAACTTTTGTGGCTTCAAAAGATAACGATTACAACAATGCTATTTTAAATGAATTGTTAGATAAAAAAACATCCAATTTTATTAGTACAGATTATATTTTATAGTATCAACATTTGGATATATCAATTTAAATTGAATTATTTATAATAAAACAGTATCTATTTATCGATATTCATAATTTTCTTAAAAAAGCACTGATTGTGTGCATGTTATTAAAAATAAATTGTAGGTTTGCCTTATGATTTCAACAAGAAATAAAATACGTATTTCAATTCCCAGTTTGCGCTTGTGCAATCGCCGTCGCTAATTCTTCTATTTAGCATCATCATTAATTACGTAATTTTATTTTTTCATCATGTACAAATTCATTTTAAAATCAAGCTTTCAAAATTTAGTTATTTCTCAAAATAACAGAGTTTCTGTACGCCGTTTTTCTCCGCGTCGCCCGTAAGGGTATTTTATGTTTTAGAACTTTAGGTGAGTCCAGTTCTGTTATCAAATTATAATATTTAAAAATAGTTTAATTAAAAATCAAAACAATGAAAATTGTTATTGCTGATAAATCACATAGTATTTACGCAGATATTATTTGTGAAACTATATCTGAAGCTGCTCAAGTTAGAGGGACAGGTATTGCAAAACGTAAACCAGAATACATAATTACCAAAATGGAAAATGGCAATGCTGTAATTGCTTTAGATGGAAATAAATTTGCTGGTTTTTGTTATATCGAAAAATGGGATCATGGAAAATTTGTGGCTAATTCTGGCTTAATTGTTTATCCAGATTATAGAGATCAAGGACTGGCAAAAAAAATAAAGAAAGTTGTTTTTGAACATTCCAGAACAAAATTTCCTATTGCAAAAGTATTTAGTATTACTACAGGCTTGGCAGTAATGAAATTAAATAGCGATTTGGGTTATAAACCTGTAACGTTTTCAGAATTAACTAATGACCAATCGTTTTGGAAAGGGTGTCAGACTTGTAAAAATTACGATGTCCTTCAGAGAACAGAACAAAGTATGTGCCTATGTACAGGAATGTTATTCGATCCAAATTCAAAAGGTTTAAAAAATAATAAAAAAATAAAAGAGAAGGTTTTTAAAAGATTGAAACATATCAAAGAAACTTTATACTTAAAAAATAATAAAAAATGAAAAAGTTAGTATTAGCATATAGTGGAGGATTAGACACATCGTATTGCGCAGTACACCTATCTAAAGATGAGGGGTTCGAAGTACACGCCGTAAGTGTCAATACAGGTGGATTTACACAAGACGAAATTCAGTCTATTGAAGATAAAGCCTATAAAACGGGTGTGAAAACGTATATAAATATTGATGCGATTGCGACTTACTATGAAAAGGTGGTGAAGTATCTTATTTATGGGAATGTGCTTAAGAACAATACGTATCCTTTATCTGTAAGTGCCGAACGAATTATTCAAGCTATTGAGATTATTGAATATGCAAAAAGTATAGATGCTAAATATATTGCACATGGCAGCACAGGAGCAGGAAACGACCAGGTAAGATTCGATTTGATTTTTCAAACATTAGCTCCAGAAATTGAAATCATTACACCTATAAGAGATAATACATTATCAAGACAAGAAGAGATAGATTATTTGGTTGAAAATGACGTCGATATGTCTTGGAAAAAAGCCAAATATTCCATCAACAAAGGGCTTTGGGGAACCAGTGTTGGTGGTGAAGAAACACTCACTTCTGAAAAACCATTACCAGAAAGTGCATATCCATCGCAATTACAAAAGGAAGGGCAAGAAAAAGTAACATTAAAATTTAATAAAGGTGAATTAGTTGCTGTAAACGGAGAAGAGAACAGTCCGGAAACAAATATCGAAGTCTTGAATGATTTGGCTTCTTCTTATGCCATTGGCAGAGATATTCATGTTGGAGATACCATTATTGGTATTAAAGGACGGGTTGGCTTTGAAGCAGCAGCAGCAACGATCATTATAAAGGCGCATCATTTATTAGAAAAACACACGCTCACTAAATGGCAATTACAACATAAAGATTATTTAGCAAATTGGTACGGAACTCATTTACATGAGGGCTTGTATTTAGATCCAGTTATGAGAGATATGGAAGCTTTTTTAGAAAGTAGTCAAAAACAAGTTTCAGGAGATGTAGTTGTATCGTTAAAACCTTACCATTTTACATTAGATGGGATTACTTCCAAGCACGATTTAATGAATGCCAAGTTTGGAAGTTATGGTGAAATAAATAAAGGTTGGACAGCAGATGATGCCAAAGGTTTTATTAAAATCTATGGTAATCAAGGTAAAATATTTCAACAAGTAAATTCATAATTATGCTACAAATAGGAATAATTGGAAGCGCAGGATATACAGCAGGAGAATTGATAAGGTTATTAGTTCATCACTCAAAAGCAGAAATCAATTTTGTGTATAGTACGTCTAACGCAGGAAATAAAGTGAGTACTGTTCACCAAGATTTGGTTGGTACAACAAATCTAAATTTTACAAATACAGTTAATTCAGATGTTAATGTGCTATTTCTATGTTTAGGACATGGAAACTCAAAGGCTTTTTTAGAGCAGTATACATTTTCAGAGAACACTAAAATCATCGATTTAGGTAACGATTTCAGACTGGAAGACGATAAAATCTTTAAGAATAAAACTTTTGTTTATGGCTTACCAGAATTACAAAAAGAAGCCATAAAGAAAGCCAACTATATTGCGAATCCAGGTTGTTTTGCTACTGCAATTCAATTGGCATTGTTACCATTAGCACATCATAACTTATTAGAAGAAGATGTACATGTAAATGCGGTAACCGGTGCTACAGGAGCTGGAACGTCCTTGTCTAAAACCACACATTTTACATGGCGAGATAACAACTTTTCCTATTACAAACCATTTACACATCAGCATTTGAGGGAAATTAATCAATCAGTAAAACAATTGCAAAGTAGTTTTGATTCAGATATTAATTTTATGCCAAATAGAGGGAATTTTTCAAGAGGTATTTTCGCTACTGCATACACCAAATTTCAAGGTAGCCTAGAAGATGCTAAATCACTTTATAACGAATTTTATAAAGATGCTCTTTTTACAGTTGTTTCAGACGAAGATTTACATTTAAAACAAGTGGTGAACACCAATAAGTGTCTAATTCATTTGCATAAACATAACAACAAATTATTAATCACAAGTATTATAGATAATCTTTTAAAAGGTGCTTCAGGTCAGGCAGTTCAGAATATGAATTTAATGTTCGGAATTGAAGAAACTGAAGGATTACAATTAAAGGCTAACTTTTTTTAAAAAAATCAATTATGAAAATAGCAATAATAGGAACAGGGAATTTAGGATGTTCAATCGCCAAAGGATTGATTACAACAAATGCGATTACAACCTTGTATTTAACCAAGCGAAATTTAAGTTCAATTCAAGATTTTGAGGGTTATAAAAATGTGATGTTAACTTCAGATAATGCTGAAGCAGTTAAGAATTCTGACATTATAATTTTTGCTGTTCAACCAGCACAATTTAAGACTATATTAAAAAATATTAAACCTATTTTAAATGAAAACCATGTTCTAATTTCTACCATTACTGGTTTTGCAGTTTCAAAGATAGAATCAATTGTTGGCCAAGATCAATTTATTATTAGGGCAATGCCAAATACAGCTATAGCTGTAGGAAAATCTATGACCTGTTTGTGTAGTAATGGTAATGGAGGAAAGCGTATTAAAATTGCAGAAGCTATATTTAATCGCTTGGGAACATCTATCTCAATTCCTGAAAGTCAGATGCAAGCAGCAACTGTTGTTTGTGCTAGTGGAATTGCTTTCTGGATGCGATTGATTAGAGCAACAACTCAAGCGGCAATTCAGCTAGGTTTTGAAGCCAATGAGGCTCAAGAACTCGCCATGCATACCTGCGAAGGTGCTGCCAATTTATTGATTACTAACGGCAATCATCCAGAGCAGGAAATAGATAAAGTAACAACACCAAAAGGATGTACTATTGAAGGCTTGAATGAAATGGAACACAAAGGCTTAAGTTCATCGCTAATCCAAGGAATGGTAACTTCTTTCAATAAAATTAATACTATAAAAACAGAACAGTTATGAGTTTGTTTGATGTTTATCCTTTGTTTGATATTACGCCTGTAAAGGCGAATGATGTTTTTGTATATGAAGAAGATAATACAAAATATTTAGATTTATATGGAGGACATGCTGTGATTTCGATTGGACACTCACATCCCGAATATGTCAAAAGTATTAGTGAGCAATTGAGTAAAATGGGATTTTATAGTAACTCTATTCAGAATCCATTACAAGTGGAGTTGGCTGAAAAACTTGGTAAACTTTCTGGATGTGAAGAGTATCAATTGTTCTTATGTAACTCTGGAGCAGAAGCCAATGAAAACGCAATGAAGTTAGCATCATTTCATACTAATAAAAAGAAAATCATTGCATTTAAAAATGGTTTTCATGGAAGAACGTCGGCAGCTGTTGCAGCGACAGATAATCCAAAAATAGTAGCACCTTTAAACGCACAGCAAGAGGTTGAATTCATTGAATTAGGCGATTTAGTTTCTGTCGAAAAAGCTCTTGAAGGGAAAGATGTTTGTGCAGTAATTATAGAAATTATTCAAGGTATTGGAGGGCTAGATGAAAGTACAACAGAATTCTATCAAGAATTAAGTAAACTGTGTAAACAGAATAATACACTTTTAATTGCAGACGAGGTGCAATCTGGTTTTGGTAGAACAGGCGATTTCTTTGCGTTTCAAAGACATAATATTACTCCAGATATTATTTCGATGTCAAAAGGCATGGGAAATGGTTTCCCAATAGGAGGCATTTTAATTCATCCAGATATTAAAGCATCTTTTGGATTATTAGGGACAACATTTGGTGGTAATCATTTGGCTTGTGTTGCTTCATTAACCGTTTTAAATGTTTTAGAAAATGAGGATTTAATGCAAAACGCAATAGAGGTTTCAGAGTATTTTAAAGAAAAAGCACAGTCAATACCAGAAATAAAAGCAATTAAAGGACGTGGATTAATGTTAGGGTTAGAATTTGATTTTCCGATAGCTGATTTACGAAAAAACTTAATTCATAAATATCAAATATTTACAGGAAGTGCTAAAAACCCGAATTTGTTGAGAATATTACCGCCTTTAACTATTCAAAAAAAGCATATCAACATATTTTTTGAAGCTTTGCAAACCGAATTGACATGAAAAAATATACAGACATAAATGATATATCAAATCTTTCTGAAACTATTCAGAAAGCGATTCAGCTAAAAGAAAACCCCTTTGGGTTTTCAGAAATAGCTAATAATAAAACACTGGTAATGCTCTTTTTTAATTCGAGTTTAAGAACTCGATTAAGCACAGAAAAAGCGGCAAAGAATTTAGGAATGCAAGTCATGGTCTTAAATGTAAGTGACGCCTGGAATTTAGAGTTTGAAGATGGGACAATCATGAATTTAAATGCATCTGAACACATAAAAGAGGCAGCCGAAGTTATTTCTCAATATGCGGATATTATTGCTGTGAGAGCATTTCCATCGTTAAAGGACAAACAAAAAGATGAATCGGAATTTGTACTCAATAGCTTTATAAAATATACCACTGTACCAATTGTAAATATGGAAAGCTCAACAGCACATCCATTACAAGCCTTAACAGATGCAATCACGATTGAAGAATTAAAGAATAAGCCTAATCCAAAAGTAGTATTGTCTTGGGCACCACACCCTAAAGCACTACCACATGCGGTGGCTAATTCGTTTGTGAAAATGATGCAATCTATTGATGCTGACTTTACCATTACCCATCCAAAAGGTTACGAGTTGAATACTAAAATTACTAAAAAGACACCAATTAATTATAACCAGGAAGACGCTTTAATAAATGCCGATTTTGTGTATGTTAAGAACTGGAGTTGTTATAATGATTATGGCAAAATTTTATCGAAAAACACAAATTGGATGATGACTCAAGAAAAGTTGGGCATAGCCAAATTTATGCATTGTTTACCAGTAAGACGAAATGTGGTTGTAGAAGATGCAGTTTTAGATAGCGAACAATCTGTTGTGATTCAACAAGCAAATAACAGAACATATGCAGCGCAAATTGTTTTAAAACAGATTCTTGAAAGTTTGTAGATATGGAAACGCTTAAAGTTATAAAAATAGGAGGAAATATTATAGATAATGAAGATGCTCTGCAAACTTTTTTAGAGGATTTTTCAAAAATACTAGGATCAAAAATATTGGTGCATGGAGGCGGGAAATTGGCAACTCAATTAGCCAATAAAATGAATATTGAAGTTAAAATGATTGATGGAAGGCGAATTACAGATGAACCAACTTTAGACATTATAACGATGGTTTATGCTGGAAAAATTAATAAAAATATAGTTGCAAAACTTCAAGGAAATCGGTGTAATGCTATTGGATTTACTGGAGCAGATGCTAACAGTATTGTTGCCGAAAAGCGACCAGTAAAAACCATGGATTATGGTTTCGCTGGTGATATTTTAAAAGTAAACACCAGTACTTTAGAAATACTTCTTAATAATAATGTAACACCTGTTTTTTGTGCGATAACACATGATGAAAAGGGGCAGTTACTAAATACAAATGCCGATACTATTGCTTCAGAATTGGCGATTGGTTTTGCAAAAGAATATAAAACGGAACTATACTACTGTTTCGAGAAAAATGGAGTGCTCAAAGATGTAAATGATGAAGCTTCAGTTATTGAAAATATTAATACTAAAACATATAAATCACTTTTAGAACAAAAAATAATTATAGATGGTATGCTTCCAAAGCTAAATAATTGCTTTCATGCAATTAGCAATAATGTACATAAAGTTCATATAGGAAAACCCGATATGCTTTTCATGACAACATCACATACAACAATACAAGCCTAATGATACAACAAGACCTAGCAAATAATGCCATAGAGTTACTCAAGAAATTGATTGAAACGCAATCTTTTTCTTCCGAAGAAGATAAAACAGCAGTTCATATTGAATATTGGTTTCGGCGTAATAATATATCATACAAACGTACAGGTAACAATGTCTGGGCAACCAACAAATATTTTGATGAGACTAAACCAACGCTGTTGCTCAACTCTCATCACGATACTGTAAAACCTAATAATGGTTATACTAGAGACCCATTAAAAGCAATTGTTGAAGATGGAAAACTATATGGTTTGGGGAGCAATGATGCTGGAGGCTGTTTAGTGTCTTTAATTGCAGTCTTTACCCATTTTTATAATGAAAGAAATCTAAAATACAATCTGGTTTTGGTAGCTTCTGCTGAAGAAGAGAGTAGTGGAGACAATGGTTTAAATAGTATGCTGGAGATCATTCCAAAAATAGATGTCGCCATAGTTGGTGAGCCGACCTTAATGCAACTCGCTGTAGCCGAAAAAGGGTTAGTTGTTTTTGATGCTGTTGTTAAAGGCAGACCTGGTCATGCAGCGCATCCCAACGATGATAATGCGATTTATAATACCATAGATGTTCTTAAATGGTTCAAAGATTTTAAATTTAAAAAATCTTCGGTAGCATTAGGAGATGTTAAAATGACAGTGACTCAAATTAATGCAGGGAAACAACATAATGCTATTCCAGCAGATGTAAAATTAGTGATTGATGTGAGAGTAAATGATGCATACTCAAATAATGAAATAGCTGAATTATTGATTAGCGATGCTCCTTGTGATAGTATCGTGCCGAGAAGTTTAAGATTAAATTCATCGTCTATTCCAATTGATCATGAATTGGTACAAGCTGGAATTGCTTTAGGAAGGGTAACCTATGGTTCACCAACCTTATCCGATCAGGCAGTGCTGTCGTGTCCATCGCTAAAATTGGGACCTGGAGACAGTACGCGCTCGCATTCGGCAGATGAGTTTATTTATATAAATGAAATTGAAGAAGGTATTAAAATATATATTGATTTGTTGAATAAGGTAATCGCATAAACAAATCAACACATTAACGATTAAACATAAGAGAAATGAAACTTTGGGACAAGGGATTTTCAATCGACAAAAAAATAGAACAATTCACCGTTGGTAACGACAGAGAGATTGATCTGCACATAGCCAAGTACGACGTACAGGCATCTTCAGCTCATGCTAAAATGTTGGAAAGTATCAATATAATTTCTGCTGAAGAGTTGCAACAATTGGAAAAAGGCTTAAACAATTTAGAACAGCAAATTGAGAGTGGAACATTTACTATTGAGAACCAATTTGAAGATGTGCATTCTAAAATTGAATTTGAACTCACCAAGCAGTTAGGCGAGGTTGGAAAAAAGATACATACCGCACGATCAAGGAACGACCAGGTTTTAGTGGCTTTACATTTGTTTTACAAAGACAATTTAAAATTGGTCAATGAGAAAACAAAGACTTTTTTTGATACTTTACTGCGATTGGCTGAAACTCATAAAGCTAGTTTGCTTCCAGGTTACACTCATTTGCAAGTGGCGATGCCATCATCCTTTGGAATATGGTTTTCTGCTTATGCCGAATTACTGATAGATGATGTATATTTATTAAATGCAGCTTTAAAAACAGTTGATCAAAACCCATTGGGTTCTGCGGCTGGTTACGGCAGTTCGTTTCCAATAGACAGAGCATTTACAACTAAAGAACTGGGTTTTGAAACTCTAAAATATAATGTGGTTGCAGCACAGTTAAGTCGAGGTAAAAGTGAGAGAGCAATTGCATCTTCTTTAGGAAGCTTATGTAATACGATGAGTAGATTCGCGATGGACATTTGTTTGTATATGAGTCAGAACTTTGATTTCATCTCTTTTCCAGACGAGCTCACTACTGGAAGCAGTATTATGCCACATAAAAAGAATCCTGACGTGTTCGAACTCATTAGAGGAAAATGCAACAAGATTCAAGCTTTACATACCGAAATGCTACTCATCACTAATAATTTACCAAGTGGTTACCATCGCGATTTTCAGCTATTAAAAGAAAACATCATAAATGCGTTTGAAGACGTAAAAGACATTTTAGATATCTTTAATTATGCTATTCAACAGGTCATTGTAAAGGATATCGATTTAAATGACGACAAATACAAGTACCTTTTCACTGTAGATAGTATTAATAATTTGGTAGTTGATGGTATGTCGTTTAGAGATGCCTATCAGCAAATTGGGGAACAAGTACAATCCGGAACCTATAAACCAGATACGAGCAAAGCGCATTCACATATTGGGAGTATTCATAATTTATGTTTAGACAAGATTAAAAATAAGTTTCCAAAACAATAGAGTTAGTCATTATTTATATAGTTAATAATGACTAACTCTTATTAATTTAAGCTTTACCTAGTATTCTAAACATGCCAGTTCCACAATTAGGACAAGTTCCTTTCATTGCTTTTCTACCATTTTTCATAGTAACTTCAGCACCATTTTTTATTTCTCTTTTCGATTTACACTTTACACAATATCCTTCCATAATTTAATAAATTTTGTTTTTAATTAATAAGTTTCTTTTCAAATATAAGCTTTATGTTGGTGTTTGCAAATAATAATTGCGAAGAGATTTACATTTTTTAATAACAAAACGCATCGTAATAATGCTCTTTTTTGGAATTCACGAGCTTTTTATATTAACTACCCAACTAAATTATAGTGGATTGTCCTAAATGTATATTGGTGAAATTCAGGTTGCTATCACTTGGATTATTTATAACATCTTCAATAAAATCACCAACTTTTGTGGTTGTAATATGATCATATTTGGAATTTAAATCTGGAGTTGTTACATGTAATTTCAACGATTTTTCAACAGCCTTTCTTATTAAATTGGCTTCATCGTGTAATTTAAAATGATCTAATAGCATCGCAGCTGATAAAATAGAAGCTATTGGGTTTGCTATCCCTTTCTCTTTTGCTTGTGGATACGAGCCATGAATAGGCTCAAACATAGCATATTTATCACCAATTGATGCAGAAGCTAATAATCCAATAGAACTGCCAATAACACTGGCCTCATCACTTATAATATCTCCAAACATGTTTTCGGTTAAAATAACATCAAACTGTCTTGGGTTTAAAATCATTTGCATAACAGCATTATCAACAAATAAGAAATCTAAAGCAACATCTGGATATTGTCCAGCAATTTCAGTAACAACTTTGCGCCAAAGCCTTGAGCTTTCTAAAACGTTGGCTTTATCTACTAAAGTGACTTTATTTTTTCTAGATTGAGCTGCTTTAAAAGCTAAATGCGAAATGCGTTCGATTTCAAAACGCGAATATTCACATAAATCGGAAGCTGTATTACCATCTTCGCTCAAATGTTTTTTGCCAAAATAAATACCACCAGTCAATTCACGGTAAATACAAATGTCTGTGCCTTTAATAATGTTCTTTTTTAAAGGTGATTTGTTTAATAAGCTTTCGTAAGCTTTAACGGGTCTTATATTAGCAAATAAACCAAGTTCTTTCCGTAATTTTAAAAGCCTTTGTTCTGGTCGTATTTTTGCCGAAGGATCGTTATCGTACTTTGGATCACCAATAGCTCCAAATAAAATGGCATCACTATTTTTGCAAATATCGAGTGTGCTTTCTGGAAGAAAATCGGTATGTTTATCTATAGCAATTGCGCCAACAGAAGCGTATTTAAAACTAAATTTATGGTCAAATTTCATAGCAATAGCTTTCAATACTTTTATGGCTTGTTCTATAACTTCGGGACCTATACCATCACCAGGTAAAACAGCAATGTTTAATTTCATTTTTTATATTATTATGCTGAAATAATTTCGTGATACACTTTACTGGTTTCAATAATTTGATGAATATCATTATCATTGATTTCTTTCTTTCTGTCAGCAAATGTTAAGAAGTTTGCATAAACTTCATCCAACTGAAGTTTTGTTAATTCGTAACCAACATTTTTTGCACGATAAGCTAAAGCAGCTCTTCCGCTTCTGGCAGTAAGAACAATTGCAGATTCAGTAACACCAACATCCTTTGGGTCAATAATTTCGTATGTTTCTCGATGTTTAATTACACCATCTTGATGTATTCCAGAACTATGTGCAAACGCATTAGCACCAACAATAGCTTTGTTAGGTTGTGTATAAATCCCCATGCTGTCTGATACTAATTGGCTAATCCCATATAGCATTGATGTTTCAATGTTTGTTTCTAGATTTAAATAAGGATGTTGTTTTAACACCATAACTACTTCTTCTAAAGCCGTATTTCCAGCACGTTCACCAATACCATTTATAGTACATTCTATTTGTCTAGCACCATTTATAACTCCTTCAATTGAATTGGCTGTCGCCAATCCTAAATCATTATGGCAATGACATGATAAAATAGCTTTTTCTATACCTTTTACATTTTCCATTAGGTATTTCATTTTGGCACCATATTCACTTGGCAAACAATATCCTGTTGTATCTGGAATGTTTAAAACGGTTGCGCCGGCTTTTATAGCGGCTTCGCAAACTCTTGCTAAATATTCGTTATCAGTTCGTCCGGCATCTTCAGCATAAAATTCAACATCTTCAACAAAAGATTTAGCATATTTTACAGCTGCGAAAGCACGTTCTAGGATATCTTCTTGTGTGGATTTAAATTTATGTTTTATATGAGACTCAGATGTTCCTATACCTGTATGAATTCTTGGTTTCTTTGCATGCCTTATTGCCTCGGCAGCAACTTTGATGTCATTTTGAACCGATCTAGTGAGTCCACAAACAGTTGCATTTTTTACGATTTTAGAAATCTCCTCAACCGATTTAAAATCACCAGGACTAGAAATTGGAAATCCTGCTTCAATAACATCAACACCAAGATTATCAAGCTGTTTTGCAATGATTAATTTTTGTTCGGTGTTTAATTTACAGCCAGGAACTTGCTCACCATCACGAAGAGTAGTGTCAAAAATTTGTATGTTTGAATTAGACATTTATCTAAATATATTTTCTTATTGTTATACGAATTTATATTTTGGATTTCTCTAAAGAGAATTTAATAGTAGATTTTTACGATGTTTAACTAATAATATTATATATAAAATGCTTATAATCAACAACTTAAAATGATTTTTGAACTATGACTAAAGAGCAAAAAGATAATTTGTTTGTGCTAATTAAGTCACTGTCTAAATCAGAAAAGAGACAGTTTAAACTTTATGTTGGTCGTTTGGGAGTAAATGAAGACTCGAAATTTTTGACGCTTTTTAATATTCTCGAAAAATTATCTTTGTATGACGAGACTGTTATTCTAAAAAAAGGGGTTGTGAAAAAGCAGCAATTATCTAACCTAAAAGCGCATTTGTATAAGCAAATTTTAATCAGTTTAAGATTAAACCCTTCACATCAAAATATTAGAATTCAAATAAGAGAGCAATTAGATTTTGCCACGATTTTATACCATAAAGGATTGTATAAACAAAGTTTAAAAATATTGGATAAAGCTAAAATACTTGCTATAGCTAATGAAGAAAAAATTATTGCCTATGAAATTATTGAGTTGGAAAAGGTTATTGAATCTCAATACATTACAAGAAGTATAAGTAACAGAGCCGACGAACTTACTATTCAGACTAAAGAACTTAATCGTCAAAATATACTAGCAAGTAAGCTGTCTAATTTATCTCTTCAATTGTATGGTTTATTTTTAAAAACAGGTTATGTAAAAAGCGATGAAGAATATAAACGAGTTACAAAGTATTTTAATGATAGACTACCGAAGTATGATATTAATGAATTAGGATTTAGAGAACGATTGTGGCTTTATAAATCTTATTTGTGGTATAGTTTTTTAATTCAGGATTTTTTGTCTTGCTATAAATATTCAAAAAAATGGGTGGATTTGTTCTATGCAAATCCAGATATGATAAAGCTTAATCCTGTATTTTTTTTAAGAGGCAATCAGTATCTGTTAGAAGCATTATTTTTTATAAGACATCATGATAAATTTAAAACTGCGTTATCCAATTTTGAAAATGTTACTCGAGAAAAGTGGTTTCCAAAAAATGACAATGTAGAAAGTTTAACATTCTTGTATGTATATACCAACAAATTCAATTTGCACTTTATGGAAGGCGCTTTTCATGAAGGGCTACCACTAGTGAACCAAGTTTTAGAGGGTATAAATAAGCATAAAAGCAGAATTGATGAACATCATGTTATGGTGTTTTATTATAAAATCGCTAGTTTATATTTTGGAATTGGCGAGAACAAGAAATGTATTGAATATTTAGACAAGATTATAAGCAACAAATCTTTACAAATGCGTGAAGATTTATTGTGTTTCTCACGCATTCTAAACTTAGTGGCACATTATGAAGCAGGATTAGATTATAATTTAGATTCACTTATTAGAAGCACTTACAAGTTTTTAATAAAAATGGAGGACTTATATGAAGTGCAAAAGGAAATGATTAAATTTCTGAAAGGGCTTGGAGATATTTATCCTCACGAATTAAAAGGAGCATTTATTAAAATTCTCAAGAAGCTTAAAACCTACGAAGATCATCCTTACGAAAGTAGAGCTTTCTTATATTTAGACATTATTTCTTGGTTGGAAAGTAAGATTGATAATAAAGCTGTTAGTGAAATAATTAGAGATAAATATTTGAAAAAAATATCTAAACAGTAAGTTAAAAAATAAAAAAAGTAAAGAAAAATTTGGTTTTTAAATTTTTCTGACTGAATATTTGCACTTACAAAGTTCAAAAACTTATTGAAATGTTATCAAGAAAGGTGGAGGGATTAGACCCTGTGAAACCTTAGCAACCCTTTATTCGTAAAGAAGGTGCTAAATTCTACTTTGTGCTGAACTTGTTTCTGCATCTAAAGATAGATAACCAAGCGAAATTACTTTCTGTAATTTCTTTTTTTCTTTATAACATATTCTATTAAGTACGTCAATTTTGATGCATTTGGCATTTGATTTTTATTAAAAACTATGGAAGAGCTTCAATATTTAAATATTGATAATTATGTAACCGAAAGCGAGAGTCGTTCATCTATTCAGTTGTCATATCAAACATTTGGCAAAAAAATAGATGAAGCTCCTATTGTACTTGTAAATCATGCACTAACAGGAAATTCTAATGTATGTGGTCTAAATGGTTGGTGGCAAGATTTGATTGGAGATGGTAAATGTATTGATACCAATTTTTATGCAGTATTGGCATTTAATATTCCTGGCAATGGTTATGATGGTAATACTGAAAATTTAATTGATAATTATAAAGATTTTAATACTAGAGATATAGCTAAAATATTTGCTTTAGCCTTAAAGCAATTAAAAATTAATCAACTTTTTGCTGTAATAGGAGGATCTATAGGAGGAGGAATTGCTTGGGAATTAGCAGCATTAAAACCAGATTTAATCGAGCATGTCATTCCTATTGCTGCAGATTGGAAATCTACAGATTGGCTTATTGCAAATTGTTACATACAAGATAATATTTTAAACAACTCTAGTAAACCATTGTCTGATGCAAGAATCCACGCAATGACATTGTACAGAACACCAGAATCTTTAGCTCAAAAATTTGGACGCAGTAAAAAAGATCTAGAATTGTTTAATGTAGAAAGCTGGTTACATCATCATGGGAAAGTGTTAAATAAACGATTTCAGTTGACTGCTTACAAAATGATGAATCAAGTGCTTCGAACAATTGATATTACTCATAATAAAAATAATTTTTTAGAAGTAGCTTCAAGAATAAAATCTCATATTTATATGATTACAATTAATTCAGATTTATTTTTTAAAGCTGAAGAAAACTGGAATACATATGTAGATTTAAAGAGTGTAAAGGATAATGTAAGTATTGGAGAAATTAAATCTATTCATGGACATGATGGTTTTTTAATTGAATATGAGCAGTTGTCAAAATTACTTAAACCTGTTTTTCAATTAAAAACAGACAAATTAAAAGAAACAGCATAATAATGAAGAATATTAGTAAACATGTTGAAACACAAGCTATTCGTACGCAAATAGAACGTTCACAATTTTTAGAGCATTCAAATCCATTGTATCTTACTTCGAGTTTTGTTTTTGAAGATGCTGAAGATATGAGAGCATCTTTTGCTGAAGAAAAAGAGAAAAACTTATATAGTCGTTTTTCTAACCCAAATACAACCGAGTTTGTAAACAAAATTGTTGCAATGGAAGGCGCCGAATCTGGTTATGCATTTGCAACAGGAATGGCAGCAATCTTTTCTACATTTGGAGCTTTGCTAAATGCTGGAGATCACATAGTGTCATGTCGTTCTGTATTTGGTTCAACACATACATTATTTACTAAGTTTTTACCAAAATGGAATATAACTACAAGTTATTTTAAAGTCAATGAAGTTGATACTATAGAAAATTTAATTCAGCCTAACACAAAAATTTTATATGCAGAATCTCCAACAAATCCTGCGGTTGATATTTTGGATTTAGAGCATTTGGGAAAAATTGCAAAAAAACATAATTTATTATTAATAATAGACAATTGTTTTGCAACACCATATCTTCAAAGACCTATTCAATTTGGAGCTGATTTAGTAATTCATTCTGCAACAAAGTTAATAGATGGACAAGGAAGAGTTCTTGGAGGCGTTACTGTAGGAAAAGCAGATTTAATTAGAGAGATTTATCTGTTTTCAAGAAATACAGGACCTGCATTGTCACCTTTTAATGCCTGGATTTTATCTAAAAGTTTGGAAACACTTTCGGTTCGAGTAGATAGACATTGCGAAAATGCTCTGAAAGTAGCAGAATATTTAGAACAACATGAAAAAGTTAATTTGGTTAAATACCCTTTTTTAAAGTCCCATCCTCAATATGAAATTGCCAAAAAACAGATGAGACAAGGAGGCAATATTGTTGCTTTTGAAATTAAAGGAGGTGTTGAAGCTGGACGTAAATTTTTGGATGCAATACAATTATGTTCGCTTTCAGCTAATTTAGGAGATACAAGAAGTATAGTAACACATCCAGCATCTACCACACATAGTAAATTGTCTTTAGAAGATAGATTAGAAGTGAGTATAACTGATGGTTTGGTTAGAGTTTCTGTTGGGTTAGAACATATAGATGATATTATTAACGATTTAAAACAAGCATTAAATGAATATTAAAATAAGTATCTTTGCAAGATGCTTTCCAAAAAAACTAAATATGGCTTAAAGGCACTTGCATTTATGGCAAGACAAGAAGACAAAACACCCGTGCAAATTGCAATAATAGCACAAAGTGAATCGATTTCTCAAAAATATTTGGAAAGCATTTTACTAACGCTTCGTAAAAGCGGGTTTCTAGGCTCTAAAAAAGGAAAAGGTGGTGGTTACTATCTTTTGAAAAGCCCAGAAGATATTAAAATGTCTGCGTTAATGAGAATATTAGAAGGACCTATTGCAATGGTGTCCTGTGTGAGTTTAAACTATTATGAGAAATGTGATGATTGCCCAGATGAAAATGTTTGTGCAGTTCACAATTTGATGATAGAAGTAAGAGATAGCACACTTAATATTTTTAATAATAAGTCTTTAGCCGATTTAATTTCATAAAACAACTGTAAACTATTTGATTATCCAATAATTAGAATATATTTGTAGATTAATCTAGTTAACCGATAGGATAATAGTAAATATAAGAATTAGAAATAATTTTGAAGAGTTAATAGAATACTATAAAACGGAGAAAATGATAAATTTAAATTTAGAAGCATTAAATAAAGAATTAAGGTATAAAACTCCTGAAGAAATTATAGAATGGGCATTGCCATTATCTGAAAAGAGAATTGTAACAACTAGCTTTGGTATTTATTCGGCAGTACTTTTAAGCACTTTCTTTCGTAAGGATAAAAACATAAATGTTATTTGGTGCGACACTGGTTATAACACACCTAAAACTTATAACCATGCTATTAATATAATTGATAGCTACCAATTAAATATTAATGTTTATGTACCGCTTCAAAGTAAAGCATTTATTGAATCTACAATTGGATTGCCTGAGGTTACAAACCCTAAACATGAAGAGTTTACTGAGCTTGTAAAGCTAGAACCTTTTAGAAGAGCCCTAAACGAACATCAGCCCAAAGTGTGGTTTACAAATATAAGGGTAAGACAAAATGAGTATAGAGATTCTAAAGATATACTAAGTTTTAGTAAAGACGGAATTCTGAAAATTAGCCCTTTTTATTATTGGACAGATGCTGATTTAGATAACTATGTAGAAGCTAATAATTTACCGAAAAATGAATCCTATTTTGATGTAACAAAAGTATTATCACATAGAGAATGTGGTATCCACTTTCAATAGTTAAACAACTTATGCAAAGTTTTAGAACAGAAATAGAAAACCCAGTTGTTGAAAAAGACATCATTGAATTAGAGAAAAAAATTCGACTATTTAAAGATGGATATATTGACGAAGAGCGATTTAGAAGCTTACGATTAGCACGAGGTGTTTATGGTCAACGTCAATTTGGAGTGCAAATGATTCGGATTAAACTTCCTTATGGTAAAGTTACAAGTAATCAATTGTTAAGAATTTCCGACGTTGCAGACGAATATTCTACTGGTAAATTACATATTACAACCAGACAAGATATACAAATTCATTATGTGAGTTTAGATCGTACACCAGAATTATGGGCACAACTTGAAAAAGATGATGTAACATTACGTGAAGCATGTGGTAATACAGTTAGAAATGTAACAGCTAGCGCAACTGCAGGAATAGATGTAAACGAACCCTTTGACGTCACACCCTATGCAGATGCTGTTTTTAAATTTTTCTTAAGACATCCGGTTTGCCAAGAAATGGGAAGGAAATTTAAAATTTCTTTTTCTTCTTCTAATTCTGATACTGCATTGAGCTATATTCATGATTTAGGATTCATTCCAAAAATCAAGAATAACGAAAAAGGATTTAAAGTTTTACTTGGAGGTGGTTTAGGTTCACAGCCAAGACAAGCAGATGTGTTATATGAATTTTTATGTACGCATAAAATAATTCCTGTAATAGAAAGTGTATTACGAATTTTTGATCGTCATGGAGAAAGAACAAGACGTCAAAAAGCTAGAATGAAATTTCTTATAAAAGACATTGGTTTAGAAAACTTTGTAAAACTCATTGATGAAGAACAAAAAGCATTATCACAACAAGATGTTTTTATTGATGCCGCCGATTTTGATGCCGAACCTATAATTCCAGAGGTTTCAAATATAAAAATCGATATTGAAGATCTAACGGCATTCAAAATATGGAAAGAATTAAATGTAATTGAGCAAAAACAAAAAGGACTTTTTGCAATTGGTATTAAAGTAAGACTGGGAGATTTTTCAACTCAAAAAGCAAGAGAATTAGCGCGGTTAATAAAGAACTATGCAGCAGACGAATTGCGTTTTACTTTAAGACAAAATATTCTTATTCGACATGTAAAAGAAGAATTACTACCATTATTTTACCAGGAATTAAAAGTGTTGGGATTTACAGAATTAGGATATAATTCAACAGCAGATATTACAGCTTGTCCAGGCACAGATACCTGTAATTTAGGTATTGCCAGTAGTACAGGTATTGCTGTAGAACTTGAGCGAGTGCTTACAGAAGAGTATCCACGATATATTAATAATAAAGAAATCACAATAAAAATTAGTGGTTGTATGAATGCTTGTGGACAGCACAATATGGCACATATAGGCTTTCAAGGTATGTCTATTAACATAGGTAAATTGGTGATTCCTGCTGTGCAAATTTTACTTGGAGGAGGTGTTTTAGGAAATGGAAAAGGACGGTTTTCTGATAAAGTAATTAAAATACCATCTAAAAGAGGTCCTGATGCTTTACGATTGTTGTTGAATGATTTTAAAGCAAATGCACATAATAATTCATTTTTAAAATATTACGATATTAAAGGAGAAAAATATTTTTACGATTTATTAAAGCCACTTACCAATACAAATAATTTAACTGAAGATGATTATATAGATTGGGGAACAACCAATCCATTTGTAAAAGCAGTAGGTGTAGGTGAATGTGCTGGAGTCGTCATAGATTTAGTAGCAACATTATTGCTGGAAGCTAAGGAAAAATTAGATCTGGCCGAAGATGCTTATTTAAATAATAAATGGGCAGATGCCATTTATCAAGCATACGCAGCATTTGTAAATGGAGCAAAAGCATTGTTGCTAACAGAAGACAAAAAGACAAATACACAGGCGTCAATAATAAGGTCATTTGATGAAATTTTTATTGAAACTCAAAAAATTACGCTCCAAACGTCTTTTGGAGAATTAGTGTATCAAATAAATAAAAATCAACCAAATCCTGATTTTGCAAAAACATATATACATCAAGCTAAAGCCTTTTTTGAAACAATTGAGGCTTATAGATTTAAAGAACTAGTAAATGAAGTATAGAAGAACTCCAAAATTAACAATAGTTGGAGCAGGTCCAGGAGATCCAGAATTAATTACTCTTAAAGCAATAAAAGCTTTAAAAGCGGCAGATGTAATTTTGTACGATGCACTTGTAAATAAGGATTTACTTAATTATGCACATCAAGAAACCGAATTTATTTTTGTAGGTAAACGCAAAGGATGTTCAGCTTATCAGCAAGATCAAATCAATGAACTCATTGTAAGTAGAGCTAAAACCCATGGTCATGTAGTTAGATTAAAAGGAGGAGATCCTTTTATTTTTGGTCGAGGAGCCGAAGAGATAGATTATGTGCAACACTTTGGTATTGAAACCTATATGATCCCCGGAATATCTTCAGCAATGGCTGTTCCGGCATATCAAGGTATTCCATTAACTAAAAGAGGAGCATCAGAAAGCTTTTGGGTAGTTACTGGAACAACAAAATCACATAAACTATCAAACGATATTGCTTTAGCAGCCAAATCTACAGCAACTGTTGTGATTTTAATGGGAATGGGAAAGTTGAAAGAAATTGTTCAAGTTTTTTTAGACGAGAAAAAACAAAACACTCCTGTAGCGATTATACAAAACGGAACAATGGAAAATGAAAAATTTGGAGTTGGTACGATTGAAACTATTGGTCGAATTGTAAAAGAAAAAAAAATGTCTTCTCCTGCAATTATTATAATAGGAGAGGTTGTAAAAGAGCGCGTAAACCTAAACTCAATTTATAATGAATTTAAAAAAAAGGCGGTAGCTATTTAATTCATAATATTTAAATGATGGAAAGAAATAATTTATATCCAATTTTTTTGAAATTACATCAACTTAATGTGCTTATTGTTGGAGGTGGAAAAGTTGCATTAGAGAAATTATCCTTTATGCTAAAGTCAAGCCCTAACGCTCAAGTTACAATGATTGCCTTGGAGTTTAATGATGAATTAATTGCTTTAGCCGAAAAACATCAAGTTTTGCTGGTACACAATACAGCTTATAATGACACTATTTTACAAAATTTGCATTTGGTTATTGCAGCAACTAATAATCTTGATGTAAATAAGCAAATTTATCTTGATGCTAAAAAAAGACAATTGTTAATAAATGTTGCAGACACACCAGAATTATGTGATTTTTACCTTGGCGGAATTGTAACAAAAGGAAATATTAAAATTGCAATTTCTACAAACGGAAAATCACCAACAATGGCAAAACGATTGCGTCAGTTTTTTGAAGAGGTTATCCCTGATGAAACAAACGATTTAGTAAAGAATCTAAATCATTTTAGAAAAAGCATTAAGGGAGACTTTGCTAAAAAAGTCACAAAACTTAATAAACTTACAAAAGGATTGTTAACCGAATAAATTGATGGTGATAAGTTGGTGAATAATGTATAGCTTTAAAGACTAGCATATCATATTTTCAGTATTAAAATTGTGTAATCAAAAATTTAATTCCTTTATTTGTACACAAGTTCAAAAACGTATTGATTGTTATCACGAAAGGTAGAGGGAAAAGACCCGATGAAACCTTAGCAACCCTTTTTCCGATAGTTATCGGGATTAAAAAGAAGGTGCTACATTCTTCTAATGTGTTTAATTAGACAGATAACCATAAGTAATTTCCGCTTACTTTCCTGATGGCATATTGATAAAATTATCAAACATGTCAAAAATTTATCAAGCCATACAAAAACGCATTTTAGTACTCGATGGTGCTATGGGAACTATGCTTCAGCGTTATAATTTTTCTGAAGAAGATATCAGAGGGGAACGTTTTAAAGACTATCCAACATCATTAAAAGGAAATAACGATTTGTTATCTCTTACACAACCTCATGCTATTGCAGAAATACATCGTAAGTATTTTAAAGCTGGTGCAGATATTGTTGAGACAAATACATTTTCAGGGACAACCATTGCAATGGCAGATTATAATATGGAAGATTTGGTTTACGAACTGAATTACGAGTCAGCTAAAATCGCAAAACAAGTATCAAATGAATTTTCAAAAGCAAATCCAGATCAACCACGTTTTGTTGCAGGAAGTATAGGTCCAACAAACAAAACTGCAAGTTTGTCTCCGGATGTTAATAAGCCCGAATATCGAGCAATTACCTTTAATGAACTACGAATCTCATACAAACAGCAAGTAGAAGCTTTAGTTGATGGCGGTGTTGATGTGTTATTAGTTGAAACTATTTTCGATACCCTTAATGCAAAAGCAGCACTGTTTGCTATTGATGAGGTAAAAGAAGAGCGTAATATTGATATTCCAATTATGGTATCTGGAACGATAACTGATGCTTCGGGCAGAACATTATCAGGACAAACCGTAGAAGCTTTTTTAACATCTATTTCTCATATTCCTTTATTAAGTGTAGGTTTTAACTGTGCACTTGGAGCAGAGCAATTAAAACCATATATGCAACGATTATCTCATGAAACAGAGTTTTTTACTTCAGCACATCCAAATGCTGGATTACCAAATGCTTTTGGAGAATATGACCAAACTCCAGAGCAAATGAAAGAACTAATTGAAGACTATTTAAAAGATGGTTTAATAAATATTATTGGAGGCTGTTGTGGTACAAATCCAGAACATATTAAAGCAATTGCAGATGTTGCTAAAAATTATGAACCTAGAAGAATTGAAATTTCTGTATAGGTAGGAATCTTATTAGTGAGAATATAATGATTAATAATAAAAATAAATATCTAACACTTTCTGGTTTAGAACCTTTGGTTGTAACTCCAGAAAGCAACTTTATTAATGTAGGCGAACGTACTAATGTTACTGGGTCACGTAAGTTTTTGCGATTAATTAAAGAAGGTAAATTAAGTGAAGCACTAGAAGTTGCAAGACACCAGGTAGAAGGAGGAGCCCAAATTATTGATGTTAATATGGATGAAGGAATGCTTGATGGTGTTGAAGCAATGACAACTTTTTTAAATCTTATAGCCTCTGAACCTGACATTTCTCGTGTGCCAATTATGATAGACAGTTCCAAATGGGAAATCATAGAAGCTGGCTTGCAAGTTGTTCAGGGAAAATCTGTGGTAAATTCTATTAGTTTAAAAGGAGGTGAAGTTGAGTTTATTCGTCAGGCGAAACTTGTGAAACGTTATGGAGCTGCTGTTATTATTATGGCTTTTGACGAGGATGGACAAGCAGATACTTACCAAAGACGTATTGATATTTGTAAACGTTCTTACGATGTATTGGTGAATAAGGTAAAGTTTGCACCTCAAGACATTATTTTTGATCCTAATATATTTCCAGTAGCTACAGGATTGGATGAGCATCGAAAAAATGCTTTAGATTTTTTCAATGCTACCAAATGGATTAGAGAAAATCTACCTTATACTAATGTTTCAGGTGGAGTAAGTAATGTATCTTTTTCGTTTAGAGGAAATGATACTGTTCGCGAGGCTATGCATTCGGCATTCCTATATCACGCTATAAAAAATGGTATGAATCTAGGCATTGTTAATCCAGCCATGTTAGAGGTTTATGACGAAATTGATAAGGATTTATTAGAACGCGTTGAAGATGTGTTATTCGACAGAAGAGATGATGCTACCGAACGTTTATTAGATTTTGCAGAAACAGTAAAAGGTATAAAGAAACAAGAAGATTCAGTTGTACAAGAATGGAGAAATGACACTTTGCAAGAACGTATAACACATGCTCTGGTCAAAGGCATTGACGCTTTTATAGTTGAAGATGTTGAAGAAGCTAGGAAATCAGCGTCAAGACCAATAGAAGTCATCGAAGGACATTTAATGATAGGCATGAATGTGGTTGGAGATTTATTCGGAAGTGGAAAAATGTTCTTGCCTCAAGTGGTAAAATCGGCACGAGTAATGAAAAAAGCGGTTGCCTATTTACAACCTTATATTGAAGCCGAAAAAGATGGAAAAGTAGAATTTTCTGGCAAAATATTAATGGCAACTGTTAAAGGTGATGTCCATGATATTGGAAAAAATATTGTGAGCGTCGTTTTAGGATGTAATAACTATGAGATTATCGATTTAGGTGTTATGGTTCCACCAGAAAAAATTATAGAAGCTGCAAAAAAAGAACAAGTTGATATTATTGGATTAAGCGGATTAATAACACCTTCGTTAGATGAGATGGTCTATTTATCTAAAGAAATGGAGAAGCAGAATATTAAGATACCATTACTAATAGGTGGCGCAACAACGTCTAAAGCACACACTTCTGTAAAAATAGCGCCTAATTATCAGCATACTGTTGTGCATGTTAACGATGCTTCAAGAGCAGTTGCTGTGGTTAGTAATTTGTTAAATAAAGATAATAAAGTTTATAAAGAACAGATTCGAGAAGAGTATAATAAATTTAGAGAGCAATTTTTAAATCGCTCAAAACGGAAGGAATATATATCAATTGAAATAGCTCGAAAAAACAAATTTATAATTGATTGGAATACTACTAAAATTGTAAAACCAAAACGACTTGGTATTCAAGTGATTCAAGATTTTGATATTAGAAAGTTGGAAGCTTTTATAGATTGGTCTCCATTCTTTAGAAGTTGGGATTTACATGGTAAGTATCCAAATATTTTAAAAGATAAAGTCGTTGGAGAACAGGCTACAGAATTATTTAAAGATGCACAAGAATTATTGCAATGTATTTTTGATGAAAAATTACTTCAAGCAAAGGCCGTTTTCGGAATATTTCCTGCAAACTCTATAAATGATGATGATATTGAAGTTGATAATTCAATCATTTCGAATGTTGAGAGAAATATCATAAAAATTGGTTCAGAAAAACTTATATTCCTAACCCTTCGCCAACAATTAAAGAAAAGGGAAGGCAAACCAAATTTTGCATTAGCCGATTTTATTGCTCCAAAAGAATCAGGATTAGAAGACTATATAGGATGTTTTTGTGTATCAACAGGTTTTGGTACTCAAGAATTGGCTGAAAAATTTGAAGCCAATCATGACGATTATAATTCCATTATGATAAAAGCTTTAGCTGATCGATTGGCTGAAGCTTTTGCAGAGTATTTGCATAAAGAAATAAGAACTAATCATTGGAATTATGCACAAAATGAAAATCTTTCAAATGAAGATCTAATAAAAGAGTCGTATAAAGGTATTCGCCCGGCTCCAGGTTATCCAGCTTGTCCAGATCATTTAGAGAAGAACACCATTTGGGAGTTACTAGATGTAGAGCATGCGATTGGTGTTAAACTTACAGAAAGTCTTGCTATGTGGCCAGCAGCAAGTGTGAGTGGCTATTATTTTGCAAATAAAGAGGCTAAATATTTTGGACTAGGTAAAATAACTGAAGATCAATTAATAGATTATAGTAAAAGACGACATATTAATATAGATGAAGCTAAAAAATGGCTTAATCCGAATTTAGCAGAATAAAGAAAATGAAAGTAACAGAACACATCAAGAATGCAAATGGTAGCACCTTATTTTCTTTCGAGATATTACCACCTTTAAAAGGACAACACATTCAATCTATTTTTGATAATATTGATCCTTTAATGGAATTTAACCCACCATTTATTGATGTAACATACCATCGTGAAGAGTATGTGTTTAAAGAACTGAAAAATGGCTTGCTAAAAAAGCAAGTGGTAAGAAAAACGACCAGGAACTGTAGGAATTTGTGCTGCAATTCAAAATAAATATAAAGTGGATGCTATTCCACATATTTTATGTGGTGGATTTACAATAGAAGACACCGAAAACTTCTTAATAGATTTGGATTTTTTAGGCATCCAAAATGTTATGGCTTTGCGTGGTGATGCAGTTAAAAGTGAAACGTATTTTAAACCTGAACTTGAAGGTCATAACTATGCAAGTGATTTAGTTTCACAAATCGAAGATTTAAATAAAGGAAAATATTTGGATGAAGAATTACTAAATTCATCTCCAACTAATTTTTGTACTGGAGTTGCAGCATATCCTGAAAAACATATGGAAGCACCAAGTTTAGAGAGCGATATTCATTTTCTAAAGAAGAAAATAAAGAATGGAGCAACATATATTGTTACACAAATGTTTTTTGACAATCAAAAATATTTTGATTTTGTAGCTAAATGCAGAAACGAAGGAATTACAGTACCAATCATTCCAGGATTAAAACCTATTGCTACAAAAAAGCAACTGAATTTAATTCCGCATCGTTTTCATGTCGATTTACCTGAAGCATTAATTAAAGAAATTGTAAAATGTAAAGACAATGCATCTGTTAGAGAAGTTGGGATAGAATGGTGTACACAACAATCAAAAGAACTGCAAAAAGCAGGAATTCCTGTATTGCATTACTATTCTATGGGAAAAAGTGATAATATAAAAGCCATAGCTTCACAGATATTTTAATTATTCTTTTACTTTTGCTTCACAAAGAAAATGAATGAAACAAAGTTTGGCTTACATTTTATGTTTGTTTTTTAGTGTTATTTTTTCTCAAGAGAAGCAAACATCCTCTTCATATATAGATGTTAATTATTTTTCTGGAAATATTGCTTTACATAACGATGGTATACTTCATTTAATTAAAGGACATCCAGAAGGCACAATAATTAGTTGGAACAATAAGACTTTTGGGAATGAAGATTGGGAACAACGTTTTAATTATCCAGATTATGGTGTGTCTTTTACTTATCAAAATTTAAAGAATGACGTTTTAGGAAATAACTATGCGCTCTATGCACATTATAATTTTTACTTTTTAAAGCGTAATCTCATGTTCCGAATTGGGCAAGGTTTGGCGTTTACAACAAACCCTTACGATAAAACAGACAATCACAAAAACATCGCTTTTGGCTCTAAATTTATGAGCAGCACTTATATGATGTTGAATTATAAAAAAGAGCGAATTATAGATAGGTTTGGATTGCAAGCAGGATTATCATTAATACATTACTCAAATGCTAATGTTAAAGCGCCAAACACAAGTATAAATTCAGTTACTTTTAATCTTGGAGTAACTTATAATTTAGATGTAGAAGAACCTGAATATGTTAACTCAATTAATAAAGAAGAAAAATTCACACAAACAATTAAGTATAATTTTGTATTAAGAAGTGGAGTCAATGAGAGTGATGTAATTGATAGTGGACAGTTTCCATTTTATATTTTTTCTGCTTATGCAGATAAGAGACTGAATCATAAAAGTGCTTTGCAATTGGGAACAGATGTGTTCTTTTCAAAATTTTTAGAGGAGTTTATAAAGTTTAATTCTGTTGCTTTTCCAGATCGTAATGAAGATGGTAAAGCCGATTATAAGCGTGTTGGAATATTTGCTGGACACGAGTTGTTTGTAAATAAAACATCTTTGGTCACTCAAGTTGGTTATTATGTGTATTATCCTTACGATTTTGAAGGGAGAACATATTTTAGAATTGGGCTAAAACGCTATTTTAATGATAAATGGTTTGGAGCATTAACCTTAAAAGCACATGGTGCAGCAGCGGAAGCTGTTGAATTTGGAATTGGTATTAGATTGTAAATGAAAAAACTACTATACATATTAACATTAATACTTGTTATTGCTTGCGATAGTGAAGACGCAGGAGATTGTTTTCAAACATCAGGAAGTATTATCCAACAAGAAATTACAGTTGATGCGTTTACTAAAATTTTGGTAAATCGAGATGTTGAACTTATACTTAAAGATGGCACAGAGTTTATAGTTATTATTGAAACCGGAAAAAATTTGTTAAACGATGTTGAAGTTCTTGTTGTTGATGATCAATTACAATTAACAGATCATAATACCTGTAATTACGTTCGTGATTTTGGGATTACTAAAATTTATGTTACTGCACCAAATATTACAGCTGTAAGAAGTTCAACACAGTTTGATATATCATCAGATGGTGTGTTGAATTATAATAGTTTGCAGCTTACTTCAGAAGATTTTAATGCTCCAGATAGTTTTACTGTAGGTGATTTTAGGTTAGAAGTAAATACTACAAATTTAAGAATCACGACTAATAATATTTCCTCTTTTTATATCACAGGACAGACTGAAAATTTAAGAATTGGGTTTTTTGCAGGAGCAGGACGTTTTGAAGGCGAAAACTTAATAGCTCAAAATGTTGATGTGTTTCATCGTGGTAGTAACGACATGATTGTAAATCCGCAACAATCCTTAACTGGTGAACTCCGTAGTACCGGAGATTTAATTTCGAGAAACCAACCTCCAACGGTTGATGTCGAAGAATTTTATACTGGGCAACTTATTTTTGAGGATTAAGAATTCCTGCATAGGCAGGAATCTAATATTCCATTTCAAGCATAATTAATCTCCTATTTAATTCATTATTAAAATCTATTTTAATTTTTAAGAAATCAGAAGCTAAAAGCATAGTTGGTATAAAACCAAAAGCATCTTTATTGTCAAATAAATATGTAATTAAGTCACTTCTATTTTTTAGAGATGAAAGAGCTTTATGGTATTTACCTAATGGATTGTACAACACTAATATAGATTGATGCTTCAAAATTGAATCAATTGGTTTGTTGTATGAATGAATAGGTCTTTCATGTATTCTAAACTGAAGGATTCCATTTTCATCCAAATAATTAAATTTAGTTACAAGAACAGTATTTGTAGTAGGAAATTTCATTTTACTTGAATCGGTTTCAATCCAAAATGAATCTACTACTTGATGTAAATCAAGAAATAATTGGCTGTTTTCAAATTTCTCTCTATTTCCTTTAGAAATTGTTTTCCATTTTTCTTTTTTATTTTCTGCAATTTCAATAAGATATGTTTCATAAGCCTTTTCTGTAGATAAGTTTGGATATTCTCTTTTTAAATAATCATTTTCAAAGTCATTTAACAGTTCATTTATAACTTTTGTATTATCAGAACCAAGAATACTTTCAAATTCAGCTAAATTTTTTTCTTTTTGCGGAGAACAATTCCATAAAGCTATAGATAACAAAAACATGATGATTACATTTTTAGTCATATCATTAAACAGTTTACCCAAAACTAAACATTAAATAATTTAAACAAGTATTTCTTTAATAATCTTTAAAACTTTAGGTAAAAACCTTAAAAAACACAGTCTCATATTTTGATTTGTAAAAATATTATTTACTTTAGCCACATAATAATGACAGCAACTTTTACATATTATAACTGGTTTTACTTCTTTTTTAGCAAAAGAAACGAGACGTTATAGGTGTAATTTATTAAACATAAATTAAAATATAAGTCTCGATGTTACATTGGGACTTTTTTTATATGATAAAATCAGTAGCAATACAAGGCGTAAAGGGTTCGTTCCATCATATTGTATCAAAACATTATTTTGATAACGGAATTACAATAAATGAATGCTTGTCGTTCGATAATGCTGTAGATAGTCTTTTAAATAAAGAAAGCGATGCTGTAATTATGGCAATCGAGAATTCTATTGCAGGTTCTATTATTCCAAATTACGCATTAATAGATAATCATAATTTACATATTATTGGAGAGCATTATTTAGATATTCAACACCATTTAATGGCCTTACCAAATCAAAGTATTGCCAATATTAAAGAAGTTTATTCGCATCCTATGGCACTTTTGCAGTGTAAAGAATTTTTTAAAAATCATCCTCATATTAAATTAATTGAAGACAAAGACACAGCCGAAGTAGCACAACGAATACAGGAACATAAACTTAAAAACATTGCTGCAATAGCAAGTAGCTTAGCTGCTGAAATTTTTGAACTCGATATTTTAGCCGAAAGTATTCAAACAATAAAGCATAATGAAACCCGATTTGTTATTGTTAAACGAGATAATCATGAATATCCAGAAAGGAAAATAAATAAAGCTTCAATAAAATTTGATACTGAACACAAACGTGGAAGTTTAGCTGCAATGCTTAATGTGATGAGCGATTGCAAGCTAAATTTAACAAAGATTCAATCAATGCCAAAAATTGAAACACCTTGGAAATATTCTTTTTTTGTAGATATAACCTTCGAAAATTACAAAGATTTCAAAAAGGCAAAATCTATTATGGCTATAATGTCTGAAGAATTTAAAATTTTAGGCGAATATAAAAATGCAAAACTATGATTGAGTCAGCAAACAGATTACAATCGGTTGAAGAATACTACTTTTCAAAAAAGTTGAGAGAAGTCAACTTGCTTAAAGCAAGCGGTATGCCTATTATTAATTTAGGAATTGGAAGTCCAGATTTACAACCACCACATAAAGTTATTAAGGCATTAACTGATGGATTATCAGAATCAAATGCTCATAAATATCAAAGTTATCAAGGCTTACTAGAACTTCGAGAAGCAATGGCAACATTTTATCGTGAGCAATTTAATGTATCCTTAAGCCCTAAAACCGAAATCTTACCCTTAATGGGTAGCAAGGAAGGAATTATGCATATTTCTATGGCATATTTAAATGAAGGTGACGAAGTGCTTATTCCCAATCCTGGTTACCCTACATATCAATCGGTTACAAAATTGCTTGGTGCAAAACCTGTTTTTTATGATTTAAAAGAAGAGAATAACTGGTTTCCAGATATTTTAGCATTAGAAAAATCAGATTTAAATAAGGTAAAGCTAATGTGGATAAATTACCCGCACATGCCTACAGGAGCCAAGGCAAGTTATAATTTATTTGAAGAACTTATTGCGTTTGCAAGACGGAATAACATTTTAATAATTAATGATAATCCTTATAGTTTTATTTTAAATGATGCCCCTCGAAGTATTTTAGCTGTTCAAGGAGCAAAAGAAGTTTGTTTAGAGTTAAACTCGTTAAGCAAAACCTTTAATATGGCTGGCTGGAGAGTTGGTATGGTGTTAGGAAAGGAAACTTATATTAACAACATTCTAAAGGTGAAAAGTAATATGGATTCTGGAATGTTTTATGGCATTCAAAAAGGCGCTATTGAAGCTTTAAAATGTTCAGAAATGTGGTATATAAGTCTGAATAGTGTTTATGAGCAAAGACGGGAATTGGTTTGGAAATTAGCTAAAGCCTTAAGCTGTACGTTCGATAAAAACGCTTCAGGACTTTTTGTTTGGGCAAAATTACCAGATTTAGTTAAAGCTGAAGAATTTGTAGATGTAGTGTTGAAGAAACACCATTTATTTATAGCACCAGGGACAATTCTTGGAACTAATGGAGAAGGTTATATACGATTTTCATTATGTGCACCAGTTGAAGATATTGAAGAAGCAATAGCAAGAGTGAAATGAAAAACATATACATAATAGGAATTGGATTAATTGGTGGAAGTTTAGCTTTAAATATAAAAAAGCTTAATTCGGAAGCTGTTATTTATGGCATCGATAATAACGTAGATCATTTAGAAGAAGCCTTGTCATTACAAATTATAGATAAAAAAGCTGAACTAAAAGATATTTCAAAAGCCGATTTAGTTGTATTAGCAATTCCTGTAGATAGCTCTGTGGTAGAGTTACCAAAAATTTTGGATATTATTTCAGATGATGCTTTAGTTATAGATGTAGGTTCAACAAAATTAGATATTTGTAAGTCAGTAGCAAGCCATCCAAAACGAAGAAATTTTCTAGCTACACATCCTATTTCAGGAACAGAGTTTTCCGGACCTAAAGCAGCGTTTATGGAGTTGTTTCAAAATAAAACAAATATTATTTGCGAAGTAGAAGAAACAGCATTCAAACTTCAGCAAAAAGCAATAGAATTATTCGTGAATATTGGTATGCGAATTCGCTATATGAATCCGGTAGCACATGACAAACACATTGCCTATATGTCTCATTTATCTCATATTAGCTCGTTTATGTTAGGTAAAACAGTAATAGATAAAGAAAAAAACGAACGAGATATTTTTGATATGGCTGGTAGTGGATTTGAATCTACAGTACGATTAGCAAAAAGTTCTCCCGAAATGTGGACACCAATTTTTAAACAAAATAAAGACAATGTTATAGAAACATTAGAAGATTATATTAATAATCTCACACAATTTAAAAACCTGATGAAAAATGATGATTTCGATGCGGTTTTTAAAGAAATGAAAAACACAAACCATATAAAACAAATATTAAAAGGAATTGAATAAAAGTTATGGAAAATAAAAAAGAATTAAGAACATGGTTAGATAACTTCGGTCTAGAACACCCTTTAGTTATAGCTGGCCCATGTAGTGCAGAAACAGAAGCACAAGTATTAAAAATAGCACATCAATTAAAAGATAGTGATGCTACTGTGTTACGTGCAGGAATTTGGAAACCAAGAACACGACCTGGAAACTTTGAAGGTGTTGGTGCTTTAGGCTTAAAATGGATGCAAAAAGCCAAAGAAGAAACAGGTATGCTAATTACTACAGAAGTAGCTAACGCAAACCATGTGGATTTAGCATTACAACATGATGTCGATATTTTATGGATTGGTGCAAGAACTACTGTAAGCCCTTTTATTGTTCAGGAAATAGCAGATGCATTAAAAGGAACAGATAAACCCGTTTTAATTAAAAATCCAGTAAATCCAGATTTGTCTTTATGGCTTGGTGCTGTTGAGCGTTTTTACACAGCTGACGTAAAAAATCTTGGTGTGATCCATCGCGGATTTTCAACCTACGAGAAAACAAGGTATCGCAACAATCCTGAATGGCAGATAGCTGTCGATTTACAAAACCGTTTTCCAGATTTACCACTTATTTTAGACCCTTCACATATTGCAGGACGACGCGATATTATTTTCGATTTATGCCAAACAGCACTCGATTTAAATTACAACGGATTAATGGTAGAAACGCATCATGACCCAGATAAAGCTTGGAGTGATGCTGCTCAACAAATTACACCAAATACTTTAATCCAGTTTATGGATGATTTAAAGATTAGAAAAGAAACTTCTAAAGAAGCCGAATACAATAATTTAATAAATACATTGCGTACACAAATTGATGTTATTGATCATCAACTTATTGAAGTTTTAGGTAAGCGTATGAAAGTCTCGGATGGGATAGGAGTTCTTAAAAAAGATAATAATGTTGCTGTACTTCAGTCTAAAAGATGGAATGAAATATTAGGCAAAATGATTTTAGAAGGAGAACAAAATAACCTTAGTGAAGAGTTTGTACTTAGGATGTTTAAGGCAATTCATCAAGAATCCATTAATCATCAGGAAAAGATATTCAAGCAATAAAAAAGGCTCGCAATTGCGAGCCTTTTAGTTTTTTAAACTAGAATTATTTATTCCTCTTAAAAATATAGCGAGTAATAAAAATCCCTTTACCATCACCTTTACCACCTTCGCTCTCTACTGCACTAGCTACAAAAGCTAATTCCCAACCATCTGCTATCATTGTATTTATTTTTGAAGTAATAAGAGCATCATTAGCTGCTATATTTTGAAAACGAATACCACCTAAATTGTAGAAGTTTAAAAGTTTAGTTTCTTCAAATTTTTTCACTCTAATCTCATTTCTCTTAGATTTGTTTCGACCATCTGTTTCTTTATCGTCTGTTCTAACAGAAGTAAATTCTTTATAATCTTTATCTTCTAATGCTGAAATAATTCTAGATCTACCTACACCATTTGGTACAATAGATTCTACACTTGTAATAACTTTGTATTCTACTTGGGCATTAACATCAATAAAAGAAACGATTATTAAAGCAATAACTACTAGTAATTTTTTCATGTTGTTGAGTTTTTTAAAAATTAAGTAACGAAGATACTCTTTTTCTTAAAATGAAAAGTCGTTAATTTGTATTAACGTTTTGATTAATGACAGGAATAGTTTATAAATCTACTGGAAGTTGGTATACCGTTAAAACATTTAATGGTAAGATTTACGAATGCCGAATAAAAGGAAAATTTCGTATGAAAGGTATTAAAAGTACCAACCCTATTGCAGTTGGGGATTATGTAGAATTTGAGTTAGAAACAAAGAATAATACAGTTACTGGAGTTATACATAATATAAGAGAGCGAAAGAATTATATTGTTCGAAAATCTGTAAATCTATCTAAACAAACACATATAATTGCTGCTAATATTGATCAGGTATTTCTTTTAATAACAATTAATAATCCAACAACATTTACAAGTTTCATAGACCGATTTTTAGCAACATCCGAAGCATATTCTATAAAAACAGTACTGCTTTTTAACAAAGTTGACACGTATGAAGAGGATACATTATTAGAAGTAAAACATTTAATTTCTTTATATAAAAAAATTGGCTATGAATGTATTGATATATCTGCAAAAAAAGGACTGAATATTGATAAAGTAAAACAATTAATGAATGATAGTGTTAGTATGTTTGCAGGACATTCAGGTGTTGGTAAATCTACTTTAATAAATGCAATAGAACCTGATTTAGATTTGAAAACTAAAGAAATTTCATCACAACATTTGCAAGGAAAACATACAACTACTTTTGCCGAAATGTTTGATTTAAGTTTTGGTGCTAAAATTATTGATACTCCAGGGATAAAAGGATTCGGAATTGTAGATATGGATAAAGAAGAAGTAGGAGATTATTTTCCTGAGTTTTTTAAATTAAAACAGAATTGTAAATTTAATAATTGTTTACATGTACAGGAACCTAAATGTGCAGTAAAAGATGCCTTAGAAAATGAAACTATAGCTTATTCTCGATATAAGAGTTATTTGCAAATTTTGGAAGGTGAAGATGAAAATTACAGAACTGATATCTGGGAAAAGGAATGAAGTCAGTAATACAAAGAGTTTCTAAAGCAAGTGTTACAATTGAAGGGAAAGCAGTTGCCACGATAAATAAGGGATTATTAATTCTTTTAGGGATTATTAATGAAGACACTCAAGAAGACATAACCTGGTTAACAAAAAAAATTATAAATCTTCGCATTTTTGGAGATGATGATGGTGTAATGAATAGATCTCTTTTAGATGTTGTTGGTGAAGTTATTGTAGTCAGTCAGTTTACATTGCATGCAAGTATAAAAAAAGGAAACAGACCTAGCTATATAAAGGCAGCAAAACCAGATATTGCTATTCCCTTATATAAGGATTTTGTAAAGCAATTTGAATTAGATTTAGGTAAAAAAATTCAAACCGGAGAATTTGGAGCTAATATGAAAGTTGAACTCTTAAATGATGGCCCTGTAACCATAAATATTGACACAAAAAATAAAGAATAAACCTATCTTTAATTTAAAAATTTAGACCTAGTTTTCTTATATTTGATTTAAATAACAAAAATAAAAAAGGGGCATTAAATATTGCAGAATAACTCCCTAATACTACTAACTCCCTAATTTTAGATTAATTTATTGTGCATGAATATTAAAAATTTTGTGAGTGTATTACTTTTGTTTATAACATTCAACAGCTTTTCGCAAGACAATCTATTTTCTTTCTTAACTATTGATCCTGAACTAAAAGAAAATGCAAATGCGGTTATTAGAAGTCATGACATTGTTATTGAGTTGCATAGCTATGATAATATGACTATTAAAATAAAAAGGGCTATAACAATTTATAATAAAAATGGATTGAGACATCTTAATCCGTATTTATATTATGACCCTGAAATAAGAGTTAAATCTATTAATGCTTTTGTTTACAATTCATTTGGGAATGAAATTAAAAAGTTTAAAAAGAAAGATTTTAAAGACTATAGTAATTCTGGTAATGATTTGTTTTCTGATAACCGGGTTTTAGCACTAGATTATACTCCAATAAGTTATCCTTTTACATTTGTGTTTGAAACAGAAACACAGACTAATTCTACAGCCTTTTTTCCAAGATGGTATCCTGTACAAGGCTATTTTATTAGTGCTGAAAACTCATCTTTTAAAATTATTAATCATGAAAATGTGCCATTAGATATTAAGAAATTTAATCTTGATGGTGACGGCATTGAAAACTTATCAAATGGTAATATAATTCATTTTAAAGCGAAAAACCTAAAAGCATATAAGTGGGAATCTATGAGTCCAGCATTTAATAAATTTGCTCCAGTTGTTAAATTTGCTCCTCGTAAGTTTAGATTGGTTGATGTAGATGGTCATGCTGAAAACTGGAATGATTTTGGGAAATGGAATTATGACGTTTTATTAAAAGGAAGAAATGATTTACCAGAAAGTGCAAAATTAGAGATAGCAGACTTAGTTCAAGGTATCAAAGACCCAATTGAAAAGGCAAAAATTATTTACCAATATGTACAAGATAAAACCAGATATATTAGTATTCAATTAGGTGTTGGTGGTTGGCAGCCAATGTTGGCTTCCAAAGTTGATGAAGTAAGCTATGGCGATTGTAAGGCATTAACCAATTACACCAAAGCTTTAATGGATAGTCAAGGAATCTCGTCGTATTATTCGATAGTAGTTCGTAATCAAGATTTAGAAGATATTGAATCAGAATTTGTAGCAATGCAAGGAAATCATGTTTTTTTAAAAATCCCTAATGACGATGAACCATTTTGGTTGGAGTGCACAAGTCAAAAAGTCCCTTTTGGACATATTGCTAATTCTACTGATGACAGAGATGTTTTGGTTATAACACCTGAAGGTGGTAGAATTGAGCATACCAAAGTATATACGAGTCAGGAAAGTTATTTAAAAACAACTGCTGATGTTAGCATAAATGACCAAGGAGGGATTTTGGCTAAAGTAACTTCAAAATCTGGTGGTGTCCAATATGATGATAGACTTCGTAGTATAGTAGACAGTGATCAAAAAGATAGAGATACTCATTATAAAGATTATTGGAGCCATATTAACGGGTTATCATTAGACAAAATTAAAATTGATAACAACAGAGATCGAATTGAAATTACCGAAGAAATTGACTTAAAGGCTCCAACTTATACTACTTCAATAGGCGAAAAACTTTTAATTTCACCCAATATGTTTAATCGCTTTACGAGTTTACCTCCAAGGTATTCTACGCGTAAATTACCATTTGTAATACAGCGTGGTTTTTATGATGAAGATGAATATATTATTAATTTAACAAACAACTTATCGTTTGAAACACTTATTCAAGACAAAGAAATTAAAACTCAATTTGGTATTTATAAAGTTGCAATGGAAAAGCTGAGTGATACAAAAATAAGATACAAACGTTCACTTGAAATATTTAAGGGAGACTATCAAAAAGAAGATTACAACACTTATAGAAGTTTTATGAGAAAAGTTGCTAAAGCTGATAAAGCATCGTTTGTATTAAATAAAATAAACTAACCAATCAAAAAATGAAAAAAATAATTCTCATTATAGTAGCTATAATTGCTATAAATTTTACTAATGCTCAAAATTACAAATTTGGTAAAGTATCACTAGACGAAGTAACAAATAAAGTATATGATAAAGATACATCTGCAAGCGCTGTTGTTCTTCATAAATCAAGAAGAACTTATTTTAATTACGAGCATCCACAAGGTTGGATTCTAATTACAGAAGTTCATGAACGTATTAAAATTTTAAATAAAGATGGATTAAACTATGGTACAGAAGAAATAGGATTGTATAAATCTAACAGCGATAAAGAGAAAGTAAGTAGTATAAAAGGCTATACCTATAATAAAGAAGGAGGAAAGCTTAAAGCTGAAAAGCTTAAAAAAAGCGCCATTTTTAAGAATGAAATGTCAGATAATTATAATCAAACCTCTTTTACAATGCCGAATGTAAAAGTTGGTTCGGTAGTTGAGTGGACTTACAGGATTACTTCTCCTTTTTGGAAAATTGACGATTTGATTGTACAGGAAGATATACCTACCGAACATTATTTTACTAAAATAGAAGTTGTTAACTATTTTAATTTTAAAAGAGTTGCTAAGGGAGCCTTTAATGTAGTGCCTAAAGAATATTCAAAACAAAGAAATTTGAATATAAGTTATGAGCAGTCTACAAATAGAGCTTTAACTCAAGCAACAAAATCTGAAACTATTCAAACTAAAGAATATGTTACTGAGTATGAACTTAGAGATATTCCGGCACTAAAAGAAGAGCCGTACGTAGATAATATAGATAACTATCGATTTTTAATAACTTACGAACTACAATCTGTAGAATTTCCAAATAGTGGATTAAAAAAATATGCTACTACATGGAAAGAAGTTATTAAAACCATAAATAAGTCTAAAAATTTTGGAGAGCAATTAAATAAATCAAGGTTTTTAAAAGAAGATGCTGCTCGATTAAAATCAATGGGAACTGCACCTCTTGAGATTACCAATAATGCCTTTGATTTTGTAAAAAATAAGATGAATTGGAATGGTAACTATGGTAAGTATACAAACGATGGGCTTCAAAAAGCATATAAAGAAAATACAGGTAATGTGTCTGAAATAAATTTGTTACTTGTTGCTTTGTTAAGAGAATGTGGCGTTAAAATTAATCCGGTTTTGGTAAGTACAAGAAAGCATGGAATACCAATTTTTCCAACCTTAGAAGGATTTAATTATGTAATTGCCTGTGCAGAAATTGGAGGTAAGGACATTTTGTTAGATGCAACAGATAAATTGAATATTCCCGGAATGTTGCCAGAACGGGCATTAAATTGGGAAGGCACTTTGGTTTTAGAAGATGGTCGCACCAGAAAGATTAATTTATATCCTGAAAAAGCAAGTCAAGGAAATGTAATTATGAATGTAACCATAAATGAGGATGGTAGTTTAGAAGGTAAACAAAGATCTGTTTTTACCGATTTGGAAGCTTTTAAATATAGAAAGAACTATAAAAAATTTACTAAAGATGAATATGTAGAAGATTTAATTAATACTTATGCATTTGATGATTTAATTGATTTTGAAGTAAAAAATGTTAAGGATTTAACTAAACCTATAATGGAAACTTATGCATTTGAATTCGACGAGGCTGTGGATATTATTGGTAATGAGATTTATTTATCTCCTTTACTTTTTCTAAAATTACAATCGAATCCATTTAAATTAGAAGAGAGAAATTACCCTATTAATTTTGTATATCCATATAGTAGAAAAAAAATGATCAATATAAAAATACCTGAAGGATATCAAGTTACCTCAATGCCTGAACCAAAAAAAGTATCTTTACCGGATCAAATGGGTTCATTTCTGTTTAATATTAGTGCAGTCGAAGGAGGACTAAATGTAATAACCAACTTTAAAATTAATACAGCAATAATTCCTGCTTACAAATATTTAGAATTAAAAGAATTCTTTAACCAACGTGTTTTGAAGGAAGCTGAGAAAGTAGTGCTAACAAGAAAATAATAATATGAACATACAAAACGCACAACAAGCGGTAGACGATTGGATTAAATCACATGGAGTACGCTATTTTAATGAGCTCACCAATATGGCTCAACTTACCGAAGAAGTAGGGGAAGTAGCTCGTATTATTGCAAGACGATATGGAGAACAAAGTGAGAAAGAAAGCGATAAAGACAAAGATCTTGGTGAAGAATTAGCAGATGTTATGTTTGTTGTGTTATGTTTAGCAAATCAAACAGGTGTGAATTTAGAAGAGGCTTTCAATAAGAAATTAGATTTTAAAGCGAAAAGAGATCACGATAGACATCATAATAACGATAAGTTAAAATAATATTGTCATTCCCGCAAAGGCAGGAATCTCTTACTATGAATTTCACATTACAAAAATCATCTATAAAGAAACAATCATCAATTAAAGTAACTGGTTCGAAGAGCGAATCAAACAGGTTATTACTTTTAAAGGCTTTATACCCATCGATTAAGATAGAAAACCTTTCAAATTCAGACGACTCAAAGTTGATGCAAAAGGCATTACAATCACCTGAAAACATTATAGACATACATCATGCAGGTACAGCAATGCGATTTCTCACGGCATTCTTTGCAACTCAAGACCAAAGGAAAATACTATTAACAGGTTCAAACAGAATGCTTGAAAGACCAATACAAATATTGGTAGATGCATTACAGCAATTAGGAGCAGATATTAAGTATGATAAAAATGATGGCTTTCCTCCTCTGAAAATTATGGGAAAGTCACTAACAAAAAGTAAAGTAACACTTAATGCTAATGTTAGTAGTCAATATATATCTGCCTTACTTTTAATAGCTCCAAAACTAAAAAAAGGCTTAAATCTTACACTTAAAGGCGATATTACGTCAATACCTTATATTAAAATGACCTTGAGTTTATTGAATGAGATTGGTGTTGTCACTTCTTTTAGAAAAAATGCTGTTAAAATAAATCCGCTAGCACAATATCCAAAATCTAAAACTCTCATAGTTGAATCCGATTGGTCATCAGCGTCATATTATTATAGTATTGTTGCATTAAGTAATGTTGGAACAGAAATTATATTGACATCGTATAAGCAAGATTCATTGCAAGGCGATTCGGTTGTAAGCGAAATTTATAAAGAGTTTGGTGTAGAAACAAGTTTTAAAAATAATTCAATTACATTAAAAAAAACGAATCAAAATCTAAAACCCAAAACCTTTAATCTTAACAATTCACCTGATCTAGCTCAAACCATAGCAGTAACTTGTTTTACATTAGGGATTGAATGTTTCTTGTCGGGACTTCACACTTTAAAAATTAAAGAAACAGACCGACTTTCAGCTTTAAAAAATGAAATTGAAAAACTAGGAGGAAAAGTAAAAATCACTCAAAGTACTTTACAATTATCAACGTCAGAAGTGATTAAAGAAGATATTGAAATTGAAACTTATAAAGACCATAGGATGGCTATGGCATTTGCACCTTTAGCATTAAAAGTTCCAATAATTATTAAAGAAGCATTAGTAGTTTCAAAGTCATATCCTGAATTTTGGAGTGACTTAAGAACCTTAGGTTTTAAAATTCGAGAATAATAAACACTTAAATACTTGACAAGGCCTATCTTGAGATTGTATATTTGCCACTTTCAAAAAATAAAATAAAAACAACAAATGAAACGAGCATGCTAAAATGTTTGTCGCTCAAAGGAGTCACTAATAGCGAACAGCATGTGACCATAAAAAAACAATAAATATAAACACATGAAATTATCACACTTTCACTTTAACCTTCCAGAAGAATTATTAGCAGAATACCCATCAGAAAATAGAGATGAAGCTAGATTAATGGTGCTAAACCGTAAAGATGAAACCATAGAGCACAAACAGTTTAAAGATATTATCGATTATTTTGATGAAGATGATGTTATGATTCTTAATAACACGAAAGTATTTCCTGCAAGATTATTTGGTAATAAAGAAAAAACGGGAGCAAGAATTGAAGTGTTTTTATTGAGAGAGCTTAATGCAGATCAACGACTTTGGGATGTATTAGTAGATCCTGCCAGAAAAATTAGAATCGGAAATAAACTTTATTTTGGAGATGATGATACTCTAGTAGCCGAAGTTATAGACAACACAACATCTAGAGGCAGAACATTACGTTTTTTATTTGATGGTTCATATAACGATTTCAGAACCAAATTGAATGAACTTGGTAAAACACCATTGCCAAAGTATATTAAACGAGATGTAGAACCTGAAGATGAAGAGCGTTATCAAACTATTTTCGCGAAAAATGAAGGAGCTGTAGCTGCTCCTACTGCTGGATTACATTTCTCAAAACATTTATTAAAACGCCTTGAAATTAAAGGAATAAATTTTGCAGAAATTACCTTGCATGTAGGTTTGGGAACTTTCAACCCAGTCGAGGTAGAAGATTTATCCAAACATAAAATGGACAGTGAAGAGATTGTTGTAGATAAATTTGCAGTAGAAACTATTAATACTGCATTAAAAAACAAGAAAAGAATTTGTGCTGTAGGGACAACTGCTATGAGAGCTGTAGAAAGTTCAGTGTCATCAAGCGCAACACTTAACGATTATACAGGCTGGACCAATAAATTTATTTTTCCTCCTTACGAGTTTAGTATAGCCAATTGTATGATCACTAACTTTCATACTCCAAAATCGACGCTGTTAATGATGGCTTCAGCATTTGCTGGTCATGATTTTATTAAAAAGGCATATAAAGAAGCTATTGATGAAGGCTATAAGTTTTATAGTTACGGAGACGCCATGTTAATAATATAAATTAAAATTTAGCCTCGTTTAGCGAGGCTTTTTTGACTAAAACATGTCAGTTAAGAAAAAAGACATACGAGCACTATCCAAAGATCAATTACGGGATTTTTTTGTAGACCAGAATGATAAACCCTTTCGAGGTAACCAAGTTTACGAATGGTTATGGCGTAAATCTGCTCATAGTTTTGAAGATATGACTAATATCTCGAAAGAGACAAGGCAAATGCTCGAAGATAATTTTGTTATCAATCATATAGAAGTAGATACAATTCAGAAAAGTTCTGACGGAACAATAAAAAATGCAGTACGATTACATGATGGTTTAATTGTAGAATCGGTATTAATTCCAACAAAAACACGTACAACAGCTTGTGTGTCATCTCAAGTTGGTTGTAGCCTTGATTGTACGTTTTGTGCAACAGCACGCTTAAAACGTATGCGGAACCTAAATCCTGATGAGATTTATGATCAAGTTGTGGCCATTGATAAAGAAAGCCGACTGTATTATAATCATCCGTTAAGTAATATTGTGTTTATGGGCATGGGTGAACCACTCATGAATTACAATAACGTGATTAAGGCTATAGACAAAATTACGTCGCCTGAAGGATTGGGGATGTCTCCAAAGCGTATTACACTTTCAACGTCCGGAGTGCCAAAAATGATTAAAAAATTGGCAGATGATGAAGTAAAATTTAATCTAGCAGTTTCTTTACATTCGGCAATCGATAAGGTGCGAACATCTATTATGCCTTTTAATGAGACCTTTCCTTTAAGTGATTTAAAAGACGCATTGGAATATTGGTACAGCAAGACAAAACGAAAAATTACTTACGAATATATTGTGTGGAACGGAATTAACGATTCGCAAAAAGATATAGATGCTTTAGTAAGGTTTTGCAAATCTATTCCTTGTAAAATAAATATTATTGAATATAATCCAATCGACGACAGTGAGTTTCAACAAGCTACAAACGAGACCATAAAAAATTATATGTATAGTTTAGAGAAAAACGGAATTATAGTTAATCTAAGACGAAGTAGAGGCAAAGATATTGATGCTGCTTGTGGACAATTGGCTAATAAAAGTTAAATTTACAACACTATTTTCTTTCTAATAACAGCATTAGAAGTCTTATCCTTTAACTCAATTATATAAATTCCAGTAGCTAAAGTATTTGCTTCTATAACATGCGTATTATTCGTAATCTTCCCATCTAAAACAGATTGTCCTGTTAAAGAAAATAATCTATAGCTTGTAGTTTGTGGTAAATTATACAATGCGATACTTTTATTTAAAGCAACTATTTTAACTCCAGAAAAAATATTATCATCAATTCCTAATGATGGATCACCGTCACCAGCATTAATTAGTACACCAGGCGATTTCTCGTATGCGTATCCTTTTATAACCCATACATCACCAATAGGATCAACTCTTAATTTTACCCAACCATAATGGCGTACACCGCTTATGTCAAAACGTAAACCTAAATATTTATTATCTACATCACACCAATAACCCACGGAGCAAGTGCCGGCTTGAGAGCCATAGTTTAACGACATATATGCCGAACTATAACTATTATTCATCCAATTACCGCTCGCCATATTCGAAATAGGATCACCAATATTTAGTGCATAGGGAAAGGCGAAATAAGAAGAAAGAACACTGAAAGTACCCAATGCTTCATTATCTACATCATTTAGAGGTTGTAAAAACAGACTACTAGAAAAACTACCTATACTACTATTCTCATTATGATGAATTCTAAAATCATCAGTTCCATCACCATCTAAATCTAGAAGAAACTCATCACCTATTCCGCCCATAAAAGGGAGATTAGGATTACAAACATTATCACAATTATTGTAAACTATTTGTCCATTAGCTTCTACAACACCAGCGATGGCAAGAGATAAGGCACCATATTGTGCAAGTCGATTAGATAATTTTTGCGGGGTAGTTTTTTTCATAATATCTAGATTTAGGTAAAAATATATTTATTAAAAATAAGAAAATTATAATTAATGGCTAATTTATTTAAAATAAATAGAAGCATAGCTTTGATATTAAATAGGTTAAAGTAGTATTAATTAAAGTATTGAAAGTTATCAAATAAAAAAGAGCTACAATTTGTAGCTCTTTTTTATTACTATTTTTATATTTTATAACACGATCTTTTTTCTAATTACAGCATTAGAATCTGCATCTTCTAATTCTATAATATAAACACCAGTTGCTAAAGTATTAGCTTCTATAACATAAGTGTTATTGGTAATTTTACCATCTAATACTGATTGACCTGTTAAAGAAAACAATCTGTAATTTGTTTGCTGTGGTAAGTTAAATAAAGTAATACTCTTGTTTAAAGCTACTATTTTAATTTTAGACAATTCATTATCTTGAAGACCTAATGTTGTTTGTCCAGCATTAATTGGATCTCCTTGACCTGGTATTGTTTGTGTTGCATTATAAGCATAATCCTTGATCACATAACTTGTGGAACTGTCAACTCTAAGTCTGGCCCAGCCATAGTGAGTGTCAGTCCCAATATTAAATTTAAGACCCAAATATTTGTCATTAACACCACACCAATTAGAGTTACCGGAACAACTCCCATTATATAATCTCATAAATTGAACATATGCACTACTCCAATTAGAATTGGTACTGTTTATGGGGTCATTAAAGCTTAAAGCAAAAGGATAAATATATCTGTTACTTGGAGGACCGCCTAAATGTACGTATGATGCAATTACCCCATTTCCAGCTCCAGGAATGATTTGTACATTACCCCCGCTTTCGATAATATTATAATCAACTATACCTCCACCATCCAAATCTAACTGAAAAATTAAAGGGCCCATGTCAGGGTCAACATCCGTATAGTTAATTTGTCCTGCAACGTCGGTAAGACCAGCCAAGGCTACAGAAAGGGCACTATATTTTACTAAACGTTTAGAAAATTTTTGAGGAGTAGCTTTTTTCATAAGAGTATAGCATTAAGATAAATTCGTTCTTTGATAATCGACAAGTTATTTATTTTAAAATAAAAATACCAAATATTATATATAAAATCTATAATTAAAACGTTTAAATACTCCAAAAAAAGAATTCATACAAAAAAAAGAGCTACAGTTTGCAGCTCTTTTTTTAAATTTTATAAATTTATAAAACGATCTTTTTTCTAATTACAGCATTAGCATCTGCATCTTCTAATTCTATAATATAAACACCAGTTGCTAACGTATTAGCTTCTATTACATGAGTGTTATTACTAATTTTACCATCTAAAACAGATTTTCCGGTTATAGAAAACAATCTATAATTTGTAGATTGCGGTAAATTAAACAAAGCGATACTCTTATTTAAAGCAACAATTTTAATTTTATTTAATTCATTGTCTTCAATACCTAATGTTTGGCCAGCATTTATTGACGTATCTGGAGAACTTTCATAAGCATAATCCAGAACAGTAAAATTTGTACTACTAGATCCTGGAGCTATTCTCACCCAACCATAGTGTGTGCTTCCAGATATATCAAAAGAAACTCCAATGTATCCATCTCCTGTAGTTCCACAAAATTGACTATTAGTATATCCAGCTGCTTGACACATATCTCCAAAAGATGCAACAGTAGTACTAGCACCAATAGCTGACCCATAAGGAACATTTACTCCATAAGTATAATTTCCTACAACATTTGCTGCTATTCCATTACTTGCAAAAGCTTCCGCTCTCATAAGTTCAATGTAAATACTTCCAGCAGGAAAATTAGTTTGAAGAACGACAACATCATCCACTGTATCTCCATCAAAATCAATAACCAAAGAGCTAAGTAGTGTTCCCACAAAATCAACATTTGGAGTATGAACTATTTGACCACTTGCATCAGCAACACCAGCTATGGCAACAGATAAAGCTCCATATTTTGCAAGTCGTTTCGACAATTTTTGAGAAGTAATTTTTTTCATATTTTGGAAGAATTAATTAATATTATTTTGCTGTACGATACAATCAAATTATATTTAGCAACTAATTTATTGATTATAAAATAATTATGCAACTTTAAAATGAAAATAGCTTCAAACAATACTAATAAAATCGGCAATACTATCTACAATGTTACAAAAGAAGGCTCTTTAGGTTTATTGGCTTTTGGCGATATTGGTTTACGAGCTTGGCGAAAAGTAAAACAAGAATCTATTAAAAAAGATTCTAAATGAAACGAGCATGTTAAAAAGTTTATCACTTAAGGAAATTACTAATAGCGAACAGCATGTGACCGATTTAATAAAATAATTATAGACACATGAAAAAACCAAAAGTACTACTTATAGGGTGGGATGCTGCCGACTGGAAAATTATTGGCCCTTTATTAGCAAAAGGACAAATGCCAGCTTTAAAAAAACTGATTGATAAAGGTGTTTATGGTAATATGAGTACCATGAATCCACCCTATTCACCAATGTTATGGTCCACGGTAGCTACCGGAAAAACTCCAGACAAGCATGGTGTGTTAGGTTTTATTGAGTTGTTACCCAATATGAAAGGCATACGACCTGTAACTGTAAACTCTAGAAAGTCAAAAGCTATTTGGAATATTTTACACCATGAAGGATATAAAAGTAATTTAGTAGGTTGGTGGCCAAGTCATCCTGCCGAACCCATAAATGGCGTTGTAGTAACCGATAAATTTCAGAAAGTAAAAAAAGACCCTAAAGCAAAAAATCCAATTTTAAAAGGAACAATTCATCCTGATTCGTTATTGAAGGAATTAAGAAACTTAAGACTATTCCCACATGAAATTACAGAAGCACATATTTTACCTTTTATTCCAAAAGCCAAAGAGATAGATCAGGAAAAAGATAAAGGCTTGCAATCCTTTGCAAAAATTATGGCAGAGAACGTATCTGTACATTGCGCAGCTACAAATGTAATGCGTACAACCGAGTGGGATTTTATGGCTGTGTATTATGATTTAATAGATCATTTTTGCCATGCTTTCATGAAATTTCATCCGCCTAAACAAAGGGCAATACCCCAAAATATGTTTGAAGTTTATAAGGATGCGGTTAAAAGCTCGTATCGTTTTCAAGATATGATGTTGGAGCGAACTATGGAATTGGTAGATGATGACACAACAATCATTGTGATGTCCGATCATGGATTTGAGTCTGGTCATAGACGTATTTTAAAAATGCCAAAATATCCAGCCGCACCTGCTTTAGAGCATCGACAGTTTGGAATTTTTGTAGCTGCTGGACCAAATATAAAACGCAATGAAAAAGTATTTGGATTGGGTTTAATTGATATTGCTCCAACAATACTCCACATGTTTAATTTACCAATTGGCAGAGATATGGATGGCACAGTTGCACTTGATATTTTCGAAAAGCAGGCCAAACCAAAATATATAGAGAGTTGGGAAAACCTGGAAGGTGATTTTGGGCAGCATAAAAATGTAAATGAGACAGACCAATTAAGTGACCAAGAAACTATGGATCAGCTGGTAGAATTAGGTTATATAGAACGTCCAGATGAAAAAATTGAAATAGCTATTCTTAAAACTAAGTGTGATTTAAAACATAATTTGGCTCGAGTATATTTGGGTAAAAAAGATTATGAACGTTCTAAAGAGATATTGTTAGTACTTATAAATGAAACTTTTCCTACTTATCAAGAAAGTGATATTGAAGGAGAAAATAAAGAAAATTTTAAAAAACAAAATATTAAAATTGGTGATTCAGTTATTGACATAATTCCATACTATATGGATTTGCTATCTATTAGTTTAGCAGAAAACGATTATAAAAATGCAGAAAATTATCTCAATCAATTAAGAACGAGAGATAAAAAATTTGAGATCAATACCTATTTTGCCGAGTCTAAAATTCTATTAGGCAAAGGAAAAGTTCAACAAGCATTAAAAGTATTGAACAAAGCAAAAGATAATAAACCTAATTCTGAAGTTTGGTATCAAATAGGTAAGATTTACATGCAGCTTAATAATTATAAAGAGGCGAAAGCAGCTTTTGAAAAAGCTTTGGATTTCGAAATTGATAAAGCAAAATTCCATCAGGCATTAGCTGTTACCTTATTACGTTTGGAAGACCATGAAGCAGCAGCAGAGCACGCGTTGACAAGTATAGAATTGGTTAAATATTTTCCTGAAGCACATTATACACTTGGAGAAGCTTTAGAGAAATTAGGAGATTTAAAAAATGCTAAAATAGCTTTTGAAACGGCTGCTAGCCTAAAACCAAAAACACACCATAGAGCAGAAAAGGCGATAGAAAATATAGAAGAGAATTTTTCAGCAACTATAGATTATAAAGATAAAAGTGCATTTAAATATCGTAAAGAACAAATTGTTATCGTCTCTGGTCTACCAAGGTCTGGCACCTCATTAATGATGCAAATGCTTGATAAAGGAGGGATAGAAGTGTTAACCGATAATAATCGTGAAGCAGATATTTCTAACCCCAAAGGGTATTTTGAATACAATCCAGTAATGTCAATACATAAAGATAATTCCTGGCTGGAGTTAGCTCAAGATAAATCGGTTAAAGTAGTGGCGCCATTACTTAAATTTTTAAGCCCTAAATATCGTTATAAAGTTATTTTTATGAATAGAGACCTCACAGAAATTGTAAAATCACAGCAAAAAATGAGAGGTAAAGATCCCGATGCTTTACCGCTTCGGCTTTTCGAAGCGTATAAAAGGCAATTATCTTTAGTAGAAACCTGGAAAAATAAAGAGCCTGGAGTAGAACTCATTTATATAGATTATAAAGATGCTTTAAATAATACCAATACAGTTGTTAATAAAGTGGTCTCTTTTATTGATGTTTCTATGAATACAAAACAAATGTCAGCCTGTGTGGATAAATCTTTATACAGAAATAAGGTCTAATTTGTCCCTGCCAAATAATAGCATTTCACAAGCATTTTTAGTAGGTTTGTCATCTTATTTACAGCCGTAGTTTCTTGTGAAAATTGTAGAACAAATAAAACAACCCATCGCTTTCGAGATGGAACTTTTCGAGCAAAAGTTTCTCATCTCAATGTCCTCTAAAGTGGCTTTACTTAACAGGATCACTCATTATATTGTAAATCGTAAAGGCAAACAAATGCGACCTATGTTCGTATTTTTAGTATCTAAAATGGTTGCTAATGGCGAGGTTAATGACCGGACATATAGAGGTGCTTCGGTAATAGAATTAATTCATACGGCCACTTTAGTGCATGACGATGTTGTAGATGATAGTAATCGTCGCCGTGGATTTTTTTCTATAAATGCGCTTTGGAAAAATAAAATTGCAGTCTTGGTTGGTGATTATTTACTTTCTAAAGGATTATTATTATCTATAGACAATGGTGATTTCGATTTACTCAGAATTATTTCCATAGCTGTACGTGAAATGAGTGAAGGCGAATTATTACAAATAGAAAAGGCACGAAAGTTAGACATTACCGAAGAGGTGTATTACGAAATTATTCGTCAAAAAACAGCGACACTTATTGCTGCTTGTTGCAGCCTTGGAGCTGCATCTGTAAAACCCGAATCTCAAGATGTAGAAACCATGCGTAAATTTGGTGAACTTATAGGTTTGGCATTTCAGATTAAAGATGATTTATTCGATTATGGAAGCGCCAAAATAGGTAAACCAACAGGAATAGATATTAAAGAACAAAAAATGACTTTGCCACTTATTCATGTGCTTAATAACTGTACTGTGAAAGAAAAAAGCTGGTTGATTAATTCTATTAAAAATCATAATAGAGATAAAAAACGTGTAAAAGAAGTGATTGCCTTTGTAAAACAAAATGGTGGATTAGAATATGCGGTAAATAAGATGAAAGCATATCAAACTCAAGCATTACATATGCTACAAGACTATCCTGAATCAGAATATAGAGCTTCTCTCCAACTTATGGTAAATTATGTTATTGAGCGTAAAAAATAGGAAATTCTAAAATTATTTTAATCACAGGCAACCTTTAGCACAACTTTTGCGTCTTTATAAATAGAAGATCATACCAAGTAAATTTTAATATTACGAAAAGTGAGATTTATTTATTTTTTGATTTATGAAGACAAAAAATCAAAGTATAGCTTTAGTTACGGTTTTATTTTTTAACGTATAGAAATTAAAAAAGAAACAATAGAACTCGTTATATTGAATTTTATTTGGTATTAAAATGAACCCTCTTTTGAAAGTTATTCAACTGTACAAAAACGAAGCGCAGCTCATAAAAAAGGCCAAGCAAAACCATCGTGAAGCACAACGCATTTTGTATGAGTTGTATGCACCAAAAATGTTGAGTGTTTGCCGATATTATATAAGCGATGCGCAACATGCCGAAGAGGTAATGCTTAATGGGTTTTTTAAAGTCTTTACCAAATTAAAGGGCTTTAAACAGGAAGGCAGTTTTGAAGGTTGGATACGACGTATTATGATAAGAGAATCTATTTCATTTTTACGTCAACAAAAAAAAGTAGAATTTTTTACTGAAGACATTGAGGTTTACGATGAAGTTGCAAACAACATAAAAACCGAAATGGAAGTTGAAGAAATCCAGCTTTTAATAGACAATCTTCCTGAAGGTTATCGAATGGTATTTGTAATGTTTGCCTTAGAAGGATATAAACATAGTGAAATAGCAAATTTATTAAACATAACTGAAGGTACATCAAAGTCTCAGCTATTTAAAGCTCGTAAATTATTACAACAACAATTGAATACATTAAATAAAACAAGCAATGGCACCAATTAAGTTTGAAGACAATTTAAAAGAGAAGTTAGAGCAACGTAAGTTGCAGCCAAGTAAGAATGCTTGGGAAAAACTAAGCAACAAATTAGAAACTAACAAAGTAAAAAAAGATAACAAAACCTTCTGGTGGTTTAGTATTGCCGCAAGTTTTGCAGGTATTTTAATTGTAGCTTCAGTATTTTTTAATAAAAGAGATGATAACTCAATAGAACAAAATATAGTTGATGTTGAAGACACAAAAATTCCTAACAAAAGTGATTCTAATATTTCTAATGAAATAAGCAAAGAAGTTGTTTTAGATAAACCTAAAGACAAAAAAGAAACTTTAAAAACAAATAAGAATACGTCTAATAAAGCATCAGAATTAAAAACACTAATGCATCAAAAACAGCAAGAACTTATTAAAGAAGAAGAAGATAACAATGGTACTATGGCTCAGGTTAAGTTTGAAAATCCTAATGAAATAATTGAGAATAGTAGTAAAGCTGAAGCTAAACTAAGCTTTGAAGACTTAAAACTTCAGGAAGTAGTTTCACAAGTACAGGAACTTAAAAAAGCTAATAGTACAGTTAGTGATGCTGAGATCAATGCACTTCTAGATCAGGCACAGAGAGACATTGCGTTACACAAATTATATAATGAAAGCACCAAAAAGGTGGATGCCAATGCATTGCTTCAAGACGTTGAAGCAGACTTAGAGCAATCCTTTAGAGATCGTGCTTTTAAAGCAATAAAATCGGGTTACCACTATGTAAAGACAACAGTTACTGAACGTAATAACTAAAAATCATCAATTAATCATAAATCAAAAACGAACAATTATGCAAACTATTACCAAATATTTAGTACTAATCATCTTAGGGTTTTGTGTTATCCAAGCCAATGCACAAGACACAATTCAAAACACTACAAATACGTATAGAATTGAAACTCTAAAAAAAGCAAAGGAATCTATTAAAGCAGAGGAGCGGGAACTTTTAAAAGCTGAGGTCGAAGCGATTAATCAACGTTTGGATAAAGGTGAAATTTCACAAACTGAAGCTAACCGATTAAAGAAGGAAGTTGCTAAAAAACGTGCTTTAAATATAGAAAATCGTATTGCTATTATTAATAATAAAATTGCACTTTTAGAACGTAATGACAGTAGTACATTTTCTGAAGATGATGACGATAATAGTTTCACACTTCGTTTAGGAAGAAGTATTGATAATGATAACATTTTTTACTTCGGCAATAAAAGAAATCGAAGACCCAGAAAATACGATAGACGCACTACAAGCGATTTGGTTTTAGCTTTTGGATTAAATAATGCCATAGTTGAAGGAGAAAAACTGGACGATTCACCATATAAATTTAGAGGCTCTCGTTTTTTCGAAATCGGCTGGGCATGGAAAACAAGAGTATTTAAAAACTCTAACTTTTTGAGATTTAAGTACGGTTATTCATTTCAAATTAATGGATTAAAGCCTAGCGATAACAAATATTTTGTATCACAAGGCAACCAAACTACTCTTGAAGAATTTCAATATGATTTAAGCAAATCTAAATTAACTATTACTAATCTAGTTATTCCTATTCATTTTGAATTTGGACCATCTAAAAAATATGAAAGAGATACTTACTTTAGATATTCTACACACAAGCAATTTAAAATTGGAATTGGAGCTTATGCAGGATTTAATATTGGGACACGTCAAAAGCTAAAATATAAAGCAGATGGCAACCGAATTAAAGATAAAATGAAGCGCAATTATAATACGAGCAATTTGGTTTATGGCTTAAGTGGTTATGTTGCTATTGGTGACACTGCATTATATGTAAAATATGATCTATCTCCAATTTTTAAAGATCAAGTTGTTGACCAAAACAACATTTCTTTAGGCGTACGTTTTGATATGGATTAATTGAAAAACGTGAGGCTCTGGAATCATATTCACAAAATAGAGTGTAATTACTATTGGTGTTAAGCATTATATAACCTTTCGTAATCTTCTAAAGTATCAATATCTGAAACAATGTGTTTAGCATTTATAGCTGAAATATGGTTAGAATATTTATGTAATAGCACTTTAGCACCTTTATCATCATCCAATTTAGTCAATTCTTCAATGTAAAATTTATCAAACAATACAGGAACTCCCAACTTATCATTTTTATATAACGACGCAATAATTTGACTTTTACCAACTTCAAATTCCTGTATTAATGAATTCAAATATGTTGAATCAATTAAAGGTTGGTCAGCTAGCGTAATAAGAATTCCGTTAAAATTCAAATCGTTTTTCAAAATCTGTCCAACACCAAAAGCTATGGAATTTCCCAATCCCCTTTTCCAATGTTCATTATTTAATATTTGAATGCCATCCTGATTGATTTCAGACTTAATAAGATTGTATTTAGCTCCTAAAACTACAAATACTTCTATAGGGTTTATTTCTCTAGCAGTACGAATAGTATGCCCTAAAAGGGTTGTCTTATTCCATTTTAAAAGTTGTTTTGGTCTTCCCATTCGGGATGAACTACCAGCAGCCAGAATTAATACAACTATATTCGCCAAAAGAAATGAATTAATTTATTTGGAATGAATTCCAACGAGTTTCTCTTTTAAAGATATTGGTTCTTGCTTTCTTACAACCGTTAAAATTTCAGAGACAATTGAAATTGCAATTTCCTGTGGTGTTTCTGCTCCAATATTTAAGCCTGCTGGGCCATAAATGTTTTCTACAAATGACTCATCAATATCTGGACAATACTCTAAAAATTGAGATAATAATTTTTCTCTGCGCTTTGAAGGTCCTAACATTCCAAAATAAACTGGTTTTGTGTCTTTTAGCTCTATCAAATACTTCAAATCATTAGCGAAATTATGAGACATTAATACAATTGCGGTTTCATTATCTATAGATTTTAATTCTAAATTATCAGGAGAGACCGAATAAAATGCTGTTGCACCAGGAAAATTTTTAATGGTTTTAGATTCCAAAGGACCTGAAACTATAGTCACATCCCAACCATTATAGACCGCTAATTTACATAATTGAACAGCATCGTGTTCTGTACCAAAAATCATTAATTTGAAACAAGGAGGAAGAGCTTCTGTAAATACATTTATTCCCTCTTTTGTTTCAAAATGGGACAATTTATGTTGTTCATTAGAGAACTCTATAATGCTTCCTAACCCTTCAAAAACACCTTCTTCTTTTTTATAATTAGAATAAATATTAAAAGAAGTTCTTTTCTTTAAATTTAAATTAACCGCTGAAATGCAATCATCACTAGGTTGAAATTCTTCTAATAAAATATAAAGAATCCCTTCACAACCCAAACGATACCGACCATCATAAGTCATCATTTTCGATTTACCAGTTTGAAATACTGACTGTGATTGTCTTAAAATATCTTTCTCTACACAACCACCACTTACAGCTCCAATCATAGTTTGATTTTCAAGAATAAGCATACGAACTCCTGGTTTTCTATATGAAGAGCCATCCAAATCTACAACTGTTGCCAAAACAGATTTTAGTCCATTTTGTTTGGCCTCAATTGAGGCTTCAACAATATGTTTGAATTCGTGAGTCATAAAATCAACCTATTAAGTATGTTCTAGCCAAGTGGCATTTTTGCATTTATTTGATTAGCAAATGGTTGCTTACTAAAACGTTGACCTGTTGCTTGATATAATGCATTTGCTAATGCTCCCACAGCTGGTGGTAGTCCCGGCTCTCCTAATCCAGTTGGTGCGATATCATTTTTTACAAAGAAAACCTCGATATTTTCTGGTGCCTGAGAATGACGCATTAATTGGTATCTGTCAAAATTAGTTTCATTTGCTGATCCATTGTTAAAAGTTAATTGACTATACATTGCATGACCAATTCCATCAATTACACCTCCTTGTACCATATTTTTAGCGGCATCTTTGTTGACTACGATGCCACAATCAACAGCACACCAAACTTTTTTAATTTTTGGTTGTCCATTTAATAAAACAATATCAACAACTTCTGCAACATAACTTGAGTGGCAAAAATAGGCTGCTACACCTCGGTAAACACCAGGACTTGCTGCTCCCCAATTAGATTTTTCTTTTACCAGTTTTAATACACCTGCATATCTTTCTGCTTCGTATTCATGTTTTTCGCCAACTGGGTTGTTGATAGCTCGATCAAACAATTCTAAACGAAAATCTATAGGGTCTTTACCAGCTGCTTCTGCTACTTCATCGAGAAACGATTGCTCGGCACCTGCTGTAAAGTGAGATCTTGGAGCTCTCCATGCTCCAGTAGTAACATTGGTTTCCACTCCAATTGATTCTGCTAAATAATTATCAATTGTACCAGCTGGGAAACGATTAGGAAAAACAGATCCTTCAGGTAAGCCAGTTCCTCTTACTGAAAAAGCGACTAAATTGTTGTTTTCGTCCAAACCTGCTTTATATCTAGATTGATAAGCAGGTCTATAGGTTCCTTGAGACATATCATCTTCTCTAGTGTAAATAAGCTTAACTGGTGCGCCTATTTTTTTAGAAATTGCAGCAGCTTCAAGGGCATAATGCACATAAAGTCTCCTACCAAATCCTCCACCCATTCTCGTCATATTGACAGTAATATTCTCAAGGGGAATATTTAGTAATTTAGAAACCGATTTTTCAGTTGGCTCTGGCATTTGTGTAGGACCAATAAGTTCAGCAGAATTATCTGTAACATTGGCAAAGAAATTCATAGGTTCCATCGTGTTATGTGGAAGGAATGGTGAACTATAGGTTCGTTCAATTATTTTAGATGCTTTGGCAAATGCGGCATCAGGATCGCCATCTTTTCTGTTCGCTCCTACAGTTCCAGAAGCGAAAGCGTCTTCTAATTTCTTTAGATGCATTTCTGAATTCTCCAATTCGCTCACAGTTTCCCAATTTGCATTAATGGCTCGCTTGGCCTTCATTAATTGCCAGGTGGAATCTCCAACGATTGCTATAAGTTGAAGAAATCCTTTCTCATCATTCCAATCTGGATCCTCAATTGTGGTATCGATGATAAAAGCGTCTTTTACCCCATCCAATCCTTTTATTTCTTCTTCGTTAAAGTTTTTCAACTTCATTCCAAAAGCAGGAGGATGTTGTATCATAGCCAGTTTCATACCTTCTCTTTTGAAATCTAAACCGAATAAAGGCACACCCGTTACAATTTTCTTTCCATCAACATTCTTTTTACTTGTTCCTATTAAATTAAATTCACTTATCTCTTTAAGTTCAACTTCTTCAGGAACTTCAATATCCACAGCTTTTGAAGCTATTTCTCCATACGTAATGGTTCTCTCTCCATTTTTTTCTTTTATAATTCCTTGAGTAACACTTAAATCTGAAACAGATATTTCCCACTCTTTTGCGGCTGCTTCCAATAACATTCTTCGGCCAGTAGCGCCAGCCATTCTTAAGGCATTCCAACTTAACCTTATTGAAAGACTTCCACCTGCAAATTGATTTTGATAGAATCCTGTATTCAAGGGAGCTTGTTCAACCACAACCTTTTTCCAATCTACATCCAATTCTTCTGCCACAATCATTGGCATTGAAGTTCTTACATTCTGACCAATTTCAGGGTTAGGTGAATATATCGTTACCATACCCGTATCTCCTATTTTTATATATCCGTTTATTTCAAACCATTCATTTGGAACTGCCACTGCCTCCGTTTTGGAATCTGAAATGCATCCCGTTAACCAGCTAAAGCCTATAAGCAAACCTCCACCTGCGGCAGCTGATACTTTCAAAAATGAACGACGGTTGTATTGTGTTTTTACTATTGTCATGACTCTTGATTTTAAAGTTTTGAAGCAGTTTTTATTGCTTGATTAATTCTTATATATGTCCCACATCGACAAATATTTCCACTCATTGATGTTTTTATTTCCTCATCTGAAGGATTCGGATTGTTCTTCAATAGGGCTGCTGCGGTCATAATCTGACCAGCTTGACAATAACCGCATTGTGGAACATCATGTTCTAACCAAGCTTTCTGTACAGGGTGATCACCATCTTTAGATAGCCCTTCAATGGTGATAATTTCCATACCTTCTAATTGTGAAACTTGTGTTGAACAACTCCTTGTGGCATTTCCGTTAACATGTACTGTACAGGCACCACACTGACCAATTCCACAGCCATATTTAGTTCCTACTAATTCAATATGATCTCTTAATACCCATAATAAAGGAGTATCAGAGTCAGCCTCAATAGTTTGAGACTTTCCGTTAATTTTTAAAGTGTACGTTGGCATTTTTTATAATTTAATTAAAATATAATTAGATGAAATGAATGCAGAAAGCAAACCCTTTAAAATTACTAAAAAAAGCATTCTGTTTTTTACTTTAACAAAGAATTATGAAATAATATTTATTGGCTAGTAAGCCAGTTATATTTTTTATATTTGAGATTCGCATAACTAACTATTTCATTATGAAAAAATTACTTTCCTTTAGCACCTTATTCTTTCTTTTATTTTCATTGACTGCTCAAGAGGCGGAATCTTATTTTAAGCCACTTAAATATAGAAACATTGGGCCTTTTAGAGGTGGTAGGTCTGTTACTGCAAGTGGCGTTGTAAACGATCCTTTGACCTATTACATGGGAACAACTGGTGGTGGTTTATGGAAGACTCAAGATGCAGGACAACGATGGGAAAATATTTCGGATGGGTTTTTTAAAACAGGCTCAGTTGGAGCTGTTGCTGTTTCCGAGTCTAACCCGAATATTGTCTATTGCGGTATGGGAGAGCATGCCATAAGAGGAGTAATGACCTCCTACGGAGATGGTGTTTATAAATCTACTGATGCTGGTAAGTCATGGAAGAAAATAGGATTAGAAAATACACAGCATATTTCTCGAATTGTTATTCATCCGAACAATCCAGATATCGTTTTTGTAGCAGCTCAAGGTGCAATGTTTGGTTCGACTAAAGAACGTGGTGTTTATAAATCTACTGATGGTGGAAAAACCTGGAAAAATGTATTATTTGTAAATGATTTTACCGGAGCAGTAGAATTATCTATGGATATGAATTTTCCTGAAGTAATGTATGCTGCTATGTGGTATCATCAACGGGCACCTTGGAAAATAATCAGTGGTGGGGAAGGAAGTGGGTTGTATAAATCGGTTGATGGTGGCGAGACTTGGAATTCAATTCATAAAGGCTTACCAGAAGAAAAGGGGAAAATGGCTATTGCAGTCTGTCGCTCAAATTCTGATAAAGTGTATGCTTTAATTGAAAGTGATAGTAACAAAGAAAAAGGAGGCCTCTTTGTGTCTAATAATGCTGGAGGCAACTGGACTAGAGTAAGTGATGATCATCGACTAATACAACGCGCCTGGTATTATATTGAAGTGTTTACAGATCCTAATAATGATAACACGGTTTACGTGTTAAGTGCGCCAGCCTTGCGATCTATTGATGGAGGAAAAACCTGGGAACGTATAACAGGAACCCATGGCGATTATCATGATCTTTGGATTAATCCGAATAATTCTAATAATATGGTGATTGCTAATGATGGTGGTGCAGCAATTTCATTCAATAAGGGTAAAACATGGTCCAGACAAGACAATATGCCAACAGCACAATTCTATCGCATAAGTACGGATAATTTATTTCCGTATAATATTTACGGAGGCCAGCAAGATAATACTTCAATAAAAATAGCAAGTCTTTCCACTGGTCGCAGGAGTATTTCAGAGCAAGATTGGACTTATGCTGCAGGAGGTGAAAGTGCATTTTTAGCTTTCGATCCTGATAATCCTAAATATGTTTTAGGTGGAAGTTATTTAGGTACCATTGAAGCTTTGGATATGGAAGCAAAGGCTAGTACACAAATAATGGCTGCGCCAATTCAATATCTTGGCCGGGAAGCTCGAGATATGAAATATTTATATAATTGGAATGCACCAATTATTTGGTCTCAACATGATCCAGGTACTTTTTATCATTCTGCTCAATTAGTGTTGAGAACAAAAGATATTGGAGTTACTTGGGAAGAGTTCTCACCTGATTTAACACGTAATTTGGATGATAAACAAGGAAATGGTGGAGGTCCGTATACTAATGAAGCAGTTGGTGCCGAGAACTATGGAACCATTGCTTATATGTTAGAATCTCCACACGAAAAAGGCGTTTTCTGGACAGGTAGCGATGATGGACTAGTGCATATTACTAAAGACGATGGAAAAACTTGGGAAAATGTGACACCTAATGGATTACAAGAATGCCTTGTTAATGCTATCGATATATCACCTCATGATCCTGCAACAGCATATATAGCTACAACAAGATATAAATTAAATGATTATACACCTGCACTATATAAAACAACTAACTATGGTAAAAGCTGGACGAATATTAGTTCAGGAATTCCTTATGGAGCTTTTACTCGCGTGGTGAGAGAAGATGCTTCTCGTAAAGATTTGTTATTTGCAGGCACCGAAACTGGTATCTATATCTCATGGAATGGAGGTACATCTTGGGAATCTTTTCAACTGAATTTGCCAATAACTCCAATAACAGATTTAAAAGTACATAAAGGTAATTTGGTAGTTGCAACATCGGGAAGATCTTTTTGGATTCTTGATGATTTAGCGCTTTTATCACAATATAATTCTAGTGCCGAATCTATTAAACTTTATAAGCCAGAAACGGCTTTAAATGGGTTTTGGGGTAGCCCACTAAATGGGAATAGTGATAGTTTTAAGGGATCCAGTACTTTTAATGGTATTAATCCAGCTAATGGCGTTGTAATTTATTACGAACTTCCAAAGTTAGAAGATTCTGTTGAGGTTACTTTAGAAATTAAGAATGGCAACGACGAGATTGTAAATAAAATTAGTTCAGTTAAAGATAAATCTTATAAAAGATGGGATGGCGGTCCACCTCCGGCGGCAGTACTTTCAAAAAAGGAAGGGTTAAACAGATTTGTTTGGAACATGAGTTATCCAATTATGCCGGGAGTTCCAAATGTTTATATAGAGGCAAATTATAGAGGTCATAAAACGCCTCCCGGAAACTATAGCATCGAGTTAAAGGTTGGAAATAAAGTTGTGAGTACTACTATTGCAGTAATAAATGAAAATCCACAATACAAAACTATAGCTGGGCAATATGAAGAATATGATTCTTTTATGAAAATAATGGAACAGTCATTAACTGATATGCACAATAAAGTAAATTTACTTTATAAAGCTAAAAATCAATTGAAAGAAGTAGTAGCAATTTTAAAAAAGAAATCAGGGAATGATGATTTGGTGAAAGCTGGGAAGGAGTTAATTAGTCAATTAGCGAAATGGGATGAAGACATGATACAGCGTTTGTCTAAAGCGTATGATGATGTAGAAAATTATCCAAACAAATTTACTGCAGAATATCTGTTCTTGATTAATGCCACAGAGAGTAGTATTCCACGAGTAAATCGGTCGTCAAGAGATAGAAAAGCTGAACTGGATGCACAATGGAAGGTATTAAATAGTAGAGCAAATGCATTTATAAATTCATCTATTCCAGAATATAATAAACAATTATGGGATAAAGGTATTGGCGCCATAAAAATGAATTAGAAATTAAAGCCTCTTTAAAAAGAAGAGGCTTTAATTTTAAACCAACTGTTTTTTAAACTTCCCTTTGCTTTTTCTAATGCGAACAGCAACCACTTTGTATTCTGGGCACATAGCTTCAGAATCATGAATATCTCCGGTTAAATTATTTATCATAATTTCTGGGAAATGGAAAGTTGTACTTAATATTCCTTTTTTGACTTCGTCAGTAATTCGGGCTTTAACATCAACTTTTCCTCGAGGTGATTCTAGACATACAGAGTCGCCGTCACTAATTAAATTTTCTTGTGCATCCTCTGGATTAATCATTAAATAATCATCTTGAAGAATTTGTTCGTTTGCAGTACGACGTGTCATAGCGCCACAATTATAATGCTCTAATTCACGATTGGTAGTTAAAATTAAAGGATAATCTTCAGCATGTGACAACAACTCCTTTGTTTCTTCCCAAGCATTAAACTCAAAAAAGCCTTTACCACGTTTAAAATCTGTTTTATGAAGAATTTGAGTGTCAGTTCCATCTTTGGCAACTGGCCATTGTAAGCCATTTTTGCCCAATCTATCCCAAGTAATTCCAGCAAAGAAAGGAACAATTTGAGATATTTCTTCAAGTATTCCATCTGGCGTGTAATCCGGTTGGGCATAACCCATTCTATTCATAATATCTACAATTATCTGACCATCTGGTTTTGTACCTTCAATAGGCTCTACTACTTGTCTAACAGCTTGTACACGACGTTCACCATTTGTAAATGTCCCATTCTTTTCTAAAAATGATGCTCCTGGCAAAATCACATCAGCATATTTTGCAGTTTCTGTCATAAATAATTCTTGTACAATCACCAAATCTGTAGCTTCTAATGCTCGGATAACTTTTTGTGTATTTGGATCGGTTTGCACAACATCTTCACCAATAATCCAAATCGCTTTTAGTTTTCCATCTAAAGCTGCATCAAACATTTCAGGAATTTTGTAACCAATATTTTGTGGTACGTCTACACCATAAAAAGCGTTATATTTTTTGTTTACATCATCTTTAGTAATATCTAAATAGCCAGCACCTTGATGTGGTTGTACACCCATATCAGCCGAACCTTGTACGTTATTCTGACCTCGTAACGGATTAACTCCAACGCCTCGTCTGCCAATGTTTCCGGTTAATAAGGCTAAATCGGCAATTTGCATTACGGTAAATGTCCCTTGTGAATGTTCTGTGACACCTAATCCATGAAACGACATTGCATTAGGTGATGTTGCATAAGCCATCGCTGCTGCTCTTACGTCTTCCCTATCAACTCCGGAAACGGCTTCTAAATGATCTAAATCTATATTGAGGATTTCATTACTAAAATCTTCATAGCCTTCTGTTCTACTTGCAATAAATGAAGCATCGGCTAATCCTTCATTGATAATATAGTACATCATCATATTAAGAACGGCCACGTTAGTTCCCGGTCGTAATGCTAAATGATATGTCGCATATCTAGCTAATTCGGTTCGTCTTGGATCAATAACGATAGAAACATTTCCAGATTTCATTGCAAACTGTTTCAATTTTGCACCAGTTACTGGATGTGCATCTGTTGGATTGGCTCCAATAACCATTATGCAGTTGGTTTCTTTTAAATCGTCTATTGAATTTGTTGCAGCTCCTGTTCCAAATGTGCGTTGCATTCCTAAAGCAGTTGGAGAATGACAAACTCTTGCACAACCATCAATATTATTAGTATTGATAACTGTTCTGAAGAATTTCTGCATCAAATAATTTTCTTCGTTTGTACATCGAGAAGAGGAAATTCCAGCTATGGAATCTGGTCCAAATTCATTTTTATAAGAATTTAATTTATCTGAAATATAGTCATAAACTTCATCCCAAGACACCTTTTCAAACTCACAATTTCGTTTTATCATTGGCGAATTTAAACGCTCTGGATGATTATAAAACTTAAAGGCATATCGTCCTTTTAGACAGGTATGACCTTGATTAACTTCGGCGTCATAAGGTGCAGTTATACTTAAAATTTCACCATTACTTGTCGCAACTTCCAAATTACAACCAACACCACAATAAGTACAAATGGTTCGTGTTGTATCTGTTGCATAAATGGCTTTTGATTGAAACACATCTGAAATTGCAGAAGTAGGACAGGCTTGCGAGCAAGCACCACAACTCACACAATCTGAATCCATAAATGATTCATCTAAACCTTTAATGATATGAGTATCAAATCCGCGTCCTGCCATACTTAATACAAACTCGCCTTGAACTTCATCACAAGCACGAACACAACGATAACAGTTGATGCATTTCGATAAATCGGAAGTCATATAAGGATGACTTAAATCTTTGGTTTTATGCAAATGATTTGCACCTTCAGGATAACGTACTTCTCTAATGCCTACTTGTGCAGCAACTGTCTGCAACTCACAATTGCCATTTACCTCACAGGTTAAACAATCTAAAGGATGATCTGTAAGTACAAGTTCCAGAATATTCTTTCGTAATGCTTTTACACTTTCTGTGCTTGTATAAATATATTGTCCTTCAGCAACTGGAATATGGCAAGACGCCATTGTTTTTACCGCTCCGTTTTCCTCTAATGCAACTTCTACACTACACACTCGACAAGAACCAAATGGATCAAGATTTGGCGCATCGCATAATGTTGGGACCAGATTTTTGTCTTTATATCTTTTTATAAACGAAAGAATAGTTTCTCCTTCAACGATGCTGAACGCTTGATTGTCTATATATGCAGTTTTTATCATCTTACTATTTAGTTGAAGTACTGTTTTAATTCGTCCTCAAAATATTGCATTGCATTTCGTACGGGTAACGGAATCCCTCCTCCATGAGCACAAAGAGAACCTTGCTCTAACGTGGTCAATAAATCGGTAAATAATGTTTTATCTATTTTATAATCTGAAGTCAATGCTTTTGTTGCAAGCTCTTGACCTCTTTTTGTACCTAACCTACATGGGAAACATTTTCCACAGCTTTCATAAGACGCAAAATCGAAAAGGTGTTCAATCAATTTCATAATCGGATAATCTTCAGGGATGCAAACAATTGAAGCATGACCTAATAAAAATCCTTCTTTTGAAAAGGATTCAAAATCAATAGTTAAGTCATCAATTTTTGAAACCGGAACTAATCCACCAAGTGGCCCTCCAATTTGAAGTGCTTTTACAGTAGATTTAAATCCTCCACCTAAATCGTTTACAACTTCTGAAAGAGGTGTTCCCATTTCAACTTCATACATGCCTGGATTATTGAAAAAGCTGTCTAAACAAACCAATTTAGTTCCTGATGAACGTTCGGTTCCAATAGCTTTCCAAGCATTGCCACCATTTTCAATTATATAATGTAAGGCAGATAAGGTTTCAACGTTATTAACTATTGTTGGTTTATTAAATAACCCTTTTTGAGCTGGAAAAGGAGGACGTACACGAACTTCTGGTCGTTGTCCTTCTATAGAATTTATTAAAGCTGTTTCTTCACCACAAATGTATGAACCTTGTGCTTGTATGATTTTAAAATCGAAATTAAATCCGCTTCCCTCAATATTATTTCCTATTAAGCTTTCCAAACGAAGCTCATCAATGGCTTTTTGAACTATGATTGCAGCCTCCGGATATTCGGCTCTTATATAAACAATACCATAGCTTGCGTGTGTTACATATCCTGAAATAAGCATTCCAAATAATACAGAATGCGGTTGTTGTTCTAACAAATATCGATCGGAATACGCTCCAGGATCACCTTCGTCTGCATTACAAATAATAAATTTAGTGTCGTTTTTTTCATTTCGGCAAAACTGTAATTTCATTCCCATTGGAAAACCAGCACCTCCACGTCCACGAACATTCGATGTTTTAATTTCTTCAAGTACTTCAGCAGAATCTTTTTTAAGAGCTTCTTTAAATGGTTTATAATAATCAGTAATATTAGTAAAAGCTGCAGTTAATATTTCTTTACCATTTGCCTTTACATTGTATTTATCTTGATTCAATTCAGTTTCAGAATCAATTATCTTATTAAGATTATCTAAAGCAACTCCCGAAAAATTTTTCCCATTAATATGAAACGCACTATTCTCATGACATTTTCCGAGGCAAGTCATATGTCCAATTTCATCAGGTTCAAAATGACTTTTAAGCGAATCAATTACATTATCCTGGGTTCCAGCGCAAACGCAAGCAGTTCCGTTACACACATATACTTTTTTGCCTTTGTTTTCAGGTTTTAAAAAATCGTAAAACGTAGCTGTACCGTAAGTATTGGCTGTTCCAATTAGAAAATCTTTTGCTAATTTGTCCAATTCTTCAATACTTGGCGAACCAGTAACTTGAGCAAGCTCTCTCATTTTGCTAAATAAGTTACTGTCTAAACTTTTTCTTCCTAATAATTCGCTTAAATTATCTGACATATAAATTTAACTCGCTTTAGTATTCGTTTTGTTTATTGTGGTTCGTTGTGGATGTGAATAACACGTCGTCCTCTCATCTCTACAAAAAGCAAATAAAGTAATTCCCAGTTCTTTGGCAAAATCCACAGCAAGAGATGATGGTGCAGAAACTGCTGCTAAAAACGGAATTTTCGCTTTAAAGCATTTTATAACAATTTCATAGGATATGCGTCCGCTTACTGTAAGAACTTTTGCATCATCTAATTGCTGTTGCATGATTAATTTTCCAACAACTTTATCTACGGCATTATGTCTCCCTATGTCTTCCATAGCACAAAGTAATTTACCATTTATTGTAAATGCTGCAGCTGCATGTGTTCCACCAGATTGATTAAAATTGTGCTGCAATACATTCATCTTATCAAATAATGAATTAAGTAATGAAATATCAATTTTCTCATTGTCATCTATGGTCTTTCCCATAAACGACATATCTCCAAGTTCTGTTTTACCACAAATGCCACAGGAAGAAACCGATAACAAGCTTCTGTTATTTGAATAACCTTCACCCAATTCTTCTTTCGGAATGGAAAGTTCTACAATAGTTACAATACCATCATCGTTTTCTTTTTTTAATTTTAATTCTAGGAAATAATTTTGGTTTTTTATAATGCCTTCTGTATGAAGCATTCCTCGAACCAGACTCATGTCATTTCCAGGTGTTCGCATGGACACCGTAAATGGTTTATTGTTTATGTTAATTTGTAATGCTTCTTCAATGGTCAATGAATCAGCAATTTCAGTAGCTAAACCCTTTTCATACTTCTTGCCTTCATATTTTCGTGTAGCCATGATATTATAATTCTACTTCGTTCTTAGTTGAGATTACATCTGCCCAATTTACACAAAGTTAAATTAATTGAAGTGTTTTTTTTGAATAGTGCAATAGTTTTATAATTTAATTGTGCCTTGAAACTTGAAAAGATAGGCTATCATCATTAAGAGGAATATGACCTTTTTCATCTAAAATGCCATCCATCCTTAAATGCGTAATAACTGGTTTTTCTTTTGCCATTCTAACTAAAGTAATATGGTCAAAGGACATCGAGTCTGTTTTTCCTTGACTACCGCCAGTTGTACCTAAAATAATATAATCTCTATTATTTAGAATTCGATGCGAAAAGGAATGGAAATGACCATTGATAACTGTATATGATCTGTCCTTTAAAAGCGATTCAAGTTTACCTAATCCTTTATTATCTTCTCGCATCCAAAGGGGTTTATGCATTAGTGCAAATGTCCATTTTACATCTGGATACTGTTGAAGCACTTGCTCATAATATTCTAATTGATTACTACTCATCGCTCCAGTTCTTCGTTCAGGCATATGATAGTATTCGGATTCTTCATATTTCCCTTCAATTTCTCCTTCAATTATTTTAATTGCTTTGGCTCTGGCATAATATATTTCTAACATACGTTTCTCTTCAAAATCTTCAGAATCCATCATTAAAAACAATACATCTTTATAGATAAAATGATAATATCGAGGACCAAATCGTTGTTTCCAGAAGGCTCTCATCTTTGGGTTTGTAAGATCATGATTCCCACCTAAATAAAAGAATGGCATATCTAATTTAGAAGTTCGAGCACCAAAAGAATCCCATTCTTTTTTTAACTGTAAAGAATCTTCAGTACCTCCATCAATAAGATCACCAACACTTAATACAAAAGTAGGTTCGAGTCTATTAATTTGTTCTACAGCAATATTATAAATGCCTTCTCTTTCTCCTCCGTTAAGATCGGAAATAACAGCAAAAGTAAAGTCATCTTCACTTTGTTCAAATATTTCACTGGACCAAGGTTTAGGTTCAAAGTTATTGAGGTCATGCACAAAACTAGTTTGTATTGGTTGCTTGGATTCGCATCCCAAAAGCATCAAAAGTAAGGAAATAAGTATAGTATTAAACGGTTTCATAAATGAGTATTATTTAGGATAGGTTACGTGCTTTTTAATTTGTTTAATTTGATTTAAATGCCTGTCTGTGTGGGCAATGCCTGTTAGCAATAATTGATGAAGGTCGCGAACATGTCCTATTTTAAGTTCCGAAATATCTTTGACTTCTACTGGAGTACGAAAGGTAAATTGCTTCCTGAAATCTATATTTGTTTTTTTAACTAGTTTTAGTAATTCTCCTCTTGCCTTATAAAACGCAGTTTCCCCTTTTGCTTTGTCACAATATCGTCCCAGAGGAACTAAAAACCATTTGGACTTTCCTTTGGTTGAGTCCGTGCTGTATTTTGTAAAATGACCGTCTTGACCTTTAGTGATTTTCCTAAATTTTAAATATTGTGGAGCTTTAGAAATAACTGATATCTCTCTGTAATGTAATTGATTCTGCATTTCCAGATGTTCAACAATTTCGGCAATCGACCAGCGCGTTTCTTTCTCCCTAAAACTCCATTGTTCGTTCGATAGATTTTCAATTTCGTACTTTAATGCTTCGGTTGTCCTGTTAAGTTCTGAAATAATTAAATCTTGCTCACCTTCTGTCCACCATCTTTCTAAACCAGTATTTTCAGAAGCATCATTAGCGGTATTACACCCAATAATTATTACAGTAAAGACTAATATTCTGAAGACTTTTTTCATTGTATATTTATCAAGTATGATGTTTTACGAAGTTAGACTTTTTTAGACATAAAGTCAATTGTGTAGATGTTATTAATTTTGAGGATTAAATGGTACATTTACAAAGTAATTTCTGCGAAAGCTGAAATCTCATTATAGTATTCTAAATTTTAGCTTTTATATTCAATTTGATATCAAGATCGACCATAGACCAAGTATTTGACACTGCTCGTGTAGAGGAGGTAATTGGTGATTTTGTAATGCTGAAAAAAGCTGGAAGCAACTTTAAGGGTTTAAGCCCTTTTAGCGAAGAACGTACCCCAAGTTTTATGGTGTCTCCTGTAAAGCAAATTTGGAAAGATTTCTCTAGTGGAAAAGGAGGAACAGTTGTTTCTTTTTTAATGGAACACGAACATTTCACCTATCCAGAAGCTATTAAGTATCTCGCAAAAAAATACAATATTGAGATTGAAGAAACTGAACAAAGCGATGAGCAAAAGCAAGAGGCCGATGAACGTGAGAGTATGTATTTGGTAAACGAATTTGCGAGTCAGTACTTTCAAACTGTTTTACATAAAACCGATCAAGGTAAAGCTATAGGTTTAAGCTATTTTAAAGAACGTGGTTTTACCCAAGAGACGATAAAAAAATTCGATTTAGGTTATGCTTTGGACGAATGGCAAGCCTTTACAGATGAAGCCTTAAAAAAAGGTTATCAGTTAAATTTTTTAGAAAAAACCGGGTTAACAATTGTTAAAGAGGAGAAACATTTCGATCGTTTTAAAGGACGTGTTATTTTTCCTATTCATAGCATGTCTGGACGTGTTTTAGGTTTTGGAGGACGTATTTTGGCCAGTAATAAGAATGCCGCCAAGTACCTTAATTCTCCCGAAAGCGATATCTATCATAAAAGTAAAGTGTTATATGGTATATATTATGCAAAGCAAAGTATTGCTAAAGAAGATAACTGTTATTTGGTGGAGGGCTATACAGATGTAATTCAGTTACATCAAAAAGGTATTAAAAATGTAGTGTCTTCTTCTGGAACTGCGTTAACACCCGACCAGATTAGACTTGTAAACAGGCTTACAAAAAATATTACAGTCTTGTTTGATGGTGATGCTGCTGGAATTAGAGCATCACTTCGTGGTATAGATCTTATTCTGGAACAAGGTATGAATGTTAAAGTTTGTACGTTTCCTGATGGTGAAGATCCAGATAGTTTTGCAAAACAAAATACATTTGAAGATTTAGCATTTTATCTTCAAGAGAATGCTAAAGATTTTATCGCTTATAAAGCGGCTTTATTAATGGAAGAAGCTAAAAATGATCCTGTAAAAAAGGCTGCACTTATTAGAGATATGGTAACCAGTATTTCTAAAATTCCAGATCGTATCCAAACGGAAATCTACGTGCAAGAGTGTGCACGGATAATGGATATTAGCGAAGAGGTGTTATTCAGCACATTAGCTCAAATAGGAAGAAAGGAATTACGAGATGCTAATAAAACCTATAAATCCAATCAGAAAGCTTTTGAAGTTGTTAAACATAAGATGCCTTTAAAAAAAGTTAATGTTCAGTTTGAACTAGAGCAAAGAATAATTGAAACTTTATTGCTCTACGGAAATAAAACCGAAGACTTTGAAGATTTAGTTTTAAAAGAAAACGAAGAGGGAGAACTAATTTTAGAACCTGTAATGCACCAAGCAAAAGTTTTTGAAAAAATCTATTTGGATTTACAAGAAGACGAAATGGAATTCTCCAACGATAATTTTAGAGAATTGTACTATACAATAATTGATACACTAAACCAGAACCCAGATTCTGGCTTAGAAAATTTTGTAAATAAAGTGAATCCTGAAATTACTGGTTATATAACACATATTTTAATGAACGATGAGCGTTATGAATTACATGATTGGGAACGAAAGAATATTTTTCCAAAAGCAAAAGGGAATAGTGTTTCGCAATTGGTAAATGAGACTATTTTAAGTTTACGTTGTTTTTTAATTGATCAAAAAGTTAGTGAGTTTAAACAAGAAACCATCGATAAAAAAGCTGTAATCAATAAAAACATATTAGAAGAAGTGAAGGATTATTCTAGCTTAAAAATGTTGTTATCTAGAAAGCTAAATCGTGTGCTATAGATTAACCTAATTCTAAATGTCTTGCTTGGTTAACAAGATCTACTAAATTAGTGACATTCAGTTTTTTCATTAGTCGCGCTTTATACGTGCTTACAGTTTTTTCGTTAATTTCTAACTCTTTAGAGATCTCTTTATTTCTTCTGCCAGATGATAATAGTTTTAAAACTTCTACTTCTCGCATTGAAAGTTTTTTATAGAGTTTACTTGGTTTGTTTCCACGTTCATCAAAAGCTAAACGTTGCGCTAAATTATTGCTAATATAAATGCCACCATTATACACTTTTATGATTGCATCTTTGATAGTTTGTGTACTCACGGTCTTAGTTAAATAACCTGATGCTCCAGCTTTAATAGTACTTATGGCATAAATCTCTTCTGGATGCGAACTGAACATAATAACTTTAACCTCACTATACTCTTTTTTTAAAGTTCTCAGTGCAGTAATTCCGTTAAGTTCAGGTAAATCAATTTCAGAAAGCACTACATCTACATCATTTTTTCCTACAAAATCGAATAATTCTTTTCCTGTAGTTACACTACCAATAACTTGAATGTCTTGAGACAACTCAAAAAGCATTTTAAGTCCTGTTCTTATTATAGGGTGAAAATCTGCAACTAGTACCTTAATCATAATATAAGTTTTTAATTAGCATTAAGAAGATCTAATCACAAATAGAAAATGGGTTATGATAAAAATACAAAAAAAACAACGAAATCTCTCATTATTTATAAAAATTAAGTAAGGTCTTTAGGAATCTTGCAAATAGGGATAGGTGTCATTTTATGTTTATTGGCGGTGTTATAGCGTTTAAAGATGTTAAATACTTCTTTTTGACGCCCAATAAACGCATCAATAGTTTTTCCTTGAGAATCCATTTGCATTGCCCATTCCAGCTCATCATAATTTGCGCCTATTTGGTCTTCATCACTTCTGGCGTCACCAAATAATCCGTCGCTTGGTGCTGCGGTCATTATAATTTTAGGCACTTGTAAGTATTCTCCTAATTGGTATACTTGAGATTTTAACAAATCGGCAATGGGGCTTAAATCAACACCACCATCACCATATTTTGTATAGAAACCTACACCAAAATCTTCAACTTTATTTCCTGTTCCAGCAACAAGAAAGCCTAATAAACCTGCGTGATAATACAGTGTTGTCATTCGCAATCTTGCTCGTGTATTCGCCAATGCCATGTCAACCGTTGTAACGTCGCCTTCAAGAGAAATTTCGGTTTTAAACTCTTCAAAAACCGGAGTTAAATCTACTCTTATATCACTAACATTTTTATATTGTTTTTTTAATTGTGTAATATGTTCCTGTGCTCTGGTAACATGGCCTTTTGCCTGATGTATTGGCATTTCAATACATAAAACTTCTAAACCAGTTTTTGCACATAAGGTTGATGTAACAGCTGAATCAATTCCCCCAGATACACCAACAACAAACCCATTTACATTAGCATTTGTAGCATAATCTTTTAGCCAATTTACTATATGTGAAGCAACTTTTTCTGTATTCATTAATTAGCACTTTTTACATAAAGAATATTATCTTTGCCAAACAAAAATAAGCGAATTGAATAATTAATAAAAATTAAACTCGTTTAAGTTTGATAACTGAATTATATGCGTAAAATATTAAGTGCTTTTATAATTATTTGTTTTGTATTTTCTTGTGAAACAGAAAGCAAATTAGAAAAAGAAATTGCTGAAATAGATGTCACTGTAAATGTAGAACGGTTTGATAAACTTTTTGCCAAAGCTACACCAAGTAGTCTTCCTCAATTAAAAAATGATTATCCGTTTATGTTTTCTAAACAATATAATGATTCGTTATGGTTAGCGCGACTTAATGATATTTATCAGTTACAATTAAACACTGAAGTTGAAAAGACTTTTCCAGATGAGCGTTTCTTTGAAGACGATATAGAATCATTATTTCAACACTTAAAATATTATTTTAAAGCCTTTAAAACACCAAGAGTAATTACTGCAACATCATTTGTTGATTATAGATACAAAACAATTGTTACAGATACCATTGCAATTATTGCTTTAGATACTTATTTAGGAACTGACCATGAAATTTATGAAAATATTCATAGTTATATCAAACAGAATTTTGAATCGACTCAAATTGTTTCCGATTTAGCTACTCAATACGCATATAAAAGTATTTATCAACCCAAAAGGAAATCACTATTAGACGAAATGATATATTTTGGAAAGGTCTTATATTTTAAAGATGCTATGATTCCGTTTAAAGATGATGAAGAAAAAATTGGCTATACCAAAGAGCAATTGGATTGGGCAATAGATAACGAAAGTTATATATGGAGTTACTTTGTTGAAAGAGAATTGTTATACAATACTAACCCTAAATTATTATTGCGCTTTATTAATCCAGCACCTTTTTCTAAATTCAATTTAGAATTAGACAGGGAATCTCCAGGACGTATAGGACAATATATTGGTTGGCAAATTGTAAGATCTTATATGAAAAATAACGATGTTACCCTACAACAAATGATAGGAACGAATGCTGAGGATATTTTTAATAATTCTAAATTTAAACCACGTAAATAATGTCTAAAAAGAATACTTCAAAAATAGAGCTTACTGTAGAACTTGATGATAATAGAGTGCCTGAAAGATTGTCTTGGACAGCAACTGATGGAGGTATCATTAATGAAGAGGCAAAAGCAATCCTGCTTTCGGTTTGGGACAATAAAACAAAAGAGGCTCTGCGTGTAGATTTATGGACAAAAGATATGCCAGTTGATGAAATGAAAATATTTTTTCATCAAACTCTGGTTGCTATGAGCGATACCTTTTATCGCGCTACACAAGATGAAAAAATGACAGCTACTATGAAAGATTTTTGTGATTATTTTGCCGAGAAATTGGAGTTGAAGTAATTAAATATAAACACTGTTACCAGCCATATTTACTTTTTTTCAAAAACTCATTAGCGTCAGACATTTCAATAATTTCCTTAATTGCTTTTTTCTTATTATTGGAGTTTTTATAATAAGATTCTGATATTTTATATCCTAAATAATAGCCCAAATCTGCTGGACGAACTGAATTATAATCATAAAACCAATCTGTTTCTTCAAATCCCTTATTAGCATCTACATCAGACTTAAATTCAGCCCAAAGTTCTTTCTGATTTTTTTCACCATATTCAAAAATAGCTTTGTTCATAGATAACTCGCCCAAGATAAGAGTAGCAATAAAATCAGCCGACCCTTCTACAATCGCTTGAGAGAGTAACGACTCATTATTATTATTATTATCGCCAAAAACTTGTTGGGTATGTACCAGTTCGTGTGCTATTAATAAAGCAATATTCCCGCTACTATTTTCAAATACTTTTTTCATGAATCCGTTGATTTTTGAAATATCAACGAGAGCAGGATTTACAGAAGCTATTTCAGTGCCAATTAAGATTAACCCTTTAGAGGTAGTTCCACCAGATTGAATTGGTGATATAGCGAAACAAATATCTGGAACCTTAGCATTAGGGTATAATTCTAAAAATTTTAAATAGATCTTGTTTATCTCTGCTTTTTTAGTTTTTACATCATCAGTTAAAGGTCGTATTGTTTTCCAAAAATTAGGCGTGTACTTAATCCAATCTACATACTGTTTTGCTGTAAAATTTCGGAGTTCCAGAAATTTTTTAAACTCAAATGATGCTTTATTAATATAAAGGTCTTGAAATATTGCGATACTATCGTTCGATTTTTCAAGCATATCATAAGCTATCCAAAAATTATCAATATCGCTTGTAATAATAGAGTAGTCAAGCTTTTTAAATTCTTTAGTTTCTTCTTTGCAGGAGAAAAGTAGAAAGCTCATTACAAGAATTAATATTGTTTTATTCATGTTACAACTATTTTTATTTACTTAAGGATAATTTAGATATCGTTTTGTTACAGCAATTGATGATTTGTGTTTATTTTGCAGAAAAATTGGAGTTAAAGCAATAAACTATACACGTTGTTGTGTAACGTTTTAATTTATTTTTTCAAATTCCTTAAACACTTTTAGAATTTTCCGACCAGTATCATATTCAGCCGCATCTTTTTCTATTTCAGCTATTCTATTCCTGAAAAGTTTGCGCATTTTTGTCCAATTTTCAGTCTCGGTTTTCCAATAATCTTGATTACTCGTTAATACCATTTTCAACAAGTCACCATCGTACAAATCTCCCTCTGCTAAAATGTCCATTTGAAGAGTTTCGAGTGCTAATGGAATTAAATATTTCAGCCCAATATTTTGTCCAATCATTATTCTTAAATCCTCCGTATCAAATTCCTTCAGTTGTTTTTTTCTCAAAGTATGACAAGTGGTAACTAAACGACCCTCATCTTTTGGTATTTCTCCCCAATAATCTTTTTCCAAACTTTCTAATGACTTAAAAAGCCAATTATTTTCAAATTTGGTTTTTGATTTGCTTTTGGTTTTCTTCATTTGGTCAAATGTTACACAACGTAGGGATATGTTCACTGGTGTATATATCTCCATTATATATACACCTACAAATCTAATGGATTTTTTAATAGAATTAAAAGAACTTGTTGCAACATGGATAAATTTGATGGTTTTGAAATAATCATGACCAAGACGTATTTGAAATTCGTAAATCGATTTCAAAATTTATTAAAGTTTAATCACTTATTCAAAATTAAGTATCTTTAAAAAAACAACTAACCACATTATGAACAAAAGAGATTTTATTAAAAATATGTCCTTAGTAACATTAGCCTCGCCTCTGTATCTTAGTGCACTTAATAGTTGGGTGGCAGAAATTGAAGATGTGCCTATTTCCACATTGGCAAAACAAGACGATTTTTGGTTAAAAATAAGGCAAGATTATAAACTAAAGCCAGACTATATTAATCTGGAAAGTGGGTACTACAATATTATACCAACAACAACATTTGATGGTATGATTGAGCATGCAAAAATGGTAAATTACGAAGGCTCTCACTATATGCGAACAGTACAATGGGATAATAAAAAACGGATGGCTCAAAAGCTTGCTGAGCTTGTAGGATGTACCTCTAAAAATGTAATTATTACAAGAAACACTACAGAGTCTTTAGATTTAGTGATAAAAGGATTCCCATGGAAAGAAGGCGATGAAGCTATTTTTGCAAAACAGGATTATGGCGCAATGAAAGTTATGTTCGATCAAGTTTCCAAACGTTATGGCATGATAAATAAAATTGTTTCAGTACCTAATCATCCAAAGTCTGATGAAGAAATTGTAGACCTATATGCTAATGCGATAACACCTAATACAAAACTGTTAATGGTTTGCCATATGATCAATATTACAGGACATATTCTTCCTATTAAAAAAATATGCCAGATGGCACACAAAAGAGGTGTTCAGGTTATGGTAGATGGTGCACATTGTATAGGCCATTTTGAAGTTAATATTGAAGAATTGGGGTGTGATTATTATGGATCGAGTTTGCATAAATGGTTAGCAGTACCGCTTGGCACAGGACTATTATATGTTAAAGATGAACATATTGATAACTTATGGCCAATTTTTGCCGAAAATAATCGTGAACCTGGAGATATTTCTAGATTAAACCATACAGGAACTCATCCTGTATATCATGATTTAAGTATTGAAAATGCCATAGATTATTATAATATGCTTGGAGGCGAACGTAAAGAAGCACGACTCCGATATTTGAAGGAGTATTGGTCGTCTCAAGTTCGGAATCATCCAAATATTGTTGTTAATACTCCAATAGAAATGCATAAATCTTGTGGTATTGCAAATGTTGGTATAAAAAGTATGAAACCTGCTGAGTTAGCAATACGATTAATGGATGATTATAATATTTTTACAGTTGCCATTGATTACGCCAATGTAAAAGGTTGCAGGATTTCTCCAAATGTATTTACATTAACAAAAGAATTGGATGTATTTGTAAATGCTTTAAAAGAAATGGCTTCCTAAAGCTAATCTGTATTTCTCTGTAAATTTGCGTACAATGCTATTCCAGTTATTATAAGCATGATGGCTGTAAACAATGGGACATAAAACATATTCTCTTGAGAGATATTTATAGCCATTAGAAAGCTACCAACTGAAATGAGTCCAGCCATAATTGCGTAAATTTTTGCTCTGTATAACCAAGCATAAGGAAAAAAATGTGCACCAGTAATAATGGCATACGTCATTATAAAGTAATCAGGTTGTTTAAGCAAAACAAAGATCAAAAAAGGAAAATAAAATAGCTGTGCAAAATTTAGCCAAAGACCTAATGGTTGAAGTTGGTTTTCTTTTACTTTCCAGTTTGTTTTAAATAATTTTGAAAGCACAAATGCTAAAGGAAGCATTGCACCACTTACCATAAAGGTAAAAATACTTTTGTTGTAAGATGAATAATCTAATGACCATATGTAACTTATGGCAAACCAAGTTATACTTGCCGCTAAAATAAAGTCAATTCCGTTTTTTGCTTTTAGAGAAAGCTCGTTTTTTAGTGGTATTAAATTTGTGTTTTTCATGATGCTTTTATTAAAAGATTAAATTTTAATTGTGAATATATATATTCAATATGTGAATGGTCAGTACCACAGCATCCGCCAATAATTTTTAAATTAGGAAGTAATTCTTTTAATTTCATATAATTAGTAGCCAATAAGTGTTTATCTCCAACGTCAAGTATTTCACATTCATCAAGCTCAGCATGACTTTTCGTAGAAGCATTTGCACGTATTCCTTTTATGCGATTTTTCCAATTCCCATCTTTTTTTAAAACATGATTGAAATGTTCAGGATGAGCACAATTGATCATATAATGTGATACATAGTTTTGAGTTAATGTGTCAATTTTCTCAATGCTATCTTTTAAGTTTTCACCATTAGGAAGTTTTCCATTTGTTTCAACTGTAAATGATATAGCCACGTGCAAGCCAAAATGTTTGGCTGCCAAAGCAATACCTAATGCCTCATCTATATAATTCATGGTAACTGCCGTAATCATATCAACATTTGAATGTGAGAATGCCCCGATTTGACTTGAATGATAGTTTACAGCTTCTTTTGCAGTCATACAATTTTCGGCAATATAACCGTCACCTCTTGGACCAATGACACCATTAATAATTACAGAGTTGTTTTTAATGGAATGAGCTTTGACCAATTGTTTTATAAAGTTTACAGATTCAATATTAAGATACCTCAATTCATTTTTTGAGATACCTAATTTGTCTGCCCAATCTTGATTTGCTCGCCATGTTGGTGTGTCTAATAAAAAGGTTGAATTGTATTTTTTTGCAACATCCAAATACGGATTATAATACGATTTTAAAGCTTGCTTGCCATCTTCATTTTTTAGTAATTCAAAAGCTGCAAAATGATTGAGATCAATACCATAATGAAATATTAATGTTGTTTCAAGTCCACCATCAGTTAAAATGTGGTCAGAATTTGACTCTATCAGTTTATTTTTCATTTCATTATTTTTTTTAATAGTTATTATTGATTATTTATCCGCCATTGTTGGTTTTGAGGAAATGTCTTTAAACGTTAGCATTTCAACTATTTTACTCGAGCCACCTCTATAAAATCCAGTTTCTTTAACAAAATCTTTTGGGTTGTAAAAAGTCCCAAAGATGATGTCGAAAATTGGAAGATCAGAATAATTGTGTTTATGTACACCTTTGGCATGATGTAGTGCATGACTTTCAGGTCTTTGAATGATATAGCCTATCCATCTTGGCGTTTTTATATTACTATGTTGAAAAATGGAAAAGAAAGTGGTTATCAAAATAAACAAGGTTGTTGCTTGAGGCGTAAATCCAGCTACTAATACCAATGTTAAACTACCAATAAATGTAAAACCAATCATATCCGTAATGCTAAAGTAAAAGGCTCCATAGGTATCTAACCGCTCGGCACTATGATGCATTTGATGAAATACACGCCATAATAAATTATTATGATGCATTAATCTGTGCCAAACATATACACCAAGTTCATAAATTGTGACACTAACAAAAGCGCCCCAAAAAGTTCCTAAGGTGATAAGATCAAAAATTTGATAATTTACCAAATGGATGTCCCAAAACATTGGAAAATAAGATGATAAATAAAAAAATACAGTAAACGCACTTAGACCTTTTAATTTCCAGTATTTTATTTTTGGTAACTTTTTTGCAGGAAAAAAAGCCTCCCAAATTATTAATACTGCATACATGCCTAATACAATAAGAGAAACAGGATCAAGTAGGATTTCAATTGGGCTTGGAATACTTGCTAATAAATCTTTCATTTTTTAATTTTTTAATATTCGTATTGTTTAAATTTTGATTACGATGCAAATATCAAACAGCTTAAAATGAAATAAAATAAAAGACTGTATACTAGAAGTGAACGTCCTAAAATAAGAAGTGAACAATATAAATTCTTAGGGCAACAACAGGTAGACAAATAAATATAAAGTTCTAAAAAACAGTATAATATGATTTCAAAAAAGGAGTATTAAAAAAGATGCTTTTAAGGTGATTTTTAATATTTTTCCTGTTCACGTCCTAAAAAATAACTCAAAAGCTCTTCATTTGGATCAAGATTTAACTTTTTCCGGAGTCTGTATCTTGCAGTTTTTGCACTTTCGGGAGAAATTCCTAGCATACTAGCGGTTTCTTTTATGTTGAGATTTAATCTGGTCAACGCAGAGATTTTTAAATCATTTGAACTTAAATCTGGATGTTTGTTTTTCAGTTTTAAGATAAAGTTAGAATGGACTTCTTCAAATACACGTTTAAAATCCTGCCAGTTTTTATCAATATTAATGTGTTGCTTTAGCAATCTGTTTAGTTGGGCGTGTATTTTTTCTTGCTTTGCTGTATCAACTGTTTTTAAGAGTTCAAGTTTTTCCTGAAGTTGTTCGAGGAGTTCATTTTTTTGAACAAAATTTAATGTATATGAAGTTAACTCTTTGTTTTTAAAGGCTAATTGCTGTTGCAGTTCTTGTTGTTTTAATTTTGAATTTTCTAAAGCAGTTGCATTAATCAATTCTTTAGATGCTTCTATCTCTTCACGTTGTTGCGTTTGTTTTTTATAATTAAAATAGAACCAAATTGAACTTATAATAAGCCCTAAGAAACCAGCACTTAATCCCCATTGAAAAAGTCTGTTTTTGCGCTCTTCTTCTTTTAAAATATCTAATTCCTTTTCTTTATTTTCAAGTTGGTTAGTAAATTCAATAGCTGCAATTTGCATTGTTCTTTCAGAATTGAAAATGTTATCTTTAAGCTCTGTGTAGAGATCATAATATAGTAATGCTTCTTCATATTTTTCTTCTTCGGTTTTAAGTTCTCTCATAGCCTCATAAGCTAACAATTCAAAGCGTTTTAATCCGTTATCCTTAGCACTTTGTATAGATAGATTGATATGATCTTCGGCGAATTGATATTGTTTGTCCATGAACAATAATTTGCCAAAATAGAGTAGACTACTTGTCATTCCGTTGGCATCATTTATGTCACGAGACATGTTAATTGATTTACTAATATGATAGAAGGCCTGCTCAAGTTCGTTATATTCCAAATAGAGAATACCAAGTCGATTATGAGCTTCAGACATTCCATATTTGTAACCTGATTCAGAATGCATATGTAAGGCATTGTCAAGATGCACTTTTGCATACTCAAGTTTCCCCTGTTCAAGATACAAACTGGCTAGTTTAGTATATGTAGTGGCAATTCGTCCTTTTAAATCCAGAGCTGTAAATTTATTAATAGCATCTTCATACATTGTTAAAGCTTTTTCATCATCATTTAAATCAGCATAAACCATCCCCTGATTTAAAGTGACATTAGCTACACCTTCATCATCATTTATAGACTGATAAGTTGTAAAAGATGCATTTAAGTATTTTAGAGCATCGACATAGTTTCCTTGAGTCCAGTATGCAACACCAATAACTCTGTTGGATTTGGCATTTCCGTTCAAATAAGCTAAAGAGTCTGATAACCTAAGTGCTGTTTTTCCATTATTAATAGATTGCTTAGGGTCAACTGTCCAATATTGGAATCCTAATTCGTTGAGAAGATCAATATATCTTGTTGATGATTTATCCAGAGTATTTAAAACAGTAGATAAACTGTCAATTTTCTTTTGAGCCGAAACTGAAATCATCAAAAGAAAAATAACTATTGTAAATATTCTATGTGTCAACATGACTAATTTATTACAAAAGTATTAATAAAAATTTACCACTCATTTATTCTGTTAGAATCTAACTTGATAAAAATAAAAAGTAAAAGAGTAAATCCCCAAAGTCCAGAGCCACCATAACTAAAAAAAGGCAGAGGAATTCCAATAGTTGGTATCAAGCCCATGACCATTCCTATATTTATCATAAAATGAAAAAATAATATAGAAGCAACTCCATAACCAAAAACACGACTGAATTGTGACTTCTGTAGTTCGGCGAGATATAAAATTCTAATTATTAATAACACAAATAATACCACCACAAAAGAGCTGCCTAAAAACCCCCATTCTTCTCCAACAGTACTAAATATATAATCGGTATGCTGTTCAGGTACAAACTTTCCTATAGTGCGTGTACCTTCTAAGAACCCTTTTCCTGTTACACCACCAGAACTTATGGCTTTTTCAGATTCGTTAAGATTATATAAAATGGTTTTCTTCAACTGTTCTAACTTTGCAGGATCTTTTTCTAAACGTAACCATAAACTAATTCTATCTTGCTGATGAGGTTGTAGAATATTAGTAAAAAAAAATTGTACTCCAAAAGAAAGCATAGCACATGTTAAAGCTATAACAATAGGATTAAGAATGGATCTCTTTTTTTTCTTAATAAAAAAGTGGTGTATAAAGATTAATATCGTAACTACGATAGTTGTTGGCAAAGCTAAAAACTTAAGCGAAGAAATACCTAAAATTAAAAGTGCAAACCCTATCAATAAATAAATTTGTGGAATACCTTCTCTATAAAAAACAAAGAAAAAAGATGCATAGACTAGTGTACTCCCTGCATCATTTTGTAAAAGAATTAAAATGGCTGGAATGCTAATAATTAGAACTGTTTTTAATTGATCTTTTATACTTTTAATATTGGTTTGCAAATCGCTTATATATTTAGCTACAGCTAATACAGTGGCTACTTTGGCAAATTCACTTGGTTGGATTGTCATGCCACCAATGGCGTACCAAGAAGTGGCTCCTGAAACTGTTTTTCCGAAAAGGAATAGGCCAATAAGAGATAGCATGGAAACTAAATAAATGATACTTGCAAAACGTTCGTAAAATTTAGCTTCTAAAGAAAAGACTAAAATAATTAAAGCTAAAGAGAAAATAATAAAAATAAGTTGCTTACCGTAGGGTTGGCTAAAATCGAGATAACTTGTAACTTCTCCCGATAACGAAGCAGATAAAATATTAAACCAGCCAAAACCTACGAGTAATATAAAAAGGATAATACTTATCCAATCAAATTTAAGATTTCTATTTCTGTTTAAACCCATTAATAGTTTATTGTAAAAGGTTTTCCGCTATAAGGTTTGGCATATTCTTCTTCCAGACTTTTTTCCAATACCAATTTTTCCATTTGCTTAAGGGTAACTTCACCCTTAATATATTTTTCTATCATTAAACTTGCAATTCTTCCAGCCCAACGAGCTCCATAGTAACCATTTTCTACAAAAACAGCTAAAGCAATTTTTGGATTGTCTTTAGGAGCAAAAGCCACAAAAATTGAGTGGTCGGTAAGCTGTGTACGTACACCATCTATTTTTGTAAAATTTTCAGCCGTACCTGTTTTACCACAAACTTCTATTCCAGGCACTTTTAAAAACCAAGCAGTGCCATCATTATATACATCATAAAGACCTTGAATAACTGGTTCAAAATGACGTTTATCTATTGTAGTTTGATGAGGCGTTGTATATTTTACATCTATTTCTTGACTTTCGATATTCTTAATAATATGTGGTGTATAATAATGTCCTTTATTAGAAATCGCTGCTATCATATTTGCTAATTGAATTGGAGTAACAAGAACTTCACCTTGACCAATTGCATTAGAAATTGTTGTAGTAGAACCCCACTTAAAATCGGGATACCACTTGTCATAATATGCTCCATCTGGAATATTTCCTTTTTTTCCAACTGATAAATCATTATTTAGGAAGTTGCCAAGACCAAAACTTTTTATATGATTACTCCAAATATCCATTGCTTGACCAGCATCATCATATTTATCTATGGTTTTTCTATACACCGTTGCAAAATATGAATTGCAAGATTGGGCAATACCACTGTTTAAGTTTCGTCTTCCAGTACCACAATGACATTTCATAGGCCGTTTGCCACCATAGCGATAACCACCTGTGCAGGTTATGATTGTTGTTTCATCTATAACACCTTCTTGGAGTGCTGTGAGTGCAATTAATGATTTAAACGGAGAACCTGGTTCGTGCATACGTAACAAGCCTTTATCTATTAATGGAAGATGTATAGAGTCGTTATGTAGTTTTGTGTAATTTGCAGAGCGCTGTCTTCCAACCAACAGGTTTGGATTGTATGAAGGAGCAGAAACTAAACTTAAAATTTCGCCTGTACTTGGTTCAATAGCAACAATACCACCAATTTTATTTTGCATTAAAAGTTCTCCATATTCTTGAAGCTTGGCATCAATAGTAATAGAGATGTCTTTTCCTGCAGTTGGAATGGTATCCAAATCACCATTTTTAAATGGACCAAGGTCTCTGTTAAATCTATCTTTCTGAATAAACTTAACACCTTTTACACCGCGTAAATCGTTTTCGTAAGATAACTCTACACCTTGTTTACCTATTAAATCGCCCATTCGGTAGTATTGGTCTTTTTCAATAGACCCTTGGTTAACTTCGGCAATAAAGCCTAAAACATTGGCTCCAATAGATGTTTGATAATCTCTTAATGAACGTTTTTGAATATAAAATCCTTCATATTTTCTCATTTTTTCTGATAAATACGCGTAGTCTTCTTTTGATAAATGTGCTAAAAAAACTGAAGGTAATCTTGGTGAATAATGATAGGATCTATTGTAAGTTTTTATAAAATCTTCTTTGGTTATTTTTAATAAAGAACAAAACTCAAGCGTGTCCAAAGCTTCAACTTCACGAGGGATAATCATAACATCATATGAAGGCTGATTTGCAACTAACAATTCGCCATTCCTATCGTAAACATAACCTCTTTTTGGATAGTGGAATACCTTTCTAATTGCATTATCTTCGTAAATATTATAATCGTCGTTTGAATATACTTGTAGATAAAACAATCTAGTAATAAAAAGTATTCCTACTAATATTACAATAGAAAAGAGTAGTAGTTTTCTCATTTATTTTTTCTGCTAAATAAGATAGTTATTAAAAGACAAAGCAGTATTGTAAAGATACTTGAGAATAACGACTTTTTAAGGATTAAAATTATTTTTGATATGTTAAAAATTTCGAGACTAAATAAAATGAGATGATGAATTAGCGTTATAATCGAAAAATAGATAAATCGTTGCCCAAATTCAGTCGAGGTAAATTTAATAGTTTGGTGATCGTATATGGCACCAAAAACAAATTTTAAAATTACAGGACGTGCATAAGCAACAGTTACGCATGCAGCTGCATGAACACCTCCAGAATCTAAAAATAGATCAACAGCTAAACCTAATAAAAAACCTAAGAAAATAAAGAGAATACGATTATTCTTAATAGGGAAAAGAATGATAAATAAAATGTAAATATAAGGGTTGATATAACCTAAAAAGTTGATGTTATTTAATACTAAAACTTGAATCAATACCAAGACGATAAAGCGAATAATATTTGTAGTAATAATATTATTCATCTTGATTATTTAAAGTAGAAATTTCTTCAGCATCAAGATTTTCTATGATATAAACATGACCTATACTTGTCATGTCGTTAAATAATTTTACATCGATGATATAATAGTTTTCAGTTTCATCCAATTTAAAAGAAATGACCTGACCTATAAGAATTCCTTTAGGAAAAATAGTTGAACGTCCACCTGTAATAATGGTATCTCCAACAGCAAGAGGTGCAAGTTTTTGAATGTCTTCAAGTTGTACGAATTGAGGAGATGCGCCATTCCAACTCAAAGTGCCAAAATGATTGGTTTTTTTGAGCTGAGCATTAATACTAATGTTTGTGTTTAATACAGACATTATTCTTGCATAACTGTTTGATGTGTTATCAATAATACCGACGATTCCTTTGGAAGTAATTACGCCAAAATCTTGCTTAATACTATCTTTTGTGCCTTTATTTATTGTAAGATAATTGTTAGTTGCCGAATAGCTATTTTTATAGACTTGTGCAGAAATTAATTTGTAATTATTTAAAGTGTCCTTATCTAAATAGAAAGGCTTTAATTCTTTAGTGTCAGAATTAAATAAAATAGATTTTAACCTATTGTTTTCTTCTAACAGGATTTTGTTTTCTTTTTTTAAGCCAAAGTATTGTTTAATATTATTTGCAGATTGGTAGATTCCGCCGGTTAAAAAATTGGCCGAATTAATAAACTTACTTTTATGGTAGGAATGTGATTGAAAAGTTAGCAAAAGTGAAATAGAAAACAACAACAAAAACAAAAGAAAAGTTTTGTTTCTTATTATAAAGTTAATGATTTGTTGCATTAGTTAAGCTCTATTTAATCAAGACGTTTCTATATTTAGTAATGTTTTTTAATACAATTCCAGTTCCTCTAACAACAGCTCTTAAAGGATCTTCTGCAATGTAAACAGGTAAATCTGTTTTTTGTGACAATCGCTTATCTAGACCGCGAAGCATTGAGCCACCACCAGCCAAATAAATTCCTGTATTGTAAATATCTGCAGCAAGTTCTGGAGGTGTTTTCGATAAAGTTTCCATAACTGCATCCTCAACACGCAGTATAGATTTGTCTAATGATTTTGCAATTTCTCTATATGATATCTGAACCTGTTTAGGTTTTCCTGTAAGTAAGTCACGTCCTTGAACGCTCATATCTTCTGTTGGAATATCCAAATCTTCGGTTGCTGCACCAATTTGAATTTTAATTTTTTCGGCAGTACGTTCTCCAATATAAAGATTGTGTTGTGTTCGCATATAATAAATAATATCGTTTGTAAACACATCTCCCGCAACTTTAATTGATTTGTCACATACAATTCCACCTAGGGCAATTACGGCAATTTCAGTTGTTCCTCCACCTATATCAACAATCATATTCCCTTTGGGTTGCATAATATCAACGCCAATACCTATAGCCGCTGCCATTGGTTCATGAATTAAATAAATTTCTTTTCCATTAACACGTTCTGCCGATTCTTTTACGGCTCGCATTTCAACTTCAGTAATTCCAGAAGGAATACATATTACCATTCGTAAGGCAGGAGCAAATAACTTTTTTTTAAGTGCTGGGATATTCTTTATAAAGAGACTTATCATTTGCTCGGAAGCATCGAAATCGGCAATTACACCATCTTTAAGCGGTCTAATTATTTTAATATTTTCATGTGTCTTACCTTGCATTAAACTGGCCTCTTTCCCTACAGCAATAATTTTACTGCTAAGTCTATCTCTGGCTACTATAGATGGGCTATCAACAACAACTTTGTCGTTATGTATAATAAGTGTATTTGCGGTACCTAAATCTATTGCAATTTCTTCGGTTAAGAAATCAAAAAATCCCATACTTAAATTATTTGGGTGTTGTTAAATTGTTTTTTTTGAATAACTGTAAATGTAATAAAATATACGCAACAATCTATTAATTGGACTTTTAAAAAAAGCGAATATATTTAGTGCTTAAAATGGCGTGTTCCTGTAAAAACCATCGCAATATTATGCTCATTACAATAATTGATACTTAATTGATCTTTTATTGATCCTCCAGGTTGAATTACTGATGTCACGCCTGCTTTATCAGCGATTTCTACACAGTCGGGAAACGGAAAAAATGCATCACTGGCCATAACAGCACCATTTAAATCAAAGTTAAAAGATTGTGCTTTATGGATGGCTTGGTTTAAAGCATCTACACGACTTGTTTGTCCTGTGCCACTTGCACATAATTGTTTGTTTTTAGCTAAAACTATGGTGTTAGATTTTGTGTGTTTGCAAATTTTTGATGCAAAGATTAAATCTTCTAACTCATTTGCATTTGGAGAGCTATTTGTAGCTTTAGTTAAGTTTTCAATTGCATCAGTTTTATCATCTCTAAACTGAACTAATGCACCATTTAAACAACTTCTAACAGTAGTTTTTGGAAATTCTATATCGTGAAGAATTAATAAAATTCTATTCTTTTTTCCTTTTAAAATTTCTAAAGCTTCTTCAGAAAATGAAGGCGCTATTACCACTTCGCAAAAAAGATCATGAATTTTGGTTGCTGTAGCTACATCTATTTCAGTATTACTAATTAGAACACCTCCAAAAGCAGATACAGGATCTCCTGCCAATGCATCAATATAAGCTTGGTGTAAAGTTTTACGTTGTGCCAAACCGCAAGCGTTGTTGTGTTTTAGAATAGCAAAGGTTGGAGCATCATTCTTAAATTCGTTCATTAAATTTACGGCAGCATCTACATCTAACAAATTATTGTAGCTTAATTCCTTGCCATGAAGTTTAGTGAATAGGTCGTCAAAATTTCCAAAGAAAAATCCTTTTTGGTGTGGGTTTTCACCATAGCGTAGGACCTTTCCATTCGTTTCGCTAATTTTTAAAACTGCTTCTTCATGATTCTTATTGAAGTAGTTAAAAATTGTACTATCATAATGAGAAGATACGTTAAATGACTTTGTAGCAAAACGTCTTCTGTCTTCTTCGGAAATACTTCCATTATTATTTGTAATAAGTTCTAAAAATTCGGTATAATCATCGACTGAAGATATACAAATAACATCAGCAAAATTTTTGGCTGCAGCTCGAATAAGAGAAATACCACCAATATCTATTTTTTCAATAATATCTTGTTCAACTGCTCCAGATGCAACAGTTTTTTCGAAAGGATATAAATCAACAATAACAGCATCAATTTGTGGAATGTTGTACTCAACTAATTCTTCAACATCCCGAGGATTATCTTGACGATTTAAAATACCACCAAATATTTTAGGATGCAATGTTTTTACACGACCTCCTAAAATAGAAGGATAAGAAGTAATATCTTCAGCTGGAATAACATCAATTCCTAAATCATTAATAAATTTTTGAGTGCCTCCAGTAGAATATATAGTTACTCCAAGTTTGTTTAATTGTTTTACAATTGGCGCTAAACCTTCCTTATTAAAAACTGAAATAAGTGCAGATTTAATAGTTTTATTGTTGCTCATTTTTGCAAGGTTGTTAAGTTGGGTAGTTTAAGGAGCAAAAATAACGATATAAAGAGTGTTTAATAAATGAAAACAGAGTTGATTTTTCAACCAAAAACAAGAGTTATTAACATCTACAATATTTCGGAAACTTTAGCGCAAACAAACTCTAAAAAAAGTTCATCAGCTTTAGTAAAAGGATTAATAAAGCTGGAGTCAATATCTATTTGTCCAATATTTTCTCCATTTACAAAAATGGGTACAACAATCTCTGCTTTTACGTTAATACTACAGGCTAAATAGTTGTCTTGTGCCGAAACATCAGGTACTACAATTTTTTTATTACTTAAGGCTACTTGACCACAAATCCCTTTTCCGAAAGGGATAATAGTATGGTCTGTAGGATCACCTACATAAGGTCCAAGCTTTAATTCGTCTTTGTCTCCATTCTTAAAATAAAACCCAATCCAATTGTAATAAGCAATATTAGATTCTAGTAATTCACAAATCTGCAAAAGTCGTTTTTCAACCGTTTGATTTGTAATTGAAACAATTTCTGTTACTTTTGGTCTAACATCATCTAATGCCATTTGTTGAAAATTTTGATAAAAGTATTTAAAATCAGCTAAAAAGCAGTGAATCTTTTATTTAATTTTAAAATGAAATTATCCTAAATCTATTGAAGGAAATTATTAAAAAATATAAACCTGTAATTAAATTTATACTTACATTTTTATTGATGTATGGCATACTTACAATGTCTTACAAATTGTATTTAGATCATTCAGATGGAACCAAGTCTTATCCAGATTATGTGACAAATTTAGTAGCAAAACAAAGTAAGTCTTTAATAGAAGCGGCTGGCTATAAAGCACAAATTACACCACATCCTGACGAAGCATCTATGAAACTTATCATTAATAAAAAGTTTGTAGCAAGAATTATAGAAGGTTGTAATTCAATTAGCATTATTATACTGTTTGTGTCTTTTATATTTGCTTATGCTGGAAAAATTAAAACGACATTATTTTATCTAATCTTTGGTTGTGTGATGATTTATGTTGTAAACCTTATTCGTATAGTAATATTGTCGGTTGGATTATACCATTATCCATGGCGTCGAGAAATTTTACATTCAGTAATTTTTCCATTGATTATTTACGGACTGGTGTTTTTATTATGGATGTTTTGGGTTAACAGGTTTGTAAATTTAAAATCTCAAAATGACTAATTACAGAAAACACATATTACTTTTTTTCTTATTTTTTCTATTAGTATTGGTAAGAGTTTTTGAAGACGTATTATTTTACGATCCATATTTGCAATTCTTTAAAAATGATTATCTATATATAGACAATCCAAGAAGAGAAGTGTTTAAGCTTTCAGCATATACTACGTTACGTTATGCGATAAATACTATAATATCTTTATCAATAATCTATGTGTTTTTTAAAGATAAGGCTATGGTAAAGTTTTCCACAGCAATTTATGTTATTGCTTATATTATATTGTTACTTTTTTTCTTATTTTTTGTGATTAACCCGAAGCAAGAAAATTATTATATCTTTTTTAATATTCGTAGGTTTTTAATTCAACCTTTAATTTTATTACTATTATTACCAGCATTATATTATCATAAACAACATAAGTAATCTGTTTAACGTTATATTGCGAATAAATAGTAAAACCAACAAAAAATAATTATGAAAAAATCGATTTTAGTATTTGTCCTGTTTTTTAGTATGAGTATAATAGTGGCGTCTTGTAAAGATTCAAAAAAACAATCAGAAAAAGAAGTAGGAGTAGAACAAACTGAACTTGGTGTAGAAAAAGCCGATTTGGCTATGAATGACGCCTATGTATGTCCTATGGGTTGTGAGGGAGATAAAACATACGACAAGGAAGGTAAATGCCCTGTTTGTGAAATGGATATGAAAAAAGTAGAAAAGGAAGAAAGTGATGCAGACCATGATGAATCGGTAGAGTACGATCATGATGATTCAGAAGGAGAATAAAAAACATAAAAAAACCGAAGTTTTATACTTCGGTTTTTTTAATTGAATATTTTTAGTGTTAAAATTTCAGATTACATCATACCTGGCATTCCGCCTCCCATTGGTGGCATTGCAGGAGCATCTTCTTTAATATCTACCAAAGCACACTCTGTTGTTAAGATCATTCCAGCAACTGAAGCTGCATTTTCTAATGCAATACGCGTTACTTTTTTAGGATCTATGATCCCTGATTTAAACATGTCTACATACTCTTCATTTTTAGCATCGTATCCAAAGTCTTTATTGCCTTCCGTCACTTTTGCAACAACAACACTTCCTTCTCCGCCAGCATTTTCTACAATAGTGCGTAAAGGTGATTCAATAGCACGTGCAACAATTTGTATGCCTGTAACTTCGTCTAAATTATCAGTGGTAATCTTATCTAATACAGGTTTTGATCTAATTAAAGCGACACCACCACCTGCAATAATGCCTTCTTCAACAGCAGCGCGAGTTGCATTTAAAGCATCGTCAACTCTATCTTTTTTCTCTTTCATTTCAACTTCACTTGCTGCACCAACATAAAGTACAGCCACGCCACCAGCTAATTTAGCCAAACGTTCTTGCAACTTCTCTTTATCGTAATCGCTGGTTGTTGTTTCTATTTGTGCTTTAATTTGGTTAACCCTGGCTTTAATGTCTTTTGCATTTCCAGCACCATTTACAATTGTTGTATTGTCTTTATCAATAGTTACAGTTCCAGCAGTTCCTAACATAGTTAAGTCTGCATTTTCTAAAGAGAATCCTCTTTCTTCAGAAATTACAACACCACCAGTTAGTATTGAAATGTCTTCTAACATTGCTTTGCGTCTGTCTCCAAATCCTGGAGCTTTAACTGCGGCAATTTTTAAACCACCACGCAATTTATTTACTACTAAAGTTGCTAACGCTTGTCCGTCAACATCTTCTGCAATAATTAATAATGGTCTTCCAGATTGTGAAACAGGCTCAAGTATTGGAAGAATTTCCTGAAGATTAGAAATCTTCTTATCGAACAATAAGATGTATGGATTTTCTAAATCGGCAATCATTTTATCTGCATCAGTTACAAAGTATGGCGACAAATACCCTCTATCGAATTGCATTCCTTCAACTACATCTACATAAGTATCTGTGCCTTTAGCTTCCTCGACTGTAATCACGCCTTCTTTACCTACTTTACTAAAAGCAGTTGCAATAAGTTCACCAATAGTATTGTCATTGTTCGCCGAAAGCGAAGCAACTTGTTGAATTTTTTCAGAAGAATTGCCTACTTTTTTAGTTTGCTTTTCAAGATCTCCAACAATAGCAATAACTGCTTTGTCAATACCACGTTTTAAATCCATTGGGTTCGCCCCAGCCGCAACATTTTTAAGACCTTCTTTTACAATAGATTGCGCTAAAACGGTTGCTGTAGTAGTTCCGTCTCCAGCAAGATCATTAGTTTTAGAAGCTACTTCTTTTACCATTTGTGCCCCCATATTTTCAAGCTCATTTTCAAGCTCTATTTCTTTTGCTACAGTTACACCATCTTTACTCACTTGTGGAGCACCAAACGATTTACTTATAATTACGTTTCTTCCTTTAGGTCCTAAAGTTACTTTTACTGCATTTGCTAAAGCATCTACACCACGTTTTAAACCGTCGCGTGCTTCTACTTCAAATTTTATGTCTTTTGCCATAATGAAATTTATTCTAAATTATTGGAATTTGTTTTTTGAGATTTGATTATTACAATCATTACACGATTGCAAGAATATCACTTTCTCGCATTATTAAATAATCTTTACCTTCTAACTTAAGTTCGGTTCCTGCATATTTACCATATAAAACAGTATCTCCAACTGAGACAGTTATTGGGTCATCTTTTGTGCCTTTACCTACTGCAACCACATTCCCTTTTTGTGGTTTTTCTTTGGCGTTGTCCGGAATGATAATTCCTGAAGCTGTTTTAGTTTCAGCCTCCAATGGTTCTATTAGAACCCTATCTGCTAATGGTTTAATGTTTAACCCCATTTGTTATATGTTTTTAATTAAATTATGTTTAATGCTAAAGCGTTACTCTAAAATTGTGCCAACTCATTTTGACTGACAAATTTTCATTTACAAAAAATGCCAACTCACGAGCCGGCATTTATTTTATTTTTTATCCTTATTTTAGTCTATTGAATCTTTATTAGTTCCATTTGTTGGAGTCGTGCTATTATTATCTAAAGGCTGTCCTTCAGGTAATGGCTGAGTTGTTGTTGCATCTTGATCTAATGCTTTTGATTCAGCATTTCCATCAGCGCCACCAATAGCAACATTAGATAGTAAAATTAAAACTAATAATAAAGTTGCTAAAGCCCAGGTGCTTTTATCTAAAAAGTCTGATGTTTTTTTAACACCACCCAATTGCTGTGTTCCGCCACCTCCAAAAGATGATGATAAGCCACCACCTTTAGGGTTTTGTACCATAACTACTACCACTAATAAAAATGCTACTACAACGATAAGAACTAAAAATATTGAAAACGTACTCATTATTATATGTTATTTTGTTTTTGTAATTGTTTTACTGCTTGAATTTGGTCTGCAAAGAAACCACTTTTTTCTGGATATTTCAAACTTAAAATTTTGTAAGATTGAATAGCTTTTTTATAATTTTTCTGTTCAAGATATATTCTTGCTAAAGTTTCGGTCATTAAAGTTTCAGGAGGAAGCATTTGCTCTTGAGCAATATTAAATGTGCTGCCTTCTTTGTTTACAGGTTTAATTTTAGGTTTTACGCTTATAAACTTATCAATAAGTTCAAACTTCTTTGCTTTTGAATTATCTTGAAAGGATTCTTTTTTAATATTATTTTCTTCACGGATTATGGGTTTGAAACTTGTAATTTTTAACCATTCTCCAAAGGAATGCACTTCGTTTTTATCGAAAGTAAGTGGCTTACCAATCTTCAGTTTTTCTTCTGGAGTTTGTTCGATTTCTTTAGTATCGACCTTGATTACTTCCTTATTTTGAACAGAAATGTTTTCAGTTTTTGTTTCAAACAGTGCTGGATCTAAAACTGGTTCAGTATCTTTTATATGTTGTCTTAAAGCATCATCTATAATTACACTTTTATTAATAGAGATATCTTCTATATCTTTAACTACAATTTCTTTTAAATGTTCAGTATTTTGTTTTATGTCTTGAGAGATATCGTTTTGTAAAAATTCTTTTGAAGTAATAAAATCGAATAAAATACTTCTATCTGTAGTATAAGCTGCAGTGATTTTTAGCTCTTGGTTATATTTAAAACTTTCTTCGTTATTAAGCCCTTTAAGATATATAGCTCTTGCAGATTGAAAATAAGGAAATTCATCAACAATAGTTTTTACAGCATTAGTTTGTTTCGCATTTATAGTTTGCGGATGTTGTAATAAAGATATAAAATCTTTTGTGTTCATTTAAATTGTTCTAATCTACCACTTTGCTAGTGAAGCATTAAATATATCTTGAGTAATGCGTTCAAATATTTCTTCTATGGCTGTGGTTTTCTGACTCCCTACAAGTTGAGCACTCCCTGCATAATCAAAATAGAAAGAGAAACGCTGCTCAAATTCTGCATCATCATCATTTTTATCAAAAAAACGAACATTCACAGCAATGGTTAATCTGTTTTGTGCTGCTGTGTTTTGAGCCGTTGCTGTTGTTGGAGAAATTCTATATTCTACAATTTCACCTTCATAGACCAAATCTGCATTAGATTTTACAAGATCTAAACTGGTTTGATTTAATAATAAATCTTGTAAAGATTGGGTAAAATTTCTATCTAAACCAGGTTCGATTAAACGTGCATTATTTTGAAAATAATTTACCTGAAACGTTTTAGTTTCAGGAGAAATGGATGCTCCAGTAAACGAATAATGACCACATCCTAAAATGGTTATTACAGTTATTAAAGTGATGATGTATTTAAAATAGGACATATTAACTTAAGTAAATAACGATTTTTTAAAGGTCAAATTGTTTAATTTTTCTATATAATGTGCGTTCACTAATACCAAGTTCGGCGGCGGCTAATTTACGTTTTCCTTTGTGACGTTCAAGAGATTTTTTTATCAATTCTAATTCTTTGTCATGAAGTGATAAGGTTTCTTCTTCTTCAATATCTTCAACAAAACTATATTTGTCTTGCGTATTTTCAATTATTTCAACAGGAGAATCGTTTTGTTGTCGAATTGATAACACTTCTGTATCACTCTTAACATCTTCTTCGTTATCTTCTTCTCTATATATTTTTCGGATTAGACTTTCATTGTTTTTTTGTACATCTTGAGAATTTCCACTTTGCATAAGTTCCATTGTGAGCTTTTTTAAATCGTTAAGGTCTCGTTTCATATCGAATAAAACTTTATACAAAATTTCACGTTCGTTACTAAAATCACTTTTCGATTTAGACACATTTACAACAGCTGGTAAGTTTCTGCCAATATCAGGCAAATAGTTGCGCAAGATATCTCCAGTTACAGTTCTATTATGTTCTAATACTGAAATTTGTTCGGCTACATTACGTAATTGTCTAATGTTGCCACTCCATCTGTATTTTAGGAGTAAATTTGTAGCGTCTTCTGTTAGTTTAATTGTTGGCATCTTGTATTTAAGTGCAAAGTCACTGGCAAATTTTCTAAAGAGTAAATGAATGTCTTCTTTTCTATTACGTAAAGGCGGAATGTCTATTTCTACAGTACTTAAACGATAATATAGATCCTCTCTAAATTTTTCTTTATCGATGGCCTCAAACATATTAGCATTGGTAGCAGCTACAATTCGCACATCCGTTTGTTGTACTTTACTGGAACCTACTTTAATAAATTCGCCATTTTCTAAAACACGCAGCAATCGTACTTGCGTAGTAAGAGGTAATTCTCCAACTTCATCTAAAAAAATAGTGCCTCCGTCAGCAACTTCAAAATAACCATTACGAGTTTGTGTAGCTCCTGTAAATGCGCCTTTTTCGTGACCAAATAATTCACTATCTATAGTTCCTTCTGGAATTGCACCACAGTTTACCGCAATATATTTACTGTGTTTTCTATGCGAAAGCTGATGTATAATTTTTGGAATACTTTCTTTACCGACACCACTTTCTCCAGTTACTAATACCGAAATATCTGTAGGCGATACTTGTATTGCTTTTTCGATAGCGCGATTTAATACAGCATCATTTCCAATAATACTAAAACGTTGTTTTATAGCTTGAACAGATTCCATTTGATTAATAGTTTTCAGTTATACTATTTAAAAATTGACTGAATTGAGCTAACAGTGTAAAAGCTAGCATTATATTAAAAGCTATACTTCCATATTTATTTTCTTTACCAGAAATAAACCATACTAAAAGAGCTATAATAATTGAAAATAAAAAATATGAAAATAAAGTTCCAATTAGATAACCGAAACTTTCAGCACTTTTATAAGTAAAAATTAAATATCTTAAAACGTATAAAGCAGAAATAATCAAAAAGAAAACTTTATTTGATTTTGATAATTTATAATTTCCTTTCATTCTTCTAATTAATTATTTTCAGAATATCCAATAGCTTCACCAATAAGTGTTGCGCTTGTACAATCGTTAGTTTTTACATTTACAAAATCACCTACTTTATAATACTCTTTTGGAAATACAACAACGGTATTATGTTCGTTACGTCCAGACCAATGTGCCATTGATTTTTTAGATTCTTTTTCAATCAATACTTCTACAACTTTGTTTAGATCTTCTTGTGTTCTATACATACTATGTTTTTGCTGCAATTGAAGGATTTCGTTAAAACGTCTCTTTTTAATTGCTTCGGGAATATCATCTTTCATTTTACGTTCTGCCAGAGTTCCAGGTCTTTCAGAATAGGTAAATATATAACCAAATGAATATTTTACATGTTCCATTAGAGATAGTGTATCTTGATGGTCTTCTTCGGTTTCAGTTGGGAAACCAATGATTAGATCATGACTTATAGTACAGTCTGGAATAATAGTCTTAATGTTATCTATCAATTCAAAATATTCTTCGCGAGTATGTAAACGATTCATGGCTTTTAAAATACGATTACTTCCACTCTGTACAGGTAAATGAATGTAATTGCAAATATTGTTGTATTTAGCCATAGTTTTAATAACATCTAACGACATGTCTTGTGGATTAGAAGTCGAAAATCGGATACGCATTTTTGGTTGAGCTTCAGCACAAAGTGATAATAGTTTCGAAAAATTGACAGCGGTTGCTTGTTGAATTTCAGAAGCTTTTACAAAATCTTTTTTTAATCCGCCTCCATACCAAAGATAGCTGTCAACATTTTGACCTAATAATGTAATTTCTTTATAGCCATTGTTCCAAAGATCATTAACTTCTTCAATAATACTTTGTGGATCACGACTTCTCTCACGACCTCGAGTAAATGGTACAACGCAAAAAGTACACATGTTATCGCAACCACGAGTTATAGAAACAAATGCGGTTACTCCATTACTGTTTAAACGTACCGGAGAAATATCGCCATAAGTTTCCTCTTTAGATAAGATAACATTTACTGCACTTCTGCCATCTTCAACTTCGGCAATGAGGTTTGGTAGATCTTTATAAGCATCAGGGCCTACAACAAGATCCACTATTTTTTCTTCTTCAAGAAATTTTTCTTTTAACCGTTCTGCCATACAACCTAAAACACCAACTTTCATTTTTGGGTTTATCTTTTTAACTGCATTGTATTTTTCTAAACGTTTTCTAATGGTTTGTTCAGCTTTATCACGAATAGAACAAGTATTTACTAAAACCAAATCGGCATCTTCAAGTTTTTCTGTGGTGTTAAACCCTTCGTTTGCTAATATAGAAGCAACAATTTCACTGTCACTAAAATTCATAGCGCAGCCATAACTTTCTATAAAAAGCATTCGTTGGTTGTTTTGTTTGGTTTCTAAAACAAGCGTTACACCTTGTTTGTTTTCGTCTATTATCTTATCCATAAATATATCGAAAGATGTTTCAGTCAATAAGCATGCAAAGATATGAATATTTTAAATACTATGACAAAGTGTCAGATTTAAACTTTTATTTGTAAAGTCGATGTAAACCATTTACTTTTGAGTATAACAAAACACAACCGAATTATTATGAATACTATTGATTATTTATTGGAAAAAATTAATAATGCTAGAGCATTAGATTTTGGAACCATTTTTAGCTCGTCTATAGAATTGTTTAAAAAAACCTGGATGCAAGGGTTTTTATTGCAAGTGTTTACTATTATAATAATGATACCATTAATTATTATACTATATATACCATTATTTACAATGATTTTTACTCAAGCACGAAGTGGTAACAGCAATCCTGAAATGTATAGTGATTTTTTTACTGGTATGTCTTTTCTTTATATTCTATTTGTAATTGTTGGTATTTTTGTTTTAGGGGCAGTTCAATTGGCTTTAAATGCAGCATTTTTTAGAATAATGAGAGCATTAGATGAAGGCAATACAATAACGACTTCAGATTTCTTTTACTTTTTAAATAAAAAATATTTGAGTAAAGCATTTATGTTAATGTTAGTCACAATGTTAATAACCTGTATTGTTGGGTTTGTTGTTATAATATTATTAGTCCCTACTTTATTTTTAAGTATGTTAATTTTTCTTTATTTATTAGTTCCACTGTCCTTTTTCACTATAATTTTTGCGTTCAATACAGAATTAAATGTAGGAGATATTGTTAAATTGAGCTTTAAACTAGGTCATAAAAAATGGTTAATTGCATTTGGGTTAATTTTTGTGTCTTCATTATTAGCAGAAATTGTTGGGGTGTTATTATGCGGTGTTGGAACCTTATTCACTGCAGCATTTGTATATCATCCTGTTTACATGATTTATAAAGATGTTATTGGTTTTAATAATGACCATGAGATTAGTACTATTGAAGAGGCTTGATGTTTTACGCAACCTTTCTGTAAATTTTGTATCTATAGAATAAGTACTAATCTAATTTTATAAATATGAAGATTGCACGGTTTATTTTATTGAGTTTTATAGTAGTATTCTTATCATCTTGCAATAATGATGATGTTCAATATGAATATGTAAACATTGCTATTCCAGAGGTAATGAGTAAAATAGAGTTTAGAAGTTCTATTGAAATTTTGAGTCCACAAAATTTAGTAGAATCAGGTAAAATATATGCGTACGAGAATTACATTTTTGTGAATGATGCCTTTAGAGGCATACACATTATTGATAACTCAAATCCGTCAAGTCCTCAAGCTAAAGCTTATATCAAAATTTCAGGCAATATAGATATATCTATAAAGAATAATTACTTGTATGCAGATAACTCTATTGATTTAGTAGTGTTTGATATTTCTAATATTGAAAACATTCAATTTGTATCGCGTTTGGAAGACGTGTTTTCAGCTTATGATTTCAGAATACCCGAAGAAGCCAATGAAGCTAACTTTAGCGAATTCAATCCTACTACGCAAGTTATAGTTGGATGGTCTGTTTCTTTAGAAAAAAGAGAAGTGATAGATGATGCAAATATAATCTTTGCAAATGCAGAGGCCAATATCGGTACTGGAGGTTCTTTAGCACGTTTTCAAATTGTAGATAATTACCTTTATACAGTAGGGAATTTTGAAATGAATATTTTTAACATTCAAAATTTGTCACAACCTGTTTTGGAAAACACACAATACTCAGGGTGGAATATTGAAACTATGTTTGAAGCAGATGATTATTTATATTTAGGAAGCACCAATGGTTTATATATTTATAGTTTAAGCAATCCTGAATTACCTGAATATGTTTCAGAAATCACTCATTGGAAAGGATGCGATCCAGTAGTTGTAGATGAAAATTATGCGTATCTTACTTTACGTGGAGGAAACCTTTGCGGGCAACAAGAAAGTGAACTTCAAGTTATAGATGTTAGTAATAAATTTAATCCTACTTTGGTTGAGACTTATGCTTTAAGTAATCCTTATGGTTTGGGTTTTAAAAACGATAATCTATTTGTCTGTGATGGAACTTCTGGTTTAAAAATATTTGATAAAACAAATCCATTAGAGCTTGAACTTAATAATCATTTAGATGATATTATAGGTAAAGATGTAATACCACTGGAGAATACTTTAATTATGATAGGTGATGATATGTTATATCAGTACGAGTATGTTGGTAATACTCTTAATCTTATTAGCTCCTATCAATTATAATGTAGATATAGTAGAAAAAGAACAAAAAAGCCTGTCTTGTACAGGTTTTTTTTGTTTCCTTTTTAAAATTAAAATTTGATAATAAAAAAAATCATATACATTTGTAGCTTCATAAAAATAGAACTATGGCGAAGAATTTAGTGATTGTTGAGTCACCTGCAAAAGCAAAAACTATTGAAAAATTTCTTGGTAAAGACTTTAAGGTCGAATCCAGTTTTGGCCATATTGCCGATTTACCTTCTAAGGAATTAGGCGTAAATGTTGAAGGTGATTTCAAACCTAAATATGAAGTTTCTAAAGATAAAAAAACAGTTGTAAAAAAATTAAAGGATTTAGCAAAAAGTGCTGAAATGGTTTGGCTTGCAAGTGATGAAGATAGAGAAGGAGAGGCCATTGCTTGGCATTTGGCAGAAACATTAAAACTTGATAAAGCAAAAACTAAGCGCATTGTTTTTCATGAAATCACTAAAACTGCAATTCAAAACGCTGTAGAAAACCCTCGAAGTATAGATTACGATTTAGTAGATGCTCAACAAGCACGACGTGTATTAGATAGAATTGTAGGATATGAATTGTCTCCAATACTTTGGCGTAAAATAAAAGGAGGGTTGTCTGCTGGTCGTGTACAATCGGTTTCTGTACGTTTAATTGTTGAACGTGAGAGAGAAATTCAAAATTTTGAACCAAAAGCATCTTATAGAATTGATGCTGAATTTTCAACTGAGAGTGGACAGTCATTTAAAGCAAAGTTGCCAAAAGCTTTTACTACAAAAGATGACGCTTATAAATTTTTGGAAGCTAATACATCAGCTCAATTTAAGGTTTCAGATTTAGAAAAAAAGCCAGCAAAGAAATCACCTGCAGCACCTTTTACTACTTCAACACTACAACAAGAAGCTTCTCGTAAGTTATATTTTTCAGTAAGTAAAACTATGACTATGGCTCAGCGTCTTTACGAAGCTGGATTAATTACGTATATGAGGACAGATAGTGTTAATTTATCTAATGATGCGCGACAAGCGGCCGAAGTTGAAATTAATAATAATTATGGTTCACAATATAGTAAGCCACGTAATTATAAAGGAAAATCTAAAGGAGCGCAGGAAGCTCATGAGGCTATACGGCCAACCGATTTTTCTCGTAGTTCGGTTAATATAGATAGAGATCAAGCACGATTATACGAATTGATTTGGAAACGTGCTATTGCTTCTCAAATGAGTGAAGCGCAATTAGAAAAAACCATTGTTAAGATTAATGCATCAACTCATAATGATATATTTACTTCAAATGGCGAAGTAATTAAATTTGATGGATTTTTAAAGGTGTATCTTGAGGGCACAGATGATGAGAATAAAGAGCAAGAAGGAATATTACCAATTTTAAAAGTAAATGAAACACTCTATAATAATTCTATTACAGCTACCGAACGTTATACACGTGCTCCATATAGATTTACTGAAGCATCTTTAGTTAAGAAATTAGAAGAACTTGGTATTGGACGTCCTTCAACTTATGCACCAACAATTTCTACGATTCAAAATAGAGGTTATGTAGAAAAGGGTACGGTTGAAGGTGTAGAACGGAATTATTCTCAACTTATACTTAAAAATGGTAAGGTGAAGGATAGTATGCTAACCGAAAAAGTAGGATCAGATAAAGGTAAATTAGTGCCAACAGATATAGGAATGATTGTGACCGATTTTTTGGTCAATCATTTTGAAACCATATTAGATTATAATTTTACCGCCAAAGTTGAAGATCAGTTTGATGATATAGCAGAAGGTAAACAAAGTTGGACTAAAATGATGAAAGACTTTTATTTAGACTTTCATCCAAAAGTAGAACATGTACAAGCAAACGCTGAAAGAGAATCGGGTAAACGAATTCTTGGAGAAGATCCTAAAACAGGAAGAGAAGTAAGTGTACGTTTAGGGAAGTTTGGACCAATGGTGCAAATAGGGACAATAGATGATGAAGAAAAACCACAATTTGCTAGTTTATCTCCTGAACAACAGATTAATACCATTACTTATGAGGAGGCGATGGATTTGTTTCAGCTTCCAAAAAAATTAGGAACTTATGAAGGTGAAGAATTAGAAGTTAATAATGGTCGTTTTGGACCGTATGTTAAATTCGGAAAAAAATTCGTGTCACTTCCAAAAGGAGTAAATCCTTTAAGTATTGAGTTTGAAGAAGCAATTATTATTATTAAGGAAAAGGAAAAAGCTGATGCACCTATATATATGTATCAAGAATTACCTGTACAAAAAGGAAAAGGACGTTTTGGGCCATTTATTAAATGGAATAATATGTTTATTAACGTTAATAGAAAATACGATTGGGATAATTTATCTGAAATGGATATTATTGAACTTATTGAAGACAAAATTCAAAAAGAGAAAGATAAGTTAATTCACAATTGGGAAGCCGAAGGAATACGAGTTGAAAAAGCACGTTGGGGAAGACACCATATTATTAAAGGAAAAACAAAAATTGAGTTGCCTAAAACAATAGATGTTACTAAATTTACACTTGAAGATGTCTTAGAAATTATTGATAAAAAAACTCCTAAGAAAAAAGCTGCAAAAAAGAAATAATTTATGAACTTTAGTTTTCTCTCACCTGTTCAGGATTTGGTTTTAGCACATAATGAGCTGCTGTCAACACAAGTGTTTGGAAGAAAATTAAAGATTCATTCACAACAAAATGGCATTCCTGAGTTAGATGATGTTCAAATTGCTATTGTTGGCGTGCTTGAGAATAGAAATGATGTTAATTATATTGGAGAAGATTTTCAACTAAGCGAAATAAGAAAATCTTTGTATGCCTTATTCCCAGGAAATTGGAATTTAACTATTGCAGATCTTGGAGATATCTTAAAAGGCGAAACTGTTGAAGATACCTACTTTGCTTTGCAAACAACTATTACTATATTATTAGAAAATAAAATTATACCTATTATTATTGGAGGAAGTCAAGATTTAACTTATGCTAACTATAGAGCTTATGACGATTTTATGCCAATGGTTAATATTGTAAATGTAGATTGTAAGTTTGACTTAGGCGATTCAGCTAAACCAATAAAAGACAATAGTTATCTAGGAAAAATAATTTTAGAGCAACCTTATAATTTATTTAATTATTGTACTTTAGGCTATCAAACCTATTTTAATTCTCAAGAAGAAATAGATTTGATGGAAAATCTCTATTTTGAAGCACATCGTTTAGGAGAAATAACTAATAACACTAATAGTGTTGAACCTATAATGCGAGATGCTAATATTGTGAGTGTAGACTTATGTAGTATTAGGTCTTCAGAAGTAAGTACAAAGCAAAAATTTTCGCCAAATGGTTTTGACGGAAAAGAAATATGTACTATTTCAAGATATGCAGGCATAAGTAATAAGGTATCTTCTTTTGGAATTTATAGTTATAAGCCCTCAAAGGATGATGATGCAACGTCTATGCTAATTGCACAAATGATTTGGTATTTTATTGAAGGCGTAAATTGTAGAGTAAAAGATGATGATTTTACAGATACAAAAAGTTATCAAAAATTTACAGTTTTAATTGATAATGAAGAACTTATCTTCTATAAAAGTAATAAAATTGGTCGTTGGTGGATAGAAATACCATTTTTACCGAATCTTAATAATAAATTAAAGCAACATACGTTATTACCTTGCATACACGAAGATTATATTGAAGCCACTAAAGGAAAAATGCCTGATAGATGGTATAAAGCATATAAGAAAAATAGTGTTTAAGTAAGTTAATTCATCATAAAATCATCGATGAAATGCAATTTTTTAGGTTAAAATGCATTTTTTTTACTAAAAAAGTTGTTTTTGTCAAATTATATAAATATGTTTACACCCACTAAATTAAAAAGTTATAAAATTAACCTCGAATTTATAGACATGAAAAAGTTTTTATTATTAACTGCAATTTTGGCTATTATAACTAGTTGTGGCTCTGGAGACAGAGGGGAATTGGTTGGAGTTAAAGGCAAAAAATGGCATCCAGAAAAACCTTTTGGAATGGCATTAGTTCCTGGTGGTTCTTTTATTATGGGTAAATCGGATGACGATTTAGCCGGAGTAAAAAATGCACCTACTAAAACAGTTACGGTAAGAGCGTTCTATATGGATGAAACCGAAATTACTAATAGCGAATATCGTCAATTTGTAGAATGGGTTAGAGATTCTATTATTAGAACAAAACTTGCGATTCTTGCTGAAGAAGTTGGAGAAACTGATCCAGAATCTGATGGAATAGCGCAATTTGCCTTTAAAGATGCAGATACTACAGATATGAGTGTATACGAAAAGTATATGTTAGATAATTATGTTGGCTTGGGAGAAACAGGTTTTGAAGGTAGAAAATTAAACCATGACGTAGATCTAGTTTTTGATATCGATGAATATCCAGATGTATATTATGCCGAAGTAATGGATACCATGTACTTACCAATGGAAGAATCTTATAATGGTGAAAGAACATGGGATGTGTCTAAATTTAAATTCCAATATACTACAATGGATATTAAAACGGCTGCAAAATATAGAGAATTAAAACGTAGCGATGTTATATATAGAGAGGATGTAGAAGTATATCCAGATACAACTGTATGGATTAGAGATTTTTCTTATTCTTATAATGAACCAATGCATAATGACTATTTCTGGCATGATGCTTATGGAGATTATCCTGTAGTAGGCATAACTTGGAAACAGGCTAAAGCATTTTGCCAATGGCGTACTATATATAAAAATGGATACCAAAAATCTAAAGATGCAAGAAATACAGTTGCCTTTAGGTTACCTTCAGAATCTGAATGGGAGTATGCTGCAAGAGGTGGATTACAAGGAGCAACATTTCCTTGGGGTGGACCTTACGCTAAAAACGACAGAGGTTGTTTTATGGCAAACTTTAAACCTTTAAGAGGAGATTATGCTGCAGATCAAGCATTATATACTGTAGAAGCAAAATCTTACGAGCCTAATGATTATGACTTATATAATATGGCTGGAAATGTATCCGAATGGGTAATGTCGTCATACGATCCTAATTCTTATGAGTATAACTCAACAATAAATCCAAATGTTGATGATGAGGAAAACGAACGTAAAGTAGTTCGTGGTGGTTCTTGGAAAGATGTTGCTTATTTCTTACAAGTAAGTTCAAGAGATTACGAATATGCAGATTCTGCAAGAAGCTATATTGGTTTTAGAACAGTTCAAGATTATATGGGAACTGAAGTAACCAAAAATGCAAAACCATACAAAAAGAAAATAAAAAGATAATTTATTAACCCACAAAACTTAACTTAACTTAAAAACTAAAAATTATGGCACAGTCAAGAGCAAGTAAGCGATTCATGAACATGGCTTACGGATTTGGAGCATCAATAGTTATTATTGGAGCATTATTTAAAATTATTCACTTTGAAATAGGCCCGCTTACAGGTAACGTAATGTTAGCAATTGGTCTAGTTACTGAAGCAATTATTTTTGCGATTTCAGCTTTCGAACCAGTAGACGACGATGTAGACTGGGCTTTAGTATATCCTGAATTAGAAGGAGGAAAAGCTGATAAAGCAGAAGGTCCTCAAGACGCCGAAGGTATATTATCCAAAAAATTGGATGAGTTACTTAAAGACGCTCAAATAGATGGTGAACTTATGTCAAGTCTTGGTGATAGTATTAAAAACTTCGAAGGTGCTGCAAAAAGTATGGCGCCTACTGTAGATGGCATGCACGCTACCCAAAAATATAGTGAAGAAATGGCTTTAGCAGCTGCACAAATGGAATCTTTAAACAGTTTGTACAAAGTGCAATTAGAAACTGTTAATCGTCAAGCTGCGGTTAATGAAGAAGCTGTGGAGAATGCAGGAAAATTAAAGGAGCAAATGGCTTCTTTAGCTACTAACTTATCATCATTAAATGGTGTATATGGAGGAATGCTTTCTGCAATGAACAAAAGCTAAACTTAATCCATTTTATTAACCAAAAACTAATCAGTTATGGCAGGAGCAAAATTATCTGCAAGGCAGAGAATGATAAACTTGATGTATTTAATCTTTATAGCAATGCTAGCATTAAATATGTCGAAAGAAGTGCTGTCGGCATTCGGTTTAATGAATGAAAGATTAACCGAATCTAATACTACAGCAACAGAAAGAAATACAGCGTTTATGGATGGTTTAACAGCAAAAGCTCTTGAACAACCAGCAAAGTATAAACCTTTAAAAGATGATGCAGATCGAATTTCATCTTTAGCAAAAGAGTTTAATTCTTATTTAGAAGATATTAAAGACCAAATGAAAAATACTGTCGATAATCATGAAGATTATGAAATCATGGATAGGGCAGATTTTTTAGACGAGTACTTTTTTATTGGTGATAAGCTAAAACCAGAAGGGCAACAATTTTTAGACGAAATCTCTAAATTTAGAGATGGTGTTATTAGTGTTTTAGGTAATGATACTCAATATACAGAAATATCTAATGCTGTTAAAAAGAAGTTTTCTACTGAATCTAAACCTAACAGAGATGGAAATATTTATCCGTGGTTAAATGCTCATTTCAAAGGCTTTCCGTTAGTAGCTTCTTTAACTAAAATGACACAGTTTCAAGCTGATATTAAAACGACCCAATCGGAAGTTTTAGCAGTCATGTTACAAGGAAAGCTAACTGGTGAAGTTTCTATGACTAATTATGGAACATTGTTACAAACTTCCAAATCAGCCTTTTTTAATGGAGAGGTATTTGATGGACAAATTGTTTTAGGACGAACGGACGAAACTACTAGAGCATCCAGAGTAGAGTTGACTTTAGATGGAAGAGCACTTAAAGAGGACATTGATTTTGTAATTGAAGGAGGAGGAGTGAAATTAAAAGTAGATTCAGGAAGCCCTGGAGAACATAAAATTGAAGGAAATTTAATTTTCACAGAAGATGGAGTAGACCAACCTGTTAAAGTAGAGCAATCTTTTTTTACAATTTCAAAACCAAATTCTGCAACTATTTCAGCCGATAAGATGAATGTGGTATATCGTGGTGTACAAAACCCTATGACTATTTCGTTTGATGGTATTTCAAATAATAATGTTACAGCTAATGCTTCTGGATTTTTAAAAAAAGTAAAAGGAAGTAGTTATATCATGGATGTAACAAAAGCTAAAGGTAGAGAGATAACAATAAATGTTACAGGAATATTAGATGGTGAAAAAATTCCTTCTAGTAAAAAATTTAGAATCAAAGATTTACCAAGACCAACAGGAACTTTAAGAGGTGAAAGTGGTTTATTAAAAATGCAACGTAATAGCCTTGAAATATCAACCATTGGTGCAAAATTTGAAGACTTTGATTTTGAATTGCCTTTGGATGTTAAGGGATTTAAATTTAAAGTTCCAGGACAACCAACAATAAATGTTAGTGGTCGGAAGTTAAATAGTAGAGCAAAGGCTGCCTTGCGTAAAGCAAAACGTGGTTCAGCAGTTCAAATATTTAGTATAGAAGCTAAAGCAAAAGGTGTAAGTATTATACTTAAAAAAGTATCACCTGTATTTATTGAACTGACAAATTAAAAAGATAGATAAATTAATCTAATATAAGATGAATTTTAAAAAATTAATATTAACCGTTTTATGTGTTTTTGCTGTAACAAGTTCGTTTGCACAAGCTAATATTTTAAATGCGACGAGTCCAGATAAAATAGGAGTTAAAACAGACGCACAAATAGCATTAGATAACGATAAACCTTTAGAATATGGATATGTCGATGATAGAGACATTTTATATTCTAGAATGATATGGGAAAAAATAGTTCTTGATGAGCGTATAAATTTTCCAATGTATTATCCAATAGATACAAATAATATTGGTAGAAACAGACGCTCTTTATTTGATGTGTTAATGACCAGTATTAAAGATGGTGATATCGAAAATATTTACGATGATTCTTATTTTACGACCAAAAGGACATTAAAGGATATTGAAGGTGCTTTAAAAATGGTTGATACAACCGAGTTAGGTATTGAACAAATAAATGCTGATGAAGAGCTCTCTGCAGAATATATTAATACAAGAGAAATTACATCTGCAGATATTGTAGAATATCATATCAAAGGACTTTGGTATTTTGATAAACGTTTAGGTGAGTTAAGATACCGTTTATTGGGTATTGCTCCTGTATCTCCTGATGTAAACTTTATAGATACAGATGAAAGCGATTTAGTGCCTTTATTTTGGGTATTCTTTCCAGACGCTAGAGAAGTATTGCATAATGCTAAAGCCTTTAATGGTAAAAACAGTGCGATACCAATATCATTCGATCATCTATTAAATTCCAGGCGTTTTAACGGATATGTGTTTAGAGAAGAGAATATACAAGGTGATAGAGCCGTTAGTGAATACATTAACAATAATGCTTTAATGCAACTTTTAGAATCGGATAGAATTAAAGAGAAAATTCGAGATTTCGAACAAGATATGTGGAGCTACTAAAAAAGTAGTGTAAACAATAAGTAAAAACGCTCACAATGTATTTGTGAGCGTTTTTTTTATAACTAATTTAGTGCTTTTATGAAAAAAGTAGATTATATCATTGTTGGTTGTGGTCTTGCCGGAATACTATTTTGTGAAATTTTAAAAAAGCATCACAAATCTTTTGTTGTTTTCGAGAATGAGTCACAACAGTCTTCAACTGTAGCAGGAGGATTATACAATCCAGTAATCTTAAAGCGTTTTACAAAGGTCTGGAAAGCCAAAGAGCAGCTTGATTTTGGGTTGCCAATGTATCATGAATTAGAAAAGAGCTTAAAAATTAAACTCGATTATAAAATTCCAGTCTATCGTTTATTTGCATCTGTGGAAGAACAAAACAATTGGTTTGAAGCTTGTGATAAACCAAACTTATCTCAATTTTTATCTATTGAAATAGAACATCCAATCAACACAGCTATAAAAAGTGAATTTGGTTATGGTAAAGTACTTGAAACAGGACGTATTGATACTGAAGCACTTATAAGAAGTTACAGAGCTTATCTTCAAAATAAAAATCAATTTGTAGAAGAAACGTTTGTTTATAATGAATTTACTACAACGGCATCCAAAGTGATTTATAATAATTATGAAGCGAAACATATTGTCTTTGCTGAAGGCTTCGGATTAACAAAAAACCCATTTTTTAATCATTTACCATTAAAACCAACTAAAGGAGAGCTTTTAACCATTCATGCACCAGATTTAAAGATTGATTTTGTTCTAAAATCCAGTGTTTTTTTAATTCCTTTAGGGAATGATTTATATCTTGTTGGAGCTACCTATGATTGGGATGATACAAGCCATGATATTACATCAAAAGCACAAGATGAACTTTTAAACAAGTTGGATAAGTTTTTAAATTGTGAGTATAGAGTCTTAAACCAGGTAGCAGGGATACGGCCAACAGTTAAAGACCGAAGACCTTTAGTTGGACAACATCAGCAACATAAAAATATGTTTATTTTAAATGGATTAGGAACAAGAGGTGTAATGATTGGACCGTATGTAGCTGAACAATTATTTAATTATATAGAATACAGGAAACCATTAGAATCCGAAATAGATATTTGTAGGTTCAACTAAAAGCTAAATTATTTTTTAGCTAACCTCTTATCGAAATTCATAAATATATTAATCCAAATGTTTCTGGAAAGTCTCAAAATTACAGGTAAGAACACAACCATAGTAACTATTATACTTATAAAAGAAGTGTTTAAACTAGTGCCCAAAAACACGTAAGATATAATAAAAGCAGCAACTGCAAAGGCAATGCCAACAGGATAACTTACGTACATGGAGCCATAAAAAAAAGAGGGTTCAATTTTATATTTGGTATTACAATTAGAACAGCGTTTGTGCATTTTTAAAGTATCAGTTAGAACATATGCGTTTTTATTTATATACATAAATTCCTCGTGACATTTTGGACAACTTCCTGTTAAAATACTATATAACTTATTTCCTTTCTTTAACATGTACAATTATGTTATTTTTGCATTTTAATAATTGCAAAATTAAGCTTAAATAAGCTTTAATTATGTAACTTTTGTAACAAAGATGCTAAACATACACAAAATTTCTATTTCATTTCAAGGCGATTATTTATTCGAAGATATAACCTTTCGGCTAGGTAATGGAGATCGTGTTGGCTTGGTTGGTAAAAACGGAGCTGGAAAGTCAACATTGTTAAAGATATTATCAGGAGAAATGGAGTCAGATTCTGGGCAAATAGCTTCTGAAAAGGAGATCTCTATAGGTTTTTTAAAACAGGATATAGATTTTGATTACGGAAGAACAGTACTTGAGGAATCCTATGAAGCATTCACCGAAATAAAAGATTTAGAAGCAAAAATTGAAAACATTAATAAGCTCCTAGTTGAGCGCACAGATTACGAAAGTGATTCCTATCATCAATTAATGGTGGATTTAAATGAGATTCAGCATCAATACGAAATAATAGGTGGTTATAATTATCAAGGAGAAACCGAAAAAATTCTTCAGGGTTTAGGTTTTAAACGTGAAGACTTTAACAAACTTACAGATACATTTTCAGGAGGTTGGCGAATGCGAATAGAATTGGCAAAGCTTCTATTACAAAACAACGATGTGTTATTACTGGATGAACCAACGAACCATTTAGATATAGAATCGATTATTTGGTTGGAATCTTTTTTAAAAAACTATGTTGGAGCAATTGTAATTGTATCGCATGATAAGATGGTTTTGGATAGCGTAACCAACAGAACCATAGAAATATCTTTAGGCAGAATATATGACTATCCAACATCTTATTCTAAATATTTAATTTTACGTTCAGAAATTCGTGAAAAGCAATTAGCGTCACAAAAAAATCAGCAAAAGCATATAGAACATACTGAAAAACTGATTGAAAAATTCAGAGCCAAAGCTAATAAGGCCACTATGGCACAATCGCTTATAAAGAAATTGGATAAAATTGATAGAATTGAAGTCGATGAGGTGGATAATAAGGTTATGTCATTAAAGTTTCCAATTTCTATTACACCTGGAAAAGTGGTTTTAGAATCGGAAAATGTGGCAAAGAATTATGGAGAACTGCAAGTTTTAAAAAATGTAAATCTTCTTGTCGATAGAAATAGTAAAATTGCTTTTGTTGGTCAAAATGGTCAGGGAAAATCTACGCTTGCAAAAATTATTGTTAACGAGATACCTTTTGAAGGAAAATTAAAACTCGGACATAATGTGCAGATTGGATATTTTGCTCAAAATCAAGTTGAATTTTTAGACGGTAGTAAAACAGTTTTAGATACCATGATTGATGCATCTAATGAAACTAACCGAACCAAAGTTAGAGATATTTTAGGAGCATTTTTATTTAGAGGCGATGAGGTTGAAAAATATGTGAGAGTATTATCTGGAGGAGAAAGAAATCGCTTAGCATTAGCAAAACTTCTATTACAGCCTTTAAATATTTTAGTTATGGATGAGCCTACTAACCATCTAGATATTAAATCAAAAAATGTCCTTAAAGAGGCTTTAAAAAAGTTTGAAGGGACTTTAATTGTCGTATCTCATGACAGAGATTTTCTAAAAGAATTAACCAATAAGGTTTATGAGTTTAAAGACCAGCATATTAAAGAATATTTAGGTGATATCGATTTTTATTTAGAACAACGTAATATTCAAAATTTGAGAGATATTGAAAAGCGAGATATAGTAGTAAAAGAAGTAATCAATACACAGAGTAAACAGTCATATAAAGATCAAAAAAAATTAAAATCTCTCAATAATAAATTAAGCAAAATCGAAGCTCAAATTAATCAATTAGAGAGAGAAATTAAAGAGATAGATGTTGAATTAGAAATTAATTATGATGCTACTGTTTCTAATCCAATTTTCTTTGATGAATATCAAAAAAGGAAGGATTTACTGTTAGTTTTAATGCAAAATTGGGAAGATATTCAACTGGAAATTGAACAAATTCAAGCGTAGTCTTTTTCGCACTCAATTACCGTTCGTCGAAAAAAGTTGGTAGATAGTCGAATATTTAGTATGTTCGTAATCAGATTTACAACCCAATTAAAATCTACTACTATGAAAACCTTAAAATTAACACTACTATTTTGTTTAATTACCACTTTGGCATTTTGTAATATTTCAAAAAAGGAGAAAGATGCTTTATTAGCTATTTGTAATGCTACAAATGGCGATAACTGGACTATATCCTGGAATACAAATACTCCTGTTTCAGCTTGGAACGGTGTTACAGTTGAGCAAGATAAGGTGGTGGCATTAGATTTAAGTTTTAATAATCTAGAAGGAGCTTTACCTATGGAATTAGGAGATCTAGTTAACTTAAAAACTCTTAATTTATTCAGAAATAAAATATCAGGATTTATTCCTACCTCTATTGGAAGTTTAATTGAGTTACAAGAATTAAATATTGCTTTTAATAGCCTTGAAGGTAAACTTCCAAATAGTATTGGAAGCTTAAATAAACTCGTAAAATTAGAATTGTTTATGAACAGATTGGAAGGAGAAATTCCATGCACAATTAGTGGATTAATTAATCTTGAAAAGTTAGAAATGTTTAACAATGATTTTCATGGTTCAATACCAGTTGAGATAGGATCGCTAACTAAGCTTAAAGAAATTTCTTTAAGTAGTAATCGATTATCAGGTAAAATTCCTGCAACTATTAAAAACCTGGTGTTGTTAGAAAAACTAAGCCTTTTTGATAACAGTTTATTTGGAGTTGTACCTTCAAATTTAGGAGAATTGGCAAATTTGGAAGAGTTAATCTTATCAGATAATTTGTTTTATGGAACAATACCAAACGAACTTGCAAATCTTTCAAAATTAAAGGTATTGATGCTTAACAATAATGACCTAAAAGGTGACTTTGCAGCTTTAGCAAAAAGCATCCCTACAATGTTGCAATTTGAATATGTAAACTTAAACGAAACTAATAATTCGGTATTAGTAGATACCGACTAAATAAAAATTTAATCATAGTAATTATTTTTATATTGGTAAAATGCCATTTCAATTTTGAAATGGCATTTTTTTATTCATTAATACCTTGTTAGAAATTAAAAGGGTTGTATATTTGCAATCCTATATCGCGGGATAGAGCAGTAGGTAGCTCGTTGGGCTCATAACCCAAAGGTCGCTGGTTCGAGTCCAGCTCCCGCTACAAAGAAGAGTAATCAGAAACGGTTACTCTTTTTTTTATCCATATTTTACATGTAACACAGCATTTTAGTGATATTTGTAATTTTATTTAACTTGCATTCAATAAATCATAAATTATGATACGAAAATTATTATTGCTTTTTATTGCACTACCTCTTTTTTGTGCTGGACAAACAGAAGTGCAGGAATATCATGGAGATATTAATTATAAAGATATCATTGAAAGAAATGATTTAATTTATTTTAGAGCAGATACAACTTTAGTTTCAGGAAGAGTAATCCGATATAATAGAAAAAATGAAGCTAAGAAATATGTTTTGGTTTCAAATGGTAAACCAGATAAATTAGGCTGGATTCATATTAGTGATAATTATGAAATGCCAAAAGAATCAGGCCTTGGGGATATTTTGACAGTAGCTACAGTTATAACAGGAGCTGTTTTGGCAGTCACGGATAATAATGTTAAACTTCCCATTGGTAACGATAATAAGTATAATAAATATAGTAATCAAACAAGAAATTACCTTTCTGAACAAAAAGATAATACATTAAAAGCTTATAGTAATATGTCAGACAGGAATGATATTTCTAAAAATATTAATTCAATTAAAGAAAAAAGGAATGGATCCTTTGAGGAATATAACAAAGATGGCCAAATAAAAGTAAAAGGAAATTTCATTGAAGAGAAAAAAAATGGAATATGGGAAGAATATTATGATAACGGTCAATTAATGAGTAAGGGAAATTACATAAATGGAAAAAAAGATGGCTTATGGCGAGAGTATCTTGAAAATGGTCAAACGTTAGGTAGAATTAATTATAAAGATGGGAAAGAGCATGGAATAATGGAAGTTTACCATAAGAACGGTCAACTAATGATAAAAGGGCTTTTTAAGGATGCAATACAAATAGGAGAATGGAATTATTATGATGAGGGTGGAAAATTAATTAAAACAGAAAAGTTCGATAATTAGTTAATTGTTATTTTACAAATTCAATCACTTTTAGAAAATCACTAACAAACTCATTTAGGTTCAATAATTCAAGTCTTCCCACTACAAAGAAAACCAGTTGTTTTGCAACTGGTTTTTCTATTTCTTACAATGTGTAAAAAAAAATAGTATTTTCACGTGTTCATATTTAAAATTAAATACCAACTATTATGTCAAGACTGATTCTATTTATTTTAGCCATTTTCTTCCTTAAATCTACCTATAGTCAAAACGAAATTTATGAACTGCGGGTTTATGAAATGGAATTTTTTAAACCAGCTAATATATTGCATGATTATTTTGAAAAGGCACTTATACCAGCTTTAAATCGTCAAGGTGTAAATAATGTTGGAGCTTTTGAAGAATCAGGTGAAGCCTTGCCAAGGAAAATATACTTATTGATATCTTATCAAAATATGCAAGCTCATCAAGAGGTTGCAGATGCTTTAAAAAATGATAATCAGTTTAAGTTAGACGCACAATCATATTGGGCTACACCATCAGAAAAGACTCCGTTCAAGCGAATTGAAAGTATATTTATTAGGTCTGTTTCAGGATTTCCTAATTTAGTTAAACCAGCAGATGATTCTGAATTTTTCGAATTACGCATTTACGAAAGTCATAATGAAGATGCACTTCGTAGAAAAGTAAAAATGTTTAATGATAGTGAGTTCACCATTTTTGATGATGTAGGACTTAATACCGTGTTTTTTGGTGCAAACATTTCTGGCAATCAAATGCCTTGCTTAACATATTTATTAGCGTTTAAAGATAAGGAAGAACATCAACAAGCTTGGTCTAAATTTGGCCCGCATCCTGAATGGCAACGCATTATTAAACTAGAAGAATATAAGAATGCGATGAATGATATTTCACGGGTATTCTTGAAACCTTTAGCATATTCACAATTGTAGCCCAGTTTTTTTTAAAGTTATTAATTACTATTCTTAATGAAATGAATATCATATAAAGGCATAAAATTTACTTAAATATAGTAATGTTAAGACGAGCGTTTTGAATATATAGGAATGATTGTTAACTTGCCCCCAATTCTTTGTAGTTTCATTTGAAAAAAAACATTAAAGAAATATCCGTAACCCTCATAGTTGTTTTGAGTGTTTTCTTGTTCAGCGCTAATTCTTCAGGATCTAAGAATGAAGTTATCGTAAAAGCAACATCTATTACAACTCCACCCAATGAGAAATTTCCAATTTTATTAGAGCGATATCCTGAAAAGTCAACAAAAAATGTACAACATAAATTAGATTCATTATTAAAACGAATTAACAAAAGGCATGATTTTCATGGTGCAATATTAGTAGCAAAAAACGGAAATATCATATATAAAAATGAGATAGGTTATGCAGATTTCAAAAAGAAAATTTCACTAAATGAAGAATCTGTATTTCAATTAGCTTCAGTGAGCAAACAGTTCACAGCAGCGGCTATTATGCTATTGAATGAGAGAAATCAAATTCAACTTTCAGACACTGTAAACGCTTATTTTCCAGACTTCCCTTATGAGCATGTGACTATTAAAAATCTTTTAAATCACACCGCTGGATTACCAAATTATTTTTGGGTGGCAGAGCATAAATGGCAACAAAAAAGAGCGCCTACAAATAGTGAAATGATGGAATTGCTAGAATCGAGTAATGTGCTGCGGTACTTTAAACCAGGACGTAATTTTGATTATTCCAACACAGGTTATATTGTTCTGGCTTCTATTGTTGAAAAAGTTTCTGGTACTCGTTTTAGTTCTTTTTTAAAAAGTAACATTTTCGAACCTCTGCAAATGAATCATTCGTATGTGTACAGTTTTGAAAATGATAGTATTAAAGAAAATCAATTAAATGGGTATAGATTGTATAGAGGATGGAAGCATATAAAAATTAACAACACTGTAAATGACGCGATTGTAGGTGATAAAAATGTATATTCTACCATCGAGGATTTGTTTAAGTGGACCGTCGGATTAAATAATGGAAAACTACTTTCAAAAGAGTCATTAGACCTTATGTATTCAAAAGGAGAAACAATTTACGGAAGAAAAGTACCATATGGTTTTGGGTTTAGAATTGATACTGATGGCCAAAAAATTATCTATCATCATGGTAAATGGAATGGGTTTAGTACAGGGCTTACAAAATACTTGGGAGATGATTTGGTAGTTATCGTTTTAGAACACACCAGCTATAGTGCTATGAAATCACTTAACAAAAAAATAAAGAAAATTGTTACTGAAAAATACGGTATTTAATTTTGTAAAAACAATTGGCATCCATCATCTTTTATCACAAACTAGTAGAGATGAAGACGAACTTTGATTTGAAAATTCAGCAATTTCTAAAAAGTCATTTTTGAGCTGATTTCGGTTCGATAATTCAAAGTGTTCCGCTACTAACCAAGACTCATCACCTTTTTCAATTGATGTGTTTTTAGTTTCTCTTAATTGAATTAAGTAAGGGTAAAACTTTCTCAGAATAATAAGGTTCCTCATTATACCAAAAAACATAATCAAGCATTAAGTAATTTTGAGCAAAATCTAATATTTCTGGCACAGTCACTTGCTTACCTGTTTGAGGGTTTTTTATGCTATAATTACCATATTGTACTGCTACTCCAGTTGGCACTTTACCAGCAATTTGTCTAATTAATGGATAACTATTTTCCATCTGACCTTTTCTGTAAACTTTGATGTCTGGACCTCCCATACCGTGCTCTATCTCTAAGGCATAATCATATAGTTTTTTTAAATTCTCTATTAAATTTCCAGGTAAAAAATTAGCATACAAAATTGGAACAGACTTTTTAAAGTGCGTTTTTAAGACTAACATATTTTTTTTAATCTCTTCAATATAAATGCTATTAGTAAAACCAGTTGGATTTATTCCATTAGCATTCGCCACATCAATTGCAGTTTCTGGCATATTAATTCCTGCTATGCGTCCATCAAAATGCTTAGCTAGTGCGATGAGAAGTTTTCGGTATTGGCTTGCCACAACTGGATCCCATCTGCGTGCTACCCAGCCGCCTTTCACTAGTTTTCCTTCATCATTTTCCCAATATTGAGGAGAAGATCCTCCGTGGTAAGTAGAATCATTTAGCATATAATTTGGTGTTAAAATTCTACGATTGTTAAATGTAACATCCTGAATTTGAATAAATAACTTTTTACCTTTAGAATCTAAAAACTTTAAATCTTCTTCAATTTCACTAAAATCATATATCTCTTTTTCGGGTTCAAGCCATTTCCAAGCATAAGTGATTTGAGCACCAGTAATTCCTGGATTTGAATAAAAAGAAGAATCATGAATTAATTCCCTGTCTCGAGAAAAAAAAACAAAATGCTTTATATTAGTCTGACTGTAAATTTCAGATACTATTGAAAACAAGAATAAAAACAATAAAGGGAAATTTACTTTAACCATAATTTTATGTAATTGGTGTTAATGCAATCTGACAGTCTCGACCATAATTTCGTTGTGAAGCTGCGAACGAGAATGTTGCTGTTCGCGTTGGAAAAAGGCACTGGAGAAATCAAACGTTGGTTTAGTGTTATTAAGTTTAAAGTTAGTGTTTCTATTTCAATCACGGTAGAGTAGTAGCAATGAATTATAGCCTTTGTTCTATGTTGTTCTTTTTTCATTTTTAAATTCCATGTTGAGTTGATGAAAACTCCAATTTTATCAATCCTTGCCTAATTTCGGGGGCATTCATAAATAAATTCCAAAAAAACTGTGATTTGTGATTTTCTATCATAGGTCCTATAGTTCCTTGGTCAATTGCTAAATATCTTGGTGTTTTCCATTGATAATGCGGAGAAAAAGCATCATAAGGACCTGATATCCCTAAATACTCATCTTGCGTCTCTTCATATAAATAACGTAAAAACTTTATAGATTCTTCAGGAGTAAAAGGTGTTGAAGATAATGCAGCAGTAGGAGTAATCACTCCTATGTCATTGTTTGGTTGATGAGCAGCATAACCCGTACTACCATCTGTATTGCGTGAATAACTTGCAGTTAGTCCCCAACATTTTTCACCATAGCCATTATAATTATTAGGATTCTGGATGCAATGTTGATGAATAATCTGAGTATGATTTTTTACAACATCCCAATAATTAGCATAGCTATCTGTCAGCCCTCGAGGGTCAAGTGTTAAATATGAATAGTGAGCCCAGAATAATGGTCCCACATTATCATTTGCTCCATTGTAATTAAAAATTATTGGTATATTGTATTTTGAAGATCCGCTCACAATATTGCCATTTCTTGCCCATCCATTATGAAACACGTCATTTGTGATTGGGTAAGTGGGTGATGCTGCTGCCAATATATAAACAATTAAACTTTCGTTGTATCCTCTTATTTGAAAATTCATTTGCCAATCATAGTCAGGAGACCAATGCCAATATAAGACGTTTTCACCTTTCGTATACCAATTCCATTCGACACCTTTCCATAATTCATCGGCTTTTTGAGCTAGTTCTTGTTCTTGTGTATTTCCATTTTTGAAATATTCCCTGATGCATATCAAAGCTTGGCATAACAATGCTGTTTCTACTATGTCTCCTCCATTATCCAATGCACTAAAGGGGATTGCCGAACCACTATTCCCATCTATCCAATGCGAAAATGCACCATGAAAACGATCTGCATTTTTGAGGAAATTTAGTGCAGTTTCCAAGTGACTTATTCCTTCTGCCTTAGTTATGAATTGATTTTCTATTCCCATTAAAATATTAAGAAAGCCAAATCCTGAACCACCTGTTGTAACGGTATTTTGGTCAAACGACAAATCATTTTCGTGTAATCGTTCTCTTGCTAACTTAGAATTGGGGTGTGCATAATCCCAAAAATACTTAAAAACATCGCATTGTGCTTTTTTCATTAATTCTATGTCAGACAGAACTAAAGTCTCTTCAAAATGAATGTCATCTTTAGGGCAGGAAAGGAATAATAAAGTAAAAATTAGGATGTACTTAAAGTAATTTTTCATTCCTCAAAAATATTATCAGTTTCTTTGTTGGATTTCTTGGTAGCATAGAAAGCTTAGTATAAAAAGCCGTGTTAAATATACTAAACTTTGTTGTGGAACAAAACCACAATGAATCATAGGCATTGTTAGCACCAGTTTTTATTTTTTTCCTGTACAGCATGTGTTAAGTCGGTGTTTTACAGATTCTATATTTTCATCCAAATGTGCTTTACCATTATTGGTCAATTCAGTTGATCCGTTTTTAGTTTCTAGGCTGTAAATCTTTGATAGATTTGTAATTGGAGAAGTACTGGCCACTTAATTATTTAACAATTCAAACCCTATTCAATAAAATTTTATTTGTAAATTTCGAAAAAAATTTTATGAAATTTATTTTAGTATTTATTTTATGCATTTGTTGTGGTCTAATTTCGGCACAAAACTCTAATAACACACTTACCCAATCCTTAAGCTCAATTTCAAAATCTAATGCCAACAATTTTGGCGCTTTTATGTCATTTTCAAATCCAAAAAATAACATTGAAGGATCAGTACATTTGTTTAATAGTTGGAATAATAAGGTAGTGATTCATACAATGGATAATAATAAATTTACAATAAGTAATATTAATTTAAACATACAGTTAAATACGTTCGAATCTAAAATAGCTAAAGATTCCTTGTTTAGTTTTAATTTTAATGGCATTGAAAAATTTGTGATAAATAATAAGGTTTTTAAAAACTTTTATTACGATGATGACAATCGTGTTTATGAGTTGATATATGAGTCAGATGAGTTGGCTATATTAAAAGGTTTCAGTATCCAAATAATAGCCGGCTCACCAAATCCAATGTTAAACAGATCTAAGGATAAATATATTCAGAAGCAGTCCTATTTCATAAAAAAGAATGATGAAATCAATCCATTTAGATTAAACAGAAAAGCATTAATGAAATTGTTTAATAATGATGAAGTTAAAGTAACCAAGGTTGAAAATTATATTAAAACAGACCAGTTAGCTAATAAAGGAGAGAATATTGATTTGGGCTCGTCATTAAACCAAAATTATACTGAAGACTCAAAAACTGGTAGTGCAACTGTTGAAGTAGGGCTTTCAAACTTAAGCTCTCATGGTGCTTCTTTTTATTTTAGGAATCCAAAACGAATTGTTGATGGTACATTTTATTTGTTTGAAGACTGGAAAAATCATGCAGTCATATATGTAACAGGTAATCAAAGTTTTGTTTTAAAAAATATTAACTTAAATCTTAAACGTAATGTTTTTGAAACCAGAGTTGCTATGGATTCTATATTTACTTTTAATTTTAATAATATCGATAAGTTTATAGTAAACAATAAGGTGTACAAAAATTTTTACTATAATGAAGATAATAGAGTTTATGAAATGATTTTTGAGTCTGATAAACTTTCATTATTGAAAGGCTTTAAAGTTGAATTAATAGAAGGTTCTGCAAACCCAATGTTAAATCGATCCAGAGATAAATATGTTCGTAGACATGATTACTTTATTAAAAGTGACAACACAATTAAACCTTTTAAATTAAAGAGAAGTAAGATCAAGAAGTTGATGGGTGATGATACTGAGAAACTAAAAAAGATTGAAACATATATTAAGAATAATAAACTCTCATATAAGAAGGAGGATGATGTTCGGAAAATTTTAGAATATATTTACAAGGAATAATAGTTATTTACCTTTTATTAATGCTAAAAGTATTTAATAGTTGAATGTCAATTTATAAAGTTAAGATTGTAACTTTGCAAAAAAATTAAATGCACAAAGCAGGCTTTGTAAATATTATTGGTAATCCAAATGTTGGTAAATCTACCTTAATGAATGCCTTTGTTGGTGAGAAATTATCTATCATCACATCTAAGGCACAAACCACACGTCATCGTATATTGGGCATTGTAAATGGCGAAGATTTTCAAATGGTTTTGAGTGATACACCAGGAATTATTAAGCCAGCTTACGAGTTACAAGAATCAATGATGGGTTTTGTAAAATCGGCTTTCGAGGACGCTGATGTCTTGATTTATATGGTAGAAATTGGCGAGAAAGAATTAAAAGACGAAGCCTTTTTCACTAAAATTACTAATTCTAAAATTCCAGTGCTTTTATTGCTAAATAAAATTGATAATTCAAATCAGGAACAACTGGAAGATCAATCGGAATTGTGGCAAAGTAAAGTTCCGAATGCAGAATTTTATCCTATTTCTGCTAAGGTTGGGTTTAATGTAAAAGAGGTTTTTAATCGTATTATAGAATTATTACCAGAGTCGCCTTCATTTTATCCTAAAGATCAACTTACAGATAAGCCAGAACGATTTTTTGTAAACGAAGCCATTAGAGAAAAAATATTAATGCATTACAAAAAAGAAATTCCTTATGCTGTAGAGGTCGATACCGAAGAGTTTTTTGAAGAAGAAAAAATTATTCGTATTAGATCTATAATTATGGTTGAACGTAATACTCAAAAAGGAATAATTATAGGTCATAAAGGAAGTGCATTAAAGCGTGTTGGTATTGAAGCTAGAAAAGATTTAGAAAAATTCTTTGGTAAGCAAATACATTTGGAGTTGTATGTAAAAGTGAATAAAAATTGGCGAAGTAATCAAAACCAGCTTAAACGTTTTGGTTATAATCAGAAATAATATTTGATTAAATTACAACTTCACTTCTTAAAGTGTCTCTCATAAAATGATGGAGTAAATGCATTTCATCCATTCCTGATTTCTTTCCCATTCTACCAGCAAAATAGAGTACAAACCATAATACTATCATTAAAATCATAACACCTAATTGGATTCCATAAGAGTTTTCTAAAGACCAATTACTATATGCCCAAACTAAAAAACCAATAAACAATACAGCCACAAAAAAATGTAAAAACATAAACATAGTCCAGACTGTTGGGTTTGGACCAAATAAACCTTGCAAAGTACTAGAGTTATCATCAATCTCGTTAATTTCTAAATGCAATTGAGGTGACCAAAAGTGTTGTTTACTTTTAGGAATTCTTATAAACACATGATCATCAACTCGAGACACAATAAAATCTGATTGTGAGTTTTTGGTATCTTCAAATAATTTTAAAGCCTCTTGATTATTACGCTTTAATTCAAATTTAAAACGTGGTCGTAAAACAATTTCATTGGTTAATGACATAGATGTTTTTAAAGTGTGTTAAAATACAGTTTTTTGTTCAATTAGGAAACACTACCTTTGCAGACTTAAATTTTTACAAATGAGTAATATAGTTGCCATAGTAGGACGTCCTAATGTAGGGAAATCAACCTTCTTTAATCGCTTAATTCAGCGTCGTGAAGCAATTGTTGATGCTGTGAGTGGAGTGACCAGAGATCGTCATTATGGGAAAAGCGATTGGAACGGAAAAGAATTTTCACTTATAGATACTGGTGGCTATGTGCTGGGAAGTGACGATGTTTTTGAAGCCGAAATCGATAAACAAGTAGAATTAGCTATCGATGAAGCTGATGCTATTATTTTTATGGTAGATGTAGAAACTGGAGTGACTGGAATGGATGAAGATGTTGCTAAACTACTTCGTAAAGTTAGTAAACCAGTATTTTTGGCAGTTAATAAAGTAGATAATAATAAAAGAGCTGAAGATGCTGTTGAGTTCTATGCTCTGGGATTAGGTGAATACTATACAATTGCAAGTATTAATGGTAGTGGAACAGGTGAATTGCTCGATGCTTTGGTTGTTGCATTACCCGAAAAAGAAGAGATAGAGGAAAGTGAGTTGCCACGCTTTGCAGTGGTTGGTAGGCCAAATGCCGGAAAATCATCATTTATAAATACTTTAATCGGTGAGGAACGCTATATCGTAACCGATATCGCAGGAACAACCAGAGATTCTATTGATACCAAATACAATCGTTTTGGATTTGAATTTAACTTAGTCGATACCGCGGGAATACGTCGTAAAGCCAAAGTTAAGGAAGACCTCGAATTCTATTCTGTAATGCGTAGTGTGCGCGCTATAGAACATTGTGACGTATGCTTATTGGTTTGCGATGCGACACGAGGATTTGACGGACAAGTGCAAAACATATTTTGGCTGGCAGAACGTAACCGAAAAGGCGTTGTTATTTTGGTAAATAAATGGGATTTGGTAGAAAAGGATAACAAGACCACTAAAGATTTTGAAAAAAACATCAGGAAACAAATCGAACCGTTTACAGATGTACCAATTGTGTTCATTTCTACATTGACAAAACAACGTATTTTTAAAGCGATTGAAACTGCTGTTAAGGTTTATAAAAATCGTTCAAAAAGAGTTAAAACAAGTGTGCTTAACGATGTCATGTTACCAATAATAGAAAACTATTCACCTCCTGCGTATAAAGGAAAATTTGTTAAGATTAAGTACATCATGCAACTTCCAACACCACAACCACAGTTTGCGTTTTTCTGTAATTTGCCACAATACGTTAAAGAACCTTACAAACGTTTTCTGGAAAATAAACTACGTGAGCATTTCGATTTTCATGGGGTGCCTGTAAGCGTGTATATGCGAAAGAAATAAAACTTAATTATCAAGTTTTATAAATTCGTATTCACCAGTTATAGGTTTAAAGATAATGTTATAGTTACCAGCTTGGGGAACGATAATGTCTGGGCCATCATGTGTACCAGTGCCTTTTGGAAAACCATCTGCTCCCCAATTTTGGGCCCAACTATCACGGCACCTAAATTTTAATGTGCCTTCAAGTAAATAAATATCAATTTCCCATATATCGTTATCAATATCCGTTTGTATCATTGGAGTAGAAAGGCCTCCTACATTATCAAAACCATCAATAGCAGTTCCTTTTACTCCAACATCTTGAAACAATAATTTTACATTTGGGTTATATTTTTTAATGATATTCATTATTGAAATTCCATCACCATAACGAACAAATGTCTTGGCCTTAAGGTAAATTGTTTGCGATTTTAAAGTTTTTAATATGGCTTTAAAGGAATTAGAGTGAATTAATTGCGATGCTTTATTAAAATCTTCTTCACTATAATATGTAGAGTCTGTGGTTATCCAACCAACATTATAATTTAAAGGATCTACTTTTGGATATGGCAGATTAATACTTTTAAGAGCAGTGAGATAGTCGTCTTTTAAAGTACCATCATCGAAATTTAAAGTGTTGACATAATTAATAATTTGCTTTGAAATTTCATTTTGTCGTTGGTTATTAGCATTGGATTTTAAATTTATTGTATGATAGACAGTTTCTGATATACGTTTATTGAAGATCGATCCGATATTATAAAGTGTGTAAGGTATTTCATGAACAGGAATAGAATCTGGATGTTCTAATACATAGTCAATTAGATTTATGTTCCAATCGTGCCCATCAATTTGAGATTTATAATGATCTACGTCAAATTTTAAGGTATTATAAATCTGTTCTAATGTTACATTAAATTCAGCACTCTGCTTCCGGTTTTCGTTCCAGTTGTTTAATTGTAATGCCATAAAAATACCAATCATAATGAGTGCTACTTCACCAAAGGCATATCTAAAATATTTTTGAAATTTGTTTTCGTTAGCGAGTTGCTTACGTATTTTTCTAAAAAAGTTAATCATTACAAGACTTTATTCTTGTAGGAAAGGTTAGTAGTAATTAGGTTTATAAATATAGTAATTAACATTGAAACAAATTTACCAGCCTCCAGAAGCGCCACCACCGCCGAAACCACCTCCACCGAAGCCACCACCAAAACCACCTCCACCGAAGCCACCACCAGAGCTACTACCAAAACCGCTTCCAGAGCTTCTTCCCAGATTGCTTAATATTATGGCACCGAGAATACTAGAAGTTCGAGACCGTCTGCCACCTCGTCCGCCACCACGACGGTTTTTAGAAATGGCAATAATAAAAATGACTATTATTAAGAAAAAGATAAAGCCAATAGGGAATCCATTTGAACTTGACGATGTGCGCTGTCCTTGATATTCCCCTGTTAATACTTCAAAAACAGCATCAATACCACGATTTAGTCCACCAGGATAGTCATTGTCTTTAAAATATGGGATAATGTCACGTTCAATAATACGTTTAGACATGGCATCAGTGAGTAAATGCTCAACACCGTAACCGGTATTTATGGCAATTCTTCTATCATCTCTAGCTAATAATATAAGTATACCATTGTCTTCTTTTTCTTGTCCAATACCCCATTTTTGACCCCATTGGGCTCCTAAGTAATTTATGTTTTCTCCTTGTGTTGAGTTTATTATCGCTATGACAATTTGAGTTGAAGTCGTATCAGAATATTTGATAAGTTTTTGTTCAAGACTCCTTTTTTTGGTAGGAGTAAGTAAATTAATATAATCATAAACACTAGTTTGAAATTCAGGTTTATACGGAATTTCAAATTGCGCATGACTAATTTGTGATATGCAAAATAATACAAACCCTAAAAGCCAAATATTTTTTAAGATTTTCATTTAAGATTTAGAGATTTCATCAGTTAATTCGTTTTTATCATCTGTATGCCAAGGGAAATGTTTTTCTAGTTGTTCACCAGCCTTTAAAATACCATCAATTAAGCCTTGCTTAAATTGCCCGTTTTTAAAATGGGTTTGCATAATGTCTTTTGTGGAATCCCAAAAATTATTAGCAACTACATCATTTATGCCTTTATCTCCATAAATAGCAAAAGATTTATCCTTAATAGCAACATAGATGAGCACTCCATTTTGGAGTTTAGTATTGTCCATTTTTAAGGAATGAAATAATTCTAAAGCGCGAGCTTGTACAGTACTTTCTGAAGATTCTTCAATATGAATACGGATTTCACCCGAAGTATTCTGTTCGGCAGTTCTAATAGCTTCTATAATTTCGTCCTCATCTTTTGCAGAAAGAAAACCTTCTATTTTAGACATTGAATACAGATTAAAATTCTACTTTAGGAGCATTCTCACTGCCCGGAGCACTTTTATATCTCGGCATTTCTTCAAAGCCAAAAATTCCAGCTAAAAGTTTACCAGGGAATTTTGTGGTATATATATCGTAAATATTAACTGCTTCATTGTAGCGGTTTCTTTCAACATTAATTCTGTTTTCGGTACCTTCTAGTTGTGATTGTAATTCTAAAAAGCTTTTATCGGCTTATAAATCTGGATAACGTTCAACAGTTACTAATAATCTAGATAAAGCACCACTTAAACCTTGTTGCGCTTGCTGGAATTGTGCCATTTTTTCAGGAGTTAAATCTTCTACGTCAATAGTAGTTTTTGTGGCTTCAGCACGTGCACTTATTACACCTTCTAAAGTTTCTTTTTCGTGTTCAGCATACCCTTTTACAGTGGCAACTAAATTTGGAATTAGGTCTGCACGCCGCTGATAAGCACTTTCAACATTAGACCAGGCTGTTTTAGCATCTGCCTCATGTTCAACTGCAGTATTATTAAATCCTTTTCCCCAAGAATATAATCCTACTACGATTATTGCAACGATAATCCAAGGTATCCATTTTTTCATAATATGATGTTTTTTATATGTTTAATAACTACAATAGATAAGTAGGGACTAATTAAAAAATGTTACAAATTATTTTTTATTTTGACTAATTGATTTTTGACATCTTCTAATTTGCTGATAATCTCAAAGTTAGAAAGTGATTTTTTCTTTTCTTCTTTAAGATGTGTTTTGGCGCCTTCGAGCGTGAAGCCACGCTCTTTTACAAGATGGTAGATAAATTTAAGATTTTTTATATCCTCTGGAGTAAATTTACGGTTGCCTTTAGCATTCTTTTTTGGCTTTAAAACATCAAACTCTTTTTCCCAAAAACGGACTAGAGATGTATTAACACCAAATGCTCTGGCAACTTCGCCAATACCATAATAACGTTTTTCGGGTAATTCTATATACATTTTTAATCTAGAGATTGATTTTCTAAAGATGCTTTGGCTAACAACTCGCTAAATTCTTTAGCAGACAAGTTGCCATAGTAGAAATTAATTGGATTTATACGCTGCTTATCTTTAAAAATTTCATAGTGTAAATGTGGTGCTTCTGAGCGTCCAGTACTCCCAACAAAACCAATTAAATCACCACGTTTTACTTTTTGGTTCTTTTTAACATTGTATTTGTACAAGTGCGCATACAAGCTCACATAACCATAACCATGATCTATTCTAATATGTCTTCCATAACCTGTAGATCCAGCATCAGCACGTTTAACAATACCATCTCCAGCTGCATAAATTGGTGTACCTCTTGGTGCAGTAAAATCCATTCCCCAATGCATTTTTCTAGCTTTAGTAAAAGGATCAGTTCTACGGCCATAACCAGAAGCCATCCGTGTTAGATCATCATTTTTTACTGGTTGGATGGCTGGAATTGCTTCTAAAAATTTTTCTTTGTCTTCGGCAAGAACAGCTATTTCATCAAGTGATTTAGATTGTACTACAATTTGTTTTAAAATAATATCTAAACGTTTACTAGTAGATATAATTAATTTGGAATTATCGTAACCCTCAAGATCTTTATATCTATTAATTCCACCAAAACCTGCTTTACGTTGTTCTTCAGGAATTGGGTTAGCTTCAAAATATAATCTGTAAATGGTATTGTCACGCTCTTCAACATTTTCTAAAACAATAGAGGCTTCATCCATTTTTTTATTGAGGAATTCATATTGTAGTTCCATATTTTGTAACTCTCTAGCTAAAGCTTTTTCTTTTGGGGATTCAAAATATTGACTTGCAATGAGTACAAATAAAAAACCAAATAATCCAGCTGCTGTTAAAAAAACAAAAATGTATTTAAAGGTTGTTCTTTTTTTTCGCTCTATTTTGCGATAAGAAAGTGTTTCAGAATCGTAATAATATTTTACTTTAGACATATCTTAAAAAGTTCTATTTTTGCAAGACTTATTAGAACGAATCACAAATATATAAATTGTTTCAGACTTAAAGTAATTTAATAGAAACAAGCTTATTAATAATTGAATATGAAGTCTCAAGACATTCGCACTAAATTTTTAAACTTTTTTAAGGATAAACAACATGCTATTGTTCCCTCAGCACCAATGGTGTTAAAAGATGATCCAACATTAATGTTTGTGAATTCTGGCATGGCGCCATTTAAAGAATATTTTTTAGGGAATGCAAAACCAAAACACAACAGGATAGCAGACACTCAAAAATGCCTACGTGTTTCGGGTAAACATAATGATTTGGAGGAAGTGGGTTATGATAAGTATCACCACACGTTTTTCGAGATGTTGGGTAATTGGAGTTTTGGAGATTACTTTAAAAAGGAAGCTATAGCTTGGGCTTGGGAGTTATTAACAGAGGTTTACAGATTAAATAAAGATAATTTATATGTTACTGTTTTTGAAGGCGATAAAGAAGATAATCTTCCAATGGATAAAGAAGCTTACGATTTTTGGAAAGCTACGATTCAAAAAGATCATATCCTTTTTGGAAACAAAAAAGACAACTTTTGGGAAATGGGTGAACAAGGACCTTGTGGTCCATGTAGCGAGATTCATGTCGATATACGCAGTGAGGAAGAAAAGATCAAGGTTCCTGGGAAAAATTTGGTAAATAAAGACCATCCACATGTGGTAGAGATATGGAATTTGGTTTTTATGCAATACAACCGAAAAGCTAATGGTTCTTTGGAGAATTTGCCAAATAAGCATATAGATACAGGAATGGGTTTTGAACGATTGTGTATGGTGCTGCAAAATGTACAATCCAATTACGATACAGATGTGTTTACTCCAATTATTCGTGAGATTGAAACAATTACTAATACAACATATGGAAAAGTTGAAAAGACCGACATTGCTATACGTGTTATTGCAGATCATGTTCGAGCAGTAGCTTTTTCTATTGCTGATGGCCAATTACCAAGTAATACTGGTGCAGGTTATGTAATTCGTAGAATTTTACGTCGTGCTGTACGTTACGGATTTACTTTTTTAGACAAAAAAGAACCATTTATCTACAGGTTGGTTGAAATATTAAGTAAAAAAATGGGAACTACATTTCCCGAATTAAAAAACCAAAAACAACTTATAGAAAATGTTATTAAAGAAGAAGAAGCTTCTTTCTTACGTACGCTAGACCAAGGATTAATTTTATTAGATAAAATAATTAAGAATACTAGAGGTGAAGAAATTTCAGGGAAAAAAGCTTTTGAACTTTATGACACCTATGGTTTTCCAATCGATTTAACAGCTCTAATCTTAAACGAAAAGGGTTTAAGTTTAGATGAAGCAGGTTTTAAAGAAGAATTAGAGAAGCAAAAATCACGTTCAAGAACAGCAAGTGAAATGTCAACGGATGATTGGACGGTTTTAATTGATGATTGTGAGGAAGAGTTTGTAGGTTATGATACACTAGAAGCTCAAGTTAAATTAACCAGATATAGAAAAATTTCTTCAAAAAAAGACGGAGAATTGTATCAGGTGGTATTTAATAAAACACCATTTTATGCTGAAGGTGGAGGTCAAGTAGGTGATAAAGGCTATCTCGAAGATGCCCATGGAGATATTGTTTACATTTTAGATACTAAAAAAGAAAACAATGTTATTATTCATTTTACTAAGAATTTACCAAAACACATTGATGAAACCTTTAAAGCCGTTGTAGATGGAAAACAGCGTTACAGAACAGCTTGTAATCATACTGCTACACACTTATTACATCAAGCCTTAAGAGAAGTTTTAGGAGAGCACGTAGAACAAAAAGGAAGTGCTGTACATTCAAAATATTTTCGCTTTGATTTTTCACATTTTGCTAAAGTAACAGTAGAACAATTGCGCGATGTTGAAAATTTTGTAAATGCTCGTATTGATGGCAAACTTCCTTTAGAAGAGAATAGAAGTATCTCAATGGAAAATGCTTTACAAGATGGAGCTATAGCTTTATTTGGTGAAAAATATGGAGATGCTGTTCGCACTATTCGTTTTGGACAGTCTATAGAACTTTGTGGTGGAACACATGTGCAAAATACTGCTGATATATGGCATTTTAAAATAAGATCGGAAAGTGCAATTGCTGCTGGGATTCGTCGTATTGAAGCGATAACATATGATGCTGTAAAAGATTTTTATTTTGAAAATAACAGAGCATTTTTTGAAATAAAGGATTTATTAAATAATGCAAAGAATCCTGTAAAAGCCGTTACCGATTTGCAGAATGAAAATGCAAACTTAAAGAATCAGATTCAAGAGTTTTTAAAGGATAAGGCTAGAAACCTAAAAGGTGAGCTTATAAATGAACTTGTCGAAGTTAATGGTGTTCAATTATTAGCAAAACAATTAGATTTAGATGCTTCTGGTTTAAAGGATTTATCGTTTGAATTAGGAAAAGATTATAACAATTTATTTTTAGTATTTGCAACTGAACAAGATGGAAAAGTAATGCTATCTTGTTATATTTCTAAGGAATTAGTAAAAACAAAAAATTTAGATGCAGGTAATATAGTTCGAGAACTTGGGAAGTATATACTTGGAGGTGGAGGAGGACAACCATTCTATGCTACTGCTGGAGGAAAAAATCCTGATGGAATTAAAGAAGCATTAGAAGCTGCTAGGAATTATATAAATTAGTTTTGGATCTTCAAACCAAAATACCATTACAGCCACAATTAAATAATCAAATAGATTACAACTCTAAAGTTTTGCTTATAGGTTCGTGTTTCGTTGAAAATATTGGGGATAAATTAGAATATTTCAAATTTAAGAATACTATTAATCCTTTTGGAATTTTATTTCATCCCAAATCCATTGAAACCCTTGTAACTAATGCTGTTGCAAATAATAAATTTTCAAAAAAGGATATCTTTTTTCATAATGAACAATGGCATTGTTTTGATGCGCATTCTATTTTAAGTAATACTTCTGAAGAGCAATTATTGTTGGATTTAAACGAGAAGGTTAAATTAACAAATAATCAGATACGCGAAACTACACATATTATTATCACACTTGGAACAGCTTGGGCTTATCGTTTTATTGAGAACAACCAAATTGTGGCTAACTGTCATAAAGTACCTCATAAGAAATTCAAAAAAGAGATTTTATCTGTAGATAAAATTACTTCAAGTTTAGAAAATATTGAAAGGCAAATACTTTCTATAAATTCTAATGTTCATTTTATTTATACCGTTTCTCCAGTTAGGCATCTTAAAGATGGATTTGTGCAAAACCAACAAAGTAAATCACATTTGATTACAGCAATACATCAACATAAGCTTTCTAATTCATCCTATTTCCCTTCTTACGAAATTATGATGGACGAGTTAAGAGACTATCGTTTTTATGCAGATGATATGATACATCCAAGTATTACAGCCATAAATTATATATGGAACAAGTTTCAACAGGTTTGGATATCTGAAGATGCTTCTGCTACTATGGATGAAGTAGATACTATCCAAAAGGGATTACTTCATAGACCGTTTAATCCAAATTCAATTTCTCATCAGCAATTTCTTCTTAATTTAGAGAAAAAAAAGATACAATTGCAATCTAAAATCCCACATATTACATTTTAAAACCTTAAATTGTAATTCGATATTACTCAATATTAAATCAAAAATATACGTAATTTATCGTATTGATTTCACTTTATTTTTATTGCATTTTTGAAATATTATTAATCCAAAATATTTAAAGAATGAAAAATTTTAAAACACTTATGTTATTTATAATGATTGGATCATTAGTAACATTAGTAGGATGCTCAAGCGATGATGATGGTGGAGATGGTGGAAACGCAGGAGCAGGAACAATGACTGCAAAAGTAGATGGAACCACAGTCACTTCCATCGAGCTTGCATCTCAAGCAACTTTAGTTGCTTCAACAAGTACTCTTATTTTGCAAGGAACAGATGCAAATGGAATAGGGTTTGTTATTACCATTAATGGTTATACTGGAACAGGGACATATAATATAGATGGTAATACGACTGGTTTTAGTGTAGCTATTTATATAGAAACTGATGTTAGCAACCCATCAAATACTCAATCATGGCAAGCTCCATATAATACTTCAATTAATGGGTCTGTTTCTGTATCTGAAGAAACTTCCGATAATGTTAAAGGGACATTTGAGTTTACTGGTAAGAATGCAAATGACAATAGCCAAAAAGTAATTACAGATGGGTCATTTAATTTAAGCAAACAAACAACTTAAATTTCAACATAAAACAATTCAACAATGAGAACAATTAATCAATTTATGTTACTAATAGTGGGAGTATTATTAGTAACAGCAATTCAGGCACAAAGCCCAGAAAATCAATACAATTTTGATGGTAGTGTTAAATGGATGATGCTAACCGAATCAGGTGTATTAGTGGCTTCAACGGGAGAAGCACTAGTAGGCATAAAACCTAACGAGACAACACCTTTTTTTAAGATAGACAGATTAAAAAGAGTAAAAGAAGAAAACTTAGAACCAGTTCCGGGAACACCTTATTTAATTATTAAACCAAGAGGAATTATACAGCATACAGCGGTAATTGATGTTGTTAAGGGGAAAATGGTCTTCGATTCTAAAGGTGAAGATTGGAAAGGTGGTGTTTCTAGCCGTCATTTTATTGGCCCAGAAATGATGTTTGTGGTTAATGGTGCGAAAAAGATGGACGATGGAAAATATAAGCAAGGTGTTGGGTTATATGATTTAAAAACCGGAAAACTTGTAAATGTATTTGAACGTCGAGCCACAAATATTATGGTAGGACGACCTGATATAATGGGAAGTAATATTATTATTCCAGGCGTAAAAAATGTAGAGTGTTATGATATTGCTACTGGAACTGTAAAATGGACATCGGATGTTAAGAATGCAACAAGTATTTCAAGCGATGATGAGACCAATGAGGTTTATGCATTTAGAACCAAAGGAGGCAATACAGTTGTTTATAAGATAGATGCAAATTCTGGGAGATTGCTTTGGGCTGAAGGAAACAAGTTAAAAGGAAACTTGGCACGGTTTGAATTTACAAAAGCAGGTTTGGCTGTTGTAACCAGTATCGATAATAGCGGTAAAAAAGGATTGGGGAAATTGGCTTCTGCTAAAAGCCAATCAAAAATTTATTTATTAGATAGTAATTCTGGAGCTGACCTTTGGGATAAGTCACCAAAAACTAAAGGCTTTGTAAGTCATTTTTATGTTGAAGATGACGGCATCCTATTTGGTGTAGCTTCTGGTGGAATCAATAAAATTAGTTTCGATGGTGTTCCGCTATGGAAAAAACCTTTAAAAACAGGTGCAAATATTCAATTAATGGCACGTGTACCTTCAGGTGTATTGTATATTTCTCAAAGTGATACCGATATAATAGATATGAGTACTGGAGAATCAGTTTTCGGCAAACCTATTAAGTATAAAAAAACCAAATCTGTAGCTTCAACGTTTGAAGAGGCACGGAATAGATTTTTAATTACTTGTAGTGACGGTGTTTATGAAATTGATGGTGAAAATGGAGAGTTTAATCTTATTAATTCTAGTATTAAGTTTGACGGGAAGGAAGCACCTTCAGATATTGAAGTAAGATCAGGTGGTATTTTGCTAACATCCTCACAGAACTTGATGATGCTTGATGCTAATGGAGAAGAAGATTGGCATGTATATCACAGAGCGCCAGGTAAAAGTGCATTTAGTGTTGTTTTGCTAGCCGCTGTAACAGCTGCATCTGTGACAGCGAATGCAGCACATAGCTATCGAGCTGGTGCTTCAAGTGTTGCTTTAGGACCATATAGTTCAACTACAACTTATCATCAGCAGCAAGCGGATAATTGGAGTAAACTAGGTGATGCTGCCTTTACTGAAATGGCTAAACGTTTTAAAGCATCTAAGGCAACAGAGAATGCAGCTTTTATCCTTACAAAAGTAGATGGAGGAGTTGGCTTAGTGAAAGTTGATAAAGATTCTGGAGATACCTTAAACGAAGTTTTGATTAAAGATAAAAACCCAATGTATGAGGTTGATGAATTTGCAGGTGTTTTGTATTTTGGTAAAGGAAGTTCGATAATGACATACAACCTAAAGAAATAATAGTTGAGTTTTAGTAATATCCTAAATATGATATATTATGAAAAATTACATAAGCTTAATATTCTTTTTTATTATCGTATCTGTACTAGGGCAAACCAGATACAAGATAACTTTAAAAGAACACGATCTTCAAACTACTTTAGGTAATAAAGGAGTAAAAATTGTTAAGGAAACAACACAGCAGTATGATTTTAAGATTAAGGACGTTGCACCTTATAAAACGGTTATTTATCAATTTAATGAACTCGGCCTTCTAGAAAGTTACGAAGAAGATATTTCCAAATATGGTTATAGACATATTTACAAGTATTATTATACCGATAGCTATAACAAAATGACCTATGCATATCAGTTTTACGACAAAGGAAATAAAACCAAAGATGCTTCCCAATTCTTTCAATTATATAAAACCAACATAGGTTATTTTGCTGATAAAATAGACGAGAGTACAGAGGAATTTTATGCTAATGGTAAGCTTAAAAAAGTTACTGGCTATAATTATGACAACGCAAAAGATGCAACCTATGAGATTGTTTATGGTGGCAGCAAAGTATCTAAAGTAATATCCACATATACTTATGAGTATAACGACATTGGTAAAGAAACCTATGTATTTATCCTTTTCCCGCAATATAAATATTATAATAAGCATGAGTTTTTAGAAGAAAAAGTAGCGTATATATCAAACACACCTGGTTACAGACGTTACGAATATAAAGTGGATGCCAATAACAACTGGGTATCGAGAATAGAATACAGATATAATAAATATTCTAAAAAATGGGCATTAGAACAGATCTCACTTCGCGAGATTCAATATAACGATGGTACAAAAACCGGTAGCACTAATATTACAAGTTCGGTTAAATATAATGCTAAGCAGAAGGCCAGCAAGCTGGGATTACCAACAAGAGACCCAGAAAAAGGAAATAAAAATGCCAATAATGTAAAAACTGCTAAAACACCAAATACTGTCCCAGAAAACAACCGTGATATAAGTCCAAAAAAAACAACAGGTTGTGTATCTGGAGATTGTAACAACGGTTGGGGAAAATGGAATTATGATAATGGTTTTTATACTGGGTTTTGGGAAAATGGTAAAAAGTCTGGATATGGAATGTACAATTGGAGTAAGGCTGGAAAGTATATTGGTTGGTGGAAATATGGCGAAATGAATGGTTATGGCGTTTATTTTTATAATGAAAAGGATGAAATGATTGGAGAATTTAAAAATGGAAAATTAAATGGCTATGGAACAAATTTGTATAATGGAAAGTGGAGTCGAGGTATTTATAAAGATGGAAACCTCCAAACTCCTTATACATTCATCATAAATTCTGGTGTTAGCACTGGTTGCGTTACAGGAGATTGCCAAAACAAATACGGACGCTATAAATGGTCTAATGGCGACCAATTTACTGGCTTTTTTAAGAACGGACATATGTATATGGGGATTTATTTATTTTCGAACGGCGATAAGTATAATGGCATGTTTAATAGCCAAAATAGGTTTCATGGTAATGGAAGGTTCTTTTTTATAAATGGAGGATATTATGGAGGGCAGTGGTCGAACGGAAAATATAACGGAAGAGGAGAATATCAAGATACTAATATGAAAACACAAATTGGTATTTGGACTAACGGAACATTGACCACTCCGTTTTAGAATAAGTTCAAACCAATCTGATTTTTAAAGTAAAATCTTGTTGTTGAGATTTGTTGATTGGGCGTAATAATTAACATTATTGCGCTTAATCTTTATTTAATGCTTTTTGTCGAAAAATCTCACAATCAATAAGAATAAGTTTTATATTTATGACGCTATTAATCAATTTTTTTAGAAAAGCATCAGATTATTGTTCTGTTTTACAGGAAAGTACTGATGCTTTTTTTATATACTACTCCAATTTAATAACGCCGCTAAAATTTTATTTAATACTAACGTGTTAGTTGTAAAAACTACGAAGTAGTTTGTAATATTATTTATTTTATGATATTAAAATGGTATATTCAAGGTGTAGTTAAATCAATATTTAATTTACTCAAAATGTAAATAAAATTTTAAATGAAATTTATTTTAGTTTGCTGTAGTTTTTTTTTATGTGTTGCATTATCAGCGCAAGAATTGGATGTTAAAAAAATTGACAGTTTGCAAATTGTTGTTTCAGAAAGTTCTGGAAATGAAAAAGCAAATGTACTTTATGAGCTTTCAGTTCTTCAAATGTCTAAAGATGACTCCTTGGCTTTAAATTTTATTAATGAGGCCATTAATAATATTATCGATAATGAAAAATTAAAGGGGAAATTCATTTTTCAAAGAGCTATGGTTTTTAGATCTAGAGGAAATGACATTTTAGCTATTCGTGATTTGAAGGAAGCGTCCTTGACGTTAAAGGAACGGGATACTTTAGTAACGGTGGACGCTCTTTATTGGTTGATGAGAATTCATAGGAGCAAAGGACTTTTTCCAGAAGCCTTAAATTATGGATTTCGTGAATTAGAACTTAGAAAAATATTAAAAGATTCTTTTCAAATTGCTTCATCTATGTTCGATGTTGGTTATACCTACGATAGAATGGGCGATTACCATCAGGCTATCGATTGGCATAAAAAGGCATTGAATTACTATAGTTTTACTGATAATAAACCAACTCAAGCCTGGGGAATTGGGCTAATTGGTATTGCCTTTGATGAGCTTAAACAGTATGATAGTGCACTTTATTATAATAAATTGGCAGTTGAAGGGTTTAAAGAAATTGGACTAAAAAGTTACTTAAAAACCTGGTACTCAAATATAGGTAATACTTATACTAAAATGAATGACCTCGTTAACGCAGAATTATATACTAAAAAATCATTAGGGATTGATGTACCCAATGAAGATGAATCACTTTCACTTATAAACCTGGGTAAAATATATATAGAGAAAGGACAATATAAGGACGCCCAAAAGACTCTAGATAGTGCCATGTCTTTGGTAAAGAAATACGATCAAAAGCGATTTTTATCTGAAGCATTTTATAGATTCCATGAATTAAGAAAAAAACAAAGACGTTTCGCCGATGCACTTGAATATTATAAGAAATACAAGATTAATGAAGACGAACTTCTTAATGAAACCAAGTTGAAACAAATTGTAGAATTGGGGATTCAATATGAAACTAACGAAAAAGAAAAACAAATTCTAATACAACGCGCTGAACTTGCCGAATTAGATTTAATTATTCAAAAACGAAATTATCAAATTTATGGAGTTCTGGGACTAACTTTAATTTTAGGATTAATAGGTTATTTATTTTACAACCAGCAAAAATTAAAAAACAATCAATTAAAAAAAGAAATTGAACTTAAAGAAGCCTTGTTAAAAATCGAAACCCAAAACAGGCTGCAGGAACAACGATTACGAATTTCTAGAGATTTGCATGATAACATAGGAGCACAGCTTACGTTTATAATTTCCTCTTTAGATAATCTCAAATATGGTTTTAAAATAGACGACGAAAAACTAACTAGTAAACTTAAAAGGATAAGTAGTTTTACAACAGATACCATGTATGAATTGCGCGATACTATTTGGGCAATGAATAAAAATGAGATTACGTTTGAAGATTTACAATCCAGAATTTCAAATTTTATTGAGAAAGCAAATTTGTTTTCGGAAAAAAGTGAGTTTAGTTTTAAGGTCTTAAACACATCAATATATAATATTAAATTGTCTTCAATCGAAGGAATGAATATTTATAGGATTGTTCAAGAAGCAGTAAATAACGCTATAAAATATGCTGAGGCTAAAGAGATAAATGTAAATGTTTCTAGTATAGACCAAGTACTTCATATCAATATTAGTGATAACGGCAAAGGTTTTGATATTGTTAGCGTTGAACTAGGTAATGGAATAACAAACATGAAAAAACGAGCCAAAGAAATTGAAGCAGAACTAGAAATAGAATCAATATTAGATTTAGGCACAACAATAAAATTATCTAAGTCAATAAATACGTAATTCGTCGTATTACGTAGAGGGACTTAAAATGATATTTTAGTAATTCATTATATGAACATAAAAATAGCTATAGCAGACGATAATTCTTTCTTAATCACATCAGTTAGGGAGAAACTATCTTTTTTTTCTGATTTAAACTATAAATTTTCAGCATATAATGGTTCAGAGTTGTTAATCAAATTAGAAGATAACCACAATCTGGATTTAATTTTAATGGATATTGAAATGCCAATATTAAATGGTATTGAAACTACCGAAATTGTGAAGCAAAAGTATCCACATATTAAAATCATTATGTTGACTGTTTTTGATAATGATGAAAATATCTTTAATGCCATAAAAGCTGGCGCAGATGGCTATTTGCTTAAAGAAATAAATGCTAAAGATTTGCACGATGGCATTGTTGCTACTTTAAATGGAGGTGCTGCTATGAACCCTTCAATTGCATTAAAAACCTTAAAATTGCTACGCAATCCAATAGAAATAGAGAATAAACAGGAAAAAGAAGGTATTAAGCTTACAAATAGAGAGATTGATGTGCTAGAACAATTAAGTAAAGGTTTAAGTTATAATTTAATAGCAGATAATTTAATACTTTCTGTTGGCACAGTTCGAAAACATATTGAGAATATTTATAAAAAACTTCAAGTACACAATAAACTGGAAGCAGTTCAAAAAGCTAAAAAAAATCATTTAATATAACGAAATCAAAGATTTAGAGAATAATTGTACTTCTTCAAGAGTTCCTGTACTAATGCGGCACCAATCATAAAATGGTGGAAAAGCACGACCAATACTAACTCCTTTTGTTAGCATTCGTTTTTCTAATGTATTAATATCTTTTCCAGATTTAAAGAAAACAAAATTAGTATTAGATTTAATATAATGTAAGTTAAGATGGTCTAATGTTTTATAAATTATTTGTTTTGCTTCAGCGTTTTTTTGAAGAGAGAATTTATAAAATTCATCGTCTTTTAAAGCTTCTTTAGCACCTTCAATAGCAAATACATTACTCATCGCCACAATGTTTCTTCTGATTGTTTGAGCCAAATCAGGTTTGGCTATTAGAAACCCTATTCGCATTCCTGCCATTCCATAGACTTTAGAGAACGTTTTAGAAACCACAACATTTTCTCCCTTTTTTACGAGTTCAATCATAGAAGGGTAATTAGGCGTTTCGATATAATCGTAATAAGCTTCATCACTAAATACAATGGTTTTCTTGCTTACTGATGAACAAAAATCTCGTAAAGCATCAGCTGGTAAAAGTGTGGAGGTAGGGTTATTAGGATTACACACAAAAACCATTTTAGTGTTTGATGAAATTCGTTTTTCAATTTCTGGAAGGTCATATCCCAAATTTTCATCAACTGGAACCCAATTAATGTTAGCTCCCCACATTTGGGCATATTGCATCATGGCTAAAAAAGTAGGTTTTGCTGCTATAATTTCACCTCCATTAGCTGCAAAAGTAATACCTGCAATTTTTAAGCCTTCTGTAGAACCACCTGTAATAATAACACTTTCAGGAGCAACACCATATTTTTTAGCAAGGATACTTTCAAGATTATTAGCGTACGAAAACGGATAGCGACAACCATTGTTAAATGCGCTTTTTACTGCGTTTCTAACTCTTTCTGACGGTCCATAAGGATTTTCATTTGAACTTAATCTGATAGGATCAGTAAATTCTCGAGGATTAAATTTTTTTCGTTCTTCAGCAGTTAAAGTTTGTATTCCTGTTAATCCGTTAAATAAAGTAAATCCACCTGCTAATGCAGCTGTTTTAAGCCATTGACGTCTATTGATTTCCATAAGATGATGATTTCTACTAAATTAAGGTTTTATAGTAGACTATCAAAATTGTTTTTTTAGTGAGGTATATAATTACTTAAAAAACTTCATTATATTCAATCACTATATGAAAGCTGAAACTCGTAAAGAAGAAATTATAAAAACTGCTGCTAAACTTTTTAAAGAAAAAGGTTTTAGTGCTGTGACTATGAGAGATATTGCAAAGGCAATGGGAATTAAAGCAGCTAGTTTATATAATCATATTAATTCCAAACAAGAAATTCTATCTGATATTATAATAACATTAGCTGAAGAGTTTACAAAAGGAATAGAAACAATTAAAAACTCTAATGATAATTGTATTGATAATTTAAAAAACATAGTTAATCTACATGTAGATGTCACCTCTAGAAACACATTTGAAATGGCCTCTTTAAATAACGATTGGATGCATCTTGAAGATAAATTAGAATATTATTTAGGGCTAAGAAAAAATCACGAAAACAATATTAGACAAATCATTGAAATAGGAATTCAAAACAATGAATTAGTTAATGCAGATGCAGATGTAATCCTTTTTTCAATATTATCAACCCTACGCTCATTATACATTTGGATTCCAAAAAAGGAAGAATTAAACCCACAATATTTGGCTTCAAATTTAAGTAGAGTATTATTAAATGGGATTATTAAATAATTAGCAAATTTTTTGTAAATTTGTAATCTAAACTAACACTTGTTAGTTTAGATATAAGATTATAATATGGCAGATTTTCATCAAATAAAAGTTACAGACGTTTACAAAGAAACAAAAGACACTGTAGTTGTTGAATTTGATATTCCTAAACATTTGCAAAACAATTTCAAGTTTACACAAGGTCAACATTTAACCTTACGTCAAATAATAAACGACGAAGATATACGTCGCTCATATTCTTTATGTTCAAGTCCAGTAGAAAATAAATGGAAAGTCGCCATAAAGCAAATTCCTGGAGGTGTATTTTCAACTTATGCAAATGCTGAATTGAATTCTGGAGATTCCATTGAAATAATGGAGCCTACAGGAAATTTTTATGTGGATATTGAATCAGAAGCTTCTAAAAATTATATAGCCTTTGCAGCAGGAAGTGGTATCACGCCTTTGCTATCCATCATAAAAACGCATTTAACACTTGAGCCTAAAAGCACTTTCAAGTTGTTCTATTTAAATCAGACGGTAAAATCCATTATCTTTAAAGAAGAAATAGAACAACTTAAAAATCAATTTTTCGGAAGATTTCAAGTCTTTTATTTTTTGACAAGAGAACAACGTGATATTCCTTTTTTAAATGGCCGATTTGATAAAGAAAAGCTTGCAGTTTTAACAAAAACGTTTATTGATATAGAAGATACTAATCATTGTTTTATTTGTGGTCCACAGGATATGATTTTCCTGATAAGAGATGAATTACAAGTAGCAGGATTAGATAAAGAAAAGATTCATTATGAATTATTTTTCTCTGGAAGTACAGATGCTGAAGATAAAAAGATAGCTGAAGCTCTCGATCATAAAGCTGAAGGGACAGAAGTAACCATAATAAATGGTGGAACAGAATTTCATTTTATTATGGATGATGATTCTGATACCATTTTAGATGGCGCGCTTGAAGCGGGAGCAGACTTACCGTTTGCTTGCAAAGGAGGTGTTTGTAGCACATGTAAATGTAAAATAATTGAAGGTTCAGTAGAAATGAAAGTCAATTATGCACTTGAAGAAAGTGAAGTAGAAAACAACTTTGTTTTAAGTTGTCAAGCAGTACCAACAAGTAAAAAAGTAAAAGTAGATTTTGATGTCTAAACTTATTGATAATAGATTATGAGTGAAGAACAAATAAGAAATTTAGAAGAACAATTTGAAGCAAGTATATCACGTGACGAAAAAATCGAGCCTAAAGATTGGATGCCTGAAAAATACAGGCTAACACATATAAGGCAAATGTCACAACATGCACATTCAGAAATTATTGGGATGTTGCCAGAAGGTAATTGGATTACAAGAGCACCATCATTACGTCGTAAAGTTGCCTTATTAGCAAAAGTACAAGACGAAGCTGGGCATGGATTATATTTGTATAGCGCTACCGAAACTCTTGGTATTTCAAGAGATGAGTTATTTGAACAGTTACATACAGGTAAGGCAAAATATTCAAGTATTTTTAATTATCCTGCTATTTCTTGGGCAGATATGGGAGCCATTGGTTGGTTGGTAGATGGAGCAGCAATTATAAATCAAGTTGCTTTATGTGGTGCATCATATGGTCCTTATGCTCGAGCTATGGTTAGAATATGTAAAGAAGAAAGTTTTCATCAACGTCAAGGTTATGAGAATTTAGTCACTCTTATGAAAGGAACTCAAGAGCAAAAAGATATGGCTCAAGATGCTTTAAATCGCTTTTGGTGGCCATCACTTATGATGTTTGGTCCAACTGATTCAGAATCGCCTCATACTGCACAATCTATGAAATGGAAATTGAAGCGTAAAACTAATGATGAATTACGGCAACAATTTATAGATCAAACAGTTCCTCAAGCAGAATTAATAGGACTCACTATCCCAGATCCAGATTTAAAATGGAATGAAGAAACAAAACATTACGATTTTGGTGAAATTGATTGGGATGAGTTTTGGCAAGTAGTTAAAGGTCATGGCCCTTGTAATAAAGAACGTATGAAAGCAAGAATAGCGGCACATGAGAATGGTCAATGGGTGAGAGATGCAGCTATGACTCATGCTGAAAAGCAACAAAATAAAAAAGTAAACAAAGCAGTATAATAAAAGTATTATGAAAAAAAACTGGCCACTTTGGGAAGTATTCGTAAGAAGTAAAAACGGTTTAGAGCATCGTCATTTTGGTAGCCTACATGCTGCAGATGCAGAAATGGCTCTTGAGAATGCACGAGATGTTTATACAAGGAGGAATGAAGGAGTTAGTATTTGGGTTGTAGAATCTAAAAATATTACAGCGACTAATCCTGAAAATAATGGAGAACTTTTTGAACCTGCTCAAGATAAAGTATATCGTCATCCAACATTTTACAATTTACCGGATGAAATAAAGCATATGTAATGAAAGATAGTCTTTATAAATACATACTTGGTATTGCAGATAACACACTCATTTTAGGACAACGTCTCGGAGAGTTATGTGGTCATGGACCAAGCCTTGAAACAGATATAGCGTGTACAAATATTTCGTTAGATATGTTGGGACAAGCACGTAATTATTTTCAATATGCAGCAAAATTAAAAGGAGAAAATTATACTGAAGACCATGTAGCTTTTTTAAGAAAAGAGAATGAATATTTAAATGTATTATTAGTAGAACAGCCAAATATCGATTTTGCATATATAATTACAAGACAATTTTTATTCGATGTATATCATTTATTGTTTTTAAACAAACTTAAAAGCAGCAATGATATCACTCTTTCAGCCATTGCAAATAAAGCAATTAAAGAAGTAAGTTATCATTATCGTTTCTCTTCCGATTGGATAAAACGTCTTGGAGATGGAACAGAAGAAAGTCATCAAAGAACTCAAAATGCCATTAATGATTTATGGACTTATACGGATGAATTATTTCATCAAACAGATAGCGATAAAGCTATGATTACTGAAGGCATTGGTGTAGATGCATTAAAACTAAAAGAAGAATATTATAAAAGAGTAAACGAAATTTTACAAGAAACCACATTGAAAATTCCTGAATCTAAATATTTTCAAAAAGGAGGGAAACAAGGCATACATACAGAACATTTAGGGTTTTTGTTAGCCGATTTGCAGTATATGCAACGAACCTATCCAAATATGCAATGGTAGATAATGACAGAAATATTAGAACAACATATAGATAATAAATTAATTTCTATTCTGAATCAAGTTTCAGATCCGGAAATTCCTGTATTGACAATTTTGGATATGGGAGTTGTACGTTCTGCTATTATTGAAGGTGATGAAATTATCGTAACAATCACATCTACTTATAGTGGTTGTCCTGCTATGGATGTGATTGGAGACGATATAATATCAGCTTTTAAAAATGAAGGATACAATGCAAAAGTAAAATTAGTGCTGTCACCAGCCTGGACATCCGATTGGATTACAGATAAAGGGCGACAAGCCCTGGAAGATTATGGCATTGCACCACCTTTAGAGGCCGAATTAGATAAAGAAGCCCTATTAGGAAATAAGAAAATAGTAAAGTGTACCAATTGTGGTTCAACAAATACAAGATTAGTGAGTCAGTTCGGTTCTACAGCTTGCAAAGCATTGTTTAAATGCGAAGTTTGTCTTGAGCCGTTTGATTATTTTAAATGTTTAAAATAAAAGTTATTTTGTAGATCAAATTGATATGAGTAAGAATGAATCTTTAATGTTAGGACTTCGCACTACAATTTATAAAGTGGAAGATTTAGCTAAGGCGAAAGAATGGTATTCAAAAGCTTTTAGTACACAACCTTATTTTGACGAACCATCTTATGTGGGTTTTAATATAAATGGTTATGAACTTGGGTTGTTACCTGAAGAAAAAGAGACCAATCAAAAAGCAGATCGTGTAATGTCTTATTGGGGAATTGAAGATATTCATAAAGTATATAGCCATTTATTGAAATTAGGAGCTAGTGAACATGAAAAACCAACCAATGTTGGTGGTGAGTTAATGGTTGCTAGTGTACTTGATCCATGGAAAAATGTGATTGGAATTATTTATAACCCGGAATTTAAATTACCAGAATAATTTATGAGTTCAATTGAATTAAAAATTGAAAATAATGTAGCGTTTATTACGCTCAACAGACCAGAAGTTTTTAATAGCTTCAATCGTGAAATGGCATTACGCTTGCAAGACACATTGGATGCTTGTGAAATTGATAATAAAGTTAGAGCGATAGTGCTTACGGGAAATGGAAAAGCTTTTTGTGCTGGGCAAGATTTAAAAGAGGTGACAACTCCTGAACTTAATCCTGGTTTCAAAAAAATATTAGAAGAACATTATAATCCAATTATTTTAAGAATCAGAAATATTGAAAAACCAATTATAGCGGCAGTTAATGGCGTAGCTGCTGGAGCAGGAGCAAATATAGCATTGGCTTGTGATATAGTTGTAGCCGATGAAAATGCTAGTTTTATTCAGGCATTTAGTAAAATTGGATTAATACCAGATAGTGCAGGAACATTCTTTTTACCAAGACTTATTGGATTTCAAAAAGCATCTGCTTTAGCTATGTTAGGAGATAAAGTGGGAGCTGAAGAAGCTGAAAGGTTAGGTATGATTTATAAATATGTAACTTTTGATGAGTTCCAAGAAACTATTCAAAAATTAGCTTTAAAAATGGCAGAAATGCCAACTAAAGCTATAGGATTAATTAAAAAGACTTTTAATCAGTCTTTAATTAATACTTTAGAAGAGCAACTCGATTTAGAGGCAAAACATCAAATTGAAGCCGCTGAAACAGATGATTTTAATGAAGGAGTTAAAGCGTTTATAGAAAAACGTAAACCCAATTTTAAAGGAAAATAGATGAATAAAGAAACTTTGATAAAAGTACATGATAGAGTGAAACCTTATATTCACAAAACACCTGTACTTACTTCAGGGTTAATAAATGAAATGTGTGAGGCAAACGTTTTTTTTAAATGTGAAAATTTTCAGAAAATGGGAGCTTTTAAAATGCGAGGTGCAACCAATGCGATTTTAAGTTTAACGGAAGAGCAACGTAATAAAGGAGTTGTAACACATTCTTCTGGTAATTTTGCACAAGCATTATCATTGGCGGCTAAAAAAATTGGCGTAAAGGCATTCATTGTAATGCCTGAAAATGCGCCTCAAGTAAAAAAAAATGCCGTTAAAACATATAAAGGCGAAATCATTGAATGCGATTCTAATCCAATCGCTCGAGAAGAGATGGCAGAAAAAGTTAGAATCGAAACAGGAGCTACTTTTATACATCCTTCTAACGATGATGAAGTGATTTTAGGGCAAGGGACATCAGCAATAGAATTATTGGAAGATTATCCGCAATTAGATTATATCTTTACACCAGTTGGTGGTGGTGGATTGATTGCAGGAACAGTTTTAGCCGCAAAATATTTTTCTAACAATTGTAAAGTTAATGGTGGAGAACCCAAAAATGTTGATGATGCTTACCGCTCTTTACAAAGCGGTAAAATAGAATATAATGAAAGCACAAATACAATTGCTGATGGATTAAGAACCTTTTTAGGAGATCGAAATTTTCCAATTATTAAAGAAGGTGTTGAAAAAATTATTAGAGTAGAAGAAGAAGAAATTATTAATGCAATGAAACTGATTTGGGAACGTATGAAAATAATCATAGAGCCTTCAAGTGCAGTCGCATTTGCAGCTTTGCTAAAAAATAAAGCAGATTATAAAGATAAAAACGTTGGAATTATTATTTCTGGTGGAAATGTAGATGTAACCAATCTGCCATTTTAAAAATAAAATATGAGAGTAGGAATTATTGGTTCTGGAACAATGGGAGGTGGTATTGCACAAGTAGCTGCAACTTCTGGTTGTATTGTTAAAGTTTATGATACAAATCAAAATGCTTTAAATAAAAGTAAAGCAGCTCTTGAAAAAATATTGTTACGATTAATTGAAAAAGAACGAATTAATGAAGCCGAAAAAAATAGAATTCAAGCCAATATATTTTATGTGAATTCTTTAGAAGATTTGTCTGATTCCGATTTAACTATTGAAGCTATTGTTGAAAATTTAGAAATTAAACAAAAAGTATTTTCAGAGTTAGAAAGTTATGTGTCTGATGAAACAATCATTGCATCAAATACATCATCTTTATCAATTGCATCAATTGCTTCTTCGTTAAAAAAACCAGAACGTTGTGTAGGCATTCACTTTTTTAATCCAGCACCTTTAATGGCGTTGGTTGAAGTAATTCCTGCTATTCAAACTTCCGAAACTGTATTTGATAAAGCAGTTTCAACAATTAAAAGTTGGAACAAAACGGTTGCTATAGCTAAAGATACACCTGGATTTATTGTTAATCGTGTTGCACGACCATATTATGGTGAATCACTTCGTATTTATGAAGAAGGAATTGCAGATTTTGCAACAATCGATTGGAGTTTAAAAACTTTTGGAGGTTTCAGAATGGGACCTTTTGAATTGATGGATTTTATAGGTAATGATATTAATTATATGGTAACGAAAACAGTGTTTAAAACCTTTTATTACGATTCAAGATTCAGACCATCATTTACACAACAAAGATTAGCTGAAGCTGGATATTTAGGAAGAAAAACTGGAAAAGGGTACTACGATTATGATGAAAACGGTAAAGTCATTTCGAACGAAAGGGAGAAAGCCCAAAACAGTAAGTTAGCTGAACTAATTTTCAAACGTGTTTTGGTAATGCTAATTAACGAAGCTGCCGATGCTTTGTTTTGGAATATCGCTTCTGCTGAAGATATTGATAAGGCTATGACTAAAGGGGTAAATTACCCTAAAGGATTATTGGCTTGGGCAGACGAAAAGGGCATCGATTGGTGTGTGGAAAGAATAGATGAGTTATTTGAAGAATATCATGAAGAAAGATATAGATGTAGCCCATTATTACGTAAAATGAAAAGGGAAAATAAAACATTCTTTTAATGAAAGGAGAATTAATTCCATATAAAATGTTGGGACTGGACAAATTCAGCCAATGGATGGGAATTGAAATATTAGAATGTGAAATTGGGAGATGTAGAGTGGGAATGACTATAAGAAAAGAAATGCTCAATAGTATGTTTAAAGCGCATGGAGCTATTAGTTATGCACTAGCAGACACAGCCTTTGGATTTGCTGCGAACACACATGGTAAATTCGCTGTTTCAATTGAAACTTCAATAAACCATATTGAAGCATTAAATGAGGGCGATTATTTAGTAGCAGAATCGGTTATAGAAAAAGTAAATAATAAGTTAGGTTTCAATATAATCGAAGTTAAAAGGGATGAAGAATTAGTCGCGTTGTTCAAAGGTGTAGTTTATCGAACTCAAAAAGAATGGGAAGAATAATCAATATATTATGAAAGCAAAATTTATAGTTGTAATACTTCAAATATTCTTGATTCCTATTTATGCTCAAGTAAATGACATTGAAGAAGAAATTGAAATTGTTGATTCTGAAACTCATTCTACTAAAGTTGAATTTGAAATAGATATTGATTTAAATAAGTTTAAGAAGAATGGAAATAATTATTGGGAAAAAGAGAGCAAGGGATTTGTTCATGTAGGAGTAAGACAAGTTTCTTATGAAGATATGAAAACTCATATGGGTAAGAATGATGGTGGATTGATAAAGATTATTGAAGAAAAGGAGATTTTACTTGAAGGCATTCTTTTTCTATACGCAAAACAAGAACAAATAAGAGCTGAACAAATTGTTGAAATGATGTCGTTTGCAAAAAAGCATAAAAAAAATAGTATTATCGAAATTGGAGTAATTTATCCTAAAGGAGAGGAAGAAAAATATAGAATTATAGTTGAAAAGACTGCGATTTCAGCAAAAGTTATAGAGAAATGAAAGAAGCATATATAATTGATGGAATAAGAACTCCAATAGGAAACTATAAAAGTACATTATCAACTGTCCGAACAGACGATTTAGCTGCTTTGGTTATTAAAGAATTGGTGGCAAGAAATCCAAGCATTCCAAAAGAGGCTTATGAGGATGTTATTATCGGTTGTGCTAATCAAGCTGGAGAAGATAATCGCAATGTGGCAAGAATGGCTTTATTATTGGCAGGATTACCTTTTTCAGTTCCAGGAGAAACAGTCAATCGTTTATGTAGTTCAGGATTATCTGCTATTATTCATGCTAATCGAGCAATAAAAGCAGGCGATGGAGATGTGTTTATTGCAGGTGGTGTTGAAAATATGACACGAGGACCATACGTAATTTCAAAATCTTCAAAAGCATTTGGGAATGATTCTAAAATGTACGACTCCAGTTTCGGATGGCGTTTTATCAATCCAAGAATGCAGGAGATATACGGAACAGATAGTATGGGGAATACTGCTGAAAATCTGGTTGAGAAGTATAATATTTCAAGAGAAGATCAAGATGCTTTTGCTTATTGGAGTCAAACAAAGGCAACAACAGCTCAAGAAAGCGGTCGATTTGCAAAAGAGATTGTTGCCGTTGAAATTCCACAACGTAAAAAGGAATCTATTGAGTTTTCAAAGGATGAATTTGTAAAACCATCAACGACCAAAGAAATATTGGCAAAATTACGTCCTGCATTTAAAGTTGAAGGCGGAAGTGTTACAGCTGGGAATTCATCAGGATTAAATGATGGTGCAGCAGCTACTATAATAGCCTCTGAAGATGCAGTAAAAAAATATAATTTAAAACCAATAGCACGAATAGTAAGTTCTGCTGTTGTAGGTGTAGAACCACGACTCATGGGAATAGGTCCTGTAGAAGCTTCAAATAAAGCATTAGCAAAAGCAGGATTAACGATGAATGATATGGATATTATTGAGCTTAACGAAGCCTTTGCAGCACAAGTTTTGGCTTGTACACGTGCTTGGGGCTTAGTAGATAATGACCCAAGACTAAATCCAAATGGAGGAGCAATAGCTATTGGTCATCCGCTTGGCGTTACAGGTGCAAGGATTTGTTATTCAGCAGCTTTAGAATTAAAAGAACAGCAAAAGAGATATGCATTAGTAACCATGTGTATTGGAGTTGGTCAAGGATATGCTGCTATAATTGAAAGAGTTTAAATGAGCGAAAGAGTTTTTGGACATATAGGAGGAATTAGTGAGGGTCAATTATTTAAGAATAGGCTTGATTTATCTTTCAGTAAAATTCATAATCCTACTCAAGCTGGGATAAGTGGTAGTCAGAATGAAGGAGCTGATTCAATTGTCGTTTCTGGTGGTTATGAAGATGATGAAGATTATGGAGATATAATTATTTATACTGGACATGGTGGAAGGGAAGAAGGATCAACTAAACAAGTAACTGATCAAGAATTAGTAAGAGGAAATATGGCTTTAGCTTTAAATTCAAAATTTGGTTTCCCAGTTAGAGTAATAAGAGGTTTTCATAAAGGATCTATTCATGGTCCAGATGAAGGATATAGATATGATGGCTTATTTAGAGTTGAGGAATATTGGAAAGAAAAAGGAAAAAGTGGTTATGATATTTGGAGATATAGGTTAAGAAAAACTGATAATAATCTAAGAAAAGAAACCTTTATTCTTCAGGAAGATTCTGAAGAATATAAAAAGACAAAACGGATAAAGACTACTGTACAAAGAATTATTAGAGATACAGTATTGAGTAGAAGAATTAAAGAGATTTATAAATATAAATGTCAAATTTGTGATTTATCAATTGAAACATCATCAGGACTTTATGCAGAAGCAGCTCATATAAAACCTTTAGGAGCACCACATAATGGCCCAGATTCAATTGAAAATTTATTGTGTTTGTGTCCAAATCATCATGTGATGTTTGATTTTGGAGGTTTTTCAATCTTATATGATTACAACTTAATTGGCGAAAAGGGAATTTTAACTGTAAAAAGTAATCATAACATAAATAAAGAATTTTTAAAATATCACTTTGATCATTTTTATGATGAAAAAAATCGATAAGATGAAAAAAATACAACATTACGTCACAGGACAATGGACAGAAGGAAAAGATGAAGGCATTCCTGTATTAGATGCAATCACTGGAGAAGTAATTTCAAATATTGCAATTGAAGGATTAAACATTCCTGAAATTCTAAATTATGGAAGAACCAAAGGAGGCGAAGTAATTCATAAAATGACCTTTCAGGAAAGAGGCAACATGCTAAAAAAATTAGCGTTGTATCTAATCAAACGTAAAGAAGCATTTTATGAATTAAGCTATCGCACCGGAGCAACTAAAGTAGATAGCTGGATTGATATAGAAGGAGGTTTCAATAATCTATTTACTAATGCATCTTTACGAAAATTGTTTCCAAACCAATCCTATCATGTCGAAGGTGACCCTATAGATTTATCTCGAGGTGGACGCTTTATGGCACATCATATTATGGTGCCTAAAAAAGGCGTTGCTGTACACATTAATGCATTTAACTTTCCAGTTTGGGGAATGTTAGAAAAATGTGCTGTCAATTGGATGGCTGGAGTCCCTGCAGTAGTGTTACCAGCACCTTCATCATCGTATTTAGCAGAAGTAGTAGCACGAGAAATAATAAATTCTGGAATACTTCCAGAAGGCGTTTTACAAATCATAAACGGAACTGTTAAAACAATTTTAGATACTGTAGAATCCCAAGATGTAATTACTTTTACAGGATCTGCATCAACAGGACGAATACTCAAAGCACACCCAAGAATAATTCAAGAAGCTGTGCCATTTACTATGGAAGCAGATTCTTTAAATGCTTCTATTTTGGGTGAAGATGCTGTTCTAGGAACACCAGAATTCAACATTTTTATTAGAGAAGTACGTAAGGAAATGACCGTAAAATGCGGTCAAAAATGTACTGCAATACGTCGTATTATTGTTCCTGAAAATTTAGTAGAAGATGTACAGATCGCTTTAGGAAAAGCGTTAGATAAAGTCACTATTGGAGATCCAAGATTAAAAGAAGTACGAATGGGGTCGCTAATTAGTAAAGAACAAGTTGAAGAAGTAAGAAATAGTGTTACCGATATTGCTAAAAAAGCACAAATTGTATATGGAAGCCTAGATAAGATTGAAACTATAGGAGCCGACTCCAAAAAAGGTGCGTTTATAGGCCCAATTTTATTAAGAGAAGACCATCCTTTCGACAATTTAGTTGTTCATGAACGCGAGGCATTTGGTCCGGTAAGTACAATAATGCCATATAAAAACTTAGATGAAGCAATAATATTAGCCCAAATGGGAAAAGGATCTTTAGTATCTTCAATCATAACAAATAATGATGCCATTGCAAAAGACTATGTAGTTAATGCTGCAAGTCACCACGGTCGTATTTTAGTATTAAATCGTGAAAATGCAAAAGAAAGTACAGGACATGGTTCGCCATTACCATACTTGGTTCATGGAGGGCCAGGACGTGCAGGAGGAGGAGAAGAAATGGGAGGAATGCGTGGTATAAAACATTATTTACAACGTACCGCCATTCAAGGTTCGCCTACAACTTTAACCGAAATTACAGGAATATATCAACCTGGAGGTGCATATAAAGAAGCCGATCAACATCCCTTCAAATACCATTGGGAAGATATTCAACCAGGAATGTCACTCAAAACTCACAAGCGGACAATTACAGATAGTGACATAATAAATTTTGCAAATCTAACTTGGGATAATTTTTATGCACATACAGACATAACTTCCTTGGACGGTAGTATTTTTGAAAAACGCACGGCTCACGGCTATTTTATTTTAGCAGCAGCAGCAGGATTATTTGTGTATCCCAATAAAGGACCTGTTTCAGCAAATTATGGATTAGAAGATTGTCGTTTTATACGTCCTATTTATCATAACGATACCATTTCTGTACGTTTAACCTGCAAACAAAAGATTGACAGAGATTCTCAAGGACCTCAATTGCCTAACGGAATTGTAAAATGGTACGCTGAAGTTTTTGATGCTGAAGATGAAATTGTAGCTATAGCGACTGTTTTAACAATGGTTCAAAAGAAAAGCCCTTTTACCAAAATTAATCGAGAAACAATTGAAACTTATTTGAGCAAACTATCAGAAGAGACAAAACCAGTTTGGGGATCTATGACGCCGCAACATTTGGTTGAGCATTTGGAGTTTACTTTTAAAATTGCATCAGGCGAAGTTCAAGATTTTGAATTTTCGACACCAGAAAAGATATTAGAAAAAACACATGATTCATTATATAATCATAGACCAATGCCAAGAAATTTTGAAGCTCCAAAATTTCTTGAAAGGGACATTAATAAATTAGAGCATAAAAATTTAGCTGAAGCAAAGCAAAAGTTATTGGAATCTTATGATGAATACGAAACTCATTTCCAAGAAAATCCAAAAACGACTACAAAAAATGTTGTTTTTGGACATTTGGATAGATTCGAATGGAAATTATTTCACACAAAACATGTAAATCATCATTTTAAACAATTTGGATTATTATAATATGGACGCATACGTAAAACAAAATATTGAAAATCAAGTAGGATATATTGAATTTTTTCATCCAGAACATAATTCATTGCCTGCAAATCTGTTAGCGAAATTAGTACAAGTAATAGCTGATGCAGGAAAAAATGATGCTATTAAAGTCATTGTTTTGCAAAGTGGAGGAGATAGAACCTTCTGTGCTGGAGCAAGTTTCAAAGAGCTTATAAATATAAACGATGAAGAATCTGGAAAAATTTTCTTTTCAGGATTTGCAAATGTCATTAATGCAATGCGTAAATGTCCAAAATTTATTATCGGTCGTATTCAAGGAAAAACTGTTGGAGGAGGAGTTGGAATTGCTTCAGCAACCGATTATTGTTTGGCAACAAAATTTGCTTCTATAAAATTAAGTGAACTTAATGTTGGTATTGGTCCTTTTGTTGTTGGTCCTGCAATAGAACGTAAAATGGGATTGAGTGCTATGTCACAAATTGCGATTGATGCGAACACGTTTTATCCGGCAGAATGGGCAATTAAAAAAGGATTATATACACATGTTTATGAAAATACTGAAGAATTAGATGATGTAGTAAAAACTTTAGCCGAAAAACTATGTAATTATAATCTCGAAGCAATGAAAGAAATGAAAAGAATGTTTTGGAAAGGTACTGAAGATTGGGATACGCTATTAATAGAACGAGCCAAAATTAGCGGAAGATTAGTGTTGAGTGACTTTACAAAAGAAACTTTAAAACGATTTAAATAAAATGATTTATAGCTTTAAAGGATATATTCCAGTGGTACACGAAAGCAGTTTTGTGCATCCTTTGGCTGCAGTAACGGGCAATGTTATTATTGGCAAAGACTGTTATATTGGTCCTGGATCTGCTATTCGTGGAGATTGGGGACAAATTATTTTAGAAGATGGTGTAAATGTTCAGGAAAATTGTACTGTACATATGTTTCCTGGAAAATCCATTACTTTAAAAGAAAGTGCACACATTGGACATGGTGCTATTATTCATGGCGCTAATATTGGAAAAAATGTTTTGGTGGGAATGAATACTGTTATTATGGATGATGCTAATATTGGTGATGAAAGTATTATAGGAGCAATGTCTTTTATTAAAGCTGAAACTAAAATTCCTAAACATAGTTTGGTTGTTGGAAACCCAGCAAAAGTTATTAAAGAAGTCAGCCAAGAAATGATTGATTGGAAAACAAAAGGAACAAAACTATATCAGCAATTGCCTGGTGATTGCCACGAAAGTTTAAATGAAGTAGAGCCATTGAGAGAAATACCAACAGATATGAAAAAGCAGGAATCATTTTATCATACTTTGCGAGATTTCATGAAAAAGTAAATTTTAAAAACTAACAAACATTAGTTAATTAGAATGTCGACGTACGAATTTAAAATGCCCAAATTGGGTGAAAGTATAACAGAAGCAGCCATCATTACATGGTTTAAAAATGTTGGTGATACCATTGAAGAAGATGAAATGTTTCTTGAAGTAGCTACAGACAAAGTAGATTCCGAAGTGCCTTCAACTATTTCTGGTGTTGTTGATGAAATCTTATACAAATCTAATGATGTTATAAAAATAGGTGAAGTAATTGCATTAATTAAAACTGATGGAAAAGTTAAAACATCCAAAAAGAATACTAATGTCATTTCGAGCGCAGTTGAGAAATCTCCAAAAATGAAGACGAAACCATCTCCTAAAAATGTAATTGCTACAAAACAAAATGGTAATAACTTCTTTTCACCATTAATAATTTCAATAGCTAAAGAACAACACATAAGTTTTGAAGAATTAGCTCGCATTCCTGTAACTGGTAAAAAAGGACGTTTGAGAAAAAGCGATTTGTTTCAATACATCAAAGACGGAAGACAATATAAATTTACTCAACCTGTTACTCAAGATCCAACTGCATATAAGATTCCACAATTGAATTTCGATAAAGGCACTGGTAAGATTATTGAAATGGATAGAATGCGTAAAATGATAGCAGATCATATGGTGTATTCTAAACATACATCACCTCATGTGACTGCATATGTAGAAGCCGATTTAACCGAATTAGTAAACTGGAGAAATGAAAACAAAATTACATTTCAAGAAAAACATGGAGAGAAATTAACTTTCACACCATTATTTGTTAAAGCTGTAGCAAAAGCAATAAAAGATTTTCCAAATATTAATGCATCTGTTGATGGTTCAAATATTATTGTAAAAGAAAATATTAATATAGGGTTGGCAACTGCTTTACCGTCTGGAAATCTAATTGTGCCAGTAGTAAAAAATGCTGATCAAAAAGATTTAAAACAATTAGCTATCGAAATTAATTCCTTGGTTTCAAAAGCAAGAGAAAATAAATTAAATACAGACGATATTAAAGGAGGAACATTTACAATTTCAAACGTAGGAACATTTGGCAGCCTTATGGGAACACCAATAATCAATCAGCCAGAAGTAGCAATTTTAGCAATGGGAATTATTAAAAAACGGCCAGAAGTTATTGAAACTAAAAAAGGAGATGAAATAGCAATACGCAGCATGATGTATCTGTCATTATCCTTCGATCATCGTGCAGTGGATGGTCATTTAGCAGGATCATTTTTACGTCGTGTAGCAGATTATTTAGAACAATTTAATACTAAAAAAACTATATAAATGTCATATAATATCAAAATAACCAAAATCGAGCAATCAAAAGTAGACACTTTAGATTTCGACAACATTCCATTAGGAAAAACCTTTTCAGATCATATGTTCATTTGTGATTATGATAATGGAAAATGGATAAATCCAAGAATTGAACCTTTACATCATATCCCAACACATCCAGCAACCATGGCATTACATTATGGGCAAGCTATTTTTGAAGGTATGAAAGCTACAATAGATGCTGAAGGAATACCCATGTTATTCAGACCAGAAAAAAATGCAGCTCGACTTAATTTTAGTGCTGATAGAATGGGAATGCCCGATTTTCCAGAAGATTTATTTATTGAAGGACTAAAACAATTGGTTGCATTAGATAAAAATTGGATTCCACCTCAAGATGGGAGTGCTTTATATTTAAGACCATTTATGTACGCTGACGAACATTTTATTGGGATGCGAGTAGCTACGCATTACAAGTTTATTATTATGGCATCACCATCTGGACCATATTTTAATAGACGTATTAAATTGTTTGCCGAAACAAAATATATACGAGCAGCTCAAGGTGGAACAGGAGCAGCAAAAGCAGCTGGAAACTATGCAGCAGCTATTAAGCCTAATGAAACTGCAAAAGCCAAGGGTTACGATCAGGTATTATGGCTTGACGCACATAATTTCAGTTACATTCAAGAAGCTGGAACAATGAATCTTTTTTTCAAAATTAATGGCGAATTCATTACACCAAGTTTAGAAGGTACAATCTTAAGTGGAATTACGCGAATGAGTGTCATAGAATTGCTTGAAAGTAAAGTTTGCAAAGTCACAGAGCGTCCAATTACTATTGAAGAGGTTATAGAAGCCTCTAATAATGGCACATTAGAAGAAGCCTTTGGAACAGGAACTGCCGTTGGAATAGCTATGATAGATGAGATTAGATTTAAGGAAACTACAATTAATTTACCTGATGAAAACCCTGTAGGACAAATGATTTTAGATACGTTAAATGGTGTAAGGTCTGGAAAACTGGAAGATAAGCTTAATTGGATGGTTAAGATTGAACAAGAATTAGTATAATTGAACAAACACATATTACATAAAGCGTTTTCAAACCTTTGCAAAGCAAAAGCAATGACCGAATTGTATGAGGCTAATTTTAAGTTAACTTCAAAATATGTGCATGCTACATCAAGAGGTCATGAAGCCATACAAGTTGCTTTAGGTATGCAATTATTACCTCAAGATTATGCATTTCCGTATTATAGAGATGATGCCATGTTATTGTCTTTTGGTTTAGAACCTTACGATTTAATGTTGCAATTATTGGCAAAACAAGACGATCCATTTTCCGGAGGACGAACTTATTACTGTCACCCAAGTTTGAGGGATGATGATAAACCAAAAATTCCACACCAATCGTCGGCCACAGGCATGCAAGCTATACCAGCAACAGGTGTAGCCATGGGAATGCAGTATAAAGAATTACAAGGACTTGAAAATCTCTCGACTGTGCTCGAGGAAACAAATGCTGTCCGTTCGAGCGCAGTCGAGAATTCTCTAAAACCAATAACTGTTTGTTCTTTTGGAGACGCTTCAATTACTGAAGGCGAAGTTGCTGAAGCCTTTCAAATGGCAGTATTAAAGCAAATGCCAATTTTGTATTTGGTACAAGATAATGGTTGGGATATTTCAGCAACTGTAGAAGAAACAAGATCACAAAACGCTTTTGAATATGCTCAGGGATTTAAAGGATTAGAAGCTATTTCTATTGATGGTGCTAACTTTATAGAAAGTTATGAGGCCATTGAAAAGGTGATTGAAACCATTCGTACTGAACGTCGTCCATTTTTAGTACATGCTAAAGTCCCTTTATTAAATCATCATACTTCCGGTGTTCGTATGGAATGGTATCGTGACGATTTAAAAGAAGCACGTTCTCGCGATCCTTATCCGGTATTAAAACAACAATTAGTAGATAATGGATTTTCTTCAACAGATATTGAGGAGATAGAAAATTCAGCTCAGGCGAAAGTTAAATCTGATTTCAACAAAGCACTACAAGCTAAAGATCCAAAACCAGAAGATTTATTTACTCACGATTTTGTACCAACACCAATATTCGAAGAAGTAGGAGAACGATCACCTGAAGGAAATGATAGAGTTTTGATGGTTGATTGCGCCTTATATGCGGTTGAAGAACTTATGAAAAAGCACAAAGAATGTTTGTTGTATGGACAAGATGTTGGTGGACGCCTTGGTGGTGTATTTCGTGAAGCAGCAACCTTGGCTCAAAAATATGGTGACGATAGAGTATTCAATACACCAATACAAGAAGCATTTATTGTGGGCTCAACAGTTGGGATGAGCGCGGTTGGATTAAAACCTATTGTTGAGGTACAGTTTGCCGATTATATTTGGCCAGGTCTTAACCAGTTATTCAGCGAAGTGAGCAGAAGTTGTTATCTATCAAATGGAAAATGGCCGGTAAGTATGATTCTTCGAGTACCTATTGGAGCCTATGGTAGTGGAGGTCCTTATCATTCGTCATCTGTTGAAAGTGTCTTAACAAATATTAAAGGTATTAAAATTGCCTATCCAAGTAATGGAGCCGATTTAAAAGGCTTGATGAAAGCCGCCTATTACGATCCCAATCCTGTTGTAATTCTAGAACATAAAGGCTTGTATTGGAGTAAAGTTTCTGGAACCAAAACTGCAACTTCAGTCGAACCTTCCGAAGATTATATTTTACCTCTTGGTAAAGCTTGGTTATTACAGGAGATTTGGCCTCAAGAGGATAAAGAAACATTGTCAATTATTAGTTACGGAATGGGAGTGCATTGGGCATTTAATGCTACAAAAGGCATAAGAGACCAAGTTGAAATCATTGATTTGCGAACGCTTTATCCTTTAGATGAAGCAACAATTATGAAATCGGTTAAGAAAACAGGAAAATGTTTAGTAATAACCGAAGAACCTTCAAATAATAGTTTTGCACTTGCTTTGGCTGGAAAAATACAGGAAGAATGTTTTACATATTTAGATGCGCCTGTAATGACTATTGGTAGCGAGAATATGCCAGCAGTTCCGTTAAATTCTACTTTAGAAGAAACCATGATTCCATCTACTGAAAAAGTGAAAGCTAAAATTAAGGAGTTGCTAAACTATTAAACTTTCTTACTTTAGTTGTTCTATTAGAAATAGAAATGAGAGCAGCAGTTTTTGAAACCTTTCAAGGTAACATCACAATTAAAAATATAGAAGATCCACAACCAAAGAGAGATGGAGTGGTTGTAAAAGTAAATGCTACTGGTTTGTGTAGAAGTGATTGGCATGCTTGGATGGGACATGATATAGATATTAATTTACCTCATGTTCCAGGCCATGAATTAGCTGGGACTATTGAAACTATTGGTAAAGATGTAAAAAATTTCAGCATTGGAGATCGTATAACAGTACCTTTTGTCTCTGGTTGTGGTTCATGCAGAGAATGCAAATCTGGCAATCATCAGGTTTGCGATTATCAGTCTCAACCAGGATTTACACATCATGGTTCTTTTGCTGAGTATGTTGCCTTGGATTATGCCGATACTAATTTGGTAAAATTCCCCGAAGATATTGATAGTGTTACTGCTGCAACCTTAGGTTGCCGATTTATAACTTCTTTTAGAGCTATTGTAGCTCAAGGAAAAGTTTCTGAAGGGCAACATGTAGTTATACATGGTTGTGGAGGTGTTGGATTGTCTGCTATAATGATTGCAAATGCTTTAGGAGCTCATGTGACTGCTATTGATATTAACGAGAACACTTTGGATTTGGCAAAGCAATTTGGAGCAACTACCGTTATTAATGCCACTAATAATTCAAATATTGTTGGGGAGATTAAGGACATAACAAATGGAGGAGCTCATGTTTCAATGGATGCTCTTGGAAGTGCTGAAACTTGTTTTAATTCTATTTCAGGACTTCGTAAAAGAGGAAAGCATATCCAAGTAGGTTTGATGACAGAGAATCATAAACATCCAAAAGTTCCTATGGATTTAGTTTTAGCGAATGAATTGGAAATTATTGGAAGTCATGGTATGCAGGCTTATAAATATCCCGAAATGTTAAAAATGATTTCTGATGGAAAGCTTCATCCGGAAAAACTTATAGACCGAACTATCAGTTTGGAAGAAGTAACTACTGCATTACCAAACATGAATAATTTTAAAAATAAAGGCATTTTGGTAATAAATTCATTTTAAGCTTTTACAAGAATTTCTTTCTAATATTCTTCCAACGGAATTTTCTAACAAATTTACCTTGATCTTCTGTAATAAGAAATTCTAATTTATTTTTTGAAGCTTTTAAATAGCCTGATATATAATCTTTAAATAGCGTAAAACTTTTCCTTTTACAGGCGAGTTTTAATGCTGAAAGAAATGATAAACTAAACCCATAACGCATTTTGAATAAAGCTTCACCTTGCAAATATTTAGATGCCTTGCTGTAATTAGTTCCAGTTGGTTTTAAGTGTTTTACTTTTAGAGATTCATCAGTAAGGATTTTCCAATTATAAAATTGTGCCAACAGTTCATCAATAGTATCCCAGCCCATAGATTTTTTTATTCCTCCTATTTCAATAAAGCAATCCTTTCTATATGCTTTTAAAGCACCACGAATATGGTCTTTACGAGTGAGATCTTCTAAAACCCAATTACCATTTTTCTGGATATAACATAGTCCAGCCATCATTCCTAATTTATTGTCGGAATTAAAATGACCTACTAATGTTTCTAAATAATTTTCTGGGAAAATAAGATCTGCATCATATTTACAAATCACATCATAATTATCATCAAGAGTATCTAAACCTTTGTAAAAAGCATTTATGATTTTTGTACCAGGTAAATGCTCGTTCGATGAATTAGAATTTACTAAAGTAATCCATGAATATTTTGTAGCAAATGCTTCAATAATTTGTTTCGTACTATCTGTTGAATTATCATTAACTACAACAACCTTTTTTGGTAATTGTGTTTGATTAACTAAAGAATCTAGCGTTAATCCTATAGAATCTTCTTCGTTATGTGCCGGTATGACAATATAAATGTTCAAAATTGAAAAATAATGTATTCAAAGTTAAACTCTTTCTGCATAAACTATGTAATATCTTGGGGTAAACCATCTTAAAATTGGACGAAATCCAATTTTTTTAGTTGGATTGGTCCATTTTTTCCTTGCCTTTACCTGCCAGCCTGTTTTTTCTAGTAGCCAATCGAACTGCCAATCTTCAAATTCATGATAATGTCTATCACGAATGTCTGTTTTACTTCTATAAGCAGAAGCAAACCATAATTTTAAGGGAACACTTGCCACCAATTTATTTGCCTTTATATCTTGTAAAACTGTGAATGGTGAGAGTAGGTGTTCAAAAATTTCAAAAGCAGTAATTACATCTGCGTCCGAATTTGTTATAACCGAAGTATCTAAATCTAAATCTTCTCCTTTAGTATTAGTAACAAGATAACCTTGTTCCTGCATTAGTTTAGAAAAAGGGTTTACAACACCTAAATCTAAAATCTTTGAAGTATTTGGAATATGCTCTTGTAGAAATTGAAGTGTAATTCCATATCTTTTGTGAGGGAACTTACCTTCGTACATCGTTAATTCTTGTAAACAATGGCATTAATATTCATTCCAGCTCCAACACTTGCAAAAAGAATAATATCACCTTTATTTATATTATGGCCATTCATCTTTCCTTTTAATATCATATCGTACAAAGTAGGTACAGTAGCGACACTGGAATTACCAAGTTTATCAATTGTCATAGGCATAATACTTTCAGGCATTTTCAACCCATACAATTTATAAAAACGTTTCACAATGGCTTCATCCATCTTTTCATTGGCTTGATGTATGAGTATTTTTTTTATATCACTAATTTTAATACCGCTTTTATCAAGGCAAGATTTCATGGCTGCAGGAACATGGTTTAAGGCAAATTCATAAATTTTCCTGCCATACATTTTTATATATCTTCTTTTATCACTTATTTCTTGATTGTTTGTTTCACCAAAATAAATAAAATGAGCTTCGTCTAATGCATAAGTAGCGCTTTCATGTGTTAGAATCCCACTTCCATTATTACTAGTTTCTAAAACAACTGCTCCTGCACCATCACTATATATCATTGAGTCTCTATCATGCTTATCAATGACACGAGATAAGGTTTCGGCGCCAATAACTAAACATTTTTTTGCTATTCCTGATTTTATAAATGCATTCGCTTGTATCGTTGCTTCAATCCAACCGGGACAGCCAAAAAGCATATCGTACCCTACACATTTGGGATTTTTAATTTTTAGTAGATGCTTAACTCTGGACGCAATACTGGGAACAGTATCACTTTGTTCGACATTGTGTTTTACGTCACCATAATTATGAGCAACAATGATATAATCGAGTTCTTCTTTATCAATACCAGCATCTTTTATCGCTCTTTGAGCAGCATAAAATGCAATATCGGAAGTGTTTAAAGATTTATCGGCATAGCGCCTCTCTCCAATCCCAGTTATGGCTTTAAACTTTTCAATAATAACTTCTGTTGGAGAATTAATTATTGAGCCATCTGAATTTAAAAAATCATGTTGTTGGAAATCTTCGTTTTTTTCAATAACATCAGGTATATAGCTACCTGTACCAGTAATATTAACATTCATAAAAAGAATATTTATCTTTAGATATTTGCAAAGTAACGAATATAGTTCCTAATAATTAAAAGCAAATTTAATTTTGTTTTATTTTACGATGTTCAAAGTTGTTTATACTTCCATAAAATCCTCAATAGGAGCACAAGAACATATTAAATTTCTATCACCATAGGCATCATCTACACGCCTTACACTAGGCCAAAACTTGTTGTTATTTACATATTCTAATGGAAATGCTGCTTCCTCTCTGGTATAAGGAAAATCCCATTCGTTAGCAGTAAGCATAGCTAAAGTATGTGGTGAGTTTTTTAGAACATTATTAGATTCATCTTTTAAAGCACTTTTAATTTCTTGTCTAATAGAAATCATTGCATCACAAAAACGATCTAATTCGGCTTTATTTTCACTTTCTGTAGGTTCAATCATTAATGTTCCTGCAACTGGAAAAGATACTGTTGGTGCATGAAATCCATAGTCCATTAATCGCTTTGCAATATCAGATACTTCAATACCATTTTCTTTAAATGGTCTACAATCTACAATCATTTCATGCGCAGCACGACCTTGCTCTCCCGAATATAAAGTATCGAAATGACCTTGTAAACGCTCTTTAATATAATTAGCATTTAATATAGCAATTTTTGTCGAATCAGTTAGGCCATCAGCTCCAAGCATACAGATATATCCATAAGAAATCAAACAAACTAAAGCCGAGCCATAAGGTGCAGCCGAAATAGCCGTAATGGCATTTTCTCCACCAACTTCAATTACTGGATTTCCAGGAAGGAAAGGCACTAATTGTTCTGCAACACAAATTGGACCAACACCTGGACCACCTCCACCATGTGGAATTGCGAATGTTTTATGTAAGTTAAGATGACAAACATCGGCACCAATATTACCAGGATTCGTTAATCCTACTTGTGCATTCATATTAGCTCCATCCATATAAACTTGACCACCATTATTGTGTATTATTTGAGTAATATCTTTTATGGCAGATTCAAACACACCATGTGTTGATGGATATGTTACCATTAATGCTGCAAGATTATCTTTATGTAGAAGTGCTTTTTCTTTTAGGTCATTAACATCTATATTTCCTTCTTCGGTAGATTTAGTTACAACTACTTTCATTCCTGCCATAACAGCACTTGCAGGATTAGTACCATGAGCAGATGACGGAATTAAACAAATATTTCTATGTCCTTCATTATGAGATTCATGATATGCTTTAATTACCATGAGTCCAGCAAACTCACCTTGAGCTCCAGAATTTGGTTGTAATGATGTGCCAGCAAAACCAGTAATTTCTGTGAGCTGATCTTCCAGTTTTTTCATTACGTATTGATAACCTTCGACTTGATCTTTAGGTGCAAATGGATGAATGTTTCCCCAATTCGCCCAGCTTAAAGGTAACATTTCGGCAGCAGCATTAAGCTTCATTGTACAAGAACCTAAAGAAATCATAGAATGATTTAATGATAAATCTTTACGTTCTAACGATTTTATATAACGCATAAGTTCAGTTTCAGAATGATAGGTGTTAAAAATATCATTATCTAAAAATGGAGCTGTTCTTTTAACCGTTTTATTGATATTATCACTTTCTTCAATAGATGAAATTGATATAGCATCTTTTCCTGTTGCTTGAGCAAAAATTGAAACTATATCATTAATATCCTGAAGAGAGGTAGTTTCATTTATAGAAATCGTAACTGTTTCTGAATCTGGATAATAAAAATTAACCTCATTAGCTTCAGCAATAGTTTTAACTTTTGAAGCATCAGTTTTAATTTGAATGGTATCAAAATAAGACGTATTGGTTTGGTGTAAACCTAATTGCTCTAAATTTTCAGATAAAGTTGAGGTTGCGTTATGAACTTTATCAGCTATATATTGCAATCCTTTTGGGCCATGATAAACAGCATACATTCCAGCCATAACAGCTAACAATACTTGAGCTGTACAAATATTAGATGTTGCTTTATCACGTTTAATATGTTGTTCACGAGTTTGAAGTGCCATTCGAAGTGCACGATTGCCGTTTGTGTCTTTTGTTACACCAATAATACGACCAGGAATATTTCTTTTATAGGCTTCTTTAGTAGCAAAAAATGCAGCATGAGGACCTCCATAACCCATTGGAATTCCAAAGCGCTGTGTAGTACCAACAACAACATCTGCTCCAAATTTACCAGGAGCTTCTAATTTTACTAAACTTAATATATCAGCAGCAACAGCAACTTTTATTTCAGCATTGTTAGCCTTTGAAATAAAACTTGAGATGTCATGAACTTGACCAGACTTATCAGGATATTGTAATAAAGCGCCATAGAATTCTGATGAAAAACCGAATGTTTCATGGTTTCCAATTTCAAGTTCTATACCAAACGGAATTGCTCTTGTTTGTAATAATGATAAAGTTTGTGGCAAGACTTCTTCAGAAACAAAGAATTTTACAATTTCATTTTTTTTTTGCGCTCTTTCTCGAACGGCAAACAATAACGCCATAGCTTCAGCAGCTGCAGTACTTTCGTCTAAAAGAGATGCATTAGCAAGTTCCATACCTGTGAGGTCAATTATCATGGTTTGATAATTTAAAAGGGCTTCAAGTCGGCCTTGAGCGATTTCTGCTTGGTATGGTGTATATGCAGTGTACCAACCTGGATTTTCAAGAATATTTCGTTGAATTACTGCAGGAAGGTTGGTAGGATGATATCCTAAACCAATATAAGATTTAAAAACCTTGTTTTTTGAAGCTAAATCCTGAATATGAGTTAGGTACTCCTGTTCACTCATAGCCTTATCTAAATTTAAACTCTTATCTAACTTAATATTATTAGGTATTGTTTCGTAAATAAGTTGTTCTAAAGTATCAGCTCCAATAGTTTCAAGCATCTCTTTATGATCATCTTCTCGAGGACCAATATGGCGTAGTGCGAAAGAATTTGTATTCATTCCTTATTATTTTTTTGATGCCCAAAATTACACAAATATTAACGTTTTTAATCTACCAATATTGAAAGTTTTAACCAAATATATAGGTTATTGACAGTTTAACTATTTTTGTAATATGCGTTTTTTGAAACAAGCACTAGATTTTTATATAAATAGTAGTATACATGTGGCTTTTGCTGTGTTGTCATTGTCTTGGATAACACTTATAGAGTTTGATATTTCTTATGACAAGGATGTACTATTTTTTATTTTTTATGCTTCTATCACAGGTTATAATTTTGTAAAATATTTTGGTATCGCAAAATGGCATCATAGAAGATTAGCAAATTGGCTTAAAGTAATCCAAATATTCTCCTTGATTTGCTTTATTTTATTTTGTTATTACGCTTTACAATTACAAATTAAAACCTTGCTTTACATTACGGGTTTTGGAGTCATTACTTTTTTGTATGCGATGCCTTTTTTACCTAAAAAATGGTATGTTGATAGTAATCAGAATTTAAGGAATATAAGTGGATTAAAAGTATATATTATTGCTCTGGTTTGGGCTGGAGTTACCGTATTTCTTCCATTAGTGAATAATAATTATAATATTAATATTGATGTATTTATTGTGACCTTACAGCGTTTTGTTTTTGTAATAGTGCTTACGCTTCCTTTTGAAATAAGAGACTTACAATTCGATAGTATTAAACTATCTACAATTCCACAACAAATAGGTGTAAAAAAAACTAAAGCTATAGGATTGTTATTGTTACTTGTATTTTTATTTTCAGAATTTTTAAAAGATAATATTAATTCGAATAGAATAATAATTTTAACTATAGTTACTTGTATAGCTCTTTTGTTTTTAGTCTTTTCTCAAGAAAATAAAAGTAAATATTATAGCTCTTTTTGGGTAGAAGGCATCCCTATTCTATGGTTATTGTTGATATTGTTTTAGCTCTCTTTCAAAACAATCTTTCATTTCTTGTTTATCTTTTAACTCTAAACAATTAACCTTTGATTTATTAATTACTTTGGAGAGTTTGGCATTGTTACTAGAATATCCTCTACAGGCTCTGCAATATAATAAATGAATATTGAGCTTAATTTTTTCCCAAATACTAGCTTCATTATATTGTGATTTGTCACAATTGTGGTTTGCGTTATCACACGAAATAAATACTTTATTGTTTTTATTCATCATTTAAATTTAAAACCAATTTTTTTCTAGACATGCAGCGACAGTTATTCTTGCTCTATGTATAATTACCCAAAGATTAGACGCTGTAATATTTAATTCATTACAAATAGCTTCAGTCTCATAGTTTAAAATGGTCTTCATTTTAAAAACTTGTGCTTGTTTTTCAGGTAATTTATCAATACAATTATGAATTGCCAAGCCTAATTCTGTATTTTCAAGGTTATTTTCTGCTGTCTTATCATAAGGATCCCTAACACGTTCTTCTAGCCAATCGCCTTCGTCTTCAGAGGCACTATTGTAGTTAATTCGTACTTCAGCTTTACCTTTTTTAGAATTTATTTTTCTATAATAGTCTATGATTTTTCGTTTCAAAATAGAAATAAGCCAAGTACGCTCACTGGCTTCACCCTTAAAATTTTTCATAGATTTTAACCCAGCAAAAAAAGTATCCTGCACCAAATCTTGAGCAGTATCTCTGTCTCTAACTCTAGTTATAGTATAATTGAATAGATAATCGGAATATAAGTCTATCCATTTGTTAGGATCTATTAGGTGATTTGGCATTTATAAATGGTTGCATTTTACAGTTTCAAAAATAGGGTAAATATTTTAAATATTTATATTACTTAATCAATCCAGCTCTCTTGAGCAATGCTTCAGGTTTTGGTTCTTTTCCCCTAAAACGTTTGTAGAGTATCATTGGGTTTTCAGTTCCTCCCTGTGAGAGGACGTTATCTTTAAATTTTGATGCAATCTCTTTATTAAAGATACCATTTTCATAAAAACATTCAAATGCATCAGCATCTAAAACTTCTGCCCATTTATAACTATAATAACCAGAGGAATAACCGCCTTGAAAAATATGAGAAAATGACGTACTCGTACAGTTTTTAACAACATCTGGGTAAAGTTGTGTTTTTTTAAAAGCGATAGATTCGTGTGTCTTTACATCTTTTATTTTAGATGATTCTTCTCCATGCCAACTCATATCTAAAAGTCCTAAACTTAACTGGCGTAAAGTTTGCATACCTTCATGAAAGGTTGATGACGCTTTAATTTTATTAATTAAATCCATAGGAATTACTTCTTCAGTTTCATAGTGTTTAGCAAATAATTCTAATGCTTCTTTTTCATAACACCAATTTTCTAAAACCTGACTTGGCAATTCAACAAAATCCCAAGAAACACTTGTACCAGATAAACTTGGATATGTTGTATTTGCTAACATACCATGAAGCGCATGACCAAACTCATGGAATAAGGTGGTAACTTCATTAAAAGTTAACAATGAAGGTTTGCTTTTTGTTGGTTTAGTAAAGTTACAAACTATAGATATATGAGGTCTTTGATTTATGTCGTTTTTTTTATATTGAGGTTTAAAAGATGTCATCCAAGCGCCATTACGTTTTCCTTCTCTTGGAAAGAAATCAGCATAAAAAATTGAAACTAATTCATCCTTTTCATTTGTTACTTTATAGGTTAAAATATCTTCATGATACTTGTCAATATTATTAATCTCTTCAAAATTTAAATCATACAATTTACTTGCAACTGTAAAGACACCATTAATAACATTTTCTAATTTAAAGTATGGCCTAAGTTGTTCGTCATCAAAATTGAATAGTCTTTGCTTTAGCTTTTCTGAAAAATATGCTGAATCCCATTTTTCTAGTCTATCAATACTATCTATGTCTTTTGCAAATTTCTCAAGGGTAGCAAATTCTTGTTCGGCTGCTGGTTTTGCTTTTTCAAGAAGTTCATTTAGAAATTCTGAAACTTTTTCTGGTGTTTCTGCCATACGTTCTTCAAGGACAAAATGCGAATGGGAATTATAGCCTAAAAGAGATGCTCGCTTATAACGAAGGTTCACAATTTTAAGTAAGATATCTTGATTGTCAAGCTCATCATTTTTAAAAGATTTACTTCCAAATGATATTGATAGTTTTTTACGCAATTCTCGATTATCTGCATATGTCATAAAAGGAATATAGCTTGGGTAGTCCAAAGTAATAAGCCAACCTTTTCTATTTTTAGATTCTGCGAGTTGTTTTGCAGCTTCTTTAGCACCTTCTGGTAAACCAGACAAATCTTTTTTATTTGTAATTAGCATTTCAAATTTATTGGTTTCTGCTAATACATTTTCACCAAAGTTAAGTTTGAGTTTACTCAATGCTGCATCTATCTCTCTTAATTTAAGTTTTTTATCTTTGGTTAAGTTAGCACCATTTCTTGAAAAGCTTTTATACTTTTTATCAAGTAATGTCATTTGCTCTTCGGTTAAACTTAAACTATCTTTAGAATTATAAACTGCTTTTACACGTTTAAACAATTTTTCGTTTAAAGCAATGTCGTTACTAAATTCAGATAATAATGGCGAAACATCTTGTGCTATTTTTTGAATCTCATCATTTGTTTCGGCGGAGTTTAAGTTGAAGAAAATACTCGAAATCCTATCTAATTGTTCTCCTGAAAAATCTAAAGCTTCAAGAGTGTTATTAAAATTTGGTGCTTCAGAATTATTTGAAATAGCATCAATCTCTGCTTTTGTATTTTTAATAGCTTTTATAAAAGCAGGAAGGAAGTCTTTATTTTTTATTTTAGAAAAAGGAGCAGTATTGTAAGGTGTACAAAAAGAGCTATTTAATATATTCATTTTAATTGTAAGGGGTTTTTTAAAGAAATCTTAATGTTTATACTACATTACTTTTACTTATGTAAGTCTTTTCTTCCTAATTAATTGATTTTATGATAATTATTAATTATTGGTTATTCAATTATTAATTTTTTATTACATTCGGCAATGATTTTTCATAGAGTATTACTCTAAAGAAAATTGATTAATAGCAATTTTAAAACCTCGATTCTTTCGAGGTTTTATTTTTTTGTCCCTTTTGAACTTTCTATTACTTTAGTTTTCAATCCTTCTTTATAGATTAAGACTTTATCTTGAACAGAAGTGTTGGAAGTGCCTATAATTTGGGCTGCCAAAATACCAGCATTTTTTGCACCATTAAGCGCAACAGTTGCAACAGGAACACCTCCAGGCATTTGTAAAATAGAAAGAATAGAATCCCAACCATCAATAGAATTACTAGATTTTACAGGAACTCCAATAACTGGCAGTGGAGACAATGATGCGATCATTCCTGGTAAATGCGCAGCACCACCTGCTCCAGCAATAATAACTTTTATGCCGCTTTTGTGAGCATTTTTACCATAATCGAACATTTTTTCTGGAGTTCTATGTGCAGAAACTATATCTACTTCTACATCAATATCAAAACCTTTTAAAATATCAATAGCGTCTTGCATCACAGGAAGATCACTTTTACTTCCCATAATTATTCCTACTTGTGCCATAACTTATTCACTTATTACTTTAATTCTTTTTTTTACGTTTTCAGCAATTTTACGTGCTTCAGCAATATTCTTATTTACGATAGTTACATGCCCCATTTTACGAAATGGGCGTGTTTGCTTTTTTCCATACACATGAGGTGTTACACCATCCATTTTCATTATGTCTTCAATGTTTTTATAAATCACATCTCCTTTATAGCCTTCTTCTCCAACCAAATTTACCATAATTCCTGCAATTTTACTATCAGTTTTTCCAAGAGGTAAATCTAATATAGCTCTAAGATGTTGTTCAAATTGAGATGTGTAACTAGTTTCAATAGTATGATGACCAGAATTGTGTGGTCTTGGAGCCACTTCGTTTATTAAAATTTTATCGTCGTGGGTTTGAAACATTTCTACAGCTATCAATCCAACATGATTAAATGCGGCTGACACTTTCAAAGCTATAGTTTTTGCTTTTTTTGCTACTTCTTCATTAATTCTGGCAGGACAAATAACATACTCTACTTGATTGGCTTCAGGATGAAATTCCATTTCAACAATCGGATATGTTTTGGTTTCACCTAAAACATTTCGAGCTACTATTACAGAAAGTTCCTTTTTAAAATCAATAAGTTCTTCAGTAATGCACTCTCCTTTTGGTAAGTAATCAAGGTCTTTTAATGAACGTACAACTTTAATTCCAGTACCATCATAACCAAATTGAGCACTTTTCCAGACAAATGGAAATGTTAATCCTCCATTTGAAATAGCATCTTTAATTTCTGAAGTGTAAGCAAATCGAGAAAATGAAGCTGTAGGCAAATCATGATCTATGTAAAACAATTTCTGTTTAGATTTATTTTGAATAATGCTCAATGTTTTAGAAGAAGGGTAAACTTTAATACCTTCTCTTTCTAATTTTTCTAAAGCATCTACATTTACATTTTCTATTTCTATGGTTAATACATCTACCTTTTTTCCAAAGTTGTAAACTGTTTCAAAGTTCATTAAATCACCTTGGTAAAATTCATTTGAAGCAATTTTACAAGGTGCTTCATCACTAGGGTCCAAAACACAGGTATAAATATCAAATTTTCGAGTGTCATTGAGTAGCATCTTACCTAATTGTCCACCACCAAGAATACCTAATTTAAAATTGGAAGAAAAGTAATTCATTTGCAATTGCACTATAATTCATATGTGTTCGATGCAAAAATACACTTAAATATGAAACCAATTTCTAAAAACGTAAATCAAAAATCGTTAATCTTTAATCAAATCATTATCTTTGCATCTTTCTAAAAAAGAACAACATGATTAAACTTCATGATAAATATTTTAAACCATTTATTTCTGCTACGGAAATAGATGCTGCTATTTCTAAACTTGCAAACGAAATTTCTAATGATCTAGGAGATGAAATACCAGTATTTATAGGTATTTTGAATGGGTCTTTTATGGTAGTAAGCGATTTTGTAAAGAAGTATCCTAAACCATGTGAAGTCACATTTATAAAATTAGCATCTTACGAAGGGGTTAAATCTACCGAAGATATTCAACGATTAATTGGTCTTACCCAAGATTTGTCTGGAAGAACAGTGGTAATTCTAGAAGATATTATAGATACAGGAAATACGCTTTTCGAAATTCATAGAATATTTAAAAATGAAGGCGTCAAAGAGCTTAAAATAGCCACTCTTTTTTATAAGCCAGAAGCTTATAAAAAAGATTTTAAAATTCATTATATAGGTATTAAAATCCCTAATAAGTTTATAGTTGGTTTTGGTTTGGATTATGATGGATTGGGGAGAGACATTCCAGAAGTTTATCAAATAAATACTACTCAACATACAACAAATTTAGTGTTGTTTGGACCTCCAGGTGCTGGTAAAGGGACACAGGCAGAATTTTTGAAAGAAAGATATAATTTAGTACATATCTCTACAGGCGACGTTTTTCGTTTTAATATAAAAAATGAAACCGCTCTAGGTGTCTTAGCCAAATCATATATGGATAAAGGTGATTTAGTTCCTGACGAAATTACAATTAAGATGCTTAATACAGAAGTTGATAAAAATGCTGATGCTAAAGGTTTTATTTTTGATGGATTTCCGCGTACTAATGCTCAAGCTGAAGCTTTAGAAAGACTAATGGAAAGTAAAGATTCTCATATCAATGCTATGATTGCTTTAGAAGTTGATGACGAAGTGTTGGTACAACGATTACTTAAAAGGGGAGAAACAAGCGGAAGGCCGGACGACGCGAATGAATCTGTGATTCGAAACAGAATAAAAGAATACTACAAGAAAACAGCAATACTTAAAGAGTACTATACAACACAAAGCAAATATTTTGGAGTTGATGGAGTTGGAAGTGTCCAAGAGATCACTGAGCGATTAAGTAAAGTTATAGATTCATTATAAAATTTGTTGTCATTCTGAGCGTAGCGAATAATCTCATCATCATAAAACAACAAACGAAAAAGAGTCCCAATGCCTTGGGAACAATTAACAATTATGACCGAAGGTAATTTTGTAGATTATGTAAAAATAGTAGCTACTTCTGGAAATGGAGGTAAGGGCTCGGTACATTTACATCGCGAAAAATATATTACAAAAGGAGGGCCAGATGGAGGAGATGGAGGTCGTGGCGGTCATGTAATCCTAAGAGGGAAAAAGAACCTTTGGACACTATTACATCTTAAATTTAAACGTCACATTAAAGCAGAGCATGGAGGGCATGGTAGTAAAGGAAGAAGTTCAGGAGCAGATGGAATAGACGTATATATCGATGTGCCTTTAGGAACTGTAATTAGAGATACAGAAACTAACGACATTATTTTTGAAATAACTGAAGAGCTCGAAGAAAGAATAGTTTGCGAAGGTGGAATGGGAGGTCGTGGTAATTGGCATTTTAAAAGCTCTACTAATCAAACACCACGTTATGCACAACCAGGAATTCCGCATCAAGAAAAACGCATTACATTAGAACTTAAAGTGTTGGCAGATGTTGGTTTGGTTGGATTTCCTAATGCGGGAAAATCAACACTGCTATCAGTAATAACTGCTGCAAAACCAAAAATAGCCGATTACGAGTTTACCACTTTAAAACCTAATTTGGGTATTGTAGAATATCGCGATTTTCAAACCTTTGTAATGGCAGATATTCCTGGAATTATAGAAGGAGCTGCCGAAGGTAAAGGTCTTGGCCACTATTTTTTACGACATATTGAGCGTAATTCAACCTTATTATTTTTAATCCCAGCAGATGCTGACGATATTAAAAAACAATATGATATATTACTTGACGAGTTACGTCGATACAATCCAGAGATGTTAGATAAAGACAGATTGATTGCGATTTCAAAATGCGATATGTTAGACGATGAACTTAAGGCTGAACTTAAAATAGAACTGGATAACAATCTTCCAATTGATTATTTATTCATTTCTTCTATCGCAAATCATGGTATTGTCGAGCTTAAGGATAAATTGTGGCAAATGTTAAATGATTAGTCTTCTTCATTTACTTTAGGATTCATGGAATAATTTTTGATTAACTTTATAAAAAATTATTGGCTATGAAACCTATTAAAATTTTTATACTCGTCTTATTAGTTGCTTCTTGTGCTTCTGTTAAAGTTAATTTTGATTACAAAAAAACTACAGACTTTACTAAATACAGAACCTATAATTATTATTCCGATCTGGAAACAGGTATGAATGAATTAGATACAAAGCGATTAATAGCTGCTATAGATAGTAAATTGCAGGTGAAAGGTTTGTCACTTTCTGAAACTCCAGATTTTTTTATAAATATTCAAAGTAGTGAATACCAAAACAACCAGCGAAATACAGTTGGACTAGGCCTTGGAGGCGGAGGACGAAATGTTGGAGGCGGGCTTTCTGTAGGAATACCTATTGGGCAATCTAAAATTTACAGGCAAATAATTATTGATTTTATAGATGAAAACGGAAAAGGATTGTTTTGGCAAGCCGTTAGCGAAAGTAGTTATAACCCAAATGCTTTACCAGATAAACGGGAAGCTGCATTAAGGGCTATTGCAGAAAAAGTACTGTTGCAATATCCTCCACAACAATAAATAAAATAAAAAGAGGCTTTAAGCCTCTTTTTATTTATAAAATTATTAAGATAGCAAGCCTTTATAATTGTCTTTATAATTATAGAGCATTACTACATTAAGGACTAATAACCCAACTGCCATACCAATACTTGCAGAGTCTAAAGCAAGATGGTATAATATAGCGTTAACAGAAACACTCATTAAAATAACCATCATAAGCGCTGCATATTTGTTTAAAAGCAATGCTAATCCTGCTGCAATCTCTACGATAGCAACAACTGTCATTGTTTTAGTAACGGTAAGTGCTGTCCAATAACCCATGGCTTCATCTGGTGGTGGTGGTGGATCCATAAAATGAAATAATTTATTAGCGCCAAAAAATAATAACGCTAATGCAAAAATAATCCTGATAACCATTAAAACTTTTGAATTCATAATTGTTTATTTATTAGTTAGAAATTAAAGATATGAAATATAAAATTAACCTATTTATTTGCTATCTACAGAAATTCTTACACCTTCATTATGGCTACTAAATTCTGGGGCATACATACTTTGTATGATTGTAATCCCATTACTCATATTTCCTGCATTATTGACACGTAAATCATATTCAAATACATAAATGCCTTTTGGTAAATAATCAAAAAAGAAATTGGTTGAAGCATCTTTGGTGCTTTCATAATAGCCCAAACCATCTTGCCATTTGTACTTTGAGATTACATTTATTGGTTCTAATCCTGAAGCTCGCATATCTTTCATATGAATAAATTCCATATTTCTATCGCTTCGTAATTCTATTCTTACTCTCACTAAATCACCAACTTTTAATTTGGCTTCTGAAGTGATTTCTGAAATTTCTTCGCCTTTATCTGTATTAGTTTTTAGGAAGAGTTTTTTCTCCAATTTAAGCGGAGTTTCTGCCGAAGTTATCTTGTCTAAATCTTCAAAATATTGCCAATACAAGCTTCCCCAAGCAATGCCATTTCCTTTCTTTGTCAATTTCACTTCAGCCATTTCATGTTTGATTTCTTGAGTATTCCAAGACGTTTTATAGTAACCTGTTCCTGCTTCAATTTTTACATTTTCAAGTTTTGAAGGAGATATTTGTTGCCCTCCAATAACAACATTAACCATTTCGGTAACACTTAACCAATTGTTTCCTTGCAATAATAATGCATAGACAGCTTCGGTTGTTGCTTTAGTGGTTTTCCAACGGTTTGTTTGCTTGTTTTTGAGTAACCATATCTTGAGGTCGTCGATAGTTTCAGTATCATTTTGAATTTCAGAAAACACTTCAATCATTAAGGCTTGTGTTTCAATTGGAGCTTGATACCAATGCCAAGAGTTGGTATTTGCTTTCCAATACATTCCTAATTCTTCATTGGTAATACTATTCTCTTTTAAGGATTTTAAAATTTTATTTGAAGTTGAATTATCATCCATTCTATCTACTACTAAAGCCATTAATCCTTTTGCATATAACGAACGAGATAACCAATATTTTTTGATTTGTGTATGATAATAGTCTGTAATTTCTTTTACTTGATTTGATTTTTTGATGTCTTGGTAAAAGCTTCGCATATACAAATAATGCAATTGTGTGTAGCTTAAATGGTCTTTACTTAAATCTACATCTTTATTATATTTACGTATATCTTTGTATTCTTTTACAAATTCTGCATCGAGATAGCTGATGGCTTTTTTAATCATAGATTCTTCATTGCTATTCTGAATGACATTTAGTTTATTTAAGTGTCCAAAACCAGTAATAATATGTTGAGTGATATAACGGTTTTCTCGTCCACCATTAAACCAAGACCAAGCGCCATTATGCATTTGGTTCTGTTTTAGTTTTCGCATTGTTGATTGTAATTCGTTATTCATTTTGTTGAGGTCGAATAAAAGAGCAATACGTTTTTTCTGTTCGGTTTCACTTTGTGCATCACGTAGCCAAGGTGTTTCTTGAATTAGAATAGATTTCAATTCCTGATTCTTTTCAAGATTACTCAATAAAGCATCAGTGTTTTTCCATTGATTGAAAACCTCTTGAATTCTCGGATTTGAATTCGCAATATGACTTGCCAAAGCGTTTGCGTAATAACGCGAGAATGTTTGTTCGTTGCATTCATAAGGATATTCCATTAAATATGGTAAGGCTTGTACTGCATACCAAGCAGGATTGCTTGTTATTTCCAGTGTTAACTTATGATGCTTGAGCGTTGTTGAGGTATTTGTTTTTAATTTATCAAGCGTAAATGTTCTTGTTTCATTGCTTCTAATCCACATAGGAAGTGTTTCTGTAACCAACATTCTGTTGGTTAACACAGGAAGTGCATTTTGTTCGCCATCGCTAAAATCACCAGCTTTAGCAATAATTTTATATTGTACTGCTTGTACATCATCAGGAATTGTTAAAGACCAAGATACTTGTGTGTTGCCTTTTGCATCAACACCAAATGGTTTTGTGTTTTCTGAATTTCCTAATTCACTATCAATTTCATTTCCTGAAATAGCATCTGTTAACACTAATTTTGTTTGTCCAGATAATTGGTTTTCGGTAAGATTTGCAATTTTTGTGCTTATTGTAATCTCGTCACCTTGGCGTAAAAAACGTGGTGCATTTGGTATTACCATCAATTCTTTTTGCGTCACTGTTTCTAAAGACGTTACAGCACTTTCCAACGTTTTGGTATGTGCTAATAATTGCAATTTCCATTTGGTTAAAGCTTCAGGTGTTGTAAAGTTGAAACTTACATTGCCCTCTGCATCTGTTTTTAAATTAGGAAAGAAAAAAGCTGTTTCTTGGAGGTTTTTTCTTATTTGTACGTTGTCGAAGTTTACTTTTTCTTTTTCACTATTATCTGCAGTTATTTGTACTCCTGATGCTTTTCCTGAAAGTGTTTGAGTAACATCTGCTATTTCTGCATTTTCAACCATTGGTGCAGAAACTGCATAACCTAACGCTTTCTTTTCTCGTTTTATTCCTTGAGCTGTGACAACCACTTCATCAAGTTGGGAATTGTCATCTTCCATTGTTAGTGAGAAATTGTTATTATCACTAACAATTATTTCAAAAGTAATCAAGCCAATATAACTGAAAACCAATATTTTCCCTTTTTCAATTTTAATTGAAAAATTTCCATCAAAATCAGTTTGTGTTCCTGTTGTTGTACCTTTTACAACTACATTTACACCAACAAGAGGTAATCCATTATCGTCCACAATAGTTCCAACAACAGTTCCATCACTTAATGTGCTATCATAAGTTGTAGATTTTTTAAGCTTAATTCTATTTAAGTATTGTTGTCTTAACCAAGTATTAAATAAACTAAACCCAAACCAATTGAGTTGGTCGTAACCTTGATGTGGATAACTAAAACCATTAACACGTGGTTGTTGGATTCTAAAACCACGCGTGCCAAAACCTTTTCCAGATCTACGATTGTATGTATAATAATTAGGATTGTTAATTGGGTTAAAATTCCAGATGTGAGGTTTAAATTGATCTAACGATGCATCGTACATACTTGCTAACAATTCCGCAGAAACCTTATCGCCTTTTTGTCCTTTAATTTTAAAACTCCAAGTTTCGTCTGTTCCTGGTTGTAACTTATCTCTAAAAGTGAGCGTTTCGATGCCTAAATCGATTTTTGGATAAGGCACACTTATGGTTTTTGTACCAGCAGAAAAACTGTTAAAAGCTGCATAACTATAATGAATAGCAAAACCACCCAGATCTTCTTTTGTAACCGGAATATTTAATTCAATCTTATCATTATTTAATTGAACGACATAGGTATTTGTTATTTCGCGATTTTTCTCAACATTAATTGTTACAGTAATATTATTCGCTGATGACGATAAACACAATTCCACAATATCCTTTGTAGTATAACTTATTTTGTTTGTTGCAATGCTAAATAATTGATTATCTGCAAGCGTTTTGTCATTATTACTAAACACCATTGTTTTGACTTCGTCTTTTACAACTTGCCCAAACTTATCTTTGCTTTCTAATAGAATAATATATTGTCCAGATTTCCATTTTTTAAGGTTACCAAGCGCTAATTCTTTTGAAGTTTGAGTATCAAAGGTTTTTTCTAAAACAATCTTTCCTTTTTTCCAGTTGTTGCTATTATGTTCGTTTGAAAAAGCATCGTGAGGAAATAGCGTTTTAAATTCTGTTTCTGAAAATTCCTGATAATCCGGAGCAGCCCAAGGTCGTTGTCGCAATACAAATTTTGGTGCTTTCAATTTATAGATTTTTATGTTGCCTTTTGCAGGAACAAATTCGCCATTTAAGTTTTTTGTATCTATTGAAAGTTTATGATTCTTTTTAGTTTTATCTAATGTACTTTCAATTGAAAGATTAGCCAATAAGGTATGATAACCAACATTTACAGTTGTGGTTGCGCTTCGTGTTTCGCCATTAAGGTCAGTAACATCAGCAGAGATTTCGTAATGAAAAATTGGTAAATTGTTTTTATCAACGCTTTCATCAGGAAGTGCTTTAAATATAATTTCGAATTCACCTTTGTCGTTTGTAAGCGTCTCTCCAAAAGTGATTTCTTGTGGTTCGCTATGAAAATATGGACGATACCAATAATACCAACTTGGAAATTGCACTTTGCGATGTACACGATACATCACTTTAGCATCAGTAATATTACTTCCTGCATAAGCCAACGCATTTCCTATTATAGTTACAGAATCGTTTATTTTAAATGTTTCTTTAATTGGATTAAATTTAGCTTCAAACTTTGGACGTTTATATTCTTCGACTGAAAAGTAATGAGAAGAAATTTGACCAGAATTAGCATTTCCAAAACCAAGATAAATCGTATAATTACCAGTTAACCCATTGTTTGGTAGAATAAATTCGCCAGAAATAGAACCAAATTCATTGGTTATTAATGTCAACTTTTCAACTTCTTCATTATTCACATTTTGAAGCGTGACTATTATATTTTTATTTGCTAAAACTTCAGATTTACCATTTTCTGTTTTCATAGCAATACCTTTAAAATAAACAGTTTGTCCAGGTCTGTAAATACTACGGTCTGTAAATAGAAACCCAGTATATTTCTTTTCTTTTTCTTTATTATTATAATTTTGATTTATGTAATAGTTGCCAAAAAATGCTTTTTCATTAGCATAAATGGCTTCAATTTTCACATCTCTAAACCTTGAATTATTTAATTTTTTAATACGGAATTCACCTTTTGAATCTGTTACAAATTGTTTGTTTTTGGTTTCACCATTATAACTTTTTTTATAGGATAATTTTACTTTAGCATTTGCCAAAGGCTGTCCGTTATTTCTATTAATAAGCTGGTAAATTTGATGCGATTCATCATTTTGTTCTACCAATGCTATATTGGTAATTTGTATCGTTCTAAATGCAAATGTGCTTTCGTTTCCATCGTTATCAGGAGAAGCAAAAATGATGTAAGTTCCATTATCAAGTTTTGGGAATAACAACTCTGTGCTGTGAGTTTGGTAATCCTGTTCGTTGCGTAAATTACTTTCCCATTGCGTGGTGATATCAAGATGTTTTATAAAAGAGAGTTGATCTTCTTTTCGGTAGGTTTTATTGAACCTTGTAAATTGACCTCTCGAAATTTTATAAACTTTAAAATAAAGGGTTTCTAAATTTTTGTAATTCACTAAAACACGTGCGTTTTGCTGTGTTGGCAGAAAACTTTCAGCAGTAATCTGTAAAGATTTTTGAAGAATTTGTTGTTGTAAAATAGTTGCTTTTTGTGCTGCTTTACTTTTTGGAATTTTTTTGATAATTGCATCGCATAATTCAAAAGCATCTTTTAGCTTACAACGAGGTTCTTCATTATTAGTTGCATTATATTGATTTCCTTGTTGAAAGTAAATGGAAGCAATTTCAAAATCATATAAACCTGAAACCTGATGCAACGAAAGTCTATCACTTTGAGTTTGTAAAGCTTTAATTAAAAGTGCTTCATTATCATTAAATGTTGCGTTCTGTTTAACGTACAATAAACGTTGAATGTCAACATCAGCAAGTGCAAAAGGTTCTTTGTCTTTAAGATGAAACTGCACTAAATCTTGATACAGTTTTAATGCATTGAGTTGTAAAGAGTTTGTGTCTTTTGATACGATTTTTAATTTAGAAAATGTTTCAGCATCACTTAAAAACTGTGGATTGTCAATCTTAAATTTATAAGCAGGTTTGGTAATATTGTTTTCAGTGGTTTTGTAAAAAGTTAAAGCATTATGTGCCAACAAATCAAACAGAGTTGGTCTATATAATTTTGATTGATTTTGTAAGGTTAGTATTTGGTCATAATTTACAAGTTTTGTTTGCTGTAGTATTAATCCGTTTTGTAACGAGTTTTTATAATGTAAATGAATTTCATCAAAAAGTGTTTGTAAATCCCAAGTTCTGAAATCTTCAACGTCAACTTTAGCTTCTGTTTTAGTTCGATTATAAAATTTGTAGCGGTTTTGTTGAAAGTACTGCCAATACAAATTAGCCAACATATTTTCTATTATATTTTTCGTTGGTACTTCGCTTTTTAAAATTTGAATTTTAAAATTGTTTATAATATTGAGTTGCGCGTCTTCATCAAGTGTTAATGCAAACTTACTTTTAAAGAGTAATGTTTTAATTTGCTGCTGTGTATTTTTGTCATTTTTGGCTTTTATGGCAATGTCTTCAACAATTTTTAAAGCCGATTTTGGTAAACCATCAATTTCAAATTGTTCTACTTGTTTCCAAAGACTTGGATAGTCATTTTTTTGAGCTTGTGAGAAATTAGCGAAAAGGATAAGCATTAAAATTGGCAGAACTTTTTTCATTTGGTATTATTTTACTTCAAAGTTAACTTCAAAATCTGTTCCAAAAAAGTGAGAATGCGTAAAATGTATGTTTGGTTGAGTAAAGCTAACTAATTTTAAAGTAAAGGTATTAATGACTTATAGCAGTTTTATGCAATTTAATTTTAAACGGATAAAATCTAAACGTTATTATTTGGAATTTGGAATTTGGAATTTGATATTTGTTTTATGAACATACATTTTATAGCTATAGGTGGAAGTGCTATGCACAATTTAGCCTTAGCATTACATAATAAAGGCTATCACATTACAGGAAGCGACGACACCATTTTCGAACCTTCAAAATCACGTTTGCAAGCCAAGGGATTGCTGCCTGAAACTTTTGGTTGGTTTCCAGAAAAGATAACTCAAGAATTAGATGCTGTTGTTCTTGGAATGCATGCCAAAGCCGGTAATCCTGAATTGCTTAAAGCACAAGAATTAGGATTAAAAATTTATTCCTACCCAGAGTTTTTGTATGAACAGTCAAGGCACAAAACGCGAGTTGTTATTGGTGGAAGTCATGGCAAAACAACTATTACATCTATGATTCTTCATGTTATGCATTACCATGATCGTGATGTCGATTATATGGTTGGAGCGCAATTAGAAGGGTTTGATGTCATGGTAAAATTGACTGAAGATAACGATTTTATAGTGTTGGAAGGCGATGAATATTTAAGTTCACCAATAGACAGACGACCAAAATTTCATTTATACAAACCCAATATTGCTTTGTTAAGCGGCATTGCCTGGGATCATATTAATGTGTTTCCTACTTATGAGAATTATGTAGAGCAATTTGAAATATTTGTGAATACTATTGTAAAAGGAGGAAGCATAACCTATAACGAAGAAGACGATGAGGTAAAGAGAGTAGTGGAAGCAAGTGTAAATACAATACGTGAATTACCATACCATACACCAGCATACTCAGTTGAAAATGGACAAACTTTATTAGAAACTACCGAAGGTGATCTGCCCATAGAAGTCTTTGGGAAACATAACCTAAACAATCTCGCAGGTGCTAAATGGATTTGTCAACATATGGGAATTGATGAAGACGATTTTTATGAAGCTATTGCTACCTTTAAAGGAGCAAGTAAACGTTTAGAAAAAATAGCAGAAAGTACTAACAGTGTAGCCTACAAAGATTTTGCACACTCGCCAAGTAAAGTTGAAGCAACAACAAATGCAGTTAAAGAGCAATACCAAAATAGAACTTTGGTAGCCTGTTTAGAGTTACATACCTATAGTAGTTTAAATGCCCAATTTTTAAAAGAATATAAAGGTACTTTGGATGCTGCAGATGTTGCAGTAGTATTTTATTCGCCACACGCTGTAGAAATTAAAAAACTGGATGAAGTCACACGGGAGCAAATTGCTACTGCTTTTAATCGTGTTGACTTAATTATATACACCAATCCACACGATTTTAAAGAGTTTTTATTCTCACAAGAATTTAACAACAAAGCTTTGTTACTTATGAGTTCTGGTGATTATGGAGGTTTAGATTTTGAGGATGTGAAAGCGTTAATTCAATAGCCTTTAAAAAGTTTAAAAGACGTATTTTAAATTTGCACCAGCATAATAATTCGTGGGCTCACCAGGATAATAATACCTTGGTGGGTTACCTCCAAAACTACCAGCATTGATCAATAACATTGAAGCGTATTTTTCATCGAAAATATTATTGACACCAACAAAAACATTAAACTGTATTTTTTTTCTTTCGTTAGACCTATAACCAAGTTTTGTATTAAGCAGTTGATATTTGTTTGAATAAACAGAGTTATCATCTCGCATTGGAATTTCTCCAACATTATAATAATTTAAAAAGGCGTAAAATCCATTGCTAGTTTCAAAATTGAGGTTTGAATTAAAAGTGAATTGTGGAACACCAGTCAAATCATTTCCAGAATAGTCATCTATATCGTCAATAAAATCTTTGAATTTAAAGTCATTAAAGGCGAAAGCATTAGAATGATAAATTTTGAGTTTTTCTGTTTTTAAAAACTGGTAATTCAGTGCAATTTCAAATCCGTTGTATTGTGTTTCTCCTGCATTAATACCAATAAATTCATCATTTGCAGTACGTCTTGCAACTAATAAGTTTTTAACGTCCATTCTATAGATTGCAATATCAAAATGGAGATTGTTGTTAAACAAATCACCACGACTTCCTATTTCATAGTTCCAACCACTTTCAGGTCTTATATTGGTATTTATCAAACCGTCTGGTAATAAAGTTTCTTCCAATGAAGGTGGCGAGAATCCATGACTTACCGTAGCATATAACATAGCGTTTTTAGCAATTTGGTGAGTAAATCCAAATTTTGGGGAAAGTATAGACCCAAAATTATAATCTCCTGAAGAATCTATACCATCGCTAGTAAACTTATCATCCAATATGTATGATGTATCATTGAAATTTAACCCGAAAGTCAATATTGTTTTTTCAGAAAGTTTGTATTTAGAATCAAAAAATAAATTGAGATACTTACGTTTTTCTTTAAAATTGCTTAAAGGTTCACCTTGAACACTTCCAACTTCAGACGGGAAATCTTCATACAGGTTTTCATAAGTTTGATAAGAATTTTGGTCCTTAAAGATTTCTCCTCCAAGAGTCCATTCAAGTATTTTATTGAATAAACTTGTTTTAGAAATAATTCGTGATCGCAATCCGATTCCATTCGTTTTTTCTTTTAAAACATTAAAGGGTCTTGGTTCATAAGAATCTAAAAATGATGTAAATACACTGGTATATTGTTTCGTTTTTGAGTTGTAATCGTGTCGCCAGGACAATCCAAATAAACCTTTTTTATAATCTTCATATCCTTTAGCGCGTGCCCATGAAAATGCAGCAGAAGTCGGGTCATTTAAATAATCGTTTTCATTTAAAGAACTTGGAATAAATGCTTTTAAATCGATATAGCTTCCAACAAATGTAAGTTTATCAGAATCTCCTAAGAAATGATTTGTTGCCACCGTAAAATTTTGCCTGTCAGTTTTATTATTTTCTCTATAACCATCACTGTGGATATTAGAATATGTTATTTTTGCAGCGTTTTTTAAGTTGCCTAAATTGACCTGCAATAAATACTTCTGTAGACCATAAGACCCAAATGTATAACCATCGTTAACTGATATTTCACCGAATGCTCCTTTATTGGGTATCAACTCAATTGTACCACCTAAACCTGCACCGTAAATACTTGAAGATGGACCTTTTAAAATTTCAATTCGCCCCAAAGTGCTCATTTCAATATCTTCAATAGTTGAATCACCTGAGCCATTTGTAAGTGGGATATCCTGACAATATGCCCTTATTTTGCTAGTTCCAAAAAGATTTCGGGAACCAATACCACGCAATGTTATTCGGTTTGTTGTCAAGGTTCCATTGTGCATAAAAACACCTGGGACAGTATTCAAAATCGGCGCAATATTTATTGTATTATTACTTTCAATTTCTTTAGCAGACAGCACAGAAAATGCAGTAGGTAAGGTTTTTAATTTACTTTGAAAATTGTTGGAGGTGATTATAATTTCGTTTAGATTTTCAGGAATAACTATCAAGGCAACAATAATAGATGAGTCATCTGTGTGGTAAATTGTCTTTGAAATATATCCTGCTTTAGAAAAAATATAAGTATCTCTTTTTGGAAGTAAAAAAGTACCATTTACACCAGTAGTTATTGAAAAAGTACTATCGGTATTAATAATTACTACATTAGAAAGTTCTATGAGATTTTGGCTGTCAACAACTTTTCCAGTACTTTCTTGAGCATAAGATCCCACTACTAAAATGAATGATAGGAATGTAAAAAGCAGCGATCTCATAAATACATAGTTGGTAATGTAAATTGTTATGACATGGATAGTTTACTTCAAAGATAACTTATCTGTTTTTTCGTCAGGTATTTTAAGATTGGATCTTGACTTTCTTTTTTCCATGCTGGCTAATTGTACTTCTCCAAACATTGTGGGATCAGCATTAAATACGATACGCCAAATCTTACCTTTTTTTGATTCAGATACGTACAAGGAACCATCAGGTCCTTCTGATAAACCCATAGGTCTATATTTGGCATCTTTCATATAGGTAATAATGTCAGTTCTGGCAAAACCATCTGCAAACACTTCCCATGTACCTGTAGGTTTCCCATTTTCAAACGGAATAAATGCGACAATATATCCAGCCTGCGGATAAGGTGTGCGATTGGTTGATCCATGAAATGCAATAAATGCACCTTTTTTATATCGCGCTGGAAACTGATCGCCTTTATAAAACATCAAATCGTTAGGTGCCCAATGCGCTGGCAGTCCCATAATAGGATTTGCATATCCTTTTGCTTCTTTAATACCATCTCCACCATATTCCGGTGCTAACATTCTTTTTTGTTTAAAATGGTCGTAATAACTATATGGCCAGCCAAAGTCATCACCTTCTTTGATCTTCATAAACTCCTCAGCAGGTAAAACCGCCTCATGCCATTCACTAAAATATTGTGGAGCATGATTATGTAAATAATCTCGGCCATGGTTCACTGCATATAAACTGTTATCTTCTTGATTCCAAGAAATGCCAACAACACTTCTTACTCCAGTAGCATATCTTTTACCATCTGTTGGGTATTGATTCAATTTATTTGCATCAAATTTCCAAATTCCTGCTAGTATATTTAATTGAGAACAGGGATATTCTCCTTTAACAATGGCATTTGGGTCTCCACCAGTTGATGCCAGGTCTTCACAGGCATTTGTTGGGGCACTAAAAGTAACATACAAACCTCCTTGATTGTCAAAAGCCAATGACTTGGCATTATGCCATCGAATAGGATAAGGGTCTCTTACAATTACTTCAGGCTTGCCGTCAGGAATTAATTTAGATGGGGTTAATTTTTGGCGATACACCACTAATTCAGAACTAAAATATAAATAACCGTTATGAATTCGCATTTCAGTAGCAAACTTTCCGTCATTTGGATAATCACCAAAGCGTTGAAAGATATCGGCTTTACCATCATTATCGGTGTCTCGTAATGCCATATTACCTTTTTCTCCAGTATCAACACGTAGCTTCACATAAATATCTCCATTGTCATTAACTGCCAAATGCCTGGCTGGTCCAACACTATCTGCAACTACCAATGCGCCAAATCCATCTGGTAAGTATAAACCACCATTATCGGCATCTGGTTTAGGGATTACATTTGGGGTTTTGTTCTGAATATCTGGTGAAAGCACATCCCCATTATCAATGTTTGAGTTTGGAATAAAATCTGTTTTTTTGTTCTGACAGCTTGTAAAAAAAATAAATAAAACAAAAATGAATATATTTTTGATGTGCATTGATTTTTGATTTTATACAAATATCTTTAAATTATTATGATATCAAACAGATATACCTTTCCTTTTTTTGAAACTTATTTATTTAATTTTGGAATATAGATTCTATTTGAATATAGGTCGTCTTATATCAAAAACCATAGAATTAATTGAAGTTCATGCGACAGCATGAATTATACACGTTGTTGGTTATAGTGCAACTTTATCTCGGAATTATAAATCTAAACTTAGAATAAGCGTCATTCAGTAATTGAAAATAAGGAATTTTAGTTTTTAATAGTCTTTCACTCATTTCATAAGTATCAGACCTTATATCTTCTCCGTAAGTTAATACTCTATTGGCCTTAGCAAAAACTCCCGTATACTGCGCGAAAGGTTGGATTGTATATGAGACGCTTATATCATAATTCATATCTTCAAAGAATAAGGAATCGTTAGAACTCATAAAATTGGAATTTTCAAAATCATTTAGCATAACAACATTACCAATTGTTAGTTCCCAGTAATTAGTATAAATTGAAAATTCAACAAATGAATTTAAATCAATCAATTTTCTTAAGGCCTTTGAAAGTGACTCTGAACCTCCTAAAATTTTTTCAAGCACATAAAGAATTATCAGTATAGGTGTACTATGGAAGTAAACACGAACAGGACTATTTGGATCTCCAAGCATTTTTCCTCTGGGGATTAATAACTCTGATTTAAGGAAGTTTACGAGTGATCGCATACTTAAACAGTTGGCATGAACCAAATTAGTCAAGATAAAAATTAATTCATTTCGAATGTAGCCACTTTGAATGTTTACATCATTGTTGACTCTTTTTTCTATCTTAATACCATCTAGAAAGTTTCCAAGATTCTCTTCAATTATTTTATTTAGGTTGTAATAAAAAACCTCTAATGAATAAAATTTGTCTATGTATCCCGTAAAATCAATATCAGTTCCATAGCGAGAATGAAAGATTGCTCTTATGTTTTTTATATCACAAATAAGAATCACTTTATCAAATCCAAACTTATTTTCATCAATAAAATCATAATGATCAAAGTGTGCAGAAAACACATTCATTATTCTAAAGATATGATCAGGATCAATTCTATCTAAATCATCAATTACTAAAACTATTTTTTTCGTTGGATTACTAAGTTTTAATACTTCAATTAATTTATTTATGAGTTGAGTAATACTATTTTCTTCACGATATGTGCCTACTTTTTCTGAAAATATTTCTAAAAATTTTTTGAGTTGGGTCTTGTCATCTATTTTAAGTTTTTCTTGGAATTCATTAATTTTTTGTTTCAATGAGAAAATTGATTCAACGATAATTTCAGTTTGAGAATCGAACTTAGAAATGCTTTTTACTATTAATGGAATTAATTCATTATAATTTTCAATTAAAAAATATTCTGAAATAATCTTCGAACTAAACTCAATTTTCTCGAAATCAATATTTTGAGAAAAAAGTTGAATACCAATATCAAACTTTATCAATTCAAAAATGTCTTCGTTGTTTGAAACAGAATAATTTATTGGATTTATCTTGATTGATATGTAATCTTCTTGACTGTCCTTAAAGAATCTATCTATGAAGTATGTCTTACCAATTCCGAAAATACCCGAGAAAATTGTTCTTAGATTGTTTTCTAAATCAAGATGGTTTTTAAATCTCTCAGATTCAGTTATAATAGGAAGATCTGCGAATTTCATTAAATAAAATAATTTACTACTACATTATTGCCAATGCGAGGCTAAAGATTGTTTTAATTGTGTTTAGCCATTGTTAAACGAAGTTAGGCTAAATAATTTATAAAGTCAAGTCAAAACACCTTATACAAAAACGTTTTAATCCTTCAAATATTCTTTAAAAAAAGCTATAGTGCGTTCCCAAGATAAATCAGCAGCTTCTTTATCAAAACGTGGTGTTGTATTATTATGAAAGCCATGATTTACTCCTGGATAGACATAAGCTTGGTGTTCTATATTATTTGCTTTTAAAATTGCTTCAAAAGCTGGCCAACCTGCATTAACTCTGGTGTCTAATTCACCATATTGTAATAGAAGAGGAGCTTTTATTTTTACAGCATCTTCAGCAGAGGGTTGCCTGCCATAATATGGTACAGCTGCACCTAAATCTGGCAAACGTACAGCCATCATGTTAGAAATCCATCCTCCAAAACAAAAGCCAACTACACCAACATTGCCATCGCAATCTTTATGTGATTTTAAGTAGTTATAAGCTGCAATAAAATCTTCTACCATTTCATTTCTATCTCTTTTTCTTTGCATAACTCTTCCATCATCATCATTACCAGGATAACCACCAAGAGGTGTTAAAGCATCTGGTGCTAAACTAATAAAACCTGCTTTGGCCATACGCCTTCCAACATCTTCTATGTAAGGGTTTAAACCTCTGTTTTCATGCACTACAATTACACCAGGAAATTTAGTTTTGGCATCTATTGGTTTAGATAGTAATCCTTTAATAGTGCCTCCACCTTTTGGAGACTCATAGATAATATAATCTGAGTCTAAGTTAGGATCATTAGGTTCTATTACTAAACTATCTATATAATTTGGAGACATAAAGCTTAACAGAGATGGTACTGTAATTCCGCCAACAGCATAGATTGATAGTTTTTCGACAAATTGCCTGCGATTGAGTTTATTGTGAGCGTAATCGTCATACAAGTCAAACAATTCTTGACTTATATCTTCTTTTTTTAAAGAATTCATAATGATTGATTTAAATATACTTTAGTGTAAGTTACAAATTTTTAAAACACTTTCTCCAAAAACTCCTTAATCGATTCTTGATTAAATCGTATCAATTCTTCTCTTGCATTTTCAATATCACGAGGTTTTTTATCTTGGGAGAGCTTAAACTTGCCTTCCCAATTGGTGATGGTAATTTCGAACATTTTAATATAATTTAAAAAACCCTCCATTCTTGGATTATCGGGCTCTAAAATATATTTGTGTTCGGGATGCTCTAAAAACTCGGTCATTTTAATTAATGATTCTTTTAAAGATTCATTGCTATCAATGGCTTTAACATGTCCTTTTAAATGTACTTTTATGTAATTCCAGGTTGGGAGTTGTGTTGTAGTATAAACACTTGGGGAAATATAACATTGAGGTCCAGAAAATACGATAGTTATATCGTTGTCATCTTTTAATAATTCTGCCTGTGGATTGAATTTATCAATATGACCTATAAGTTTACCATCTTCTCGGTATATGAGTGGTAAATGTGTGATTAAAGGTTGGTCATCCATTACCGAAATAACTGTTGCTAAAGGATAGGTTTTAATCACATCTAACATGTGATTAATATCCTTGTCCTGATGATGTTTTGGTGGATATTTCAAACTCCAAACTGTGTTAAATGATGATCAAAATGTTTGTACTGCATTTGTCCTCTTTGTTCAACAGTAAAATGACCAAATATTGGATGTTCTGGCCAATTAGTATTATCTTTTTTACTAGCAAACTCGTTTATAAGATTTATAACATTATTTTTTTCTATTTCAAAAACTTGAGGCTCAGTAATAACAAATTCTTTTGCTGTTCCTATATTGTGTTTCCAAGGTTTATCGTTATACATCATAGGTTTAAAAAGTTTAAATACCATTTTTGTAAAAAATCCTGCTTTTCCTTCCATTTCACGATTTCCAAGAGCAACTTCCAAAGGTAATTGGCAATGTTTAAGCATTTGCCCAACATTCATTTTCCCCCAATTTGCTGAGGTATTTTCGTTTAATTTATCAATTCTATTTAAAATATCTTGATGGGTTTCAGATTCGAATAAAGATTTCATATATAATAATTTTATTGCTTGTGAAATTTACAATATTTATCTTTACCAAATGTCTAAAAAGCCTACTTCGTTTTCTATAAAACAATGGTCGCAAGATGATCAACCTCGAGAAAAATTGTTATACAAAGGTAAGGCTGCATTAAGTGATGCAGAATTAACCGCCATTTTGATTGGTTCTGGTAATAGGCAAGAAAATGCAGTAGCCTTATGTAAACGTATTTTAGCTAGTGTTGACAATAACCTTAGTGAACTTGGTAAATTATCTTTAAAACAACTTATAGAGTTTAAAGGCATTGGAGAAGCTAAAGCTATTACTATTGTGGCGGCTTTAGAACTTGGAAGAAGGCGTAGAGGAGAGGAAGCCCTGAAGAAAAAGAAAATTACCTCTAGCGTTTCAGTTTTTGAATTAATGCAACCTATAATTGGCGAATTGCCTCATGAAGAATTCTGGATAATTTATGTGAACAACTCGAATAAGGTTATCCAAAAAAATCAACTTAGCAAAGGAGGAATTACAGGTACTTTGGTTGATGTTCGTTTGGTTCTTAAAAATGCAATAGAAGTAGGAGCTACCGGAATTATTTTAGCACATAATCATCCTTCCGGAACATTAAAACCAAGTGAAGCTGATAAACAATTGACACAAAAATTAAAAACTGCTGGAAAAAGTTTAGATATAAAAGTGCTGGATCATTTAATCATCACCGAAAAAGCATATTTTAGCTTTGCAGATGATAATTTGTTATAAATGCTTTTAGTTTACACTCATAAAATAACACCACGATTAAAGTATATATTTCAACAAATTTGTACTCGAATTTTATGTATTCCAGTATCTTTTACAACTACAATAGAAGAGTTTATTGCACATGATAGCTTGAAAATGTCTTATTCCAGAAAAGCTTTAGGAAAAGAATTTTTTATTAAAAGTCACGAGTTATTATTTGAGCAAGGCTTGTCTGATATAGATATACAAGTACATGACTGGAAATATACCAAGGCTTTCTTTTTTAATGGAGAAAAAAGCGCAATTCAATATGATATTTTTGCAGCTTCATTTTATTTATTAAGTAGGTATGAAGAATATTTACCACATGTAAAAGACAATTATGGCCGATTTACAGCTAAGGAAAGTTTGGCATTTAAAAACAGTTTTTTAGAGCAGCCAGTTGTAGATATTTGGGCATACCTCTTTAAAGACGCGTTGCAAGAACGATTTCCAGATTTTGAATTTAAGAATCGTAGTTACAATATTAACCCAGTTGTAGATGTACCAGTAGCCTATTTTTTTAAACATAAAGGCTTAATGCGTACTATTGGCGGAACATTAAGTGATGTTTTAAGGTTTAAAGTAAAGCAATTATACCAACGCTATTTGGTGCTTTTAAATTTTAAAAGAGATCCGTATAATACGTTTAAATGGATAATAAATAAACAGAAACAAACAAAAAATAAGTTTGTAGTGTTATTTTTAATAGGCGATTTTTCTACTCACGATAAAAATGTAAGTATCAATAAACGCAAATTTGTTGCCCTAATAAAATCGGTTGCCGATTATTGTCGAGTAGGGTTAAAAGCGTCATATTTTGCTTTAGAAAATTTTGAAACCTTAAAAGCAGAGAAAATTAAAATAGAATCCATTATTAATACAAATTTAGAAGTGTCTAGAAATTCGTTTTCTAAATTAAATTTGCCGAGCAGTTATCGAAACCTTATCGAATTGGAGATTAAACAAGATTATACTATGGGTTATGTAAATGAGATTGGATTTAGGGCTGGAACATGCACTCCTTTTTTGTTTTATGATCTCGATTATGAAATACAAACACCGTTATTGATAAATTCTTTTCATGTAATGGATTATGCCTTATTAAAACACACATCCTTATTAGATAAAAAAGAAGCATTGGCAAGGATTATAAATGAAGTAAAACATATAAATGGTACTTTTACGCCTGTGTTTCATAACTATACATTTGGTGATGAGGCAAGATGGCATGGGTTTAAAGAATTATTCTCCTTAATTTTAGATTCTACAGATGAAGATTAATAATATTTCTCATGTTTTTTTTGATTTAGACCATACACTATGGGACTTCGATAAAAATTCGGCTCTTACTTTTAAAAAAATATTCGAACTCAATAATATTGATATTGATTTAGACGATTTCATAAACGTATATGAGCCAATAAATTTTCAGTATTGGAAATTGTACAGAGAAGAAAAAATTGATAAGGCAACATTGCGTTATGGAAGGCTAAACGATGCTTTTAAAATGTTAAATACGAAAGTAAAAGCAAGTGTGATAAATAAACTGTCAGATGATTATATTACATTCTTATGTACATTTAATCATTTGTTTGATGGCACTATAGAAATTTTAGAATACTTACATACCAAATATAAACTCCATATTATTACAAATGGATTTAAAGAAGTACAGCAAGGCAAGTTAAATAATGCCAATATTGATAATTACTTTGCAACGGTCACAAATTCGGAAATGGTTGGCGTTAAAAAACCCAACCCAAAAATTTTCAAACATGCCTTAAATGCTGCTAAAGCTAACAAAGAAAATAGTATTATGATTGGAGATAATTATGAAGCAGATATTTTGGGAGCTCTAAATTTTGGTGTAGACGCTATATGTTATAACTACCATAATGAAACTCTAGGAAAAGGGGTGAAACAGGTTGACAGTCTTCTTCAGTTAAAACAATATTTATAGCTATATTTACAATTCGTATAATTATATTTTGATTATGAAAAAAACAATTATTTCATTAATTCTTGTCTTAGGATTTGTTTCTATTTCTAAAGCTCAATCTAGTCTAAACGATTATAAATATGTAATTGTAGAAAATCAGTTTCATTTTCAAAATGAAGCCAATGAGTATGATTTAAATGAATTAACAAGATTTTTATTTAAAAAGCATGGGTTTAAGCCAATTCTTGATAGCGATGTATATCCCGATGATTTAAAGTCTAATTATTGTTTGGCATTAACATCGGAAGTTATAGCTAAGGGAGCATTTATAACAAAAATTACTATTGTTTTAAGAGATTGTAATAATAACATCTTGTTTTCATGTGAAGCCAAAACAAAGGAAAAAGAATTTAAAAAGGTTTACAATATTGGGATTAGAAAGGCCTTTGAAAGTTTTAATGATATAAATTATAAATATATTCCTAATGAAGAGGTTGTTGCTAAAGGAGATACTTCTAAAGATGAAATTGAAGAACTTAAAGCCGAAATTAAAAGTTTAAAAACAGATCAAAACAAAGTGGCACAAAAGACTGAAGATGTAAAGGAGGATAAAAAATTACATTCAGAAATTAAAGAGGAAAAAGAAAAGGAGGATAATAATGTTGAGCAGGTTGAAGAAATAGAAGAGAAACCATTTATAAATCCAGAAAGGGTAGTAGCATTTAAGGAAGTTGAGAATTATTTGATAGCTAAATCTATTACTAATGGATTTGAATTAGTAAACAGTAAATCTAATAAAGTAGAGTTTATAATCCATATTGCAACACCTCCAAATGTTTTTATTATAAAAGATAAAAATGGAATTATCTATAAAAAAGGAAACCAATGGGTAAGAGAATATATAAATGGGGATAAAACAGTAATAGAGTCTTTGGATGTTAGATTTTAATATTCATACTTGTCCTTCCAACGTTGTTTTAAAAATTCACGTAAACCATTTTCGCGAGTGTTATTTCCTGGTTCATAAAGTTTAGTATCCTTTATTTCATCAGGCAGGAACTCATGTTCCGCAAAATTGCCTTCGTAATTATGAGCATAATGGTAGTCTTCGCCATAACCTAACTCTTTCATAAGTTTTGTTGGAGCATTTCGTAGCGATAGAGGAATACTTAAATCTCCAGTTTCTTTTACCAATTGTTGCGCATTTTTTATAGCTTGATATGAGGCATTGCTCTTTGCAGAACATGCTAAATACGTTGCGCACTGGCTTAAAATAATTCGAGATTCTGGATAACCAATAGTAGAAACCGACTGAAATGTACTATTTGCAACAACTAAAGCCGTTGGGTTTGCATTACCAATATCTTCACTTGCAAGAATTAGTAATCGTCTGGCTATAAATTTTAAATCTTCGCCACCTTCTATCATTCTGGCTAACCAATATACAGCTGCATTTGGGTCGCTACCACGAATAGATTTTATAAAAGCTGAAATAATATCGTAGTGTTGCTCACCAGTTTTATCGTAACGAATTGTATTATTTTGAACTTTTTGTAATACAGATTCATTTGTTATGATAATTTTATCAGAACTATCTGAATTTATTATAAGCTCAAAAATATTTAATAATTTTCTTGCATCTCCACCTGAAAGACGTAATAATGCTTCCGTTTCTTTTAGTTTAATGTTCTTTTTGGATATTATCTCATCTTTTTCAATAGCACGCTTTAAAAGGGTTTCTAAATCTTTTTTATCAAAAGAATTTAAAATATAGACTTGACATCGCGATAGCAAAGCAGGAATTACTTCAAAACTAGGGTTTTCGGTTGTTGCACCAATTAAAGTAACCCAACCTTTTTCTACAGCTTGCAGTAAAGAATCTTGCTGTGATTTACTAAAACGATGAATTTCATCGATAAATAAAATAGGATTTTTTGTAGTAAATAAACCTCCACTTTGTTTAGCTTTATTGATAATTTCTCGCACATCCTTAACTCCCGAACTAATGGCACTTAAAGAATAAAAGGGACGTTCAGAAGTATTGGCTATGATATATGCTAAGGTTGTTTTGCCAGTTCCCGGAGGGCCCCAAAAAATCATCGATGGGATGAGACCTTGTTTAATATGTTGTGTTAATGCGCCTTTTGGCCCAACCAAATGCCTTTGGCTCATAAACTCCTCTAATATCTTAGGACGTATTCGTTCAGCTAAAGGTTCATTCATAATGTAAAATTACGGCATTTATTCCTTTGAAGACAGTAATCTTTTAAAGAGTTCAAAAAGTATTCTTTATGACAATTTATCATAAAAACAATAAATGGTTAGCTATTTGCAATCTTTTGTATAATTTTAAGTAAATGAAAAATCAAGAACAGTTTAAATTTACCACGGGAGTTTTAGGATACCCTATATTGTTTGTGCTTATTATTTGGGCAGTCTTTTGGTTTGAAGTTCGTTTTGGATATACTTTTAACTCATTTGGAGTGTATCCAAGAACTTTAACTGGGTTGAGAGGTATTGTATTTAGCCCTTTTATACATAGTAATATAGAGCACTTGTATCACAATACTATTCCATTGTTTGTACTCTCTACCGCATTATTTTATTTCTATAGGACAATTTCCTGGAAAATTATTTTTTATGGCATCTTACTTTCCGGATTTTTAACTTGGTGTATTGGTCGTCCAGCAAATCATATTGGAGTTAGTGGTTTAATTTATGTATTAATGAGTTTTACGTTATTTAAAGGCATTTTAGCAAGGCATTATAGATTGTTAGCATTATCGCTTTTAATTATTTTTCTTTATGGAGGTATGATTTGGTATGTGTTTCCAATAAAAGAGAATATGTCTTGGGAAGGTCATTTATCTGGACTTATAGTAGGTTTGTTTTTTGCCATAATATTTAGAAAATCTATATCCAAACCAAAAAAATATGTTTGGGAACAAGATGATTATAATGAAGATGACGATCCTTTTTTAAAGCATTTTGATGAACATGGAAACTTTACTGAAACTACAGAAAGTGATGAAGTAGGAGAGAAGGAAGAGGCTTCCAAAATCAAGTATTATTTTAAACGAGACAATAAGGAGGACTAAAGTCTTTGCCTCACAGTTTCGTATAAAAAAGCACCACAGGCAACCGAAACATTAAGCGAACCTATATCACCATACATTGGTAATTTTGCTCTGTCATCTGCCAATTTAATAATTGAAGGCGAAATTCCTTTACCTTCAGAACCCATAATTATTGCACAAGGCTCTTTAAAGGAAATGTCAAAAATAGTATTATCTGTTTTTTCGGTAGCAGCAATAACTTTTATTCCAGATGCCTGTAGATGAAACATCACGTCTTTTATATGATCCACTTTGCAAATAGGAACTTTAAAAACCGCTCCAGCACTGGTTTTAACTGTATCTCCATTTATTGGAGCACCACCTTTTTTCTGAATAATAATTCCATCAACTCCTGTGCATTCTGCTGTTCTTATGATAGCCCCAAAATTTCGCACGTCACTTATTTGATCTAAGAGAAGGAATAAGGGTGTTTTTCCAGATTCAATAACGTTTATTACTAAATCCTCAAGGTTATAAAATTCAATAGGAGAAATTTGTGCAACAACACCTTGATGGTTTTTATTTATAAGTCTATTTAACTTTTCTACAGGTACGTATGAAGTATTTATTGATTCTTTTCTCAACAAATGATCCAATTCCTGAAATAACTCACCTCTTAGACCTTTTTGGAGAAAAACCTTATCAATGGTTTTATCTGAATTAATGGCTTCAATTACTGCTCTTATTCCGAATATTCGAGTTTCTTTTTCCATTACAATTATTTAGTTACCATCAATGATTTGGATTAAATTCAAAAACTTCAATACTACTATTGTTATTACCAACAATTACAATGGTCTTATTATCTCCCTCTTTCACAATCTTAACTGATTTAGCGTTACCATTAATATAAAGTCCTGTTTTATCTGGTCCAAGAACTGTATAGCCATCTTTCTTATTAGAAAGCAATACTAGGGCGTATTTATTATCCAGACGTGGTGTTTCTACTTCGGTATTATATATGTTTCCAACAACAATAGCATCTTCATAACCATCACCATTAAAATCGTAAGTGTCACTATCTAGTATTGGCATAGTTTGAACCATATTTGGAAGTTCAATTTTTTTAAACTTTCCATTACCTTCATTTAACAGTACAATAGATTTAAATTGATTGGCTTCCCTTTGATAAGCTGTAGATATATTCTCACCATAAATATCTTCTAAACTAGAATTGGCAAATTCGCCAAAAGTTGGAATTTTTTCAGCTATAAATGGCATCTGTTGAGTAGAACATTCTTTGCCTCGTAAAGGCACAAAAATACCATTGTATTTGTAACTTAAAACCACATCATGAGTTCCGTTAGAATCGAAATCAGCTGCGTAGATACGTAAAGGTTTTTCGGAACTAACCTTAAACTTTATGTTCAGACCTATATTCCCAATAAGATAATCTTTATTACCATCGTTATTAATATCTGTTTCGGTGATATTGAACCACCATCCTTTTTCACTATCTAATTTGCTTTTATTGGAAATATCTGTAAAAGTTCCTTGTTCATTTAAAAATAACCCAATATGAGTCCATTCTCCTACAGCAATAAAATCTTCCCATCCATCATTATTAAAATCTGTGGCAATAACTTTATTAACGATTCCAAAATCCTCAAAATCAGGAGCAACAGTACCAGTAACATTAGTGAATGTGCCATTTATATTTTCGTAAATAAGAGATGGATCATGTAATGGATATTTTTGTGGTTTTATTCTGTTTCCAACAATAAGGTCGTAATCACCATCTTTATCATAATCTATTTTTGTGACTGTTTTACCACTAATGGTGTAAAGATCTATTTCTGATCCAGTTACTCTAGAAAAGTTACCATTTCCATCATTTAAATAAATTCTGTCTTTTAAATTTTCTGATCGTTCGTTAAATTCACTACCACCACTCACTACATATAAATCATTATCGCTATCATTATCAATGTCAATAAATAAAGCTTCCATATCCTCATAATTTGCATCTTCATTAAAAGCTTGAATATATGTTTTTAAAAAACCACTATCAGTTTGAATAAAAAGTTGGCCTGCTTGCCCTAAAGCGCCACCAATATAAATATCTTCTCGAGAATCACCATTCACATCACCTTTTGTTATATAAGGACCTAATGTAGATTGCTTATAAGGTAATAGCACTTCTTTATTAAAATCGTTAAATTCATTTTCCTTATGCCTAAAGTTTAGAGTGCTATTTGTTTTAGTAAACCAAGTATTTTCTTTTGATAAATTATTTGTACTACTGTTCTGAGCGTCCTTTTCATTAAAGGAAAGTGTAGCATTTGCTTTAATATTATATTGTTCTATGTACTTTCCCGATGGCCAAACAACTTTAACAGTATCAATAAGTGATACATTACCCAAACCAAAATGTATTGTGTTATCTACAGCAGACAAATAGCCTCGAACTCTTTTGGTTTCTTTCGTTCTTGTTTTATTATTATAAGTAATAGACACTTTAGAAAAATCTTCGGAAGTGGTTCCTTTGGTAATAATTTTTATATAGTTTCCAGCTCCATTTTCTACAGATAAATTTTTGAACAAAAAAGCATCATCATCCATATTATTAACTACGATATCTAAATCTCCATCATTATCTAAATCGGAATATGCCGCTCCATTAGAGAAAGAAGGCTCATTTAAATCGGATAAAGAGGTGACGTTTTCAAAATTTAAATCACCATTATTTTTATACAAAATGTTGGCTAATTTTTCAGAAGGTAAATTGTTGTAAAGATCCTCTTTAATATTTAGAGGAACATTTCCTCTAAACTGTTGTTTGGCTCTTACAATTTTCATTCTTGAATCGTTATCAGATGCATACCGCCTGTAACCATTAGTTACATAAATATCATCATTTGAGTCATTATCTGTATCAAAAATAAGACCAGCCCAGCTCCAATCGGTTTTGGATAGTCCAGATAATTGCGCAACATTATGAAAGGTATTATTTCCTACATTCAATTGTAAAGAGTTAAACATATATTGATGTTGAAGATCTAAAGTATTTATTAATAAGTTCATTTTCGGAACATTCATAGAAGCCATTAATGTTTTGGATCGGATATGATCACTAGAAGCCATATCTAATACAAAAATATCTTTTAAATTATCGTTATTAATATCTGCAATATCTAATCCCATCCCATAAAAAGACACTTGATTTGTTACAGCTTTTATTTGGTCTGTAAATGTGCCATTTTTATTGTTTATATATAAAGCGTCAGGAACATAATAATCGTTAGCTATATAAATATCTAACCAATTGTCATTATTAATGTCGCTTACACAAAGTCCTAAACCAAAAGTTGGTTTCAACAAACCTGCTTCTTCTGTTATATCTATAAACTTTCCATTTATATTTTTATATAGATGACTTGAGTTTTCTTTTAGTTTCTGTTTATTGCTTAGGATTTTATAAAATGTTGAAGGATCTATTCCATAATAGTCATTTTCATTCATGACCATGCAATCTAAATCGCCATCTTTATCATAATCAAAAAAAGCAGATTGTGTGCTTATACCTGAATCATCTAAACCATAATTAGAAGCTTCTTCTTTAAATGTTAAGTCTTTTTGATTAATAAACAATAAGTTTTTTCGTTCTTCTTTATTTTTTGGACCTCCCTGAGATACATAAATATCTAACCAACCATCATTATTAACATCGGCAAATGTCACTCCATTAGACCAACTTTTATTTGCATTAATGTTTGCAGTTACTGAAATATCTTCAAAAACTAAATTACCCTTATTTAAGTAGAGTTTATTGAGTACTTGATTGCCACAAAAAAAGATATCTTTTAAACCATCATTGTTTATATCTGCCACACCAACACCTGCACCATTATAAAAGTAGTCGTAATCAAAAAGGTTCGCTTTAGTCGCTAAATCATGAATGATGGTATTGTTAAAGTTTAGACCACTTGTGTCGGAGGTTACTTTTATAAAATTTGAAAAAGAAATGTGTTTTGAGTCTTCTTGTGTTTTATTAATTAAAATATTTGGGTCTTTTTTTTTCTCTTTGTTGCAGGAATTAAAAAGAAATATAATTAAAAAAGAGACAAATATTATTTTTGTTTTATACATAAAAATTAAGGCTTCTCAAAATTTGTACAAAGATAAAAAACCATCTGATTAATTTTGATGGTTGCTATTTAAATCTAACCACTTTAATTAATAGGAATATTTGAACAAAAAAAGAGCTTTATTTTTATAAAGCTCTTTTTTATATTTAAGTTATGTAATATAACTTTTTTTGTTAACTAGAAGCACAAACTGCTATAGGCATTAAACCTGGTGCAGTTGCTCCTTGTAAGCCTTCGAAAACTAAACTGCCGTCAGGTGCATATACTTCAAAAGAAATTTCACCATAAGCATCTCCTGGCCAATTCCAAACTGCCTCTTGAGTTCCATTAGGAATCGTAATAACATCAGAAGCATCATAGTAATCTCCAGTTATACAGCCTTCGCTTTCTCCAGCACCCAGCCAACCAGCACCGTAAGGTGAACACATTCCAACTTGTAATACTGTACCATCTGCAGTTACTTGCAGTCCATTTCCACCACTTCCACTATCAGTTTGCCATCCATCTCCATAAGAGTCATGCATATCTACTAAATAATCTCCTGGCTCAGGTGAACATAAAATTAATGCATTATAAGAAAATGGTGAAGAAAAGTAACCACCAGTAATAATACTTGCTGCACTATCTGCACCATATATTCTACCATCGGTTAAATTAAGTCTTAATTCAAAAACAAAAAGATCACCTGGAGCATGTGAACTAGAATTTAATCCCATTGCAGCTTCTGCTTCACCAAAAGTTGCCGAAATAACAGCTCTTGGTAATCCAAAAGGTGTATCTGTAGAAAAGGATGATCCATCTATAGTTTTAATAAGTATATCGTCCGCTACGGTTGTACCATTATCAGGGCTTAAATCTCTAATGGACACATATACATCTACACTTTGTAGTAAAGCACCTTCTTCTTTGTCTTGCTCTTCTACACTTACACTCCAAAAAGAAGAGGCATCACTTGAGTTTAATGTATTACTTATTACCTCAAGAGTTCTTAAAACTGCACCTGTCTCAAATTGGAATACTTGATCAATTGTATTATTGCTGTCTTCACAAGAGTTGAAAGAAACAACTAAGAGTAAGGACAATAAAATTTTAATTACATTTTTCATATTAATTTATTTTTAATTTGCTGGATTTGTAACACCTTGATCCCAAAATACTTGGGTGCTCAAGTTTGTTCTTTGCGTTATATTAGGATTGGCAATAATCTCTGCACTAGGGTAAAGAAGAGTTCTAGGGAAAGATCCTGGATCAGGTTCTATTTGTCTAGTTATTGTTCTAGGATACCCAGTTCTTCTAATAAAATTGAAAGCATCAGCAGATCCACCAAACATAGCTACAAAATATTGTTCTCCTAAAATATCCCATTTGTCTTTTTCTACAGGAAAACCAAATCCGTCTAATCCTGATGTTTCAGGAGCAGCATCAAACTCACCCAAAATAGTAGTCATAAAATCATCGATTTCTACGGCTGTAGGGAATAAATCGCTATCTGCAGCGGCATCTAAAGCTCCAAAAGACATTACTTTATTTATAGATGTTGTGATTGCTGTTTCCAAATGCGTTCTAGCAGCAGCTGTATTTCCAAGTGCTAATTCAGCTTCAGCTTTCATAAAATAAACATAAGAAGCAAGCATGATTGGTTCTACACCAGCACCGCCACCACCATTTCCAAGTCCAACTGCTCCACTAGGCAAGTTTCCTACACCAGATCCACCTTGATAAAAAGGTATATCGTATTGGTTATCGAAACTTCCACCTGCAGGATATACACCTGAAGCTGTTCTTAAAAAGTTATCTGGAGGAGTACCTTCATCATTACCATGCGTTCTTCCCCAATATCCTAATTTAGTTGAACACCAAATTTCTTCGTCTGGAGTAAATTCTAAATGAAATGGTACGTTTTGTAAAGAACACTGTAAAGTTTCTCCGTTTGTACTATCTGCACCAAAAAATTCTGGCCAAGCTCCTGTTCCAGCTGCTGAATGATATAGCATTGAAAAATTCCCAGGAGTATTCCATGATTGTCTGTAAAAATAATAACGACGTCTTGGATCATTTGTTGGTAATGGATCAGCTGGTGTCATATCATCACCAATTTCCCAAACTCCCCATAAATTATACCATTCATCTGAATCTCCTGTCATTTGGTTCATCAACCAATTATTTTGGTAAATATTTGCTCCATCACTTCTGTAATCAGCATTGTAATCAGGATGACGAGTGTCTGGAGCTAGCACATTGGTTCCATAAGCAAATTCCATATCGTCTGCAGTATCAGTAATAACATTTGTTGCAGATGCAACTGCTGAGTAATTACCAACAGTTAAATTGGCACGCATCTGAAGGGTGTTAGCAAACGTTATCCATTTATCATTATCATTACCATAAAACATGTCAGTTGCATTAGTACCAGGAGCACTAGCTAAATGTGCTTTTGCTTCAACCAGTAATGCTAATGCAGCATTGTACACTTCTTGATCATCATCTACAGCAGGAGCTGGATATTCACTAGGATTGTTTGCTTGTGAGTAAACAATGTCGCCTAAAGAATCGACCAACAACATCATAACATGTGCCTGCATTATTTTTGAAATACCAAGTTGAAATGATAAATCATTTTCTGCCGAATGCAAAGCAGCTATATTAGCAATGTCAGGAAGCATTCCACTATATAAGTTATTCCAAGGACCGCCTATACCAGGTCTATCCTCAAAATAATCTCTACCGAAGAAATAATCAATTCTTGCTAAAGAAGCATTGTTATCATTAAACGTAATTAACGAAGCTCTATAAGCTAATTGAATACTATTCAACAGCAAATCGGCATCCGCTTTACTTGGATCCAAACCGTTCGGGCTCGCAAGGTTCTCTAGCTCTAGAGTCTCACACGAGTAAAACATGGTACTAGAGACAACGATTGTCATTAATAAAAATTTATATATTTTTTTCATAATACTTGTTTAGTTATAAATAAGATGCAAAACATTAAAAAGGTTGCGTCTGTATTTAATTTTTTTTTTAATAATTAAAAGGTTACTTTAACACTTAAACCAAATCTTTTAGAACTAGGACCATTTAAATAGTCAAATCCTCTACCATTACCAACACCAACACCTGCTACATTAGGGTCGAAGTTTGCACGATCAGGTGTGTTATATGCATCATACCATAAATTGAAACCACTAGCAGTAATTGACAATGATCCAAAAGGTGTTTTTTCCAAAAGTTTTTCAGGGAATGAATATCCAAAAGAAATTTCTGATAAACGTAATACAGATGCATCGTAAACAGTTAATTCTTTAGGCCCGAATAAAACATTACTAAAATAATAAGTTGAGTTATTAATTTGTAAATTATTTGGTTGACCATTAGACGCTAAAACTCCAGGAAGAATAAAAGTATTCTTTCTATCAGTAACAATCAAACCACGACCTAATAATGTGGCTACTGTTGTTGTTGCAATATCACCACCTTTAGTATGATTTATTTGAAAGCCTAAATTAAAGTTTTTATATGATAAATTGTTTATAAAATTCATCACATAATCAGGGTTAGGATCACCAATAATAGGAGTAATAGTTCTACCGTCAGGTAAAGTTACTTGATCTTCAGTTTGATAACTACCAGAAGCAGCAACTAAAAAATTATCATTGGCATCTCTTGCAATTCTTCTACCAACTATAATACCTAATTGTTCTCCTTCTATAGCTGCGTTACCACCTAAAAAAGCTGCGGTTGAACCAGCAAATATAATTTGGTCATCATCTTGCTCAGTAACTATTTGCTCACTTTTAGTAAAGTTAACACGAGTGTTCCAATTAAAGCCATCTCCATCATTTCTAAATAAGTCAACACCTAAATCAACTTCCCAACCGTCACCTTCAACTTTACCAACATTATCTTGTGTTTGCGTAAATCCTGAAGATGGAGGTAGTGGTTTAAAAACAATTAAATCTTTAGTTGTTCTATCGTAGAAAGACACACTAAGGTTAACTCTATTATCCCAAGCTCTTGCATCAAAACCAACTTCGAACTCACTAACGAGCTCTGGTTGTAAATCAGGATTTGCTCTAAAGTTACTTACACTATTAGTTACAACTCCTCCAGAACCACCTACGGCACCACCATTAACTTGAGTTGATTGACCTACTGTTCCTATTGTAGGATAACCTGAAGGGAAACCTGCAGACTGTCCTATACCAGCTCTAATCTTCAAGTAATTTAAACCGTTTGTTGATTTTAATTCATCAAAAGCAGCAGTTGGTAAGAAAGAAACACTTACACTAGGGTAAAACTGGTTATTATTATCCGTAGGTAAATTAGATACCCAGTCATTTCTAGCAGAAAGTGTAAGGAATGCAAAATTAGAATAATCTATAGCTGCTTCTCCAAAAACACCAAGGGTATTTTGTTCTGAAAGAAAATGAATCGGTGTTTGATTTACATAGTTAAAGTGTCTTAACACCCCAAATACAATTTGTTGTGAACTAGCAACACCTTGTTGATCAAATACTCTTTGGTCAGATGTACCACCTAAAACAAATGTTAATCCAAAGTCATCTGATAAATCATAGTTACCATTAAAGGCTAAATAGTGATTCCAGATGGTAACATTGTTATCCCAAGTATTTAAAAACCCAAATATTGCATTTGTAAAGTTTACCCCATTTCTGTTAGAGTAAGCTGTATTTCTCTCATTATATGAATCAATACCAGCACGATATGTCACGTTTAAGTTATCATTAAAATCGTATGTTAATGATGCGGTTCCAAATACTCTGTTAGTTAACTGATTGTTTCCAGCATTTTTAACCGACCAGTTTGGATTAATAATATCATTACCATTACGATAGTATATACTTCCACCATTTTCAGGTAATTCAAATGGTAATCCATTTAAATCTACATTTCTTGGAGTAAAGAATACATTACCAAAAGTTGACCATCCTAATGTACCATTACCTCTACTTGCTGAAACTGGAGGTGAAGTCACATGGTTTCTAGAATAATTTAAAGAAGCATTAATTGTAAAATTATTACTTAATTTAGCACGACCACCAACAGATAGTGTATTTCTTAAGACCTTATTTCCAGGAGTAAATCCAAGTTCATCTAAATGTCCATAATTTACATTATAACTAATATTGCCATCAGTAGAGGCACCTCTAAGGTTTATGGAAGTATTACTTACACCTCCTGTTCTAAAGAAGTTTTCAACACTATTATAAGCTTTCCAGTCATAACGCTGACCAGTATATAAGTTATTAAATTGGTTATTACCACCTAAAAAGTTATTTAAGAAGGCTGAAGAACCATAAGGGTGTTCAACAGTACCATCTGGTTGGATAGTTCCTGCAGGGTCATTTAAATAACCATCAACACCACCAGCTTCAAAGGCAGGTCCCCAGTTACTAAAGAACCAACCAAAAGATTGATCGAAACCACCACCGTATTGATTTTGATAATCTGGTAAAGAAGCAATTTCATTTACAAAATAAGATTGGCTAACAGTAATTTCTGATTTCTTAGGTCCAGCAGCTGCACCAGATCCAGATTTAGTCGTAATTACAATGACACCATTTCTTCCAGCAGCACCATATAAAGTAGCAGCAGCAAGGCCTTTAAGAACGTTTACACTTGCAATGTTATTCGGATCTAAATCTAAAAATCTACTTGATCCAACATTACCATTAAGGAAGTTACCTTGTGAATTAGTATCACTACTAAAAGGAACACCATCTACAACAAATAATGCTTGGTTACTACCATTAATAGAAGAATAACCCCTAATAATTACGTTAGTAGCAGATCCAGAAGTACCACTTTGAGAAGTAATTTGTACACCTGAAGCTTTACCGGATAAAATTCTAGCAACATCACCTTCTGCTCGTTGCTCAATTTCGTCAGAATCAACTTCACTTACGGCATAACCAAGAGCTTTCTTTTCTCTTTTAATACCTTGTGCAGTTACAATTACTTCCTCAAGAACAGTAGAATCTTCTACCATCGTAACATTAATTGTGTTTGCAGCCCCAACTGTTTGTTCAACAGTTATAAGTCCTACATAAGAAAAGGTTAAAACGTCACCCACACTTGCATTGATGTTATAATTACCATCAAAATCTGTTTGAGTACCTGTAGTTGTACCTTTTACAATAATATTAACCCCAGGAAGAGGTATTCCAGAATTATCCGAAACTGTTCCCGAAATTGTTTTTTCCTGTGCAAATGTAAATTGCACAACAAACGCCAGTAATAGCGTTAAAATTCCACTAAACTTTGTTTTCATTTTATAATTTATTTGAATTAGTCTACGCCAAAAATCATAATAAAAAGTTAATAAAACAATAATTATTGGTTAAAATTTTAATTTTTTTTTCGAAAGACTCTTTTAATATAATGGGTTTATTAGAATATTGCGCTTAAACTTAAGTGGATTTTTGAGTCTGAAAATTTAAATTTTTGACTTTCTGACTTCCCATTTGCATAATTAAATTTTAATAACCCAGCCTTTGTATTTATACCAAACCCAATGCCAAATCCAAAAAGCTTTTCTTTCGTTTTTGTGATCTCATTTTCAAAATAAGCCGCATCAAAAATAGAGTGTGCATAAATGTTGTTGTTTAGCTGGTAACGATACTCTGTATTCAATACACCAAACAAGGAAGCAATTAAGCTATTTTCTTCAAAACCACGTATCGATTTTATGCCTCCAAACCTAATAAGCTCATTAGATAAAAAATTGTTTGAATTTATTCCAGCACCATTTAGCCTTAAATAAACACTGTTTTTAGTGTTCAAATTAAAAATTTTGAATGTCTTTAAAACAAAAAGTGTTTGTTTTTCAGAAGTGTTTTCAAAATTCCTATTACCAAAACCACCTTTAAAATCGAAAACAAAATTTATAGGAAAAAGAAAATTATAGGATTCCCTTTTTATGTACTCAAATCTTAAATTATAAAAAGTAGAATTATAATCTTGAATAGTTTCAGAAATAGTATTCTCTAATAAATTATTAGATTGAACACCTTCAATACCAATATGGATTTTTTGTTTAGAATTAATTTGATAAAATAAACTAGCAGATTGATTGACAGTAGTGTAGGTTGAATCTTTCTTAAATATATTTAAAGCAATTTCTGTTCCAATAGCTGAGCCTAAAATATATGGTAGATTAAAATTAACATCAAATTTTTTTTGATCATTTTCGTCGCTTTTATAAATCAAGTTAAAAGACTCTCCATAATTAAGATTGTTTGTTAGATTTAAATTTAGGTACCCGTTAAATTCAATTTTATTGGTTGTTTCATTTGTGCCAAAACCAAGAAAACCATCAAAGTTGTTACTTTTTGATTTTTCTAAGTATAAATAAATAGTCGTTGAGTCTTTTGTAAAGAGAATTTCAGGAGGTTTTATTTGATTAGCAAATTGTAAAGTATTTAAGGTTTCAGATTTTTCTTTTAAAGTTTTTAAATTAAAATCATCACCATTCTTAATTTTTAAAAAATGCTTTATATAAGATTTGGAAAAATTCTCATAGCCCTTAACTATAATATTATCTACACTTCTTTTTTTATCACTCGAGATAATGAGCTCAGCCTGTATACTATAATTATCTTTCTTTTTTAAGTTTATGAGTTTAAGAGAAGCAAAGGGCTGACCATCTTCAACTATTTTAGAGCTTATATAATTAAGGATATCTTCAGTTTTAGAAATTGTAGTTATAAAATATTCTGAAGTAACAGAGTTAGAAATAGGCTCTAATATCTCTTTTGAAAACAGTTTATTATCGTAGTATATATATATGGTGTCATATTTTTTATTTAAGCTGAATTTTGCAACATATATTGAATCACTTTTTTTATCAATCAACAATAATTTATTTTCAATAAAACCTAACTTTTGAAGATTGAGATGTAATGCTTCAACTTCATTTTTAAGAGAAATAAAATCGACAAAGCTTTTTTTGTAATTTAGAGAATCAATAACATTAGTTTCTAAACTGTCCTTTCCTTTAACAATTAGATTTAAATTTTGCGCATTTATAAAAGTCAGATTTATAGTGCTTAAAATAAGGTATAAAATTACAATTTTTAAAGTCCTCAATGTTGTGCTTTTGTGTGTAAAACTAACGGAAAATTTATTCAAATAATATATGCCTCAAATTAATTTTCAGATTAGTTATAAAATTAAGACTTCAACATTTGAATAATTCATTTTAATTTTTACCTTTGCAGCCCTTTTAAAGAGGGTTTAGAAAAAAATATTATAAAATAATATGCCAACAATTTCACAATTAGTACGAAAAGGAAGAGCCAAAATAACCAAGAAGAGTAAATCGGCTGCTTTAAATTCGTGTCCTCAAAGGCGAGGAGTGTGTACACGTGTTTACACTACAACACCAAAAAAACCTAACTCTGCAATGCGTAAAGTTGCAAGGGTAAGATTAACAAATGGTAATGAAGTAAATGCATACATTCCTGGAGAAGGACACAATTTACAAGAGCACTCGATAGTATTGGTTAGAGGTGGAAGGGTAAAAGATTTGCCAGGAGTTAGATATCATATCGTTCGTGGAGCTTTAGACACAGCAGGTGTAGAAGGTAGAACACAACGTAGATCTAAGTATGGTACAAAACGCCCAAAGAAGTAATTTAAAACTTTAAAAAGAAGACATGAGAAAAAGACAGGCGAAAAAAAGACCACTTTTACCAGATCCACGTTTTAACGATCAGCTAGTAACACGTTTTGTAAACATGATGATGTGGGATGGTAAAAAATCAGTAGCTTTTAAAATTTTCTATGATGCAATAAATATTGTAGAAGAGAAAAATACAGACGAAGAAAAAACTGCTTTAGAAATATGGAAACAAGCATTATCTAATGTTATGCCTCACGTAGAAGTGCGTAGTCGTAGAGTTGGTGGTGCAACATACCAAATTCCAATGCAGATTCGTCCGGACCGTAAAATTTCTATAGCAATGAAATGGCTAATCAGTTTTTCACGCAAGAGGAATGAAAAATCTATGGCTCAAAAGTTAGCAGCAGAAGTATTAGCAGCATCTAAAGAAGAAGGAGGAGCAGTTAAAAAAAGAGTGGATACTCATAAAATGGCAGAAGCAAATAAAGCGTTCTCTCACTTTAGATTTTAATTCGGAATGGCTAGAGATTTAAAATATACAAGAAATATTGGGATTGCTGCGCATATCGATGCTGGTAAAACAACAACTACAGAGCGGATTCTTTATTATACAGGAGTTTCTCATAAAATAGGTGAAGTACATGATGGTGCTGCTACTATGGATTGGATGGAACAAGAGCAAGAAAGAGGTATTACAATTACTTCGGCTGCTACAACTTGTACTTGGGATTTTCCAACAAAAAACGGTGAAGCCATTAATGGTACAGAAGGATATCATTTTAATATTATTGATACTCCAGGACACGTTGATTTTACTGTTGAAGTAAATCGTTCTTTACGTGTATTAGATGGTTTAGTATTCTTATTTAGTGCAGTTGATGGTGTAGAACCACAATCTGAAACTAACTGGAGATTAGCCGATAACTACAAAGTACCAAGAATTGGGTTTGTGAATAAAATGGATCGTCAAGGGTCAGATTTCTTGATGGTTAACAAGCAGGTTAAAGAAATGTTAGGTTCTAATGCAGTACCTATTGTTTTACCAATTGGAGATGAGCAAGATTTTAAAGGAATTATCGATTTAGTTAAGAATAGAGCGATAATCTGGCATGATGAAACACAAGGGGCTACGTTTGATGTTATTGATATTCCTGAAGAATTAAAAGAAGAAACACGTCAGTATAGAGCTTTACTTATAGAAGAAGTGGCAAGTTACGATGATAACTTGTTAGAAAAGTTCATGGAAGATGAAGATTCTATTACAGAAGATGAAGTACATGCTGCATTAAGAGCTGCTGTTATGGATATGGCTATCATTCCTATGATTTGTGGTTCTGCATTTAAAAATAAAGGCGTTCAGTTTTTATTAGATGCTGTTTGTCGTTATTTACCTTCACCTGTTGATAAAGATGCTATTATAGGTACTCATCCTCATACTGGAAATGAAATTTCTCGTAAACCAGATGTAACCGAGCCTTTTGCTGCTCTAGCGTTTAAAATTGCTACAGATCCTTTTGTAGGTCGTTTAGCATTTTTTAGAGCGTATTCAGGGAGATTAGATGCTGGTTCTTATGTGTTAAATAATCGTTCTGGTAAAAAAGAGCGTATTTCTCGTATCTATCAAATGCATGCTAATAAGCAAAATGCAATTAGTTATATAGAAGCTGGAGATATTGGAGCTGCTGTAGGATTTAAAAGTATTAAAACAGGAGATACCTTAACTGATGAAAAGCATCCTATTACATTAGAAAGTATGGACTTCCCAGATCCGGTAATTGGTATTGCTGTGGAACCTAAAACTAAAGCAGATGTTGACAAGTTAGGAATGTCTTTAGCTAAATTAGCCGAAGAAGATCCAACATTTACAGTAAGAACAGATGAAGCATCAGGACAGACAATTATTTCTGGAATGGGAGAACTTCATTTAGATATTATTGTTGACCGTTTAAAACGTGAATTCAAAGTTGAAGTAAACGAAGGTCAACCACAAGTTGAATATAAAGAAGCGATTACAAGAACTGCAGACCATAGAGAAGTTTATAAAAAACAATCTGGTGGCCGTGGTAAATTCGCAGACATTTCATTTACAATAGAACCAGCTGAAGAAGGAAAAAGTGGATTGGAATTTGAATCTATTATTAAGGGGGGTAATGTGCCAAAGGAATTTATTCCTTCAGTAGAAAAAGGATTTAAACAAGCAATGGTTAATGGCCCTTTAGCAGGATATGAAATTGATAGTTTAAAAGTAACCTTAAAAGATGGATCATACCATGATGTGGATTCGGATCAATTATCATTCGAACTTGCTGGCAAATTAGGATTTAAAGCTGCAGCTAAAGCTGCAGGAGCAGTAATCATGGAACCAATCATGAAATTAGAAGTGTTAACTCCTGAAGAAAATATGGGAGATATTGTAGGAGACCTTAATCGTCGTCGCGGTCAAGTAAATGACATGGGTGACAGAGCAGGTTCAAAAGTAGTTAAGGCAAATGTACCATTATCTGAAATGTTTGGATATGTAACAGCGTTACGGACACTATCGTCAGGTAGAGCAACTTCAACAATGGAATTTTCACATTATGCTCAAACTCCTTCAAATATTTCTGAAGAAGTGATAAAAGCAGCAAGAGGAGTTGAAGCTTAAATTTTAAAACTATGAGTCAAAAAATTAGAATAAAATTAAAATCTTACGATTACAATTTAGTAGACAAATCTGCTGATAAGATTGTAAAAACAGTAAAGAGTACTGGTGCTGTTGTAACTGGTCCAATTCCATTACCAACACACAAGAAAATTTTTACTGTATTACGTTCGCCACACGTAAATAAAAAGTCGAGAGAACAATTTCAATTATGCTCTTATAAGAGATTATTGGATATTTATAGTTCTTCTTCAAAAACGATTGATGCGTTAATGAAGCTTGAATTACCAAGTGGGGTTGAGGTTGAGATAAAAGTGTAGTGAATATCGTTGGAGATAGTGATACACTATCTAAAATACATGTCCTTGACGATTGGTTAAGGAAAAATGGTAAAAATACAATTCAGGGTTGAAACGTATTTTAACCCTAAGTTTTTTTAAATAAATAAGTAATAATAAATTAAATAATTATGTCTGGGTTAATAGGAAAAAAAATCGGTATGACCAGCATCTTTGATGAAAATGGGAAGAATATTCCCTGTACAGTAATTAAAGCTGGACCATGTATCGTTACCCAAGTCAGAACTGAGGAGATTGATGGCTATGAAGCTATTCAATTAGGTTTCGATGACGCGACAGAAAAAAGTGCTACTAAAGCAGACTTAGGTCATGCTAAAAAAGCAGGAACTTCTGTAAAACGTAAAATCGTTGAATTCCAAGGTTTTGATGAGGAGTACAAATTAGGTGATGCAATCACTGTAGAGCATTTCACAGAAGGTGAATTTGTTGATGTTTCTGGAACATCAAAAGGTAAAGGATTTCAAGGTGTTGTAAAACGTCATGGTTTTGCTGGAGTTGGTCAAGCTACTCACGGACAGCATAATCGTTTAAGAGCACCAGGATCTATTGGAGCTGCTTCATATCCTGCAAGAGTATTTAAAGGAATGCGAATGGCAGGAAGAATGGGCGGAGAAACAGTAAAAGTTCAAAATTTAAGAGTTTTAAAAGTAGTTACTGAAAAGAATCTACTTGTGGTTAAAGGATGTGTACCTGGAGCTAAAAACGCTTATGTAATTATTAGAAAGTAATGAAGATAGCAGTTTTAGATATTAACGGTAAAGACACAGGAAGAAAGGCAGACCTTTCTAAAGATGTGTATGCTATTGAGCCAAACGATCATGCAGTTTATTTAGATGTTAAGCAATACCTTGCTAATCAACGTCAAGGAACTCATAAGGCTAAAGAAAGAGCAGATATTGTTGGAAGTACACGTAAGATTAAAAAACAAAAAGGTACTGGTACTGCAAGAGCAGGAAGTATCAAGTCTGGTATATTTAGAGGAGGCGGACGTATATTTGGTCCAAGACCAAGAAATTATAGTTTTAAATTAAATAAGAATCTAAAACGTTTAGCACGTAAATCTGCTTTAAGTATTAAGGCAAGTGAAAAGGCGATAACTGTATTAGAAGACTTTAATTTTGATGCTCCAAAAACCAACGAATTTACTGCAGTTTTAAAGGCTTTAGGGCTTGAGAATAAAAAATCTTTGTTTGTGTTGGGAGGGTCGAATAATAATGTATATTTGTCGTCACGCAATTTAAAAGGGTCTGAAGTTATAATGAATTCAGAATTAAGTACTTACAAAATATTAAATGCAAATCAAGTAGTACTTATGGAAAGCTCTTTAGAAGAAATTGAATTGAATTTAAGTAAATAGAAACAATGAATATCTTAATTAAACCAATAATCACAGAAAAAGCAACTAATGATAGCGAATTAAACAATCGCTATAGCTTTCAAGTGAATACAAAGGCGAACAAGGTAGAAATTAAAAAAGCAGTAGAAGCTGCTTATGGTGTTTCTGTTCAAAAAGTTCGTACTATAAATGTCCGTCCAGACAGAAAAACTCGTCATACAAAAACGGGAATTCAACATGGTAAAACAAATGCTGTTAAAAAAGCAATTGTACAACTGGCGGAAGGTGAGATGATTGATTTATACGCTAATATGTAATTAGACAAAAAATGTCAGTAAGAAAATTAAAACCAATCACACCAGGACAGCGATTTAGAGTAGTAAATGGGTTTGACGCCATTACTACTGATAAGCCGGAGAAAAGTTTATTAGCTCCGAAAAAACGTTCAGGTGGTAGAAACAGTCAAGGAAAAATGACCATGCGCTATATTGGTGGAGGTCATAAAAAAAGGTATCGTATTATAGATTTTAAACGAAACAAAACTGGTATTCCAGCAGTAGTTAAGTCGATTGAATATGATCCAAACAGAACTGCGTTTATTGCATTGCTTAACTATCAAGATGGTGAGAAAAGATACATTATCGCTCAAAATGGACTTCAGGTTGGGCAAAAACTAGTATCAGGTATTAATGTAGCTCCCGAAATTGGAAATGCAATGCCTTTAAGCCAAATTCCATTGGGAACCGTTATTTCTTGTATCGAATTACATCCAGGTCAGGGTGCTGTTATGGCACGTAGTGCTGGAGCTTTTGCTCAGTTAATGGCTAGAGATGGTAAATTCGCTACAGTTAAGTTACCATCAGGTGAAACACGATTAATTCTTGTAAACTGTTTAGCAACTATTGGAGTTGTTTCTAACTCAGACCATCAATTATTAGTATCTGGTAAAGCAGGTAGGAGCAGATGGTTAGGAAGACGTCCACGTACAAGACCAGTTGTAATGAATCCTGTTGATCATCCAATGGGTGGTGGTGAAGGTAAGGCTTCTGGAGGGCATCCACGCTCTAGAAAAGGTATTCCTGCAAAAGGATTTAGAACCCGTTCTAGGTCAAAAGCAAGTAATAAATATATTGTAGAACGTAGAAAGAAATAATAAGTTATGGCAAGATCATTAAAAAAAGGACCTTACGTTCATTATAAATTAGAAAGAAAAGTATTAGCAAATACAGAGGCTAAAAAGAAAACTGTAATTAAAACTTGGTCTAGAGCAAGTATGATTACTCCAGACTTTGTAGGTCAAACAATTGCTGTACATAATGGCCGTCAATTTGTACCAGTTTATATTACTGAAAATATGGTAGGTCATAAATTAGGAGAATTTTCACCTACAAGATCTTTTAGAGGTCATGCAGGTGCAAAAAATAAAGGAAAAAGATAAGAGCTATGGGAAGTCGTAAAAAACAAATGGCAGACGCTATTAAAGCAGAAAAGAAGCAGATTGCTTTTGCAAAGCTTAATAACTGTCCTACGTCACCAAGAAAAATGCGTTTAGTAGCCGATTTAGTAAGAGGCGAAAAAGTAGAGAAAGCACTTAATATTTTAAAATTCAGTCCGAAAGAAGCATCACGACGTTTAGAAACTTTGCTAATGTCTGCAGTAGCAAACTGGCAAGCTAAAAATGAAGATGCAGATGTTGAAGATGCTGAATTATTTGTAAAAGAGATTAGAGTTGATAGCGCGTCTATGTTAAAAAGATTACGTCCAGCTCCACAAGGTCGAGCACACAGAATAAGAAAAAGATCTAATCACGTAACACTCGTGCTTGGAGCTAATAATAACACACAAAGTAATTAATAAATGGGACAGAAGACAAATCCAATAGGTAATCGCCTAGGTATTATAAGAGGATGGGAATCTAACTGGTATGGAGGAAATGATTATGGAGATAAGCTTGCTGAAGACGATAAAATCAGAAAGTATATTTTCGCTCGTTTAGCAAAAGCTAGTGTGTCGAGAGTAATCATCGAAAGAACTCTTAAACTTGTAACCGTTACTATCACAACAGCTCGTCCAGGTATCATTATTGGTAAAGGTGGCCAAGAGGTAGACAAGTTAAAAGAAGAACTTAAAAAGATTACAGGTAAAGAAGTTCAAATAAATATCTTTGAAATTAAAAGACCAGAACTAGATTCGTATTTAGTTGCATCAAGTGTAGCACGCCAAATTGAAAATCGTATTTCATATAAACGTGCAATTAAAATGGCAATTGCTGCTTCTATGCGTATGAATGCTGAAGGTATTAAAATTCAAATCAGTGGTCGTTTAAATGGCGCAGAAATGGCACGTAGCGAACACTTCAAAGATGGAAGAATTCCTTTATCTACATTTAGAGCCGACATAGACTATGCTTTAGTAGAAGCCCAAACTACCTATGGTAAATTAGGTATTAAAGTATGGATTATGAAAGGCGAAGTATATGGTAAAAGAGAACTTTCTCCGCTTGTTGGTTTATCTAAGAAGCAAGGAAAAGGTGGACGAGGAGGTAATAATAAATCTCGTCGTAGAAAGTAATTTTTTAAATTAAAGAAAAATGTTACAGCCAAAAAGAACAAAATTTCGTAAGCAACAAAAAGGGAGAATGAAAGGGAACTCTGGAAGAGGACATCTACTTTCTCATGGAATGTTTGGTATAAAATCACTAGAATCAAAATTTATTACTTCTCGTCAAATCGAAGCTGCTCGTATTGCAGCAACACGTTACATGAAAAGAGAAGGACATTTATGGATTAAAATATTTCCAGATAAACCTATTACAAAGAAACCTTTAGAAGTACGTATGGGTAAAGGTAAAGGTTCTGTTGAATATTATGTAGCTCCAGTTACACCTGGAAGAATCTTATTCGAAGTTGGAGGTGTGACAATAGACATAGCAAAAGAAGCATTACGGCTAGCAGCACAAAAACTTCCAGTTAAAACGAAGTTTATAATAGCTAGGGATTACGAAGCTTAATAAAAGAATATTATGAAGCAATCAGAAATTAAAGAACTATCTGCAGCTGAGTTACAAGAAAAACTTGGTGAGACAAAGAAAAGTTATGCAGACCTGAAAATGGCGCATGCAATATCACCTCTTGAAAATCCAATTCAGTTACGAGGTATAAGACGTACAGTAGCTAGAATTGCAACAGAGTTAACCAATAGAGAAATACAAGAATAGTATTCTGCTGAAAGATGGAAAAAAGAAATTTAAGAAAAGAACGTGTAGGAGTTGTTACAAGTAATAAAATGCAGAAATCAATTGTGGTTGCTGAAGTTAAGAAAGTAAAACATCCTATGTATGGAAAGTTCGTGTTAAAAACAAAGAAGTATGTTGCACACGACGAAACAAATGACTGTAATATTGGAGATACTGTAAAGATCATGGAGACAAGACCTTTAAGTAAATCTAAATGTTGGAGACTAGTTGAAGTAATTGAAAGAGCTAAATAATTATGGTACAACAAGAATCAAGATTAAAAGTAGCTGACAATACTGGAGCAAAAGAAGTTTTAACTATTCGTGTTCTGGGAGGTACTAAAAGAAGATATGCTTCTTTAGGAGATAAGATTGTAGTTTCTGTAAAAGATGCAACTCCTAATGGAGGCATTAAAAAAGGGGCTATTGCAACGGCAGTTGTAGTTCGCACAAAAAAAGAAGTTCGACGACCTGATGGTTCATATATTAGGTTTGATGATAACGCTTGTGTTTTATTAAATCCAACAGGAGAAATGCAAGGCACACGTGTTTTTGGACCAGTTGCAAGAGAGCTTCGTGATAAACAATTCATGAAGATTGTATCATTAGCACCAGAGGTGCTTTAATACAGAATTAAGATGAGAAAGCTTAAAATAAAATCAGGAGATATAGTAAGAGTTATAACTGGAGACCACAAAAATGCTGAAGGTAAAATTCTTAAACTATCAAAAGACAAAAATAAGGCGATTGTTGAAGGTGTTAATATGGTTAAAAAACATATGAAACCAGACGCTAAAAATCCTCAAGGAGGAATCGTAGAAAAAGAAGCAGCTATTCAAATTTCTAATTTGTCATTGTTAACTTCAAAAGGAGAAACAACTAGAGTTGGATATAGAATGGAAGGCGATAAAAAAGTAAGATTTGCTAAAAAATCTAATGAAGTAATATAGTTATGGTTTATATTCCAAGATTAAAAAAAGAGTACAAGGACAAGGTAGTTTTTGCTCTTAAGGAAGAGTTCGGATATAAAAATGTAATGCAAGTGCCTAAACTTAAAAAGATAGTATTATCTCGAGGAGTTGGTGACGCAGTTGCAGATAAAAAGTTAATAGACCATGCTGTAGACGAAATGTCAAGAATATCTGGGCAAAAAGCTATAGCTACTATATCTAAAAAGGATGTTGCATCTTTTAAATTACGTAAAGGAATGCCAATTGGAGTCAAGGTTACGTTAAGAGGCGAGCAAATGTTTGAGTTTTTAGATCGTTTAGTGACATCAGCTTTACCACGAGTAAGAGATTTTAATGGGATTAAAGCTAGTGGCTTTGATGGTAGAGGTAATTACAGTTTAGGAATTACAGAACAAATTATTTTTCCAGAGATTAATATCGATAAGATAAACAAAATCTCTGGAATGGATATTACATTTGTGACTTCTGCTGAAACAGACAAAGAAGCAAAATCATTATTAACCGAATTAGGATTGCCTTTTAAAAAGAATTAAGATATGGCTAAAGAATCAATGAAAGCCCGTGAGGTAAAAAGAGCTAAAACAGTAGCTAAATATGCAGCTAAACGTAAAGCTTTAAAAGATGCTGGAGATTATGAAGCATTACAAAAATTACCAAAAAATGCTTCCCCTGTTCGTATGCATAACAGATGCAAATTAACAGGAAGACCAAAAGGGTACATGCGTAATTTTGGTATTTCTCGTGTTATGTTTCGTGAAATGGCTAATAAAGGATTAATTCCAGGAGTAAGAAAAGCAAGTTGGTAAAATTATAAATTGATTAAAGGTTTAACAACTAGTTAAAAACCCTAATCGCAAATTAATAAGTATGAATACAGATCCAATCGCGGATTATTTAACAAGAGTTAGAAACGCAGTTAGCGCAGGTCACAGAGTTGTAGAAATTCCTGCTTCTAATTTAAAGAAAGAAATCACAAAAATATTATTTGACCAAGGATATATTTTAAGTTACAAGTTCGATGATTCTTTAGTGCAAGGAACGATTAAAATCGCTTTAAAATACACTAAAGACACCAAAGAGCCTGTAATTAAAAAACTCCAAAGGATAAGTAAACCAGGTTTACGTAAATATGCAAGTTCTAACGAGCTGCCCCGTATTCTTAATGGCCTTGGAATTGCTATTGTCTCTACTTCACATGGAGTAATGACAGGCAAACAAGCTCAAAGAGAAAATATTGGTGGCGAAGTATTGTGTTACGTTTACTAATTAAAGACCATTAAAAGAATGTCAAGAATAGGTAATAACCCAGTAGCAATTCCAGAAGGAGTTACAGTTGATGTCAACGATAACATTGTTACAGTAAAAGGAAAGTTAGGAGAATTATCTCAAGAGTTTTCTGCAGTAACTGTTAAAATTGAAGATGGTAATATTGTGGTAGAACGTTCTTCGGAAGCTAAAGACCATAAAGCGAAACACGGTTTATATAGATCACTTTTTAATAATATGGTTGAAGGTGTTTCAAAAGGATATACTAAAGAATTAGAATTAGTAGGAGTAGGATATAGAGCTAAGAATCAAGGACAAAAACTAGATTTAGCTTTAGGATTTTCACATAATATTGTTTTAAATATAGCTCCAGAAGTTAAGATTGAAACAATTTCAGAAAAAGGAAAGAATCCTGTTATAAAATTAACCTCTCACGATAAACAACTTGTAGGACAAGTAGCGGCAAAGATTCGTTCATTCCGTAAACCAGAACCTTACAAAGGGAAAGGAATTAAGTTTGTTGGTGAGCAATTAAGAAGAAAAGCTGGTAAAACCGCTTAATAAATAAAGTCATGGCATTAACAAAGACCGAAAGAAGACAAAGAATTAAAAACAGAATACGTAAAATAGTCTCTGGTACTCAATCTAAACCAAGATTATCTGTTTTTAGAAGTAATAAAGAAATTTATGCTCAAATTGTTGATGATGTAACTGGCAAAACTATCAGTGCAGCATCCTCAAGAGATAAAGAAATTAGTTCTGCTAAAGGAACTAAAACAGAAGTAGCCACTTTAGTAGGTAAATCAGTTGCTGAAAAAGCTATAAAGGCTGGTATAGAAAACATCTCTTTTGATAGAGGTGGATATCTATACCATGGTAGAGTAAAATCGTTAGCTGAAGGAGCTAGAGAAGCAGGACTTAAATTCTAATATAATTATGTATCATAAATACAAAAGCGCAGAATTAGTAAAACCAAGTGGATTAGATCTTAAAGATCGTTTGGTTGGTGTACAAAGAGTTACAAAAGTAACAAAAGGAGGTAGAGCATTTGGTTTTTCAGCAATTGTAGTAGTTGGTGATGAAGCAGGAGTAGTTGGCCAAGGTTTAGGAAAATCTAAAGATGTGGCTAGTGCTATTGCTAAAGCAATTGAAGATGCTAAGAAAAATTTAGTTCGTATTCCACTTGTTAAAGGGACGTTACCACATGCGCAAAAAGGAAAATATGGTGGAGCAAGAGTAAATATTATTCCTGCTGCCCCTGGTACAGGAGTTATTGCTGGTGGAGCTGTACGAACAGTTTTAGAAGCAGTTGGCGTACATGATGTATTATCAAAATCTCAAGGCTCTTCGAATCCTCATAATGTTGTAAAAGCAACATTTGATGCTTTATTACAAATAAGAGATGCAAGAAAAATAGCTAAAGAAAGAGGTGTTTCTCTTGAAAAAGTTTTTAACGGATAATTAGGGATAAAATGGCTAAGATTAAAGTAACAAAACAAAAAAGTGCGATTAATCGTTCATTAAGACAAAAAAGAACTCTTGAAGCTCTTGGTTTAAGAAAGATTGGTCAAACAGTTGAACACGATGCCACTCCAAATATTCTTGGTATGGTTAATAAAGTAAAACATTTAGTTTCTGTAGAAGAAGCTTAAAAACACTGGAAAATGGATTTAAGTAATTTAAAACCTGCTGAAGGATCAGTTAACAATAATAGTAAAAGAATTGGTAGAGGGCAAGGGTCTGGAAAAGGCGGTACTTCTACAAGAGGACATAAAGGAGCAAAATCTAGATCTGGTTATTCAAGGAAATTAGGTTTTGAAGGTGGTCAAATGCCACTTCAAAGACGTGTACCTAAATTTGGTTTTACTAATATTAACCGTAAAGAATACCAAGGAATTAATTTGGATACTTTACAAGAAATGGTTGATGATAAGAAAATAAAAGGCATCATAGATTTAGAAACAATGATTGCTTTTCGTTTAGCTGGTAAAAATGAACTGGTTAAAATATTGGGAAGAGGCGAATTAAAATCTAAATTAAAAGTATACGCTCATAAATTTACTGCTTCTGCAAAAGCTGCTATAGAAGCTTCAGGAGGAGAAGCCGTAACGTTATAAGAACCAATTAGACAATGAAGATTATAGAATCTATAAAAAATGTTTGGAGAATAACGGAACTCAAAGATAGAATCATTCTAACTTTAGGAATGCTTTTAGTGTATCGTTTTGGAGCTCAAGTAACGTTGCCAGGTATTGACGCGGGTCAGTTGGGAGCTTTTTCTCAAGGATTTGGCGGAGGTGGACTTAAAACTATATTAGATATGTTTACTGGTGGTGCCTTATCAAAAGCTTCAGTGTTTGCCTTAGGTATTATGCCTTACATTTCAGCGTCTATTGTAGTTCAGTTAATGGGAATTGCTATTCCTTATTTACAAAAGTTACAGAAAGAAGGAGCAAGTGGTCAAAAGAAAATTACTCAAATTACACGATGGTTGACTATAGCAATATGTCTGGTACAGGCACCTGGATATTTGGTAAGCTTACCAGCTTTGGGTGTTCCTGAATCAGCATTTTTACTAGGTCAAGGAGGTATATTCTATTTTTCATCTATTGTCATTTTAGTAACAGGCTGTATCTTTGCGATGTGGTTGGGTGAAAAGATTACAGATAAAGGTGTTGGTAATGGTATTTCAATATTAATTATGGTTGGAATTATTGCATCGTTACCACAATCATTTGTTCAAGAATGGGCAGCAAGAGTGACAGAATCTAATGGAGGATTAATCATGATCTTAATTGAACTTGTAATTTGGTTAGTAATCATTTTATTGTCTGTATTGTTAGTGATGGCTGTAAGAAAAATTGCTGTACAATATGCTAGACGAACAGCTTCTGGTGGCTACGAAAAAAATGTATTTGGATCGAGACAATATATCCCATTAAAATTAAATGCATCAGGAGTAATGCCAATTATCTTTGCTCAAGCAATTATGTTTGTACCTGGATTAATTGGAGGAATGGATTTTATGAAAGATTCTGGAGCTGGGCAGTGGTTACAAGCACAGTTTTCTGATATTTTTGGTTTATGGTATAATGTAACATTTGGACTATTAATTATAGTATTTACATATTTTTATACTGCAATTACAGTACCTACTAATAAAATGGCAGACGATTTAAAACGTAGTGGAGGATTTATTCCTGGCATACGTCCGGGTTCTGAAACTTCTGAGTATTTAGATAAAATAATGTCTCAAATAACCTTACCAGGTTCTATATTTTTAGCATTAATTGCGGTGTTTCCTGCATTTATTGTAAAATTAATGAATGTTCAATCAGGATGGGCATTGTTTTTTGGTGGAACTTCATTATTAATTATGGTTGGAGTTGCAATCGATACTATGCAACAAGTAAATTCATACTTGCTAAATAAGCATTATGATGGATTGATGAAAACAGGTAAAAACAGAAAAGCAATATAAGTTTTAATATAAAATGGCAAAGCAAGCAGCAATAGAACAAGACGGAACCATCATAGAAGCATTATCGAATGCTATGTTTCGTGTTGAATTAGAAAATGGTCACATTGTGACTTCACATATTTCTGGAAAAATGCGTATGCATTATATAAAACTTTTGCCAGGAGATAAAGTAAAATTAGAAATGAGTCCTTACGATTTAACTAAGGCTAGAATAACTTATAGATACTAAGATGAAAGTAAGAGCATCAGTAAAAAAGAGAAGTGCAGATTGTAAAATTGTGCGCAGAAAAGGGACACTTTACGTAATCAACAAAAAGAATCCTAGATTCAAACAAAGACAAGGATAATTATGGCAAGAATTGCAGGTGTAGACATACCAAAACAAAAAAGAGGAGTTATTTCTTTAACTTATATCTACGGAGTAGGTAGAAGTAGAGCAAAACAAATATTAGACACAGCTAAAGTAGATGAAAGCACGAAAGTTTCTGATTGGACTGATGAAGATATCAGTAAAATTCGTGAAGCTGTAGGAACTTACACTATTGAAGGTGAATTACGTTCAGAAACACAAATAAACATTAAGCGATTAATGGACATTGGTTGTTATAGAGGAATTCGTCATAGAACTGGACTTCCGTTGAGAGGTCAGCGTACAAAAAACAACTCCAGAACAAGAAAAGGTAGAAGAAAAACAGTTGCTAATAAGAAAAAAGTAACTAAATAATAATTAGTAATATGGCAAAGTCAAGTACTAAAAAGCGTAAAGTAATAGTAGAGTCTGTAGGAGAAGCACACATTACAGCTTCTTTTAATAATATTATTATTTCACTTACCAATAAAAAAGGCGATGTGATTTCATGGTCTTCAGCAGGTAAAATGGGATTTAGAGGTTCTAAAAAGAACACACCTTATGCTGCTCAGTTAGCTGCTGAAGATGCTTTAGAAGTAGCTAAAGAAGCAGGTTTAAAGAAAGTAAAAGTGTACGTAAAAGGTCCTGGTAATGGTAGAGAATCTGCTATTAGATCTATTCATAATGGAGGTATTGAAGTTACAGAAATTATAGATGTAACACCAACGCCACATAATGGATGTAGACCTCCAAAACGTAGAAGAGTTTAATTAATAAGTATAAACGAGAGATTGAAGATTTTCGAAGGATAAGTATAAGACCTTAATTCAAAATCACTCTCATAACAAATTTAAAATGGCAAGATATACTGGTCCTAAAACTAAAATAGCTCGTAAATTCGGAGAAGCTATTTTTGGAGAAGATAAATCTTTTGAAAAAAGAAATTATCCTCCAGGTCAACACGGAAACACAAGAAGACGTGGAAAAAAATCTGAATATGCTATCCAGTTAATGGAAAAGCAAAAAGCAAAATACACATATGGTATTTTAGAACGTCAATTTAGAAACCTGTTTAAGAAAGCGACAGCCTCTACCGGAATTACAGGTGAAGTGTTGTTACAATTATGTGAATCTAGATTAGATAACGTTGTGTATAGAATGGGTATTTCTCCTTCACGGAGTGGAGCAAGACAACTCGTTTCTCACAGACATATTACTGTAAATGGAAAATTGGTAAACATTCCTTCTTATTCATTAAAAGCTGGAGATGTCGTTGCTGTAAGAGAAAAATCTAAATCACTTGAATCTGTAGAAAGATCACTTTCTAATTCAAGTCATGTTTACGAATGGATTACTTGGAACAATGAGACTAAAGAAGGAACTTATGTATCCATTCCAGCAAGAATTCAAATTCCTGAAAACATTAATGAGCAATTCATCGTCGAATTATATTCTAAATAATAACTGATACAATAAGCAATATGGCAATATTAAATTTTCAAAAGCCCGATAAAGTAATCTTAATAGATTCAACTGATTTTGAAGGCAAATTCGAGTTTAGACCTTTAGAGCCAGGTTATGGCTTAACCGTTGGAAATGCTTTAAGAAGAGTTTTATTATCTTCTTTAGAAGGGTTTGCAATTACATCAGTTAGGATTGAAGGTGTAGAACATGAATTTTCTACAATTACAGGAGTAGTTGAGGATGTTACAGAAATGATACTTAACCTTAAACAAATTCGGTTTAAACGTCAAATAGACGAAGTTGATAACGAATCGGTTTCAATTTCAATTTCTGGTCAAGAACAAATAACTGCTGGAGATTTTCAGAAATTTATTTCAGGATTTCAAGTATTAAATTCAGATCTAGTTATCTGTAATTTAGATCCTAAAGTAAGTATTAACATGGAAATTTCTATCGAAAAAGGTAGAGGATACGTTCCTGCTGAAGAAAATAAAAAGTCTACAGCACCATTAGGTACAATTTTTACAGATTCTATTTATACACCTATAAAAAATGTAAAATATAGTGTTGAGAATTATCGTGTAGAGCAAAAAACAGATTACGAAAAACTAGTTTTCGAAATCATTACAGATGGTTCTATAGTGCCACAGGAGGCTTTAACTGAAGCTGCTAAAATCTTAATTCATCACTTCATGTTGTTCTCAGATGAAAGAATAACACTTGAAGCCGATGAAATTGCACAAACCGAAACTTATGATGAAGAATCACTTCATATGAGACAGTTGCTTAAAACTAAACTGATAGATATGGATCTTTCTGTTCGTGCATTAAATTGTTTAAAAGCTGCCGAAGTTGATACATTAGGAGACTTAGTGTCGTTTAATAAAAACGACCTAATGAAGTTCCGTAATTTTGGTAAAAAATCTTTAACTGAGCTTGAGGAGCTTGTAAATGTTAAAGGGCTTAATTTCGGAATGGATTTAAGTAAATATAAATTAGATAAAGATTAATACATCATATTTTGCTCCTCAAAAAGAGTTGTAGCAAGATGATGATTAAAATAAAACATAATGAGACACGGAAAAAAAGTAAACCATTTAGGTAGAAAAACCGCTCACAGAAAATCAATGTTAGCTAATATGGCATGCTCATTAATTGAGCATAAGCGTATTAATACAACAGTCGCTAAAGCCAAAGCTTTAAAGCAATTTGTTGAACCAATGATTACAAAGTCTAAAGAAGATACAACTCATAACAGACGTATAGTTTTTAGCCGTTTAAGACAAAAGGAAGCTGTAACTGAACTTTTTAGAGATGTTGCAGAAAAAGTAGGCGATCGTCCTGGAGGCTATACAAGAATAATTAAACTTGGTAATCGTCTCGGTGATAACGCAGATATGGCAATGATTGAGCTTGTAGATTATAACGAGATATACAATGCTGATAAGGCTAAAAAGAAAACAACACGTAGAAGCAGAAGAGGAGGCAGTAAAACAGTTGCCCCAATAGTTGATACTAAAGCTGCTAATGAGGAAGAATAAAATAGTATAAAAACTTTAACATTTCTTTAAGGGTAAACATGAAAATGTTTACCCTTTTCTTTTGAGAATTTATTACTTTTACACGTTTTAAAAAATATAACGATGAAAAAATATCTTTTAATATTAGTTTTTACTCTTATTGTTGGGGTTGTTACCGGACAGCAAAATGAAAGAGTTTTAAATGATGGTAACGCTGCACTCTTTGACGCTGCCAATGCCGGTTCAAGTAGTTTTGGCTCTTCAGTAACATTTTACAATCAAAAAAGATTAACGGATGGTACTTTTTATTTATTTGATGATTGGAATAACTATACAATTATTCAAACTCAAGATAATCAGAAGTTTGTTTTAAGAAATATTAATTTAAATATGGAACGTCATACTTTCGAATCTAAAGTAGAAGGTGATTCAATATTTACTTTTGGTTTTAATAATATTGATAAGTTTATTATTAATGGGCGAACTTATAAAAACTATTATTGGGCTGAAGACAGTAAAGTATACGAAGTTATTTATGATAATAATGATTTTCAACTTTTAAAAGGATTTAGAGTTCAGCTTATTGAAGGTTCAGCAAATCCAATGTTAAACCGTTCTAGAGACAAATATGTAAGGAAAGAGTATTATTGTATAAGAAAAGACAATAAGATTAAAACTATTAAGCTTAAGAAAAGCCGTATTTTAAAATTGGTAGATGGAGATGTAGAAAAGGCAAATAAAATTGTGGCTTATGCTAGAAATAACAGTCTCTCTTTTAAAAAGGAAAGAGATGTCCAGAAGATCTTAGAGTTTTCTGCAAAGAATTAAAAAAAAAGGGAGTTAATTTTTAACTCCCTTTTTTTTATGCTATTTTTTTCTTATATTAAGAAAAAACATATTATGAAACAATTATTAATTATTCCGGTTCTATTGCTATTTATTAATAGCAATTCACAAAATTGGGAAGAAACTGTATATGGTCCTGCTAGTAATCCTCCTCTGGATAACATAAATGGTCTGTCTAATGCAGAATTTGAAACCCTAACAGGCAACGAAAATGAGTGGTCTAAAATAATGGGTGTTTTTTACGAGTTTGATAACATAGAATTAGAAAGGAAAGGTTTTGAAGGTTCTATTTTCCTTTTTGACAAATGGGAAAACAAAGGTGTTATTGTAGTAGGGAAGAAAAGATTTATTGTCTCTAATATTAATTTCCATATTGGGCAAAGTACTTTTATGTCAAGAACAGATGATGACTCTACTTTTGTTTTTAGCGCTAAAGGCATCGACAAAATATATGTAAATGATAAGCTTTATAAAAATTACTATAACTCAAATGAAGGTAATAACAAGTATTATGAAGTTGTTTATGAAGACCAAAAAACAACTTTACTAAAAGGATACCATGTTTCTTTGGTACAAGCATCACCAAATCCTATGGTTAATAGAAGTAAAAATAAAATTAAGCGACATAGTGATTATTATATTTTTAGCAATGGAACGATGCGATCTTTTAAATTAAAAAAATCTAGCATTCTTAATTTAGTAAATAATGAACAAGTACAAAAATTGCAACAATACGTTAAGGATTATAAATTATCGTATAAAAAAGAAAAAGATATAAGTATGATGCTAAATTATTTATCAAAAACATAATAGAAATTAAATTGTTTAAAAGGAGTTAATATTTAACTCCTTTTTTTATGCAAAAAATTATGTATTTAAATGGGATAAAGTATTTTTGTAAAACTTTTCTAAATAAATGAAATACAAAACACGTAAGAAAGCCATAATCCTTTTAGCTGATGGCACTATTTTTTATGGTAAAGCAATAGGTAAGGAAGGTAGTGCTTTTGGAGAAGTATGCTTCAATACTGGAATGACAGGCTATCAGGAGATATTTACAGATCCTTCTTATTTTGGACAACTTATGGTTGCTACAAATACACATATTGGGAATTATGGTATTAATGATATCGAAGTAGAATCAGATTCGATAAAAATATCTGGTTTAATATGTAAAAATTTTAGTTATGATTATTCTCGTGAATTAGCAGATGGTTCTTTAGAAGAATTTTTTAAAAAGAATAATCTCTTTGCTATTTCTGATGTTGATACAAGAGCACTTGTAAGTTATATAAGAGATAAAGGAGCGATGAATGCAGTAATTTCTACTGAAGTAGATAATATTGAAAACTTAAAAGCGCAACTTACAAAAGTACCAAATATGGATGGACTTGAGTTGGCATCAATAGTATCTACAAAAGAACCCTATTATTATGGAGATGAAAATGCATCCATTAAAATTGCAGCATTAGACATTGGAATTAAAAAAAATATACTTCGTAACCTGGCTAATAGAGATACATACATTAAAGTATTTCCATATAATGCATCTTTTGAAGAGATGAATGATTTTAAACCAGATGGTTATTTTTTATCCAACGGACCTGGAGACCCTGAACCTTTAGTAGAAGCACAAAACCTTGCAAAGGAGATTATAAAAAGAAATCTTCCTTTATTTGGTATTTGCTTAGGGCATCAAGTTATTGCATTGGCAAATGGGGTTTCTACTTATAAAATGCATAATGGACATAGAGGTATAAATCATCCGATAAAGAACCTAATAACTGGAAAGGGCGAGATTACTTCCCAAAATCATGGCTTTGCTGTTAATAGAGAAGAAGCCGAAACTCATCATGATTTGCAAATAACTCATTTACATTTAAACGATAATACAGTAGCTGGATTAGCGATGAAAAGTAAAAACTGTTTTTCTGTACAATTTCATCCAGAAGCAAGTCCTGGTCCACACGACTCTCGCTATTTATTCGACCAATTTATAGAAAATATTAAGGCTGACTAATTAGTAAAAAAATAATAAACTTAAACAATTATTGTCTTTTTTATTTTACTAAAACGTTATAGAGAATATTATATGTAATTCTTTATTAGACATATATATTAAGACAATATTAAACCGTAAATTTGAATTTAGAAAATATTATAACCTATACTAATGAGTAACATAAAGAATATTCACGCAAGACAAATTTTTGATTCCAGAGGAAACCCTACTGTTGAGGTAGACGTAGAAACAGAAAACGGAATTATAGGTAGAGCTGCAGTACCATCTGGTGCATCTACTGGTGAACATGAAGCCGTTGAGTTACGTGATGGAGGAAAGTCTTATATGGGAAAAGGAGTTTTAAAGGCTGTCGAAAATGTAAATACTATTATTGCTGATAAATTATTAGGTGTTAATATATTTAATCAAAATTATATAGATTCATTAATGTGTGAAATTGATGGCACTCCAAACAAATCTAAACTTGGAGCAAACGCCATTTTAGGAGTGTCTTTAGCTGCAGCAAAAGCTGCTGCTAAAGAACTTGGTAAGCCTTTATATCGTTACGTTGGTGATGTTTCTTCTAACACACTTCCAGTACCAATGATGAATATTATTAATGGAGGTTCTCATAGTGATGCACCAATTGCATTTCAAGAGTTTATGATTATGCCAATTAAAGCCAAAAATTTCACTCATGCTTTGCAAATGGGAACTGAAATATTTCATAACCTAAAAAAAATATTGCACGATAGAGGTTTAAGTACTGCTGTTGGAGATGAAGGAGGATTTGCTCCCTCTTTAAACGGAACTGAAGACGCTCTGGAAACTATTGCTACAGCAGTTAGAAATGCTGGGTACAAACTTGGTGACGAAGTTATGATTGCTTTAGATTGTGCAGCGGCAGAATTTTTTGTTGATGGAAAATACGACTATACAAAATTTGAAGGTGAAAAGGGTAAAATAAGGACAAGCCAAGAACAAGCCGATTATTTAGCTAATTTAGCTTCGAAATATCCAATAATTTCTATTGAAGACGGAATGGACGAAAACGATTGGGAAGGCTGGAAATATTTAACAGAAAAAATTGGAGATAACGTACAGCTAGTTGGAGACGATTTATTTGTTACAAATGTTGAGCGTTTATCTCGTGGTATAGAGAATGGAATTGCGAATTCAATACTAATAAAAGTTAATCAAATAGGAACACTAACCGAAACTATTGCGGCTGTAAACATGGCTCATAATGCAGGCTATACATCAGTAATGTCTCATCGCTCAGGAGAGACAGAAGATAATACAATTGCAGATTTAGCTGTAGCATTAAATACAGGACAAATTAAAACAGGTTCTGCCTCACGTAGTGATCGTATGGCAAAGTATAATCAATTATTACGTATAGAAGAAGAGCTAGGAGAAGTTGCATATTATCCGCAAGAGAAAGCTTTTAAAGTAAAATAGATTTACTAAGTTTATAAGAAAGCGATCATTAATTTAAATTAATGATCGCTTTCTTTTTTTATCTATTTTAATTGAAATTGTCATCCTCAACTTGTTTCAGGATCTAAAAAATAGATAAATCCTTTACTATGAAGCTTTAAAAATAGATAGATTTTTCGTAAATTAGCTAGGTCTATTTCACATAGATTCTAAACAAAAAAACTCAAATAATGTCAAACACTGCTGCGTTAGAAATTAACGGACAAAAACATGAATTCCCTTTAGTTACAGGAACAGAAAATGAAGTTGCAATCGATATTAGAACATTAAGAGCTGTTACTGGAGGTGTAACGACTATAGATCCAGGTTATAAAAATACAGGTGCTTGCGAAAGTGCAATTACTTTTCTAAATGGTGAAAAAGGAATTTTAAGTTATAGAGGTTATGCTATTGAAGATTTAGCTGAGAAAGCTGATTTTCTTGAAGTAGCATTTCTTTTAATTTTTGGAGAACTTCCTAATCAAGAACAACTAGACAAATTTTATTCTGATATTAAAGCACAGTCTTTAGTAGATGATGATATAAGAAAAATAATAGACGCTTTTCCAAAGTCTGCACATCCAATGGGAGTTTTATCTTCTTTAACAAGTGCGTTAACTGCATTCAATCCTTCATCAGTTAATGTAGATTCGGATGAGGATATATATAAAGCTATTGTGAAGATTATGGGAAAATTCCCTGTATTAGTGGCTTGGACTCTTCGGAAAAAACAAGGATTGCCATTAGATTATGGTGATAATAGTTTAGGTTACGTTGAGAACGTCTTAAAAATGATGTTTAAAAAACCTAACGAAGATTATGTTCAAAATAAAATTTTAGTTAATGCTTTAGATCAACTTCTTATTCTACATGCAGACCATGAGCAAAATTGTTCTACATCAACTGTTAGAATTGTAGGCTCATCTCATGCAGGATTATTTGCTTCTATTTCGGCTGGAATTTCTGCACTTTGGGGTCCATTACATGGTGGTGCTAATCAGGCAGTTTTAGAAATGTTAGAAGCCATTAAGGAAGATGGAGGAGATACTAAAAAGTATATGGCAAAAGCCAAAGATAAAGAAGATCCTTTCCGTTTAATGGGTTTTGGACATCGCGTATATAAAAACTTTGATCCTCGTGCAAAGATAATTAAAGTGGCCGCAGATGAAGTTTTAAGTAGTCTGGGCGTAGAAGATCCTATTCTTGATATCGCTAAAGGATTAGAACAAGAAGCATTGCATGACGATTATTTTGTAAGCCGTAAGTTATACCCAAATGTAGATTTCTATTCGGGTATTATTTATAGAGCTATGGATATTCCAACCGAAATGTTTACAGTTATGTTTGCTTTAGGACGTTTACCAGGTTGGATTGCACAATGGAAAGAAATGCGTTTACGCAAAGAACCAATTGGTCGTCCAAGACAAATTTATGTTGGCGAAAATCATAGAGATTTTAAAACAATAAATAATAGATAAGAGTTTATATTTAATCGATTTCAAGTATTATTTATAATTAGGTCAGAGAGAACCTAATTATTATTGATCCGAATTAATAATAGTAAAATATATTTTTTAGGTTTGCTATATGCTAGAACTTAATATAAAGAACGAAACCTCTCGTCTTCGAGCTGTAATCCTGGGTACAGCAATTAGTAATGGATCAACACCAAAAGTAGAAGATTGTTACGACCCTAAAAGTATTCAACATGTATTAGCAGGAACTTACCCTAAAGAGGAAGATATGGTTAAGGAAATGGAAGCTGTTGCAACAGTTTTTAAAAAATATAATGTTGAAGTATATAGACCAGAAATAATAAAAGATTACAACCAAATATTTTCTCGTGATATAGCCTTTGTGATAGAAGATAAGTTTATTCGAGCTAATATTCTTCCAGATAGAGAAGAAGAGATTCAAGCCATACATGAGGTTATTGATAATATAGCTCCAGAGAACATTATTGTTCTTTCAGAAGAATGTCATGTAGAAGGAGGAGATGTCATGCCATGGAAAGATTACATTTTTATTGGCACTTATTCTGGAGAGAATTATCCAGACTATATTACGGCCAGAACAAATATAGATGCCGTTATTGCCATACAAGAATTGTTCCCAAATAAAATTGTAAAACCGTTTGAATTACGAAAATCAAATACCAATGCAAAAGAGAATGCCTTGCATTTAGATTGCTGTTTTCAACCTATTGGAAAAGACAAAGCAATACTACATAAGAACGGATTTCTTATTGAAAAAGAATATGATTGGTTAGTTAATTTCTTCGGAAAAGAAAATATTTTTGAAATTACCAAAGACGAAATGTATCATATGAATAGTAATGTTTTTTCTATTTCTGAAACAGTAATTATTTCTGAACAAAATTTCACACGATTAAATGTTTGGTTATGCGAACAAGGATTTACAGTTGAAGAAGTTCCTTATTCCGAAATTGCCAAACAAGAAGGCTTATTGCGTTGTAGTACTTTACCATTAATAAGGGATTAATTACTAAATTTGATTTCCATTTAAACGAGAACTCTATGAAAATTTCGAATACTTCAAAAATAATTACCCTTTGTTTATTGTTACTAACCAGTATAGCGTATGCTCAAAAGCTAACCAAAGCAGAAAAGAAAATTCTTAAAACTGTAACTGCTAATAATACTGAAGCAATAGAGTTTTTAAAAAAGGTGGTTAATATTAATAGTGGTACCATGAACCACGAAGGTGTTAAAAAGGTTGGAGATGTTTTTGGAAAAGCATTTCAAGATATAGGATTTAAAACCAGCTGGTATGATATGTCTGAAGTAAATAGATCTGGGCATTTATTTGCTGAAACTAATGGAGGTAATGGTAAGAAAGTGTTACTTATTGGGCATTTGGACACAGTTTTTGAAGCTGATAGTCCGTTTCAGGAATTTAAGATGATAAACGACAGTACTGCTCATGCTCCAGGTGGAAACGATATGAAAGGCGGCAATGTTATTATGCTCTATGCCTTAAAAGCACTGGCAGATAATGGCTTATTAAAAGACGCACAAGTTATTGCTGCTTATACAGGTGACGAAGAAAGCACAGGGAAACCATTAACAGTGAGTCGTAAAGATTTAATTGAAGCTGCAAAGCGAAGTGATATTGCTTTAGGTTTCGAAGCATCTTCAGGGTTTAACGAAGCTACAATTGCAAGACGAGGATCTTCTGGATGGAAAGTAGAAGTGACTGGAAAGCGAGCTCATTCTTCCGATATTTTTAGCGAAGATGTTGGAGCAGGAGCTGTGTTTGAAATTTCAAGAATTATAAACGAATTTTATAATGATGTAAAAGGCGAAGAATATTTAACTTTCAATCCAGGCGTCATTTTAGGCGGAACATTTATGTCTTACGATGATGCTTTTAGTAAAGGAAATGCTTTTGGAAAAAGTAATGTCGTTGCTCAAACGGCTGTTGTAGATGGAGGATTACGTTTTATCTCGGAAGAACAAAAAGAAAGTGCCAGAGACAAAATGAGGGCAATTGTAGCAAGTAATTTACCACTTACATCTGCAAAAATTAGTTTTATAGATAGTTATCCAGCAATGGGTCCAACCAAAGGCAATGAAACATTGTTAGAACTATTAAGCCAGGTTAGTTTAGATTTAGGACATGAAGCCGTTGTAGCTTACGACCCAAGTAAGCGAGGTGCAGCAGACGTATCTTTTGTCGCTGCATATACCGATTGTTTAGATGGTTTAGGCACTATGGGAAGTGATGGACATACACCTCAAGAAACGGTTAATTTAAATACTATTGAAGATTTAACTAAAAGAGCAGCTATTTTGATCTATAGGTTGATTAATCAGAAATAATTTTTTCTTCTTCATCCTCATCTTTTAAATTTTCGTAAATACCTTCAATTACTTCTGAATCTGACTCTAATATTGAGGTGATATAATCTCTAAATTCTTCAAAGAAAAGAGATTTTCTATTCTCCCAATAGTCATGAAAACCAGGTTGATTTTTTATTGCACTTATAGAAGCAGTTAGAGATTCTTGAACATTTTGATCAAGAGTACCTTCATTTGCTAAATAGTAATTGTTTTGAAACGATAATATTAAACCATGTAATAATATTGTAACTTGATATTTTTCTGCCTTAGATGTAATGCTTTTTGGATTCTTTATATAATTCCACAAAAGTTGACTTGATTGTGCGCTATTACCAGTCTCCACATACCAAGCAACAGTTATTGCATTTGCAGCATTGGCAGTTGCAGATTTTGTTGCCTTTGTGTTTTCTTTAAATTGAATACCAACAAAAATTAACGAGATAACTATTGCAATTCCTCCAATTATTTCAGTCAATAAAGCGACTTTTTTTAAGGTGTATTTCATGATATTAACTTTGTTGTTTGTTAACGAAGTTAATCTTTTTTGCAAAAGTATATTGCAATCATCACATTATTAAAAGTAATAGATAGGCTTGCTTTTTAAAGACTATCAAATTCAATAAATTCAAATTCGGGAGAAGATTCTATTAATTGTCTTAAAACAGATGCATGTCCATTACCAAAAATGGCAAGTATTCTATCGTTTTTGTTTTCTGTAATTTGTTGTAGTTTTCTAAATATTCTTAAGTTTCTGTTATACCACCAAACAGATAAAATATCGGCACCACGTGTATCATCTAATTTGAAATCCCCAATTAAATAGCTACCATAATCATATTGATGGTATTCCTTGGAGTTCATATTTTTAAAATATTCTAAAAGATTGGTTTTAGATACCATTTTATCATTAGAATTCAACCAATCTTTAGCAAAGACCTCGTAAGGATCATCACTTTTAAAATCAAAATCTTTAAATAAATTTTCAATGTAAATGGAGTCTAATTTTACTAAATCATCGTCGAATGATTTTGAATCAATACTATACAAAGTATCCAATTTTAATTCGGAAGCAATCCTCATGCCAAGTTGATAGCGTTCATCTCGGTGGTCTCTATACTCACCTTCTTTATACATTTTAAATTTTTCCATTGCATTCCAATTATCAAACGCTTCAATTGCAATTTTTGTGGGTTTAAATTTTTTAATATATTCAACGAGTTCTGTTACTTCGGATTTTTTTGGTTCAACTAAAACATCAATTTTATCTTCTTCAATTGTCTTATTAGCATCTAAACCAGGATAATTAAAGTGAAATGTTCCAACGACAAAAACTTCGGCTCTGTCATTTGGAAAGAATGAAGATGGTGCCTTTATAAGAACATTGGTTTTTTCTTCTTGATTATTGCAGGAAGATAAAATTATTAGGAATAGAAATAGTATTATATTTTTCATTGTGACTGGTTTTTATAAATAGAGTTATATTTTTTTAAATTGTTACATGTTTACAAAAAATTAGAATTGATAGAGCAAAGTTACATGCATAAATTTTTAGTTCACAAACAAAATTTAGTTTAAAAAAGGTTTAATTTTACATACTGATTTCTTTCAATATGCAACAAACCACAAATACTATTTTAATGGTTCGTCCTACTCATTTTAGGATGAACGAACAAACTGCTGTTAATAACTACTATCAAAGAGAAATCATTGGAATTCCACAAGATGAATTACAGCTTATGGCAGAGCAAGAGTTTGATGCTTTTGTTGAAAAACTAAGAGACATTGGAATTAATGTGGTAGTTTTTATTGCAACCGATGGTTTAGATACTCCTGATGCGCATTTCCCGAATAACTGGATTTCTTTTCATGAAAATGGGACTGTTGGGTTATATCCAATGTTTGCTGAGAATCGTCGTTTAGAGCGTCGTGAAGAAGTGTTATTTCAGTTGGAAGATGAAGGCTTTTATATTGATCATATTGTAGATTATAGAACTGCTGAAGATGAAGGATTGTTTTTAGAAGGAACAGGTAGTTTGCTGTTAGATCGTGAAAATAGAAAAGTCTATTGTGTATTGTCACAACGTGCTGATGAAGAATTAGTTATTGAGTTTTGTGAAGATTTTGAATATACCCCAATAATTTTTTCAGCAAATCAAACCGTTGATGAAGAACGGTTGGCAATTTATCATACAAACGTAATGATGAATCTTGGTAAAACATTTGCCGTAATATGTTTAGATAGTATAGACAATAAAAAAGAACGCAAAAATGTTGTTAAACATTTAAAATCCGATAATAAAGAAATTATTGATATTACTGAAGACCAAGTAAGTAATTTTGCGGGTAATATGTTACAAGTAAAAGGGAAAGACAATGATTCTTATATTGTAATGAGCCAAGCAGCTTATAATTCTTTAAGCAAAACTCAAATAGCTATTTTAGAAAAACACGGAACAATTTTATCTAGTTCTTTAGAGACTATTGAAGCTTGTGGAGGTGGAAGTGCACGTTGTATGATGGCAGAAGTATTTCTGCCTAAAACGGATTAATGCTTTTAAGATACAGGTTTTACTTTTGGCAACTCTACAAAAAATTTGCTTCCTAAATTAGGTTCGCTTTCTACCCAGATGCTACCATTATTAAGTTCTACAAGTTCTTTGCAAATAGAGAGTCCTAATCCAGTACCCTTTTCTTCGTTTGTACCTCTGGTTGTAAAACCACTATTTTTAAATAATTTTCTCTGATCTGCTTTAGAAATACCAATTCCAGTATCTTCAATACAAATAAGGACATTGCCATTACGTTCTCTGTTAGATACAGTAACAACATCTCCTATTTTAGAAAACTTTAAAGCGTTAGCGAGCAAGTTTTGGACTATAATCTCTACCATACTTCTATCAGCATATGCATAGTCTTTAATAGATTCGTCTAAAAGAACAATTTGTTTCTCATTCATTTTTTTCTCAATGAGACTCATTTTATCTTTAAAGACTTCTTGGATATTAAATTGTTCTGGATTAGTTTCTAAATTTTGCATTTGTGACTTTGACCAATTCAGTAAATTTAATAATAACGCTGCGGCATTATCTGCGTTTTCACTAAGCTCTGGAATTAGATTGTCAAATTCTTTTTTGGAGATACTCTCTTCTTTTAATAGATCTAAAAATGCTTTTACAGAAGTGATAGAATCTTTTAAATCATGTGATACAATTGAAAACAACCTGTCTTTAACCAGATTAGTTTCTTCTAATTCTCTATTTTTATCTAACAGTGTTTTATGGTCATGATTAAATGATTTTACTTTTTTTTCTAGTCCGGAGATATGTACACTATTACTTCTCTTATTTATTAGAATTCCTATTAGAATAGCACCTAAGATAATTACTAAGACAATGAGACCGTAAATAAATAGTTTTAATTTTTTTAAAGATGCAGTATCATTTTTAACTATATCCTGCGGAATTTCAATTTGCCCAAAATTAATATCTTCTTCAAGCGGATCTTCTATTGCAACAGGAATAGCGTTCTCCTTTTCTATTTTATCTTTTAAATCATAATATTTGTTTTGCCAATTAAATGCTTTTCTGTAATTTCTATTTATGGAATCTAAAGATATTCTTAATCTATAATTTTCTAATAACTCATTATCATTTTCAACCTGTCTTGTAAGCGCAAATGCCTTATCTAATTGAGATTCTGCTAGTCTAACTTTTTTAAGTTTCAGGTTTAAATTAGCCAAACTATTATAGGTTTTTAAGATTCCATTTTTGTTATTTATACTTTTATTTAGTCTTAACCCTTGTAATAAATAGGTTGTTGCATTTTTAATATCATTAAACTGTAAATACTCTGCTCCAATGGTTGGTAGCACTTCGCTTCTCGTCTCCTTATCCTTATCTGGATCGAGATAGCTCAAGGTTTTTTCGTAATACTCAATAGCTTTTCTATGTTCTTTACGCATAGAATATAAAAATGCAATATTTTTTGTAGAAGATATTATACCAACGCTATCTTGTAATTGCTCTCTAATCTGTAGTGCCTTTATATTAAAATCTAATGCTTTATCAAATTGTTTGGTGTTAAAGTAAGCTTCGGCTAAATTATTATAAGCCAAACTTAATTCGAATCTCAGATTCCTTCTTTCAAATATATCTATTGCAGAGAGTGAATATTTAAGTCCTTTGCTGTAATTACCACGTTTTATTTCGATAAGTCCAATGCTATTATTCACTTTAGCAATCCCTAAAGAATCATTAAGTTGCGAAAATATTTGAAGCGCTTTGCTGTAATTATCATATGCATTGTAATAATCATCTTTTTGTGTGTAAATAAGTGCTTTATAATACTTTATTTCTGCTGTCCCTTTATCATATTGAAGAGAAGAAGATAATTTTTCACTTAGATCAATATACAAGAGTGCTTTTTTATAATCGTTTGTTGTATATAGAGATTTAATAAGTTGTATTGAAGTGTCAACCTTAGCAGAATCTTGTTTTTGATACGTTAATTGTATGATAAGACTGTCTTGCTCTATAGTTTGAGAAAAACTAGAGGTGATGGTTAATAATATTGCAGTTAAAGTAATTAACTGTTTCATGAACTACAAGTGGTTTTAGGTACAACATTAAAATTATTACCTAAACTTGCCTTGAGGGAGAGGAAAATTAAGCACATACTATAAAGCAATTTTACTGCTTTATAATAATAAGTAAGTGTTATCAAATTCGGGATTTGATTAATAGCTTTATGCATACAAAATTATCAAAAGCGATCTAAATGCCTAATTTTGGCGTTTTAATACCAAAAAATCAGATGAAAGGCGAGTTATTTTATTTTCAAAATAACACCTATCGACCAATGGTAAAAATAATAGAAAAACTACACTTTTGTCGATGAAATGCATTTTTTTATTAACCAATTGATTGTTAATATGTTAATTAAATTAACATGGTGTGTTAACTTGCCTTTTTTGCACATTAATTTGTATTACTTTTCAATGTTAAAAATTATGAATTAGATATACTATTAAATCATATTTATTACACATTAAATTCATTGAGAAAAATCCTATCTTTGCTTCTTAATTTTTAGTTTAAATGGGTATTCAAAAGACCTTAACACATCATATAAAACAAGCTTTTACAGCACTATATAAATTAGAGTTGGAAACCATAGAATTTCAAGCAACTCGTAAAGAATTTGAAGGAGATATTACTGTAGTTACTTTTCCGATGCTTAGAGTAATTAAAATGAATCCTGCTCAACTTGGAGAAGATTTAGGAAATTATTTAGTAGAAAATGTAGATGAGGTTAAGGAGTTTAATGTTGTTAAAGGATTCCTGAATCTAGTAATTTCAGACGCTTTTTTTCTAATTTTTTTTAATGAAATAAAGGATAATAACACTTTTGGTTTTGTAAAACCTCAACCAAACGGAGAAGCAATAATGGTGGAGTACTCTTCACCTAATACTAATAAGCCATTACACTTAGGGCATATAAGAAATAACCTGTTGGGTTATAGTATGTCGGAAATTTTAAAAGCTGCTGGGAACAAGGTTTATAAAACTCAAATTATAAACGATAGAGGCATTCATATTTGTAAAAGTATGTTGGCTTGGCAACGTTTTGGAAATGGAGAAACACCAGAAAGTACTGGATTAAAAGGTGATAAATTAGTTGGGAATTATTACGTAAAGTTCGATCAAGAATATAAAATTGAAATAGCTAATTTAATTGCTAATGGTAAGTCCGAAGACGATGCTAAAAAGCAAGCACCAATTTTGTTAGAAGCACAGAAGATGCTTCTTAAATGGGAGGCTGGAGATGCTGAAACGGTATCACTTTGGAAAAAAATGAACGGCTGGGTTTATGATGGTTTCGATGTTACTTATAAAAATTTAGGAGTCGATTTTGATACGCTTTATTATGAAAGCAACACATATCTTCTTGGGAAAGATTTTGTAGCTCATGGAGTGAAAACAGGAGTGTTCTTTAAAAATGAAGATGGTTCTATTTGGTGTGATCTAACCGAAGATGGGCTGGATGAAAAAATCGTTATGCGTAGTGATGGCACCGCAGTGTATATGACACAAGATATTGGTACAGCCATACAACGTATTAAGGATTATCCTGATATTGGCGGTATGGTCTACACTGTAGGAAACGAACAAGATTATCATTTTAAAGTTTTGTTTTTAATACTGAAAAAACTGGGTTTCGTTTGGGCAAAAAATTTATTTCATTTGAGCTATGGAATGGTAGACTTACCTAGTGGGAAAATGAAAAGTAGAGAAGGAACCGTTGTTGATGCTGACGATTTAATAGTAGAAATGGCAACGACTGCAAAAGAAATTTCTCAGGAGCTTGGTAAATTGGAAGATTATGATGAAGTTGAAAAACAAACCATTTATAAAACTATTGGTCTAGGAGCTTTAAAATATTTTATTTTAAAAGTAGATCCTAAACGACGTATATTATTCGATCCTGCAGCATCTGTAGATTTTCAAGGTAATACAGGACCATTTATACAATATACTTACGCAAGAATTCAAGCGATATTACGTAAAGCCACTTCTACTACGCACAGTGACCTTAATACTGTAAATCTTCATCCCAAGGAAAAGGAACTTATTAAACAATTACAATTGTTTCCAGAAGTTATCCAGAATGCAGCTCACAATCATAGTCCTGCATTAATAGCGAATTATACTTACGATTTGGTAAAGGGCTTTAATTCGTTCTACCAAAATGTCTCTATTCTTGGTGCAGACCAAGACCATGAAAAAGTCTTTAGAGTACAATTGTCTCAAGTGGTATCAAATACAATTAAAAATGCTTTGAGTTTATTAGGAATTAATGTTCCAGACCGTATGTAATTATAGATATCTACTTTTTGATCCTAATAAATTTAACACCACTCCATGACCAGATTTAACCTGATCTATATTCCAAGTATAATCATCTTTGTTCTGAAGATTATCCAACAATTGATGTATTTTTTTAAGGAATATGTTTGTAAAGCAGAAACAATTCCATTTAAGATCTTCGAATTCGAATAGATGCATTCTACACATTTTTAATTTTATTAAGCCATAAATCCTATGCCTTTTTCAAGTAATAGTTCGTATTTCTCTCTATCAAATGAGTATAAATAGGGCGCTTTATGGGCACCTCCTGTCATCTGTTTTTCATGACGAATCAGAAAGCCAAGTTTAATAATTTTTTTCTGAAAATTCCCACGATCTAGAGCCGTCCCTAAAATTATTTCATATAATTTTTGTAATGTTTTCATAGTAAATTTTTCTGGCAACAGGGATAATCCTAAAGGTTGATACTTTATTTGTACCGAGATATAAGAAGTCGCTTTCGCGATCATTTCATTATGATCAAATATTAATTGAGGCATTTCATCAAGTGGTTTCCAGTCACATAAATCACTTAAAGCATCAGGAATTGGGTGGAAGGAGTCTGGATTAACCAAAGCCAGATAAGCCACACTTATAAAGCGCTGTTTAAACCAGTCTCTTAATTTTATTGGCGCACCAATCTCATCGAATTGATCCATCATGGTTTTAATATTGCGTCTGTTTTTTTGACCAAAAACATGTAGTTGTTCCAAAAATGAAATATGTAAACCTGTGCGTTCATTTAAGATACGTAATGCAGCTTGATCGATATCTTCGTCCTGACCGACAAATCCTCCAGGGAGAGACCATGTATTTGTTCCCTTCCATCTAATTACTAGAGCATGTAAAGAATCGTTTCTATATCCTAGAATGACACAATCTACAGAAAGAGCTGGTAGATAATTTTCTAAATTCAGAGTAAAATCATTTAAAAGGTTTTCATTTTCCATGATATCAAAATTAATAAATTTATTGTGTAATTTGTACAAAATAAAAAAAAAGTGTATCATTGTGTAAAATAAACACAATGAAAATTATTAGAATTATATTAAAAGTTATAGGTGTCTTTTTAGCATTGCTTATAATCGCTGGATTTATTTATTATCTAAATATTGCCAGCAAAGTTAAAAAGGATTATGCGATGTTAGGTGTAGAGGCACCAATATTAGTTTCTGGGAGTCAGGAATATCGTGATTTAAATAAAAATGGAGATCTTGATGTTTACGAAAATGTAAATGCCAATATCGATAATCGCATTGATGATCTTGTTTCTCAAATGAATATTGAAGAAAAAACTGGGCTCATGTTCATTACAATGGTGGGAATGAGATCTAACGGTGATCCTTTTGACACACCATTTTTGTCGACCGACCCTTTCGATCTTATGCTTAATTTAATGATCCCTCGAACTTCTGAGCTTGTGGCAAAAAGCAAAATGAATAGTTTTAATATCATTAATTCCTATGATGCTAATATCATGGCGAAATTTAACAATAATATTCAAAAACTGGCTGAAAGAACACGACTTGGAATTCCAGTAACTATCGCGACAGATCCTCGTCATGGCACTTCCGGAAACCCAGGAGCTTCGTTATACACGCCTGCATTTTCACAGTGGCCAACATCTTTGGGACTGGCGGCATCGCGAGATACTCTTTTAGTTCGTGAGTTCGGAAATATTGCCAGACAGGAATATAGATCGGTTGGTATTTCATTGGCACTCCATCCCATGGCAGATTTGGCGACAGAACCTCGTTGGGGAAGAACTAATGGTACTTTTGGAGAGGATGCAAATTTGTCCGCAATGATGACTAAAGCCTACGTTTTAGGATTTCAAGGTGATTTACTGAACCAAAGTAGTGTAGCTTGTATGACGAAACATTTTTCTGGAGGTGGCCCGCAAAAAGATGGTGAAGATGCACATTTTCCCTACGGAAAAGAACAGGTATATCCAGGTAATAATTTTGATTATCATGTTACTCCTTTTACAGAGGGAGCGTTACCAGCTAAAACAGCTCAAATCATGCCTTATTATGGTATTCCAATGGATCAAACCGACGAAAATGTAGCCTTTGGATTTAATCGTCAAATAATTACGGAATTACTTCGCGATTCCCTTGGATTTGATGGTGTTGTCTGTACCGATTGGAATATTATTTCAGCAGGTAGTATGGGTGATGGACGTGCATGGGGAGTGGAGCATTTAACACCTTTAGAGCGAACTAAAAAATCTTTAGACGCTGGTTGTGATCAATTTGGTGGTGAGGCCAATCCAAGTTTAGTTATTGAATTGGTTAATAGTGGACAGATTTCTGAAGAAAGAATAGATGTTTCAATAAAGCGCATCTTACGAGATAAATTCCGACTTGGGCTATTCGATAATCCTTATGTAGATGAGTTAAAAGCTACGGAAATGTCAGGAAATAAAAAATTTAGAGAACGTGGTAAATATGCTCAGGGGAAATCGATTGTTTTGTTGAAGAATGATCAAATTTTACCACTTAAAAAAGGAACTAAAATTTATGCTGAAGACTGGACTGATACTAGTTATATCGAAAATTATGGTGAAGTTGTAAATGACATTGATGATGCCGATGTTGTAGTTATGCGTATTAATACCCCATTCGAACCAAGGGAGGAATATTTTCTAGAACGCTTTTTTCATCAAGGGAGATTGTATTTTTCAGAGGAAGAGAACGAAGCCATGTTTGGTATAATTAATAAAAAACCCACAATTGTGGTTGCCAATTTAGAAAGACCAACAATTCTTACCGATATTAGTAAAGCTAGTAAAGCATTGATAGCTGAGTTTGGAACGTCAGATGAGGTACTTACAGATATGCTTTTCGGATCCGTAAATCCAACAGCCAAAATGCCTTTCGAATTACCATCTACCTGGGAAGCTGTACTCAAACAGTTAGAAGATGTCCCATATGATTCAGAAAACCCATTGTATCCTTTTGGATTTGGACTGTCGTACGATTAATAGTGTACGCAATGTATTATGATATGTGTTGCTTTATTAATTAAATCAGTAGTGAAACGGAGTTAGTTGTTTTTCGAAACTAAAGTAAAATTGTTAAAATAGCTCCTTTACATCTTCATCATCAGTGTGATCATTTTTGGTATCCATTTGTTCAATCAGGTTTTTGGGCAAGTTGTCTTTCCTAAAAAATGTCATAGGTATAGGTAATATACTTGCTAAAGCTATCATAAATATCAGCGCTAAATGACGTAACAGTTTTTTAATTTTCATAAATAATGAAATGAGAACAGACATCCTTAAATGGATGCTTTGATTTGAAAATATGTATTTAGTATGAGGTCAAAAAAGTTGACCAAAGGAAAAAGAAATTATCCTATGAAGTTATTTTGAAAACGTCTGTATTAACTGGAGAAATCAGCTTTAATTGTGAAATATTATTTAATTTTTCTACTATAAAAGAAGTTTGACTTTGTACTTTAAACATAAGTGCATAACACTTTTCTTGGGTATATATCAAATTGTTAAAAGAAAATTCAGTAAAACTATTTGGGGTAGGTTCTAACTTATACGTTGCGAAACTCAAATAATATGTCGACACTTCAGAAACTAAATGTTCAGTGACAATTAATTCTGTTGTAGTTATAGTTTTGTTTGGTGTAGTAGCATAACCTTGAAACGATGCAAGACTTAACAATAGCGTTATGCTAAACAGATATTTATGTAATGTTTTTATTGACATATCTTATTACAAAGATAAGGTTTTAATTGCTTGAATATTTATCCAATGACCTTTTTTAAATGGAAACTTTATGTTTTTAAATCCAGCCTCTTTTAACCATTTTATTTGATCATTATAATCATCTGGGTTATCAAATTCATCGTAATGCTCCATAAGCCAGTTCCATTTTTCACCATCAGGAAAACTCTCATTTACAAAGGTTTTCCATTCCTTCAATAATTTTAAATGCTCTGGTTTGTTTTTATTGACCATCAAATCAGAGTACAAGAAAATATCTCCTTTTTTCAAGGATTTATGAATGCTTCGGAAGAGTGATTTTTTTTCTTCTGAATCACAATGATGAATACTAAAACCTGCTGTGATCAAGTCATAAGCATCATCTTTGAACTTGTAATCTTTAAAATAGGATTTAATATATTCGACATTAAAGGCTTTAAATTGGGCTTTGCATAAATTAATCATTTCCTGAGAAGCATCTAATAACGTAAAATTCGATTTAGGGTATAATTGCAAAAGCCTGGAAGTAACATTACCATTACCACAACCCATATCTAATATATGTTTAGGAGCAAAATCTTTGGGTAAATACGCAGTAAAAGCCAACATTAATTTTAAGTAGTGAGGCACACAACCTATCATATCTTTTGTGTAGTCTTTTGAGAACACATTAAATTCACTCTCGATGTTATCTCGTATTCTCATTAAAATTTTAAAGTTTCGTTTAACCCTTTATATGGAACACATTTACTTTTAGATGCATTTTCTGCGAAGCAGCGCAGATTAAAGTTCGCCTTTGGCGAATGTGTTCCATCGGTTTTGTGTATGATTAGTTGCGTGATATAAAGTTACTATTGTTTCATTTATTAAACTATTAAAAGCAATGAATTATACACGTTGATGTGCTTTCGTTATTTTTGTAATACGTGATTAATTTTATATCAAAATATCTATTGTTTGTCCTCACTTTCTAAAACATTCAATGAATCAATATTGTCGATAGAGCGTTTAGGAGCAAAATGTCGATAAATCTTACGGATTCCAAAAAATGGTAACATAAATGGATACAAAATCCATTTAATAGGTATGTTTATGAAAGGAATTGGAAGCATTATTGCTAAATTTATTTTTCTCTCGAGATAGTTTAACCACCACCATGTTACTATCAAGATGAGAACAATCCCAAAAACTAAAAAAAAGTAAATCCATAATGACTCTTCAGGTGGTTTTGATTTTTCAGATTTGAAAAACAAAGTAAACATACTAAATGAAAGAAAAATTAAAATTGCAGGAGTTATGGCAATAACAGATGTCAATAAGCCACCAATCTTTGGGATTGACAATATTGTATGTATCCAGTTGTATTGATTTTCACTGTTTTTATTTCCTTTTGTATCGGCAATGTTATTATCCATAATTTTCTTATTAATAAATTGGTTAATAGTTTGTCATAATGAAGCACAATGTGATGATATGGTCAGTTTTAATTGATTATATCAGCAGTTAAACGAAGTTAGTCGTTTTTTTTTACAAAGTCAAATGTTAGCATTTAAGCACTAAAATTAATTCTTATTATTAAAACTTTTATCAGGAAAAGCAGGAGCTTCAGGCACAGCTCTTGGATCTTCTTTAATAAGTTTTTCCAGAAGCTCAATAGCTGCTTTTAGTTGCGCGTCTTCACCATTAAAAGTAGCATGTGGTAAATTATCTACAACAATATCTGGTTCAAAACCATGACCTTCTATGAGCCAGGTGCGATCATTTCCATAAACACCCATCATTGGTGCTCTGGCAATTCCGCCATCACTTAATCGGTTAGCACCACTTAACCATATTTCTCCTCCCCAAGTTCGTGTACCAATTGCTGTACCAAGATTTAGTTTCTTAAACCCATCTGCAAATGCTTCTCCATCTGAAGCGGTATTGGCATCTACTAAAATAACGATATGGCCTCTAAAGGCATACTGCATATTCCATGAGGGATTTCCAGATCTATATTCCCAATACATCCATGCTTTTCGCAATAGTTTTTCAAGAATAAAACTTTCAATATTTCCGCCTCTATTGTGTCTTACATCTAAAATTAATCCTGGTCTGTCAAAAACCGGATAAAATTCTCTATACCACTGATTAATATCTCTACTTCCCATGGCTTGAAGATGTACGTAACCTACTTTATTATCGGTTTCTTTTTCAACTTTTAATCGTCTGGAATATTCCCAATCGCGATAACGCAAACGAAACATACTTCCTATTGGAACAACAATAACATTTCTTTTTGTTGCCCCTCGAAGCACTTCAAGTCTTACCTGTTTTCCTACTTGGTTTCTAATAAGTTCTCCAATATCTATGGCTGATAAGGAGGGTTTCCCGTTTACACTTGTAATTACATCACCAACTTTAATATCTAAATATGGATCGTCTAATGGTGATTTTTCATCTGGATAATCAGGATCTGCCTTGTATATATAATCAATTACAAATCCGTCTTTGTTTTCATCTCTGCTTAATCTTGCACCAAGATTTGCAACTACTATATTTTTATCATCATTTCTTGTATCTCCACCTCTCACACTTGTATGAAGAGCAGCAAGTTCACCTACAAATCGTCCTATTAAATCGGATAATTCATTTCGTGTCGTTATTCGTTTAACTAGAGAGAAATATTTATCGTGCATGGCTTTCCAGTTCACACCATGCATATTTTTATCATAAAAATAATCACGCTCCATACGCCAAGCATCCGTAAAAAGTTGTTTATAATCTTCTTGTGGTGTAATGGCAAATCGCCAACCGCTTAAGTCTACTTTGTTGTCATTTAAATCACTCACTTTACCAGTTCCGGCTCCAATCACATAAAAATTGTTTTGTTTTCTAATAAGGATCTTTTCACCATTTCCTGTAAGATTAAAACTTCTTACTCCTTCCACCATTGTTTTTAACTCCATATCTTCATTACCAATTTTCACAACTGCCAAATCTGTTTTGGCATTTAAACCAGTTCCACTTGTCAGGAGATAAATCGCTTTTTTAGTAACAGCTAATCCACGATAGTTTCCTGCTTTTATTGGTACTTCTGTAATTCTTTCAGTAATTCCATCTTTATCAATTAAAATGCTTACACTTTTATCTTCATCATCATTTTCTTCTTTTTTATCGTTATTAACTAACTCATCGTTTTGTCTAAATGGTGATCTCGTTCTTTTTTGTAATGCAATATGATACAGTTTTTCACTTGCATCAAAATAAGGTTCAGGTTGTCTTGTTCCCCAAGGACTACCAACTAATGTTGTAAAACTTCTATCTGATAAGAAATAAATAAATTTCCCGTCAGGGCTCCATTTAGGAGAAAGACTATTAGCTCTATCTGTTGTTATTGGAAAAGTCTCATTTGAATCTAAACTATAAACTTGTATTTGTGCCATGATGTTAAAGGCATATTGTACAAAAGAAATCCATTTACTATCTGGCGACCAAGAAAAAGAACCAATCCCTTCTTGATTAGTTGATATTTTTTTACTAACACCTGTTGCAATATCTAGCACAAACATATTACCTCTTAAATCGTCGTAAGCGATCGATTTGCCATCAGGCGAAGGAATTCCGGCATATCTTAAAACACTTCCGTTATTAGTAATTGTTTTTTGTCCTCCGACACCATTGGAAGGCATACTAACAAATTCAAATTCACCACTTTCATCCGATAAAGTAAAAATACTTTTTCCGTTAGAAGAAAATATAGCATCTCTAAACCGAACATCTTTTTTATCGGTAAATTCTACAAATCGTCCAGATTTTACAGGTGCAACAAATGCACGACCTCTAGCTGTAATCACAATGCGATCACCGTTATCATCAGGATAAACGGAAGTGATATAATTTGAAGGATTTTCAACCCAACGCTCTCTCAACTGATCTAAATCGGAAGCAAGTTTAATATTAATTTTATTTTGAGTATTAGATTCAATATTATACCGCCAAAGATCTGCACCTAATTGATACACAATATTTCCATTAGAAACGGAAGCTGTTCTTACATCAAACCCTTTGTGATTTGTATGCTGTCTTAAGTCATTCCCATTTTCATCTATCGACCAAATATTCATAATGCCATCTCTATCAGTAATAAAGTAAACACGTCCATTATACCACATTGGGTGGTGACTACCTCCAGGATAATCGGTTGTTAATTTTAGAGCTTCATCAGTACCTTTTGTGTATTTCCAAAGTTGTCTTGCAGTTCCACCTTTATAACGTTTTGTAACATTGCCATGATAGGAAGGTCTAACAAAATAAACGACATTTCCTGTAGCATCAAAAGACGCTTCGCTTGCTTGACTTAAAGGAATTCTATGTTTAGTCTTGGTTTTGGTATTTATTGTTACTAATTGATAGTCAGGTAAAGTTGCATAGGCTCTTGTTGCATACACAATTTTTCCATCAGGTGTCCAGCAATTTGTAAATGAAAAGTCACTTTCGTAAGTCCATCTAGTTGGTAATCCACCTTCAATAGGAATGGTATATATTTCATTTGGACCTTCATAACTTGCTGTATAAGCTACGATTTTTCCATCAGGAGAAAATTTAGGGAAACGCTCTTCTTCAGGATGAGTAGTCAAACGTTGGGCTAAACCACCTGAAAGAGAAACTGTCCAAAGATCTCCTTCGGCAGAAAATACGATTTTATTTCCGTAGATATCAGGATATTGATAATAGCCTTCAAAGCCTTGAGAAAAAATTGAAATTGTAAAAAAGAAAAAGAAACCAGTAAATACGGAAAGAGATAAAGTCTTTTTAAAACTCATTATAGTAGTTTTTAATTATTGAAAATGATAAATTTAGTTCTATTAGATGTTTTAAGGACAACTAAAGTAGTCTAAATTTTTATCAAAATCAAACTCTTAAAAACGTACTCTGAAGCTAATATTTGGTGTGATTCCCAGCGATTGATTTTCAATTTTTGAAACTGTGTCGCTATCGTCATTACTGTTAATAGTGTAATAGGTATTTACAATATTTGTTTTATTTAAAATATTCCAAAGAGAAAATCCTATAATGGCATCAGATGTATCTCCAATTTGAAATCTATAAGTCCCGGAAAGGTCAGCTCTCACATAATCATCAAGATTAGAGCTGTTTGGTGCATTATAATTAATTTCGTTATTGGTTATAGGTGTTTGGGTATCATATTCGGTAAAAGGTTTCCCAGTTCGCCAATTCAAACCAATAGCAAACTTAAAGTCGTTAAGTGTATAAGTACTAGCGAAGGTAAGTGCATGTGTTATATCAACATTATTTGGAAACGACTCCCCAAAATTTAAATCTTTAAAGTTATAATCGTTTTTACTGTAAGAATAGCTCAACCAAGTACTAATGTTGCCAAATTGTTTTTGTATTAAAAAATCAATACCTTTAATACTATAGCTCCCAACTTTATTTTCAAATTGATATTGATTTTGAAAGCCTTGGCTTCTGGTAGTAATTCCGTCAACTTCTTTTAAATAAGCTTCTGCACTAATAAGCAGTTTGTTTTTGTTAAAATGAATTCCAGCAGATATTTGTTTACTTTTTATGATAGGAATATCATCGTCATTAGATAAAATCCAACGCCTTTTTTCAACACCTAAAAAATCATTTTGTAAATCGATGATTTGCGAAGTCGTTTGACTTTTTAATTCACCAAGAATTTCTAAACGGAAATTCTCCAAAAACCGTTGACTAAAACTTAATCGAGGCTCTACTATCGTTTTAGAAAATTTTTCGATATAATTAGCTCTTACTCCAATTTTAGCATTTGTACTGTTTGAGGTTGAATTAAATTTTATTTCGTTAAAAACAGCATGAGTCCTAATCACTTCTTTAATGAAACGCCTGAATGGAGGATTGTTCACATCTTCAAGATTACTGATACCAACTTCGGTAAACTGATAACCTCCCAACGTCGATAGATTATTATTGATATTGTAATTAAAATGAAGTTTTAAACCTCCATCGTACACTTCGTTTTCTTGTATTAATCGCTGGTTATTAAGCACATCAAAATTAGTAGCATCTAAATCGTAATTTGATAAATATACTTGTGCTGTAGTAGAAAAGTTAGGATTCCATGTTCTTAAATATTCTATTCCAGCAGCAAGGTTACGTTGGGTAAGATTACTGTTTAAACGTTCGTCTATGTCGTTAATTCTAGATTGTTCTTGGTAATCTAATTTGTTATATATATTTAAAAAATTGAAACGAAGTTTATCTTTTTTTGTTATGTCGTATAAAAATTTTGCTGTTACATCGTAAAAATAAAAACGTTCTTCTTGAGATATAAAGTTATTTCCTCCTTGATTTGTTAAGTCTGAATCTTGAAAAATACGCCTAAAGTATTGATCGAATGTAAGTGTTTCAATTAAATCGGTAACAGAGCGTCTTACAGATAGCTGTAGTTCAGTCTTTTTTCCTAAGGGGATTTTTCCAAAAGCATCTACATTAATCATATTAAATCCAGCTCCACCAGAAAATTCTTCATCAATTGTATTAGAAGATTGCATATCTATAATACTCGAAACACCATCGCCATAGATGACAGATGTTCCATTTTTTGAAACTACAACATTTTCAGTTAAATAGGGATTAAACGCTGAAATCAATCCAAAGAAATGTCCAGATTGATACATTTTTATACCATCCCAAAGAATAAGATTTTGGTCGTGAGTTCCACCTCTTACGTTAAGATTAGAAACACGCTCATCAACACTTTGTACTCCAGGCAAAGCTTGAATAGTTTGTAAAACATCTGACTCTATTAAACCAGGTAGTATGCCAAATTGTTGAGGTTTTACTTTTACACTTCCATCATTCTTGATAGAGATTCCTTTAGTTAGGTAATTGTTTATTATAATTTCTTCTAAATACTGTGTTGTAATACTCTTTTTTTGTGGTACGTTTCTAATAACGATACTACTATCATTCAATTTTTTAAAGGTTAAAGTGGTATTATTTTCTAAATAATTAAGAAGCTCTTCTAGTGATAAGTCTTTGGAAGGAATAATTATGGTTTTGTTTATTAAGTTTTCATCCGCAAAAGAAAACGTAATGCCGTATTGAGATTCTAATTGTTTTAAAACTGTAATAAGAGGTGACTTTTCTTCTTTATTTGTTTGCGCTTCAGATTGCAAAAAAGAAAAGAAAAATAAGAAAACATATAGAAAAACTAAAGTAGTTTTATTCACGCGATAATAATATAGAATTGTTTTTTTCTATACTATAATTTAGGTTCAATGGTAAAGTTATAGATTTTAAAGCCAATTCTTTGTTGTTATGAACAAAACTTCCAGTAAATAATTGTTCTAAATCTATATGTTGTGAATTAAAGGTAACATTGTATTGTCTTTCAAACTCATGTAATACATGAGCGAAAGACATACTTTTAAAATAGCTTTCATTATTAATCCATGACGGATTTAAGTTGGTTTCTTTTTCTTTAGCAATAAATTTCCCATCTATTATTAAAAAGCTATCTCCAGGTTTTAAAGTAACGGTATTAGATTTGTGAGTAACTCCAACGGAACCTTCGTAACACACTACTTCAAAAAAGTTTTCGCGCTGCTTCACATTAAATTGAGTACCTAAAACAGTGACTTTTCCAGCAGAAGTAATGACATTGAATTTGGAACCTTTAGCAACTTTAAAATAGGCTTCTCCATTAAGTTCAACATCACGTAAAGTAGACCAACTTTTTTTATTATAAGTTAAAGTTGATAATGCATTTAGTGATACACTAGAAGCATCTGGTAACTCAATAGTTGTTTTTTGAGCAGATAAAGTATTAATATTAGTATCTAAAGTTGTTGAGTAATAATAAACACTAAAAGAAATAGCAAGTATTGCAGCTACTCGTAATAAAGGTTTTAACCAGTTACGAGAATATTGTTTGGTAGTATTAGTAGTATGCAATACAGTATTAAGCTCTTCCGTAGTATTAAATTCAGGAGCCTTAAAACGTTTTGTACTATTAGACAGTTTAACTAAAGCCTCATAGTCTTCAAGCGCTTTAAACGCTTCAAGTTCTTGAGTATTTAGCTCGTTATCTAACCATTTTAATATTAAATCTTCTCGTTTCATAATTTTCGTTACACCTATATAACAGTAAAGTTTTAAAAAGTCCTACCTCACTTATTAAATTTCTTTAATATCTTCTCTTAATTTTTTTAAAGCACCATAAATACGCTTTTCAACAGCTTTTGTAGAAATGTTTAAAAGTGCAGCAATTTCTTTGTGTTTTTTGCCCTCTATTCTGTTTAATAAAAAAGCAGTTCTTTGGGCTTCGGTTAAATTAGAAATGGCTTTTTGTAATTTTTGCATGTATTCATTTTCCTGCATTAAAAATTCGGGAGACTCATTTGTATAATGTTTTGGAGCTATTTTTTGATATGCAAGTACAACCTTTTGGTGTGCAGCTTCATTCAGCATTAAATTATTGGCAACAGTAAATAAAAAGGACTTTGCTTTATTAGGACTCACCTTACTACAATTTTGCCATAACTTTATAAAAGCTTCTTGTACTTTATCTTTCGGATTAAAGGATTCGCCAAACTTATAATATAAAAAGTCGTGAAGATCCTTTGAGTATTTATTAAATACCGATGAGAATATAGTTTCATTACAGATATTATCGTTTATATCTTTATTCATTTATCGTAGTTTGGAGCTATAAATATAAAAAAAAAGAAGTACGAGGGTAGGAGTTTTTAAATATTAGCTGTTTTATATAAAAAAATTGAAGTCTAAATTAAAACCTACGTTATGAAAAAATTATCCAAATTATTAGCGATTACCTTTTTTGCCCTTTTATTCTTTACTTCGTGTCAAGACGAAATAATAGAAGAAACCCAAATTAATGAACAAGAACTTTTAGTTGCTAATTCTGAATTAGCGAGCCTTATTCAATCAACTTCTGCTAGAAATGGTAGTGTAGATAATGTATTGGACCATGCCAATTGTTTGTCAGTTAATTTGCCTGTTACAGTTATTGTAAATGATATTACAATTACAATTAATACTTTAGAAGATTTAGAATTAATTGAAGACATTTTTGATGAGTTCGATAATGATGATGATGTTTTGGATATGCTATTTCCAATTACAATTGTTCTAAACGATCATGTAGAAATAGTTATTAATAATCAAGACCAATTAGACGCATTTGTTGAGCAGTGTACAGATGATTCAGATGATGATATAGAATGTATTGATTTTCAATATCCAATTTCGTTTTCTATTTATAATACGTCTTTCCAAATTATAGAAACAGTATTTATTGAAAATGATAGAGAGTTACACCAATTTTTAGAAAGAATAGAAAATAGCGATTCAGGTGCCCTTCTTGTAAGTTTAAATTTCCCTGTAACTATGATTTATGCAAATGGTGAAACCATAGAAGTTCATAACAATCAAGAACTAGCAAGAGTACTTAATGAAGCTCGTGAAAATTGTGATGACGAAGAAGCTTGTCGCAAGGAAGTAGTAGATATGTACTTGCAGGAATGTTACTGGAAAATATTTAGATACAATGGAGATGATCATTTTAGAAATTATGATGTGTTCTTTAATGCTAACGAAGAGTTACTTATAGTAAGTGAGAATGCAACTGTTGCTATCACTGGAATTTGGAGTACATCAGTAAGAGATGCTGGCTTAGTGTTAAGTATTTCTGAATTAACTGAATTTGATGAGGACTTAGGTGGAGACTGGTTAATTGTTGAATGTGATGATAATAGATTCGAGTTAGTTAGAGCTAATGCGACAGGTAGTACTAACAATACCCATATGGTCATTAAAAAAGAATGCGAAGACGATTTAGGTTGTAGTGCACAAGAGGTGAGAGCATTCCTTAGTGAATGTCAATGGTTAGGTGGATCAAATTTATTTGCTAATGTACCTGCTGGAGCATTCCATTTTAAAGACAATCACGTTTTAGTAGTTGTAAATTCAAGTACCAATGAAGAAATTGTAGGCTACTGGGATGTTGAGCTTACAGCAGGCGAAGGTATATTTCTTATTATAGATTTACCCGCACCGTATGATATAATTTCGAAAAGATGGAAAATTTCAGAATGTGGAGAACATAGAGTAAAAATGACTAGTGGAGATAATTATCTTGTGTTTGAAAGAGAATGTCCATACCAATGTTTTGAAAATACAACGCTTACAGAATGTGATGGAGAAACAGATGATGACAGTGCTATATTCGATTTAACAGAAGCTTTTGCAGATTGTGTTGTTACTGCTGTACATTCATTAACATATTATGAAAGTAGCGATGATGCTGCAAATGGATTGAATCAAATAGAAATGCCTTCAGAATATGCTAATACTTCTAATCCACAAACTGTATATCTAAAAGTTGAAAATATTAATAATGGTAATTTCGAATTGTTTGAAATACAATTGAAAGTAGAATATTGTAGCCCAAACTGTACTGAATTAGATGTAGATTCTTATTTAATGGAATGTGTTTGGAATGTTGTTAGTTTCAACGGAAGTGATGATTTATTTAGTTATGATTTAGATTTTAATAACGATCAAGGAATAGCCATAACAGATGTAAATACTAATGATGCATTTACAGGATATTGGTCAACATTTCAAACTAATGATGGTGTTTTAATTCAATTTGCAAATATTAATGGATCAAATATTCAGGCGATTAGTGGTGATTGGATTGTAACAGATTGTGCAAGTGATAGATTAGTATTGCATAATAATTCAGGTGATACTATCGTTATAGAACAAGATTGTAATTAATCTTAAAGTAAACAACTACCTCATGAACTATAGTTGTTATTTAGTTATTGGTTAAGTTGAAGGGCTGCATAAATTGCAGCCCTTTTTTTATGAGCTATTTTAAGAACTATGACTTCAATAATACACTACAAATTCTTAACTTTGCAATTCTTTAAATTTGTAATAGAATATGTTTAATAATTTAAGCGAAAAATTAGATAAGGCTCTTCACGTCCTTAAAGGTCATGGAAGTATTTCAGAAGTTAATGTAGCCGAAACCTTAAAGGAAGTACGTCGTGCATTACTAGATGCCGATGTTAATTTTAAAATAGCCAAAGAGTTTACTAATAGAGTAAAAGAAAAAGCGCTTGGTCAAAACGTGCTTACCAATTTACAGCCAGGACAACTCATGGTTAAGATTGTTAAGGATGAACTTACACAATTAATGGGAGGTGATGCAGAAGTTGTAAACTTATCTGGGAATCCATCAATTATATTAATGTCTGGATTACAAGGTTCAGGTAAAACTACTTTTTCTGGAAAACTGGCTAACTATTTAAAAAACAAAAAGTCTAAAAAACCATTACTTGTTGCTTGTGATGTTTATCGTCCTGCAGCAATTGACCAATTACACATTGTTGGTGAACAAATAAACGTTGAGGTTTATAGTGACAGAGATAATAATGACCCTGTAGCTATTGCAAAAGCAGGAGTTGCACATGCCAAAGCCAATGGCTATAATGTTGTAATTATTGATACTGCTGGTCGTTTAGCTGTTGATGAAGTAATGATGAATGAGATTTCTAACATTCATAAAACTGTAAAACCCCAAGAGACTCTTTTTGTTGTAGATTCTATGACAGGTCAAGATGCTGTGAATACAGCCAAAGCATTTAATGATATACTAAATTTTGAAGGTGTCATTCTTACAAAGTTAGATGGTGATACTCGAGGTGGAGCTGCAATATCTATTAAATCTGTAGTAAATAAACCTATTAAGTTTATTGGTACTGGTGAAAAGATGGAAGCAATAGACGTGTTTTACCCTTCACGTATGGCAGATCGTATTCTTGGAATGGGAGACGTCGTATCGTTAGTTGAACGTGCTCAAGAACAATTTGATGAAGTAGAAGCTAGAAAACTTCAAAAGAAAATTGCGAAAAACCAATTTGGGTTTGATGATTTCCTGAAGCAGATTCAGCAAGTTAAGAAAATGGGAAATATGAAGGATCTGATGGGAATGATTCCAGGAGCTGGTAAAATGATGAAAGATGTTGATATTGATGACGATGCTTTTAAAGGTATTGAAGCAATAATTCATTCAATGACACCAAAAGAACGTACAGATCCTTCTGTATTAAATGCGAGTAGAAAAAAACGTATTGGTAAAGGTTCTGGGACTTCAGTTCAAGAAGTGAATCAACTTTTAAAACAATTCAATCAAATGAGTAAAATGATGAAGATGATGCAAGGCGGAGGCGGCAAAAAAATGATGCAGATGATGCAGAATATGCGTTAAGAATACCTAACAAACAACTATATAGAATGACGATTTTAGACGGTAAAAAAACAAGTAACGATATTAAAGACGAAGTTACTAAATCGGTAATAAAACTAAAATCGGAAGGTAAAAAAACACCACATCTTGCTGCAATTCTCGTTGGCACTGATGGCGCAAGTATGACCTATGTAAATGCAAAAGTAAAAGCTTGTGAACGTGTTGGCTTTAACTCTACTCTAATTGACTTGCCTGAAGACACCTCTGAAGAGATTTTACTTGAAAACATTCATGATCTTAATAGCGATAAAGACATTGATGGATTTATAGTCCAACTTCCATTGCCAAATCATATTGATGAGCAAAAAGTTTTAATGGCCGTAAGCCCTGATAAGGATGTGGATGGATTTCACCCAACAAATGTTGGTAGAATGACTTTAGACTTACCTTCTTTTTTACCAGCAACACCATTTGGAATTATGGAATTATTAGAGCGTTACAAAGTAGAAACATCTGGAGCTAATGTTGTTGTTATTGGTAGAAGTCATATCGTTGGTCGACCAATGAGTATTTTAATGAGCCAAAAACGGAATGCAGGTAATGCTACTGTTACGGTTGCACATAGTCGCACTAAAAACTTATCTAAAATTGCACAAAGAGCAGATATTATTGTTGCTGCACTCGGTATTCCGGAATTCTTAACTGGTGATATGGTAAAAGAAGGTGCTACAATTATTGATGTTGGAATTACTCGTGTTCCTGATGAAACTAAAAAAAGAGGATATCGATTAGCTGGTGATGTTCATTTTGAAAGTGTTAGCAAAAAGGCTGCTTTTATTACGCCAGTCCCAGGAGGTGTTGGTCCAATGACTATTGCAATGTTGCTAAAAAACACACTATTAGCTTGTCAAAGAAATAATAATAAAATCAATTAGCAAATAACTGATTTATATCTTTAAAGGCTTTAAACTCTAAAACATTATCAGAAGGGTCTTTAAAGAACATAGTAGCTTGTTCGCCAATTTGACCTTCAAATCTTATATAAGGTTCTATTATAAAGTTGATGTTTTTCTGTTTTAGTTGATTAGCTAAATCATGAAATGAATCCCAAGGTAAAACAACTCCAAAATGAGGTACCGGAACATCTTTCCCATCTACAGGATTTGTATGTAAATCTACATTTTCATCTTTAGGTTTGTAATGAATAACCAATTGATGACCATAAAAATTAAAATCAACCCATTGATCGCTACGTCGACCTTCTTTACAATTTAAGATATCGCGATAAAAGATTCTACATAATTCAAGATCGTCAACAGGAATTGCAAGATGAAAAGGAGGAATTGAAGACATGCTTTTCTATTTAAAATATGGTCATAAAAATAATCTTTTTGACTTATTCTTTACGCTTTAAGCAGGATATTTTCCAAGTTGGATATACAATAGTTTCAGCTTTATCAACCCATTCTCCAACCCAATCAAATCCTTTTTCAGATATATTAAAGAATGTTAATCGATAATCTCCTTCCGTACCATTTGGTGCTTTTTGGTCACGATATAAAACAATGTTCCCTTCGTTGTTTTTATTACCTTCCCAAACTGGAAGAGATGTTACAATTCTTCTAGATGTATAATAATGTACATACCATCTACTACTATCTGCGCTAAATTGCCTAATACTTCCAGAATGAGTTCCGTCCGATTTTAATGTCTCATCTCGTATAGCCATTCCATTTAAAATATAATTCCATTCCCAGGTCATATCAACTGCTTCAGCCCAAGTTCCGTCTTGCTTTCTTGAGATCGATTTGCAATCACACAAACCAATCATTGGTTGATAATCTTTAATTTGTTCAGGAGCTTCTGGATTTGGTTGACCAAAAGGAAATTCGCTAGAAGGTTCAAAATTATATTGTGCAAAAACAGATATTGAAAAAAGAAAAAAAAGAACAGATGCAAATTTCATAATTAATACTTTAGATTTTAAAGTTAGTTATGAAGTACTACTATTAATACGCCATTAAGAATAAATTAACAGTGTAATTATCGGACTACTATATTATTTTGAGGAATGTACTTTTGAAGATTCTTCAATTAAAATATTAAGTGCAGAAAGTTCGTCTTTGGTAAGTTCACGATAGTCACCAACAGGAACATCAAGCTTAATATTCATAATTCGGGTACGTTTTAAAGCTGTAACTTCATAATTCAAATACTCACACATCCTTCTAATTTGTCTATTTAAACCCTGCGTTAATATAATTTTGAATTTTATACTGCTTAATTTTTCAACTTTACATTTTTTTGTCACTTTATCAAGAATAGGAATTCCGTTAGCCATTCTCGTAATAAACGTTTGAGAAATAAGCTTATCAACTGTTACAATATATTCTTTTTCATGATTATTACTAGCACGAAGTATTTTGTTTACTATATCTCCATCATCTGTCAAAAGAATTAGTCCTTCACTAGGTTTGTCTAAACGGCCAATAGGGAAAATACGTTTTGGAAAATTTATAAAATCGATAATGTTGTCTTTTTCAACACGAGTATCTGTTGTGCAGACAATACCAATGGGCTTGTTAAATGCTAAATAAACATGGTCTTGTTTCCGTTTTGAAATTAATTCGCCATCAACTTCTATAACATCTTTTGGTGACACTTTTGTTCCCATTTCTGGAACTTTGCCATTTATAGTGACACGACCAGCATCAATAAGCTTATCTGCTGCCCGACGTGAGCAATAGCCAACTTCGCTTAAATATTTATTAAGACGTGTAAGTTTTTCTATCATATATTGCAAAAGTACAATATTCTTTAGCTATTGATAAAATTAATAATATGAGTTCTTACCACATCACTATTAGGAGAATGTCACAGATTTTGAGCAGTTATTAATGTGCTATTTTTAATCATTATTTCATCATTATATGGATAATAGGATATTGTTCATCATGAGCAATAATTAAGCCTTCACAAGTGATTTTAACAAGAATATATTTTATTTAGTCCTCTCTATTTACAGCATCAATAGAGAATGCTGGTAAACAAATGGCGAGATATTCGCAAGGTTCAACAAAAGGATTAGAGTATTGTACTCTTGTGTTTTTTTCAATTTTAATAGATTGCCCAGCTTGTAGAATTATAGTATCGCCATCTACAATAAATTGTTTTTTTCCTTTTATAATGTAGGTGTATTCATCAAACTTTGGCGTTTGAAAAGGCTCACTCCAACCAGACGGAGCAACCATATGAGCAATACTTAACTGCGAATTCCCGTCGGTTGCCAAACCAAAATGTTCTTCAATAAGTTTTCCATCAGCTGTGGGAACAACAAAGGGGGATTTTTGAATGCTGTATTTTTTCATTTTTTTGGCCAATAAAGATAAAAGCTTTTTATTTTTGCTTCTTCAGGAATTTGAATTGCTTCAATTTTTAAATTCATATCAAAACGCATATTCGCCGGAAGTTCGTTCTTATCAATTGTAAAATAAGCATTTATTTCATTTACAGAAACAATAATATTTCGCAAAGAATTTTGAATATTCGAAATTTTGTAATTAGCATTAATATCTTTAAAAGTACTACTTGGTGATAAGCCTTTTGTAGTTGCAAAGCGAGGGTCAACAACTTTTACAGTTCTAATAGTTGAAGTAGAATCCAGAGATTGAGAAGGAGACAGTACTAAAAGTTGCTCCCCACCTTTTTCGTAAATCACTATATCGTTAACATTACCAATAAATTCGTCTCCGCCTACATGTTTAACAATAGAGTCATTAACAAATATAGACTCTAAATCTTTAATCTGTGTAGAATCGGTTAGAAGACCAATATTTTGTTTTGAAATCAAAAACGAATTTATTTCTTTATTGCAAGAGCTGCAAATTAAAACAATTATAATAGGTAATAGGCTAATTTTTTTCAAGAGAGTTTATTTTAAATGATTAATTATTTCATTACTTTTTTAAGAACGCCAAAAACAGCTCTTATAAAAGTAGCACTTGTTAGTACTTTTACTATTGGGTTTTGTCTTTTATAGCTACTTCCAGAACGACTTCTTGGTTTAGATCTACTTTCTTTTTGACGCTCTAAACGTTCGTCTTCACGAATTTTTAAAGCTTCTGCATTTTTAATTTTGTCATTGAGCATTTCGTAAGCACTTTCGCGATCTATATCTTCATTATACTTCATAACCAATCTAGAATCGTCATAAAGATCATTTAGTTCTGTTTGTGTTAAAACATCCATTCTGCTCATTGGTGCACGCATCATTGTTGCAGCCAAAGGTGTTGGACGTCCTTTTTCGTCAAGAGCGGAAACGAATGCTTCACCTATTCCTAATGAGGTTAAAACATTTGCAGTATCATAATATTCTGTGTCCGGATAATTTTGTGCAGTAAGCTTAATAGCTTTTCGGTCTTTGGCCGTAAAAGCACGAAGCGCATGCTGTACTTTTAAACCTAGCTGACTCAATACGGCTTCGGGAACATCAGATGGATTTTGGGTCACAAAATAGAGACCTACTCCTTTACTCCTTATCAATTTTACAATACTTTCTATTTGATTTAATAATGCCTTCGAGGCTTCATTAAAAATGAGGTGTGCTTCATCAATAAACATAATAAGTTCAGGACGGCCACTATCTCCTTGTTCTGGAAAAGTTTCGTAAATTTCGGCTAATAAACTCAACATAAACGTTGAAAATAATTTTGGTCTATCTTGGATATCTGTTAATCGAATAATATTTATATAACCGCGTCCATCACGAGTTGTTCTAATTAAATCTTCTACATCAAAACTTTTTTCTCCAAAAAATGTATCAGCACCTTGTTGTTCGAGCTCTACAACTTTCCGTAAAATAGCACCAGTTGAAGCTGTTGAAATTCGACCATAAGCTTCTTCAAACTCTTCCTTACCATGTTTAGTTGCATATTGCAATACTTTTTTAAAATCTTTAAGGTCAAGTAAAGGCAATTTATTATCATCACAATATTTAAAAATAACAGCAACAACTCCAGATTGTGTTTGAGAGAGATCTAAAATCCGAGATAATAATACAGGACCAAATTCACTTACTGTAGCCCGAAGTCTAACCCCATCTTCTTCAGATAGAGACATGATTTCAACTGGAAAATCTTTTGCTTCGAAGGGCAATCCTATTTTTTCATGACGGTCGTCAATTTTAGGGTGCCCAAGACTTGGTTGCGCCAAACCACTTAAATCACCTTTAATGTCCATGAGTAATACAGGAATACCTTTCTCGCTCAAATTTTCTGCTAAAACTTGAAGTGTTTTTGTTTTGCCAGTTCCAGTGGCTCCAGCAATTAAACCATGCCGATTCATAGTTTTTAAAGGGACATTTACAAATGCTTCTTTTATAGTTTCGCCATCTAATATGGCAGAGCCTAAAGTGATAAAATCTCCTTTAAAAGTGTTTCCTTCTTTTATATGGTTGAAAAAGGTTTCTTTTCGTTTCATCAACTGAAAATTTTTCATAAAAATAAGTAATCTTAATCAAACCTATATAAAAAATATTTAACTTTTAATAGTAAACTAGAAACTGTAAACTATCTTTGCCAACTATGGATAATGAGATTAAAAAACGTGTTGAAAAAGGTGAAATGTTACCACTAATGGAAGAATTTTATACTATTCAAGGTGAAGGATTTCATAAAGGTACAGCAGCTTATTTTGTTAGAATTGGAGGCTGTGATGTTGGTTGTCATTGGTGCGATGTTAAAGAAAGTTGGAACGCCGATTTACATCCTCCAACTGAAATTTCAAAGATAGTAGATAATGCTGTAAAGTATAGTGATACTGTTGTTGTAACAGGAGGAGAGCCTTTAACTTGGGATATGAATAAGCTCACAAAAGGGTTTATAGACAAAGGATTAAATGTACATATCGAAACTTCTGGAGCTTATAAACTTACTGGAACATGGGATTGGATTTGCTTATCACCAAAAAAAATGAAACTCCCTACCAAAGAAATTTACCAAAAGGCAAATGAACTTAAAGTAATTGTTTATAATAAAGACGATTTACGCTTCGCCGAAGAGCAATCTTTAAAAGTTGATGCAGCTTGTATTTTGTATTTACAACCAGAATGGAGCAAGCGCGATAAGGTAATTCCTTTAATCGTGGATTATGTAATGCAAAATCCTAAATGGAAAGTATCTTTGCAAACTCATAAATATTTAAAAATACCATAAAAAAAGCCTTGATTATTCAAGGCTTTTAATTTTATTTAATCGAAATATTATTAGTTCGTAGTAACAGCAACTCTTGTATTTCCCCAACCTAAATGCATAGTGCCATCTTCAGTAAAAGTAATTGCAAAAGCTTCTAAAGATTCTTCACTTGTTGTTACAGGAGCAGTAATTCTAGCAACATCATTGGCTTTATCATAATTACCAAAAGAACCACCTCCCCAAACGTTCAATGCAGAGTGAAGTATAATAGTCCATTCTTTTTCTCCAGGAATACTCAATATAGTATAAGTTCCAGCTTTAACAGATTTACCACCTATATTTTTATCTTTGTATAAGGTAATTTCTGTACCCTCATTAGCACCTGTACGCCAAATTGCACCGCTTGGAGTTAAAGTACTTAAATCTCTCCCTTTTAGCTGTGGTCGGCTATAAATTACTTTAACAGATTTGTCTTTAGACATACTAATATCCAAAGGGCTTTTATCAAGACCTGGGAATTCTTGCGCGTTTACATTAAATGATAATAACATTACAAAAGCAAATGCAATAGTTGTAATAATTGTTGATTTTTTCATGTTTTGTTTATTTTATTTAAAAGTAAAATTATAGAATAGATAATTTAAAAGTCGCAAATTCTTGTTAAACTTTACATTGATTACCAAAAGACTTGTTTTAAATTGATTGAAGTAACAAAATAGTATTAAAATATATATTATTAGTTTAAAATTGTAAGCAAATAATGATTAACTGTTTAATAATAGAAACTTTAACTGGTTATTTGCTTAAATAAATAAAAAATATATGTGTGGAATTGTATGTGCTTTCGATTTAAAGCAAAAATCAGATAAATTAAGACCCCAAATATTAGAAATGTCTAAAAAAATTAGACACCGCGGTCCAGATTGGAGCGGTATTTATAGTGATGATAAAGCTATTTTAGCTCACGAGCGATTAGCTATTGTAGATCCTGCATCTGGGAAGCAACCCTTATTTACCGAGGATAAAAAGTTGATCTTGGCAGCTAATGGCGAAATATATAACCACCGGGAATTACGTAAGCAATTTGAAGGCAAATATAATTTTCTAACAGAGTCCGATTGTGAAGTTATTTTAGCATTGTATCAAAAGAAAGGAGCTGACTTTTTAGATGAAATGAATGGTATTTTTGGTTTTGCTATTTATGATTTAAAAAAAAACGAATATTTTGTAGCTCGTGATCATATTGGAATTATTCCTTTATATATTGGTTGGGATCAACATGGGACTTTTTATGTTGCTTCTGAATTGAAAGCGTTAGAAGGTGTTTGTACAAAAATAGAATTATTTCCTCCAGGACATTATTTGTCTAGTAAAGACGGTAAATATGTAAAATGGTACCACAGAGATTGGACGGATTATAAGGCTGTAAAAGAAAATCAAACCAGTATTCAAGATATAAAAGAAGCTCTTGAAGCTGCTGTACATAGACAGTTGATGAGCGATGTACCTTATGGTGTATTATTATCTGGAGGGTTAGACTCGTCTGTAACTTCAGCTATTGCAAAAAAATATGCTCAAAAACGTATAGAGACTGATGACACAAAAGAAGCCTGGTGGCCACAATTGCATTCTTTTTCTGTTGGATTAGAAGGTTCACCAGATTTAATCGCAGCCCGCAAAGTTGCAGATCATATTGGTACAGTGCATCACGAAATTAAGTTTACAATACAAGAAGGATTAGATGCTATTAGAGATGTAGTTTATAATCTCGAAACATACGATATTACAACCATTAGAGCGTCAACACCAATGTATTTAATGGCAAGAGTTATTAAGTCTATGGGTATAAAAATGGTACTCTCCGGTGAAGGAGCCGATGAACTTTTTGGTGGTTATCTTTATTTTCATAAAGCACCAAATGCAAAAGAATTTCATGAAGAAACTGTACGTAAATTAGAGAAGTTGCATATGTACGATTGCTTACGTGCTAACAAAAGTTTAGCAGCTTGGGGAATAGAAGGTCGCGTACCATTTCTAGATAAAGAATTTATGGATGTTGCTATGCATATCAATCCGCAAGATAAAATGATAAATGGAGAGCGAATGGAAAAGTGGGTTGTTCGAAAAGCCTTTGAAGATATGTTACCTGAAAGTGTTACTTGGCGACAAAAAGAACAATTTAGTGATGGTGTAGGCTATAGTTGGATAGATACTTTAAAAGAAGTTGTAGCAATTGAAGTTACAGACGAACAGTTAGCAAATGCTAAATATAAGTTTCCGTTGCAAACACCAACAAGTAAAGAAGAGTTTTATTATCGTTCAATTTTCGCTGAACATTTCCCTAGTGATACAGCAGCTTTATGCGTACCACAAGAACCAAGCGTTGCTTGTAGTACAAAAATAGCTTTAGAATGGGATGAAGCTTTTAAAAATATGAATGATCCTTCAGGTAGAGCCGTTGCTAATGTGCATGATGATGCGTATTAATCAAAGCTTTTTTATAGTTAATTTCAGTAAACAAAAACACTAAAATACAGCTTCTAACAAGCTTTGAGTTTGTTGAATACTTTTTTCAAACAAGAAATCACTAAAATCAATTTTAAGCTACTTAAGAAGCGTTTTAAGACATTTTCAAGTAATTAACAAATAGTTAATAAGTATGGTTTTATCATATAAAAAGCCTTGAAATTGAGACTACAATTTCGTATATTTGTGTAATACAAAATGATGCTTTTAGCATCATTTTTTTATGAAAATAATTCAAAAATAAAATAAGTAAAATATATGAGCGAAGAAGCCCAAAAAGGAAATTACGGAGCGGATAGTATTCAAGCATTAGAAGGAATGGAGCATGTACGCAAGCGACCATCAATGTATATTGGAGATGTTGGCACTAGAGGCTTACACCATTTGGTATATGAAGTTGTAGATAACTCTATAGATGAGGCTATGGCAGGACATTGTGATAGGATTGATGTTATCATTAATGAAGACAACTCTGTAACTACTGAAGATAATGGACGTGGTATTCCTGTAGATTTACATAAAAAAGAAGGCGTTTCGGCACTTGAAGTGGTAATGACCAAGATTGGAGCAGGAGGAAAGTTCGATAAAGATTCTTATAAAGTTTCCGGAGGACTTCATGGTGTTGGTGTAAGTGTTGTTAATGCTTTGTCCAATCATTTAAAAGCAACTGTTTATAGAGACGGTAAAATCTGGGAGCAAGAATACGAAAAAGGCAAAGTATTGTATCCTGTTAAAGCTGTTGGAGAATCGGATAAAAAAGGAACAGTTGTTACCTTTAAACCAGATGCTTCTATTTTTATACATACTTTAGAGTATAGCTATGATACTTTAGCAAGTCGATTACGTGAGTTGTCATATTTAAATAAAGGAATTACGATTACTATTACGGATAAACGACACAAAAATGATAAAGGCGAATTTGAAAGTGAGTCGTTTTATTCAGATGAAGGTCTTCCGGAATTTATTAAATATTTAGACGCTACTCGAGACCCATTAATGAAGGATGTAATTGCTTTTGAAGGTGAAAAAAATGGCGTTCCTGTTGAGGTCGCTATGATTTACAATACCTCGTATGCAGAAAATTTACATTCGTATGTGAATAACATCAATACTCACGAAGGTGGTACGCATTTGTCTGGATTTAGAAGAGGATTAACACATACGCTGAAGAAATATGCAGATAATTCTGGAATGTTAGATAAATTAAAATTTGATATTGCAGGAGATGATTTCCGTGAAGGATTAACAGCCATTATTTCGGTAAAAGTTGCAGAGCCTCAATTTGAAGGACAAACAAAAACCAAATTAGGAAATAGAGAAGTTTCTGCTTCAGTTAGTCAAGCAGTTTCAGAAATGTTAACTGATTATCTAGAAGAACATCCGGACGATGCAAAAATTATTGTTCAAAAGGTAATTCTTGCAGCACAGGCTAGACATGCAGCTCAGAAAGCTCGTGAAATGGTACAGCGTAAAACAGTGATGAGTATTGGTGGTTTGCCAGGAAAATTATCCGATTGTTCAGAACAAGATCCAGCAAAATGTGAAGTGTTTTTGGTTGAGGGAGATTCGGCAGGAGGAACAGCAAAACAAGGTCGTGACAGATTGTTTCAAGCTATTCTTCCACTTCGTGGGAAAATATTAAATGTAGAAAAAGCAATGCAGCATAAGGTGTTTGAAAACGAAGAGATTAGAAATATTTTCACAGCACTTGGTGTAACAATAGGAACTGAAGAAGATAGTAAAGAGTTGAATATTACAAAATTGCGATATCATAAAGTGGTGATTATGTGTGATGCCGATATTGATGGTAGTCACATTGAAACTTTAATACTAACCTTTTTCTTTAGATATATGAAAGAACTCATTGAAAATGGTCATATTTATATTGCAACTCCGCCTTTATACCTTGTTAAAAGAGGTGCTAAAAAACAATATGCATGGAGTGATAAAGAGCGGGACGAAATAGTAGAAAAATTCGGCGATGGCTCAAGAATACAACGTTATAAAGGACTTGGAGAAATGAATGCTACACAGCTTTGGGACACAACTATGAACCCAGAATTTAGAACTCTTCGTCAAGTAATGATTGAAAGTGGAAGTGAAGCTGATAGAATCTTTTCGATGCTTATGGGAGACGATGTGCCACCACGTAGAGCATTTATTGAGAAAAATGCTGTTTATGCAAATGTCGATGCTTAATTAAAATTTAAAAATAATAAATTCAATGAAAATAACAGTAGTAGGAGCAGGAGCAGTTGGCGCAAGTTGTGCCGAATATATTGCCATTAAAAATTTTACTTCAGAAGTCGTTTTATTAGACATTAAAGAAGGTTATGCTGAAGGGAAAGCAATGGACTTAATGCAAACAGCTTCTCTTAATGGTTTTGACACAAAAATCACAGGAGTAACTAACGATTATTCTAAAACATCAGATAGTAATATTTGTGTGATTACATCAGGAATTCCTCGTAAACCTGGAATGACTCGTGAGGAATTAATTGGTATAAATGCAGGAATTGTTAAATCGGTATCATCTAATTTAATAGAACATTCACCAAATACAATCATTATAGTTGTTAGTAATCCTATGGATACAATGACTTATTTAGTTCATAAAACCACAAGTCTTTCAAAAAATAGAATAATAGGAATGGGAGGTGCTTTAGATTCGGCACGATTTAAATATAGATTAGCCGAAGCATTAGGAGCTCCAATTAGTGATGTTGACGGAATGGTAATTGGTGGACATAGTGATAAAGGTATGATTCCATTAACTAGACATGCAACAAGGAATAGTATAAAAGTATCTGAGTTTCTATCAGATGAACGTTTAGATCAGGTAAAAGAAGATACTAAAGTTGGAGGTGCTACGCTCACGAAATTATTGGGCACATCTGCATGGTATGCACCAGGAGCTGCTGTTAGTGGATTGGTACAAGCTATTGCGTGCGATCAAAAAAAAATGTTCCCTTGTTCAACCTTATTAGAAAGTGAATATGGATTAAGCGATTTATGCATTGGAGTTCCAGTAATTTTAGGAAAAAATGGAATTGAAAATATTGTAAATATCGAATTAAATGATGCTGAAAAAGTACATATGTTTGAAAGTGCTGAAGGTGTTAAGAAAACTAATGGTTTGTTAGAAATTTAACAAGATGTGTCATTCAAGGTATAGCGAAGAATCTTATTTATGAAACAAAAGGGCAATATTTAGTTGCTCTTTTTTATTATAAATATGCTAATTCTATTGGCAATTCCTATCCGAAATCATATATTTGCACGTTTTAAAAATCAGAATAGATTAAATTATTATATAATGCAAAATAAAGGATTAGTAAAGTTGTTTGCACTGTTATTTGGTTTGGTAAGTATTTATCAATTATCATTTACATTTAAAGCAAATCAAATTGATGAAAATGCTAAAGAAATTGCTATTAGTAGAATTCCAACTACAGAACCAGAATATGATGTTAAAAGAGGTCTGGAAGAAACTAAATATTTAGATTCATTATCTAACGAAAAAGTATTCAATATAGGAATTGCAAATTACACTTTTAAAGAGGTTAAAGATAAAGCTATGAATCTTGGGCTTGACCTTAAAGGAGGTATCAACGTTATTCTTCAAATATCTGTAAAAGATATTTTAATTGGATTGGCTAATGATAGTAAAGATCCTGTTTTTAGAAAAGCATTAGATGATGCAGAAGAGCTTCAAAAAGATAGTCAAAATACTTATTTAGAAGATTTCTTTGTGGCTTTCGATGCCATAAAAGGAGATACAAAATTAGCTTCTCCAGATATCTTTGCTAATAGAACTTTAAGTGACGAGATTACTTTTAATTTAACCGACGCTCAAGTACAACCTATAATGGAACGTAAGATTGACGAATCTATCGTATCTGCTTTCGAGGTATTACGTAAGCGTATAGATAAATTTGGAGTTACACAGCCTAATATTCAACGTTTAGGAAACTCTGGTCGTATTTTAGTGGAACTACCAGGAGCTAAAGATATAGAGCGTGTTAAGGGATTATTACAAAGTACTGCGCAGTTAGAATTTTGGGATGCTTATAAAGCTGAAGAATTGGGTTTATTCCTAAATCAAGCTAATGAAGTATTAAAAGGTCTTGTAGATGTTAAGATAGATACCACAGAAGTAGAATCTCAAGATTCGGATGAAGATAGTCGAATAGATGATCTTTTAGGTGCAACTTCAACCGATTCAACTGTAGTAGCAGTTGTAAATCCTTTATTCGATTTAATAAAAATTGGAGGTCAGCAAGGACAACCAGTTCTTGCAAGATTTGAGACTAAAGACCAACAAGCAGTTATTGATCTTTTAAATAAACGTGAAGTAAGAAGTTTGTTGTCTACTGATCAGCGTAATGTTAAGTTTGTTTGGGGTATTCCAGCTATAGATCCTAATCTTTTTAATTCCGAATTTAAGGATATTGAACTTGTAGACCTTTATGCACTTAAAGGGAATAGAGAAAATAAACCAGAATTAAGTGGCGCTGTAATTACAGATGCTCGTCAAGAATATTCACAAACCGGGTTACCGACAGTAAGTATGCAAATGAATGGTAAGGGAGCCAAAATTTGGGAAGATATGACAGGTAGAGCTTTTAATCAAGGTAGTCATATTGCAATTGTTTTAGATGATATTGTGTATTCTGCACCAGGTGTTTCTAATGGACCAATTTCTGGAGGAAACTCTGAAATTTCTGGACAGTTTACATTAAACGAAGCGGTAGATTTAGCCAATGTATTAAGAGCTGGTAAGCTTCCGGCTTCAGCAGATATTGTTCGGGCAGATGAAGTTGGACCATCATTAGGTCAAGAAGCTATAGATAGCGGAATGAAATCATTTTTAATTGCTTTAGGATTAGTTCTAATCTGGATGTTATTTTATTATGGTAAAGCAGGTATTTTTTCCGATATAGCGTTATTATTAAATATCTTATTGATATTTGGAATATTGGCAGGTTTAGGTGCTGTATTAACCCTTCCAGGAATTGCAGGTATTGTTCTTACCATAGGGATTGCTGTAGATGCAAATGTACTTATTTACGAACGTGTGCGAGAAGAACTTACCAAAGGTAAAGGACAAAAAGAAGCGGTTAATGATGGATTTAAAAATGCATTATCTTCAATTTTAGATGCGAATATTACAACAGGACTAACAGCTTTAATTTTATTTATATTTGGAACAGGTCCAATAAAAGGGTTTGCAACAACCTTACTTATAGGTATTTTAACATCGTTATTTACTGCAATATTTATTTCTCGTTTGCTAATTGATTGGTATGTTAATAAAGGAAATAAATTAGATTTCTCTACGTCGATTACTAAAGGGTTGTTTAGAAATATTAAAATAGATTTTTTAAGAAAACGAAAATTTGCTTATGTAGTGTCAAGTCTTATTATTTTGGGAGGATTAACATCATTGTTCACTACAGGGCTAGATCAAGGTATCGATTTTGTTGGAGGCAGAACCTACCAAGTACGTTTTGCTCAAGACGTAAATATTGAAGAAGTTAAAGATGCTGTAAATTTAACTTTTGGAAGTGCTGAGGTGAAGACTATTGGTAACTCTAATCAATTAAAAATATCTACAAAATACAAGGTTGATGAAAATTCTGCTGAAATTGATGAAGAGGTGCAAAGTAAATTGTTCGAATCTTTGAAGCCTTTTTTACCAGATGGAATTACTTACCAACAATTTGTAGATGCCGATGATAATGTAGGTAAAATGTACTCTGGTAAAGTAAGTCCGACGATTGCAGATGATATTAAAAAATCTTCAATTTGGGCAATATTTGGATCCCTCATTGTGGTTTTTCTTTATATTTTATTACGATTTAAGAAATGGCAATTTTCACTTGGCGCAGTCACTGCAGTATTCCACGATGTACTTATTGTAATAGGAATCTTTTCGATTACTTATAAGTTTATGCCATTTAGCATGGAAATAGATCAGGCATTTATCGCAGCTATTTTAACTGTAATTGGATACTCTTTAAATGATACTGTTGTAGTTTTTGATAGAATTAGAGAATTCTTAAACGAGCATACAAGTTGGGACTTTAAAAGAAATGTAAATGTGGCTTTAAACAGCACATTAAGTAGAACCTTAAATACTTCATTAACCACTTTAGTTGTGTTATTGTCGATGTTCTTTTTAGGAGCGGATTCACTTAGAGGATTGTTATTTGCGCTAATTGTTGGTGTTATTGTTGGTACATACTCTTCAGTATTTATAGCCACTCCAATCATGTATGATTCTATTAAAAAGTTAGATAAAAAGGAATAGAACTAAAAGAACACAAGTTTACCTTAAATATTTTGAAAGCCTTTCTATTTAATTGGAAAGGCTTTTTTGTGCAACGAAAAATGTAACTTTCTGAAAAATTAAAATAATGAGAATATTTGTACTTGTATTCCTTCTGAATATATTTTGTTTCAGTTGTAAAAAAGATGTAAATCAAGATTTGAATGAAGAAATTCATTTACGAAAAATACACGACACCATTGGTTTTGCGCAGTACGATTGGCAAATGGATTCAATTTTTAATAGACTAAATATTAAGGATACTATAAATGATTTAAATTGGAAAGCTGCTATAAGTCCTCATGATGATTATAAATATGCTGGACGTTTGTATTATGAATCCTTAAGAGGTATCAATGCTCCAAATATAATTTTAATTGGTGTGGCACATCGTGCAAGGAACTTTTACCTCAAGGACAAGATCATTTTTGGAAATTTTACACATTGGGAATCTCCATATGGTAAGATAAAAGTCTCTTCTATAAATTCTGAAATTATAAGTGAACTATCGAGTGATGTTTATACAGTACATGATAGTATGCAGGTTCTAGAACATTCTTTAGTGGCCATAATTCCATTTATACATAGAAAAAATAGAAATGTAGAAATAGTACCAATACTAGTGCCCTATATTAATTATAAAACCATAGATAAAATTAGCAATGATTTGACTCTTGCTGTAACTACTATTTTGAAAGAAAAGAACTGGGAATATGGTAAAGACTTGGCTATTGTTATTTCTAATGATGCAGTACATTATGGCGATGAGCAATGGAGTGCAGATTTAGCACCTTTTGGCACAGATAATCAAGGCACCGAAAATGCGCGACAGCAAGATTTGGAAATTATTAATACGTGTTTGGTAGATGAAATAAATAGTGATAAAATAAAATGGTTTACTCAATATACAGTACAAAAGGAAGATTATAAAGAATATAAATGGGTTTGGTGTGGTAGATATTCTGTGCCTTTTGGATTAGCTTTTGCAAATAAACTTAATCTATTAACTAATAATGAAGCATTAATAGGAACACTTTTAGAATATCAATCTAGTATCGATCATAATTTAATTATGGTAGAAGATTTAGGAATGGGAACAACAGCCATTGCAACACAACACCATTGGGTAGCATATACAAGTATTAAATACGGATAATTAATTTGATGAAGCGTCTTTAGTATATTTAATACTATCACCAACTTTAAGGTCTAGTTTTTTTGATAAACCACCATTGATTTCTAATACATATTGTGCTGGGAATAATGAAGGTAAAGAGGTTTCATTCAAAGGTATTGCATTCTCTTGAATACTTACAATAATTCTATTGCTATCTAGATAGATAATATCTAAAGGAATATATGTATTCTTCATAAAAAATGAGCGCTGTCTCATATCTGGAAAAATAAATAACATCGCTCTTTGATCTTGCATAGTTTGACGATGCATTAAACCAGTTTGTGTTTGGTAATCGCTATCTGCTATTTCTATATCAAATTGTGTAATTAAAGTATCGGAAGTAGATTTATATACTTTGAGCTCACCTTCTTTTTTAAATTCAATTTTAATAGGTTTAACTACTTTTTGTTCTTCTTTACAGGATGTAATACTAATCAGAATTGAACCTAAAATCAATGTAAAAAGGATACGTTTTGTCATTTTATATTAAGCCGATTTTGGTTTGTAAACAAACATAAAATACAGGCCTATTAATATAAACGGAATACTTAATACTTGACCTGTGTTTAGATCGAAAATCCAATCTTCACGAACATCAATTTGTGCTATTTTAAATTGCTCTACATACAAACGTACAGTCATTAAAAGCACTAAAAATAAACCAAACAAAAATCCAGTTTTCTCGCTTTTCTTTGTTTTCCAATATAAAAACCAAATGATTAAGAATACAAACACATAACCAAATGCTTCATAGAGTTGTCCTGGATGTCTGGCAATAGTATCATAATCTTTAAAGATGATTGCCCAAGGTAGAGATTCATCAGCTGGTTTACCAACCATTTCAGAGTTAAAGAAGTTTCCAATTCTAACGAAAATTGCACCTAATGCAACAGGGATCACAACTCTATCAAGAATCCATAGAATGGACTTTTTTAATATTTTTTTATTGTAGAAATACATCGCAATAATCATCCCGATTGCTGCACCATGACTTGCCAAGCCCCTAAAGCCAGTAAATTCAAATCCTCCTTTAAATTTAAAAGGAAGAAATATGCTGAAAAAATCGTCTTTAATAAGTTCTGGCTGGTAGAAAAAAACGTGTCCCAATCGTGCACCTATCATAATCCCAATAACCGAATAAATAAATATTGAATCTAATTTATCATCAGATTGGTTTTCGTTTTTATAAATTTTCTTCATGATATACCAACCCAATACAAAGGCTACCATCCACATTAAACTGTAATAATGAATCGTGAAATTATCGGTAATTTCAATTCCTTTAGAAGCTGGTTCCCAAACGATTTGTAAAAAGTGCATAGTTTTATTTTAGTACTGTAAATATATAGAATTGAAATGGAATAAATTATGAGAGCGTTATCGATATTTTATTTTCTTTCATCTTTTTCAGGAACTGGATCATAACCAGATTTCCCCCACGGGTGACAACTAAATATTCGTTTTATTGCCAATCGTCCTCCGTGAAATAAACCATGTTTTTGTAAAGCTTCTACAGTATAATGTGAACAGGTTGGTTGATATCTGCACGTTGCTGGTGTAAGGGGAGAAATTAAAGTTTGATATGCCTTAACTAAAAAAATAAAAGGAGCAATGAGTATTTTTCTCATAACTAATTAGTAGAAAAGGACGTACCGTCTTTACCATCTTTTAACTGGATACCAATAGCTAATAATTCGTCTCTAATTTTATCAGATAAAGCAAAATCTTTATTTGCTCTAGCTTCTGTACGCATTTTGATGAGGACATCTACAGTGTCAGATAATTTCTCAGAACTTTCATTTCCTGAAGCCACATTTTCTAACCCTAACACATCAAAAACAAAAGTATGTATGTTAGCTTTTAAATGATCCAAATCTTCTTTGGTAATAGCTGCTTTTCCATCTTTAACTTGATTGATGAATTTTACTGCACTAAATAGTTCTGCAATTAAGATTGGTGTATTAAAATCATCATTCATTGCATTATAGCAATTGGTTTTCCAGGCCTTAATTTCAAAATCTGTTGTATTAGAAGTTACTATTTTTTCTAAAGTATTAATAGCTTCCATTAATTTGTTAAAACCTTTTTCAGAAGCTTCCAAGGCATCACTGCTAAAATCAAGAATGCTTCTATAATGAGCCTGCATCATAAAAAAACGTGTGACACTTGCTGAAAAAGGTTTTTTTAATTTATCATTTTCTCCAGTAAATATTTCGCCTGGTAAAATATTGTTACCAGTAGATTTTGCCATTTTTTGTCCATTAAGAGTCAGCATATTCGCATGCATCCAATAATTAACAGGGCTATGTCCATTACAAGCCTCTGCTTGTGCAATTTCACATTCGTGATGGGGAAATTTTAAATCCATCCCACCACCATGAATATCAAATTGTTCGCCAAGATATTTGGTGCTCATTGCAGTACACTCCAAATGCCATCCAGGAAATCCATCACTCCAAGGTGAAGGCCAACGCATAATATGTTGTGGTTCTGCTTTTTTCCAAAGCGCAAAATCCTGTGGATTTTTTTTATCACTTTGACCATCGAGAACTCTGGTATTATGTATTAAATCTTCAATATTTCTGCCACTTAATTTTCCGTAATTATGAGTTTCATTAAATTTAAGAACATCAAAATATACCGAACCATTAATCTCATAGGCAAGTCCTTTGTCTAAAATAGTTTTAATAATTTCTATTTGTTCTATAATATGACCAGTTGCTGTAGGCTCTATACTTGGTGGAAGGAAATTGAATTTATTTAAAATATTGTGAAAATCCACAGTATACATTTGCACAACCTCCATAGGTTCAATTTGTTCTAAACGCGCTTTTTTTGCAATACGATCTTCTCCTTCATCGTCATCATTTTCAAGATGTCCGGCATCGGTTATATTTCTTACAAAACGTACTTTATAATCTAAGTGTTTAAAGTAGCGGAAAATCATATCAAAAGACATGAAAGTTCTTACATTTCCTAAATGTACATTGCTGTAAACTGTTGGTCCACAAACATACATACCAACATGACCTTCATTTATAGGTTTGAAAATGTCTTTTTTACCAGTTAAAGAGTTATATATTTTTAGTTCTTGATTTTGATAAAGCTGCATTTTGCGTTGATAAGTTCTATGTTAGTTGTTAAGAATTAGCTAAAATTTGGTGTCTAATTTAATATAATCCAGGAATTCTCTTCGAGTCTCTTTTTCTTTAAACTTACCTCCAAATTCACTGGTCACTGTACTGCTTTCTGTATCTCTAATTCCTCTAGAATTAACACACAAATGTTTTGCATCAATCACACATGCAACATCTTCTGTATTTAATACTTTTTTAAGTTCTTCAACAATTTGAATAGTTAAACGTTCCTGTACTTGAGGTCGTTTTGCAAAATAATCAACAATACGATTCATTTTAGAAAGACCCACAACGGTTCCGTTAGAGATATATGCAACATGAGCTTTGCCAACAATTGGTAATAGGTGATGCTCACAAGTAGAATAAACTGTTATGTTTTTTTCAACGAGCATCTCATCATATTTATATTTGTTTTCGAAGGTTGAAGATTTAGGTTTTTTGTCAGGATCCAGACCTCCAAAAATTTCTTTCACAAACATTTTGGCTACACGATGAGGTGTGCCTTTAAGGCTATCGTCATTTAAATCAAGACCAAGGGTTTCCATAATATGGCAAACATCATCTTTAATAATGTCTATTTTATCATCTTTTGAAAGCTTAAAAGCATCATTACGCATTGGCGTGTCCTTTGATGTTCCTATATGGTCGTTTCCTAGCGATTCAAATTCTTCAAAGTTGTTATTAAATTTCATATATCAAATATATCATGTTTTCAGTTTGCAAAGATAAGTAATTCACTTTTGTTAATTTTTGAATTAACAAACAATTAATTTATCACTGTTTTAAGGATTGTTTAATTCTTTTAAGTCTTTTGTTTGATTAATTCCTAACATAAAAATAAGATAATTAACGTTATTATTTAAGGTGCGATACTTATTTATTGCATTTAGTCTTCAATAATATCTATTGAGAGATAAAATTATATTAGATTAATCTATTTATTATATTTTAGCAAGCCTATGTTAAAGGCTAATTATTATAGGCAAATTTGGTAAAAAGAGTTTCTATATTAGAATGAAGAAATTAAATATATATTACTTTCTATTTCTTATTTCATTTTTTAAAATGAATATGGCTTTCGGTCAAGGATTAACTTGTGATACTATAGAACCCTTTTGTGCTGGAGATTCAACTCTAATTTTCCCTAACTCACATCCTGGAACACCTGGAGCATCAGCAAGTGCAGAGCCAGGAATTGATTATGGTTGTAGTATAGGAGGAGGTCCATCTGACCCAAACAGCTGGCCATATCCAGCATGGTACTTTTTAAGTATAGATACAGCTGGCGATTTGGTTTTTACTATTAGTCAATCTGAAAATATGGATGGCACTGGGACTCAACAAGATGTAGATTTTATTGTTTGGGGCCCTTTTAATGATATTAATATTGATTGTACAGTTGATTTAACCAATGCAAATAAGGTTGATTGTAGCTGGTTGGATCTTTCAACAGAGATAATGACTATAAACTCTGCAATGGCTGGAGAAGTATATGTTGTAATGATTACAAACTTTGACCGAATGCCAGGATTTATACAATTACAACAAACTAATGCAGGTGGAGGATCAACAGATTGCTCTATCGTTAATACTACTCATCATTGTGAAGGAGATGTTACATCTCTTGATGCTACAACAAATAATGCCGTAACCTATGAATGGTTTCAAGATGGTAGCTTGTTGCCAGAAATCGGACCAATATTAAATAGTGTAGTAGCTCCAAGCGCTGTATACATTGTTAATGCCCTTGATAGTTTTAACAATGTTATACTTGACTATGAATTTATATTAGAGTTTCATACTGTACCTATTGCTGTAGTCGCTGACAATTTATTGCAATGTGATGATGATAACGATGGATTTTGGAATTTTGATTTGTCGGTAAATGATACCACAATTTTAGGCACACAAGATCCAGCACAATTTAGTATTACGTATTTTGATTCTCTAGCTAATGCGGATTCAGGTAGTAGTGCTTTGTCAATTCCACATACCAATACAACTAAGTCACAAACTATATTTGCTCGTATAGAAAATATTGATAATACTGATTGTTATGATACTATTTCTTTTAATATTGAAGTATTTGATACTCCAACAGCAATTGCAGTAGATGATTTGTTGCAATGTGATGATGATAATGATGGCATTTTTACTTTTAATTTAGCCTTAAATGATGCTTCGATTTTAGGCACTCAAAATGCAGCACAATTTAGCATTACATATCACGACTCTCAAGCTAATGCCGATTTAGGAAACGGTGCTTTATTAACATCACATACCAATACAAGTAATCCACAAATCGTATATGCACGCATTGAGAATAATGACAATAATGATTGTTATGATACTATTTCTTTTAACATTGAAGTGTTTGATATTCCAATAGTAACTCAAGTAGTAGACCAGTTAATTTGTGATGATGATAATGATGGCTTTTGGCCATTTAGTTTAGATCAACAAACTGCTAATGTATTAGGGACACAATCTTCCACAGATTTTACAGTATCATATCACCAAACTCAAATAGATGCTGATAATAATACAAATAGTTTAGCAAGTCCATATACAAATCAAGTTGCATATCAAAATGAAGAAATTTTTGTTAGGTTAGAAAATAATTTAAACAATAATTGTTTTGATACATCCAGTTTTTTTATAGATGTTTTCGATACACCTACAGCAAATTCCGTTGTTGATTTTGAATTTTGTGATAATGCAAATGATGGCGATGATACAAGTGGCATCATAACTTTTGATTTGTCAACTTTGATAACCGAAGTTTTAGGTACGCAATTAATTAGTGATTTTAAAGTTGAGTTCTATTATAGCCAAGCAAATGCGGATGCTGGAATAGTAGGAACTGACATAACAACACCAATACAAAATACAAGTAATCCACAACCTATTTTTGTAAGAATTGAGAACAAGCAAAATACTGATTGTTATGAGACTACTACATTTAATTTAATAGTTAATCCGCTACCAGTTGTTGTATTGGTTGTAGAGTTAAAACAATGTGATGATGACACTGATGGGTTTACTAACTTCAATTTAACCGAATCAAACACGTTAATTTCAACTAATTATTTAAATGAAATATTTACTTATCACGCTTTGTTAACTGACGCTGAAAATGGTATAAATGCTATACCAAATGAAACTACTTATGTAAATATTGATCCATCTGCTGCACCAGACATATTATTTGTAAGAATAGAAAATGCTAATGGTTGTTATAGAACATCTCAATTAAATCTAATTGTTTCGACCACTCAAATTCCTCAAAGTTTTCAATTAAATTATGAAGTTTGTGATGATACATTAGTTGACGACGATGATATTAATGGTATTGCTAGTTTTAATTTTAGTGATGCAGATGCACAAATAACTAACTTATTTCCTATGGGTCAAATATTAACTATAACTTATTACGAAACCTTTGAAGATGCATTGGCAGAAACCAATGCGATAGTTGATATAAGCAACCATAGAAATGATACTTCTCCAAATGTTCAAACTGTTTTCGTTCGGGTAGATAGCGACGTCGATAACGCATGTTTAGGATTGGGACCACATATAACTTTACAAGTTAATGCATTGCCAATTATTGATCTTGAAGATGATTACTTATTATGTGTAAATACTAATGGTACGGAAACTGTTAATTCTCCAATAATTGATACAAATTTGTCAAGTACAGAATATAGCTTTGTATGGAGTTTAAACAATTTGGTTATTTCGGGACTTACAGAATCAAGCTATGCGCCAATTCAAGGAGGTACTTATAGTGTTTTGGTAACTAATAGTACAACTGGCTGTCAAAATACAGGTTCTACCATAGTAAATGTAAGTGAACCTCCAACGATAACTGCAGAATTAACGTCATTGGCATTTGCTGATAATAATGTAATTGAAGCTACAGCAATTGGCAATGGTGTTTATGAGTTTAGGCTAGATGATGGATCATGGCAAGAAAGTGGTATTTTTGAAAACGTTTCATCGGGAGAACATATTGTAACTGCAAGAGATAAAAATGGTTGTGGGGAAAATTCAGTTTTAGTTATTGTAATTGATTATCCTAAATTTTTCACACCAAATAACGATGGATATCATGACACATGGAATATTCTTGGCATTGCTAGTCAACCAAATGCAAAGATTTTTGTTTACGATAGGTATGGTAAATTATTAAAACAATTAAGTCCAACTAGTATAGGTTGGGATGGAACTTTTAATGGACAACCATTACCAACAAGTGATTATTGGTTTACAGTAGAATTTGTGGAACCAAAAGATGGAACTTTAAAACTGTTTAAAGCTCATTTTACTCTAAAACGATAAGGCATTTATAAATTTAAACTTATGGATAAGGTAACGTTTGAATTTTCTGTATCAATGCTAACAGCATCAGTTAGACCCGCATTAAATAATTGAGAGTCAATAATTCTACTAGAATTTTCGTAAGCAAGATCTACTTTAGTATTTCCAAAATTGTATCCAAACCCTAAAGAAAATCCTTTTAAGTCGCCATAGAAATCAGTATTGTTGTATGGGCTTTCTTCTAATTTATAACCAGCTCTAAAACTCGCTTGATTATGTTTGTATTCCCCTCCGATCTTAAAAGTGTTTGCAGCTTTTAAGTTATTACTTATTAAATTATTTTGAACTGAAAAATATTCATCAGATTCAGGTTTAAATTTGGTCTTTCCGTAATCTTTTCTTGAATAATCAAAACTTATGATTGCTTGCTTATCAATAACAAGGGCAATGCTCCCAGTAATTCTATCTGGAGTTTGTAATTTATAATCTGGAAATACATTGATAATTTGTGGATCTAAAACTTCAGTAATATTTGAGCCATTATCATCTCTTAAAGCAGCTAAATATTGTGTAGTTTCTTCACTAATGGTGAACCAAGTAGGAGAATCGTAAGTAAGACCAACTCTTATGACATCACTTAATTTTGCTATACCACCAAGTTGAAATGAGAATCCAGTTCCAATAGTTGAAAGATTATTTTCAAATCCAACTTCACTAACTAAAGATCCAGGATTAGAGTTTTCTTCAAATAAAAATGTTGAACGCTCATAATCAATAAAATGAGAGTTAAGATTTATACCTAAATAAATATTGTCTAGATATTCAACGGCAATATTAGCGCTAAGCTTTCCATTATAACCTGTAGATGCATAGAAATATTCTTGATTAAATGTACCTGAAGCTATGTTAGATGTATATGCAGTATTAGCATCATCATCATCAGCATCTGGTTCAAGAATGTAGGATTCATAACCTAAAAATGCTTGTTGATTAGCAAAGCCAAAAGAAGATCCAATATCACCATAAGCATCAGAAATCGATTCACCATCAAAAGCCGATATTTCATCTAACCTTAATCCTTGAGCATTTGCTAAAAAATAACTATCTATGGATGTAGTATTAGCTCCTGAAGCAAAAAATTCATTATTATAATTTTGGGTTTGTTCATAGGAAAGCGCTAAAACAAATTTTTTCCATGGGGAATTTCCATTGGTATTATTAAAAACAAATGCAACACCGCCCTGATTTAATTCAAAATTTGAGTTGGTTGAGTTATTAGTATTTCCAAAATATTCTGTTGTATTGTCTATGCCAAAATTAGTAATGGAAAAAGAAGTATGACTATTATTAAAAATAGCAGAACCTGCAGGGTTTTGGCTCACTGCCGACATATCTCCACCTAAAGCCCCAAATGCTCCGCTCATTGCTCTATAACGTGCTGTACCATGTATTCCTTCAGTAGAATATCTAAGAGCATCTGTAATATCTTGAGCGTAAATTGTTGACATAGATATAACACCTACGAATAGTAATAATAACTTTTTCATATCAATATTTTTGTGATTCTATTTATAGATTACCGCTTCTTTTGGATGAGCCTGATCTACCACTACTACGTGATGAACTAGATGACCTAGAGGGAGAACTACTTCTTGTTGAGCTTCGCGAGGGTGAATAATTTTTTCGTGTTGAAGATCTTGTAGGAGTACTTCTAGTGTTAGTTCTTGTAGGAGTACTTCTAGTGTTAGTTCTTGTAGGAGTACTTCTAGTGTTAGTTCTTGTTCTTGTATTTGAGTTAATTCTTGTTCTTGTATTTGGGCGTGTTGTATTGTTTGTATTCCTCCTAACTTTAGTTCTAGGTCTAGTTACTGTATTTGAATTTACATTTGAAGTAGATGAGGTTGTTCTACGAGGTCTAAATGTAGTTGAATTCCTTGAACTTATCGAAGTTCTTCTACTTAACAAACGTGAGGTGTTAGAATTTTGATAGATAGAACCTCTTCTTCTAGAATTGTATGCAATTCCTCTTCCGTTGTAATAACTATTTCCATAATAGCCATAATTTGAATAACCATAACCATAACGTGAGTAAGGATATCCATAATAATAACGATAAGGGTTATACCAGCTATAATAAGAACCATAAAATGGAGGACACCAATAATTATAATAGCCAAAGCCATAACCATAATATGGTCTATACCACCAATTATTGTATCCAAAGCCAGAACTGTATATATTGATACTTACTTCAGTAGTGTTTTGTCCCCAACCAGCATAGCTTTCTTGAGTTTCAACTAAAGTGTCATTTTCAACATCATAATTACCTTCGTAAGAATCTATATCAGTAAAAATAGCATCTTCTTGAGCTAAATAATCTAGCTCTTGAGATTTTTCTTTAAAATAATTTTGATAATAATTTGAGTTTTGAGAAGTAGCAGTCACTTGAGTAGATGCTTCTTGGTATTCAACATTTCTTTCCGAAGTTCCATAAATACCATCATCATATCCTGCATATTGGTAAGAACCGCAAGAAGCTAAACTAAATATTAAACCTAAAGCACCTACCAGATGCATTTTAGATTTTTGGTTGTAATTTAATTGCATATCTCTATAAATAAATTGTTGAACATAACAAAAATAGTTAGTTTTGTCGAACTATTTTAATATTTAACATAATCACAATTTTTGTGCCAAATTACAATATATGAGTAAAAATCTTACAAACAGGAGCGAAGATTATTCAAAATGGTATAACGAACTTGTTGTTAAGGCTGATTTAGCTGAAAATTCTATAGTTAGAGGATGCATGGTTATTAAACCTTACGGTTATGCAATTTGGGAAAAAATGCAGGCAGAATTAGATAAAATGTTTAAAGAAACAGGTCATCAAAATGCATATTTTCCACTTTTTGTGCCAAAAAGCTTGTTTGAAGCAGAAGAAAAAAATGCCGAAGGGTTTGCTAAAGAATGCGCTATTGTTACACATTACAGGTTACAAAACGACCCAGATAATGAAGGAAAACTAATAGTAGATCCAAAAGCGAGATTAGAAGAAGAATTAATTGTAAGACCAACAAGTGAAGCAATTATCTGGCATACATTTAAAGGTTGGATTCAATCCTATAGAGATTTACCATTACTTATAAACCAATGGGCAAATGTGGTACGTTGGGAAATGCGTACTCGATTGTTTTTACGTACTGCAGAGTTTTTATGGCAAGAAGGACATACTGCGCATGAAACAAAAGAAGAGGCAATGAAAGAGGCCGAATTAATGAATAATATCTATGCTAAATTTGCAGAAAATTTTATGGCAATGCCAGTAATAAAAGGCTTAAAAACTGAAAGCGAACGTTTTGCAGGAGCAGAAGAAACGTTTAGTATTGAAGCTTTGATGCAAGACGGAAAGGCATTACAAGCTGGAACATCACATTTTTTAGGTCAAAATTTCGCAAAAGCTTTTGATGTAAAATTCACCAATAGAGAAGGTAAACAAGACTATGTTTGGGCAACTTCTTGGGGAGTTTCTACTAGATTAATGGGAGCTTTAATAATGACACATAGTGATGATAAAGGGTTAGTATTACCTCCAAATTTAGCACCAAACCAAGTTGTAATTGTTCCTATTTATAAGAATGATGAACAATTTAATGCAGTTTCTGATGCGGCTAATAATATCTTGAAAGATTTAAAATCTAAAGGAGTCTCTGTAAAATATGATAGTAGAACTACGTATAGACCTGGAGCTAAATTTGCACAGCATGAATTACAAGGAGTGCCTTTGAGAATAGCTATTGGACCTAAAGATTTAGAAAACAAAACTGTGGAATTGGCAAGAAGAGATACACTTACAAAAGAAATCCTTACTCTTGATAATCTAGTAGATAAAGTTGTGGATTTAATGACAGAGATTCAAAATAGTTTACATAAAAAGGCTTTAGATTTTAGAAATGCTCATATTACTAAAGTAGATTCTTTAGAGGAATTTAAAGATGTGTTAGAAAATAAAACAGGTTTTATTTCGGCACATTGGGATGGAACTAATGAATCGGAAGAAAAAATTAAAAAAATTACTAAAGCAACAATACGTTGTATTCCTATAAATAATAAAGTTGAAGAAGGTAAATGTGTATATTCTGGAAACCCTTCTAACCAAAGAGTTTTATTTGCAAAAGCGTACTAACAAACTTTTTCTCAAAAAAATCAGTCAGAAGTTGTAGCTTTTAAAAATAGTTGTATTTTTGCATCCGCAATGTAAACATTGAGAAAGTTTATTGAAATTTAAAAAAAATTACGGCCCGTTCGTCTATCGGCTAGGACGCCAGGTTTTCATCCTGGTAAGAGGGGTTCGATTCCCCTACGGGCTACAACAGTTTAAAAAATAAGAAAATGGCAAATCACAAGTCAGCGTTAAAAAGAATTAGAAGTAACGAAACTAAACGTTTAAGAAATAAGTATCAGCATAAAACTACACGTAATGCTATAAAAAAGTTACGTGAATTAACTAAAAAGAAAGATGCTGAAAAATTATTACCATCGATTGTTTCTATGATAGATAAATTAGCAAAGAACAATATTATTCATGATAATAAAGCAGCTAATTTAAAGTCTGGTTTAGTAAAACATATTGCTACTTTATAGTATTAAGAAGTTTATACATAAATTATATAGAAGCCTTTCATTTTGAGGGGCTTTTTTATTTGATCGATTTTGGAATAATAACAAAAAAACCTCAATAGTTTTCTATTGAGGTTTGTTATAATATATATTAAAAGGATTTTTTAACTATTCATCGAAATTAAAAACTCTTCATTATTTCGAGTTTGTCTAAAACGATCGTTTATAAACTCCATAGCTTCAACAGGATTCATATCTGCAAGATATTTACGCATAACCCACATTCTTTGAATAGTATTTTCATCTAATAATAAATCGTCTCTACGTGTGCTCGATGATGTAAGGTCAATAGCAGGATAAATTCTACGATTGGATATTTTTCTATCTAATTGTAATTCCATGTTACCAGTTCCTTTAAATTCTTCGAAAATTACTTCATCCATTTTAGAACCTGTTTCAGTTAAAGCTGTAGCAATAATTGTTAGAGAACCTCCGTTTTCAATTTTACGTGCAGCACCAAAAAATCGTTTTGGTTTATGCAATGCATTGGCATCTACACCACCACTTAATATTTTACCTGAAGCTGGTTGAACTGTATTGTAAGCTCTTGCCAAACGAGTAATAGAGTCTAATAAAATAACAACATCGTAACCACATTCTACCAAGCGTTTTGCCTTTTCTAAAACAATATTTGCAATTTTTACATGCTCATGAGCTTCTTTGTCAAATGTTGACGCAACAACCTCTCCTTGAACATTACGTTGCATATCTGTTACTTCTTCAGGACGTTCATCAATTAATAAAATCATTTGATAAACTTCAGGGTGATTTGCCGCTATAGCATTGGCAATATCTTTTAGTAACACGGTTTTACCAGTTTTTGGTTGTGACACGATCATGCCACGTTGTCCTTTTCCAATCGGTGAAAATAAATCTACAATTCGTGTTGAGATATTGCTTTGTCTTTCTGCAAGATTAAATTTTTCTTGTGGGAATAGGGGAGTAAGATGCTCGAATGAAACTCTATCTCTTACTACATGAGGATCTAAGCCATTAATTTTTGTTACTTTAATTAGGGGGAAATATTTTTCACCTTCTTTTGGAGGTCTAACATTTCCAAGAACAGTATCTCCTTTTTTTAAACCAAAAAGTCTAATTTGAGATTGAGAAACATATATATCATCTGGAGATGATAAATAGTTGTAATCTGAAGAACGCAAAAAACCATATCCATCTTGCATTACGTCTAAAACGCCTTCACTTTCAATAATGGCATCGAATTCAAAATCTGGTTCACGATAACGATTTCTGCTATCTTTATTGCCATTATTGCCTTTATTTCGGTTATCTTGAGGTTGATTACCGCTATTTTGTTGGTTACTCTTGTTTTGATTTCGGTTGTCTTGAGGTTTATTGTCTTTTTGAGCTGGACGATTTTGGTTATCTCGCTGTTGATTTTGATTACCCTTTTGTTGAGTTTTTTGAGCTGGTTGAGGGCGTTTTTGATTCTCTTTTGGAGCCTCTGTTTTAGTTTTATCCTCTTTCTTCTTGTCAGTGTTTTGAGCTACTGGTTTAGGATTTTCTTTAAAGTCCATTGATTTTTGTGAGCTAGATTCTCTTGGTTTTTGTACACGCTCTCTTTTTGGCCTTTGAGGTCTTTTTTCATCCTTTTTAACACTAGGTGTGGTTGGATTAGCAGCTTGATGATCTAATATTTGATATACTAAATCTAATTTTTTTAGTGAACGATACTTTGAAATGTTTAGCTCTTTTGCTAATTCCTGTAGTTCAGTTAATTTCTTTTCTTTTAATTGTGAAATTTCAAACATTGTTGAATTGAATAATTAGTTTAAATGCTATATTAAATTTTTCAGTGTCTTCTTTAAGGAATACTAGGGAAAAATTGAATTATGCTTTTTTTGAAGATTTTATAATGCACAACGTTAGGGTGTTGTACAATTATAGTGCAATAATACAACTTTATTTTTAATAATTATATATGTAATAAAAAAGAAACTATTATTTTTGCTTTTCAATAAAAACAATGCTGCAACGAATACAAACTATATACTTACTTATTTCAGCTGGTATATCTGGAGGGTTGATTTTTGTGTTTCACTTATGGAGTACTATTAATGAGACTCAGTTTTATGCTAAAGAAGAGCTATTATATTTAGGGTTATTTTTGGGCTCCTCAGTTTTAGCATTAATTTCAATATTTAAGTATAAAAACAGGCAGACACAATTTGTGTTGGGACGTCTTAACATCATATTAAACTTTATTTTACTAGGATTATTTGTGTATCGATCACTAAATTTATCTGGAGAAATAGATATTTCTGAGAAAGGTATTGGGATTCTTCTTCCTATTTTTTCTATCGTATTTTTGGTTTTAGCTAATAAAGCCATAAAAAAGGATGAAGATCTTGTAAAATCTGTAGATCGGTTAAGATAAACCTATCATCTTAGTAGTATTAGTGCGAGAAAACCCAAAGCGAATGCTTTGGGTTTTCTTTTTTAACTAACGTTGAAATTCTATAACTTCAAGCTTTTGTATTTTTTTCCCATCAATTTCAAAACGAAGCATTGTTCTCACTTTATGCAAACCATGTTTCCCAATAGCACCAGGATTCATATGTAAGAGATTTAGTTTTTTGTCAGACATCACTTTTAAAATATGTGAATGACCTGAAATAAAAAGATCAGGGGGTTTTTGATTAATCATTTCTCTTACTCTTATATCATATCTATTGGGATAACCTCCAATGTGTGTAATCCACACACTAACTTCTTCACAATTAAATCTATTGTGCTCAGGAAATTCCACTCTAATTTTTGAATCGTCAATATTACCATGTACTGCACGAAGTGGCTTTAACATATTAATAGCGTCAGTAACTTTTAAATCACCAATATCTCCTGCATGCCAAACTTCATCAACTTGTTTTACATATTTTAGTATATCATTTCCAATATAACTATGCGTATCGGAAAGAAGAAGAATTTTTTTCATTAGGAAAAAATTGTGAGTTGAAACCGTAGAATCTCTTTATCTTTGTTTTTTCAAAAACAAAAGTAAAGGTTTCATTTGAGATATTTTATTGAATTATCATATAACGGAAAAGCATATCATGGATGGCAAAATCAGCCAAATGCCATTTCTGTACAAGAGGTTTTAGAAGATGCTTTATCAGCATTGTTAAAAGAAAAGATCGTTATTATTGGAGCTGGACGTACAGATACAGGTGTTCATGCAAAACAAATGTTTGCACATTTTGATACAACAATTGAATTTTTATTAGATAAATTAAAGTATAAATTGAATTCATTTTTACCTAAAGATATTGCCGTTCATAATATTTTTAAGGTTATTGATGAAGCACATGCACGTTTTGATGCAATAAGTAGAGAGTATATTTACAGAATTTCATTACATAAAAAGGTGTTTTCTTTTAATGATTCTTATTATTTAAAACAAGAACTTGATGTAAATAAGATGAATGATGCAGCAAAAATTCTATTTGAATATGAAAATTTCAAATGTTTTTCCAGAAGTAATACTGATGTAAAAACTTATAATTGTAATATAAAGAAAGCAAAATGGGTTTTTGAAGATGATGAATTAGTGTTTAAAATTAAAGCAGATCGTTTTTTACGTAATATGGTTAGAGCTATTGTTGGAACTATGATTAATATTGGAACGAGTAAAATAGAGGTAGATTATTTACACGATATTATTAAATCTAAAGACAGATCACAAGCTGGAGCTTCAGTTCCTGGACATGCATTATATTTAAACAAAATTGAATATTCTAAAAGCATAAAAATATAAATGTCTAAAGCAAAAGAAAACATATTTGACTTAAGCCTTTTTAAACGATTACTCAAATTTATAAATCCGTATCGTTGGGTGTTTTATGGTACACTTTTAGCAGTTATTGGTCTTGCTGTTTTTGGAGCGTTAAGACCTTTGGTTTTACAACAAGCAATCGATAATAATATTGCTACTCAAGTAGCTGAAGGGTTTTTAATTTACATTATCGCTATGCTTGTGTTGCTTATTTTAGAAGTGACAACACAATTAATATTTATTTATTATGCAACATGGTTAGGTCAGTCGGTTGTAAGAGATATTAGAGTTAAATTATTTAAGCATATTCTTGGCTTTAAAATGAAGTATTACGACAATTCATCGGTTGGAGTTCTTATAACCAGAGCTGTAACAGATATGGAACGTATAGCAGACATTTTTGGACAAGGGTTATTCATGATTTTTGCCGATATTTTAAAGATGACAATTGTTGGTGTTGTTATGGTTTATATGAATTGGCGCTTAAGCATCATTGTATTTTTAACACTTCCTGTTGTTCTTTTTGCGACTAAAATATTTCAGAAGTATATGAAAAAAGCTTTTGAAGAAGTACGTAATGAAGTATCTAATTTAAATTCGTTTGTACAAGAACGTGTTACAGGAATGAAAATACTTCAGTTATTCACACGTGAAAAAACCGAATTAGAGAACTTTAAAACTATAAACGAAAGACATAAAAAAGGATGGCTAAAAACCGTTTGGTATAATTCAATTTTCTTTCCAATTGCAGAAGTATTATCATCATTGACATTAGGTTTGGTGGTTTGGTATGGAGGTCTTAATACTGTGTTAGACCAAACAGCAACTTTGGGAGATTTAACTGCTTTTGTGATGATGATTCCCATGATGTTTAGACCATTATATCAAATTGCAAATAAGTTTAATACTTTACAAATGGGAATGGTAGCTGCAGACCGCGTTTTTAAAGTTTTAGATACGACCTCTAATATTGAAGATTCAGGTCAACAAATAATTTCCTATTTTAATGGAGATATTAGGTTTGATAATGTTCGATTTTCTTATTTAAAAGGTGAAGAAGTTTTAAAAGGTGTTTCATTTAATGTAAAAGCAGGTACAACTGTTGCTATTGTTGGAGCAACTGGAGCAGGTAAATCTACAATCATTAATTTATTGAATCGCTTTTACGATATAAATTCTGGTGAAATCTTGATAGACGATATTAACATTAATCATGTTACACTTAATTCACTTCGTGGTCAAATTGCTGTGGTTTTACAAGATGTATTTTTGTTTGCAGATACTATTTTAAATAATATAACACTTAAGAATCCTGATATTTCTGAAGCTCAAGTACATCTAGCAGCAAAGCAAATTGGCATCCACGATTTTATTATGAGTTTGCCAAATGACTATCATTATAATGTGAAAGAGCGAGGAGTTATGCTATCTTCAGGTCAACGACAACTTATCGCATTTCTAAGAGCTTATGTTACTAACCCAAGTATTTTAATTTTAGATGAAGCAACATCGTCTGTCGATTCATATTCTGAACAATTAATACAAGACGCTACAGATAAAATTACCAAAGGAAGAACCTCTATTGTTATAGCACATCGTTTAGCAACCATAAAAAAAGCAGATAATATTATAGTAATGGATTCTGGACAAATTGTGGAACAAGGAACACATGAAGTACTTCTTAAAAAAGAAGATGGTTATTACAAAAACTTATACGAAGTTCAATTTATGCAAGAAGAAATGGCTTAAACTTTAAATTCAAAATTATAATAATATAAGAATTATACTACATAAAATATGTGGTTTTATCGTAACTATTTTATATTCAATTTTATTAATTTTGAAAGATTATTATTACAAATAACCATCTAACATATTTTAATATGAAAAACTATTTAACAAGAATACTATTCTTTGTGTTAACGATTACCTTAATTAACTGTCAAAAAGAAGAGATTATTAACTCAAATCAATTAGAAGTTGAGAGCCAATACATTCCTAGATTAGCAACAATACCTATTAAACAAACCCTTAATTTTTTAAAGACTATAGAAACCAACTCTTTCGCCAGAGAAGAATTGTTATTAGATGTTGACGATGAATCTACACGCCAAGAGGAAATAACCAATACCGATGCTAAAATTACTTTAACAGATACTAAAATTACTAATCCCGATGGTACTATAGCTTACGAAGATATGGAAAGTATAATAATGCGAATAGAAATTGAAGGTACAGAACAAACAGTTTTATATAATGTAATTAGTGATGAGACCTCAACTTCAGAGCTTGTTGTAATTACAGACTTGGAAGGTGTCGTTTATAATGTTTTTGATTTTAGTAATGGAGAGATATTAGGCGAGGTAGATCTTAATAATTATTCTTCAACAGACTCAAGTTCTGGCGATGATGGAGATGGAATTTGTTGGGGAATTACTTGTGGCATAGATTTAGATGAGGTATATATAACTAATGGTACAACTATTCCAAATTGGGCTTATATTAATTATGGAAATACTACAAATACGATGATGACCTATCAATTTGTGAGGTCTACTAATAATTATTCCTCTTTGGGAACGGCATATGCAAATTATTATGATAATTCACAAACTCAAAACCCTTGTCCTAATGATCCCGTTCCTAATCTTGAAGTAGCCCCTCAAACAATTTCTGGAATAGAAGGAGGATTATTTGGTAATGAGAGTTCTGGAGGATGTCCAAGAACTGGTGGAAATGATTGTACAACTCCGAAAAATAAAAAGCATGAGGGATTAGATTTAGTTAGTAATTATGGTGACCCTATTTATGCTATGTATGGAGGAACTGCAAGCACACATGAATTTAGTGATGCTGGAAATCTTGTATTTATTCAATCAGTAATAAATGGACAGTCTATTTCAATTCAGTATTTTCATTTACAAGATGAAAATAGAGCCACTGGTACTGTACAAGCAGGTGATATCATAGGTTATCAAGGAGTTTCAGGAAATTTATTAGGTGCCATTGTAAAAAAGAAAGCAGTATCACATGTGCATATAAAAATGAAAGATGCCAATGGAATCCCTATCGACCCAAGAGGTTATCTTGGTACAGTTATAGATGATAATGGTAATATAACAGAAAATACAAATTGTAATTAAATCATAAAAAAAATGAAAACTATATTAAAATTTATAATAACGTTAATATTCATTAATAATATTCAAGCTCAAGTTGCAGACAATGAGCTTACTGCGGATCAATATAATAATATCAAAGTACATGGTGTACTTAAAACTGCAATTGAAGGTACACAAGGAAACATACAACAAATGGAAGCGCTTTTTGGATCATCTTATACATTAGAAGAAGGAGGTCAAGAAATTGGTGAACACTGGAGAATATTTACATTTTCTGACAATTTTTATGTTCATTTTACAGAGTTATCTTCTATCTATACTCCTACTATTGCTCAATTTGGAACAGATTCCATAACTGTAAATGGTATAACTGCAAATGTTGGGGATAATATTAGTGTTTTAGGTAATGATTTAATTTTTAACGAAGGGCTTACTGGTTTGTTTTCAATTATATTTACACTTGGTCATTCTGATTGTTGTCCTATAATTATTGAGTTTGATCAAGAGACAAACATTATTACTAAAATTGAATATTTTGTTTGGACTTAAAGGATAAAAGATAAAAATAAAATGATTTAGCTTAAATCATTTTTTAACATTTCGGTAAGTTCTGAAGCATTTTTAAACATCACAAATTCACCATCTTTAACATAAGAAATTTGTCCAGTTTCTTCCGATACTACTAAAGCGAGAGCATCAGTTTTTTCGGTAATTCCAATAGCAGCTCTGTGGCGTAATCCAAAACGTTGAGGTATGTTTTTTTCGTTATTTACTGGTAAAATTACTCGTGTTGCTTTTATAGTATTATCAGCAATTATAACTGCTCCATCGTGTAAAGGACTGTTTTTAAAAAAGATGCTTTCTATTATTGGTTGAGTTACTGTAATATTCATTTCATCACCAGTAATTACTAAAAAATCAAGATTATTGTTCCGCTCCAAAACAATTAGCGCACCAGTTTTTGTGCTTCCCATTTTAATGCAAGCAGCAATAATATCGTCGGTAAATATTTCTGGAACAACATCAGTTTGTAAAAATTTGAGTTGCTTAAATAATTTCTTCCTATTACCAATGTTAGTGGAGCCAAGCATTAATAAAAACTTACGTATTTCTTGTTGAAACACTACAATTAGGGCAAACATACCAACACTAATAAAACCGCCAAGAATATTACTTAAAAGTTGCATTTGTAAGGCTTGGGTCAGTTTCCAAATAAGGTAAATCATTACTATACCTATAAAAATATTTATAGCAACAGTTCCTTTTACGAGCTTGTACATATAATACATTAAAAATGCTACAAGAACAATATCTATGATATCTACAACATTAAATTTAAAGGTTTCAAGTAATTCCAATAGAAAGGTGTTTTGGTAAATTTAATAAAATAAAGCTAATTATAGATAAACTCATCACTAGAGGTGTCTAATTGATTAGTTAGTTTAATACATTCTACAGCTTCTTTTACATCATGAACACGTAAAATATTCGCTCCGTTTTGTAATGCGATTGTATTTAATGCTGTGGTTCCGTTAAGAGCTTCCATTGCAGAATTTTCTAATGTTTTATAAATCATAGATTTTCTTGAAAGCCCAACTAAAATTGGTAGCTCAATCATTTTGAGAAGCTCTAATTTGTTTAATAATTCAAAATTTTGTTCTAAAGTTTTAGCGAAGCCAAACCCAGGATCAATTATTAAATCTACAATGCCAAGATTTCTTGCTTCAGCAATTCTTTCAGAAAAATAAAACAACATGTCTTTCAACAAATCATCATAGTTAATGTGTTGTTGCATAGTTTGTGGCGTTCCTTTTAGATGCATCATAATATAAGGAACATTTAAATCTGCAATTATAGACATCATATTAGTATCTAGCTTTCCTGCAGAAATATCGTTAATCAAGCATGCTCCAGTTTCAATACATTGTTTAGCAACATTACTATTAAAGGTATCAATCGATAATAGAGATTCTGGAAATTGTTTTAAAACTAATTCAACAATAGGGATGATACGTTTTAACTCTTCATCTTCACTAATATGGTTTGCATTTGGGCGAGAACTATAAGCGCCAACATCAATAAAAGTTGCACCTTCATTAAGCATTCTTTCTACTTGATTAAGAATAGCTTTATCATCATTATACAGTCCACCATCATAAAAGGAATCAGGAGTAATATTTAAAATCCCCATCACTTTTGGCGATGATAAATCAATGAGTTTCCCTTTGCAACTTATTGTCATATTCATTTCCTGCTTAGGCAGGAATCTTATTAATTAATAACTTAATTCTAAAATTTTAAAAAGCTGAATCTTAAAACATTCGTTTCCAAATAACAATTGATATCGTAGCAAAAATAGTTAAAGAATAAACTTTAAACCATTTACTTTGAATAGTTAAAAATTTTAAGCGAAATTTACGCAAAATTCAAATTACTTTATGCAAAATACATCAAAACAATATGATGACGTAATCTCTTCGTGTAGAGACTTGTTTAATAAGAAAATGAAAGATTACGGAAGTGCATGGAGAATCCTTCGGTTGCCTTCTTTAACTGATCAGATTTTTATTAAAGCACAACGTATTAGAGGTTTGCAACAAAATGATGTGAGAAAGGTTGATGAAGATGAAGTAAGTGAATTTATTGGTATCATTAATTATTGTATAATGGCATTAATTCAATTAGATAAAGGTGTCGTAGAACAACCAGATTTATCTGTTGAAGGAGCAACAGCATTATATAATGAAAAAGTTGAAGTTGCCAAACAATTAATGCAAGATAAAAATCATGATTATGGTGAGGCATGGCGAGATATGAGAGTTAGTTCACTTACCGATTTAATTTTACAAAAATTATTGAGAGTAAAACAAATTGAAGATAATGCAGGAAAAACTATAGTAAGCGAAGGAATTGATGCCAATTATCAGGACATGATTAATTATGCAGTTTTTGCTTTAATACTTATAAATAACTAATATGAAAATAATTGTAGCAATCTCAAGAATATTTGTCGGAGTATTATTTATATTCTCTGGACTTATAAAATTAAACGACCCAATTGGTTTTTCGTTTAAACTCGAAGAATATTTTAGTGTCACTGTTTTAGATATTCCTTTTTTAGAACCTTACGCACTTGTAATAGCAATATTTGTAGTAATTTTTGAAGTGCTTTTAGGCGTGTTTTTACTCATTGGTTACAAACCAAAGTTTACAGTTTGGAGCTTATTAGGAATGATAGTTTTCTTTACCTTTCTAACTTTTTATTCGGCATATTACAATAAAGTAACCGATTGTGGTTGTTTTGGTGATGCTATAAAGCTAACACCTTGGGAATCGTTTACTAAAGACATTATTTTGTTGGCTCTCATTATTCCTTTGTTTTTTGGTGTTAAATATATTAAGCCCATTTTTGGTAAATTAAGCTTAACTATTGTGTCTTTATTTAGTTTTATTTTTTGTTTTGGTTTTGTATACCATGTATTAATGCATCTTCCTGTAAAAGATTTTAGACCGTATAAAATAGGTGATAATATTACTCAGAACATGACAATTCCAGATGATGCTCCTAAAGCTGTTATAGATTATCACTGGAAATTTAAAGTGGATGGTGAAGAGAAAATTTTTACAACAAGTGGAAGTTATCCAAGTATTGAAGGGGAATATGTTGGTGTGGAAACTGAAACTATTGAAGAAGGCTACGAAGCTCCAATACACGATTTTTCTATGGAAAGAGAAGGTGAAGATTATACCGAAGAGCTTTTGAATGAAGAAAAACTAATAGTATTTATTTCTTATAATTTAGCAAAAGCAGAAGCTGATGGTTTAAACAAACTCAAAAGTGTTGCTGGTTTAGCTGTAAAAAAAGGATATAAGGTAATTGGCCTTACAGCTTCAGGACCAGAAGAGCAACTACAAATGTCTAAACAAAATGGACTTGATTTTAATTTTTACTTTTGCGATGAAACAGCATTAAAAACTATTGTGCGTTCTAATCCTGGAATTTTAGAACTTAATAAAGGAACCATATTGCAAAAACTACATTGGAATGATTTAGAAGATTTAAAATTAGAATAGTTTTGAAGAGTTCTATCATCATTTTATGTTTGACTTTGGTTTCTTGCAATTTTGAAACACCTACTCGGTTTTCAGAAGCTGCTTTAAATGATGTGTTTACAAGTTTTGAAGGAAATGAAGTTTCTTTTAAGGCAATATTAGAATCACATAATGGTAAAACCATACTTATTAATGTTTGGGCTACTTGGTGTAAAGATTGTATTGAAGACTTTCCGGTAGAAAAGGCTTTGCAACAAGAATTTCCTAATGTAAGTTTTGTATTTTTATCATTAGATAGGAGTGAGGCAGCCTGGAAACGTGGAATTAAAAAATATAATATACAAGGAGATCACTATTTTATGAAGTCTGGTTCAGATGGATCTTTTTGGGATTTTTTAAATTCCAATTGGACTCCTAGATATTTGGTAGTAGATAAACAAGGTAATATCAAACTATTTAAGGCAAAAAAAGCTTCAGATAGTAGAATTAAAGAAGCATTAAGATGAGAAAACAGATTGTTGCAGGAAACTGGAAAATGAATAATGATTTAGCGCAAACCCAAGCACTAATTTCAGATTTAAAAAAGCAAGCACAAACTTCTAATGCAGAGGTCATGATCGCACCTACATTTACGAATCTTTACAGCGCGTTTGAAGCTTTAAGGCTTGACAATGTTGAGGTTATAGCCCAGAATATGCATTTTGCAAATGATGGAGCTTATACAGGAGAAATAAGTGCGAGCATGCTAAAAAGCATTGGTGTAAATACAGTTATTTTAGGGCACAGTGAGCGTCGTGCTTATTTTGGAGAAACAGATGACTTACTTGCTAAAAAAGTAAATACTGCTTTAGAAGAAAATGTGCGAATTATCTTTTGTTTTGGAGAAGAATTAAATGATCGAAAAACAGAGAATCATTTTAATATTGTAGAAGGTCAAATTAAAAATGCTCTTTTTCATTTACCCGATAGTGCTTGGAGTAATTTGGTATTAGCTTACGAACCTGTTTGGGCTATAGGAACTGGAGAAACTGCAAGCCCGGAGCAAGCACAAGAAATGCACGCTTTTATTCGTAAAACTGTCGAGCGAAAATATAATAATGATGTTGCACAAAATATTTCCATATTGTATGGAGGAAGTGTGAAACCTGGCAATGCAAAAGAAATATTTTCTAAACCAGATGTAGATGGCGGTTTAATTGGTGGTGCTGCACTTAATGCCGAAGATTTTTATGCTATTGTAAATGCGTTTTAAATTTTGGATAACCAAATATACATAGCTTATAATTTTAAAGCTAAACCTCTACAACCAGTTGTAGAAATTTTAATTGCACAATTGGGTAATGCTGGTTTCGAAAGTTTTGTTGAAACGACCGATGGTGTAACTGCTTATATTAAAAAGGATGACTGGAATTCTTCAATTCTTGAAGATATTCAAATCTTAAATTCTAAAGTATTTGAAATCACTTTTACGTTCGAGGAGATTGAACAAACCAACTGGAATAAAGAATGGGAAAAGAATTTTAATCCTATTATTGTTGATAATGATTGTACAGTTAGAGCGCCTTTTCATACAAAACTAAACACAACTTACGATATTGTAATTGAACCCAAAATGAGCTTTGGCACAGGTCATCATGAAACCACTCACATGATGATTCAGCATATTTTAAAAAACGATTTTAAAAATAAATCGGTTTTAGATATGGGTTGTGGTACTGGAGTTTTAGCAATTCTTGCCGAAATGAAAGGAGCTAAATCCATTGATGCTATTGATATTGATAATTGGTGTTATTTAAATAGTTTAGAAAACGTAAAGCGAAATAATTGCAAAAACATTTCGGCTTATGAAGGTGATGTTAGTTTATTGAAAAATAAAAAGTACGACGTGATCCTAGCAAATATTAATCGTAATATTTTACTTAAGGATATTAAAACATACGTATCTTCTTTAACCGAAAAAGGAACATTGTTTTTAAGTGGATTTTATAATGAGGACATCCCAATTATTGAAGAAGAGTGTAGTAAGCATATGTTAAAACTTAAAGAAAAATTACAAAAAAACAATTGGGTTGCCTTAAAATTTATAAATTAGTTCAAAGTTTTACTAATGAGCACTAAAGAAAAAACATCTAAAAAAGTATTACTAAAGGAAAAAGTAGTTAAACAAAACGAAATAGTATTGCATAACGATGATGTTAATACCTTCGAACATGTTATAGAAATGCTCATTACTACTTGTGAGCATATACCAGAGCAAGCTGAACAATGTGCCATTATTGTGCATTATAAAGGGAAATGTACTGTTAAAACAGGAGAACTAAAAGATTTAAAACCTCGCTGCTCAAAACTACTTCAAGCGGGTTTAAGCGCTGAAATTATTTAATTTTTATTTCGTTCGGATAATAAGTTATTATCTCATTCAAATTAAAAAGCTCATACATAGGTGTGAATTTTTCATACTCAAGGGTCTTTACAGACTACTTTTGGTGATCCATAAAAAGTCGAGATGTTAAGTTTCATTCCTCTGGGTCGTCCTGGCAGACTTCAGAGATCTCTTTGCAATCTTCGATTATAAATCGGGAACGTCGATTTAGTGCATGTTTAGCTTCTCTTTCTGTTTGAAGTGAATTATTTATCTCCTCTTCACCTATAAGAAGACAATTTTTCCCAAATCCTTTAGCACTTGTAATTTGACTTTCTTTAATGCCTGCCCTTATTAAATATGATTTTGATGATTGAGCTCTTAATTCAGAAAGATCCAGGTTATATTTATGAGACCCACGAGAATCGGTATGAGATTCAATTCTAATTTTAATGTCCGGATTGGCTATTAATAGATCCAGCACCGGTAAAAGATCTTTTTCATGAATTCTATCACCTTCAATAGTATCATATTTATAAACGTGATGTACAGTGATCTCGCATGGGAAGGGTTTTAGTTTAAGATTGATGCCGTCCCTTACTTCTGCGGAATTGAATTCCTTAAAATTATTGTAATACCTGGCCATGCTTCCAGTTAAACGATAAAATTGATCACATTCCACATCAAAGCTGAAGACACCTGTAGAATCAATTTGAACGGTTTTTTTTACCATACCAGTTGAATCGATTAAATTAACTGTGGCATCTTCTAAATAATCTTCAGTTTTTAAATCTGTAATCGACCCTTGAATCGTTTGCTTACATTTTCTTTTTAAATGGAATCTATAAATATCATCATCGCCTTTAGAATTAATTGTGTCACCCATGTGAATTAAGGTGTTGCGATTGGACGAAAAGTAGCCTTGTTCTGTATAGTCCGAACTGTCTGGCAATGGTCTAACAAAATAAGCAAAATCATCCATTTCACTGTTAAAAGGAGCCTCCAGATGAACAACCTTCACACTATCTACTTTATCGTTTCCCAACTCTCTCTGTTCAATCAATTTAATAATATCATACACCTTATATATATCTAATAAGCCTAAGCCTAGTTCTTTATTATAAACCCCATCGGATGAAAAATAAAGTGTGCTGTCTTTACTGATAAAAGGGAAGCTCTCCCGACCAGATGTATTAATATGTTGGCTCAAATTTTTTGGCGTTCCATATGTTATTATTGTATCATTTTTTTCATCAATGTTTTTTTCAATTTTGACATAATAGATGTCTGTCTGACCTTTTGCTTCGAGATAGGGTGCACAAGTAACAAAAAGCAACCATTTATTATCCGGGCTAAGTGTGGGATTCCCAACTGAATAATTTTCCAGGTTTATGGCATCTAAGTTATTTTTATCAGGATCAGGTATCCATTTATTATTAACCAACTTAGCTCTTTTCAATTTTAGGTTGGAGATCCACCGTTTGTTATATTTCAACTTGTTCTTGTTATACTCTTTCACTTCACCACCAGAGTAATACATGGTCTTTCCATCATTAGTAATTGCTACACCGGCTTCATGGGCAATAGTATTAATAATACTGTCCATCTTTGAACTTTCTGATGGTATCAGCTTTATGGAATCTTCTAGGATAATTGCTTCATAAATATCTAAAAAGGGTTGAGTGTTCCAATTATATAGGCGCTTGTTTAACCGCCTATTTTTGTCCGGATTTTCTCGAGAGGAAGCAAAATAGAAGGTGTTGTTGTGAATGTAACCGCCAAAATCAGAATATTTAGTATTGATGGAATCTAAATGATCAACCATTATTTCAGACTCTGGATTTTCGTTTCTCTGGCAGATTTGTAATTGAATATAATTTACCCCTAATTTTTTTAGTTCTTTTAAATCCTTTAAATAGAGATCAATTTTAAAATATGTAGCAATTACATTAAGTGTTTTAAAGTCGTCTAAATCATATAATTTTTTGATAACATTTTTACAATCATCAATGCTCAGCATACTTAAGGTATATTTTAGTCGGTAATGGTCCATATTGCTAGACTTTTTTCCTAGGGCTCTTCTATAATATTTTGCGGCCTCTTTCGGCCTCGAGGTGTAATAGTAACAATCACCCAAATTGGCATAAATATCCCAGGTCTTTTTATTGTCATCAATACCTTCATAAAATTCTATAGCCTTATTATAGGCGAATTGATCGAAATACTTATCGCCCAGCTCAATACGGGTTTGTTGACCAAATAGTAATCCGCTGTTAACAATCAAGACAAGAGTAACCAAAAATGTTTTCATTGATTTTTTCATATTTAATAATATCTGGGCGATGTTTCACGTTTACGTGGATTAAAAACTTCATATATTAACACAAACTCATGTGTTCCATTTGTATAGGGTCTAATCTCTGATGTAGGCTGTTCAAAAGTGTAACCAATTCGCCAGTCTCTTAAAACCTGAAAATCGACCATAAAACCTAATGCACCGGCAGTATTGTTAAACCGATATCCTGCACCTAACCACAATCGCTCATTAAATAAAAAATTTGCACTCAAATCTGTTGATACGGCAGCGCCATTGGTGGCCTTGATCATAAAAGTTGGTTTAAACTTCGTGGTTAAGTCAATATTAAACACATAACCGCCGGTAAAGTAGTAACTCACCCGTTCCAGTGCCTTATAGGAACTATTTGGACTAAAATCATTATTAATAAGGCGTGGTGCTGAAAGTCCCAAATAGCCACGCTCCCAAAGCCACATAATACCTGCACCTACATTAGGTGTCCATCGATTTTCTATTTTACCAATCAATTGATCATCGGTGTTGGAGGTTAATAGTTCGTTATCAACACTGAATGCTGTAAAGCCAGCCTTAAGACCGAATGCCAATTTGGAGATTTCATTTAATTTTATGGTATAGGAGAAATCACCGTACATATAGACAAAATTTTCAAAACCCAATTCATCGTTGATAAGGGAAAACCCCAATCCGATATTTTCATTTAAAGGAGCATGAACAGACAAGGTTTGTGTAGTTGGTCCACCGGGAAACCCTGCCCATTGACTTCTGTGCAACCCTATTACAGTAAGTGTCTCGCGGCTACCAGCATAAGCCGGATTTATAGCAATAGTATTATACATGTACTGTGTGAACTGTGGCAATTGCTGGGCCACCGATGGTATAGTAACAACTGCAACAAAAACCAGTATTAATATTTTAATGAATGCTTTCATGAATTAGTTAGCTTATTCGGTTGCAGCATAAAAGTAGCCGGTTATAGTCTCTTCATTACCATTTATGTTATACTTAATAATATAAAAATAGGAGCCCGTTGTTATCGTGCCCGCTGAACCTATTGCATTAGACTGAACAGTACCTTGCCAATCGTTTTGATAATCTCGAGCTTCAAATATCTTAGCACCCCAGCGGTTGAATATTTGCACATCTATAGTGCCACATTCCTCTCTTAATAGTGGGTCTGGGTCTGGGTCGAGCCCGGCATGAAATTCGTCGTTAACTCCATCGCCATTTGGTGTTAGAGCTGTAGATATATTAGAGAGCTCAAGGCAACGCACACAAGGCGGTTCAGCTTCGAGTAAATAAACCTTGACCTCCTCAATCAATGAATGGCATTCCTCTCCTTGATTATAGTGGAAAACATAATCGCCAAAAGGTAATTCCTCAAAAACGAATATTGTTCCAGAATCTGATATTTCTATGTCTATTCCTTCGGGACTTGAGTTAAGTGACCAAGATCCATCCGAAGTAGCTCCACCAGTAAGTAAAGAAAACAAATCAAAATCACCCCAATCCCTGCATAATTGGATATCATCACCCAAGATTTTATCGCCACCACCAACCTCTCGACTAACCACAGTGGTTTCAATATCCGTGTTTCCACAGTCATCAATAATTTCAAAAGTGTACAATCTGTATTCCATGGAGCCATCTGGACTGCTTCCATCGTCTACGCCGCCGTCTGAGTCGATACTTCCACCTGCGGAACAATTATCGGTCCATATCGTATCTAAAAATGGAGGCCATGGCGTATTGCAACCTTCGAGTGAGTAATCGTCCTTATCCACTATTTCCGGATTGGTCATATCGTAATCACGAGTTAATGTTGTAGTCTCTTGATCTGAATTTCCACAATCATCAGTTACATTAAATGTGTAGATACGTGATTGTTGGCATCCGTCTGCACTATCTGGTCCGGCTACACCGCCATCGGAAACTATATTGCCATCTGCTGCACAATTGTCTGTCCATGAAGTCGATAAATTAGGTGGCCATTCCGTATTACAACCTTCGAGCTGATAATCGTCAAGGTCTGTAATCTCTGGATCGGTCATATCGTAATCACGAGTCAAAGTTGTAGTCTCTTGATCTGAATTACCACAATTATCAGTTACATTAAATGTGTAGATACGTGTTTGTTGACATCCGTCTGCACTGTCTAGTCCGGCTACACCACCATCGGAAACTATATCACCACCTGCTGTACAATTGTCTGTCCATGAAGTCGATAAATTAGGTGGCCATTCGGTATTGCAACCTTCGAGCTGATAATCGTCAAGATTTGCAATCTCCGGAGCGGTAAAATCGTAATCACGAGTTAATGTTGTAGTCTCTTGATCGGTATTACCACAATCATCTGTTACATTAAATGTGTAGATACGTGTTTGTTGACATCCGTCTGCACTATCTGGTCCGGCTACACCACCATTGGAATTGAGAACTCCACCAGTTGCACAATTATCGGTCCATATCGTAGCCAAAAATGTAGGCCAGGGTGTATTACAGCCAACAAGAGAAAAATTTGGTACATCGACGATCATCGGATCGGTGATGTCATAATCACGAGTTAATGTTGTAGTCTCTTGATCTGAATTACCACAATCATCAGTTACATTAAATGTGTAGATACGTGTTTGTTGACATCCGTCTGCACTATCTGGTCCGGCTACACCACTGTTGGAATTGAGAACTCCACCAGTTGCACAATTATCGGTCCATATCGTAGCCAAAAATGGAGGCCATGGTGTATTACAGCCAACAAGAGAAAAATTTGGTACATCGACGATCATCGGATCGGTGATGTCATAATCACGAGTTAATGTTGTAGTCTCTTGATCTGAATTACCACAATCATCTGTTACATTAAATGTGTAGATACGTGTTTGATGACATCCGTCTGCACTATCTGGTCCGGCTACACCACTGTTGGAATTGAGAACTCCACCAGTTGCACAATTATCGGTCCATATCGTAGCCAAAAATGTAGGCCAGGGTGTATTACAGCCAACAAGAGAAAAATTTGGTACATCGACGATCATCGGATCGGTCATATCGTATTCTCGAGCTATTCTTGTAGTCTCGGTATCGCGGTTCCCGCAATTGTCGGTAACGGTAAAGGTGTATAATCGGTACTGAGTGCAACCATCTTCGCTGCTACCATTTGCCACGCCTCCGTTGGAATTGAGAACTCCACCAGTTGCACAATTATCGGTCCATATCGTAGCCAAAAATGTAGGCCAGGGTGTATTACAGCCAACAAGAGAAAAATTTGGTACATCGACGATCATCGGATCGGTGATGTCATAATCACGAGTTAATGTTGTAGTCTCTTGATCTGAATTACCACAATCATCAGTTACATTAAATGTGTAGATACGTGTTTGTTGACATCCGTCTGCACTATCTGGTCCGGCTACACCACTGTTGGAATTGAGAACTCCACCAGTTGCACAATTATCGGTCCATATCGTAGCCAAAAATGGAGGCCATGGTGTATTACAGCCAACAAGAGAAAAATTTGGTACATCGACGATCATCGGATCGGTGATGTCATAATCACGAGTTAATGTTGTAGTCTCTTGATCTGAATTACCACAATCATCTGTTACATTAAATGTGTAGATACGTGTTTGATGACATCCGTCTGCACTATCTGGTCCGGCTACACCACTGTTGGAATTGAGAACTCCACCAGTTGCACAATTATCGGTCCATATCGTAGCCAAAAATGTAGGCCAGGGTGTATTACAGCCAACAAGAGAAAAATTTGGTACATCGACGATCATCGGATCGGTGATGTCATAATCACGAGTTAATGTTGTAGTCTCTTGATCTGAATTACCACAATCATCAGTTACATTAAATGTGTAGATACGTGTTTGTTGACATCCATCTGCACTATCTGGTCCGGCTACACCGCCATTGGAAACTATATTACCATCTGCTGCACAATTGTCTGTCCATGAAGTCGATAAATTAGGTGGCCATTCCGTATTACAACCTTCGAGCTGATAATCTGCTAGGTCAGTAATTTCAGGATTAATTGCATCGTTCACAGTAATTATCTGTGAACAATAAACAATATTACCACAAGCATCGGTAGCACTATAGGTTCGAGTAATAATCTCTGGACAGCTTCCATTATCACTAACATCATTGACAAACTGAACCAATGGTTCGCCACCTTCTCCACCGTTAATTATGATGACATCATTTACATCAGCTTCTGGGACATCTTCTCTGCATTGCACTTCGATCATTGGTGGACATTCAATTTCAAGTGTCGTTTCAGATTCATGAGTATCGCCTAGATTAAACGGTCCTGCTAAATCTTTAAGTTCTGATGTAAAGGCGGTTGACGCTCGAGTTTTAACTATAACAGTGCCAAATGGCGCTGCGCAAATCTCGTCAGACAAGGAACCATCAAGCCCGAGTAAGGTAGTATTTAACGCAAATTCTATAATGGTTAGTGAATTATAAACACTATTGACGTTACCATCAGGACCAATAGTTCCCCATGTAGGGGCAAGGACTTCTGCGCTTGTGTTGTCTTGAGCATATATTAGGTCGTCATCGTCAGTCATAACATCTCTACACACTATAATTCGAGCATATCCATAGGGTATATCAGTATCGTTATTACAATTATAAAACTCATAGCCTCCATTACCGTCACCAAAATCAAATGGCCTATCCATTAAGTTTTCATTGTAAAATTTAAAATCGGCATCAGTCAAGGATGAGTCATTCTCATCCAGTCCTTTAATTTCATTAGAATCAATCCAGGCATAAAACCTAAAATCGGCAACGGTGCCGCCATTTGTATAATTTATGGAAAGAATAATATCTCCATTAACAAGAACTTTACCATTTGCCGCATCGAACTTATATGCGGTATGGCCGCATTCCGATCCTTCAGTACTTAAGGCTCCTTGAGCTCCTGGACTCGACGGGCTGGTATAGGTTACAGGTTGTCTGAAGTATTCAAAATCGATATAATTATCTCCATTCTGGCTCCGGGTTGAAGCAGCACCGAAGGCCCATAGATAATTAGTCTGATCGGAGTTCCGTCTTAAATGTCCGTAAACATCGATGATATCATTTTTTGCAGGCACATTACCAGTCTTAATGGTCCAGCTTTCCGGGTTGTCATAATTTTTATTATCTCCACTACCGAAAATGGTCGAATCCTTTACATTATTAAAAGAATAATGGTCCCTAAAATAGACAGCATCTATCCAAAGATTGCCATTAATGTTGGAGTTAATAGGTTGCGACATTCTGAACTCTGCGGTGATGTTTAACCTGGCTGCTAGATCGGCGATAGTGGCAATGTCTGTCGTGTCTATCACTCCTAGGCCGTTTGTTGGTCCCAAGAACCAATCATCCGTTTCGGCCTCATTAAGCCCTTCAGTGTTAAAAGATAAAATCCCTGATTTAATATCGGCATCAATCCCAAAATTTGCCTTAACGGAAGTTGTTAATCCTTCTTCTAGACAATTAGTTTGTGCATATGTATATTGAACCATGCATAAGCAAAATATGCAAAATATATCCATCCATTTTTTAAGGTAATGTCTTAACACGCCATAGAAATTGATTAATAATTTTATACCCAATAAGTAAGTTAGGTCATGATTTGATATTATTAGCTGGGAAGAATTATGGCGCTATAGCTACAATCAAATCGAACAATGGATAGATTTTTGGCGGTTTATTATTTTAAATTTAATATAAAGAAGTTCAAATTAGTAATAAATAGTATAAAATACCAATTTTTGATGATGAAATACCAAATGAATTTTCCATTGACAACATTTAGACTTTCACACACCATAAGTAAGGCCCTTTAAGATTTCTTACTTTTCTTCTTTTGGGTTTTTTTATCCTTCTTATCCGAACGCTTTTTAGATTTCTTCTTTTGCTTTATTTTGTTCTTCTTATCCGAACGCTTTTTAACTTTCTTCTTTTGTTGTTTTTTATTCTTCTTAACCGATCGCTTTTTAGCTTTCTTCTTTTGCTTTATTTTGTTCTTCTTATCCGAACGCTTTTTAGATTTCTTCTTTTCTTCTTTTTTGTTCTTCTTATCCGAACGCTTTTTACTTTTCTTCTTTTTCTCTTTTTTGTCTTTCTTAACCGATCGCTTTTTAGCCTTCTTCTCTTTTTCTTTTTTATCCTTCTTATTAGAACGCTTCTTTTTCTTCTTCTTTTTTTCTTTTTTGTCCTTCTTATCTTTATCCAACTCTTCTTCTTTATTTTCCTTATTTGATGTGATTGTTTCAACCTGTTCTTTTTCGGAATCTTCAATTTTAGTTTCTTGGGTATCTAATTCGTTCTTAGGTTTTTGGTCTGACGTCAAAGTATCTAATTTAGCGATTGGGTGATCATCTTGATGCTTAGTTTCTTTTATTTTAACTACCTTTTTAGTGTCAACCTCTATTTCAGACTTTTTATCTAAATCCTTCTGTTTATTAGTATCTGACTCAACATTTTGTTTTTTATCTATTTTCATTATTTCATCCTGTATTGGTGTCATGAAGTCATTCCGCTTGTTTATATCAATTAAAAGCATATTTGTGAATTCATCAGGAACATACTTATAATCAAAAGCCAAAATGTATATATTTAATAGTTCCTCAATTTTCCGCTTAACCGCTAAATCCATCTCATTCTTACAATGGTTTTTATTATAATATTCTCTTGACATCACAGGAATAAATAATTTAGAATTGACAATGGCTTTCATGTACTTTGATACAAATAGCTCACCTATTTGAATACTTTGTTCAGCAAAGAATATTTCTAATTTACTACCATCAGACTTTTTTAACTTGCTAAGAGGATTATGTAAAAATTGTTTTACCCAACGACTGTCACCAAATGAATAACTTATAAAGACATCGTATTTCCCACTTCCTTCAATGATGCCGGTAACTAAGAATTTATTTGCAAATCTCCATGCTAAAAATGAAGCCCAAAACATACTTACTCCCGGTAGGGCAGGCCTAATAATTGAACCAATTCTTGAAAAAGCAAACCCTGTAACCATTAATAACAGAATGCCAGAAATAAAAGAAAGACTACCAATTAAAAGCGGTTTTGTTTGTAAACTTTTTAAATACTTGTAAATTAAGGCAAAGAATACGCATACTAAAAGAGCGAACAAAAATGCCATGCCCAATTGAACCGGAACATCATCAATTGACTCCTTAAAGGACTTATTACCAGATAGTTTTTTTACTATACCACTTGCTAATAGATATGCACCAAAAACTTCATCGTCACCAATTTTTTTTTGATCAGCATCCTCCTGTCCAATAATTATGAAACTTCCATTTAAATTTATAGTTTTATTAAATTCCTCATAATCTCTTTTTATTATCTCTAGGGTGTCGGTGTCAGTGAATTCATAAGTTCGAGGTTCAAACCTTCCATTTAGGTTTTTGGTATTAACTGATTCTGTTTCTAAATTATTAAAATCCGTTTGTGCTCTATCAAATTTATCGTTAGCCACTCGATTAATAAGCGATTCTATTCTTACAGAAACATCTGAATTTTTAAATCTTTTTAATTCTATAAAGGAGTTATACGATCGAAGAGAGGTGTCATCTGTTTTATTATAATCTACATGTAATCGTCGGCCTTCGAAATATTTATCGTAAAGGTCTGAATGCATGGCATTGTCATGATTTCGGAATGAAATGTCATTTCCAAAATCTGGAACTGGGTAAGCCGCGTATACTTTTATCTTATTTTCTTTAAGATTAGATAATGATTGCTTGAGCGCATCAATTCCGGTCTCAGTATTGCTATACCCAATGTCTAAAATAATTATTGGCTTTTTTTCATATTCATTCGAAATCACCATTGAGTTAATTGTTGATAATAGACGTGCAGTTTGATTTCGTTTTTGTTCAAGATTCAAAGAATAATTCTTATAATGATGTGGTATATCGACTAAAACAATTTTTTTTGTATAAATTGAATCATCCTCAACCTCGTTTGTTGCATAATATTTCGCATAAACCCATTCATCAACCTTGATAAATAATCCTTCTGAAGAAATGAGAGCTGTAACAAAGATTAATAGTATCCAAGCGATCAGATAAAAACCCAATCTACGTAGGGTAATCATGTTTTTAGCTTTTAAAATAGATTTCATTGCTTTGACTAGTATGTTTTAAGGGTGTCTTTAAGTTTGCGTGCCTCTTCCATTAAAACTAAAGGGTTTTGTTCTGTATTTTCAAGACACCCATTAAGTTTTAATTTTACAGTATATGCCCAAGCTAGGTATTCCTTGGATAGAACAAGATCATGACCATAGGCTTTTGCAATTTTTTTATGTCCATTATTCTTGAAATTTTCATATTTGGCATTACTTATGGAATCTGCCTTTTTAATAAAATGCAATGAGGCGTCTAACCAGGTATCTAAATTCCTTTTAATTTTTGGAGATTGAAAGCCTGAATTAGCTATATTTTTTTTAGCATTCATTTCATGATAAGCCTCAGTCAAAATTAAACTAGCTTGAATAAACCTATCGATATCTATTTCGCTTAATTCAATTGCATTTGTATACTCAGCAATTCCATCATCGTAACGTCCTTGCTCTAGCATTTTAAAACCTTTTTTAGCATGGGAGCCACTCGTTTTGAGAAGGCGCCTTTGTTTCTTCAATTCAACTTTAAAAAACTCTTCGATATTCTTTTCCTTAGTTAATGGTGCTTTTTGTAAACTATCCGGAATAAATAAATAGGATTTATTTTTTTCGCTCAGGTAATCAACTGTTTCGGTAAGGTAAAGTACACGTCTAGTTGAATCTTTAAAATTAATAATTTTATCCTTCATTTCAATTTTTTGTCGAAAATTCATTGCTACTTTTCCCTCTATATACTCAAAATTTAAATTCTCTCCATTATTCCATACCCGCCATATGGTATTCATAGCATAACCCCCTTCTGAACCTGTGATATTAGAAGTCTTAAGATCTCCAGCAAATTTTTTAATCACATATAGCCATCCCGAATTATTTTCATCCATTATCCTATAGTGCTCTTGGTACCTGGATATAAGATATTCAACTATTTTTTCTTCTTTTTCTGCTGTTATATATAATTCGTTGGTTGCAGATTTTATTCCAATTGTAGTATTCGGATCTAATATTATTATAGTTCCAGATTCAATCCAGGAACCTTTATGAGAAGATGTTTTTTTATCAATCCGGATCTCATATTCTTTCCCATCCTGCTTGACAATTTTAATTTTTATTGTTTCTAAAGAATCTCCATTTTTTTCAATCTTTATTATTTCTCCCCCCTGTCCAAAGGACTGGAGACTAAATAACAAAAGAAAAAATAAGGGGGGCAACCTTAAGATATTAAACTTTTGGCTGGTTATCATGACTACTATTTTGAACCTAATTTTCACGTAAGATAGTAAATTTGTAGGAAAACGGTTATTTTAAGTTAAGCAACACGATCAACATTTAAGATTCTATGAATGGCTTGGTCCTTATATTTTCATTTGAAACATTGATTTGTAAAGCAATGAAAATTCCAATAACCACAAGAATAATTTCTCCGATTGCGTAGAGAAAATATATATGGAATTTGTTTATAGTCTACAATCATCATCTAATTATTCGAAAAGAATTTATTATTTATTGATCCATTTTTATAACGAAACTATGAAAGTAAAATACGAAGTTTTTCTGACAGGAAATCCGATAGTTATCGGGACAGAGGCAATGAATTATTAACGTTGTTAGTAAACGTTTTTATTTCTTTTTTATCCTTTATAAATTTTAACGGGATATCTAAACCAAATCAACTATCCAAGTTCATTTACAGCCCTATATGCCATTTTTATTGCTACTATTGCATCAGCACTAGGAGCAGAGTCACTATTGGCAATAGTAATTCGTCCAAATGGTTGCCTCCCTATTTTTGTGAAATTTTTTGGACCACCAACAGCATAACCATGAGCCCATCGATTTACTGTGATACTCTCGACATCTCTGTCAAAATTAAAATGATCCTTGGGGAGCATACCGCTAAGATGATTCCTAATTTCATCTTCGTAATCTTTGAATTGCAAACTTAACATTTTGTAGCGTGCTTCACGAAATTGCTCTTCCCTCGGTGCACCAACGGTTCCATAAGGACAACATATCATTTGTATAACACAAGGGTCATGAGGTGTTTTGGTATATTCATAGCCACCCATATTTACTGGAAAATCCATCAAAACCGCTTGGTGCATATTTCCGGGTGACATTGCCAATCCCATTCCAATCTCTTTTATCGCCTTCCAATTCTTAAGTCCTATGGTAGTATATTGTAATGGGCTCTTCATTTGAAGCCTTAATGCTTCATCCTGTTCTTTTGGAAGATTGGAAACGATATGCGGAATCATCATATTATAACAAGCCATTACGACACCTTTGCCTTTTAATTGATAAGACTTGTTATCGTTAATATAATTTACAAAAACTTCATTCGAACTTTTGGGATCGCCACCATGCCTTACATTAATTACAGTGCTGTTTAGTCTGATTCGAACAAGATTTCCTGATTTGTCTAGTTCATCATAATGGAATCTTGATTTTACAAGTTCTTCAGCGTTGTTTCCTTTACCTACAAATGGAATCATTTTTTTTACCAAAGCTCGAGCAAGACCAGCATTGCCGTCAGGAAAATGATGAATGTATGGATTATTTTTATCGTACACTTCTTTGGGTGCAAACCCCAGAGCACCACAACTTTTGGCCGCTGCAATTGTCATCAAGTCTGTTCCTGAGCTCGCCCAATCTAAACCAGAATTTCTTGCCATTTTCATTACTTCGGAATCATCAACACCTAATGTATTTTTCAGATAATCAAAATAGGAATGAGTTGAAATATAATCTTGCAATTCTTCTTTAGGAACTTTTATTGCATGCAGTCCGCCATTTAATACCCGAAGTAATTGTTCTTTGCCTCTTTTACTCAAAGGTGTTTGTTTTACAGCCTCTTCGTTGGATATCTTTGCCATAGGAAGTCCTTCAACATAATTTGGATAATTACAGAAGGGATGTTTTACCACTATGTCTTCGCCGAATGTTTCTTTGTTGAAGTATGTAACGGCACTCAAATTGTTCCTTTTAAAAAAATCAATGTCATATGCAGTCTTAAATTGATCTAAGTCTATACCAATATCTTTAAACAGATTGAGTATGAGTTCTCCTCTTGAGTGTGGTTCTACCAGTGTTTGTGAACCACCATAAGTTAATCTTGTATTGCCATTAATTGTGTGTTCATTACGTTTTGCATGTCCACCAAAATCATCATGATTGTCTAAAATAAGTACCTTTTTATCTTTTCCATGTTTTTCTTGGAAAAAATATGCGGCCGATAGTCCACTGATTCCTCCTCCTACAACAATCAGGTCGTACACTTCCTTCAATTTAGTTGTAGGTCCCCAATCAGATTTCTCATTCCATGCTTTGCTATGAGCGTGAGTGTTCGATCCTGGGTGACTTCCTCTAAGCCCATTAAGGGCTGGTGGATAATACAGCGGATCAAGTAAATGTGATACAATATCTTTAGTACATCCATAAGGAATCATGGCAGCTCCAGCTGCTAATAATGTGCCATTGATAAAGTCTCTTCGTGTTATTGTATTCAATAGTTGTTTAGTTTATTTCTTATATGTTTGGCAAAATTTTTCACCCTTTATTTTTTGTGCTAGGATCTTGATGATCATAGCTCAAAACTTGATTTAATATCCAGTTACCATTATCTAATATCCAAACATGTGTAAATTTAGCAGAACTAGTCCATTCGTCTTCTTTACCATTTTCTCTAAGATAAAAATTATGAACCCCATTTTGAATCGCCCCATATAATACACCATTATTGTAAAGAGGAAAAACAACTAAACTCCCCTCTTTGAGTTTTCTTATTGGTTTTTTTCAAGTTTTGAACAAATGTATTTTTTGGTATTCTCAAAAAATTGTTTTCTATTTTGTAACCCACCTTGGTCATGATAGAATTTTAAATCGTCTGCTATGGTTTTATCAAGGTAATCGATATCACATTGGTTAAATCCACGCTCAAAAAAGATACTGTCTTGCTTCTTTAATATTATAAATAGTTCTGCGTTTTTATCAATTTGACCTTGAGCAAATGTACTCATAGTCAATAATATAATTAATATTGCTTTCATTAGTTAATTCGAATTTCACCTAACATGTTCGTGTATGGTTTCGTTGCGTGAGAACGAAGATAGCAAAAAGAGAGAAACCCATTGTTAAGCAGCGAGGAAATTCCGAAGGAAATTTCACAGCAATTAATTATACCCCTCTTAGGTTTACAAAGTCTTAAATTTAGATGAATAATCAAAATCCCACAAAACAAAAAAGCAAGCTTTAAGTATTGCTTGCTTTTTAAATTTATTTGTGACCTCGACAGGATTAGCTTTGCTTCTCCAGACAAAGCTCCGCTTTGAAAATCAATAAATAAAAATTCAACCATCTAAAAAACAAAAGCAAGCAATGTTTTTTAGCTTGCTTCATTTTCAACTTTTTATTGATTTATTCGTGACCTCGGCAAGATTCAAACTTGCAACCTCTTGAGCCGTAATCAAGTGCACTATTCAGTTATGCTACGAGGCCTTTTTTGCGGTTGCAAATATATTTCTTTTTAAAAGAACAGCAAACTAATTGAGTATTTTAATCTAATGCACGTTTGGTAACATAAAGTCTCCAACCAAAAATTGCCATCTGTAATTTTGTGGCTTTACTTAAGTCAAGTCTGCGCTTTGTAAAACTTGGTAAAAAAGCTTTATTTAATTTCGCTAAAAATTTGAATAGTTGTTTTTTCATTAATTACCATTTACAATGTAAAAATAGTGAAATTTTGTGTTAAGCTTATAAACCAAAAACCCCAAACTATAAATTAGTTTGGGGTTTTATTAAATATTAGTTTTTAATTTAATCTTTCTTTTTTGTGGTGATAAGTACTACTCCATCTTTTGCTTTTTTACCATATTTCTCTATTGCACCATCTCCTTTTAATACTTCAACCTTATCAATTGAATCTGAATCTAGATCATCAATTACTTTTTTAGATACTTCTTTACCATCTAAAACAAATAAAGGCTTTTCATCACTATCTCCAGAGATAAAGATTTTGTTTTTACCTTTCCCAAGTGATTTTATTGTAATGCTTTTACCTTTATCAGTTGTCCAAATGTTCTTATCATCATGATTCCAAATAACTGAATTTCCGCTTACAATTACTTTTCCATCTTTGTGTTTGCCCTTAAGTTCAAAAAGACTACCATCATCACCTTTAATTTCAAAAACACTCCCCTCGTCTCCTTTTATAATATGGACTCTTTTGTTTTTATGAACGTCTTTAACTTCATGAACTTTACCATTCTTTTTCACAATAAAAACATCATCATGGTCATTATCATCATGATGATCATCATCACTTTCATAAACAAAAACACTATTTCCTTTTCCTGAAGAATGAATTTTATGATTTCCGTTTTTACTAAAAAAGCTGTAACCTTCACCTTCTACAATATGATGTTTAGATCCATTACCTATAGATATACTATTACTTTCATTATCAATAGTAATTTTTATTGGCTTGATAGGATCATCTGAATTCGTATTAAAATTAGCATTTGAATTTTTTGAACTTGCTTCAATTTTAATTGCAGTTATTTCATTATTTTCATTTCTTTTAATGCCTTTAAACTTTAAAGTAACACCTGATTCAGCAAATTTTTCTTTTATTTTTTTAAAGTCTGCTTCCGAATAGTCTTTTGTAATAATTACATCAACTATTTCATTAGCAGTAATTTCATTATTAGAAATACTTTTTGAAGATTCATCTTCAATAATAATCTCTTTTGTATTAAAGCTCATTATAAATAAAGCCAATAGTGGAAGAATTAAAGTAAATTTCAAATAGTTCCTGTTTTTTGATCTGTTTTTGTGTAACATAACGATTCGTTTTTTGATTAGTGAATTATAAAAATTATTTGTAAGTGCCATTTGATAATTAGGCATACTTGTTTTAAGTAATAAATGCTGATAGCTTTTCTCACAAGAGGATTGTTTTTGAGCTTCATTGTCAGCAATAAATTCTAGATTTTGATGTAACTCTTTTTTGTATAACCATATTAACGGATTACACCAAAACACAACTGAAACTATTTGAATTAATAAAATATCTACAGAATGAAATTGGTTAGCATGGACTTTTTCATGTGTAATAATCTGTTCTAGTTCAGTTTGTTTAAATTGATTTGGATTAAAAACAATCCAATTAAAAAATGAAAAAGGTGAGATATTATCTTCTACTTCAACATATATAAATTTTCCAGAGCGTTGTTTTCTATTCCGAATAATTAACGATACTAACGAGTAAATTTGAATTAATAAACGAACAGCAAAAATACTAACGCCTAAAAAGTAAATCGTTGTAATTACTGCATTCCAATTAAAAGGTGTAACAGTAGTTTCACTTAACGATGTTAAGTTGTTTGAACCTGAATAAATAAATTCTTGAGGTTGTACTGTTATATAAATAGGAATCACTACTAATGGAATTAAAATAGCAGTAATTAAACCTATAATAAAAAACCATCTATTAGATTCAAAAAAAGTATCTCTTTTTAAAAATAAATTATAGCATAAATAAAATATTGCGATAATTGCACTTACTTTAATTAAATATTCCATAATTATTTCTTGTTTTCGATTAGAGAGATAATTTCTTTGAGTTCATCAACACTTATTTTTTCTTCATTAGCAAAAAATGAAACTACATTTTTATAAGAGCTATTAAAATAGCTATCTATTGCAGAATTCATAAATCGTTTTCTATAGGTTTCTTTGCTAATAATAGGAAAGTATTGATGTGTTTTTCCGTAAGCTGTGTAACCAACATAACCTTTGTCTTCCAAATTTCTTATAATTGTAGAGAGTGTGTTGTAATGCGGTTTGTCTTCACTAATTTCTTCAAGCACATCCTTTACAAAAGCTTTTTCAAGCTCCCATAAAATATGCATAATTTCTTCTTCTTTGTTTGTGAGTTTTTGCATAGGATTATTTTTCAAGTATTAAACCGATTCAAACATATAACTATTTTTATAGTTATACAACTATGTTTACAGTTATTTAACGAAATTTTAAGTTTTTATTGTATTAAAGGTTTAAATACTATCTTCGTATTTTAAATGCATAAGAGCAATAGCGTAGATGTAAAAAAGTAATTATATGAGCATAGTTTTGGTAATTTTAGGATTATTACTATTAGTGGTAGGAGGTGAGTTTTTAGTGCGTTCTTCAGTAGCGCTATCCTTTAAATTTAATATTTCTAAACTTGTAATTGGTATGACAGTTGTTTCTTTTGCAACTTCTGCTCCAGAGCTGTTAGTAAGTTTAAGCGCTGCTTTAAGTGGTTCTCCTGCTATAGCTATTAATAATGTTGTAGGTTCTAATATTGCTAATATTGGTTTGGTGTTAGGTATTACAGCTTTAATAGGTTCTATAGGTGTAGACAAGTCCTTTTATAAGTTTAACTGGCCAGTTATGATGCTGTTTTCTATTGCGTTGTATTATTTTCTTAGTAATGACAATCAGCTTACAGGAATTGAAGGTGGAATTTTATTAGCAGCTTTAGTGTTGTTTTTATTTCTATTAATTAAACGCTCAAAAAATGGAAATGATATTCAAGAAGTTGATGATAGTTTAGCGATAGTTTCCAATTTTAAAATTGTTGTTTGGTTGATAATTGGAGCGTCAGCTTTATATTTTGGCTCTGAATGGTTAGTAGATGGCGCAAAGCAATTAGCTGAAGCTCTTGGAGTAAGTGATGGAGTAATTGGAATAACAATGATTGCAATTGGTACAAGTGTACCAGAATTAGCAGCTTCAGTCATTGCTGCAATTAAACAAGAAAAAGCAATTTCTTTAGGAAATTTAATTGGTTCTAATATTTTTAATATTGGTTCTGTTTTAGGAATAACTTCAATTATAAAAACGATTCCGGTTACCGAACCGCAAATTTTATCAAGAGATATTTTTTGGATGCTTGCTTTTGCTGCTATATTAATTCCTTTAATAGTACTTCCTAAAAAATTTCAAATTAGTAGATTCAAAGGATTCTTTCTTGTTTTTGCCTACGGAATTTTTATGATTTTTGTATTCAAATAAATTTAGTTGAAATAAAAAAAAAGCCAAACAAAAATTGCTGGCTTTCTTTGAACTAAAACATTATTAATAAATCATGCGAAAACTTCTACTTCCGCCACTACTTCTGCCGTTTTTACTGTTTTAATAATTCTGCCAGCTATTTTATAAGGATCGCCATTTGAAGCAGGTCTTCTATCTTCTAACCATCCTTTCCATCCTTTTTCTACTGTTATAATAGGAATTCTTATAGAAGCACCTCTATCTGACACACCATAGCTAAAATCACTAATAGAAGCGGTTTCATGCTGTCCAGTTAATCGTTGATTATTATAAGCACCATATACTTCTATATGTTCTTTAGTAACAGGTCTAAATGCCTCACATATTTGTTCGTAAATTTCTTGAGAACCACACGTCCTTAGCGTACTATTAGAAAAGTTGGCATGCATACCAGATCCATTCCAATCACCTTTTATTGGTTTTGGATGATACTCAATATAGTAACCATATTTTTCAGTCAATCTGTCTAATAAATATCTTGCAATCCACATTTCGTCTCCCGCTTTTTTAGCGCCTATGGCAAACAATTGGAATTCCCATTGTCCAGCAGCAACTTCTTGATTAATACCTTCAAAGTTAAGTCCAGCATCAATACATAAATCTGCATGCTCTTCAACTAAATCTCTTCCCCATGTGTTTTTGCCACCAACGGAGCAGTAGTACATACCTTGTGGTCCAGGATAACCTCCAATTGGAAACCCTAACGGTAATTGAGTTTTAACATCCATAATAAAGTACTCTTGCTCAAAACCAAACCAGAAGTCATTATCATCATCGTCAATTGAAGCTCTACCGTTTGAAACGTGTGGTGTTCCATCTGCATTTAAAACTTCAGTCATTACTAAATATCCATTTCTTCGAACAGGATCAGGATAAATAGCAACAGGTTTCAATAAACAATCGGATGAACCACCTTCAGCTTGTAGTGTCGAAGATCCATCAAAAGACCAGTTTCCTAATTCCTCTAAAGTGCCTTTAAAATTTTCATGCTCTTCTACTTTTGTTTTACTTCTTAAATTTTGAGTTGGTAAGTAACCATCTAACCATAAATACTCTAATTTTATTTTAGCCATATTCTTAAAAATTATGTTGAAACAATATTTATTTGACAAAATTAGTAAAATTCATTATGGCATAATATTTTAAGGGGTAAAAAATTCATTATTTATTATATTTTTATTAACACCCTATTTTTTGTAGGGTTAAAATAAGAAAAACTAATATTTTTTGATAAAAAATAATAAATTGTTAATAAAGTATTCCTAAATTTGTCGTTTCAAATTCGTTATAAAGTCAAATCATTTAAAAAAAGTAAAAAATGTCAACGCTTAGATTTCATGCAATTAAAGAAACACTTAATCGAAAACCAGTAATAATAGAAGAGACAGACAAACGTTCTTCACTTTTTGGTTCTAATGTATTCAATGAAGCAACTATGAGGCAATCTTTAACAAAAGATGCTTATAAAGGTGTTATAGATGCTATCGAAAAAGGAACTAAAATAAATAGAAATATTGCTGATCAAATTTCCTCAGCAATGAAGGATTGGGCACTATCTAAAGGTGTTACACATTATACACATTGGTTTCAACCTTTAACAGGAGCAACAGCAGAAAAGCATGATGCATTTTTTGAAACTATCGGGAATGGCTTAGCAATCGAAAAATTTGGTGGTGGCCAATTGGTACAGCAAGAACCAGATGCCTCAAGTTTCCCAAGTGGAGGTATAAGAAATACTTTTGAAGCACGTGGTTACACAGCTTGGGATCCTACATCACCAGCATTTATATATGGTACAACCTTATGCATACCTACAGTTTTTGTGGCTTATACTGGAGAAGCATTAGATTATAAAACTCCATTATTAAGAGCCTTACAAGCTGTTGATAAAGCTGCTGTTGGTGTAGTTAAATATTTTGATAAAAATGTAAAAAAAGTAAATGCATCTCTTGGCTGGGAGCAAGAATATTTTTTAATCGATAGTGCATTGGCATCATCAAGACCAGATATTACTTTAACAGGCAGAACACTTTTAGGACATTCATCAGCAAAAGGGCAACAATTAGACGATCATTATTTTGGAACAATTCCTAACCGTGCGATGTCTTTTATGAGAGATTTAGAGATTGAATGTATGCTATTAGGAATTCCAGTCAAAACAAGGCATAATGAAGTAGCTCCAAATCAATTTGAATTAGCACCTATTTATGAGGAAGCAAATCTAGCAGTAGATCATAATTCTTTAATAATGGATGTCATGGAAAAAATTGCTACACGACATAATTTTAAAGTTTTATTACACGAAAAACCTTTTGCAGGGATCAATGGATCTGGAAAGCATAATAACTGGAGTTTAAGCACAAATACTGGAATTAATTTATTAAGTCCAGGTAAAACACCAATGAGTAATTTACTCTTCTTAACCTTTTTTGTGAATACCATCAAAGCCGTTTATGAATACGAAGAATTACTTAGAGCGTCAATAGCATCTGCAAGTAATGATCATCGTTTAGGAGCAAATGAAGCACCTCCAGCTATTATTTCTGTTTTTATTGGTGAACAATTAACCAAAGTCCTTAATGAGTTAGAAGGCGTAACTAAAGGTAAATTATCACCTGAAGAAAAAACAGATTTAAAATTAAATGTAGTTGGAAAAATACCTGAAATTTTATTAGATAATACTGATAGAAATAGAACATCACCATTTGCTTTTACTGGTAATAAGTTTGAATTTAGAGCTGTAGGTTCTACAGCAAACTGTGCAAATCCAATGACAGTTTTAAATTCAATTGTTGCAAAACAACTTATAGAATTTAAAAAAGAAGTGGATAAACTAATTGTAAAAAAAGATTTGAAAAAAGATGAGGCTGTTTTTAATGTGTTGCGAGAGTACATTAAGTCATCAAAACATATTCTTTTTGAAGGAAATGGTTATGGTGATGAATGGCAAACTGAAGCAAAAAAACGCGGATTAAGTAATAATAAAACAACTCCTGAAGCTTTAAAGGCCAGAATTTCTAAAAAAACAATTGCATTGTTTGAAGAATTAGAGGTGATGCGTAAAGTGGAAATTGATGCACGTTACGAAATTGAAGTAGAAGAATATATTATGCGAGTACAAATTGAGGGTAGAGCTTTAGGAGATATTGCTCGTAATCATGTTATCCCAACAGCAGTGAAATATCAAAATGTGCTTATTGAAAACGTAACTGGATTAAAAGATATTTACGGAAAAGAGTTTAAAAAATATGCAAAAGAACAATTAGGATTAATTGAAGATATTTCTAAACACATAGAAACTATAAATTCTGGAGTTACTAAAATGACTAACGAACGTAAAAAAGCAAATGTAATAGAAGATATAGAGAAAAAAGCATCATTATATTGCAATAAAGTAAAACCTTATTTTGACGAGATTCGCTATCATTGCGATAAGTTAGAATTACTTATAGACGATGAACTTTGGCCACTTACGAAGTATAGAGAAATGTTATTTACACGATAATAACTTATAAAAAATCCCGCTGATAAAAGCGGGATTTTTTCATTCAAAAAAGTAAATTTGCACAACAATCCAATCAAATGAGTCAAGAAGTAAGTAAAAGATATGCACTACGAGGTGTATCTGCATCAAAAGAAGATGTACACAATGCTATTGCAAAAATTGATAAAGGCTTATTTCCTAAAGCGTTTTGTAAAATTGTTCCAGATTATCTGACTAATGATGAAGACTATTGTTTGGTTATGCATGCCGATGGAGCAGGAACTAAAAGCTCGTTGGCTTATATGTATTGGAAAGAAACTGGAGATCTTTCAGTTTGGAAAGGCATTGCACAAGATGCTTTAATAATGAATATCGATGACTTGATTTGTGTTGGAGCAACTGATAATATCATGCTGTCATCTACAATTGGAAGAAATAAAAACTTAATACCTGGAGAAGTTATCTCGGCAATAATCAATGGGACAGAAGAGTTAATTTCAGAATTAAAAAATTTTGGAGTGACAATCCATTCTACTGGAGGTGAAACTGCTGATGTTGGCGATTTGGTTCGAACGATTATTGTTGATTCAACAGTAACTGCAAGAATAAAGCGTAGTGAAGTAATAGATAATTCTAATATTAAAGCTGGTGATGTTATTGTAGGCTTATCATCTTTTGGTCAGGCAACTTATGAGAAAGATTACAACGGAGGCATGGGAAGCAATGGTTTAACATCAGCACGACACGATGTGTTTCATAACTATTTAGCTTCATCCTATCCTGAAAGTTTTGATGCTTCTGTTTCTGAAGAATTGGTATACTCTGGAAATAAAAACCTAACTGATTCTGTTGAAAATTCTCCAATTGATGCTGGGAAATTAGTACTATCTCCTACAAGAACATATGCCCCAATTATTAAAGAAATTTTAACAAAATACAATTCAAATTCTGTTCACGGGATGATACATTGTAGTGGAGGTGCACAAACTAAAATTCTCCATTTTATTGATAACCTGCATATTATAAAAGATAATATGTTTTCCATTCCACCTTTATTCAAATTAATTCAGGATCAATCAAAAACTGATTGGAAAGAGATGTACCAAGTTTTTAATTGTGGTCATCGTATGGAATTGTACGTATCTTCAGAAATTGCTGATAGTATTATTAAAATTTCTAAATCATTTAATGTTGACGCACAAATTATCGGAAGAGTTGAATCTTCAGAAGAAAAGAAACTTACCATAAAAAGTGAATTTGGCGTTTTTGAATACTAATCAATTTTCAAAAATCAGATAAATTCTTTTATTACAACTATAAAAGTAATTGTAAAAAAGATATCTACTAAAAAGAGAACTGAAAATAATTTGAAAGTAGAAACACCTAAATTTTTGCAAAACAACAATTTTCGTTTTGCATTGGTTTCCTTTACAAGATACCAAGCAAAAATTGTTAAGAATAATTTTGTGAATATTGCAGAAAACACAAAAGGAAAAACAATAGCAATAGCAATGTTTACCACAAAAGACCAGACTACGAACTGTTTATAAAATGAAAGTATTGATAAAAATTGCTGCATATAATATCATAAACGGATTTAATGAATAAATATTTTTACAATAATCTATAAGGGATTGAAATATTGAAAATTCATAAATTATCGTATTTTTGTTTCACAATTTATAGAGGTAAATGTTAGAAAGAATTAGAATAGTAAGACAGCGTTTTGATGAGGTTAGTGATTTAATAATTCAGCCAGATATTATTACAGATCAAAAACGGTATGTGCAATTAAATAAAGAATATAAAGACTTAAGAAAGTTGCTGGATATTGGTGAAGAATACGAGACCCTTACAAATAATATTACTGAAGCAGAAGAAATTATAGCTGATGGTTCTGATGCCGAAATGGTTGAAATGGCAAAGATGGAATATGAAGAAGCCAAAGAAAAGCTGCCTTTACTTGAGGATAAAATTAAATTCTTATTAATACCTAAAGATCCAGAAGATTCTAAAAATGCAATTGTAGAACTACGCGCTGGAACTGGAGGAGATGAAGCGAGTATTTTTGCTGGTGATTTATTTAGAATGTATACAAAATATTGCGAAGGTAGAGGATGGAAAGTAGATACAGTAGATTTTAGCGAAGGCACAAATGGAGGCTTTAAAGAAATACAATTTGAAGTTAGTGGTAATGATGTTTATGGAACTTTAAAGTTTGAAGCTGGAGTACATCGTGTACAGCGTGTGCCTCAAACAGAGACACAAGGTCGAGTTCATACAAGTGCGGCAACGGTAATGGTATTTCCAGAAGCTGAAGAATTTGATGTAGAAATTAACCCTAAAGATGTTCGTATAGATTATTTCTGTTCGTCTGGTCCTGGAGGACAAAGTGTAAATACTACCTATTCTGCGGTGCGTTTAACACATATTCCAACAGGATTGGTAGCACAATGTCAAGACCAGAAAAGTCAGCATAAAAATAAAGATAAAGCATTTAGAGTACTACGTTCCCGATTATACGATTTAGAATTGGCAAAAAAGCAAGCCGAAGATGCAGCAAAACGCGGTTCTATGGTTAGCTCTGGAGACAGAAGTGCCAAGATTAGAACGTATAACTATTCGCAAGGCCGTGTAACAGATCACAGAATTGGGTTAACACTCTACGATTTATCTAATATAATTAATGGAGATATTCAAAAAATAATTGATGAATTAATGTTAGCCGAAAACACCGAAAAGCTAAAAGCTAATAGCGATGTAATTTAGATAATAAGCCTCTTTGAGGCTTTTTTAATAAAATGACAACACAACAACTAACAGAACAAATCCACAAAAAGAAATCCTTTCTATGTATAGGATTGGATGTTGATTTAGATAAAATCCCACAACATTTATTGGCAGAAGATGACCCAATATTTGCTTTTAATAAAGCAATAATTGATGCAACGCATCATTTGTGTGTTGCTTATAAACCCAATATAGCATTTTATGAAGCTTATGGTTTAAAAGGATGGCAGGGTCTTAAAAAAACAATTAATTATTTAAACGAAAATCATCCAGAAATTTTTACAATTGCAGATGCCAAACGAGGAGATATTGGTAACACAAGTAGTCGATATGCCAAAGCATTTTTTGAAGATTTAAATTTTGATAGTTTAACTGTTGCGCCTTACATGGGAAAAGATTCTGTAGAGCCTTTTTTAGCTTTTGAAGGAAAGCATACCATTCTTTTAGCATTAACATCAAATAAAGGAGCATCTGATTTTCAAACTAAAACTGTTGAAGAAAACGCGCTCTATAAACAAGTTATAAAAACGTCTAAAACCTGGAAGAATTCTAAAAACCTTATGTATGTAGTTGGTGCAACAAGAGCAGAACATTTTGCTGAAATACGTCAGATTATACCAGATAGTTTTTTATTAGTTCCAGGAGTTGGAGCACAAGGCGGAAATTTACAAGAAGTGTGTAAGTTTGGTTTGAATGATAATGTTGGGCTTTTAATAAACTCCTCTCGGGGAATTATTTATGCTTCAAAAGAAAGCGATTTTGCTGAAGCTGCTGCCAAAAAAGCGAGTGAGGTTCAACAACAAATGGATGAAATATTAAATTAAGCTATTTTTTTAGACAATTTTCCTAAATGAATAACCTTAACTGCCTTTTTTTCAATTGTATTAGACTTTAATTTCGTTGAATTTGAATCTTTATTCGAATTTGGTCGTACAGTTCCTACTTTACAATAATGTGAATTCATAATTGCTTTTATTATTAAATACGTTATAAATTAAGAATTGGACGTTAGAAAGAGTAGTTTTTAAGTCACGGTTTGTATAGGCTCTCTGCTTAAAAAGTTTAATCGATTTAATTTGTCTAAAAGTTTCAAGGCTCGATATTCCGAAATATCGCTTAAAGCAGCATCTGTTTGTCTAAAATTATAAGCATCTTCAATTAGCTGCTTATATTGCTTTTGCAACTTATTTTGATTGTCTTTTATGTTTGAAGATTTGCTCATAAATGTTCTAAAATAACATGTTACTAAATATATTAAAATATTCTGTAACAACAAGTTAAATTTCAAATTAGTTAACAAGAAATTGTAAACCAATAATATCGTTTTCAACGATTAAATATACTGTCTTATAATATTTTGTTAACACTTGGTTTTGATTAGCACTGATTTTATATCTTTAAAAGCAATCAAAATTATTATTTATGAACAAGCTATTTTCTTTAACCTTAATTTGTTTTATGTCGTTATCATTAAATGCCCAAACCAACAATTGTAACTGTTGCACAGAAAACCATAAAGCTTTTGATTTTTGGATTGGTAGTTGGACAGTCACCAATCCAGATGGAACTGCTGCAGGAAAAAATGTAATTAAGAAAATACAGGATAATTGTATACTTCAAGAAAACTGGACAAGTGCTAATCCAGGTTATACAGGAACAAGTAATAATTTTTATAATGCAAAAACCAAACAATGGGAACAAATCTGGATTGACAACCAAGGTGGAACTTTACATATGAAAGGAAATAGAAAAGGCAACCAGATGATTCTTCAAACGGACGAAGAAACTAATAAAGACGGACTAATTTTTTATCATCGTGTTACCTGGACAAATAATGACGATGGAACTGTACGCCAATATTGGGAAACTATAACCGAAGGAAAAGATGTTGCTGTTGCGTTTGATGGGTTGTATAAAAGAGTTGAATAATTGCTACTTAATAATTCAAAAATCGTCAATCATGATTCTTCAATCCTTTAATCCTGTAAAGCAAAAACTTTCTTCAAAATATCTGTAGTTCTAGACGATAGTTTAGTTCTAATTTCCTTTTCTTCAACAGCGATCATAGTATAGACACCTTTAAGGGCTTCACCAGTAACGTAATCAGTCAAATTAGGATTTACATCTTTAGTAAAAGGAATTGTATTGTATCTATTAATTAAGTTTTCCCAAATTTGGTCAGCGCCAACTTTTCCAAAAGAGTTTTTAATCACAGGATGAAATTTATCATATAAAGCCGTTTGAGTTTTTCCTGTGAGATATTGCGTAGCTGCATCATCATTGCCAAGTAAAATAGTTTTTGCATCTGCAAAAGTAATATCTTTAACTGCACTTACAAATATTGGAGTAGCTTCTTTAACAGCATCTTCAGCAGCTCTATTTAGTATTTTTAAACCTTCGTCTGCCAATTTACTTAAACCAATATCACGTAAAGTTTTATCAACTTTTTTAAGTTCGTCAGGTAGCAATATTTTTACCAATTCATTTTTAAAAAAACCGTCCTTAGCAGTAAGTTTACTCACTTGTTTGTCAATACCAAAATCAAGAGCTTGTCGTAAACCTGAAGCAATATCAGCATTGCTTAAGCCACCACTTTGTGGTAATTGATTCACTACTTGTTGTAGTTCAGCACAGGCAGATAAATTAAAAAATAGAATAAGTATTAAAAGTCTTCGTATCATAATTTGGGGTTTTATATCTTTAACAAATATATGTTATTATGATAAGAGCTCAAATTTCAGTCCTGATATTAAGTGTTTTCGTTTTTTATAGTTGTAATTCTGAATTAAAAAAAGAAAAAATTAAAACCTCTAATCAATACATAACAGTTCTTGGTATTGCTCAAGATGGAGGTTTTCCACATATAGGTTGTGACAAAGATTGCTGTAATGCATTCTATGATGGTTCTGAAAATAAAAAATTAGTATCCTGTTTAGGGTTAGTCGATTTGTTAAACAAAAAGAAATGGCTGTTTGATGCTACTCCAGATTTAACACAACAAGTTCAGGAATTAAAAATAAATCATTTAGATAACGGAAAAGTAATAGATGGTGTTTTTCTTACACATGCACATATTGGTCATTATACAGGATTAATGTTTTTAGGCTTTGAGGCTTTAGGAGGAAATAAAGTCCCTGTTTACACAATGCCTAGAATGAAATCTTACCTTGAAAATAATGGACCTTGGAGTCAATTATTAACTTTTAATAATATTGAATTAAGACAACTTCAAAATGACTCTACAATTAATTTAAATTCAACACTGAAAGTGACACCTATTTTAGTGCCACATCGTGATGAATATTCGGAAACAGTTGGTTACAAAATTGAAGGCAATAATAAATCAGCGTTATTTATTCCAGATATTGATAAATGGTATAAATGGGAAAGAAATATTATTGAAGAAGTAAAAAAAGTAGATTATGCATTTTTGGATGCTTCATTTTTTAGAGATGGTGAGATGAAAGGAAGAGATATGAGTAAAATCCCACATCCTTTTACTACAGAGACCACAAGTTTATTTGAAAATGAAACTGTAGAAACAAAGAGTAAAATCTATTTTATACATTTTAATCATACAAATCCAACGATTTTAGTATCTCATCATTTAAAGGATAGTATTCAAAATTTAGGATTTAATTTTGCTAAAGAAGGCGATGTATTCGAACTGTAATTGAATAGATAATTTATAAAAGAGGTTAAGTTTTTTTGAATATTCCGTAAATTGCATCCTTAAAAATAAGTAAAATTACGAATGAAACAAATTGCACCTTACAAGCCAAAATATAAAGTCCGAATTGTAACTGCAGCATCTTTATTTGATGGTCACGATGCATCCATAAATATTATGCGTCGAATTATTCAGGCAACAGGAGTTGAGGTAATCCATCTTGGTCATGATAGAAGTGTAGAAGAGGTTGTAAATACAGCCATGCAAGAAGATGTCAATGCAATTTGTCTAACATCTTATCAAGGTGGACACAATGAATACTTTAAGTATATGTACGATTTGTTAAAGGAAAATGGAGCAGAGCATATCAAGATTTTTGGAGGAGGAGGAGGAGTAATCCTACCAAGTGAGATTAAAGACTTGATGGATTATGGTATTTCACGTATTTATTCGCCAGACGATGGTCGAGAAATGGGACTTCAAGGAATGATTAACGATTTGGTAGAACAATCAGATTTTGAAAACCCATCCTTAATCCTTCCCAAAGGGAAGGAAATTAATGAGAGCCTTAAAGATAAAGATATAAATACAATTGCAAGGCTCATTTCTTTTGCAGAAAACAAACATGATGTTTTTGAAAAAAGCTTTTCTCCTTTGGAGAAAACGGAAAAAGAGGCTTATGTGCTTGGAATTACAGGAACAGGAGGTTCAGGAAAATCGTCTTTAGTCGATGAGTTAGTTCGTCGTTTTTTAATCGATTTTCCAAAGAAAACCGTTGGAATTATTTCTGTAGATCCATCAAAACGAAAAACTGGAGGTGCACTTTTAGGAGATCGTATTCGTATGAATGCGATCAATAATTCTCGTGTTTATATGCGAAGTTTGGCAACACGTCAATCTAATTTGGCCTTATCGAAATATGTAAACGAAGCTGTTGAAGTGTTAAAAGCTGCCGAATACGATTTAATTATTTTAGAAACTTCAGGAATCGGACAATCTGATACCGAAATTATTGAACATAGCGATGTGTCTTTATATGTCATGACACCAGAATTTGGAGCAGCAACACAGTTGGAAAAGATTGATATGCTCGATTTTGCAGATTTAGTTGCCATCAATAAGTTTGACAAAAGAGGCTCTTTAGATGCTTTGCGAGATGTTAAAAAGCAATATATGCGCAACAATAATCTTTGGGATATTCCACAAGATGAGTTACCAGTGTTCGGAACTATTGCATCCCAATTCAACGATCCAGGAATGAACACGCTTTATAAGGCGATAATGAATAAGTTGGTTGAAAAAACAGGAGCTGATTTAAAATCAACTTTCGAGATTTCAGATGAAATGATCGAAAAGATTTTCGTTATTCCACCTAGCAGAATACGTTATTTATCTGAAATTTCAGAAAGTAATAGAGCTTATGATAAAAAAGGAAATGAACAAGTTGAGGTAGCTCAAAAACTATATGGCATTTATAAAACTATTTGTTCAGTTGCTGTTATTTCGAATGAAAGAGAGAAATCTCATTTGAGTAAATCAGGTTTAAATGAAGATGTGATTCTGAAACAAATTCAGAAAGATGACAAACAGTTTATCGATTTGCTAATTGCAGAATTCAATAAAATAAAAATGGATTTTGATCCACACAATTGGGAAATTATTATAGGTTGGGAATATAAAATAAATCGTTATAAAAATCCTATCTATTCCTTTAAAGTTCGTGGTAAAGAAATAAAAATTGAAACACACACAGAATCACTCTCACATTCTCAAATTCCAAAAATTTCTTTACCAAAATATCAAGCTTGGGGAGATATTTTAAAATGGTGTTTACAAGAAAATGTGCCAGGAGAGTTTCCGTATGCTTCAGGTTTGTATCCTTTTAAACGTCAAGGTGAAGATCCAGCGCGTATGTTTGCTGGCGAAGGTGGATCAGAACGAACAAACAGACGTTTTCATTATGTAAGTATGGGTTTACCAGCCAAACGATTATCAACTGCTTTCGATAGTGTAACCTTATATGGAAACGATCCTGATTTACGTCCAGATATCTACGGAAAAATTGGTAATGCAGGAGTAAGTATTTGTTGTTTAGACGATGCTAAAAAATTGTATTGTGGTTTTAATTTAGTAGATGCAATGACTTCAGTGAGTATGACCATTAATGGTCCTGCGCCAATGCTGTTAGGATTTTTTATGAACGCAGCCATTGATCAACAGTGTGAGTTTTACATCAAGGAAAATGAATTAGAAAACGAAGTTGAATCTAAAATTTCAAAATTATATAAAGGAAAAGTACGTCCAAAATATAATGGTGATTTACCTGAAGGGAATGACGGTTTAGGATTAATGTTATTGGGTGTAACAGGAGATCAAGTATTGCCAAATGATGTCTATGAAAAAATTAAAACAAAAACCATTTCTCAAGTTCGTGGCACTGTACAAGCAGATATTTTAAAAGAAGACCAAGCACAAAACACTTGTATTTTTTCTACCGAATTCGCATTGAGACTCATGGGAGACGTTCAAGAATATTTTATTGATAATAAAGTGCGAAATTTTTATTCGGTTTCTATTTCAGGTTATCATATTGCCGAAGCTGGAGCAAATCCAATTTCACAATTGGCATTTACCTTATCTAACGGTTTCACATATGTAGAGTATTATTTGAGTAGAGGAATGGACATTAATAAATTTGGACCAAACTTATCGTTTTTCTTTTCCAACGGCATCGATCCAGAATATGCTGTAATAGGTCGCGTAGCGCGAAAAATATGGGCAAAAGCCATGAAGCATAAGTATGGCGCAAATGAAAGAGCGCAAATGTTAAAATATCATATTCAAACCTCTGGGCGAAGTTTGCATGCTCAAGAAATTGACTTTAATGATATTCGTACAACACTTCAAGCCTTATATGCTATTTACGATAATTGTAATTCACTACACACTAATGCATACGATGAAGCTATTACAACACCAACCGAAGAAAGTGTTAGAAGAGCAATGGCAATTCAGCTCATTATTAATAAAGAATTAGGATTAGCAAAAAACGAAAACCCTATTCAAGGTTCTTTTATTATCGAAGAACTAACTGATTTGGTTGAAGAAGCTGTATTAATAGAGTTTGATAGAATTACAGAACGTGGAGGCGTTTTGGGTGCTATGGAAACTATGTATCAACGTAGTAAAATTCAAGAAGAGAGTTTGTATTATGAAACCTTAAAGCACAATGGCGAATTTCCAATAATTGGAGTAAATACGTTTTTAAGTTCTAAAGGATCACCAACTATTTTACCTGATGAAGTAATTCGTGCAACAGAAGATGAAAAACAATTTCAAATTAAAACTTTAGAGAATCTTCATAAAGCAAATGATACTGAAGCGATACTAAAAGAGTTACAGAACAAAGCCATTAATAATGAAAATATTTTTGAATCCTTAATGGAAGTTTGTAAGGTTTGTTCTTTAGGTCAAATTACAAACGCTTTGTTTGAAGTCGGAGGACAGTATCGCAGGAATATGTAAGCAGAGTACCATTTTTGTTTTTATAAAAAGTGTGTGAATCGCTTAAGCTGATCACAGTCGAAGAGTCTTATTATTTAATTGATAATTTATTAAGAATCACTTATCCCAAATTCTTTATTTAATTATATTTAAATCTATTTTATACCTAAATAAAAGTTATCATTTTAAATTAATGTCATTGCGAAAGAGGAACGACTGTGGCAATCTCATTAAAAAGTACTAATCTGTTTAATAAAAAAAGTCCTACCGAAGCAGGACTAAAGATTTTACTCTACGGCATATAGCCTTATTGTGATAAGATTAAAGATTAGAATAATTTTTTCACAATTCAAATATACTAAAAAAACTTTAATTAACTATGAGGAAAACAGTAAGATAGCTGTATATTTTTTTGTATTTTTAATACAGTTTATAGTAACAGAATATGGCACAAATTTTAGGATTAGATTTAGGTACAAATAGTATTGGTTGGGCAATAGTAGATGATAAAAATCAACAAATTATTAATTTAGGAAGCAGAATCTTTCCAATGGGAGTTGATAATTTAGGAGATGGCGATAATGAACTTTCAAAAAATGCAAGTAGAACAGGAGCACGAGGTGTAAGACGACAATTTTTTAGAAGACGTTTGTGTAAAAAAGTATTGCTAAAAGCACTTTCTAAACATAATATGTGTCCATTAGCTAGAGAAGATTTTGAAACTTGGAAGAGAAATAAACAATTTCCAACAGATACATTAGCAAGTTGGTTTGCTTTAAATCCTTATGAATTACGAAATAAAGCAATTACAGAAGAATTAACCTTGCAAGAGTTAGGTCGTGTATTTTATCATTTAATACAACGACGTGGATTTTTAAGTAACAGTAGAAAAGGAGGTAAAGATGATGGCGCAATTTTTAAAGGAAAACCAAAAGAAGGTAAAATTGGTATTAATGAAACACTAAAAAGTATTGAAGATAATACGCTTGGGTCTTATTTATATAAAATTTATCCAAACGAAAATAAACCTTTTAAAGATGGTTTAGAACGGATAAGAAACAGATATACAACCAGACAAATGTATATCAACGAGTTTGAAGCCATTTGGGAAAAACAAAAACAATTTCATAATTCTTTAACAGATGAATTAAAAACACTTTTTGGTGGTAGAAAACAAGAAGGTTATAAAGACGATGGTATTTTGTTTCATCAAAGACCTTTGCGTTCTCAAAAACATTTGGTTGGTAATTGTTCGTTTGAACCTAATAAATCAAAATGTCCTATAAGTGCGATTCCTTTTGAATTATTTAGAGTGTATCAATGGGTTAATACTGTAGAATGTAATGGCGAAAAAATCTCTCAAGATGAACGTGATAAAATAATAAATGTATTGCTTTTAAAAGATAAAATAGCCTTTAAATCTTTACGAAAAGCTATAGGTAAAGAAAGTGCAGAATTTAAATTTAATTTTAAAAATGAAGATAAAATAGTAGGCACACATACTATTTCTAATTTGTCAAATAAAAAGTTTTTTGGTAAACAATGGTTTGAATTTTCAGATAAAAAACAAGAAGATATTTGGCACGCTTTATATTTTTTTGATAGTAAAGAACATTTAAAAAAGTACGCTTTAAAGTATTGGAACTTTACAGAAACGCAAGCTGTTGCTATTTCAAAATTCAATTTAAAAGATGGTTATTCCAGTTTGAGTAGAAAAGCAATTCATAATATTTTGCCTTTTTTAAAACAAGGTTACACTTATGATGTTGCTGTTGTAATGGGAGGAGTTAAAAATGTATTTGGAAATAAATGGCAAAGCGATTCAATAGAAGAAAATCAAAAACAACTTCATATAATAGATAATGTAGAAGATATTATTCATTCTAAAATATCTGGAGGATTTATTGGTGAAGTAAAAAATTTTCTTAAAAAGGAGTTTGCTTTAAATGATAAACAGTTAAAAAAATTATATCATCATTCAGCAAATATACAAGTAAAGACACTTTTAGAAAAATTACCTGTAAATCCTGATGCAGATAAACAAATTCAAGCTATACGTAATCCAATTGTAATTACTGCTTTATTTGAATTACGAAAGTTAATAAATGAGCTTATTAATGAGCATGGTAAGTTTGATGAAATAAAAGTAGAGTTGGCTCGTAGTTTAAAAAACTCAAAAACAGAAAGAAATAGAATACGTAGAAACCAACAACATTTAGAACGTGAAAATGATCGTGTAAAAGGCGAAGTAGAAAAATACACACGCGTAACACACGTGAGTATGCTAAAGTTTAAACTTTGGGAAGAATGTAAAAAAACCTGTCCATATACAGGATTAAGCATTCCAATTCATGAACTGTTTACTGGTAAATGGCAAATAGAACATATACATCCTTGGAGCAAATCGTTAAACGATAGTTTTATGAACAAAACCCTTTGTGAAGCAAACGAAAATAGAAATAAAGGCAATAAAACACCTTACGAGTTTTATAGTAATGACCAAGCTAATTGGGCAACCATAAAAGAACGTGCTTTAAAACTATTTTCAGATACAAAGGAATATCCTAACTCATACCATAAATTTAAGCGTTTTGTACAAAAAGAGTTTGACGACGATTTTACCTCACGACAATTAAACGACACACGTTATATAAGTAAAGAAGCTAAAAACTATTTAAAACAAATATGTAAAAAAGTAACAGTTGCTCCTGGACAAATGACTGCTGTTTTAAGACAAAAATGGGGTTTAAACTCTGTGCTAAATACAGAAAATAAAAAAACAAGAGAAGATCATCGTCATCATGCTATTGATGCTTTGGTTATGACAAGTTGCAAGGCAAGTTATTTACAAGAATTAACCAAATGGAATCGTTATAATAAAAACATAGAAGCTAACAATTTCCCTATGCCTTGGAAAACATTTAGACATGATGCTGAAAAAGCTGTAGATACTATTTTAGTATCTCACAAGCCAAGTAATAAAGTATTAACAGTTAGAACACATAAAACAGAAAAAAACGGAAAAATTTATAAAAATATTGGTGTTGCAGCACGAGGACAATTGCATAAAGAAACCGTTTTCGGAAAACGACAAGCGCCTTTTAGCAAAGAAGCTTTTCATGTTAGAAAGCCTATTGAAAGTTTAACAACACAAAAGCATATCGATAAAGTTGTAGATAAAACTATTAAACAATTAATTTTTAAGAAAGTACAAGAATTAGGAGGTTTTGTAAAAGGAAAAATTCCAGCAAACACCTTTTTTGTTGTTGATGAAGAAGGTACAAAACAGGCACAAATTTTCTTGCCAAACAAAAACGGAAATCCAGTTCCTGTTTTAAAAGTACGCATGAAAGAAAATTTTTCTGGAGCAGAACAATTAAAAGATAACACGAACCAATGGGTAAACCCAAGAAATAACCATCATGTATTAATTTACAAAGATGATACTGACAATTTAAATGAAGATGTAGTTACATTTTGGACAGTTGTTGAGCGCAAACGCAAAGGCTTTCCTGTTTATCAATTACCTGTAAACGGAAAACAAATCATAACAACATTACATATTAACGATATGTTTTTATTAGGATTAAATGAAGACGAAATAAATTGGGAAGAACCAATTAATACGCTTTTAAATGAGCATTTGTATAGAGTGCAGAAATTTACTTCAGGAGATTATTATTTTAGAAGACATATTGAAAGTAGTTTAGATGGTAGACTCGGAGAAGCTTACCATTATATAAAAGGCTTTGGAGAAGGAAAAACAGGATGGTTTACAGGTTTAATCCAATTAAAGTAAAAATTTCAGTATCTGGTAAAATTGAATAAGACTATAAAGTTTGTCACTTCGAGTGATTCCGAATGTAATTCGGGATTGTATCGAGAAGCGAGTTCTTTGGCATAAAATTATAATCTTAAACAACCAAACCACAACGGAAAATTGACCTTTTGATTTTTGTTAAAGCGATTTTCCTGTTGTGGTTTGATTAAAGATTAGAAAACACGATATTTCTTTTGAAGATAGAGATGTAAAAATTTAATCCAGTGTTGTGGTTTGATTAAAGATTAGAAAACACGATATTCATAATCATTCAATTCTGCGGTTGTTTTTTGTTGTGGTTTGATTAAAGATTAGAAAACACGATATTTCGCTTTCGTCGTTAGATAATGAGATGTTGTTGTGGTTTGATTAAAGATTAGAAAACACGATATTTATCGCTTTTTGGATTGTTTCCATAATTTGGTTGTGGTTTGATTAAAGATTAGAAAACACGATATTAAGCAGCACTTGTGGCTAACGGAATTGTGGTTGTGGTTTGATTAAAGATTAGAAAACACGATATTAGTCATATTACTTTTATATAAAATAGTGTAGTTGTGGTTTGATTAAAGATTAGAAAACACGATATTTGTTTGGTGGTGTTTTCCAATTGTTTATTTGTTGTGGTTTGATTAAAGATTAGAAAACACGATATTTGTCACAGATAAGCAATAAAGCATATCACTGTTGTGGTTTGATTAAAGATTAGAAAACACGATATTATAGTTACAGCCGGTTACACAATCTCCGCGTTGTGGTTTGATTAAAGATTAGAAAACACGATATTTTGCTATATTTTTCTTCAGTTCTCTTATCCGTTGTGGTTTGATTAAAGATTAGAAAACACGATATTGCTTGAGCAGAAGTGGCGGTAGGTAATTCGTTGTGGTTTGATTAAAGATTAGAAAACACGATATTACAACAGATTAACTAACTGGTACAAAAACGGTTGTGGTTTGATTAAAGATTAGAAAACACGACATTTAGAATATAAACAGGCTTTACATGGTTACGGTTGTGGTTTGATTAAAGATTAGAAAACACGATATTCGTGCCTGCGCAGCCAATGCCTAACATAAGGTTGTGGTTTGATTAAAGATTAGAAAACACGATATTCCAATGGATATTTATCATTATAAAATGTTCGTTGTGGTTTGATTAAAGATTAGAAAACACGATATTTGAGTGTCGTTCTTGATGAAATGGTCCAGGGTTGTGGTTTGATTAAAGATTAGAAAACACGATATTCACCCCATCTATAGATGTCGCCGTGGGATGGTTGTGGTTTGATTAAAGATTAGAAAACACGATATTTAAAGCGTAACGAATACATCAAACAAGTTGGTTGTGGTTTGATTAAAGATTAGAAAACACGATATTTATGTTTAATCAACTTGCTCAATCAATCCGTTGTGGTTTGATTAAAGATTAGAAAACACGATATTGAACACACACGCGTGTTGACGTTAATCAAGTTGTGGTTTGATTAAAGATTAGAAAACACGATATTTTTATTTTAATGCAGCTTTACGAACTCTTGGTTGTGGTTTGATTAAAGATTAGAAAACACGATATTGCCTAAATAATGTTGCCCAACGGCTTTGTGGTTGTGGTTTGATTAAAGATTAGAAAACACGATATTCCAAGGTTGTTTTATAGCAAGTGCTTTCAGTTGTGGTTTGATTAAAGATTAGAAAACACGATATTACTAAAACAATGAGTAAAGAACAGGACATAGTTGTGGTTTGATTAAAGATTAGAAAACACGATATTAAAGTGCATCACGTTGTAAAGCGACAGGTGGTTGTGGTTTGATTAAAGATTAGAAAACACGATATTAAGACTACAAATTTGTAGGAAGCATTTATGTTGTGGTTTGATTAAAGATTAGAAAACACGATATTTGTTTGGTGGTGTTTTCCAATTGTTTATTTGTTGTGGTTTGATTAAAGATTAGAAAACACGATATTAGTTGCTGTGTTAGCTTTTAAACAGCAAGTGTTTAAAGGTAAATATCGTTTAAAAAAACGCTTCTTTTTTGCTGTAATAAGGCAAGCTTGAGGCGTTTTTTTGTTTTAAAACAATTCTAATTGTGTTGGTGGTGGTTCTTTAGGGGCTTCTAATTTTCCCCAAAAGTTCATAATTTTTCCAAATTGTTTATCTGTTATGCGTAATACGCTAACTTTTCCTAATGGAGGAAGCAATCTTTTTATACGTTTTTCATGTACATCTGCACTTTCGTAACTTGCACAATGCCTTATGTAAACCGAGTATTGCATCATCGCAAATCCATCTTTTAGTAAATTTTTTCTAAAACCAGCAGCATTTTTTCGGTCTTTAACTGTGTTTGTTGGCAAATCAAAAAATACAAATAACCACATAATTCTATAACCATTTAGTTCCATAATTTTGGATATTTTATTTTTTTACGTTTGCCACTATAGCATTGTTGTAATGAGTTTGCAGTTTTTTGCAAAGCAACCATTAAAGGGCTTTTTTCATTTTTAAAGTAAACGGTTTGTGTTAAAACATTTAAAAGCTCAGATTTTATTTTGGTGTTTAATTCTTGCTCTTTAAATTGTTGCATAATATTGTAAACAATTTCATCAATTAGTGGTCTAAAGGGTTCCATAATATCATCTGCCAAAGCAAAGGCATTGTATTTACTTTTGTGGTGTATACCTAAGGTGTTAAGTAATCCGCTTCCAGATAAGGATCTTGCTGTTGCAGCTCTTAAAATAGCATAACCATAATTAAGAAAATTGTTTGGATAATTACCAAAGCGTTCTCTTTTAAAGTCTATTTTAAAAAATGATTTCCAATAAAAATTTGCAGCTACAGCTTCCATGTTTGTAGTATCTCCACTAAGTACTTTGCTTGCTAAAAAATCAAAATTATTTTTGTTTTCCGTAATCTGTTGTAAAAGAAAACCTTGATTTTTTATTTTTTCTATTATAGTTTGTTGCCACAATTGTTTTTTTAATGGCATGCTTGCAGCCATTTGGTGTTTAAAAATTTCTTGTTGTATGTGATGGCTGTTTAGATTTAAAAACAAACCATTTGGTAAGTGAACTTTGTTGCAAATTATTACTGAAGTATTATTTTCTACCAGTAAGTTTAATGCAGTTATACTTATGTAAACTTCAGGATTGTCAATAACTATAAAACCAATATCTTCAATTGGAATGCTAGCATCTCGTGTTTCACTTTTAATTTTTAGTTGTAAATCTTTACAAGTGATACTACTTTTTTTGGCTAAGTTCTAAATATTACAGCAATTATTAGTATATTAGCCTTATGAAACGAGCATGCTAAAAGTTTATCATCCAAGGAAATGATTAATAGCGAACAGCATGTGACCGTTAAAAAACAATAAATATAAACACATGAAAACAAGCCAAGAGATAAAAGCGTTATTTGAGGAATTGCCAATACAGGCTCAGCGAGAATTGCTCGAGAATTTATTAATGGAACAAGAACTTCAAGGTAAGGTATTACAAGAAGCGACACAAGAAGTTATTACCAAGCGAGACAAGAAACCTTGCCCTCACTGCTCAAGTGTAAAGGTATATAGGCGAGGAAAACAAAAAGGTGTTCAAATGTATCGTTGTAATGATTGTGAGAAATGGTATAGTGAAACCACAGGAACACCATTATATGATATAAAGCTAAAATCAAAATGGCAATTGTACTTAAACTGTATGGAACAAGGTATGCCAATAAAGAAAATAGCCAAGGAACTACAGATTAGTATCCAGACAAGCTTTGATTGGCGACATAAGATTTTGAGTTCATTAGAGCAGTTCACTCCAAAGGAATTATCATCAGAGGTAGAATGTGATGAACTAGAATTAGCTCTTAGCCACAAAGGAAGTAAATCCTTAGAAAGAACTCCTAGAAAAAGAGGTACCGATTTTAAACGAAATCAAGGTACAGATCAGGTAACAACAGTACAAGTAGTTACTGCTGTACAAAGAAACGGAGAGAAGTATTTAAAGGCTGTTGAATCAAAGCGACTTAGTAAAGAAGAAATTGTAAAAGCATTGGATGGGAGATTAGCAGACAACGCCACCTTAATTACAGATAAACATCTTTCATACAAAGCTTTTGCTAAAGACAATCCAAAGATAAAACACAAAGCATTGCTAGCCAAAGAGCATGTAGATAAAAACGATAAAACAATTCACTTACAAAAAGTAAACAATGTTCACTCGCAGCTTAGAACATTTTTAAGACCTTTCAATGGTGTAAGCTCTAAATATTTACAGAATTATCTTAATTGGTATGCTTATGTAGATAAAATAAGGAACAGCAAGACTACCATTAAACAATGGTGCATTACAATGTTGTTATCAGACCAAGCATATCATCTTTATGAGTTATTTAAACAAAATGCGGTTATAATTAGAACTTAGCCCTTTTTTTTTCAATAAGAATAGATTTTTTAAGCACCTTATTTTTTATTTAAGATACTGAAAATTTTATAATGAATATTTTTGAATCCTTAATGGAGGTATGTAAAACCTGTTCTTTAGGTCAAATTACAAATGCTCTATTTGAGGTTGGTGGACAATATCGTAGGAATATGTAATCTAAATCTTATATTTACTACGCAACCTTTTTATAGTTATTTCATCTTAATAGAAAAATAAAGAATGTTTAAAATAAAAATTAGAGTTTTAATTTTAATAACTGCTATTGTATTTGTTGCTTGTTCTAACAATGATGATTCTGTTGATCTTTTTGGTAAATGGAAATTAGTTGAACAGCTTGCAGATCCTGGAGATGGAAGTGGTGTTTTTATAACAGTAAATAGCAATAGAACTATTGAATTTTTTGATGATTTTACTGTAGTTTCTAATGGAGCTTTATGTATTCTGAGTTCAGAAACGAGTAGCGAAAGTACAGGGACTTTTTTTTCGACTGAAGAGTCTTCGTCTATTGGAGGAACAATTTTACCAGATGATTGTGAGTTTAGTGATGCCCAAATTATTTTTAGAGTAGAAAATAATAAACTCATATTAAGCTTTTTATGTATTGAAGCTTGTCAGCAAAAATTTGTTAAGATTCTTTAAGTAACTACAAAGTCATCATCCAATTACGCTGTAATAGTTTAAATTTCTTTAATTCATTCTTTAAAATAGGTAAGTAGTCTTTGCCATTACTATTACTATACTCTAATCTTTTACAATTGATATTTAGCAAATTAATTAATTTCTCAATTGTTGCAATATGCTTATACTTTTTATCTGAAGATTTTTCTTCTTCAGCTTTAATAATTTCTGGAACTAACGATTCTGATTGTTGTACAATATCTCCAGAAAAATAAATGTGTTCATCTTCTGTTCCATCAACTTTTAATGGAGCCAAATCGTGATTTAAGTAACTGGATATTTTGCGTGAAAGCGAAAATATCTCTAACGCTTTTTTATAAATAGGCAAATTGGACAAATGAGATGGAATAGTATATAGCATGTTTTTCTAGCAATTACACAAAATTAGTCTGTAAATTAAAATTCTATATTTAATAATTAAAGCAAAAGAGTTAATTATATTTAGAAAAGCATATATTTATACATAAATACTTTAAAAATGAATATAGATAGTCTTAATTGCCAAATATTGGTTTAGTTATATGATAGTTTATATTTAAACCTATTTTATACCTAAATAAAAGTTATCATTTTAAATCAATGTAATTACTCTAAAGATTTTATACGAACCGCAAATGATCTTCAAATATTAGATGCCATTAGCGAATGCTATGAAGAATACAAAATATTAAGCAGAAATGAGAAGAATAAAAGAATATAACTAAGATGTCATTTACATACAGAGTAACACTTTTTAGAGAGTTTCTTTTTTATTGCTTCGAATATAATGCAATTCTATTTCCTTCCACGTCAATAAAAACTGCCATATAACCAATTTCTGGAGAGATTTGTGTTTTTTGTTGAATGATTTTTCCACCAACTGCTTTTACTCTATTTAATTCATCTTGGATATTATCTGAAGAAAAATAGATTAATGTTCCATGAGTTTCACTTGGAATATAAGCTTCGTTCTGGATTAAAGATCCTGATGCTCCAGGCTTTTCATTTGCAAAAGGAAACCAACCCATTAAAGTGCCTTCAAAATCTTGTACTTTAATTTCTATATTAAAAACCGTATCATAAAACGTTTTTGCACGTTTCATATCTGTTACTGGAATTTCAAACCATCTCACAATGACAAAATATCAGTATTTTTAGAGTATGAAAAAACACGTAGTTGTATTAACTGGAGCTGGAATAAGTGCAGAAAGTGGTATTAAAACTTTTAGAGATGCTGACGGACTTTGGGAAGGACATGATGTTATGGAAGTAGCTTCTCCTGAAGGTTTTGCAGCTAATATAGAATTGGTTTTAGATTTTTATAACCAACGTAGAAAACAGCTTTTAGAAGTAAAACCAAATCAAGCTCATTATGATTTAGTTAAGTTAGAAAAGAATTATAAAGTGACTATAGTTACTCAAAATGTAGATGATTTGCATGAGCGTGCAGGAAGCACAAACGTTTTACATCTTCATGGCGAATTATTAAAAGTGCGAAGCATTTATGATGTATTTGATGTACAAGACTGGAAAAAAGATTTAGTTCTTGGCGATAATTGTTCTAAAGGTTATCAATTACGACCTCACATTGTTTGGTTTGGTGAAGCTGTACCACTAATCCCAAAAGCTATGAAAATCTGCGAAACTGCAGATATTCTTTTAATTGTTGGTACTTCTATGCAAGTCTATCCTGCTGCAAGTTTGATGCATTATGTCAAACCTGAAACTAAGATTTATTATATCGATCCAAAACCTGCAATTGATAGTAATTCTCAAGTAACTGTAATTGCAGAAAAAGCTACAATAGGAATGAAAAAAATTACAAAAACCTTAAGACAAGGTCTATAATTAACACTATTAAAATTTTCACTAAACTAATCATCAGTACTCAGTTTAAAAAAATCATTTACTGGCTTATTAAATACGTCAGACAGCTTTAATGCTAAAACTGTTGAAGGCACATACCTATTAGCTTCAATGGAGTTTATGGTCTGTCTCGACACACCAATTTTTTTTGCCAAATTATCTTGTGTAATATCTAAAATGGCACGTTCTACTTTTATGGTATTCTGCATTATCTATAGCGTTTTAAAGTGTGAAACGCCATCAGTTGTACTAATAACATAAAAGAAAGTACTTGGAAATCACCTAAATCTTTATAAGCTTCACTTCCAGAATGCACAACATTAGAAACGCCAAATTCTACATAAGGCATTATTAATGCGTAAGCAACACCAACTACAAATGCTAAAGCATACGATTGCATTCTTAACTTTATAGTTAACTCATCTTCTTCTTTGTCTTTTGAGATTGATATTATAAGCATCCCAACTAACAACCCTTGTTTTGCAAGTTGTTTTAACCATTCTGTATCGCCTTCCATTAGAAATGCACGAACAAACATGGCAATAATTGCTATTGCTGCAATTGCCATTCCAATCGCTCTAAATTTATTTGGTAATCTAAAGTTTGTTATTTTTTCTAAGTGTTTACGCTCACATTTCATATACGATTCTGTATTCATAATTGACAAATATTTTTTATATTAAGTAAAATCATTTTTACTATATGACAAATATACTTTACATTTTGCTATTAAAAAAATTCTTTAACATAATTTTATTAAAACACCTTATTTACTTATACTCTATAATTAAAAAAACAGCAGTACTATCACCAATGTTTAAAACCTGCTGTTCTGTTATTGTATCTTTACTGAAAAAATAGCCTGTTGGCACATTTATTTTTCTTATTCCTGTGTTGTCTTCAATTTTAAATTTGCTCCCTTTTAAAGTATATCCAAAATGTGGATTGTGGTAATGTTTTGAGTGACCAACATTAGGAAGGAATGTACATTTTAAAACACGAAGTTTAGCATTATCTTCAAGGAGTTCACAAACGCTTGGATGGACAGTTTTCAAATCTCTCCTCAATAGGTTTAATGTCACAATAAAAAGTTGGAAGGATTCAACTTTTTAGCTTTTAATTATTAGTTGTAGATTTTTACAAGTAATACTACTTTTTTTCTCAATTAGAATCGATTTTTTAAGCATCTTATAATTTTTTATTTAAGATACTTAAAATTTTAAAATATATAGATGTTTTTAAATTACAACGTCAACATCCAAACATGTTGTAATTGTTTAAACTTTTTTAATTCACTTTTAAGAATAGGTAAATAGTCTTTACCATTACTATTGCTAAACTCTAAACGTTTACAGTTTTTATATAATAGATTTGTTAAACGCTTAATAGAAGCTATATGCTTGTATTTTTTGTCTGAATAGCGTTCGCGTTCTGCATTAATTATTTCTGGGGCTAATGAAACAGATTGCTGCACAATATCACCAGAAAAATAGATGTGAACATCTTCTTTTCCATTTCTTTTTAATGGAGCTAAATCGTAATTTAAGTAATTGGAAATTTTACGAGAAAGTGAAAAAATTTCTAATGCCTTTTTATAAATTGGCAAATCTGACAAATTAGATGGAGCAGTGTATAACATTTTTTTTATAGCAATTACACAAAATTAGGCTGAAAACAAAAATTTTATATTTAATAATTAAAGCTATATTGTTAATTATATTTAATAAAACGTATTTTTATACTTAAATACTTTAAAAGATGAAGATTGATAGCATTAATTGGAAAATATTAGATTATTTACAGCAAAACTCCAGACAAACCAATACCGAAATTTCTAAACACGTTGGCATTTCTTCGCCTGCTGTTGCCGAGCGCATTCGTAAAATGGAAGATGCTGGAATAATAGAAGGATATTATACTAAGCTATCTTATTTTGAAACAGGAAATCAATTAACTGCTATTATAACGCTTCGTGCTTTTATGGGAAAATTAAAACCTTTTCTTGTAAAAGTAAAAACCTTTAAAGAAGTAATTAATTGTTATAGAATTACTGGAAATGAAAATATTGTTATGGAAGTAGTTTTAAAAGACCAAAAACATTTAGAATATTTTATAGATCAGTTAATCACTTATGGAGAAACAAGAACCCAAATTGTACTTTCGAATATTATTGAAAATAATCCTATTATAGATAGAAATTAATCCTTAATTCCAGGTTGTTTTAATGTCCAATTAGTTTTTGCTTTTTCAGTATCTACCATAGCTTTAACATCTGCTAATAAACGTTTTGCGTCATAAATTACACCATCTTTTATAGTGTATTTTACACCACCAACGCGAACTACTTCATTATCTTCGGTTAGTTTTATAGCTCCTGTGCCGTAAAGTACTTTTAAATTAACCAAAGGGTTTTCTTCAACAATAACAAAATCGGCTAATTTACCTATTTGTACAGATCCTATTTTGTCTGCCCAACCTAAAGCTTCTGCTCCATTTAAAGTGGCAGCACGAATAACTTCTAAAGGATGGAATCCTGCTTCACGTAACAATTCGAGTTCTCGTGGATAAGCAAAACCATAGAGTTGATAAATAAAACCAGAATCTGTACCTACAGTTACACGACCACCTTTGTTTTTGTATTCATTAACAAATATCATCCAAAGCTTAAAATTTTGTTTCCATTGTATTTCTTGCTCTGTCCCCCAATAATGCCAGTACGATCCATGCGATATTTTACTAGGTTCGTAAAATTTCCAAAGTGAAGGTAAGGTGTAAACTTCATGCCATTCTGCACGTCGCGCACGTTGTAAATCCCGACTAGCTTCATAAATATTAAAGGTTGGATCGAGAGTAAAATCAAGTTCTAATAATTCGTTCATTACGGCATTCCAATGATCCGAATAAGGTTTGGCAGCTTGTTTCCATAATTTTCCCGCTTCTTCAAATCGATGTTGTTCATTTTGGTAATTATAATCTAGAGGATAATCTTGAACGGTTTTATCTTCAAATAAAGCTTCAGGTAGGCCATACCAATGTTCCATCGAGGTTAATCCAGCTCTTGCAGAGTGTAATACATTCCAACGAGCAACACTTAATTGCGCATGATGGCAGGCAGAGCCTAATCCTAATTTTTTATTTTCGTCGAGAGCGGCAGCCATTATTTCAGGCTCTGCACCAAAAAACTTGATACCATCTGCACCTCTTTTGGCATTTGCTCTTACCCATTGTCTTGCCATTTCTGGTGTGCTTATTGGAGCATCATTTAAAGGATTGAACGATTTGCTAGTTTGTCCAAACGCTGTGTATGTAAAAATTCGTGGTGCTACAATCTCGTGAGCATTACTTTTACGTTTTAAATCGTTGGTATAATCTACACCTCTACCACTAGGTTCTCTAACAGTTGTTACGCCGTGAGCCATCCACAGTTTAAATACATATTCAGAGTTTGCACCTTGAGATCTTCCTCCAATATGGCCATGCATATCTATAAACCCTGGTAATAAAAACATGCCATTAGCATCAAGCTCATGCCCACCAGTTTTTAATTTTGGTCGTCTTGCTTTATTAATTTTAACGCCAGGATAACCCACAATTTGCATTTTTACTATTTTGTTGTTTTCGACTACAATATCCATAGGACCTCGAGGTGGTGAACCATCGCCATTTATTAGGGTTACCCCTCTAATTATAAGTTGCGAAAACGGACCATCGCCAAGATATGTGTCTTGAGAAAAACTTTGTAAACATAAAAGGAATACAAAAAGGAAGTTTACTTTTTTAATCATAATATGAGGTTGTTGTTAGTTTCTTTTTTTTGGAACAGATATTTTATTTCCTAAAAATAAGGCATTTAAAAATAAACGATTAGTGCCATACCAAGACCCTCTAAAATTTGGGTTATCTGCAAATAATACAACACGTCCGCTACCCAATGGACTTACAATAATTGAAGCGGATGGCTTTAAAAATATATTAAGATTATCGGTAGAAATATAACCATCAATATGTGGGTCTTTTGCATATTTAGCAACTGTAGAATAAGCATTTTTGCTAGGAGCTAAAAACACAGTATTGTTTTTGTAAACTGGAAGTGAAGGCGACCGATATCCAAAGGCTAAAGGATGAGTAAGATCTAAATTTACTTTAAAAATGGCACCACCAAGGCGTTCGCGACCTAAATGTTCGGAAGCATCAACATAGGGTAAACGCTCTGCTTTTTTGGCTTTAGTACTATCCTTTTCTTTAGGATTTTTTGTAAATTTTTCTTTAACTAACTTTTTGTCTATTACCCACTTTGAGGCTCCTGCAATGGTAACTAAAGTATTGCCTTTAGATGTCCACTGGTTTAATTTTAGTCGTTGCATAGAATCTAATTGTGTGTAACTACCGGAAACCATAACTAGAGTATTATATTTGTCTAGGTTGGTTCTTGAAAAACTTCGCATTTGGAGTTTAGTAATTGGCATATCTACTCTTGTATCTAAAAGATGCCATACCTCGCCAGCTTCATAAGAATTTACACCATTGCCAACTAATAAAGCAGCTTTTGATTTTTTGAGAGCCCTAAAATTATTACTACCTAAATCAATGCCTTTTATACTAAATCCAGTTGATGTACTGTAGATTGGAACATTATATTTGTTTTGGGCGTCTTTAACTATTTTGTAAATTTCATTACTGGATTTCTTTTGTTTACTCACGGCAATCATTAAACTACCATAATTGAAGTTTTTATTTTCATTTGAAATTTTAATTGAAAAGGGCTTAAAAGCTGAAGCTACTGTAACATCTTTAGATTGTATATAATACAAAGCTGCTGGTGCATTATAATCGTCCCAATCAATAATATAGGCATAGTTAGATTGTTTGACTTTGGAAACAGACACCAAATTATCTGTTGTCGTAATTTCTTCACCTAAATTTGTAGTTTTTAATCCACGATAATTTAAGTTATAGAAATTGACTACACTCCAAGCAGATGCATCATAAAATACGCTATCCCGATATGTGTTGTAGGTTTCGAACATGGTTTGAACCATGCGATGTTGTGCTTGTTTTAGGGGAACAATATATTTATCTCCTTTTTTGTAAACTTTAATTTTATGAATAAGCAATTTATCGATAAAGGCTTTGTTTCTATTCATATCAAAAGCATCACCAAATTCGTAAGCTGAAAAGTCTGTTTTTGCTTTTTTAGAGATGGCAGATTTAAAAAAATCTTGTTGGTATTTACGTAGTAAAGCTTTGTTTTCAACCGATGCTTTAATAGTTGCAAAAGTTGAGGTATATTGATTTTTTATGGTAAACGGAAACGATATGGTACCATAATCGGTATCTTGAAGATGCCCTCTGGAACTTGCCTGTTCAAAAAGTAAAGCCAGTCCGCCTTGTAAATCGGGATAGGACGATCCATAGCCAGGATAGGTGCCATCAAAAGATTCTTTAGTGTAATAAAAAGATCCAATATTGTCTAGGGCACTCGAAAAATAAGGTGCAAACAAGTTGTTTAAATCTTCATAATTTTCTTTTGGCATGATTGGGTCTTTAGACCCTATGGGCTTCATAGGTTCAAAAAAGTGATTACTATTGGTTCCCATTTCATGAAAATCGGTCACAACATTTGGATACCATTGGTGATACCATTTTAGTTTACCTCTGCTTTCAGGGTTAATGACCAACAACCAATCTCTGTTGAGGTCAAACCAAAAATGGTTTGTTCGGCCTCGAGGCCAAGCTTCGTTGTGTTCGGCATCAATACCATCGGATACTAAAGCGTTTGCTTTAAACTGGTTTGCCCATTGTGTATGTCTATCTCGACCATCAGGATTTATGGTTGGGTCTATAAAAATCACCGCATTTTCAAGGTAATTTTTCACTTCGGGACTGTTGGAAGCTACCAAGGTATAAGCCGTAAGTAATGCTGCTTCCGAACTTGAAGGCTCATTGCCATGAACATTATAGCCTAATTGAATAAAAATAGGAACATCATTATAATTTGTTGGATTTAGATTTGGATTGACAAATTTTAAATGTTCTGCCTTAATTATTTCTAAATTATTTAAATTTTTAGATGTTGAAATTGTAAGCATCACTAATTTACGATGCTCATGTGTTTCTCCATAAGTTGTAATTGAAGCTCTGTCGGATAATTCGGCGAGTTTGGTTAAGTAAGCTACAATTTGATCATGCCTTGTATGTTGCTCTCCAATAGGATAGCCTAAAAAAGCTTCAGGAGAAGGAATGTTAGTATTAAAAGGTGCTTTGTTTTTAAAAAAATAATTTTGGGCTGTTATAGAAAATGTTAAAAGAAATAGGGCAATAGTTGGCAATAATTTGTTGATTGGCATTATTTTAAATTTTTAGAGGTTGAAGATAGAAAATATTAGAGACAATTTTAGTTAAACTTTATTATAATTGAATATAAACTAAATTAAATTTAGTTAATTTGGAATGCTTATGAACTTTATAAAACTTCTACCATTTTTATTTGTTAGCTGTTTTTCATTTTCTCAAATCAAAGAATATGAGAAAGGTAAGATTATTGATAGTATTTTAGTAAAAGGTACTACAGATCAATCGTTTCAATTATATCTACCAAAAGCTTATAATCCTGATAAAAATTCGGCCATCATATTTATATACGATCCTGTAGGAAGAGGTACTAATGGCATAAAACCATTTATTCCTGCTGCTGCGAAGTATAACTATATTTTAGTCTGTTCAAACAATTCAAAAAATGGTCCATATGATCAGAATTTTGAAATTTCCAATAGCTTGTTCGATCATGTTTTAACGGAATTTAAAACGGATACAAAACAAATCTATACAGCTGGATTTTCTGGAGGATCAAGATTAGCAACAACCATTGCTGTTTTAACCAATGCCATACAAGGCGTTATAGGTTGTGGAGCTGGTTTTATGACCAATATTTCTGAAATAGAAAATCCAAATAGTTTTTCTTATATAGGTTTGGTTGGCGATGAAGATATGAACTATCAGGAGATGTTTAAGTTTAAGGAATGGTTAAGAAATTATTCTATAGATAATGAACTCCTAACTTATGAAGATAGTCATAACTGGCCACCACAAAAACAAATATTAAGAGCATTAGGATGGTTGGAGCTACAAGCCTATAAAAAAAAGATAAGACCTTATAAAGAGGATGTCGTGGTTGAGCTTTATAATGACAATTATAGAGTCGCCGATTCCTTAGAAAATAAGAATCAAGCTGTTCTTGCTGTTATGGAATATGAGCGTTTATTGAGAAACTATGGCAATTACTTTGTTCTTGATAGTATTTACCAAAAAGTGGATTTATTAAAAGCAACAGCTAATTATAATAAAGAAACCAAGATAAGACAAGAAATTGCAGATAAGGAACAAAAAATCTCTGATTTTTTTACAACTAGATTTAATGAAGAAGTCATGATGGGTAGATCTAAAGATGATTTTAAGTGGTGGCGCAAAGAAC
>CBDFNO010000012.1:0-525469 GCA_965250265.1 Flavobacteriaceae bacterium | reverse complement strand
GAAGTTATACTTGTCTAACCATTGGTTAATATTACTTTCCGTCAGCAAGTTAGACCATCCTTCTATAGCAAACAATATATTCTCTTCAGTAAACCAACCATTATATTCTTGGGCTAATTTTATTTGATGTTTAAAACCATCAAAAAACAAATCGTTATGTTCAATATTATCCTTTTTGTAGGTGGATTTATTAGAGAATTGACTTAAAAAATCTCCTAATTTTGCAAAAGTGCTAATTCTTTGCTCTAAATCCATGCTTTGCTTGGTTATGAATGGTTTTGGTTTTATTTTTGCTCGGCAAAGTTAGAAAAAGAAAATGCTATGGCAATCATTATAACAGATGAATGTATAAATTGTGGTGCTTGTGAGCCCGAATGCCCTAATACAGCAATTTACGAAGGTGCTGATGATTGGAGGTATAAAGATGGAACCAGTTTAACAGGCAATGTGGTTTTAACTAATGGAAATGCTGTTGATGCAGACGAAGCCCAAGAACCTATAAGTGACGATTTATATTATATAGTTCCAGATAAATGTACTGAATGTAAAGGATTTCATGAAGAGCCTCAATGTGCAGCAGTATGTCCTGTAGATTGTTGTGTGCCTGATGAAGATGTTGTAGAAACCGAAGAAGAGCTTTTAGGGAAACAACGCTTTATGCATCCTGAAGAATAATAAAGCCTTAATATAATTTGTATAAGTTTGTTTATTGTACTCTTGAATTTCTAGCTCTTAAAAACTAACTTCGCTTATTCGTGCTGAGCTAGTCGAAGTATCGAATGATATAGTTTATTAAAACGAATTGATATCTTAACGTTATATGGCATTTCTGCCGGAAACAACCGGAAATCTTTAGTCCTTATTTGCGCTTTAGTTTTTGGGCTACACTATCATAGTATTCTTGGGTTAGCTTCTCGGTCCAAATGGTTGGTTCCTTACCATAAATAGCTATATATGAAACTGAACTGTCGGCAGATGAAGTATGCCAATGCTCTGTGTCTTTCAAGCACTTGACAATATCACCCTTTTTTATGATAACTGGCTCTTTACCTCTTTCTTGATAGTAACCCTCACCCTCCACAACAATGATAACCTGAGTTGTAGCATGTTTGTGCCAATCCAATGTTGAGTTAGGACTAAAAGTTGCTTGTGTGATGTTCTGATCGAAATCATCATCTGCTGCTACTAAAAAGTTTAACCAGGCATCACCAATATGATGGGTATTAGGTGCTTTAACTCCTTCATTCATATATGAAGTTAGATTATACTCGGAGTTTTGAGCATTTATAAATAAGGGTATCAGAACGACTAAAATTATTGCTAGATTTTTCATAATTAATTTTTTAAATAAAAATAACAGCGAATGATGTAAGATAAGAATTTTAATTCAGTATTTGAGACGAACTCGACAACTTCAACCGCATAATAAATTGAAACCATACAGTAAGCAATAGTAGGGAAATGATAGAAAACGCCATATAACACCGTGTATAATTAATTGCTTGGGTTAGTGTTTCTCGGAAAATTCTACGGATTTTCCTAAGGTTCGGTTTCCTTTTGCTGAATTAGTTGCGCGTGACTCGCAAATAACCATACACCAATCGATAATCGTAACTCCAAAAAAACACTGCTAAAATCTCAATCTTTATTTGCATCAAAAGTTTTAAGCTCTTCTGTTGGAGCTAACGTTTCATTACTTCCCCAAACCTTTGCATCGTATTTTCGCTGCTTTTGATAAGGCACTATTTTTACTTCTTTAATAGTATTAAATTCAGCATTTGTGATAGAAGTTGTACTTGTTAGCAATAATTCTTCTTTTTGTCTGGCAACACCTTCAATTTTAAAATTGAAAAGCGCTTTGTTTCTATCTCTAGTATTCTCAATAAACTTTAAAGGCCTATGAATATAAAAATAATGACCTTCCTCACGCTTTATGTAACGTGGTTCAAACCAATTATTTTCATTCTTTTTAAAAATAATGGTTCCACTACTAATTTTTTCAATATACTTTACACCTAGAATTAAACGCAAATTAAGTTTACTACCACGTTTTCCTTTCGAAAAACGGTAATCAGCTTTTAAAACACCATAGCTATCATGAGCTACATGCAATGTTCCAGTATATTTTGCCTTTGCTCTTTTTGATTTAAAATGAATAGCATAAACCATTTCATCATTATAAAACGTTACATTTTGTAGTGTATAGGAATAATAATCAGCATCTAAAATTTTTCGTAATAAACTTTGAGTGTCTGGTCTTGTATCATTAAGCATATCATGTGCATCACTTTTAAGATCTCTTATTTCAAATTCCTGCTTATTGTCTTTAGAGTTATTGTTGTTTGCAAGAGATAAAGAATCTTCAACTTTAAATAAACCAGTTTTAAGTTTGTAAGTGAGTGTAGTGTCTAGATATTTTAAAACTATGTTTTGCGCTTTTTCTTGAATGTTTTCTAACGAAAAGTCCTTCTTTGTATTAATAATTTGTGTTGCTTTTTCAACTTTAAGTTTTGAAGAGTCCTTATTCATAACGCTCAGTTCACCCATAAAATCTGTGAAGTGAACAAAATTACTCGACATTATATTGTTAGTCATAGCTTTAAGGATATTGTTGGCATCAAACAATTGTTTTTTCTTTACATGAGATGCTTTTTTTATTTCAAAATCTAAATTATCAAAATCCATATATACAGTTTCCCTATAAAATAAGTTGTGTTTAATGTTTTCAGTTTTATAATTTTTGGAAAGATTTCTTACAACTCTGGCAATTATAGAGTCCACATTTGGTTTCGAACTACTTAAATACACCGTATTTAATTCGTTTATTGATGGCTCTAATACTATTAGATAGTTGTTGTTTATAATTTCTTCTATTTTAAAAATTTGTTTTTTATAACCTAAAGAGGAAATAGTTACTTGGCTTATGCTATTGTTTTCCAGATCTATATTAAATACGCCTTCTTCGTTGGTAATAACACCTTTATATTGTGCAGTTTGTACAGCAGCAAAAGGGACAGGTAGTTTTGTAATTTCATCAAGAATTTTTGCTGAAAAACTTTGTGCGTTTAGGCTAATAGTAAAAATGAATAGTATAAATCTTAAAATAGATTTAGTCATAGTTGTGGCTTTTAATTTGAAGACGATTAGCTGTTAAATTTGTTACAGTTTATAATTGCAATCTTTTTATCTTTTAAATAAGTATGTCAGTTGAAGTATTGACTGTATTAAGTAAAAAAACTACCTTTGCTTATTCGTGCTGAGTTAGACGATTGGTTGTCATATGAATCATAGTGAATTAGAAAAGAAATTAAATAAATTACACTCCCTTGACACCTCCAACATATCAATAGATGAAATAAAGGACTTAATCAAGCCCTTATTAGGAGATTTTTTCACCAATACAATTTTAATTAACCACGAGCATTATATATTTCGTTCAACATATATTAAGGACAATGTCAAACCATGTAAGCTTGCCCAAATTATATATCCTCCAAAGGAAAAACTAATCTTGTACCAGCGCGTCAATCGTCCTAGGAATCCCGTGTTTTATGCTAGTTCATCAATGAAAGGAGCAGTATTAGAGGGCAGGTTTAAAACCAACCAGAGAATTGCAGTATCAGAATGGGAGGTATTACTTGGTCAAGTTTTAATTCCATCAGTTATAGGCTTTACTGAGGCATTTAAGCTAGAAAATACAAAGGAAGAAATCATTAAAACTTTAACAAAGGAACAGATCAAGAAGAATTTTTTAGTAATGAATTTTTTGTCGGAACTGTTTTCAGAAGAAATTGATGTAAATCATAGGTATAAATTATCAATTGCTATATCTGAATCCATTGGATTTGATACTGAAAGTACTGGCGAGCTAAACAAAATTAAAGAAGACTATCACAAGGGAGTTGGATTTATTGATGCTCTTTTATACCCTTCCATTCAATCTATTAAAACTTCCGACAATCTCGCTATTAGAAGGCATTCCTTTCATAAAAAGCTTAAGCTTGTTTCTGTTGATTTCTACGAAATAGAGAAAATTTCCAAGTCTGATTTCAAATACAAGGAATTGGACTTTGCAAATCAAATTGATGAAAATGGAAATATAATTTGGAAAGGTCGTCCTGGTAATTATGTCCTTCCTAAAAATGCCAAAGTTTCGGTGAAGGCACTTTCTACCAAAGAGTTTTTTATTTCGCGAATTGATGGTAAAAAAATGTATAGAAATTAATAAAACAATATGTATAATACATGCCAGCATTCATATACAAAAATTCATTACTTTTAGTTTAATAAATTTCCGTGTATCTCATGTATTCTCAGTATCTTCACACATCATAAACAAGACCTATAAGCGCAACTCCTAAAACCTTACAATAATTTTTAAAACCTGTATAATTATAAATTTCTAATTACTTACATTTGCAGCCTTAAATTTAATAATCAATGAAAGCTGGAATTGTAGGATTGCCAAACGTAGGGAAATCAACTTTATTTAATTGCTTATCTAATGCTAAAGCGCAAAGTGCAAACTTTCCGTTTTGTACTATTGAGCCTAATATTGGAGTTGTAAATGTGCCAGACTCCAGACTTGAAAAATTAGAAGAGTTGGTGAAACCGGAGCGTGTCTTACCTGCAACTGTAGAGATTGTAGATATTGCTGGTTTAGTAAAAGGAGCAAGTAAAGGCGAAGGCTTAGGAAATCAGTTTTTGGCAAACATTAGGGAAACCGATGCAATCCTTCATGTGTTGCGTTGTTTTGATAATGATAATATAATTCATGTTGATGGTAGTATAGATCCAATTCGGGATAAAGAAACCATTGATATGGAATTGCAGCTTAAAGATTTAGAAACCGTTGATAAGAAACTGGACAAAGTAAAACGTGCTGCAAAAACAGGAAATAAAGAAGCTCAAAAAGAAGAAGCTGTTTTAAATAAAATCAAGGAAAGTTTAGAAGCAGGAATTTCGGTAAGAGCTTTAGAATTTAGCGAAGACGATTATGTGGCTTATATAAAACCAACACAATTTATTACAGACAAACCTGTGATGTATGTGTGTAATGTTGACGAGACTGCTGCTGTATCTGGTAATGCTTATGTAGAACAAGTAAAAGCAGCTGTTAAAGATGAAAATGCTGAAGTGTTAGTATTGGCCGTTGGTACTGAAGCCGATATTAACGAATTAGACGATTACGAAGAGCGACAACTATTTTTAGAAGATATTGGATTAAAAGAACCAGGCTCTTCAAAATTAATTCGTTTGGCTTACAAATTACTTAATCAGCAAACATATTTTACTGCAGGAGAAAAAGAAGTAAGAGCCTGGACAATTAACGTTGGCTCTACAGCGCCTCAATCGGCTGGAGTTATTCATACAGATTTCGAAAAAGGATTTATTAGGGCTGAAGTTATTGCTTATAACGATTTTGTGTCTTATGGCAGTGAAGCCAAAGTAAAAGAAGCTGGAAAAATGCGTGTGGAAGGAAAAAATTATGTGCTTAAAGATGGTGATGTGATGCATTTTTTGTTTAACGTTTAAATTTAGAATCAAGACCGCTTCGCTTTTAGAAAAAAGATAAAAGACTTATCTTTGGTGTAACCCAATGCCAAAAATTGAAATACATACTTATATAGAAGCTAATAAACAGATTTGTTTTGATTTAGCAAGAAATATTGATTTTCATCAAGAATCACTCAAACATTCAAATGAAAAAGCTATCTCTGGCAAAACTTCTGGATTAATCGGATTAGGCGAATCGGTAACTTGGGAAGCTAAACATTTTGGATTTACTCAAATACTTACTTCAAAAATTACAGAGTTTGAATCACCTAATTATTTTGTAGATGAAATGGTTTCAGGAGCTTTCAAATCTTTTAGGCACTTGCATATTTTTCAGCAAAAAAGAAAGCAAACGTTAATGATAGATGAATTTTATTTTCAATCATCTTTTGGTTTTTTAGGAAAATTAGCAAATCGCTTATTTCTTGAAAAATACATAATAAATCTTTTAAAAATCAGAAATCAGCTTTTAAAAGAAGTAGCTGAAAAAGCGCAAACTCTTAATGAAGGACACTAAATAATTGGAATTAGGAGTTTTAATTTTGTGATTTATGTTTTCACTGTTTTGTAGTGAAAACATTGTTAATTACTTTGTTCGTTCTATATTTCATTTTTTAAGTTGAAATATTATATTAGCATTCTATCTAATTTTAAGCATATTTATGTCTCAAAAATCAACCTATACCGAAGATAATATACGTTCACTCGATTGGAAAGAGCATATTAGAATGCGTCCTGGAATGTATATTGGTAAGCTTGGTGATGGTTCGTCACCTGACGATGGGATATATATTCTGTTAAAAGAGGTGCTTGATAATTCCATCGATGAATATGTGATGGGAGCAGGTAAAACTATAGACATTTCAATACAAGGCACCAAGGTTATTGTGCGTGATTATGGACGCGGTATTCCTTTAGGTAAAGTTGTTGATGTAGTTTCTAAAATGAACACAGGAGGAAAATATGACTCTAAGGCTTTTAAAAAATCGGTTGGATTAAATGGAGTAGGTACCAAAGCCGTTAATGCGCTCTCTTCATTTTTCAGAGTAGAATCTACACGTGACGAGAAATCTGCTTCAGCTGAATTTGAGCAAGGTAATTTAATCAATCAGGATTTATTAGATGAAACGTCTCGTCGTAAAGGGACCAAGGTTTCTTTTATTCCAGACGAAAATATTTTTAAAAAGTATAAGTACCGAAGCGAATATGTTTCAAAAATGCTTAAGAACTATGTGTATCTCAATACAGGATTAACCATAATTTTTAATGGAGAAAAGTTCATTAGCGAGAATGGGTTAAGAGATCTCTTAGAGGAAAATATTTCTACAAGCGATATCCTTTATCCAATTATTCATTTAAAAGGAGAAGATATAGAGATAGCAATAACACATAGTAGAACTCAATATAGTGAAGAATATCATTCCTTTGTAAATGGACAACACACTACACAAGGAGGCACACACCAAGCAGCATATAGAGAAGCATTAGTAAAAACAGTTCGCGAGTATTACGGAAAGAACTATGAAGCTTCAGATATTCGCAAATCTATAGTAACAGCTATTTCAATAAAAGTGATGGAACCTATTTTTGAAAGTCAGACCAAAACCAAATTGGGTTCCACAGAAATGGGAGGTGGTTTGCCAACTGTGAGAACATTTATAAATGATTTTGTAAAAACGCAGTTCGATAATTACTTGCATAAAAACCCATCTACCGCTGAAGCTATTCAACGTAAAATATTGCAGGCAGAACGTGAACGTAAAGAGCTATCAGGAATACGGAAGATTGCTAGAGAGCGCGCAAAAAAAGCAAATTTACATAACAAAAAACTACGTGACTGTCGTGTGCATCTTGGCGATCAAAAAAAAGCAAGACGCTTAGAATCTACACTATTTATTACCGAAGGAGATTCAGCTTCAGGAAGTATTACAAAGTCAAGAGATGTAAACACACAAGCGGTATTTAGTTTAAAAGGCAAACCTTTAAATTCTTATGGTTTAAGTAAGAAAATTGTATATGAAAATGAAGAATTCAATTTGTTGCAAGCAGCTTTAAATATTGAAGAATCTATTGAAAGTCTTCGCTATAATAATATTGTAATTGCGACTGATGCAGATGTAGATGGAATGCATATACGATTGTTATTAATTACATTCTTTTTGCAATTTTTTCCAGAACTCATAAAAGAAGGGCATTTATATATTTTGCAAACACCTTTGTTTCGAGTACGAAATAAAAAGGAAACTATATATTGTTATTCAGAACAGGAACGTAGAGATGCTATTGTAAAATTAAAACCAAAACCAGAAATTACCCGATTTAAAGGACTTGGTGAAATTTCACCTGATGAGTTTCAATTTTTTATTGGTGAAGATATACGCCTTGATCCAGTAATGTTAGACGATAATATGTCTATTGAAGAATTGCTTTCTTTCTATATGGGGAAAAATACTCCAAATAGACAAGAGTTTATTATTAACAATCTAAAAGTAGAATTAGATTTAGTAGAAGAATCACATGAGAATTAATAATTCAAAAATTAGAGGTATTGTAATTTCTGGGTACTTTATTTTCATTGTCCTAGCTCTAACGTTATCTACCGTTTTTAATGTTTTTAGTGAATTAGAAATAAATTCTGTATTAATATTCATATTTACTGTATTTATTTTTTTAGGAATATTTATATTAATATTTAAAGTCACTAAATTTTTTGAATATGATAGTGATGGTTTAAAAGTTGGAATAATGAATAAAGGGCTTTTATCAACAAATTCATTAAAATCTAAAGAGCATACTTTAGAGTTTGAAAAGGATAAATTAATTAACTTCAAGTTTCAAAACTTTATAATTTATAAAAGATTAGTGCTATATATAACAAATAGTCGTGGGCATAAAAAAAAAGAAATTTTTAATGTAACACTTGTAGAAAGTAAAAAGCGAAAATACGTTAAGCAATCTTTGAATAAAATTGTTAGAAATAATAGAAAACTAAAGAATAGTCGATGATAGAAGATAATGACGATTTGATAAATGAAAACGACAACAACCAAGAAACGATTACCAGAGTTTCTGGGATGTATAAGGATTGGTTTTTAGACTATGCTTCATATGTAATTTTAGAACGTGCAGTTCCTGCTATAGAAGATGGCTTTAAACCTGTACAGCGGCGTATCATGCATTCTATGAAAGATTTGGATGATGGCCGTTATAATAAAGTTGCCAATATTGTAGGACATACCATGCAATACCATCCTCACGGAGATGCAAGTATTGCAGACGCTATGGTGCAAATTGGTCAAAAAGATTTATTGATAGACACTCAAGGAAACTGGGGAAATGTGCTTACAGGAGATCGAGCTGCTGCTTCGCGTTATATTGAAGCTCGGATATCTAAATTTGGATTAGATGTTGTATTCAATCCTAAAATTACACATTGGCAAGCATCTTACGATGGCCGTCGTAAAGAACCTATAAACTTACCAGTAATGTTTCCTTTGTTATTAGCTCAAGGTGCAGAAGGTATTGCCGTTGGCTTATCAACAAAGATATTACCACATAATTTTATTGAACTTATAAATGCTTCTATAAAACATTTAAAAGGGAAGCGTTTCACTCTTTTACCAGATTTTCCAACTTCAGGAATTGCAGATTTTACGAATTATAATGATGGATTGCGAGGTGGTAAAGTCCGTGTTCGAGCAAAAATCTCTCAACATGAAAAAAACACGTTAGTAATCACCGAAGTACCATTTGGTACAACAACATCTTCGTTAATAGATTCTATTTTAAAAGCCAATGACAAGGGTAAAATAAAGATCAAGAAGATTGAAGATAATACTGCTGCTCAAGTTGAGATATTGGTGCATTTACCTTCTGGAATTTCACCAGACAAAACTATTGATGCGCTTTATGCATTTACGAGTTGCGAACAATCTATTTCGCCTTTAGGTTGTGTTATTGAGGATAATAAACCATTGTTTATTGGTGTGTCCGAAATGTTACGACGTTCCACAGATCATTCAGTTCAACTTTTAAAGAGTGAATTAGAAATCAAACTAAATGAGCTTGAGGAGCAATGGCATTTTGCATCTTTAGAGCGTATTTTTATTGAAAATAGAATTTATCGAGATATTGAAGAGGAGGAAACCTGGGAAGGTGTTATTAGTGCTATCGACAAAGGACTGAAACCACATACCAAACATTTAAAAAGAGCTGTTTTAGAAGATGATATTGTGCGTTTAACCGAAATACGAATTAAACGTATTTCTAAATTTGATATCGATAAGGCGCAACAAAAAATTGACGCACTCGAAGACCATATTGAACAAGTAAAGCACGATTTAGAGCATTTAATAGAGTATGCTATTGCTTACTTTGTAAGACTCAAAAAGGATTATGGTAAAGGGAAAGAGCGCAAAACCATAATCAAAGTATTTGATGATATAGTTGCTACAAAAGTAGTTATACGTAACACTAAACTTTATGTAAATAGAGGAGAAGGTTTTATAGGCACTTCGTTACGTCGAGATGAATATGTGTGTGATTGTAGTGATATTGATGATATTATTGTGTTTACCAATGAAGGTAAAATGATGATTACAAAAGTGGACTCAAAGACTTTTATTGGAAAAGGTATTATTCACGTAGCTGTGTTTAAGAAAAAAGATAAGCGTACCATTTATAATATGATTTATCGTGATGGTGCTAGAGGTGCTTCTTATATTAAGCGTTTTGCAGTAACCGGAGTTACTCGAGATAAAGAATACGATTTAGCTTATGGAAATAAAGGCTCCAAAGTATGGTATTTTTCAGCTAACCCAAATGGAGAAGCTGAAGTTGTTACCATATTTTTGCGCCAGGTCGGAAGTATTAAAAAACTAAAATGGGACATAGATTTTGCTGATGTTATAATTAAAGGTCGCGCTTCAAAAGGAAATGTGGTTACTAAATATTCTGTCAAAAAAATTGAATTAAAAGAAAAAGGGGTTTCTACTTTAAAACCGCGTAAAATATGGTTTGATGATACTGTACAGCGTTTAAATCTTGATGAAAGAGGAGAGTTGATAGGCGAGTTCAGAGGAGAAGATAGAATCATAATTATAACACAAGCAGGAGTTGTAAAAACGATAATTCCGGAAATGTCTGTACATTTTGATGAGGATATGATTATACTTGAAAAATGGATCCCTAAAAAACCAATTTCTGCTATTTATTTTGATGGAGATAAAGACCGTTATTTTGTAAAACGCTTTTTAATTGAAAATGAAAACAAAGAAGAAAAGTTTATAACCGAACACAGAAATACACAATTAGAAATTGTGTCTACAGATTGGAAACCAATGGCTGAAATTGAGTTTACTAAAGAAAGAGGTAAGGATCGTAAAGAAAATGATAAAGTTAATCTTGAGGAATTTATAGCTGTTAAAGGTATAAAAGCACTTGGAAATCAGTTAACCACAGAAAAAATTAAGCAAATTAATTTATTAGAATCGCTGCCTTATGATGCTCCAGAAGAGGTTCATGCTGATGATATTGAAGTAGTTGATGAAGAAACTATAACTAGAGAGACTACTAATGTAGAAAATGTTTCAAAACCATTATTAAATGGTAATCCTGAAGAAGATTTTGATAATGATGAAGAAGGGCAGATCACCTTGTTTTAATTTACTTTAAAAGCAATCCCTTTTTGTTTAATAGTTTCACCTACGTAGGAATATTCAAATGTGTACGATGAATCTGTTGTAGCAAGAATTTTTAGATGTACATCTTTCCTTTCTGCCATATTCTTTGGGTTGATTGTTTTAAAAACCACTTCACAATCGTTAATCCATCTAACATTAGAAGAATCTATTTTGTTTTCAAAAGTTTCAATTTGTAAATTATTCGTTCTTGTAAAAGAAGAAATATATTCAATATCATTAATAGTTATTGTGCTTTTAAAAGTGCCGATTTTAAAATTTGTACAATTTCGTTCTACTTGATAGCAGCTGGTTATTAGTAAAAACAATAAAACTATATATAAATATTTCATGAAATAATTTTATACAAAATTACATAAAGAACTCATTTAAACTATTGATTTATAAACTTTAAAAAATTACCTTAGCTTATTCGTGCTGAGCTAGTCGAAGTATCGTTTGATATAACCAATCCTGTGCTCAACTTGATTGAGTATAAAACTGGTCATATCATTACATTAGGTGATATGAAAAATAATAAAGTTGAATTAAAGTGATTGATTTTGCCGAAAGACTTGTTTCAAATTTAGAATTGTCCAAGAAAACAGAATACGTATATGGAGGGAACCTCTTTGATTCTGAAATTGGTGCGTTAAGGCGATCGGCTGAATTTCGGGGAAGGGTGCAATCAGCTTTCTATAGAAGGCACCGAGTCCATTTAAATATTGATATAGAGGGAAATACAATTTGGCTAACTTGGAGTAAAGAAAGAAGGGATCAGTTTTTAGGAACAAGTCAAGATTCATGGTTAGGGTCAATAAAAATGAAACATAAAACAATGGATAAATCAAATAATCATTGTAATCGAATATTGTATCTTAATTCATATTACCAGGAAGATAGAAAAGAATCATATTACAATTTAATTGAAAAATTAAAAGATCATGGATTTGAATTGAAAATATGTCACATGGCTACTCATGACTATGTAATGAATATACCTCTTGAAACTCTTTCAAGAACTATTATGAGTTCTTACAATGGATTCAATCCTCAATAATTGCATTACATGCTGGCATGGCTTTGCAATTTAACCCAGCTAATGTACTTCAGGAATTGACAACTATAAAAAAAAATAATTCGAAAATTAAGATTATTATTGAAGCAAAAGATTGGGTTAATAATGAAAATACTTTTCAAAGAGATAAAAATTTCTTTGCGAAATACAAAGATGGAATCTTTGATGAAGATAGTAAATTAAACAAAATAATATGGACTTAACTCAAATTATTACTGCTATAGGAGTAGTTATAAGCTTGGTGCTTTCAGTATTAAATTATATTTTTTCGCATAAAAGAAAAGCAAGAACCGATAAAGAATTAACATTATTAAAAGCTCAAATTGATATTATGGTAGATAAAGAAAAAAAGCTTTTTGAAGAACGATCAAAAGCATATCCGGAAATTTGTGAAAATAACTATAGAGCAAGAGTAAAATGTAGAGAGGTATTGAATAACCCAGCTAGTAAAGTTCATTTAAAAAAATTAAAAGAAGATTATGATTCTGTCTATGAATGTTTATTTCTATATACTTTGGTTATGAAAAATGATAATGTTTTTTTATTACAACATAATTTTAAAAATGCTATTAAAGAATTTCTTGAAGTTTCAAAAAAAATAGATGTCAATCAAAAAGGCAGCAATAACGAACAAGTTTTAGAAAAACTAAATAATTTATATTCAGAGATAAATCTTAAACAAAATGAGCTAGACAATCTCATCAATTCAAAGATTAACTACGATATTTTAGAATTAAAACAATTAGAAAACACAACACCTAACAAAAAGCTACAACGTCCATAACTTATATTCGCTCCCTAGGGCGTGTAGTAGAAACGATAAGCGTAACTCCTAAAATTTTATCTATTCTTTAAAACTCTTAAAGCTTCCACCTTTATAAAAAATAACGATACGTTCTATAGTTTTGTCTTTACTTTCTTTAGAGGTAGTTAGAGTTACATTTTCTAAGGATGTAGTTCCTTTTTGTTGTTTGGCAGGAAATATACCTTTTCCATTTAAGAGCCAGTACAACTCAACTTCGGGATAGGAGGAAAGCACTTTCATTATAAAGTCTAAACTTGGCTTATTTCGTCCAGATAATATATGAGAAATACTTGAGCGCTGTACACCAATTTTTTCAGCAAAAGAAGATGCAGATTCACCATAGAAATCTATCACTTTTTGGAGCCTTTTTGCAAATGCTTCGTTGTTTATCATTGTAAACAGATGAAATCAAAATTTGTAATTACAAATGTAAACATATTAATTGTTTTCAGCAATTATATATAAATAAATCTAATATAATTTTAATCTTTTACTTCAAGTAATTTAATTTAAAAAATTGAAATAAAGATGATTAAAAGAAATATATAATATTGACAGTCACTGTGGTCTCAATTATCCGTCAATGCTATAAATATTGTTCAACTATGTAACAGAAACTGTCTATTTTATTGTTTACATTTGTAAAAATACAAATGTTTACCTTTGTAATCTTTAATAAAACATAATGCAAATTGAAACTTTAAAATCACTCTATAAAACTCATATAATAGCGTCTCTTTTTGGTAGATATATTCACACAAAAAATATTAAACCACTTTTGGATAATTTACCATCGATTTTTAAAGTTGATATAATTGGAAAATCTGTGAATAGCGAAAACATTTTTTCTATAACTATTGGGAAAGGGCAAAAAAAAATACTCATGTGGTCGCAAATGCATGGTAACGAATCTACAACAACCAAGGCATTATTCGATTTATTTAATTTTTTGAGTGATTCTAATGCGTTTTCAGAGACTATTCTTAACAACTGCACACTAAAGATCATTCCTATACTTAATCCTGATGGAGCATCGCTTTATACACGTTTTAATGCAAATAATGTAGATTTAAATCGAGACGCTCAAGATTTGTCACAACCAGAAAGTATTGCTTTAAGACAATGTTTTGATTCTTTTAAACCAGATTTCTGTTTTAACCTTCATGGACAGCGGACTATTTTTAGTGCAGGAAAAACTAATAATCCTGCAACAGTTTCATTTTTAGCTCCAGCACAAGATGTGAATTGTAGTGTAACACCAAACAGAAAGATTGCAATGGAAATTATTGCAGTTATGAGTACAATGTTACAAAAACAAATTCCTAATCAGGTAGCTGTTTATGATGACGCATTTAATATTAATTGTGTTGGTGATATGTTTCAAAATCAAAATGTGCCTACCATTTTATTTGAAGCTGGTCATTGTAAAAACGATTATGCAAGAGAGAAAACAAGAGAGTACATGTTTCAATCTATATTAATGGCGCTAGAGTACATTGCCTTAAATAATATTGAAGGCGATAACTATATGCCATATTTTGATATTCCAAAAAATGAAAATTACTTTTTCGATATTATTATTAGAAATGCTGCTATAACTTTTGAAAATAAAAAACAATATCTGGATATAGGTGTTTTATACGAAGAGCGATTAATTGGAAATTGCGTAGAATTTATTCCAATAATTAATAAAATTTCTAACCTAAGGGATTATTATGGACATAAAGAGATTAATGCCAACAATAATATGGTTTTATTGCTGAATTCAAATGAGTTTAAAGTAGGTTACGAAAACGATTTCGTATTGATAAATAATAGCAAAATATCACTAAATATTGAAAATAATTAATAAAATATAGATTTTTAATAATAAAAATGTGCTATTTTTGCTTTTTATCTAACAAATACATAAAATGACGAAATTTAAATTAGACGAAACAGACCATCAAATTCTTGATATGTTAATAGATAATACAAGAATTCCTTTTACTGACATTGCAAAAAAATTATTAATTTCTGCTGGAACAGTTCATGTAAGAGTTAAGAAAATGGAAGAAGGTGGAATTATTAAAGGGTCTTCCTTATCTTTAGATTACGAAAAATTAGGATATTCTTTTATTGCCTATGTTGGAGTGTTTTTGGGGAACACATCCCAAACAAAATTTGTTTTGGAGCGTATTAAGAATATTCCTTTTGTAACAGTTGCACATATTACTACAGGAAAGTTCAATATATTTTGTAAAATTAGAGCACGAGATACGAGTCATGCTAAGGATATTATTTTTAAATTAGACGATATAGAAGGCGTTTACAGAACGGAAACTATGATTTCTCTCGAAGAAAGCATCAATGATAAAAAGCGTTTAATGCATACAATATTTAATGAATTGTAAATTCTATACGACGCTAGAGTAGGCAAATATTTACGTCACTTATTCTTCTTCATCACTAAACATAATGTTGCCTAATTTATTGACTTTCATATCAGCATTTTTAAAGTTAGTCATTGTATAATGCAACTTACTACTAACTTTGACAAGATAAATGGTGTCTATTGTTTTAACTTCAACTGCTTCAATTATTTCGTTATGATGGTTCTCAAAAACAATAATATCCTTATCATTATAACCATCAGGAAACTTTTTAGTTAAAAGTGTAAAGATGTTAGGAGTTAGTTTTTTTAAATCAACAATAATTCTTTTCATTACAAAGTATTTGTAATTGTTAGAAATAGAAATAGCTTAATAATAGTAATTAACCTTATAAAGTTACAAATTATTTTGATTCAAAATTAATTGATGTAATATTTCAAAGAATTGATAATAATATCATTATCAACCAAGCAGTTTACTCTTGGTTTTCCAATGGCTTCCAACAATACAAAATTAATATTGCCATGTTCATTTTTTTTGTCATGCTTTAATAGTTCGATTATTGGATTAAAATCTTCTTTATCAATTTCAACTTTGACAAATATTTTAATTAATGCAGTTTTGATTTCTTGACATTTAGCGTCTGAAAACTCTAGCAATTCTTTCGAGATATAGGCTGCTAATATCATACCAATTGCAATTGCTTCTCCATGTAGTAAACTTAGTTTATCTGGATTGTTCAAATAATAGGATTCGATAGCATGACCAAGAGTGTGCCCAAAATTTAATGTTTTGCGCAAGTTATCTTCAAATGGATCTTGATCTACAACATTTTTTTTTATTAATATTGATTCATAAATTAAATCGTCCAAATTTTTAAAATGTTGGAGCCTTAATCCTTTAAGTGTTTCCCAATATGCTTCACTTTGAATCAATCCATGTTTAAGCATTTCGGCAAATCCAGAACGCATCTCATTTTGTGGTAAAGAATTTAAGAAATGAGTATCTACTAAAACCATCTGTGGAGTATTAATAACACCAATTTGATTTTTAAGAGTGTTTAAATCTACTCCAGTTTTTCCGCCAACTGAAGCGTCAACCATCGCTAATAATGACGTTGGTACATTAATATACTTTAATCCTCTTTTATAGGTTGAAGCTACAAAGCCTCCTAAATCTGTAACCACGCCGCCACCAAGGTTAATAATTAGGCTTTTCCTGTCGGCATTAAGCTCAGATAGAGCATTCCAAACGCCTATACATGTATCTATTGTTTTATGAATTTCCCCTGCTTCAATTTCAATAATTTCAATTTCGAGATTAGTTTCAACTTTGGCAATAAAGTATGGATAACAAAAACTAAGCGTGTTTGTATCTACAATAACAAATATTTTTGAAAAATTAGAATGCTGTAAATAGCTATTTAATTCGTCATAAATCGTTGAATTAAAGTGAATTGAATATTCTTTGGTAACGATAGATTCCATTTATATATATCAATTTATCAGGGTATGAAAATAAGTAGTTTTTATGTAATATAATATCTTCTTAATAAATATATTTGCTATAAATCTTTATTAAAATGTTATCAGAAAAATTTTTTGACAATACAGAAGTCGCATTTCAGCTTAAAAATGATTCTGAGCTAGAACGTGCTTATTTCTTATTTAAGATGATTTCACATCAACCATTAGTAAGAATAGGAACTGCAGCCACAAATTTTGCTTTAAAAACAAATTTGCCAGTTGAAGGATTGATTAGATCTACAGTTTTCGATCATTTTTGTGGAGGTGTTAATGAAGACGATTGCTTACCTGTTATAGATAAAATGTACATTAGGAGAGTATCAAGTGTTCTGGATTATTCAGTAGAAGGTAAGGGGAGTGAAGAACAATTTGATAAAGCTTTACATAAAACATTAGAAATTATAAATTTCGCTAGTCAGAAAGCTGCTTTACCAATAGCTGTATTTAAACCTACAGGTTTTGGACGACTTTATTTATATAAAAAAAAGGGAGAAGGAATAAAATTTACTGATGCTGAAGAAAAAGAATGGGATAGAGTGGTAGAACGCTATGATAAAGCTTGTAAGCTAGCCAAAGAGAAGGATGTATTAATTTTAATTGATGCTGAAGAAAGTTGGATGCAAGATGCTGCTGATGGAATTGTTGAAAGTATGATGAGTGCATATAATAAAGAAATACCTATTGTCTTTAATACTTTACAAACATATCGTTGGGATCGTTTGAATTATTTGAAGGATGCAAAGCAACGTGCTAAAAATAAAGGATATAAATTGGGTATGAAGATTGTACGCGGGGCTTACATGGAAAAAGAACGAGAAAGAGCTGATGAGAATGGATATCCTTCACCTATTTGTATCGATAAGCAAACAACAGATGAAAATTTTAATAACACGCTCACTTACATTTTAGATAATTTAAGTGATATATCATTGTTCATTGGCACTCATAATGAGGAGAGTTCGTATTTGGCAATGGAACTTATGAAGAAAAAAAATATTGCTATTAATGATAATCGTGTTTGGTTTGGTCAACTTTACGGTATGAGTGATCATATTAGTTTTAATCTTGCAGCAGCAGGTTATAACGTTGTTAAGTATGTACCTTTTGGTCCTGTTAAAGATGTAATGCCATATCTTATACGACGAGCTGAAGAAAATACGTCGATTGCTGGTCAAACCAATAGAGAACTGAATCTTCTTAAAGAAGAAAAGAAAAGAAGAAAAGTTTGATGCTTTTATTTGTTTGAATCTAATAGCTCAAATTTTGAATTATTTGAAATGTATTCAGGTAATATATTTTTCATGAGAACAACAATTTTCAATTTTTGCGACTTTAAATTCTTTTTAAAAGCAGTATTAATAAAGTTTTGCTCTTTACCACACATGTGTAGAGGAAATAACCATATTTTAGTTTTAGTGTGCAAAAGAAAATGTTTGTTTATTCAAAACTAATAGATTTTATTGTAGCAATGGTTTCGCAATTCTCCACTGATAATGAAATGTCTTTATCATTAAACACACTTTCTATAACATAAATTTTACAAGAATCAAGATCTCTGTTGCCTTTGGAAAAGTTTACATTTCCAAATTTTAAAATTTCAGAAACTGTTAATGAATCAATGGATTTATATTTAATAGTTTCATTTGTGTTTTGAGAATAAACAAGTTGTTTTGTGCTAATATTTTTTAATACTCTTGCTTCTGGACCATAACTACATGAGGCCTTTTTACCACTTAAAAAAAATGCCAGTAAAATAAGACCAATAGAGAATCCTCCAAGGTAATAACCAATGCGCTGTATAAGTTTCATGTGCAAATAATAAATTAGTGTTCTAAAAAAACACTTAAAAAATTAGAAGATTAACATCACTGTAATCAAGATCAAACCAATCTGCTACAGATTTGTTAGTTAAAATTCCGTGGTAAAAATACAAACCATTTTTTAAACCACGATCAAAACGCAGGGCATTTTCTATTCCACCATCATCAGCTATTTTTAGCAAATACGGAGTAAATATGTTGCTAATAGAAACTGAAGCAGATCTGGAATATCTAGCAGGAATATTTGGAACACAATAGTGAATAACACCATGTTTTTCAAAGATAGGATTATCATGTGTTGTTATGTCGCTTGTTTCAAAACAGCCACCCATATCTATACTAACATCAATAATAAGTGCTCCAGATTTCATATTTTCTACCATGGTTTCAGTGACTAAAATTGGAGCTCTGTCTTTGCCTCTAACTGCACCAATAGCAACATCACAACGTATTAAGGCTTTAAGTATATTTTTGGGTTGCATAGTAGATGTGTAAATGGTTTGTCCCAATTTGGATTGTAACCTACGCAATTTTGTAATGGAATTATCAAAAACTTTTATATTTGCTCCCATTCCAATTGCTGAGCGTGCAGCAAACTCTCCTACCGTTCCAGCTCCAAGAATAACAACTTCAATTGGAGGGACACCACTTATGTTTCCAAATAACAGTCCATTTCCATTATTAACATTTGATAGTAATTCTGCTGCTATTAATACTGAAGCTGTGCCTGCAATTTCACTCAATTGTTGTACAGCAGGATACGCACCATCTTCATCTCTAATAAATTCGAATGCAATTGCTGTAATTCTTTTTTTTGCCAAAGCTTCAAAATAAGCCTTGCTTTGTGTTTTTAACTGTATAGCCGAAATGAGAATAGTTTGAGGATTAAGGAGTTTAATTTCATCAAACGATGGTGGCTCAACTTTTAAGATAATTGGACATGAAAATACTTTAGCTTTGTCTTTGGTGATTTTTGCTCCAGCTTCACTATAATTCTTGTCTTGAAAATTAGCACCATCTCCAGCTCCAGATTCTAATAGGACCTTATGGCCATTGTTTACGAGAGCAGAAACTGCGTCTGGTGTAAGACATACTCGTTTTTCTTGAAACGACGTTTCCTTAGGTATTCCTATAAATAAATTGCCTTTGCGTTTGAGGACTTCAAGCATTTCCTCTTGAGGTAATAATTGTTCTTTTGTAAAAGGAGAAAGGGATTTGCTCATAATAAGGAATTATTGAAAACCCAAATTACAAATAAATTTGAAATAATAACTAAAAATAATCCCTAAACGAACGAGGCTTAATTGTAAACTCCTCTTCGAGTTCTTCCATGGTTTTGTCTACAGTGTTTATTTTATTAAACATTTTCGCTCTTTTGTACGCTTGTCTTATTAAAAGTCCTAAATCGTCTCCACTAAGATAACGTTCGTCTTTAGATACCGAAAGTTGTAAATCCAACAGCACTAATTGGTTATTTTTACGTTTTAAATGATATATGGTCTCGTCACAGTTTAGTGTAAAACAAATTTAGTGCAAAACAAATATTAAATTTAGTGTTAGAGATGCCGTCTAAAATATATTTGTAAGCATCAGCAATGTTGCTACAATCTTCAATAATAAGTACACTGATATTCCTTTTTATCATGGATAATTATACTGCTTCTGGTTTAAAAATAAAATATATACAAATCTTAAATGTATTTTACGAGTAGACAAAAAATATGTGGTAAAACCACAATGGGAAATGCATAAAAATGTAATTCTTTGGATATTACCTAAATAAAACAACTTAAGAATATTCCTGGCAGTGGAATTTCAAAACATTATTATAGATTATATTCTATATTTTTTGTAATATTACTGTTATTTTAAGTCTATTACTAAATGGGCTTAATAAAATTTACTAAAATAGCAGCTATATAAAACCTTAATTGACAATCTCCTTCCTATACAATTAAGATCTGTGAATAATTATGCCGGCCTGCTGGTATAAATTTGACATTTAAAAATAAATTTAAGCTCATGAAAACCGTCGTTATTTTACAAAGAAAAATATTCTTAAAAGATATTATAATAGCTACAATTATTGTAGCGCTTCCATTCTTATTCTATCTCTATAGGTTAGCTCCGGAAACGAAAGTATGGGAGACTCTTATTTTTAGGATTGACTCAAATTATTATGAAGGTATTGATGTGTTTTTTTGGACCTTAGCCAACAAATTATTAACCTTATTAATTTTATTGATCTGGTTTGTAACTTGTAAACACTGGTGGCGTTTTGCAATAATTGTACCTATTATAATTGAGTGTTATAAGTTTTTATCAATACTAAATGATGATCTACGCTATGTTGATGAGTTTGAATTTGTTTATAGTTTACCTCTAACTATTCCTCTAATACTATTTTTAGTATTCCTTTCTAAAAAACTTAACTATTATAGTTTATCTAAAAGTTTAAATAATGAACTCAATGATGAAATAAATAGTTTAATGAATGAGTTTTCTAACTTTAAGACAGAAGATTATAAGATTATAAGAAAGGAATTAAACGGGCTACGAGATAACAAAAGTGTTTTGGATAAAGAGGAATATTTAAAGCAACTTATTGTTTTAAGGAAAAAGTTGATAGAAGTTTAGTCGTCAGTGTCGATTTCTATGACTTGACCTCTGTGTGGTAGATTTCTATTCTATTGTCGGTTCGAGTGTTTCGCAAGGCGAAACGTATCGAGAACTATTTTTTTAATTGCAAGTTTATTTCTTTCATAATCTCATCAAGCAACTCCTTTTTTTCCTCGCTCCACTTTTTATTAAGTTGCTCGTTTATAAAGGATTCAATATTAACATTGTCAATAGTTTTTGGCTTTGTAGATTTAATAAACATTTCTCCTTTGCCTGTAATAAGCCATACTAAATTTATTTGAGGGTAAGTTTTTACAATGCGCTCAATGACATCACTTCCAACAGATGCATTGTTTTTATGCATGCGCAACGTATAACCGTTTGCAGTCCCAATTGATAGGTCAAACTGCCTGGCACTAACATCCAAATGAGCAATAAGGTCAAGTATTCTATGTATAGCTTTGTTCATAAATAGTTTTTATTAAACTTGTTTATATAGAAAATATTCTATATTATTGTTGTAAATATTCTATAAAAGTATAAAAAATAAATAAATTTAAAAAATATTAGTAGAATATAAAAAAGAAAGCCTCTACAATAGCAGAAGCTTTCGATGCAAGTTTTTAAAAAAATAAACAGGTGTTTATTCTTTATTCAAAGATACTAAATATTTTAAATAAAGAGTATATAACTGTTTGTTTTAAAAGTGTGATGCTTAATACACTAAAAATAAGCCGCGGAAACCGAAAAGCGAATGAGTAGGTATCTTTATTTAAAATTTATATTTTTATGAAAACATTAGAATTAAACCAAATGGAATTAGTCAATGGTGGAACATGTCAAGAATTGGCTGATGGTATTAGCGGTGCAGCAGTAGTAATCGGATTTGCTTCTTGGTGGTCTGGATTTGGGGCAGGAATTGCAGTTGTAGTTGGGGCAGTTGGCTTCGGGGTAAGTTTAGCTTGTGAGTAATAACTTTGTAATCAAAAGAAAATGGCAACAATAACAATAATAAGAGAGAATAATTATTTAATTAAGGTTAGACCTTTAAAAGTTTTTGTTAATGATAAATTTATCGATTATATAGAACCAAATGAAAAAATAAAGAATCTCCAAGTTGATAGTAATTCTTCAAAGTTATTTATTAAGGTAAACAATAATAGTTCAAACATTATAAATCTTGATAAATCTACATTAGATGGTTCAACCAAAATAAGGGTAACCAGTCAAATACAAAATGGATTGCTTATATTTATTTATGCCTGCTTTTTTGGAGGACTGGTTTTAAAAATGTTTGATCTTATTTCAAACTATTTAGGGTTGGCTTTGATAATACCTATGTTAATTATTGTTTATTGGCAGACTTTTGGTAGGAAAAATTATTTAAGGTTAAGTAAATGCAGTAATTAATACTTGAAGTAATTTTTAAGAATTTATCTTAACTATTAAAGTAAGAGAAATAAATATCCTGAATTAAGGCTGATTAATTCTAATTTTTTCAGCCTTTTTTAATGCTAATATTTCTTGTTACACTATTCAGCTTTATGTTTTTAAAAAGAAAATATTTATTCCTGTTATTATTTATTTCCTATATGTTATTTGGTTACATAAGTAAGGAAATATTAAATACTGAAGACCTTTATGCTTCTTCTTTATCTGAACAATTCACACAAGAGCAAATACTTGAAGCTCTAAATCTTAAAAAAAAATGGCAATGGTTGGGTTATATTGCTATACCATTATTGTTACTATTGAAAATAAGCATTATAGCAGCCATTATAGATGTAGGTTGTTTCTTTTTTAATAAAGAAATAAAATACAAAACACTCTTTAATAGTGTTGTAAAAGCCGAGTTTGTGTTTTTACTGGTCATTATATTTAAAACCCTTTGGTTTTATATTTTTCATCAAGATTACACGCTAGAGGATTTACAATATTTTTATCCGTTCTCTGCAATTAATATAACAGGCTATCAAGATTTAAAGCCCTGGTTTGTGTATCCATTACAAGTACTTAATTTATTTGAGTTAGCCTATTGGGTTATTTTGGCATACTTAATTGGTAAAGAAATCAAATCCACTACTAAAAAAGGATTTATAATAGTCGGTAGTAGTTATGGTGTTGGTTTACTTATTTGGGTGATTGCAATTATGTTTTTAACACTTAATATGTCTTAAAAAGATAAAAAGACCGCTTACTGAAACAAGCTCAGCACAAGTAGCTGTTAGACATTAGAATATAGACCTTTTAGTATGAAAAAAATACTTAAAATAATTATACCAATACTTGCATTGTCACTTTTAGGATATTTAGGATATAGTGTTGTAACAAAAATGCAATATAAAAGCGAGGTATCAAAAACCTTACAATCAATTCCTAACTTTAGCTTTAAAACATTAGATAATACAATATTTACAAATGCAGAATTAGTAACAAACACTCCAACTGTATTTATCTATTTTAATACGGAGTGTGATTTTTGCCAACATGAAGCTCAAAGCATTGGTGATAATTTAGCCCAATTTATTCATGTACGACTCCTTTTTGTGTCTACAGAGCCTATTGAAACAATAAGGGCCTTTGCAAAAACTTATAATTTATTAACCCAACAAAACATAACTTTTTTATATGATAGCACTCATACTTTTTCTAATCGATTTGATGCTAACTCTATTCCTTACATTTTGATTTACAACAAAAAGCAAGAGTTAGTTAAAAAACACAAGGGGCAACTAAGGCCCAAAGCTATTTTAAAAGCATTAATTCCTGCTAATCCCGATAAATATCGGGAATGAATCTGATAATCATGAAGCTCCAAACAAAACCCCAATACAATCTAAAACGATTATCAAAAACGCTAGTATTACAGCACGATCAAAGCGATTGTGGTGTAGCCTGTTTATTATCTATAATAAACTATTATCAAGGCACTAGCACTTTAGAAAAGCTACGCGAATTAAGTGGTACAACAAGGCAAGGAACAACCCTATTAGGTTTGTACCAAGCAGCAAATAATCTAGGGTTTAATTCACAAGGGAACGAAGCCAATATACAGGCAGTAATTGACAATGCAGAGCCTCTAATACTTCACGTTATTATTGAAGAGCAATTACAGCACTATTTAGTGTGCTATGGTTTTGAAAACGACAAATTTATAATTGGAGATCCTGCAAAAGGTATTGTATATTATACCAAAGAGGAGTTGGAAACTGTATGGAAATCTAAAACCTGCTTAACCCTTACTCCAAATCATAGTTTTGAAAAAACAGAAACTCTAAAATCGAATAAAAAGCAATGGTTTTTAAGTATTCTAAAAGACGATTATAAACTACTTAGGTTTAGCATTTTGTTAGGTATTGGTATTGCAGTTTTAGGAATGGCTATGGCAGTTTTTTCTCAAAAATTAATTGATGATATTTTGCCGTCAAAAGACATTACAAAACTCTTGACAGGAATTATATTAGTTGCTTTTTTATTGTTGGTAAGAGTGTTTTTTACAGCCATAAGAAATTATTTTTTAATACACCAAACCAAAGATTTTAACAACAGGATTATTGATAGTTTTTATACATCGTTACTACACTTACCAAAACCATTTTTTGATACTCGTAAAATAGGGGAGTTGGTAGCAAGACTAAACGATACACAGCGTGTACAACGTGTTATTTCTATGGTAGCCAGTAACGTTATTATTAATGCTTTAGTTACTATAGTTTCTTTAGGTTTTTTGTTTTATTATTCCTGGCAAACGGGCTTAATTGCTTTTATTAGTTTACCTTTTTATTTTATACTAATTTATAGTTTTAACAAGGGTATTATTACTGCCCAAAAAGAAGTTATGCAAGGCTATGCTTTTAGCGAGAGTAATTATATAAGCTCAATGCAAGGCATTGCAACCATAAAAAACAATAATAGACAATCTGTCTTTCAAAAACTGAATCAGATTATTTATGGTAATTATCAAACAAAAGCTTTTATTTTAGGAAAAATAAATGTAAGGCTATCTGTGTTTTCGGGCGTATTTAGTGTGCTGTTCTTAATTGGTATTTTGTTGTTTACTTCCGTACAAGTATATAATGAAGCTATGTTATTAGGAGAGCTTATGGCAATTCTAGGAATTGCAGGCTCTTTATTACCGTCTGTTGCAAGTTTAGCTTTAATTACTATACCAATAAATGAAGCAAAAGTTGCTTTTAACAGAATGTATGAATTTACTTCAATTGAAAAAGAGCAACAAGGCACAAAAAATCTTAGCGTTTTTAATTCTTTAGAAATTAAAAATTTGTCTTTTCGTTTTGCAGGAAGAAGTCAGCTTTTAAAAAACATTAATTTATCTATTCAACAAAATGAATGTATTGCTATTGTGGGAGAAAGTGGTTGCGGCAAAAGTACATTAGGACAAGTATTGCAAAAGTTTTATCCTTTTGAAGAAGGAGCTATAATTATTAATAGCAAATACAATCTAAAAGAAATTTCAACAGTATATTGGAGAGATTTAATAGGAGTAATTCCTCAAGATATTATTATTTTTAGTGGTAACATAATAGATAATATTTTATTGGGAAAGGAAGATGCACCTGAACATATTGTGAAGTTTTGTGAAGATTATGGTTTCGATATTTTTATTAAAGAATTGCCTCAAGGGTATGCAACACTTTTAGGCGAGGAAGGCATTAATTTATCGGGTGGACAAAAACAAATTATAGCCTTAATACGTGTGCTCTATAAAAAACCTAAATTGCTGCTGTTAGATGAATTCACCTCTGCCATGGACAGAAAGACAGAACTATCTGTATTACAACTGCTTAACAAGTTTAAGAGTGAATTGAGTATTATTTTTATCTCTCATAGACTTCATTCATTAAGATATATTGCAGATAAAATTTATATTATAGAACAAGGTAAAACTAAAGTTTATGGCACTCATAGTCAATTATTGGAAACTTCAAACTTTTACAGTGATTATTGGCTAGAATTAAACAATGTAATTTTAACTAAAAATAATCTCTAAACGAACGCGGTTTAATCTTGAATTCCTCTTCAAGTTCTTCTAACGTCTTATCAGCATCGTTTATTTTAGCAAACATTTTAGCACGAATCAAATAAATAGAAGGAATAATAATGGCCATAACTGGAACTAAATAAACTAATTCAAACTGATCCATAATATCTAATTCAACATTAAAAAAAGATACAAGCTGATAAATATACATGGCTATTGGAACTAAAAGTGCATGATACCACCAATGCCGATTTGTAAAGAACCAAATAAATAATAACATGAGAGGAATGGCCTTTTGCGTAATTAGCCACATTGCTTGATTAGCATTCTCATAAAAATGACTTTCAAAAGTAAACAAAAAAGTGTCCCAGACATTTGTTTCTGGAACACTTTCATGTAAATAGAATAGAAAAGGAGTAGCTGCAATTAAGGTTGCTATTATACTACCAATAATAAGGCTACTCTTATCAATACTCTTAACCCGCTGGCGGCTTAGGTGTATTTCTTTTGACTTCTGTTCTAAGTTGTTCATTTAGGTCTATTAAGTTTGTAGCTTGCGCTGTAAACAAAACACCTCCGAAAATCGCAATTGCGATTAAAACTTTTTTAGTTTTCATAATTCAAGGGATTTAATTAATTAATTACTGTAACAAAGTTAACTTCAGAGAGCCTCTAAGAATGTTAATATTTTGTTAAAATCAATTTCTAAAATCGCTTGAACGTTACGGTTTTACCGTACTCTTATGATTTCGATTTGGGCTATGTTTACGTTTTTTTTACTAATTATTTTTAATTATTTATACTTTTTTCTTTATAAACACTCAATTTAAGTGCTCTGGAACCGTTTTTTTGTAGTTTTAAGTGTAAAATATCCACTTCATTCGGCAGAAAAACGTCAATTTTCTCTGGCCATTCTACAAAATTCCAATGTCCTGAATATAGGTAATCTTCTATGCCTATATCTAAAGCTTCTTCTGCATCTTCAATTCTATAAAGATCAAAATGATAAACAATATCATCTTTTACTTTATATTCGTTCGCAATCGAAAAAGTTGGGCTTGTGGCTTTTACTTTACCTCCTAATTCTTTTAATAAAGCACTTATAAGCGTTGTCTTACCAACTCCCATGTCTCCATAAAACAAAACTGTTTTCGTTTTAAACCTTTTAAGTAACAATTTTGCTACTTCATCTATGGTTCCTAAGTCAAAATATTCAGTTTTACTCATCAATTGTTAGGCAATATTAGTGATTATTTTGCTAATAAACAAGAAAAAAGTGTATTTCGTCGATGTTTTTTGCAATTTGTGGATAAAATTACTTTGGATTTAAAACTACAAACGGGATAATAACTTCCTCTAAAGATACGCCTCCATGCTGATAGGTATTTCGATAATAGCTTACATAATGGTTATAGTTGTTAGGGTATGCAAAGAATAGATTTCCTTTTGCAAAAATAAAGGAGCTATTCATTGTTATTGACGGCAAAAGAATCTTTTTAGGATCTTTTGATGCCAAAACATCTTTATCTTCATAAGTTAAACTTCTTCCGGTTTTATACCTTAGATTAAGGCTTGTGTCCCTATCACCAATAACTTTTGAAGGATTTTTCACATTAATAGTTCCATGGTCTGTAGTAATAATAAGCTTAAAGCCCATTTGATGAGCTTGTTGAATTATTTCTAGCAGTGGAGAATTTTTAAACCAACTTAATGTTAACGATCGATATGCTTTGTCGTTAGAAGCCAACTCTTTTACAACGTCCATTTCTGTTTTAGAATGTGACAACATATCTACAAAATTGTAAACAACTACAGTAAGGTCGTTATCTTTTTGGGATTTAAAATTATTGGCTAATTTTTTTCCAGCCCTTAGATTTGTAATTTTAAAATACTCATGTTTTATATGATTTAGCCCTAAACGTTTTAATTGAGCTTTAAGAAATTCGTTTTCAAATAAATTTTTTCCACCTTCATCATTATCATTTTTCCAGTAGTTTGGATGTAACTGTTCCATATCACTAGGCATTAATCCTGAGAAGATAGCGTTTCTTGCATATTGAGTTGCAGTAGGCAAAATACTATAATAAGGAGATTCGCTTTCGGTTTTGTAATAATTACTTACAATTGGTTCAAATGCTTTCCATTGGTCGTATCTTAAATTATCTACAACCACTAAAAGTGTTTGTTGATTTTTGCTCAACTCCGGAACAACTTTTTCCTGAAATAGTGTGTGTGACAATACAGGAGCATCAGCATTAGGTTGAAACCAATTTTTATAGTTTTTATCAATAAATTTTCCAAACTGAAGATTAGCTTCATTTTTTTGAGATTCTAAAATCTCAAACATGGCATGATCTTCAATATCTTCGAGCTCAATTTCCCAGTAGATTAACTTTTGATAAAGTTCTACCCATTCTTCATAACTATTTACCATAGACAAATCCATAGCTATTTTTCTAAATTCTTGCTGATAGCTAGAAGTTGTTTTTTCAGAAACTAAACGCGTATGATCCAAATTCTTTTTTAAACTCAACAAAATTTGGTTAGGATTAACTGGTTTAATGAGGTAATCTGCAATTTTGCTTCCAATAGCTTCTTCCATAATATACTCTTCTTCACTCTTGGTAATCATTACTACTGGAATGCTATTTCGCTTTTCTTTAATTTCCGATAAGGTCTCTAAACCTGTGAGACCAGGCATGTTTTCGTCCAAAAAAACAATATCAAAATTCTGATCATCAATAATTTCTATGGCTTCAGTACCACTCTGGCAGGTTGTAACTGCATAGTTCCTTTTTTCTAAAAATAAAATGTGAGGTTTTAATAAATCTATTTCATCATCAACCCAAAGAATGTTAATATTGTTCATATATTTATATTTGCATAAATTTTTAATTCAATTAACGTTTGCATACTAAAAACAAACTTAAAATATTTAACGACCCAATTTACGGATTTATTACGATTCCTAATTCTTTAATTTTTGATTTGGTCGAACATAAGTATTTCCAAAGACTTCGCAGAATTACTCAAATGGGATTATCCTATTTAGTTTATCCAGGTGCTCATCACACAAGATTCCATCATGCATTGGGTAGCATGCATTTAATGCAAAATGCAGTGAGGATACTTCGTTTTAAGGGTGTTACAATTTCTGAAGATGAGGAAAATGCGTTGTTAATTGCTATTCTTTTGCATGATATTGGTCATGGTCCATTTAGTCATGCTATGGAACATAGTATTGTAGATGGTGTTTCTCATGAAGAAATATCGTTATTTTTTATGCAAAAATTGAATACTGAATTTAACTCAAATTTAACGCTTGCGATAAAAATGTTTAAAGGAGAATATTATAGAAAATTTATGTGCGAGCTAATTTCTAGTCAGTTAGATATGGATCGTGCAGATTATTTAAAGCGTGATAGTTTTTATACAGGTGTATCAGAGGGAAATATAAATAGCGAACGATTAATAACTATGTTAAATGTTGTAGATGACGAGCTTGTAGTAGAGAAGAAAGGCATTTATTCAGTTGAAAAATTTTTAACAGCAAGACGATTAATGTATTGGTCAGTTTATTTACATAAAACGAGTTTAGTAGCAGAGCAATTAATGATTAGAGCTTTGCTACGCGCTAAACAACTAACTAAAGGAGGCGATCAACTTAAAGCTAGTCAGGCATTATTGTACTTTTTGAAAAATGAAATTACAAAAGAGAGGTTTAGTGATATAGAACTTGAAACATTTGCAAAACTTGATGATTATGATGTTATTTCTGCGATGAAAGACTGGCAAGATCATGATGATTTTGTTTTAAGTAATCTTTGTCAAATGATTATTAATAGAGATCTTTTAAAAATTAAAATAAAAAGGAGACAAATAAAAAAGGAAAAATTAAGTTTTCATATTTCTAAGTTGATAGATAATTATAATATTTCAAAAGAAGAAGCGGAATATTTTGTGTTTAAAGGTGATATCATTAATCAAGCTTATCAATTAAAAAATAAAAATATAAATATCTTGTTTGATACAGGTAAAATAACAGATATTGTAAAGGCATCTGATCTGTTAAATTTAAAAGTCCTTTCAAAACCTGTAATTAAGTATTATATATGTTACCCAAAAGACAAACTTTAGCACATTTTTTATATTTTTGCGTCACATGAAATTTACGGCATCACAAATAGCAGGAATTTTAGAAGGCGACATAGTGGGTAATCCTGATGTTGAAGTTTCTAAACTCTCAAAAATTGAAGAAGGTACCAAAGGATCTTTAACCTTTTTAGCTAACCCAAAATACACACAGTTTATATATAATACGAAAGCTTCTATTATTATTGTTAATAAAGATTTTAATCCTGAAAATGATTTAGATATTACTTTAATTAAAGTGAATGATGCATATAAGTCATTTTCTAAATTGTTGGAATATTACAATGAGGTTAAGATGAATAAAGCAGGAATTGAGGAACCATCTTTTATTTCAGATTCCGCATCTTATGGCGAACATATTTATATAGGAGCCTTTTCTTATATTGGTGATAATGTTACCATAGGTAACAATGTTAAGATTTATCCTAATAGTTATATCGGAGATAATGTGGAAATAGGTAATAATGTTTTAGTGTTTTCTGGTGCCAAAATTTATTCCGAATGTATTATCGGTAATCATTGTGTTATTAACTCTGGAGCTATTATTGGTGCCGATGGTTTTGGCTTTACTCCTAATGACGAAGGTGCTTACAATAAAGTGCCACAAACAGGAAATGTTATTCTTGAAGATTATGTTGATATTGGTGCTGCTACCACAATAGATAGAGCTACTTTAGGCTCTACAATTATTCGAAGAGGCGTTAAGCTTGATAACCAAATTCAAATTGCTCATAATGTTGAAATTGGTAAAAATACTGTAATCGCTGCTCAAACTGGAATAGCAGGATCTACGAAAATTGGTGAGAATTGTCAAATTGGTGGTCAGGTAGGAATCGTTGGCCATTTAACTATTGGTAATAATGTAAAAATACAAGCACAATCAGGTATTGGTAGAAATGTAAAAGATAATGAGGTCTTACAAGGATCACCGGCATTATCATACGGTGATTATAACAAATCGTATGTACATTTTAAGAACTTACCGAAGATTGTTAAAGATATAAATGATATAGAAAAAAAATTAAATAATGATGGTTAAGACCGAATCAAAACAAACAACAATAGCAAATGAGGTTTCACTTACCGGAGTTGGACTCCATACAGGAAAAGAAGTGGTTTTAACTTTTAAACCTGCTGAAGTTGGTAATGGTTATGTGTTTAAAAGAGTTGATCTAGAAGGAATCCCTTGTATTGCTGCTGATGCGAATTATGTTTCCAGCACACAAAGAGGTACATGTTTAGAAAAAAATGGAGTAAGTATTCAAACTTGTGAACATGTTTTAGCAGCCTTAGTTGGCTTAGAAATAGATAATGTTATTATAGAGCTCAATGAATCTGAAGCTCCAATTATGGATGGTTCTTCAAAATATTTTGTTGAAGCCCTAGAAAAGGCCGGAAGTATTGAACAAGATAGTAATAGAAAAGAATACATAGTTAAAGAGGTCATTTCTTATATAGACGAGGAATCAGGAAGTGAAATTACAATTATTCCTTCTGACGAGTACCAGGTAACAACAATGGTAGATTTTGGCACAAAAGTGTTAGGAACTCAAAACGCTACATTACAACATATTTCAGATTTTAAGAATCAAATTGCCGACTCTAGAACATTTAGTTTTTTGCACGAAATAGAAATGTTACTTGAACATGGATTAATAAAAGGAGGCGATTTAAATAATGCGATAGTATATGTAGATAAAGAATTATCGCCCGAAACTATGGATCGCTTGAAAACTGCTTTTAAGAAGGATAATATTGCTGTTAAACCAAATGGAATTTTAGATAATTTAACATTACATTATCCCAATGAAGCAGCAAGACATAAATTACTAGATGTAATAGGAGATCTGGCCCTAATAGGAACAAGAATTAGAGGGAAAGTTATAGCCAATAAGCCCGGACATTTTGTAAACACACAGTTTGCAAAGAAACTTTCAAAGATAATTAAGATTGAAAAACGAAATAATGTTCCTGATGTCGATTTAAAATTAGAGCCATTGATGGATGTGAATCAAATCATGAATATGCTACCTCATAGACAGCCTTTTTTATTAATAGATAAAATATTTGAGTTGTCTAAGTCACATGTTATTGGAATGAAGAATGTAACTATGAATGAACCGTTCTTTGTTGGTCATTTTCCTGGATCCCCGGTAATGCCTGGTGTTTTAATTGTTGAAGCAATGGCGCAAACGGGAGGAATTTTGTTACTAAGTACAGTTCCAGATCCTGAGAATTATTTGACACTTTTTATGAAGATAGATAAAGTTAGGTTTAAGCAAAGAGTAGTTCCAGGTGATACTTTAATTTTTAAATGCACATTAATAGCTCCAATTAGAAGAGGAATTTGCCATATGCAAGGTTATGCATATGCTAATGGTAAACTTTGTGTCGAAGCTGAACTAATGGCGCAAATAACAAAAATTAAATAGCTATGAATCAACCACTTGCGTATGTACATCCTGGAGCTAAAATTGCGAAGAATGTTGTGATCGAACCTTTTACAACTATTCATAACAATGTTAAAATTGGTCAGGGAACATGGATAGGCTCTAATGTTACTATAATGGAAGGTGCACGTATTGGAAAAAACTGTAACGTTTTTCCGGGTGCAGTAATTTCCGCAATTCCTCAAGACTTAAAATATAATGACGAGGATACAACTGTAGAAATTGGTAATAATGTTACTATAAGAGAGTGTGTTACTATTAATAGAGGTACAGTCGATAAAATGAAAACTGTAATTGGTGATAATTGCTTAATTATGGCATATTGCCATATTGCTCATGATTGTGTTGTTGGCAATAATTGTATTTTTTCTAATAACAGTACATTAGCAGGTCATATTACGGTTGGAGACCATGTAATTCTTGCAGGAATGACAGCGGTTCACCAATTTTGTTCTATTGGCAATCATGCATTTGTAACTGGTGGAACTTTAGTAAGAAAAGATGTTCCACCTTATGTAAAGGCTGGACGAGAACCTTTGTCCTATGTTGGAATTAATTCTGTTGGATTACGTAGAAGAGGTTTTACTTCTGAAAAGATTAGGGAAATTCAGAATATTTATAGACTATTATATCAAAAAAATTATAATAATACTCAAGCTTCTAGAATTATCGAAGCCGAAATGGAAGCAACTCCAGAGCGTGACGAAATTCTACAGTTTATTAAAAACTCACATCGAGGTATCATGAAAGGATACTTTAGATAAAATTAATAAAAAAAATGGCAAGTACTTCAGATATAAGAAATGGATTGTGTATAAAATACAATCATGATATTTTTAAAATTATTGAATTTTTACATGTTAAGCCTGGGAAAGGCCCAGCATTTGTAAGAACAAAATTAAGAAGTGTAACTACAGGAAAAGTTATTGATAATACTTTTTCTGCCGGACATAAAATTGAAGATGTTCGAGTAGAAACTCATCGGTTTCAATATTTATATCCAGAAGGGGATCTTTTTCATTTTATGAATGTAGATGATTATAATCAAATTATATTAAACAAAAGCACTATAGATAACCCGGGATTAATGAAAGAAGGAGAGATTGTAACCATTATTATTAATTCTGAAGATAATATGCCACTTTCCGTAGAAATGCCAGCTAGTGTGATTTTAGAAGTCACAGCTACCGAACCTGGAGTTAAAGGTAATACAGCTACTAATGCTACTAAACCTGCAACTGTAGAAACAGGAGCTACTGTTAATGTCCCTTTGTTTATTAACGAAGGAGATAAAATTAAAGTAGAAACAGAAAAGGGTACCTATAAAGAGCGTGTTAAGGAATAAATGAAGTTTCCTAAACTATATACCCTAAAAGAAATTGCAACATTAATAAATTGCAAATATGTAGGAGATGATAACTTTCCTGTTTTAGGTATGAATGAAATCCATGTAGTTTCTTCTGGAGATATTGTTTTTGTCGATCATCCAAAATATTACGATAAAGCCTTACAATCTGACGCAACTATTGTATTAATAAACAAAGAAGTAGAATGTCCTGAAGGTAAAGCATTATTAATTTCAGAAGATCCATTTTATGATTTTAATGTATTAACCAATCATTTTAAACCTTTTCAAACTTCTAATTTAAATATTTCTAAAACTGCAAAAATCGGTAAGAACACAATTATTCAACCCAATTGCTTTATTGGCAACAATGTTGTTATTGGTGATGACTGTTTAATTCATTCTAACGTAAGCATTTACGATGATTGTGTATTAGGCAATAATGTAGTAATTCATGCTGGTACAGTACTCGGCTCAAATGCATTTTATTATAAAAATCGACCTGAAGGTTTTGATAGATTACTTTCTGGTGGTCGTGTCGTAATAGAAGATAATGTCGATTTAGGTGCAGCATGCACTATTGATAGAGGTGTTACAAATGACACAACAATAAAAGAAGGGACCAAAATTGATAATCAGGTACAAATTGGCCATGATACTGTAATCGGAAGAAATTGTTTAATTGCTTCCCAAGTGGGAATTGCAGGTTGTACAATAATAGAAGACGAAGTCACTATTTGGGGACAAGTAGGAATAACAAGTAATGTAACCATAGGAAAAAAAGCGGTTATTTCTGCAAAAGCAGGTGTGAGTAAATCATTAGAAGGAAGTAAAAGTTATTTTGGTATTCCAGCTGATGATTTTAGAACGAAGTACAAAGAAATAGCTTCGATTAGAAAAATCTCGGAAATTTTAGAAAAACTAAAGAAGAAATAGTAATAAAATCACTTTAAAAATAAGTTAAAAAAATTACTTTTGTCACGTTATAAAATTATAAGCAAATGAGTGTTTTAGTAAATAAAAATTCAAAGATTATTGTTCAGGGTTTTACAGGAAGTGAAGGTACGTTTCACGCCACACAAATGATTGAATATGGTACCAATGTAGTTGGAGGCGTAACTCCTGGAAAAGGAGGACAAACACATTTAGATAGACCTGTTTTTAATACTGTAAAGGATGCTGTTAAAGAAGTAACAGCTGATACAACAATTATTTTTGTGCCACCGGCTTTTGCTGCAGATGCCATAATGGAAGCTGCAGATGCGGGTATTAAAGTGATTATTACAATTACCGAGGGTATTCCGGTTGCAGATATGATTAAAGCGGCAGACTATATAAAAAATAAAGACTGTCGTCTTATCGGACCTAATTGTCCAGGTGTGATTACTCCTGGTGAAGCTAAAGTTGGTATTATGCCGGGGTTTGTATTCAAAAAAGGAAGCATTGGGATTGTTTCAAAATCCGGAACATTAACCTATGAGGCAGCAGATCAAGTTGTAAAGCAGGGTTTAGGAATTACAACTGCCATAGGAATTGGAGGAGATCCAATTATTGGTACTACAACTCAAGAAGCTGTAGAAATGTTGATTAATGATCCTGAAACAGAATGTGTTGTTATGATCGGTGAAATAGGAGGACAATTAGAAGGTGATGCCGCACAATGGTATAAAGCAAGTGGAAGTAAAAAGCCTGTAGTAGGATTTATTGCAGGAGAAACGGCACCAGCTGGACGAACAATGGGACACGCCGGTGCAATTGTAGGAGGAAGTGATGATACAGCACAAGCAAAAAAACGAATTATGAGAGAATGTGGCATTCATGTAGTAGATTCTCCTGCTGAAATTGGTAAAAAAGTTGCCGAAGTTATGGCATAGATAGAATTAAATAAATTGTTAAAAACCTCACAAGATTTTGTGAGGTTTTTTTATTTCGTGCAACTTGTAATTCCTATATTTGATTATCAACTAATCACAATATATTCGGATGAAATTATTAGAAGGGAAAACAGCCATAATTACAGGAGCAAGTCGCGGAATTGGTAGAGGTATTGCCAAAGTTTTTGCAGAACAAGGAGCTAATGTTGCGTTTACATATAGCTCATCTGTTGAAGCGGCTCAAGAATTAGAAAAAGAATTAAATGCTTTGGGTGTAAATGCTAAAGGCTACCAAAGTAATGCAGTCGATTTTGACCAGGCACAGGACTTAGCAGCTGAAGTTTTAAAAGAGTTCGGTAGCATAGATGTACTTATTAATAATGCAGGAATTACAAAAGACAATCTATTGATACGTATTAGTGAAGAAGATTTTGATAAGGTTATTGAAGTGAATTTAAAATCGGTTTTTAATTTGACTAAAGCTGTAATTCGCCCAATGATGAAACAAAGGAAAGGCTCAATTATTAATATGAGTTCTGTTGTAGGTGTAAAAGGTAATGCTGGGCAAACTAATTATGCAGCTTCAAAAGCTGGAATTATTGGGTTTTCTAAATCTGTTGCATTAGAATTGGGTTCAAGGAACATTAGAAGTAATGTGATTGCGCCAGGATTTATCGAAACCGAAATGACTTCTAAACTTGATGAAACTATAGTAGATGGTTGGAGAAAAGCAATTCCTTTAAAACGAGGAGGAACTCCAGAAGATATTGCAAATGCATGTGTGTTTTTAGCAAGCGATATGTCGGCATATATTACAGGACAAACTTTAAATGTAGATGGTGGAATGCTAACCTAAATATGACAACGGAGACGGTTATATATATTATTATTGCTGGAATTGCAGCGCTTTTATTAGCGCTGTTTCAATATTTATATAAATCTAAAAAAAGTAACTTAAATAAATTATTTGCCTTTTTAAGGTTCGTTACATTATTTTCCGTTTTGCTATTAATTATAAATCCAAAATTTGAACAAACAAAATTCCATAGCGAAAAACCAAACCTTATAGTTGCTATAGATAATTCAGAATCTATAAAACATTTAAAGCATACTAAAAATGTAGAACAACTACTTGATAATTTAAAACAAGATAACTCTTTAAATGAAAATTTTAATGTGGAGTATTACACATTTGGGAAAGATTTGGAACCATTAGATTCATTAAACTTTGATAAAACACAAAGTAATATTGCAAATGCTTTTGACAATCTATCTCAAGTATATAATACTACAGTCGCTCCAATGGTGTTAATAACTGATGGCAATCAAACTTTTGGTAATGATTATGAGTTTACTTCACAAAAATACAAACAACCAATATTTTCTGTAATTCTGGGAGATACTATTAGATATTCCGATTTAAAAATTCAGCAGTTAAATGTAAATAAATATGCATATTTAAAAAATAAATTTCCAGTAGAAATTATTGCAGTCTATAATGGTTCACAAAATGTAAACTCACAATTAATTATCACATCTGGAAATTCTACAGTGTTCAAGAAAAATTTAAATTTTTCTAAAACACAAAACTCTCATATTATTAACCTAACGCTACCTGCAAATAGAGTAGGAGTAAATACTTTCTATGCTACGATTATTCCTTTAGAAACAGAGCAAAACAAGGTTAATAACGTAAAGCCGTTTGCTGTCGAAATTATAGATGAAAAAATGAATGTCGCTATTGTTAGTGATATCCTACACCCAGATTTGGGAGCCCTTAAGAAAGCTATTGAAAGTAACGAGCAACGCAGCGTTTCTATTTTAAAGCCGAATGCTTTTTTAGATAGAAAAGATAACTTTCAACTCACAATTTTATATCAACCGAATAATAAATTTAAAGCGGTTTTTGATGCAATTGAAAAAGCTGGTGACAATACTTTTGTAATAACTGGCACACAAACACAATGGTCATTTTTAAATGGGATTCAAAATAATTATTCTCAAGAGATTACACTGCAAACGGAAGACTTTCAACCATCTGTCAATTCTAATTATTCTACATTTATTATTGATGATTTGAGTTTTAATTCCTTTCCACCATTGCAAACCGAGTTTGGTAGCGTAGCATTTAATACACCTATCGAAACTATATTGTACAAACGTGTATTTAATGATTCGGTAGACCAACAACCCTTATTGGTAACTTTCGAAAACAACAATACGAGAGAAGCACTTTTATTAGGCGAAAATATTTGGAAATGGAGAGCACAAAGCTATTTAAATAAAAAATCGTTTCAACAATTCGATAACTTTATTGGTAAACTTGTACAGTATTTGGCTTCAAATAAAAAGAGAAGCCGTTTAAATTTAATTTACGAGTCGTTTTATAATGGTATTGGAGATATAAAAATTTCTGGACAGTTTTTTAATAGAAATTATGAATTCGATAATAAAGCAACGCTAAGCATAACATTAAAAAATGTTGACTCTGGCAGCATTACTATCTTGCCATTTATTCTAAAAAATAATTCTTATGAAGTAAATTTGAGTGATTTTTTGCCTTCAGAATACGATTTTACTGTTAGTGCAAATAGCGGAGAAGTTAGTCAATCGGGGCATTTAAAAATTTTAGATTATAATGTAGAACAACAATTTTTGAATGCTAATGTAACAAAGTTGCAACAAGTGGCTACTAATAGTAAAGGTGTAAGTTATTTTATTGCCAATCCCAATTCACTTATTAATGATTTAATAGCAGATTCTAGATTTGCTACAGTACAAAAGAGTAGTAAAAATATCGTACCTTTGATCGATTTTAAATACCTATTATCACTTATAGCATTGAGTCTAGCGATGGAGTGGTTTTTAAGAAAATATAATGGACTCATTTAATCAAAATAAATAAAAATAATAATGGAAAAATTACCAAAAATCGCATTGCCGGTTATAATATTTGTTATAATCGTAATTGTATTAATTTCTAAGTCGGCAATTACAATTGATTCGGGAGAAGCAGGAGTATTGTACAAAACCTTTGGTGGTGGTGTCGTAACTGACGAACCAGCATTAGGTGAAGGGTTTCATTTAGTAGCACCTTGGAACAAAGTATTTGTTTATGAAGTAAGACAGCAAGAAATTTTTGAGAACATGCAAGTACTGTCTTCTAACGGATTGGAAATTAAGCTAGAAGCTTCAGCATGGTTTCAACCAGATTATGCAAATATAGGCAAGCTGCATCAAGAAAAAGGGCAAAGTTATGTGTCAAGAGTGTTACAACCAGCTATTCGTAGTGCTGCAAGAAGTGTAGTGGGACGTTATACACCAGAACAATTATATTCTAGTAAACGAGACGCTATACAAGAAGAAATTTTTATTGAAACCAAAAAAATTGTAGAAAGTCAATTTGTTCAATTAAATGAAATTTTAGTTAGAGATGTTACTCTACCAAATACTATTAAAGATGCTATTGAGCGTAAATTGAAACAAGAGCAAGAATCTTTGGAATATGAGTTTAGATTAGTTACTGCTGCAAAAGAAGCTGAAAAAGTAATTATTGAAGCACAAGGTAAAGCTGATGCTAACCGTATTTTAAGTGCGTCACTTACAGACAAGATTCTTCAAGATAAGGGAATAGAAGCTACGCTTAAATTAGCAGAATCACCAAATAGTAAAGTTGTTGTTATTGGATCTGGTGATAGTGGAATGCCTATCATATTAGGAAATAATTAAATTTAGATATCTAAAATTATGAAATCTTCAATTATTTAAAAATAGACATAAAACATTTGGAATTGTAAATTTTAATTCCCAATCTTTGTGCAGACAAAAAACAAAAATGAATTTTATTCAATTACATCATCGCCATTTTTATACTTACACTCAAGTAGGCTGAAAATGTACTGAATAAAATCAAGATATATTTAAACCCGTTTGAGTAAATCAAGCGGGTTTTTTATTCTCATACAAATGAGAATCTCTCCTAAAGATTTACTCAAACATATAATAAACAAAATGAGTAAATTAAAAATAGCAGTTCAAAAGTCTGGTCGCTTACACCATGATTCTATGAAAATCCTAAAAGATGTTGGGATTTCTATCGATAATGGAAAAGATCAGCTTAAAGCATCTGCCAGAAACTTCCCCTTAGAAGTTTTTTATTTAAGAAATGAAGATATTCCTCAATATCTTAGAGATGGTGTGGTAGACGTAGCCATAATTGGCGAAAATGTCCTAATCGAAAAGGGGAATGATATTACTATTGTAGAAAAATTAGGATTTTCAAAATGCAGAGTATCAATTGCTATTCCAAAATCCTCACCTTACAATACCTTTAGTGATTTAAACAGAAAGCGTATTGCAACGTCTTATCCTAATACTGTAAAGCAATATTTTGAAAGGAATGGAATAGAATTAGATCTTCATATAATTAGCGGTTCTGTAGAAATCGCGCCCAATATTGGCCTGGCTGATGCCATTTGCGATATTGTTTCAAGCGGAAGCACACTGTTTAAAAACAATTTGAAGGAAGTAGAAATCTTGTTTGAATCTGAAGCAGTTTTGGCCTTATCTCCTTTAATTAATGATGAAAAACAACAAATTTTAAATAAACTACAATTTAGAATACAATCTGTATTACAAGGAAGGCAATCAAAATATATATTACTAAATGCTCCAAATGAAAAGTTACAGGATATAATTAATATCCTTCCTGGAATGAAGAGCCCAACGGTTTTGCCATTGTTTAAAGAAGGTTGGAGTTCTGTGCATTCAGTATTAAATAAAAATGAATTTTGGGAAATCATTGACGAATTAAAACTTAATGGAGCTCAAGGAATTTTAGTGTGTCCAATTGAAAAGATGGTACTATGAGAATAATTGAAAGCCCAAAACAAGAAGACTGGACAGAGCTATTGCAGCGTCCAACACAATCTGTAAACGATATTGAAGAAACAGTGAATCAGATATTCAATGAAGTTTATAAAAAAGGTGATGTAGCAATTAATAAATACACATCTCTTTTTGATGGTGTAGAATTTGAGTCCAATTTTGTGACAACTGATGAAATAGAGAATGCTGTAAAAGCAGTTCCATTAGACCTACAGAATGCCATTATAGTTGCTAAATGCAATATTGAAATATTCCATAGAGCACAACAAACGGCATCAAAAAAAATTGAAACAACTAAAGATGTTATATGCTGGCAAGAAAAAAGAGCAATCGAGAAAATTGGTTTATACATTCCTGGCGGAACAGCACCTTTATTTTCAACGGTATTAATGCTAACTGTTCCAGCACAAATTGCAGGCTGCAAAGAAATTGTATTATGTACACCACCTAATAAAGAAGGAAAAGTAGCGAATGAAATTCTATACGCAGCTCAACTTTGTGGAATTACCAAGATAGTTAAAGTTGGTGGTATTCAAGCTATTGCAGGGTTAACTTTTGGAACTGAAACCATCCCAAAGGTTTACAAAATTTTCGGTCCCGGAAATCAGTATGTTACCATTGCAAAGCAATTTGCGACTAAGTATGGAGTTGCCATTGATATGCCTGCTGGACCGAGTGAACTACTTATCATGGCAGACAATACAGCAAGTGCAGCCTATGTGGCTTCAGATCTATTAAGTCAGGCCGAACACGGAATAGATAGCCAAGTGATTTTGGTATCAACATCCAAAGAATTGATTGATTTGGTTTATGCAGAAGTAAATAAGCAAATAACAGCACTTCCTCGATATGACATTGCTAAAAAGGTAATAGATAATTCTAAGCTTATTTATGTAGATGGTGACGAAATTGCCCTTGATTTAATCAACAAATATGCTCCTGAACATTTTATTATTTGCACAAAAAATGAAGATTTTTTTGTCGAAGGAATTATTAATGCAGGTTCCGTATTTATTGGAAATTTCACTCCCGAAAGCGCTGGTGATTATGCTTCAGGTACAAACCACACATTACCTACAAATGGGTTTTCAAAAGCATATTCTGGTGTAAACTTAGATAGCTTTTTAAAGATTATAACATTTCAAAAAATATCAAAAGAAGGTCTTCAAAATATTGGAAACACTATAGAAATAATGGCGGAAGCCGAAGGCTTACTAGCACATAAAAATTCAGTAACAATCAGACTAAATGAATTGAAACAATGAGAATTCAAGATCTAATACGACCAAATATTAAAGCATTGAAACCTTATTCGTCTGCAAGAGATGAGTTTAAAAACACTGACACCGATTTAGTGTTTTTGGACGCTAACGAGAACCCTTTCGAAAATGGTTTGAATCGTTATCCGGATCCACAGCAAAGTAAGTTGAAAGCATTGCTGTCAGAAATTAAAGGTGTTTCTGTAAAAAATATTCTTTTGGGTAACGGAAGTGATGAAGTTCTAGATCTTATTTTTAGAACGTTCTGCGAACCAAATCAAGATAGTGTTATCATTTTACCACCAACTTATGGCATGTATAAAGTGCTTGCTAATATCAATGCGGTCGAAGTTATTGAAGTAGAATTGGATAATAATTTTCAACCTTGTGTTCAACAAATATTAGAAGCTACGAATAATAATACTAAAATATTATTCCTCTGTACTCCTAATAATCCAACTGGCAATGGTTTTAATCTGGATAAAGTTCAAAAATTGCTTAATCTGTTTAATGGCATTATTGTTATAGATGAAGCATATATTGATTTTTCTATGCAAAAAGGTTGGCTGAAAAAGCTTGAGAAGTTTCCAAACATGATAATTACTCAAACGCTTTCTAAAGCCTATGGTCTTGCAGGAATCCGACTTGGAATTTGCTATGCATCGGCAGAAATTATTTCAGTTTTAAATAGAATAAAACCTCCTTACAATATAAATGAATTAACACAGCAAAGAGCTATTAAACAACTTTCAGTATCAAATGTCGTAAATACTCAGGTTAAAAAAATTTTAGAAGAAAGAGAAAAACTAATTGGAAACCTTGAAACTATTGATTTTATAAATACAATATACACCACGGATGCCAATTTTATTCTAATAAAAGTGGATAATGCAGATAAGCGTTATAAGCAACTAATTAAAAAGGATATAGTTGTTAGAAACAGATCAAGCCAACCACTTTGTGACAATTGCCTCAGGATAACTGTTGGTACACAAGAAGAAAATCAAGAATTATTAGAAGCACTAAAAAATATAAAATGAAGAAAGTACTATTTATAGATCGAGATGGAACCATCATAAAAGAAACACTAGACGAGCAGATTGATGCTTTTGAAAAACTTAAATTTTATCCTAAAGTATTTCAATCCTTAAGTAAAATTGCGAAAGAATTAGATTTTGAAATCGTTATGATTACAAATCAGGATGGATTAGGAGCTGAAGTTTTTCCAGAAGATACTTTTTGGCCAGTACATAATTTTATAATTGAAGCTTTTAAAAACGAAGGCGTTGAATTTAAAGAGCAATTTATAGATAGAACATTTGCAAAAGACAATGCTCCAACACGCAAGCCAAATACTGGTTTATTGACTAAATATTTTTCAGAAGAATACGATTTAGAAAAATCTCTTGTAATAGGAGACAGGCTAACAGATATTGAACTTGCAAAAAACCTTGGAGCAAAAGGAATTTATATAAATGACAATACGAATTTGGGAACTAACGAGATTACTGTTAAGCGGAATGAATTAGATACATTTATTGCTCTTGAAACTAATAATTGGGAAGAAATTTACATGTTCTTAAAAACTGAAGACAGAACAGGTAATATAGTTCGTAATACAAATGAAACAAAAATCGAAATATATTTAAATCTTGACGGTACAGGAAAAAGTAATATAGATACTGGAATTGCATTTTTCGATCATATGCTTGACCAATTAGCGCGGCATGGACAATTAGATTTGAATATTAAGGTTGAAGGAGATTTAGAAGTAGATGAACACCATACGATTGAAGATACAGCTATTGCTTTAGGAGAATTATTCAATCAAGTGCTGGCTCATAAATTAGGGATAGAACGCTACGGTTTCTGTTTACCAATGGACGATTGTCTTGCACAAGTAGTAATCGATTTTGGTGGAAGAAATTGGTTGGTTTGGGAAGCAGATTTTAAACGTGAAATGATAGGCAAAATGCCTACTGAAATGTTCTTACATTTCTTTAAATCATTTTCTGATGGTGCAAAATGTAACCTGAATATTAAAGCAGAGGGTACAAACGAGCACCATAAAATAGAAGCTATTTTTAAAGCCTTAGCTAAGGCGATTAAAATGTCTGTGAAGCGTGATGTCGAAAAAATGATTTTACCATCAACAAAAGGAATGTTATAATGAAGTTAGTAATAATAGATTACGGAGCCGGAAATATTAAAAGCATACAATTTGCTTTTAAACGCTTAGGACTTGATGCTGCTTTATCAAGTAAGCCTTCGGAAATTTTAAACGCAGATAAAATTATTTTTCCTGGTGTAGGCGAAGCAAGTAGTGCCATGCATATGCTTCGTGAAAGCAAATTAGATAAAATTATTCCAACGTTAAAGCAGCCTGTTTTAGGTATATGCCTAGGAATGCAATTACTTTGTAATTCAACTGAAGAAAGAAACACAAAAGGATTAGGAGTTTTTGATGTAGATGTAAAACGATTTTCTGATAAAGTAAAAGTGCCACAAATTGGATGGAATACAATAGGTAATTTAAAATCTGATTTATTTCGTGGTATTAAAGAAAGTGAATATATGTATTTAGTTCATGGCTATTATGCTAAACAATGCACCCAAGCAATAGCAATAACTAATTATGATATTGAATATGCGTCAGCATTAAAACATAAGAATTTTTATGGTGTACAATTTCACCCGGAAAAAAGTAGCACAGCTGGCGCTCAGATATTACAAAATTTTATAAACTTATAATAATATGAGAATTATACCTGCAATAGATATTATAGATGGGAAATGCGTTCGCTTAACCAAAGGCGATTATAAAACCAAAAAAGTGTATAGTGAAAACCCACTAGAAGTAGCAAAGCAATTTGAAGCTTCAGGAATTCAATATCTACACGTTGTAGATTTGGATGGTGCAAATGCAAAGCATATAGTTAATTATAAAGTGCTAGAAATATTATCATCTAAAACCAATTTAAAAATTGATTTTGGAGGAGGATTAAAGGCCGATGAAGATTTATTAATTGCTTTTAATTCCGGAGCCAGACAGATTACTGGTGGAAGTATAGCAGTAAATGACACAAAAACTTTCGAAAAATGGATTTCAAAATATGGAAGCACAAAAATAATTTTGGGAGCAGATTGTAATAACGAAAAGATTGCCATTAATGGCTGGCAAGTAGAGAGTGATAAAGATGTCATTCCGTTTATTAAAGATTATCAAAGAAAAAGCATTCAATATGTAATTTGTACAGATATCTCTAAAGATGGAATGCTCGAAGGACCTTCTTTTAAATTATATAAAAAAATTATAAATGAGTGCTCTAACAGTAGTGAATCACAATCTATTAAATTAATTGCTTCAGGAGGTATCTCATCGATAGAAGATTTAAACACTCTTGGAGAAATAGGATGCGAGGGTGCTATTATTGGTAAAGCCATTTATGAAAATAGAATTAGTCTAAAGGAATTAGAAAACTATATTTTAACACAATAATATGTTAGCAAAGCGAATCATTCCTTGTTTAGATGTTAAAAGCGGAAGAACAGTAAAAGGAGTTAATTTTGTAGATTTAATAGATGCTGGAGATCCTGTAGAACAAGCAAAACAATATGCAAAAATGGGAGCAGACGAATTGGTTTTTTTAGATATTTCAGCTACAGAAGAACAACGTAAAACGATGTTAGATATGGTGCTTCGCGTTGCCGAGCAGGTTAATATTCCATTTACTGTTGGTGGTGGTATTTCCTCAATTGAAGATGTAGATGCCTTGTTAAAGTGTGGTGCCGATAAAGTGTCTATAAACTCTTCGGCAGTAGAACGTCCAAGTTTAATAAATGAACTATCTAATAAATTTGGGAGACAATGCATTACAGTTGCTATTGATGCTAAGCAAATCAAAAAGGAGTGGATAGTATATGTTTCAGGAGGAAAGTTTCGTGCTGAACTAAATTTATTCGATTGGGCAAAAGAAGTAGAACAGCGAGGAGCAGGAGAGATTTTGTTTACCTCTATGAACAATGATGGCACTAAGAATGGTTTCGCAAATGATGCTTTGGTTAGATTATCAGAAGACCTGAATATTCCAATTATCGCTTCAGGTGGAGCAGGAACAATACAACATTTTGTAGATACTTTTAAGTATGGAAAATCTGATGCAGCTCTGGCAGCCAGTGTGTTTCATTTTGGAGAAATAACAATTCCAGATTTAAAGCAAGAATTAAAACATAATAATATAGAAATAAGATTATAATGAAAATTAAATATAATAAAGAAGGTCTCGTACCAGCAATCATTCAAGATGCTGAAACCAAAACAGTTTTAATGTTAGGCTATATGAATGAAGAAGCTTTAGAAAAAACAAAAACCACAAAAAAAGTAACTTTTTATAGTAGAAGTAAACAACGCTTATGGACAAAAGGAGAGAAGAGCGGTAATTATTTAAACCTAATTGATATTAAAAATGATTGTGATGACGACACCTTGCTCATAAGAGTAAAACCAGAAGGACCAACATGCCATAAAGGAACAGACACTTGTTGGAAAGAAGCTAACGTACAAGAATTTGGATTTTTGTCACAACTGGAAACTGTAATTAAAGACCGTAAAGAAAATGAAACAGATGATACATCGTACGTTGCTTCATTATTTAATAAGGGCATTAATAAGATTGCACAAAAAGTAGGAGAGGAGGCTATTGAGGTTGTTATTGAGGCTAAAGATAATAACGAAGAATTGTTTTTAAATGAAAGTGCCGATCTATTATTTCACTATTTAATTTTATTACAAGCTAAAGGTTTTCAGTTAGGTGATGTTGTAAACATACTCAAGCAAAGACATTAATAGTAAAATCATTATTTTTAGAGTCATTTAAATTATAGTGTATTGCAAAAATATTATTACGTTGTAAGTGTTCAGTTTTTAGGGTATCGATTTCATGGTTGGCAAAAACAACCCAATGTAAAAACGATTCATTTAATGATAGACAGAACATTAAAATTTATTTTAGAAGATCAAAAATTTAAATCCTTGGGTGCTGGTCGAACCGATGCAATGGTTTCTGCACAGGAAGCTGCTTTCGAATTGTTTTTGCAAAAACCTATTGAAGATTTAGAAGCATTTTTAGCATTGTTTAATCATAATTTGCCGCAGGACATTAAAGCTTTATCGATTAAGGAAGTTGATAAAGAGTTTAATATTATTCAACATTCAAAAGTAAAAGAATATCTATATCTATTTTCTCATGGTCAAAAGAATCATCCGTTTTGTGCTCCAATAATGACAACCATTCTAGAAGAGCTTGATATTTCCATAATGAAGCGAGGCGCAAGGCTATTTCAAGGCAGCCATAATTTTAAAACCTACTGTTTTAGAGCTACTGAAAATGGTATTTATAACAGAGAAATAATGACTTGCGAGCTTATAGAAAACAAATTATTTACAGCTAATTTTTTTCCTGACAAGACCTATATATTAAGAGTTAGAGGAAAAGGATTTGCTCGTAATCAAATTAGATTAATGATGGGAGCGCTCATTAAATTAGGCAGAGGAGATCTCTCATTGCAGTACATTGAAAATAGTTTAAAACCAGAAAGCACAGAAGTTATGGATTATATTGCTCCAGCTTCCGGGTTAATTCTTAACAAAATTGAGTTTGAATAATGTTCGACTTTTTGTAATTTGAACAAAATAATAATTGGTATGAATAATACAATTCCTAAAGAAGCTTTAGACTTTTTTAAACGTTTAGAAAAGAACAATAATCGTGATTGGTTTAATGACCATAAAAAAGAATTCAAAACCATTGAAGCTGAAGTAAAGAAAATTTATAACGCCATTTTTGAAAACATTAAGTCTCATGACGATGTTGACAAACTCAAGATATTTCGTATTTATCGTGATGTTCGATTCTCTAAAGATAAGACGCCCTATAAAACACATTTTGGTGGCTCTTTTCACAGAACTAAGCCAAAATTAAGAGGTGGATATTATTTACATCTTGCACCAAATAACCAATCTTTTTTAGCTACTGGATTTTGGGAACCTAATAAGGATGATTTATACAGGATAAGAAAAGAGTTCGAAATGGATGACCAGGAAATTAGAAAAATTATATCCAATAAAAAATTTAAAGCCACTTGGGGAAACCTCATTGGTGATGAATTAAAAACTGCTCCTAGAGATTTTGACAAAGATCATTCAGCAATAGATTTAATCAAGAAAAAGCAATACATCTTCACCAAAAAATATACAGATAAGGAAGTTACTTCAGTAGATTTCTTAAAGGAAGTTGACAATTCTTTTAAAGCCATTCGTCCATATTTTAATTATATGAGCGAAGTGCTTACAACAAACTTAAATGGTGAATCTATTTTATAACAATTTAAACTACTTTAGAATAGCTAATTGAACCCTCTAATAGCTGAATATTACCAATAAGAGACTCTTTTACAATACTCATCATACGTTTGTTTATTGCTGAAGAATTAAGAATATAGAGTTTATATTCTTCAACAGTGAACAAGCCTATAATCATGCCTTTAATACCGTTCCTGAATTTCATGTCTTTCTGAACAGCATTTTCGATATAATCTGTGCGCTTATCAATAGACAGTTCATAAAAAACGCTCTTATGCTTCTTAATATAATTTTTAAAAACTTCAATAAATAAATGTTTTTGCAACTTAATTATTGGTCTCAAAACTAAATTTTGAAAGCGTTCTTCTGTACTCATCTCATTATTTATGGTCGTTGTCATAAAATCTGGACGAATTTTTTTTAGATCAAGATTTCTTGTGGTCATGATAGTGAAGATTTTTATTAAAAATATGGAATCCTATAGATTGAATAAAACGAAGAGTGTATTATTGTTAACGATGTTATTAACAATAAAAAAGCAATCTCCCAGAAGTTATGCTATTGGGAGATTGTTTTTTTTAAGAATTTACTTATTACAAATTACTCACTTATAAACTCATCAAAAGTTTTGAGATGTAAATCATCAGTCTTTACTTTCTTTTTAAGTTTTGCAAAATCTGTTCTTGCATTATTAAAGCGCTCTTCAATGATGCTTAGGTTTTCAAGCTCAGCACCCGAAGGCTTATCATAACTTCCAGCAATTTTGCTATATAAATCAGCCATTTTTTCTCTCAATTGTGGTTCTGCCGAACTTACATAATTATCACCAGTTGTAATAACTAAGGTTTCTTTAAGCGTATTTAATGCAGACGCTAATTTCTTTTTATCCTTTGAAGCCTCTAAAATTGCATCGAGTTCATAAACCATATATGCTAGTTCTTGAGTCATATCATACATTTTCATTGTAGTATTATGCTTAAGATCTCTTTCTTGATCTGATAAATTTGAATGCTTATCGTAAGCAACTTCAAAAACATGTTCGAATAGTTTCTTTTCCTTTAGTTATTACAGCTTTATACTTCCCAGCTTTTACTCTTGGAGAAGTAAAGCCACCAAAACTAAACGTTTTTCCTTTAGCTACTTTTGGTTGCTTTATAGTGTAATTCCAATTTACTATGTTAATTCCTTTAGATTTTCCAGGACCTAAAGAAGCAATCTTGTTACCATCCATATCCTGAATTTCTAATGTCATTTTTCCAAAGGTATGTCGTTTAGGAAGTAAATATTTAATTTGAGCCGCTCTTGAGGGATTTCTTCCTACAAATTCGGTTTCACCACCACGAGTGCCAAAACCACCTTGATCTACCATTGTAGCAGGCTTTGCATCAAAAAAGTGAATTTTTTTGGACAATATTTCAGGTGTAATACTTCGTAGAGGAGAAATATCATCAATAATTATCACACCGCGTCCATGCGTTCCCATTACCAGATCATTAGTACGTTTTTGCAAATCAATAAAGTGAACAGCTACCGAAGGCATATTTTTAGTGAATTTGCTCCAGCTTATACCTCCATCTAAAGTGATATATAATCCAAACTCAGTTCCTAAAAACAATAAGTTAGGATTTACATAATCCTCTTGAATATTTCTTGCAAATCCAACCACATCATCACTAATAATGTTTGTCCATGTTTTTCCATAATCAGAAGTCTTATATGCATAAGGGTTCATATCTCCTTTAGTATGACCATCAAACACAGCATATGCTGTTCCTTTATCATGAACACTAGCTTCTATATGATACACCCAAGTATTTGCTGGTAACCCAGAAATATTCATAGTAGTATTTGTCCAGTTTTTACCTCCATTTGTAGTTATTTGCACATTACCATCATCTGTACCAACCCAAATTATATTTTCGTCTAAAGATGATTCAGCAATTGTAAAAATGGTAGTGTGATTTTCAGCACCAGAGTTATCCATAGATAGTCCTCCAGAATCTTCTTGCTGTTGTTTACTCTTATCATTAGTAGTTAGATCTGGAGAAATAATAGTCCAAGTATCTCCCATATCTTCAGATTTATGAACAAACTGACTTCCCATATAAAATCTGTCGGGCTGATGTGCACTAACAGCCATAGGGCCATTCCAGTTAAAACGCAATTTAGGATTTCCTTTTTGAGGTAATGGTTGTATAGTTTTTATTAGTTTATTAGTTACATCATAACGCCATACATTTTCGGCGCCTTGCATTTCTGAATAAATAATGTTTTTTGTTGGATGTTTTAATACTCTAAAGCCGTCACCACCTCCTACAGAATTCCAATCACTTGCATTTATACCACTAGGAGAAGATGAAGGTCCATACCAGGAACCATTATCTTGCAATCCTCCATAAACATTATAAGGTTCTTCATTGTCTACACTAACATGATAGAATTGTGATAATGGAAGGTTTTCTACAATTTCCATCGTTGTACCTCCGTTCCAAGAACGATAAACACCACCATCTGTTCCTACATACATTCTGTCAGAATCATTAATATCAAAAACAATATCATGAATATCACCATGCATGTTTCCTAATCCTTTAAAGGTTTTTCCACCATCTCGAGAGATGGAACCACTTAATCCTGCTTTTACAACGATATCTGGATTTCTAGGATCTACTACAATACGTGAAAAATAGAAAGGTCTCACAGTAATACCAAAATCATTATTCAATTGTTTCCAGCTTTGTCCTGCATCGTCACTTCTATAAAGTCCTTTTCTTAAATCTTCTTCAGCTTCAATAACTGTATAGAGTATGTTAGAATCTGAAGGTGCTACAGCAATGGCCAAACGTCCTAATTTACCATCTGGGAAACCATTGTGGATTTTGTTCCAGGTTACTCCGGCATCTGTTGACTTATAAAGTGCACTTTTGTCTCCTCCAGATTCAAAAGACCAGCCCGTTCTTCTAAATTCCCACATGGATGCATATAATGTATTCGGATCATTTGGATCCATTGTAAAATCTGCACAACCAGTTCTTTCATCAACATATAAAATTCTATTCCAAGTTGCACCAGCATCTAAAGATTTGTAAACGCCTCTAACTTCACTATCGGACCAAAGTGCTCCTAAAACTGCAACATATACTTCATTTGAATTTTCTGGGTTGATTACTATATTAGCAATACGTTCCGATTTATCAAAACCATCTAGTTTATTCCATGTTGTACCTCCATCTGTAGATTTATACAAACCATCACCAATAGATACACTATTTCGTGGCCAAGTTTCTCCAGTTCCAACGTATATCACATTGTCAGGATCATTTGGATCAACTGCAACAGCACCTATCGATTGGCAATAATCATCAAATATTGGGTTGAACGTTGTTCCTGCATTGTTAGATTTCCAAACTCCACCTCCAGCAGTTCCAGCATAAATAATTCTTGGGTTTGTTGGGTGAACTTCCATGTCATTAATTCTACCACTCATTAACGCAGGACCAATGTGACGAGCTCTTAAGTCTCCAAATAAATTTTTTGCATTTATACTGGTAGTTTGCGCATTTGTATTAGTAGGAAATAGCCAAATACTCAAAAAGATTGTGAATAGTAATTTTTTCATTTTTTGATTGGAATTTAGTTGATTATTAAAAAAAATCCTCAATATCAAAATATTGAGGATTTAAAGAATATTAATTTTTATTGTCGTCTTTAGTTTCAGATGCAGTTTCTTCTGGAAACTCAAACTCTTTATCATCTACTTCAGGATTAAGCTCAATTGAAGACATTGTAATTGGCGCTCCAGGTTGTCCTTTCACACCTTGAGTCATTGAAAATGGAAAATATAAACCATTCACTTCCTGATAATCGCTAAATGTAATTTCTGAAGTCATCCCTTTACCTTGACCAGATTTTATTTCAGATTGAACTGCAATAGGGACAAAATTATCAACATCGAAAAAGTAAAAGCTCACGTCAGCTTCTTCCTTACCATCGACAGTAATAGGTTCTTTTGTTAATTTAATTTTGAAAGTTTCTGCACCATCAATAGTCTCATTGCCTAATAATTCGACAGCATACCCTTTTTCTTTATAATCTATAAAAGCATCAGGAAAATCATTAGCATTCAATTTCATGTTAGCAGTTGACTCTGCATCGCTTTTTTCAGCTTTTTGAGTCATAAAATTAGTACCCCATAAAACTTCTCCGTTAAAAACACCCTGTTTAAATACTTTACCTTGAAGGTTAATTACAGTCATTTGTTTACCGTTCTTTAAACTGATAATCTCAAGAGGAATTTCCATGCCTTGCTGATTAATTTTAGCAATCATTTTAAGACCTTCAACTTTTTTTAAATTTTCGAGCCCTCCAATATTCTCGAAGTAGTTTGCTAAAATTTCATCAGCAGTTTGTGCATTAATTTGTGTAGAAACGCTCACGATTAATGCTACTAGTAATAATTTTAATGATTTCATAAATTTTTATTAAAGTGTTATTGTTTTTTGTTTGTCTTGCAAAGTACCAAAATGTTACTATTAAAAATTAAATTTTTATTAACATTAACATCAAAATAATTAAACTAATTTTTTTTAGTTTCGATAGTTTCAACAGGCATTTTAAAGATATTTTCGTCTACTTCGGCATTGAACAATACTTTTTCAAAGACCATTTCTAAACCTATTTGTCCATTAAATTTTTCAATTTGTGAAAAGGCAATATAAAGCCCTTCAACTTCTTGGTAGTCGCTAATAAGGGTTTGTGAAGTTGCACCTTTAGCAGGTCCGGATTTTACAACAGACTCAACGGCAATTGGTACGAAGTTCTCTGTGTCAAAATAATAAATATCTATATTATCTTCCTCTTTACCATCTACAAGAACTGGTGATTTGGTTAATTTAATTTTAAAGCATTCCGTACCTTCAAAATCTTCTTTACCAACTAATTCTACCTTATAGCCTTTTTCTTTGTAATTAAAAAAAGCATCGGGAATATTGTCTTTGGCATCATTTTTATAATTTGAAGAAGCTTCAGAATCGGAAGCTTCTGCTTTTTGGGTTTGAAAATTCATAGACCATGCATTCTCGCCATCAAAAGCTTCAACAATAAATGATGTTCCTTGCAGGTCAACATTAATAACAGTTCTGCCGTCTTTCATAAAGGTGGCTACAAATGGATAGTCGACTCCTTGTTGTCGTCCAACACCAGTAACTGTCATCGAATTTATTTTAGACCATGCTTCCTGGCCGCCAATATTTTCGATGTAATTGTCAATAATTTCTTCTGTTGTTTGTGCATTTAATGTAGACACAAAGCATAATGTTAGCCCAAGAGCTAATAGCTTTAAAATTTTCATATTTTTAGTTTGAGTTTTGATTGATATCTGTTTGACTCTCAAGTTACAAAAAAGTTACATATATTATATTTTTTAACATTTTTAGCTTGAACAATTGATTATGTATCTTTACCAAAAACAAGAAAGATGAAATTTGGAAGTGTCGATGACCCGGGAAATATTGACTTTACCTTACCACCAGATCATCAAGATACTGTTAATGTTTTAAATGCCTATAAAGATGATAATATACCCGAAGTTTATGTTGGTTGTGCAAAATGGAATAGGGCAGACCTTAAAGGCTTCTATCCTAGAGGAACCAAAGATGAATTAGGATATTATTCGTCACAGTTTAATTCTATTGAGTTAAACGCAACATTTTACAGAATTTTTCCTGCTGAACAGTTTTCGACCTGGTATGATAAAACGCCTGAAGGATTTAAATTTTTTCCAAAACTCAACCAAGAAATTAGCCATTGGAAGCGATTAAATGAAGTACAGGATGTAGTAGAAAACTATTTATATAACGCTTCTAATTTAAAAGAAAAATTAGGCACTCTGTTTTTACAAATGCACAGTAATTTTGCACCAAAAGACTTTAATAGGGTAGTGACTTTTGCTGAATCCTGGCCAAAAGAAATTCCACTTGCCATTGAGTTTAGGCACACCAATTGGTATAATGATACTTCGGTCGCAGCTGAATTATACAGTCTTTTGGATGAAAATAATATTTCAAATGTTATGGTAGATACAGCAGGAAGACGTGACTTAATGCATATGCGATTAACAAATGCCACCGCCTTTATTAGGTATGTTGGTTCGAATCATAAAAGTGATTATTCAAGATTAGATGACTGGATTGAAAGATTAAAAACCTGGAAAGAACAAGGCATTAAAGAAATCGACTTTTTTGTACATCAAAATATTGAAAAAGAATCGCCTTTACTTTCTGCATATTTTATAAAACAATTAAATAAAGAGTTAGGTTATAGTTTAACCATTCCAAACGGAAATAGCCAACAAAAGCTGCTTTGAGTTTATGATGTTAAATTATAGTTAATTACAATTTAACATACTGGTTGTAAGTTAATAAAGTATATTTTTATATGAAATGTTCATAAATTTAATTAACCATAAAAAATCAAGAAGATGAAAAAACTTTTCTTTGGCATAGTTATATGTGGAATGGCGTATATAACCATTGCTGCCGTTAGTAAAAAAGAAAGTAACCTCACTGCAAATTTTGTTGTTGGAGATACTGAAATTGCCTCTATAAATGCACTTAGTTTTGGTCCAGAAGGTGTGTTATTTATCGGAGATTCTAAAAACGCAGCCATATATGCGTTGGATACTAAAGATGTAACCGTAAATGAAAAGGCCGAAAAAATTAATATTCAGGATTTTGATATTAAGATCGCTGCTTCACTAGGTACAGCGGTGGATAATATTAAAGTTACAGATATGGCTGTGAATCCAGCTTCCAAAAATGTTTATTTTTCAGTGAATGTAGGAGATGGAACACCAGTAGTATTAAAATTGAATGGTGAAACTTTAGAAAATGTATCCTTAAAAAATATTAGTTATTCAAAAATAGGATTAAAAAATCCAATTTCTGCAGAAGCGAAGGATAGAAGAGGACGTTCTCAACGTACTTGGGCCATTTCTGATCTTAAATACCATGATGGGAATGTGATGGTTACCGGATTATCTAATGAGGAATTTAGTTCTACGTTCAGAAGTATTCCATTTCCTTTCAATGATTCTCAGGAGTATGCCTCCTTAGAGATATATCATGCGGCTCATGGACGATATGAAACTTTATCACCAATTAAAACATTCGATATCATTAGCATCCAGGATAAGGATTATTTAATGGCCAGTTATACATGCACACCTTTAGTTTTATTTCCTATGGATGAATTGAAGGGTGGAACACATGTAAAGGGAAGAACTGTCGCCGAGTTGGGTTCTGGAAATTCTCCGTTAGATATGATTACCTTTGTAAGGGAAGGGAAGCCATATTTTTTGATGTCTAATACCAATCGTTCTTTAATGATTATTAATTATGATGCAATTGTCAATTTTAAAGAATCTTTAATCAAACCGGTTGATGGATATGGAACCGATGGCGTCCCATATGTGTCCTTGCCTTTGGTTAACGTATTACAAATGGATAATTTGGATGCCACTAACGTTGTTTTTATGCAACGTACCTCAGGAGGTAAATTGATACTAAGAAGCGGTTCTACTGCTAGACTATGATTATATTAAAATTATATAAAAAAAAGACCAAGTTTCTCTTGGTCTTTTTTTGTGTTTTATCTGTATCTATAAGCTGTAATAAGGATTTAAATCTAAACGAAATCAATGTTATCTATGAGGCTGAGAAAGCAGTTGGGGTCTCTTTTTCTTCAAAAATAGCTTCAAGTGATGCAAAAGTGTATTTAGAAGGTAATAGTGAAACTCCAGTTTTAGGTACTTTAACTTTGAAGAATAGTATTTATTTTTTTAAGCCCGTAATTCCTTTTTCAGATGGGCATAGTTATTTGTTATTCAATAAAGGCAAACAAGTTTCTAATTTTTCAGTAATAGAAAGCACCAATAATACTAGCCCTGAACTTGTGGTAATCTATCCTACTTCGGATGCGGTTCCTGAGAATTTATTAAAAATGTATTTTCTGTTTTCCAAACCTATGCAAGAAGTTCGATCATCTCTAGATTTTATATCGGTTACTAATAATACTACAAATGAAAAAGTAGATGTTTTTTTAAATTTGGAAACGGAATTATGGAATACAGAACATACGCGTCTGACCTTATGGTTGGATCCGGGACGAATTAAAACGGATCTGATTCCGAATAAAGAAAAAGGACTGCCCATATTAAAAGATAATGAATACACGCTAACTGTTGATGGCAATTGGAAAGATGCCGATAGTAATACATTGGATCATTCCTATGAAAAAATATTCAGGGTTACTGACCGTGATAGTCACAAACCAATTGTAGATGAGTGGAATCTAAATGCTACACAGCAGTTACTTACCATTAATTTTAAAGAACCTATGGATGCTATATTGGCGCTTGAAGCCTTCAATATTCAGGATTCAAATGGAGTCGATATAGATGGAGAATATTATATATTCAAAAACGAAAAAATCATAAATTTCAAGCCGAATACTCCTTTTGAAAAGGGTGATTATACCCTTATTATAGCCTCTCGCCTGGAAGATCTAGCAGGGAATAATTTGAATCGACTGTTCGATAATGATTTAAATAAAAAGATTGATAATGATAGTTCTGAAGCAAAAAAGCTTCAGTTTAAAGTGAATTAATTTATCTTTTTTTATTTATTTTCTGCACTTACAATTCGCTTGAATATGTATATTTGATTCGAATTAAAACAAATTAAATTCCAGCAAAATAATTATGTAATATGCAAAAGCAACTTATAGAATGTGTGCCTAATATAAGCGAAGGTCGTGACATTGATAAAATAAACGAAATCGCAAGTATTGTTGAAACTGTTGAAGGTATTAAATTATTGGATATTGATCCAGGAAGTGCAACCAACCGAACTGTAATCACGTTTGTTGGCGAACCAAAACAAGTTATTAAAGCGGCTTTTTTACTCATTCAAAAGGCATCACAACTTATAGATATGAGTAAACATAGAGGTGAGCATCCTCGCTTTGGCGTTACAGATGTTTGTCCACTTGTGCCTATTTCTGGGATTACTCTACAGGAAACAGCAACGTATGCAAAAGAACTAGGGAAAAGAGTAGGAGACGAGCTGGAGATTCCTGTGTATTTATATGAAGAAGCTGCTCAAGAAGAGAAGCGCATAAATTTAGCTAATTGTCGAGCTGGAGAATACGAAGGACTAAAGAAAAAATTATCAGATACTGAATGGAAACCTGATTTCGGACCAGCCCAGTTTAACGACAAAGTTTCAAGAACAGGAGCAACTGCAATTTCAGCAAGAGATTTTTTAGTGGCTTATAATATAAATTTGAATTCTACTTCTACTCGACGCGCAAATTCGATAGCCTTCGATATTCGAGAAGGCGGACGTGTAAAACGTGAAGGAAATCCTATTACTGGAAAAAAGGTTTTGGATGCAAATGGATCACCCGTTAGAATTCCGGGAAAACTAAAAGCTGTAAAAGGTATTGGTTGGTATATTGAAGAATATGGCATTGCGCAAATTTCTTATAACCTTACAAATATTAGTATTACTTCAATGCATGTTGCTTTTGACGAAACCTGTAAATCGGCAGATAAAAGAGGTTTACATGTAACAGGCTCAGAACTTATTGGGTTGATTCCACTTAAAGCCATGTTAGATGCAGGTGATTTTTATTTAAAAAAGCAACAACGGTCACTTGGAATATCTGAAGCTGAGAAAATTAAAATCGCTGTTAAGTCTTTAGGGCTGGACGATTTAAAACCGTTTAATCCAAATGAAAAAATAATAGAATATGTGTTAAAATCTAAAACAAAACAATTAATTGATTTATCTCTTGTATATTTTGCCGAAGAAACTGCCGGAGAATCGATGGCTCCAGGTGGTGGCTCCATTTCAGCTTATGTTGGTGTATTGGGTGTTTCTTTAGGAACAATGGTTGCTAACCTTTCGGCTCATAAAGCAGGTTGGGATGATAGATGGGAAGAGTTTTCTATTTGGGCAGAAAAAGGACAGGCATATAAAAATAAATTATTGGCCTTGGTAGATGAAGACACAAATGCTTTTAATAAAATTATTGATGGATTTAGGATGCCAAAATCTAATGATAAAGAAAAGGCGGAAAGAGCAAAAGCTATAGAGGCTGCTACTATATACGCTACAGAAGTTCCTTTGTTGGTTATGGAGACATCTTGTAATTCTATGGAAGTTATGCTGGCTATGGCAAAAATTGGACTCCAAAATTCATTATCTGATGCAGGAGTAGGAGCGTTGTGTGCACGAACAGCAGTTTACGGTGCGTATTTTAATGTGCGTATAAATGCAAAAGATATTAAAGACCGAGCATTTGCAGATGACATTTTAAATCGAGCAAAGGTAACTTTTGATAAAACTATTGAATTAGAAAACGAAATTGTTGCATATATAAACGAAAGAATATAGCTATGAAATTTCATACTAGAAAGTGGGTAAAACCTGAAGACTTAAACCCAAATGGCACTTTATTTGGAGGTCGTCTTTTAGAATGGATTGATGAAGAAGCCGCTTTATATACAATTATACAGCTAGAAAATTCTCAGGTAGTCACAAAATATATTACTGAAATTGATTTTAAATCTTCTGCAAAAGAAGGCGATATCATTGAAATTGGAATTGTAGTCACAAAATTTGGAACAGCCTCCATAACATTACGTGTCGAAGTACGTAATATGATGACTAAAGCCACTATTATAACTATTGAAAAAATAGTGATGGTTAATCTTGGTTCTGATGGCAAACCAACACCACATGGAAAAACTCAAATAGAATTTGTTGGTAATAGGTTAAAATAGTTGAAAAATTAAATTAAGTAGTAATCGCCTAATTTTATTGTATTAAAATCGCCTTTGAGCATCACATTTAACAAGCTATAATAAGATAATAACCAGCATTTTAGATATATAAATTTGATTTTGAAAAAAATGCTTTTTATACGTTTGTAAGCTTGAAATATAATCTATTATCTAATTTTGTCCACACAAATAAATTAATTAAAAATTCAAGGAATAATATGAGTAAAACATTGTTTGACAAAGTATGGGATTCGCATGTTGTTAGAAAAATTGAAGGAGGACCTGACGTATTTTTTATAGACCGTCATTTCATTCACGAAGTTACTAGTCCAGTTGCTTTTCTTGGATTAAAAAGCAGAGGACTAAATGTATTATATCCTGAACGAACATATGCAACTGCCGATCATAACACACCAACCATTAATCAGCATTTACCAGTTGAAGACCCTTTATCGGCAAATCAATTAAAAGCATTAGAAGATAATTCCAATGAGTATGGTATTAGTCATTGGGGACTGGGACACAAAAAAAACGGTATCGTACATGTTGTAGGTCCTGAAAATGGAATTACATTTCCAGGGGCAACTATTGTATGTGGAGATTCACATACGTCAACTCATGGTGCTTTTGGTGCTATTGCTTTTGGTATAGGGACTTCAGAGGTCGAAATGGTGCTTTCCACGCAATGTATCATGCAACCCAAGCCTAAAAAAATGCGCATCAATTTGAATGGTCAATTAGGCAAAGGTGTAACTCCAAAAGATGTGGCTTTGTATATTATTTCCCAATTATCAACTTCTGGAGCCACAGGTTATTTTGTTGAATATGCAGGAGATGTGTTTGAAAACATGACGATGGAAGGTCGTATGACTGTATGTAATTTAAGTATCGAAATGGGAGCTCGTGGAGGCATGATTGCACCCGATGAAACAACTTTTGCGTATTTAAAAGGAAGACCATTATCATTAAAAGGTGAAGCTTGGGATAATGCAGTGGCACAGTGGAGAAAATTAAAAACTGATGCTGATGCTACCTTTGATAAAGAAATAACGTTTAAAGCAAGTGACATTGAGCCAATGATTACTTACGGAACAAACCCAGGAATGGGATTGGGAATATCTCAAAGTATTCCTTTTGCTGGTTCGCTTAAAGGTGGAAAAGAAACCTATAAAAAATCTTTGGATTATATGGGTTATGAAGAGAATGAACCTATGATTGGGAAGCTAGTAGATTTTGTTTTTATAGGAAGTTGTACCAATGGTAGAATAGAGGATTTTAGGGCTTTTGCTTCGATTATTAACGGAAAGAAAAAAGCTGAAGGTTTGACAGCTTGGTTAGTTCCAGGTTCACATGAAGTAGAAGAACAAATAAAAGAAGAAGGTATTCTTGATATAATTACTGATGCAGGTTTTACATTAAGGCAACCAGGATGTTCTGCGTGTTTGGCTATGAATGATGATAAAATTCCAGCAGGGAAATACGCTGTAAGTACATCAAACAGAAACTTTGAAGGACGACAAGGTCCGGGATCAAGAACATTGCTAGCAAGTCCATTAGTAGCAGCAGCAGCAGCAATAACTGGAGTAGTAACCGATCCAAGAACTTTAATCTAAAATCAAAAAGCAATTGTTCATTGTATATGTTAATAATTAATTGAAAAAATATGACTTACGATAAATTCAATACGTTAAAAAGTACAGCAGTTCCTTTGCCTTTGGAAAACGTAGATACCGATCAAATCATTCCAGCACGATTTTTAAAAGCGACTAAACGTGAAGGTTTTGGTGGTAACTTGTTTCGTGATTGGAGATATAATAGTGATAATTCGCCTAAAGAAAGTTTTGTTTTAAACAATCCTATTTATGGCGGAAAGATTTTAATTGGCGGAATGAATTTTGGTTCTGGCTCATCAAGAGAACATGCAGCCTGGGCAGTTTACGATTATGGTTTTCGTTGTGTTATTTCTAGTTTCTTTGCTGATATTTTTAGAAATAATTGCTTGAATATTGGCGTTTTACCAGTGCAGGTAAGTGATGAATTTGCTAAACAAATTTTTAATGCTGTTTACGATGACCCTAAAACGGAAATTGAAGTAAATCTTCAAGAGCAGAATATCACAATTCTTTCAACTGGTGCTCAAGAGTCTTTTGAAATTAATAGCTATAAAAAAGAAAACATGCTCAATGGTTTTGATGACATTGATTATTTAGAAAATATAAAACAAGACATTGAGACTTTTGCTAATGATCTAGTATATTAAATGGATACGCGGAGAATTGAAATAATGGATACAACATTGCGCGATGGCGAACAAACCTCGAGCGTATCATTTTCTGCATCAGAAAAATTAACCATAGCAAAACTTTTATTAGAAGAATTAAGAGTAGATAGGATTGAAATAGCTTCAGCAAGAGTATCAGAAGGAGAGTTCCAAGCCGTAAAAAGAATCACAAATTGGGCTTCAAAAAATGATTATTTAAATGCTGTCGAAGTATTAACTTTTGTAGATAAAGGTGTTTCTATTGAATGGATGGTAGAAGCTGGTGCCAAAGTTCAGAATTTATTAACTAAAGGCTCATTAAATCATTTAACATATCAATTAAAAAAAACTCCTAAACAGCATTTTGCAGAAATTTCAGAAGTTGTTAAACTTGCCCGGAAAAATGGTATTGAAACTAATGTTTATTTGGAAGATTGGAGTAACGGTATGCGAAATTCAAAAGCATATGTTTTTGAATTTTTAGAATTTCTATCACAACAACCTCTAAAACGAATCATGCTTCCAGATACTTTAGGTGTATTAACACCTAGAGAAGCATTCCATTTTATTTCAGAAATTAAGGCAAAATATCCTCATTTGCATTTCGATTTTCATGCACATAATGATTACGATTTGAGTGTTGCTAATGTTATGGAAGCCCTAAAAGCAGGAGCGGATGGGCTTCATTTAACAGTAAATGGCATGGGAGAACGTGCAGGAAATGCACCTTTGGCGAGTGTTGTGGCTGTTATAAACGATTTTATGACAAACCTTCAAATTGCTGTAAATGAAAAATCTTTATATACTGTAAGTAAGTTGGTTGAAACTTTTTCTGCATTTATGATTCCTGCTAACAAACCCGTTATAGGAGCGAATGTTTTTACACAAACTGCAGGTATACATGCGGATGGTGATAACAAAAAGAATCTTTATTTTAACGATTTATTACCTGAACGATTTGGTAGAAAGCGCGAATATGCGTTGGGGAAAGCATCTGGAAAGGCTAATATTCAAAAGAATTTACAGGACCTTGGATTGCAATTAAATGATGAGGATTTAAAAAAAGTAACCCAAAGAATTATTGAGTTGGGTGATAAAAAACAAGTAGTAACTAAAGAAGATTTACCATATATAATTGCTGAAGTTTTAGACAATTATTCTCATGTAGAAAGAGTTCGTGTAGATTCCTATGTTTTAACACATTCTAAAGGTTTACGACCTTCTACAACAATTTCTATAACTATAGATGGAGATACTCACGAGCAACATGCGTTAGGAGATGGGCAATTTGATGCCTTTATGAATGCCATAAGAAGTGTTTTCAAAAAGATGGATTTGGTTTTACCTGAATTAGTTGATTATGCTGTACGAATTCCTCCAGGTAGTCATTCGGATGCTTTATGCGAAACTATTATAACTTGGAAGGATACTGAAAAAGAATTCAAAACTCGTGGATTGGATTCAGATCAAGCAGTATCTGCAATAAAAGCTACAGAAAAAATGCTCAATATTATAACTAATAAGATTACTACAGGAAATACTGATGAAACATTCGTCTCTAGTAATATTGACTCTCAAAGAAAAGATTACATGAATGTCGCTTCTGACAAATAAAAAATATTGAAGATAAATATATGAAATTAAATATTGCACTTCTAGCTGGTGATGGTATTGGACCTGAAGTTATAGACCAAGCCGTAAAAGTAAGTGATGCCATTGCAAAAAAATTCAATCATGATATCACATGGACTTCAGGGATTACTGGTGCTGCAGCGATAGATGCTGTTGGTGAGCCTTATCCTGATGAAACCCACGAAATATGTATGAATGCTGACGCGGTATTGTTTGGCGCTATTGGCCATCCTAAATATGATAACGATCCTAGTGCTAAAGTACGTCCCGAGCAAGGTTTATTAAAAATGCGTAAAAAATTAGGCTTATTTGCCAATGTACGTCCAACCTTTACATTTCCTTCACTCATTGATAATTCTCCTTTAAAAAGGGAACGCATTGAAGGTACAGATTTAGTGTTTTTAAGAGAACTAACAGGTGGTATATACTTCGGGGAAAAGGGTAGGAGAGATGAAGGTGAAACAGCATTTGATAATTGTGTCTATACCAGAGATGAAGTAAAAAGATTAGCTAATAAAGGTTTTAAACTGGCGATGACACGCTCTAAAAGATTGTGTTGTGTAGATAAAGCCAACGTTTTGGAAACTTCGCGTTTGTGGAGAGAAACTGTTCAGGCAATGGAAAAAGATTATCCTGAAGTAGAAGTAAGCTATGAGTTTGTTGATGCAGTTGCTATGCGATTGGTACAATGGCCAAATTCTTATGATGTATTGATTACCGAAAACTTATTTGGCGATATTTTAACCGATGAAGCCTCTGTAATTTCTGGCTCTATGGGCTTAATGCCATCGGCTTCTGTTGGTGAACACACTGCTTTGTTTGAGCCTATTCATGGTTCATATCCGCAGGCAACAGGACTGGATATTGCAAATCCGTTAGCTACTGTATTATCGGCAGCGATGATGTTTGAAGACGCTTTCGGATTGAAGGAGGAGGCTGAAGCTATACGTAATGTTGTGAACAAATCACTTGCCGAAGGCATAGTAACCGAAGACTTGTCTGGTAACAACAAAGCATACAAAACCAGTGAAGTAGGAGATTGGTTGGCCAGTAATATTTAATTGTCTTTTTATTTTACTAAAAAGCTAGAATTATTCGGAAGCTCAAATATTTCTAAATCAAAATATGGTACAGCTGCAATAAGATGATCGAAAATATCAGACATGATATATTCGTAATTTTGCCAACGCTTATCACTACTAAACGCATAAATCTCTAATGGAATACCTTGGGTTGATGGTGCTAACTGACGTGCCATAATCATCATATCTTTATTAATAGCAGAGTGCTGTTCTACATAGGTTTCCAAATATTTTCTGAACACTCCAATGTTGGTTAAATTCCTTCCATTTAACAACAAATCTTTATTGATATTATTTTCAGTGTTAAACTCTGAAATATCGGATTGACGTTTTTCCAGATATGAAGAAATTAAATCAATTTCCTTTAGCTTATCTACTTCATTTTTAGAGAGATACTTTATGCTATCTAACTTAATGTTTAAAGATCTCTTAATACGCCTACCATCAGATTTTTCCATGCCTCTCCAATTCTTAAACGAATCGGAAATCAATGCATAGGTAGGAATCGTAGTTATTGTTTTATCAAAGTTCTGAACTTTAACAGTAGACAAATTTATTTCGATAACATCACCATCTGCACCATACTTTTCAAACGTAATCCAATCACCAATATGTACCATATCGTTAATAGACACTTGTATACTTGCTACAAAGCCAAGGATAGTATCTCTAAAGACTAAAATAATTATGGCAGAAGCTGCACCAAGCCCAGTAACAAAAGCTATGAATGGAGTTCCAGTTATAATTGCGATGGCTGAAAACAATCCTACAACCCAAGCAAAAATCATAAATACTTGTATATAACTATCTATAGGCTTGTCTTTTAGTCTTGGTAGTGTTTTAAAAAAGTCCTTCAAAGTATTTAAAAGACTTCTAACTATCCAAAGGATTAGTATAATAGCAAATACCTGCAAACCTTTTTCTACAATATTTTCGACATAGTCAAAATCTGAAAAAACGATAGGAATGAACTCTAAAGTAATGAGCAATGGAATTATATGAGCTATATTTCGAGGTACCTTATTAGTAACTAATATATCATCAAAATTTGATTTTGACTTACTGGCAAATCTGGTGAAAACAGAAAGCAAAATTTTCCTTGTTATAAAATCGATTATGAAAACAATTAATAATAATACAAGTAGCAATCCTATCATATTAAGATATTTCGCTAAAGATTCTGTCAATCCAACAGAAACTAAATAATCGTAAAGTAAATGCTTAAGAAAATCCATTTGTTATTTTATCAGGGTACAAAAATAACATACTAAAAATGATTCTGTATTAGTTTTTTATAACTTTTTTAATCATAACAATCTCATTATTTTCATCTAATACTTTAGCGAAATAAAAACCAGATACCAAAAAAGAGGTCTCTATAGTGATTGAATTTGAGTTAGCGGCTAGGCTTTTGTTAAATATGAGCTTTCCGTCTAAACTGTATAGTTCAATATCTAATCTGCCATTGTACTTTGTCCTTATTGTAAATGTATCTTTAAACGGAATAGGGTAGAGTCTTGTCGTTTCATTTTCTTTAAATGTTTGACTTGCCAAAGTACCATTAAAATAATCCAGTGAGAGGTTAAACGCTTCAATTCCTATTTCTTCGCCTATTTTTCGGCCACGAATATCATCGATAGGGGGATGTATGCCTCCCCAAATTCGTGATAGGCTTGTTTGGTCTGATGCATCACGATAGGTTGCCCATTGCAATGTCATATTTTGAGAAGGTCCTTCTTCAAAGACTAAAAACTCATTTTGCAATAACGTCAAAAGTGCCCATTCCTCCAGGAAAAAATGCATCACCCATAATCATGGCTAACACTTCGGAAGCTGCTCTGGAAAATGTAGAATGACCCGAAACATAACCAGCAAAAGGCGGTGTTACAAATGTACCTCTTTGGTATGGCCACCAGTGTGTTCCTAAAATCCAATCTACACCAGCAATATCTGTATCTGGATTTGCAATAAAATCTGGCCCTTTCCAGGCATAAATAATTTAATTTTATCAACATTTTCATCACCAGGTCCTGCAAGAGGATCTCCAGTTTCTATAAGTTCAATATAGCCCGGAATAAGTGGCAATCCATGAGGATCGTAATTTGGTAAAGAAGCATTTGTACTTTGTCCTTTTCCTGCCATATATCGTAATGGCCGAAATAGGCCTTACATAATCATAATAGCCTTTAATTCCCCAAGTATCAACTGCTGAATCATGCATGGCACCACCTAATACCAAATAGGATTTTACATCCCATTCTAAATCATTTAAAACAGGACCTTGTCCTTCAAACCTTCTTTCTACCTGTGGATGATCACTAACATAATTTATAATTGTAAACCAATGTCCTGGAGGTGTTTCAGAATCAGGTCCATCTGCCCAAAATTCTGCTAATACTCTAGCATAGTCTGCTCTTTTCACAATTTGTGGTGTGTATGGCGCATTTGTAAATGGATTAAGAGCATGACCAGTTCCTGAATCACCACCGTTTGCAAAATCATAAAATGCTTTATATTCTTCAAAAGTTTCAGGGAAATTTGCAATGTCAACATTTCCAATGGCTCCTGGAGAAATATCGATCATTGTAGGATCAGCTGGATCTAATTGAGAAGACCATGATGCAACCAAAGCAAAATGCCATTTGTAAGGATCGTCGATACCATCTTCGTTAGAGTTTTGAATATAAACAGGTGCATCAGGATCTTTATAAACGTAAGAATTAAAACCATTATTTAAGATATCCAAATCGCTTGCTTTTAAGCAGAATGGTTTTACCTCACCCCATTCTGGTCCTAAAAATGCTGGAACATTTTGTGGTATAATATTTCCGCTCTGATCTATAAACACGTCAAAAGCAAGTGGTTGCCAACGATTTGGATCAACGAGATCGTTCGTTTCAGAATACATATCAAGAATTAAAGGATCGTTAACAGGAGTATAATATTGATTCGCATATGCATTTTGTTCGTTTGAACCATCTTGGTTACCAAAAGCAATGATCTCACTGGCAAGGTAATTACCTAATGCAGCAAATGAACCTGTAGAATAATCGGTAGTTGTTATGTTCTCATCATATCCATAAGATGTAAAAAGCGTATTAAAAGCCACTATCGAAGCAACTGATCCTGGTGAATTTGCAAACCTGTGGTTTAATAATCGATACATGCCGTAGCTTATTATTTCATGTCTGGCATTATCTATATTTACAGGTGTATTTATACCCTTAAACATACATCTATATCCATTAAATGTCTTTCCTAAAAAAACGGTTTCAGCCTGGTTATCAAAAATTGCCCATGCATCGTACATTACAATTGAGCTATGAAATAAATTTCTTGCATGAACTGTAGGTCTAGCAAAATCTATGCGAATGGCATTAAGTAATTCTTCATTCCAGTCTCTTGCAACAGAGTTTTGTGTATTTATTTTAAAAGGGAAGTGGAGTATTAGAACTAAGAAAATAAAAGTAATTTTTTTCATTCATCAAGGTGTTTAAATGTAAAAATATAAAAAAGACCAAGTTTTTCAACGAGAATTAAATAATATGTATAACTTTTTTATTTATATGGTTTCAAAACCACAGCAATGTTATAAATTGCAAGATTAAATTTTACAAAAAAACCAATTGAAATTGAACAATAAAGAGAGTACAATTTTAAAGACTTTATACGATTATCAAAAAGAAGATTTAAAAAAGATTTTTGATTGTTTCCATGAAAAACCCACAAATTATAACCTATTATATCAATTACCAACAGGAGGAGGGAAGACCGTAATTTTTTCTGAAATAGTAAGACGGTACATTTCTGAAACCAAAAAAAAGGTTGTGGTTCTTACTCATAGAATTGAGTTGAGCAAGCAAACTTCTAGAATGTTAACCGAGTTTAATGTGGTTAATAAAATAATAAACAGCGATGTAAAAGAGCTTGAAGACCAAGACCAATATATGTGTTTTGTCGCTATGGTAGAAACCCTCAATAACAGGCTTGAAGAAGATAAATTAGATATTAAAAATATAGGATTGGTAATTGTAGACGAAGCGCATTACAATTCGTTCAGGAAGCTTTTTAAGTACTTTGAAAGCTCTTTTTTGCTTGGAGTAACTGCTACACCTTTGAGTTCCAATATTAACTTACCGATGAAAGATAATTATGAAGAATTAATTGTGGGTGAAACGATCCCATCCTTGATTAAAAAGAAGTTTTTATCGAAAGCGAACATTCATTGTTACGATGTAGGGCTAAAATCTCTTAAAATAGGAATAAGTGGTGATTATACTGTAAAATCTTCGGAAGAATTATTTACAAATGTTTCGATGCAGGGAAAACTGCTTGGTGCTTACAAAGAATTGTCTATAGGAAAAAAGACCCTTATATTTAATAACGGAATAAATACTTCAAAATATGTGCATGCATTGTTTACAAATGCAGGATACAATATAAAACATCTGGATAATACATTGAACAAAACCGAAAGGAGAGAGGTCTTAGAATGGTTTAAGGAAACTCCAAATGCCATTTTAACTTCGGTAAGTATTCTTACCACTGGTTTTGATGAACCTACTGTTGAATCCATTATTCTTAATAGAGCTACAAAATCGTTAACCTTATATTTTCAAATGATAGGAAGAGGATCCAGAGTGCTTCCTAATAAAAATGAATTCACAGTAATCGATCTTGGAAATAATGTAGCTAGGTTTGGCTATGTGGAATGACCCTGTAGATTGGGAAAAAGCCTTTAAATTCCCTAATTATTACTTACGATAATTTAATAAGTGACGAAGAGATAGAACGTAATTTTGTGTATGAAATGCCTGAAGGAGTTATCGCATTTATTCTCAAAATCTAAAACTACAGACTTTCGATATTAAAAAAGTATATAAAGAGGTGGTTTCTCAAGGATTTAAATCTAAAAAAACCTTGGAGCTCTCGTTAGAACAACATGCACAGGATGTGTATAGAGAATACCGAAGATATATTTGATGCCCGGCTTTTGGCTAAAGAATTAAAAGACGATATTTCGTATCGGGTTCGTTTATATTCGTATTGCATTATGAATAATACCGATAATTACAAGGAATGGCTTGAAGAAGATTACATGCGTAAATTAAGAAGCAGGATAAAGCCAATTATCTTCAGTGATGCATTAATTAGAATTTAATTTTCGATTAGGAAAAATGAATGAACATTTTTTTCAATGTCCTTATTGTGGGGAATCTATTTCCATGTTATTTGATTCTTCTATCGAAGCACAGGATTATATTGAAGAGTGCGAAGTGTCTTGTAATCCTATTAAAATACATCTCGTATATAACAATTCAGAATTAGTTTCTTTAAATATAGAAAGCATAGAGCAGTAGTTTAGTCTTATGTGTTCACAACACATAAATACTCTATTTGACATAATATAAATTATAGTACAAATGTCTCAATTTTATATTTTAAGGGTTTTCGCCATTAGATAGCTATAATTCTATATTATGTAAAATATCCCAGAAAGTTCTGTACTCATTAATAAACTGTAGAACTTGGGTCATTAAACATTCGTGAATTAAATTATCGTTTAAATTGAATATACAGTACAATGGTTCAAATATTTTTAAATATTCAATTCTCGTGGATTTAGAAATTTAGATTTATAAGGAAGTCATTTGTAGCTATAATTAGACGCTATGTAAAATTGCCGCTCGCAAACGCTCGATTGTTTGTTTAAAACATAATTGCTAATGCAATCATTTTTAAACCACAATTTCCAGCCGCCTGCCAACGCCAAAAAAAGCAAAACCTTTTAGCTTCTAATTAAATGTAGATATTACATTAATGCTCTCGTTGTAAAAAAAATCTCATTAACATTTCGTCAGCTTCACGCAACAATATAAAATTTTCCAACCGCATAAATCCACGCTTTAAAATTTCTATACACTTGCTCGTTTAGTCTTTCAATTAAACTTTTTTAATTAGAACTGTTAATTGACTGTATAGATATTATGTAAAATAGAACTTAAAGTTCCTCTATCATATTGTCTAAAGCATATTTGCTTAATTCTGAAATTGCATTTAAAAATATACTAATTTCCCAATTAGATAAATGCGCTAACATTACGTCATTACTTTTAAATATTAAGTTTGGATTTAAAAAGACTGTTGATGGAATTAGATATAAAACTTTCGCTTCGCTCTCAATTAAAAGAACTAAACCAATTAATATTTTTTTCGGTTAAATCACCTAAATCTTGTTTCGGAATCTTAATATTTCGTTCTATTCCAAAGTCAATAGATTTAAAGAATAATTGATAAGAATTACCATTATTAGTAGTTATATTAAAAATTTATTGCTTCTCTCCCACTTTCATTTTCTGAAACTACAATTTGAGCTTTTTTAAGCTCTGATTTCATAAATCTTAATGCGTTTTCATTGACAGTATTCATAGGTAACAAGATACATTTTTTTCTTTTTTCATTATCTTTTGTCTTGAAACAAAAGAAACAAAAATTCAAGACTGCACAAAACTTTGGAAACAATTACGGCTCGTTACGCTATATTTTAGGAAACATTGTAACTCATTAAGATTGTTTTGAAATCCCTTATATAAATAGAACTCTTAATAAGCTTTATTACTAAACCCCTAAAATATATGGTCGCTCCAACTCACCTATTGTTTTTAGCCAAAGTTTTATGAGGTCGTGTAAAAAAATGATTCATAAGAGATTTAAAAAATTAAACGTATATAATTCCATATTTAATTTTCCTGTCGATAAAATACCCCCAACTAGCGTACAGCTTTTTGAGGGTATTGCAATTTAAGATATTCTTTCGTTTGTAGTCAAATTTATCAGTCTATATATGCAAATTTTTATATACTGTCAATTAAAACATACCATTATTATTTGCGGACTTAGACGGATCAGGAACCTCTTGAATAACATCCCAATGTTCTACAATCATCCCATCAGCAACGCGGAAAAGATCGCAAAAAGCCATTTCTTTATTACTATAGCTGCCTTGTGAGTATAGATAAACAAAACTTCCGTCCGCTACAATTTTATGAATTTTTTTATAGCTAAATTGAATGTTATTTTTAACCAAATTATTAAGATATTCTTTAAGTCCTTCGCGTGAATTTTTTACATTTGGATTATGTTGAATATAGTTTTCAGCAATATAGGTATCTATTAAATCCATTTTTCCATTTACGAGCACGTCATTAGCAAACTTAGTTACCAACGCTTTGTTTTCTTGTGTCTTTTCCAAATCTGTTACCACAGTAATACCGTCAAACATTGAATGACCGTTAACGGTAGAATCAGGAACATCTTGAAGCGAATCAAAATGTTCAACTATAGAATCTCCTTTAAATCGTAAAAGATCAAATAAAGCTCTACTCTTTGATAAATCATACTGACTTTGAATTAGCACGAAATCTCCTTCAGCAATAGCACGAATTGGATGAATGGCTTTTCCTTTGATATCTTTTATCCCATCCATATAAGCCAAAAGCCCTACACGTTTATCAGCTACAATTGGACTATGCTGTTTGTAGTTTTCCGAAGCAATTGAAGCAACATAATCTTTATCCCCTTCTACAATAGCGAGTAAAAATTTAGCAGCTACGGCTTTTCTCTTTGTAAGTAATGCAATATTTTCATCTTCTGTAGTTATCTGCTTTAGTGTAGTAGAATTACTTTGTCCGCAGCTAGAAAGAGTAATAAAAAACACTGAAAAGAGCACAAGATGTATTTTTTGCTGTGTAATAATTTGTAATTGTTTCATAATTGATTGTTTTTATATATTAATAATTGTTTTTATATATTAATAATTGTTTAAAATTTATAACTAAATGTTGGGGCAATATGCAGTATGTTATCGACTTTATCTTGGAGACTAAGAAAACCATTTGATACAGTAAAATAACTCATATCTAAATCGAAAGATAAGTGTCTATTAAATTCATAAGAGGCTTTAAATCCAATTTGACTTCCTAAACTTTTTCCTGAAAAATCAGTTGCAGGTCTATTTAAAGATCTCGGTGGACTATATAGCCCATCATTTTTTGAGGCTCTCCAGAAAAAGGCCCACTCAGCATAGAGTTTTAGCTTCTTTATTGGCTCAATAGTAATTGATGGATGAACAGAAATTAGATTAACAGGTGTTATTGTTGTCGCAAGGCTATAATAAGAAGGGTTTACAAACATTGGGTTAAAAGAATTTATGTTGCCATCACCAGTATTCTTATCACCACTGGAATATTCTAATTTTAATCCTGGGTTGGGTTTCAAGTAAGTGTTTGGAAATTTATAATCCCAATCAAATTCAATATTAAAAGCACTAATATCTGAATTCCCCAATGTTCCGAATTGGTATATAATTTCTGTATTATATGACCATCTCTCTTTTACTGTTCCATAATGTCTTAGCCCAATACTGTGTCTAGATTCTTTACCAGAAACATCATTAAATGTTGCATCTTGAGATTCAAATCCTAGATAATACAGTTCATTCGTGCCCAAAACTCCTTTAATATTAAATTGATTGTACAAACCCCAAAGTTTTGGATTTGCTGCATTGCTATCAAATAATGTAAATCTATTATCAAAGGCATAAAACGTAGGCTTAACTTCTCTAGCATAAAAAGCTTGAATATTTGTTTTTCCTTTTTTATAGATAAGTCTTGGGGCATCAAAAGATCTTCTAATATTTGGACCTTCTCTTACTCCTATTAATCGAGTAGCACCAAATGCCATTTCTTGTCTCCCAAAACGGAAGTTTAAACTTGCTTCATTATTTAAGGGTACTTTAAATGAAACAAAAGCTTGATGAAAGGCAATTTCATCATACTGGGTAAATTCCTTTTCATTGCTTGTATAGCCATGATATAGTTCTCCAAAAACCTGTACATATTTCCCTAAAGTTAGATTAAAGTATAAGGAAATTCGTTGTGAATAATAATCCTGATCATCTTCTCTATCCCAATTTTTATTAGAAAAGTGCTCAAATCTAGGACGTAATTGTCCACCAAAAGAGAGGTAACTACTTTTAGTTTTATTTAAAGGAATAAACTTAATAGGATCGAAAAAATCTGCTTCATATGGATTGGTTTCTTCATCTTTTAAATACTCGTAATTTTCATCTGCCCTAAACGTATTATAGGCTGGAGCTTCTTTTTTGTCATCAGTCTGCTCTTGCCCAAAAACACATTGGAAAATCGCAAAAAAGAGTATGGTTATAAAAATTCTTCTATTCATTTTCTAAAATTTCCCATTGTTGTTTTTCCATTCTGATTTTGGTGGAATGGCTTGAATAATATCCCAGTGTTCAACGATTTTACCGTTTTCTAAACGGAACAAATCATAGAAAGCTACGTGTTCTCCTTTTCCAAATTTGCCTTCACTCATTGTTAAAACAAAATTGCCTTCAGCTAATATCTTATGTATCTTATCATACTCCATTATCAATCCATTATCGGCAAAATATTTAAATGCATCGCCCAAACCATCTAATCCATCTGCTATTGAGGAGTTATGTTGAATGTATTTTTCTGAATTGATATAGGTCGTTAATTTATCGGTCTGCCCATCTTTTAATACGTTATTGACGAAAGCCTCAACTATCCTCTTATTCCCTATTGTTTTTTCCTTATTAGCAATATCCGCAGTTCCATCAAATTGAGTTCTGCCACTTGGATTAGGAGGTGTTATTTCCGAAAGATTATCCCAATGCTCTACAATTAATCCTTTTTCAAATCGAAAAACATCAAACCCAGCTTTTGGTCCAAAAAAATCATATTCTGTATGAGTTATTACATATTCTCCATCTTGGAAAGCTCTGACTACATTTGCTTTGAAACCTTCAGGTGGAGCCATTTTCATCACTTCTCCAAAACCAGCTAATCCGTCACCAACAGCTAAATTATGTTGGGTATATTTTGTTGGATTGATATATGAAATAGGAGTTTGGTCGCCGGTATTAAAGCTATTAAGAAGATTCATCGCTTTTTCCTTATTTGATAAACTTGTTGTACTTTCCATTGTTTCTCTTTTTTTTAGTTGAAATTATTAGGGAATAAATTCAATTCTTAGATGAGCACAAAGTTAATTTAGCATGTAGCCTAATAGGATATATAAATCGGAAAAAGAGCTGTAAAAATAGGAATGTATTAGTAAGAAATCCTAAATTGCTCTGGAGTAGTATTTACTTGACGTTTAAAGTACTTATAAAAATTAGTGGTTTCTTTAAAGCCCGAAATATACGCGATTTCCTTTATTGAAAGTCTTGTATTAATAAGGAGACGCTTTATTTGTTTAGTGCAAATTTCATCAATAAATTCCTTGGCGGTTTTGTTTACAATACTTCTTGTTATAGAATTTAGAGTTTTAGTACTTAAGCCCATTTCACTCGCGTAGTACTGAACTCTAGTGGTGTATGATGCGTTTTTTTCAACTAAATTTTGAAAATTTATAAACTCAGTCAAATATTTTTTAGCGATAATGACCTGCTTTCTTCGAGATTTTATTCTATATATTTTTGTCATTAACACATGGAGCTCGCTCCTAATTATACCCAAAGAAAAATCATCATTTACATTAAAATATTCTTTTTTCATTCTTTTCACCAAGGCTATAAACTCCTTTAACTCAGTATCATTCAACTGTATTTTTGGGGAAACTATTAATTCATTAAATAGTAGCAGTGTCTTTTGAGATTCTAGTTTTTGAAGATATTCCCTCACAAACTCTCCTTCAAAAAATAATAAATATCCTTTAAAGTTTTCACTCTTAAAAAATTTGTGAATTTGGTCTTTTCTAATACTTAAAAGAGTACCCTTTTCACATTTATAATCCACAAAATCAATTGTATGGTAGCCTTGTCCTTCAACAACAAGAAGAAGGATGTAAAATTCTACAACGTGTAACTCATTTGGAGGGTGTTTTATATTCGGTTGATTGAATAGTTCTTCCAATTTAACAAGGTCAAATGTTGAGTTGCGATTTAAGCGATTCTTAAATTTAATATGCTCTAGGTTTTCTTGCATTGTCTTTTTGATCCTATTGAAAATGTATATCACAAATTAACGAAAACAAAGTATAATATGTGTATTTATATAAATAATATAGTTTGCATTATTACTCATTCCACACACATTAAACTTCCCTCCTACGTCGTCGTTTAAAAAGTGTTCCATTAACATTGTAGAAGAAACTTTTGATAAAGATTTTTTTGAAGAAAATTATGATGAGTAAACTTTGCTTTACCCAAGCAAAGTTACATAACGCAGAACATTATAGTACATTTCGCCATATACAGAGATTTCCGTATAGCTATGCTATTTTATATAATATCAGATATGTCTCCTTTAGGATCATATCGGCTGATATTATGAAAAAGGAAATCTCAAATAAACAATATGTAAAATTACTCACAGCATATCTATTTGATAAAGCTGTGTTCGTGAATGATGAAACAATTTAATTGTTTCACATTTGTCCGCTACCTCCCGATAGCTATCGGGACGCTCGATTGTTTATATAAAATCAAATTGCTATTGCAATTTATTTATAACTCAATTTCCAGCCGCTTGCCAACGCCTAAATAAAAGCTTTGTTTTTCGTACTGTTTTTATAATTCGCGTATTCGAGGAAACTATGTTGTAAAAAATTTTAGACGATTCTCGTAAGCTTACCACAAGAGCATAAATTTTATGAAATCGACTTTTTAGGAGATTCACGAACACATTTGAAGTTTCTGCAAATAAATAAATATGTGAGTAAAAATAAAATTCTATGCACTTGTTATATTTAGAACTTCAATTAATCTTCTTTTTCATCTTTCATTATCTTTTGTCTTGAAAACAAAAGAAACAAAAATTCAAGGCTGCATATAATTTTGGAAACAATTAACGTCTCATTCTCTATATTTTAGGAAACATTGTAACTCGTTAACATTGCTTTGAAATCCCTTGTTTAATTGAAACTCTTAAGAAAATGTATTACTAAACCCCTAAAATATGTACGCTCATTTCTCCTATTGTTTTGACCAAAATTTTATGAGGCCAAGTTTAACATTTTAGCAGATAGTGCCTTTTGCTCTATTTGATATCATATCAGAATAACTTCGTTTATGCGTTTTAATCTGCTAGTTGGTCTTATCTAGTTGCCAAGTTAGTATACCCATTCGATTGCTCCACTGAAGGATCTTACGTTGGTTTCCTTCGTCCAGATGGAAGGAAAAGCCCTCCTGTCGGCTCCCAAAAGCATTAGAAACTGATTTTGTGAATAAAACCAGCTTCTTTCCTGTTGCAGGGTCTTTGGCTAAAAGCTCCCTGGGTAAACCGTTAGGAAATTGACTTTGAGCATGTCCGACTTCAATTTGTTTTGATGAAATAACTACCATGCCACTAGATTTATGTACAGCGATCATGTCGCCGCCATTCTTTGCGGTAAACCTTTTGTTAGGGTTCTTCAATTGTATCTCCCAGTTTGCCTTGCCGCTTTTATTGATTACAAGCGTCCCTTTTGCAGGAGTCATTTGAGGCCGATCCGCTACATCTTTAGCCTGCCAAGTCAGTAGCGAGTAACTCCCTGAAACCTTTTCCAAAAGAGAGAGCGTGTGAGCCGGCGTTTCAGATAGAGGTTTCTTTTCCGGGTCAATATATTTATCCCACCACCAAGGCGATGTCCCTCCAACAAGTAGGGCAATAAAAACTCCAATAATAATTTTTTTTACAGTTTTTGTTTTTTTAGCTTTTATTTCCATGTGAAATTCTTTTAAAAAATAATAGTATCAACAATTTCAGAAATAAATAATTCTAGTCTTTCTAATTCCGAATTACTAATTTCATCACTTCCTGTATCAAAAAATACCGAATGTTTTAAGGCATCTTTAATATCATAGGTATAAGGTATCATTTCTTGTTCGCTCTCAAAATGTTCTGGTACACACCTAGGACCTGGTGGAGAACCACTAAATTTCCAATTACCAACATTAGATCCTGCATCTGCACCAACAGCACCTAAACTAAATCCTCCAACAGATATTGAATTTGCACCATACATAGGAAATGAAATATATGCTAAGGAATACCCAATCAAAAACCCGGCTCCCGCTGTAGTTAACCTACAAAGTGTTCCTTGAAAATGGTCAAACGTAATAATTTGGTCTGTAGTAAAATTAACCCAATCACTCCAACCAGGATCTGCTCCAGGACTTTGCAATCCAACTCCAATACCTGCGCCTTTAAATATACCTTGAGCTATTTGTCCTGTTTTTCTATTCTTAATTTGTCCAATTGCAAAAGCTCCTCCCACTGCAAGATGTGCGCCACCGCTCAGGCTTATTTTTATAGCCCATTTGTTAGTTGCATGATCTTCACATTCTTCAGGAATAAGTACTTTAACACTCATCCCTGCTTCTGCTTCCATTTGGTGGGTCAATGCGATGTTAATATCCGTACGACGCAAACTCTCATCATTAGCATTTGGGTTTCCTCCAGATTCTTTAAGTGTTACCATATCACCCATCCCCTCTGTAGGTATAGATATCGCCGTAAAATCCCGCTCATTAGTGCATTCTAAAGCGAATGCTACATCTATACCCTGCTCTCTCATTTTTCTCTGAAAAAGTTCATGAACAAACGTTTCAACTTCATTTGCTCTTCCAATTGACAACTTTTTATTCAATATCTTTTTGTCTTTCTTATTTGGATTCTTCCATTTAGGACTTGCGTGACCAACTATACTACCTTCCATGAATACTGTTCCCATAATTTTATCAGTTTTGTTATTCTTAAATGAATTTATCTTTAATACTTAATATCCAATCTTTAATATCTGCTCCTGCTGAAAAAACCATATAGGCAGATTCTAGAAACGCTGCTTCCGCTGCTCTGGATTTTGCATTTCGAATTGCTCCAAACTTATGAAGAAATTGATCCGTTAAAATTTCGTTTAAATCAATAGCACGTCCTTCTGTTGTGGCCTTATTCAATAAGTAACCTACTAAGGCTTTTGCACCGAAACTTTGCCCTTTTGCATCTCCAAATTTTTTACCTCCAGGTCTAAGAAATGCAAAAGCCATCCATGTTATACGAGCATCCAAGCTTAAGTTATCAAGTGCATCATTTCCTGTTGTCTCACCTACTATTTTTCTGACATGTCTTTCAAATATTTTGAATTTATACCGATTTGTAGCTGCATAAGCTAGCACAAAGTCACGTGCTGGAATGGCTCCTGGAAACACTCTCTTATTTGTTTCGGGATTAATAAAACTTTCTCTCTCTTCCCAAACGCTAGTAATAAATGAAGGCAATTCTAATTTAGTACGGATTTCCCATAAAAAGTCCAATCCTGCATCATCGTAATAGGTGTGTTTCAACTCTGATTTCTCAGAAGTAACTTGTGAGGTGCCTTCACGCCAGGAAGTAACCAAGGCTAGAAAAAGTTGACTTTGATTTTGATCTGAAAAAATGTTTTCTATTTGTGTCAGTTTTTTAGCAACGATGCGACTATTTTTTTCCTTTGATAATTGATTTATCAGGGAGAAAAGTGTGTGCTTCCCAATATCTATAAGTTTAACACCTTTTTTTTGGTAGAGTTTTCCACCACCTCCTTTTTTTGACTTAAACCCACCTTCAGGAATTCCAAAACGCATCGCAATGACCTTCATATACTCGACTCGCTCAGAACTATCCATATTTTTTATTGCCTGGGTGGTAACTTGTAATACATCGTTCTTTATCGATTGAATAATGTTATTAGTTGAGACTTTCTGATTTTGGCTATTCCCCATTTGATTTAATTTTATTATTAAATTCTAATTAAAAAAAATTATTTATTATATAATCCTACTATTCTGGATCATGTATAAATTTTTCCGCTAATATTTGAAGTAATTCTTCTCTTTCCTCGCTATTTAAACTTCCATGAAAATGACCGGAAAGTACAGCTCTTGTTGGTCCTACTCCCAAATAATTGTCATGTAATTGTTGTGCGAATTTTTCTGGAACATTTTCAATAATTAATTTAAGTGCTTCTATTCTTGGTTTTTGAAGTATTAATAATTCATTTTTAATTAATTCCTTAATTTCATTAAATGATTTTTGATTTTCCATGATATATATTAATTAATATTATTACTATTCAAACTTGAAATTTAGAATTATAAAAACGAATAGTCCCCGGCTCCACTAAAGCAACAAAACTCGCCCAAACTCACTTTACCTTGTTCAATAACATCTTTCACAATAGAACTAGCTTGTAATAGACTATATCTACTTTTAGGACGTTTTCGGCAAAAAGGCTGAATTTTAAAACCGCCTACGAAAATAGAGTTCCCATTATCAATTCATTTTTATTTAATTGATAATCTATTTTATTAATTCAGTACTTCCACAAACCGCTGCCTATTTTGTCAAAACCAAAAATTGAATGGCTTCTATTAGACTTTTTTAATAGACTTTTTCTTTCTCAATAGGGAAGCCAAGCCACCAAAGAAGAGTAAACAACCTCCAATCAAAGTGATGAACACCCCAACTTCAGGGTTCTGTTTAATAACTACACCAAAGTAGCCAATATCACTTCCAGATACACCATTAATGACATCAACGGTAAAACCAATAATCACCACGCCAGCTATAAGTATAAGTAGGCTCAACCATTTTAAGGACAAGGGCTTTTTATTAGCAACCAAACCTGCAATGGCGCCAATTATACCCGCTGCAATGCTAAAAAGTCCCTGGGTAAGATCCAATCCAGTGGAACTATAAGAATTTACTGAATTTGGATTTATCCCTCCAGATGGCATCCTAACGGTAACCCAAGGTAGTATTACACCTACTAGAACAAGGGCTGCGCCCAACCATTTAAGGATGTGCTTTTTTTCTTTAGAATTTGGTGCTTTTGCTTGTATCAATTCCAGCATTTCACCATCAATATCTCGCGCAATTTTTTTTACCACAACAAGTTCTTGCCTTATATCATCTAATGTTTCAACATCAATTTCAAATTCTCTCTGCAATGCACGATAGGACATTTTGCCCTCTCTTTCAAGGAGATTCTCTACTTTATTTAATAGTTCGTAAAAAGTCATATTTTTATTTTTAAGTTGTTTCAATTTTTTCAATAAATTAAGATACTACACTGCATGAAAATCGAGTTTCAGCCTTCCAAACACTTCAATAGCGCTGATTTGTCATAGTAATTATTACCAAAATCATCATTAGCATTCCCCCTATTAGTATAGGCAAATAGCAGATTTCCATTCTTGATCTCTTCGAACAACATGTTTTTAAGTTTTCCTTGGACCATTTTACTTTCATCGTCAGAAATTGCTGGGCAGCCATGACTTCTACCAACTTTGCCTGATTGTTCGTTTACATAATCTGCTGTATGCATCATTATACCCCTTCGCAATGCTCTATCATTTATGCCCGCTTCAAGGCCATGAAGTTTTAACCATACGCGCTTCTCAATTTTACCGTTTTTCTTTATTTTATCTCTTGCAAACGCCCTGCCCGTAGTAAAAAAACCAAGGCTTGACTTGTTAGTGCTTCGTGTATTTGAAAAATTACGAGCATTTAGTTTATCTTTTTGTTTATTTTGAGAACCCACGCCATGAGCTACATATAAATAATTGCGTTTAGTACTATTCAACATATTCAATATAACCATACGCCTTTCATTTGAAGGTTTGGTAAAGTCTATAATAATCAAATATCCGGTGTTATTGTTATATGTGATTCGCACTTTTTTATTTTTACTATTTATCCAATGCGCATTAGAAGCACAGCTTCCGCTATCAATTTTCATGTAACCTGCGTAAGCAATTCTAAAAGCTTCAAAATCTATTTCGCCTTCTAATTGAAATTGCTCAAACAGTTGTATAGCTGGTGAAGGAGCATCATCAGTTAAAAAATACGCTTCAATTGAACTAATTTCGTCTCCCAATGGATATTGATCCCAATCAGAAAAAGTAATGCGATTGTCAAACGATATACCAATTCTTGGATATGGCTGATGGTAAAATTGAACGGTTGTGTTATCACCAATGCTTTCAACATAGCATAAATATTGAGCGTTATCTGCAAATGTAACTGCAGCCATCTGATCAGCGACGGGAGAGCTTGAGTTGGGCGAATAAATATCATGTGTGTCGATGGCATAGTTTGTGCCATCCGAAACATCAGTTCCAGGCCAAGTTCCGGAAAGATTAAACTGAAATTTCATCCTTTGCCTGGTATCAATAATTACGCAGTCGAAAGTGTTATTGAAATTATCAATGTCCAATATTTTTGCAACATAATTGGTTTTCGGAGTTTCATTGTCACTATCAAAGGTGCACAACAAAAAGTCATTTATTTTCATAGTAGTTTTTAAATGGTTAATAAAAAAAACGCTAATTGGTACTTTGTTATTATTGATATGCTCAAGTTAAATCCAATCCAAATCCATATTGGGGTTGGGAGAAAGGTTTAAGCGTTTGCATTCAAAAGCTACAATTGTGATACCATCCAATTCTTCCTCAACAAGCTTGTCAACATGTTTATCGTCTATTGGCTTGAATATTGTTGGTTTGGCTTTAGGCCTAGCAACAGTAGCTATGTGCTTTTTATTCCATAAGAACAATTTGTGATTGTTGGCCACAAGTTTTTTTTTCGTTCTCTGGTCAGTTACCTTTAATATACTTTTAGCTCTATGGTCACGAACCTTTGATATCCCTTTAGTTCTATGGTCACGAACCTTAGATAACCTTTTGTCCGGCGATGACAAAGTTCTGAGTTTTAATTTTGCTAATTTTTTCCTAAGTCCACTTTTGACCAATTGTGAACTTTGTACCTGTTGAATCGCACTGATATTGAATTGTTGTAATGGTAGAACAGAAATAATTGGAAGGGTAAACGCTTTTGGTACTGTAGTGTCTTTTTTTAGCTTATACTCTATTTTTTTGATACAAATAAATTTATTGATGTAGCTCGGAATCATGCCATTGGCAGGTATTTTTCCATCATTTATAGGTCCTTCCAGTATGCCATTGAGCTTAAAACTAGTTGAATTCAAAAAATCCTCAAAAAACCAAGGCCTTACAATTGAGACTACAGCATATTCAAATGACAGGTATTCTATGTTGTCGCCAGAATCATTTCCAGTATATGACTTTTTAAGTTCAGGCTTTGCGTTTTCACACAATGATGTAATTTCAGAGCTATAAAGCATTATACTGCTCCATTCTGATTTTTTCTCAAAAATATTATTAGGCGCATATAATGTTGGGAAATATTCAATTTGGTCATTTGACTTTTGAAATAGATCCAACTCTGAAGATATTTCAGCTTTTAAATTTCCAATCCCTTTTTTTGTTTCAATAGCTGAAATTGTTTGTAGCTTTTGCTCTATTTCGGTTCTTTTTCCTAAAACCTTTAAGTCATTCTCAGCAGACTGAATACTTTCTTCCAAAATTGCCTTCAGACCATCATTCCATTCATTTTCTAGCTTTTCCTTTTCTTCGCCTGTACTAGATTCCATCGAGATCTTTGCATCCACATAATTCATTTTTGTTTGGAGATATATTTTTTTGAATTTGTGGTAATTGGCGTAATTGTCTTCTAAAAACGTTTTTGCATTTTTTAATTTGGCTTGATCTTCTGCCGACAATATCATGTTTGCTGTGATTGAATTAGATATGATCTTTTGAAATTGATCCCACAATAGCAGTCCATCTTTATCTTGAAACATAACATTATCTTCAGGAATAAGATTTGACATGTAGGCAAAATTGGAATTGTTATTGATGATAGCATTCACATCAAAATCTTCGTCACTGTCCATTGTCAATACCAATTCGTCAAAATCAAATGACATTTGTATAGTTGGCGGTACGAATGATAAAAATTTCCTTGGGTCTGAACCATAGTTTTCAGATAAAATCATGTCTATTTTAGTTGCCAAAGCCAAGGAAATATTTGCTTTCATGTCTCAAAAAATTTATTATTCTATACAAATAGTGCAGGGTCAATATCTGGGTTTGTGTCAGGAACTTTTGGAAAAATATGATTTATAGAACCAATGTATTGCATACCAGGAATAACAATAGTGTTACCATCCACATGAGATGTCGTATTTGATACTTCGGATGATTTGCTATAAGAACCAGAAGTTTTAAAAGGCCCCCAACCAGCACTCCCACTACCAGAAATATCTTTTGTGATTTTATCATAATGGTCTTTTGCTTCATTAAAGGTCAATTTAACATTTTTTACAAACAATGCCATAGTGGGATAAGCTACCAGTCTTCCTTCTGGTTTTTGATTACCATCAGAAACTGGTTTATTATCAAAGTTTAAATTCCAGATGTCATCCAAGGTCCAGCCTCGCATGGTAAACAATCCAGGATCAAAGAAAGGTCTACAAATGGGAATTTGAGTAAATTCAAAAGAGGCTTCAAAATTGGTAACTTTGGTATCTTTGTTTTCTGTTGATGTACTACCTGAAGCTTTAGCCTTTCCCCCAAACATTGCAAATCTGGCTCCAGCTGAAGCGCCCCATTTTTTGGTGCTTTTTGCCAAATGTTCTTCGGAGTCCATTTCTGTAAACCCAAATTCGGTCCATCCTTTGCTTTCCGCAAAATTGCCCGGAAGTAAAGTGGTGTAATAAAATGGAGAGCCTCCGTCAGTTGCACTTGTCAATTTTGCAGATTCAAATTTATCCTCTAAATCTCTTTTATATAGAAGCATACTTCTTTGAGTTACCTGATTTATATAGGCATTCATCATTTCAAACTCGTTTTTATATCCTTGAGCTACCCAATTGGCTTTGGCCAAAGCCACTTTTTGCTTATATATATGTCCGCTATTATTGAATTTCGCAACTCGCTTTATTGCTTCTTCAGAATTTCCTTTTGCCGATTGAGCATCAATCAACATATTGACATACTCGTCTACAGCTGTAAGATATTCGTTGAACATTTTATTGTAAGCAATCGTCACTGCTCCAGGTTGTGTAACTTCAGTAATCTCGTCCGTTACTATGTTTTTCACTTCTTTTTTGGTTGTGAGTAAATTTCTGAACTTTTCTATTTTGGCTTTTTCCTCATCCGTCAGTTCGATGTCGACCACTTTGCTGTGTGTTAGGATGTCAGAATACACCGAAGTTATGTTGTCTTGGGTGGTAGAAAATAAGGTTTGCTGCATTGAATCGTCCTGAAAATCAAAGTCATTACTGACTTCTGGTACAAAATCAAATAATTTGGAAAGCACAAAAGCTTGATGGTACAAGTTGTTGGTTTCTTCAGCCGTATCGCCTATAAGACCTTTTGAGCAAAAAGTAAAATCTTCTTTAGAGAAAGGGATTCCAGGCATTAGCCAGGTTACAAATTTGCTTCTTGGTAGTGCAAGTGATGCATCATCACCGCCACTCCCTGTGATGGTTTCATAAAGTTTGTTCATGAGGGCTTTCATCATGTCATTGGATTGTGTCATTTTTTTTTTATTTAATTGGTTATACTAATTCTTTAAAAGTGTGACTGTCTTTAAGTGCATCTTTTTTTATAATAGACTACATGCAGCTATACAAGCTTCTCGGGTTAGTCTGTTGATCTTTTATCCATTTTCTGATTGCTGAGTAATAGTCAGGTATTGCACTTCCTGAAATAGGATGATTAATAACCATATTTTCTAAAACGTGTACAGTTTTAATTATATCGTCATGGATTATTCTAAAACTTTCCAATTGTAAGGAACTAAATTGATTCGTAAACACTATATGACTTTTCAAATGTGTCATAAACTTTAGCTTGCTGTTTGCGAGTTCCACATCTTTGGTTTGTTTTATGTGTTTGAATAAGTCTTGTTCGGAAGTAAAGAAGCCTCGGAGTTCACATGAAGTGCTAAATGGAGCGGCTGCATTACTTTCTCGCGCACAAATTGTTTCCCATTCAATCATGCGATCGTCGGTTGAAGGATCTCGTAGTTTATTGATCCAACATAAAAAGCGATCCTTTCTAGGATCAGTACCTTCATTTATTTTTGCCTCGAGGTCTGTAAGAGCAGTTTCGAGTTGGGCACTAAAAGAAGATGGCAGAGGTCGATCTGGAAAGACTACAGGTATTTCCGGTATCGGAGTACTGTCGTTTTCTACAACTATTTCAGCACGTTCCGATAATATGGTAAGCATCTCATTTCTCGTCGGTGTAGCTAATCTACCATGAAATAGTTGCGACAATTCATCCTGGGACGTTTGATCTCCAAGTCTCGCCTGGAATTGGGCGGCACTTTTTGGTGGGATTTTGCCAAAAAGTTCACGTAGTAATTGTCTTCTTCTCTGTAGGCCAATAACATCTTCGCGTGTGAATTTTAAATTTATTGCTGAACGAATTTTCCCAACAATACTTTCTAAATTTTCTTCTTCAAGAATAATTTCCATAATTAATGATTAAATTTTGTTAAACATAAATTTATAAACCATCATTAAATGAAGTTATATAAATTTTTTATCGCTATTACTTAATCTTTAGGGAGAGAGAGAGAGAGAGATAAATGATTTTGTAATCAGTTAAAGATACAAAAAATATTTTAAAAGTCATTTCACACACATTATGCTTTCCTCCTACGTCGTCGCATAAAGAGTGTTTACTCGCTCCACTCATATTTTGATAAATAGGTGCTTGTGAACCGCAAGCGGTTTCATTAACATCGCAGAAGAAACTTTAGAGAATAAATTTTTTCAAGAAACAGTTGTAACAACTTTCGCTTTTACCAAAGCTCAAGTTACATAACGCAGAACATTATAGTACAAATGTATTGTTTTGTCTATAATAGTGGTTTATCCATTTGTAGGCTATAATTCTATACTATGTAAAATATCCCAGAAGCTGTATTTATTCTTTACAATATGCGGTACTTGGGTCATTAAAATTTCAAATACGCGATTCTCGTGGACTAGGAATTTTAGATTTATAAGAAAATCATTTGTAGCTATAATTTGCCATTATGTAAAATTGCCGCTACCAAACACTGGATTGCTTTATAACACAAATGCAAAGCATTCACGAGCTCCATATTATTAAATATAAATATCGTGAGTAATTATCCATCGCTTGCCAACGCCAAAAAAAGCAAAAGCTTTTAGCTTCGTATTTATAATTCGTTTGTAATTTAAATTCTAGTTGTAAAAAGTTTTCAGAAACTTCTCGTTAGCATTGCGCAACAGTACAAAATTTTTCAGCTACATAATTCCATGCTTAAAAATTTCTGTACACTTGCTTTATTTTTGCTTCTATTAGAATATTCTTTTAATTGGAACTTCTAATATTATGTAAAATAGAAATTGATTATTGCCTAACATATATATTGAAATACTCTGCTAAATAAAAGTTATTAACATTACGTGTAACTTATTGAATGACAATATTTTAATAGCTTATTGAATCATGATACCACCATGGTGTTTTAAGAGAAATTGTTAATATCTAAAGAGGAAGTTTATGAATTTGATTTGTAGATTTGACTTGAGAAAGAGAGATAATCTAAAATTTACTGATCTGTTTTGTATTCAGGCTTACAGGAAAGTTTTAGATTATCCCAAAAGAACCACTGCTGTTGTAAAATAGTAGTGTTTTTTATTTTATAAAGATATATATAATTCTTTTTTTCTTGATAAAAAAAGAAACAAAAAAATCAAGACTGCATAAAACTTTGGAAACAATGTACGGCTCCTTACACTATATTTTAGGAAACAGACTAACTCCTTAAGACTGCTCTTAGAAGCATTAAAAACAGTAACTTAATAAATTTTAAGCTACAGATATCCAATAACAAAAAATAATATTCCGTGAAATTTTCATGAATAAAAAGTGATTTTGTTGTGATTATTTATTTAAAATAATAAAAATACGTTCGAATTATACTATTCGACATTCTTTACACAAGTTTAAAAACTGATACTATATGTGTCTCGTACCTTGAGCATTTTTATTAAATTAAAATACAACAGATCAAATCAAATCCGCTGTACTTCATACGTTTCAAGGTTTATTTCAGAAAACGTAATGTCATCGCCATTATGTGTGGCTTTGGCATCGCATTGAATTATATTAATACCTAGTGTAGTTTCCTTATCCGTGCAGCGTTTGTATTTGTGAACGTGACCGAAAAGCAGTCCGTGAATTCTGTTTTTTATGAGTTTTAAGAACTTCTTTTTGTCCACTAACCTCATGTTATCTTCGTCAAATGGACCTGGAAGGTCTAGTCTGAATTTAAATGGATAATGGTGAAGGTAAACTATTATTTTAGCATCTGTATCGGTTTCGTATATATCGTCTAGGGCTTCCTCTAGTTCGCGTCGCTGAACCGAGCCTAATTCACCTTTTGCTCCTGGACCTTTTCGTCTTCCGTTAGAATTTAATCCCACAAAAAAATAGCGCCCATATTGATTAACCAATGGGTAATCTCTTAAATTACTATCGTTCTTCACCATAAAAATTAGTTTCTTTTGGTAATAGGCTTCTAAAATAGCTGTCAAAGCGGCGTAATCCTCTAATGATAGGAATGGAGCTGTGAAATTTTTTCAAGTCATGATTGCCAGGACAAATGAGCATGTCAAAGCCTGCATCCCGCAGTTTTCGCATTAACTTTTTGCAGGAATTCATTTGGCTTTTTTTACCATCTTCAACCAAATCACCACTATTGATAATTAAAGGTTTTTGCCCTTGTCCTTCATAGTGGTTAATAATTTTATCTATTAACTTTGCAGTTCTGTTTCCGGTCGCACCATAGTGCAAATCACTAATGTTCATTATCTTCATGGGATTATTTCAGGTGTTTTATTAAAAAATTATTAGCGTTTTCGAAGGCTAATTTATCAACAATGTCTTTTGCATTTAATGAGTTGTAGTTGGGAAGTTTTTTTGCTTTCGATGTTTTAAGAAATGCCTCCGCATGACGAACTAAATTCGTATATAATAGTCCCATTTCTTTATGTGTCCAGTAGCCATTTAAAGGGTCAATAACACCATCGTAGTCTGAGCCTATCACTTGAAATCCCCAAGGATCTCCTTTAAACTTTTTGTCCTCATAAAGCAACATGGCCATTTCTTCAATTTGTCTCCATACAAAGCCTGCTTTTCTAAAGAGTTTTCTGCTAGGTAACTTCCCTATTATTTTTTTACGGTTGCGAGGTATGCGCTTTTTAAGTCGTCGTCCATCCAATTGAATTCCAAAGATACCGTTAGAATTTGCTATTCTAACAATTTCCTCATTATAAAAGTTTATTTCTGATGTATTCTTATTAGGGATATCAGCAAACTTCATGGCACCATGACTAACTATCAATGGAATTTCTTCTCCTTGATATTTGGTTTCTAAAATCTGATAATAGCGTTGTCGTGATTTTATATTCATATGCTTCAGATCAATAAAAATGCGTTTCCCGTTGTCATTACGCAACAATTCATCAATAACAGCTTCGCCCATGACGCTAATGGTTTCATTTTTATCATGCTTTTGGTCATATGTCAAATTTGCTGGAAACCCAAAACTCTCGGCTTGTCCGCAAATCAAGTTGGGAAAATGGTGCGCCAGCGATACAAAAAATGGTTTAATAGCCCATTCATTGGAGTCTTTTAATCGCTTTACATTTTGAATCACTTTACCTGCGTCAGTAATAACATTGGCCAATTCCAAACCAGTATTAAATACATGGCTGCCTTCTATTGTAAGAACAATAAAAATGGTGTCTATGGCACTATCATCAATGTCTCCATGTACATCAACTAGTTTATATTTGAACTTCTTGCCGTCAATGTCTACATAAGTGTCGTTTAGCTGCATCATAAACTTATAGTTTCTATAGAGATCCTGGTAATAATCATCTATAACTTGCAAGTTTTTAAGACGTGGATGCCCAATACCTGATACCAAATTCTGAAATATCCTTCCCGTAAATTTCATTGGTCGGCGTAACTTATTGAAAGCAAAGCCTATTTCCATGGGATCAATAGAGACCATCATAACCCTCACGCCTCCTTCTAATGAGGTTTTAAAATCCGCTTGCCGGAATTTTGTAAGGGTTAATGCCGTGTTTAATAATATGTCGCCATCATTTGGTGGATCCTGATGCCAGATACTGGATTCATCTTCGTGATCATCACTGTTTTCATAGGTTGTATATTTCCGTCTGAAACTCTTACTATATGGCTTAAGTGCTGAATGACAATGAAAATCTATAAATTTTGGTTTCATAACTCTTATTGGTTTAGGAATGATGTCGCATTTTCATGGAAGAAGGCTTCTCTGTAAGGCTCAAAATCGTCATGCGAGAATATTTTCTTGAATTTTTTCAAATAGGATCGCTCAAGACCTTCATTGAACAAAATATGGTAGTCGCTACCATAGCAAAATTTGTCTCTGAATTTATATTGGTCTGCATTTTCATCTTTTAACAAATACAACAATCGCTTTTTAAAGTTGTTGCGTTCTTTTTTATTGTATATGTGTGATAAAAATCCAACTTCACAATACACGTTCTTTTTAGAAATACATAGTTCATACACTCCTTTAGCATAATCAGAAAGTTGTCCGTCGTTTATTGTTTCATCAAACGGTGTTTTCCAACCATCCTCTCCTCCAGCATGACCAAGGCAAAGTCTTAAATCCTTAAACTCATTCTTGTCTAATAATTGCTTCCAAATGGACGGATTTGCATTCTTTCCGGATTTTCCTGGTATGGATTCAAACCCTGTTGATGTACAATGTGTAAACACTGGAATGTCTTCTTCAATGCACCATGTAAATAACGCATGAACTCTCGTTTCTATAACATCGTCATCATTTCCAATGGCTTTATAGTTTAATGGGGGATAAAACTTGATACCAATAAACCCATCAAACTTAAGCGCATCCTGAACAATTTTTAGCCCATTGTCCCTATGCGGATTAAAGGCAACGAACCCTTGTAGATTGTTTTTACTGTGTAGAACAAGACCTTTCATTTTGTTAATCTGTGATGCTATTTTCAGTTTTGACTCTGAATAGGTTCCATTTTTAAATTGAAAACATTTATAGGTATCCATCATATGAAAGATATAGTTCTCCACACCTTTATTATGCTTCAGCAGATATTTGTAGATACTTTTTTCGCTTCGCATCATAAATCTAAACCATTTTAAATAATGGAATCCTGTTAATACTACGTTGAGTAATTTTCTGAATAATGGAAATATGAATTTCTCAAATTCCTGATCATCATACCGTTTAAGCTCATAAGTCTCTGCAAAAGACATCGTCTTGTTTTCATCATCACCAACATCGATCATTGCAAAGGCTTCCTGTAAAAGCTCATCATCAAACAGGTGATTCTCGAAGGTCGCTTTCATAGCGATATCTTTAATAACCTCTTCTTCGCTTAATTCAAGTAAATCCTCCACAAATGTTTTAGAATCATCATCCAAAAGGCCTGTTTTTCTTAATGTTTTTAACCTTGAAGATTTTGTCAGAAGAATTAAAATGTGCTCTGCAGCCATCGCCACTTTTATGGGTAATATGTTTTTGGTATATGCTGTTAATACGCCTGCTACCGGAAGGTATTTGAGGTTAAACGTATGACAATGAATGTCTATTATTTTGGAAGGTTCTTTCATATTAATAACTAGTTTATGCCCATATTAATGGTGCCTTCAAGAATGAATTACTATAAATGTTATTAATTTGTTATAAGCCAAAGAGGAATACTAAATGTAGTCATTTATTTTAAGTCTGACAAAATATTGGGAAAATTCTTTTTTTATCTGTGTGCCTAATTATTTTCGTAATAATCAAAAAGGCTATAGTACCACGGTTCTGTTATAATTCTATTGAGAGTTGGTAGGATTATGAGAACCGTGTTTAGGTACTGTATAATTTTTAGCCAAGTTCTTATTAATGTTGTATTATTATTTTTTCAGTAATGGTGTTTTTTTTTCGAAATTTTCAAAAAGTACAGACCATTTATTAACTTATTGACATTTAAAACAAATTTTGGAGATGTTGTATAAATACCATATTGTTTAGTGTCATACAAACTGATACTATAAATTTTAGTACGATTCCTAAAACTAATATAAAATTGTTTTTATTGGTAATTATCTGTTTTATAGAAAGCACATTGTTAGTACCTAGCAACCTTGCTAATTTTGGGATAAAAGAAAAAAATAAAACTTATAATTAATTATTCATTAATGGCTTATCTAGTGCTCAGAATATCTATAATTCTTTTTAGAAATAATGATTTCTTTTGGTGGCTAGAACTAATTATTGGTTGTAGCATCATTACTTTAGGTATACTAAATAGTATTAAAAGAATTAAAAGTGTTAAAACCTCCTTTTTAACACTTTAGTAAACAATCCCACTCCATACACATTACCTCTTCTCTCCTATTGTCGTTTCGGGCAAAGAGTATTCCATTACATTTTTAAAGAAACTTTGGAAAAGAAAAAAATCAAAGAAAACTTGAGCAAAGAACTTCGCTTTTACCAAAGCAAAGTTACATAACGCAGAACATTATAGTACATTTTTCAATATTATAATCAGTCATTAAATAAAATTGTATAAACAGTAATTATTAACCATTTATTGTTGAGACCTAAGGATCTCGATAAACTGTGCATCCACCCAAAAAATATCGACATTCTCATAATTTTCTGAGCCAACATTTCTGCTAAAGAAAAGGTATTTGCCATCGGGTGTGATACTCGCAGAAGCTTCCCAAGCAGTGGTGTTTATTTTATCTCCTAAATTAATACCATCACCCCAAGTACCATCTTTTTGTTTAAAACTGATATAAATATCAGCATCTCCAAAACCATCTTCTCTTGTAGCATCATATAATAAATAGGATTCATCGGACGCAATAAAAGGATGACTTAAAAAGGTTCCTGTGTTGATAGCTTTGGGTAATGCTTTTGGGGTTTCATATTTTCCGTTGATGAATCGTGAATAACGTATAGGAAAAGATGGATCATTCTCTTTATAGGTGTCAAAATAATAGGTGCTATTTGCTGATTCTGAAAGTCTCATAATATACATCGAATCATTACTTACAATAGGAGGTTCTAGTTTTTGTAGGCTCGACCATCCTGTTTCAGTTCGTTTTAAATAGCTGGTCCCTAAATGCATGGTTTTGCCATCTGGAGAAATTACCGGGCGTCCAATCCAAGGAGAAGCCACTACAGATTTTTCCCAAACCGTTGTGGTATCATTGTATTTGTATTCGTAAAAAGTTGATTTTATATTTTTTTCCCCTCTTCTAATAAAATAAAATGATTTCATATCTGGTGTAAATGCACCATCATATTCATAAATTTCTGTAGAAACAAGTCCAGGGGCAAATGGAATAGGTGTTATTCCTGGTGGCTTCTGCCCTAAATATGGATTTTCTATTGTAGGTGTATCACTATCTTTTGTTTCTTCTTTTTTAGTATTACATCCATATAAAGTAAGAATCCGTACAAGTAGTAGTATTGTATATGTTTTGCTCATTTTGCTATTGTATTAATATTTATGTTTTAGATTCATAATTACCTTGGCATCTACCCAGAATATATCTGCTTTATCATTTCCGTAAGACCTATTAAAGAAGAAATATTTACCATCAGGAGTTATACTCCCATATGCATCTTCAAATTCTGAATTTATTTTGTCTCCTAAATTAATTGAAGGTCCCCAGGAACCATCTTTCTCACGAAAAGAAATGTACAAATCTGCGCCTCCAGATCCACTTTCTCTTTGATCATCCCAGATTATATAAGATTCATCCGGAGCAATATAAGGGTGTGCATTCCAATTTCCAACGTCAACGTTTAAGGTTTTCGGTTGCTCATATACACCATTTATGAATCGAGAATAACGAAGTGGACCTGTTTCACTAGCCTCATCAAAATAATACGTGCCATTAGATGAAGCGGTAAGTCGCATAATACGGAAGCTATTAAAAGGATCTCCAAGGCTTTTCTTTTCAGACCAACCAGAAGTAGTTCGTTCTCGATATTTTTTTCCCAAGTGCATCGTCTTACCATCAAGTGAAATAAATGGTTCTCCAGCTTTGGTTTCTACAAGTGATTCACTCCATTTGTTATCTTTATATTTAACAACAACCAACGTGTTGCTTTCATATTCTCCTCCTCTTCTGCGAAAATAGAACTCCTTTAAATCTGGTGAAAAGGCACAACCTGCCTGCCTAAATTCAGTCTTAATAATTTCAGGCGCAAACAGTTCAGGGATTAAACCTGGTGGCTTTTGGCCAAGATAGATTTCTTTTGTACTTGGTGTATCAATATGCTTTGTTTTCTCTTTTTTAGTATTACATGCGCTTAAAAACACAAGAACTAAAATACAACTCAACTTTTTCATTATTTAATTTCTTTAAAATACGCTGTTTTTAACTTGCTGATAATTTCAGTGCTTACCCAATAAAAGTTTGATAATCCGCCTTCTTCGTTATATCTACCAAAGAATAAATATTTACCATCAGGAGTGATACTAGGGCATGTTTCAGGAAAATTAGAATTTACTTCATTTCCAAGGTTAATTGGTTTTGACCATGTTCCGTCTTTCTTCTTAAAATAGACATAAATATCACTTTTTCTTTGATCATCTTCTTTGTTTCGAGCATTTACCACTAAATAATCCTGAGATGGGGAAATAAAACCATGAAAACCTCCGGTCCCCAATTCGTGCACTTCGGGATATTTGTCATCTTTTTTAGGTGCATAATACATTTTTCGTTTTGATACATTTGTATAATAAAGATCTCCATTTTTTGCTTCATTCGAATAAAAAACAAAATCATCATTTATAGGTGAATCAAGTTGTTTTGCATCGCCCCAGGAATCTCCTAATCGTTTTACATACCAGCTTTTAACTGATTCTTTATGATGAGGCAATGTAAAAGAATCATGAGCTATAAAATGAAGCGTTTTACCATTAGGACTGACAAATGGATGCATTTCTGCAACTTTTTTACCTTTCGTGAAATTTGCTTTTTTAGGAGTAATCCATTTTTTTTCTTCGAGTTTTGAGTAATATATACTCGGCTCTTCGTCTTTTCTATTGGCTGAAAAGTATACTTCATCTAAATCAGGAGAAAATGAAATGCCATGTTCACCTCTCCCATCTATTGAAATTATTCCAGGAGCAAAAATTTCTGGAGTTAACCTTGGTGGCTTTTGTCCCAGATATGTGGTTTCTAATGTTGGTGAATCATTGTTGTTTGCCTTCTTATTATTAGTATTACAAGCAATTAAAAATAGAAGCAATACAAGTATTAAAATAGAATAAACTTTTCTCATTTTGTTTTTTAAAAAATAATATGCATAGCTACAATTATTCTCTTTATTTACTAGTTAATATAATGTTAAGTATCGTATTTTATGGAACACATGATTAGAAGGAGTGTTTAATTATTTTCTCATTCCATACATACTCACTTCACTCCTATCGTCGCTTCGGGCAAAGAGTATTCCATTACAGATGTAGAAGAAACTTATGAGAACAATTTTTTTAAGAAACTGTAGTAAGACAAAGCCCGAGCTGGCTCATTCGCTAATAAGGTCTACCAGACCTTTTCTTCACGCTCTAACCTGCTTTTTACCAAAGCTCAAGTTACATAACGCAGATCATTATAGTACTTATAAAATTATTATTTTTACATACGACTAGGTTATCACACATAAAACAGCTTCCCAAATTATAAAAAATCCATTACATTGCACACTATTCTTATATAGTTGACTTACAAATAGTGCAAGATTTATTTCATTTTGATTGGATTTCAATGACCATCTTGTTTGGATTAATACAAGCGTTGGTCATTATATACTTATTTACTACCAAACCTCGATTTAAAGAACATAAATCTATTGTTTTTATCATTAGTGTCATCGCTGTTATTTTAATTGAATCTTTATTTTTAAAATCTGGGTTGATGTCCAGACATCCACATTTTTTAAACATTTCAGCACCATTCCTTTTTCTTTTAGGGCCATTAAATTTATTTTACGTTAAATCCCAATTAAAACAAAAAGTCACTGTAAATAGGAGAATATTGCACTTGCTAATATTTGGGTTTTATTTTTTGTATTCTTTTAATTTTTTCCTGCAGTCTGCTTCATTTAAATATAATATATATGTATCTAGCTTTCACCCGAACACCGCATTAGTAGATGCGACAATGGGCATTCCAATAGACCCATGGGAAATTCAAGGATGGGTTGTGATGGAAATGATATCGCTTCATTTATTTATATATGGATGCTTGTGTCTTTATAAAGTTTATGTTGGACATAAGCGACAAGCTTCTATTTCTAAAGACAAGCTAAAATGGTTGCTTTATATTGCTGTAATTTTAATAATTGTGTCCCTAGTATTGTTTTTATCGCATGGAGGAATTATTAACGGGAAGGTATTTTTCAATAGCCCATTTCCTGAATTCTCTCCTGATTTATTAGGAACAATAATTATGTATTTACTTACCATATTTATAGTATTGAATCCAGATTTTTTTAAACTTAATGCTAAGAAGTACAGTAGATCTTCATTGAGCAAGGAATATAAAACACAAAAACTTAAATTGATAAAATCGGTATTAGAGAACGACAAAATATTTTTGAGCTCTGAAAATATGGATTCATTCCAAACACATTTTGCTTCCCTCCTACGTAGCCGTGTAAAGAGTGCTGCATTAACTTTGATAAAAGAAGCTTTAAAAGAAAAACTTTAAAGGAATGTTTAGCCTAGGTTATATAATGCTCGCGCTATTATAGAACATTTTATAATATTGGTTTATCAATTGGTTTAAGCAATATTATAAAAATGATGGCCTGCTGGCGATTAACGTATGTTTGATGGTTTATAGTAAGAAGTTATATCCGCACGAAATCAGCATCGTTATCTCCTTCTCCTACGGGTTCCTTCCCAGTTCTGACATAACCCACTTTTGATTTTTGAGAATAACTAAAATAAATTGGTTTTTCATTTCTCAAAAGGTCTATAACATTGGGATACATTGACAAACGGTAACGCAAGTACACTAATTTAGAATTAACGTCGTAATAATTTTCGGGCAGTTTTTTATTATCGTGATAGAAGCTTAACTGCAAAATAAAATCATCATCATGATAACATTTTACGATAACACGCGGGAAAACAAGATGTTCTTTGGAATGTCCGGCTTGAAGGTGAACCCAATAATGGTTTATTTCGCTAACTAAATACTTCATTGTGTATAAATTTAAATTAATTAATAAGGTTACAAGTTAAAGATTATTTCTCAAGATATAAATAGATTTGGAAAAAAAGACTTCGGTTTCCGTATAGTAATGTCTATTCCTTCTTAGCAACTAACATCCAAATAACTTTATCCTCATCGTTCTCCCAATCGCCTAAATCGTTATTCTCGTAGGTCAGCTTAAAACCTGCTTTGCGTAACTCTTGCTTCACATACTTGGTACTTAAACTATGTGCGTCAGTTTGTGCACTTCTTGATTTTCCTTTGATGCGTATTTTTAATTTTTCTATAATTACAATAGTACCTGCAGATTTTAATGCTTTATTCACATGCTCTAGAATCGTCATATAATCTGTCATTTCATGATAGGTGTCCATAATAATCACCACATCCAGTTCATTCTTTGGTAATTTTGGATTATCATAATCCCCAAGAATTACATTTACGTTTTCCAAATCGCGTTTCTTGAGAATCCCTTTTAGCGTCTCTAAACGATGTTCTAATACATCAACAGCAAATACACGACCTTTTTCTCCAACTGTATTAGCCAAACGTACACTCAAATAGCCTTCATGACAGCCTATATCAGCAACATAACTGCCTTGTGTTACTCCAGCTTTCTCAAATATAAAGGAGGTGTCCATCCAAGTATCGCGCTCTTCCCATTCGTCTTCAACATATTGTGCAAAACCTATGAGTGGCAATAAGAATATAATAATGAATTGTTTTAAAAACTTCATATTGGAAAGATATCAAAATAGAACATAAAGCTGACTTAAATTTATCTTAAAACAATTAGTATTCACGATACTTTACCTTAACATATTTTCTCTGATTAGCCTCAACAACATTATCCATAATAAATACTAATTCATCCTTACGAACCCAATCTCCTGTAGACCCATGATCTTCATGAAGACCATAAATACCCTTATATACAGGTGAACCTCTATTAATGGTACAGATTGCTAAATCTCCGGGTCTTGGCTCATGGTCAAATTCTCCAAAGACTATGGCATTTCCATCATAAGTCATAATACTTTTGAAGTCCTTATCGTCAATGGTGCCATCACTATAAATGACATACCCAATTTTATTCAAATCATCTAGAAACGTATTAAGAGCTTTTTCACTAAATCGCGAATCAAATCCATAATGTTCTAAATACCATAAATAGCCTTCAAATTCATCTGCTTCATTCTCAGTGCTTAAAAAATGCCACACTTCCGCTTCAGTTAGTGAAGATGATATTTTAGATTTATAATCAAATTTACTAATATATGTTTTGGTTAAAGCTAATGGATCAGGCTTTACCGCCTCGTTTTTTATAAAATAAAATTTTAGAAATGTCTGCCCATTATTTTCATCCTGACTTTCTGAAAATTGAATAACAGCTCCAGGCTCGATAAACACGCCTGGCATAATATCTAGAGTTGCTGGATTCATTACTAGAGTTGGTTTTTGCGCTATTAAAAGATCACCATTTTGAGGCCAGCTGAGGTTCTTATTAGCTAGATCATTAGCCACATAATAACCATCATCATCCAGATAAGCCAGCTTATAAAACCAATCGAAAAAATCCTCTCGATTCAGAACTATGGCTCCTTCATCCTTAAGCATATCCTGGGTAGTTTTGACTGCTGTTTTCAATTTATTTTCAGTGTTTTTATAGGATGAAATATAGTTGGTATATTCATACACATCCGTAGATATGTCAATCTTTCGCCAGTTGATGTCGTCAACCACTTCAACAACTTCATTTGTTTTTGGTTCTTCTGAAGATTTTGACGAAAATTTCCAGATAGTTATTGAAATAATAACAATAGCCACTAAACCGAAAACAAATTTCAACTTAGACTTTCCCTTCTTCTTCCCACTTTCCCTTATAGAAGACGTCTTGCCTATTTCTGATTTTTCAGTTTTAATGTCTTGGACAAGACGCTGTAAGGCTTTATCATAGTCTAACGCAGTGAAATCAATATAGTGCATGCGACGCATACTTAATGGAACCGAACAAGGTTTATATAATATAGGATGAATTTGTTTGCCTTTATCTAAAGCAAATCGCATTTCATTTTTTACATTATCTGAAGCCGCCGAAGTTTCTGATAAAACAATAATCATATGATCAGTACCAATTATTTGGCTCTCAAGCGCATCGTCCCAATCCTCACCAGAACGCAGATGTACATCAAGCCAAACTTCCAATCCATTTTCCCTTAAAGAATCTACAAGCTTTTCAACAAAAGCTCTATCGTCTCTGGAATAACTAATAAACACACGCTTTTTCGACATATCAAATACGATTTAATATTAAATCAATACAATAATTTGTTGAATAAGTTACGGATTTTTTGAGAGTTAGAATATATCAATATCTTGTACTAAATATAATATAGGTGTAACAAGACAAGACGACTACTTTTCCGATTCGAAGAATAAGATTAAACGTATAAACTATAGTTTATCAATAAGTTTTGTAATAGCTATTGGATATTTTACACAGCTCTGAAACAAATTAATCAATATATTTTTGTTGCTTCAGAGTAATCTCCATTAGTATCCCAGAATGCTAAATTTTTTCCACCTTCTTTAGGAAAGATAACAATGAGTGATTTATCAGGGACTAAAAATACATTTTCACCAACTGGGATGAGTTTGTGTCTTTCATTATTTATTTGGATGTACAAAACATCGTGCTCATTTGTAACAACAACAAAGCGATCTTCCCAATCAAATAGCCCCGTGTACGTATTTAAATCTTTATCGCTAACATCGATAGGCTCATAGACTATTGGCCTGAAATAATCCCAATTATATTCCTCCGCTACAGCTCTTTGTATATGATTGAACAACTCTTGAGTATTAACTCCATTTTGCCATTACAATAACAGCTTGTTCCTTGTTTACAGACCCAAAAATGAGCGAGGTAAAACCATAATTTTGTCCCGTATGTCTAAAAGAGATATCATCTATATTATTTTTCCAATTCCATAAAGTAAATCCTAGTTTCTCGAGTTTTGAACCTCTGTTAAATACCTTATTGGTCATTTCTTGTGACAGTATATTATGAGTCCCTTTATTATGATCGTTAAGCAGTGTTAATGTGAACCTTGCCAAGTCGTCAGGAGTTGTCCAAATACCTCCTGCAGCTTTGAAAGTGATTATATTATAGGGTTGCGGTTGCAAATTTTCTGAATAACCGACGGCTTTTGTAGCCATAAGTCGTTTAGGAATTGGTTGTACAAATGAACTGTTTTTCATTTCACTTGGCACAAAAACCAATTCATCTATGATGTTTTCAAACTTCTTATCGGTAACATCTTCCATCAATTTTTCTAAAATTAAATATCCAGGATTAGAATATCTATATTTTTCACCAGGAACAGATACTAATTTCGCGGCAGGATGTTTAGAAGGCTTTTCTCCTCTTAATGTTTGCTCAATTGTAGGCAATTCTTCATAAGGCATATAATTTGCTCCATAATATCTATTAAATCCTGAGGTATGACCAATAAGTCTTCGTAGTGTGACTTTTTCTTTTTTGGTAAATTCGTTTGTAGGTACTTTCCAACCTTTTAGTTTATTATTTACATCTTCATCTAAGTCTAAAATTTCTTGCTCTACAAGATTTAAAGCAGCCATAGTTGTTATTGGCCTACCTAATGAAGCTCCTGTAAAAACCGTTTTATTATCAATTTTGATAGAATCTTTAAGGTTTGCATACCCATAGTTTTTAGACCAAGAGATTTCACCTTTGTCAACAAAAACTATTCGGAGACCAGGAACTTTATATTTCAGCATAAGGTCTTCTACGCTTTGTATTTTTGCTTTGCCTTTTAAATAATAGAAAGGGGTTAAATTATTAACTATGGCTTCTTGATGTGCCGTAGATGTATCCAGTGCAATGGTTTTTTGGACTTTGTTTTCTTTTGATTCTTTACAAGAAAACAGAGAGATGGCGAGTAAAATAATGAGTGATTTTTTCATGTTAAATTATATTTGATTGATGAAATAAATTGATGTTCAAAATATCTTGAAGCAAATATTCTATAATTTATTTCTTAAATATAATGAATTAAAAAAAGTTAGTCTTTCTGCACGCAAAGAGACTACTATATTACTGTTTTCTTGTAAGCAGAAGGAGAAATACCTGTTTCTTTTTTGAAGATCTTAAAGAAACTGCTTCTCGAATTAAACCCACAAGAATGTCCTATGCCTGCGATAGTGTATTTCTCGTAATCACTAGATAATAACCGCTTTTTGGCTTCTGTAATTCTATACGAATTAATAAAATCGTAAAAAGAAACCTGCATTTCATTATTTAAAAACGCAGAGAGTTTTCGTTCAGACACACCAATTTTTTCAGCTAAAGTCCGTAAGGTTAAATCTGAATTTAGGTAGACTTTATCATTTTTTATAATGTATTCCAGCTTTGATTTTAATGCATCCGATGCTTCATCCGTTTTTGACAATATATAATTTCGGTTCCCATTATACTTTTCAATTAAAAAATTCGGAAGAAAAATAGTAGATTGTGTCAATCCGTTATAACCCAAATAAGCCATTGAAGTTATAAGCAGTACCAACGTAATGAAATCATCCCATAAAACATTATACTCAAAAAATATTTCACATAATGTAATAATAAAATCTGCAACTATGACTCCAAAAAAGCTAAGTAAAAATTTTTCTAACCAAGAAAAATCTTTCTCTTTTATATTTGAATAATGATGTTTCATAGTTGCCTTAGCTTGATATAACAGCTTTAAAGAGAGGATAAAATATCCAATAAAAAACATATCTTTCACCAAAGCCAGGTTAATAGATTGATCGATTATAGATATATGCCTAAAAACATCTGGTTCACTTAATATATTAACTAATCTTGGTATAGTATATACCACAAAATATAAGAGGAACGGAATAAAGTGTACCGCATTCTTTTTTATAAAATTTGCATGCTGAAAAAAAATGGACTTAAAATAGATATAAACTATTGGTGCTAAAATAAATCGAGAACCGTCTTCAAAAATAAAAGTGGCTCGATTAAAATACCTTAAATTATGTAATGCTGTATAAGAATGAAGAATATTAATCAAGACTAATAGCCAAAATATAATCAATATTTGCTGCGGTAATTTCCTTTCCTTAAGGCGTATGAGCCCTATTAAAACAAAAAGATTTAGTAGAATTCCAATTATTAGAATAAAGTCAACTATTAATTTCATAAATTTTGATAAAGATAATTTTTAATATTAAAAATTAGCAGAGGCTTGCAGAATAATGAGATTAACCTTTAGGTAAATCTTATTAAAGATTCATGAATTCCTTTAAAAAACAATAAGAATGAAATGAATAAAATTTTATGAAGCCGTATAGGACGGAAGTTCTTATTTAATTTCAGTAGAAACTTTTATAAAGGTTTCTTTTTGAGTTTCAAAATTGTCCTTTATATAACCAATAAGTATAGCTTTACCCTTATTATTTTCTTGTTTTACAGAGTAATTTGATTTACCTGTATGTCTATCAGTGTAATTAGGATTGTCGTTTCTTTGAAATGTTGGTTCAGGTCTTTCTGGAACACCATGAAACATGAATCTTTCAAATCTTCTTATTATTTTGGATTTTTTCATTGTTTTGAAAGCGAGTGCAAATTTAGCACAATTAATTTAATATAAAAAAGTTATTTTTGATTTTGTATAGTCAGCTTCAAAGCTTCTTGGCTTATCTTCAAAATAAATTCTGTTATTTCATATACGTCTTGAATTTCAATTGGATATATATTATTTCTTTCATACTGTTTTATTTTATTATCTGTTAATTTATCTTTAGAGATCCATATTCCTAAAGGCCTTTTACCTTTTAATTTCTCACCTGTTGATGCTAATAAAGGAGCAATAACCCTATCTGATAGAGTTTGGCCAGATAACCCTATAAATAAACAAGTACTAGATTCAAGTAAGGATCTTGTTTTTTCAAACCATGGATCATGCGGATTACCAAGTCTTTTGTTTGCATCATGCAATCCTAAAATTACAAAATTACTGGAAATTTTGCTAATCATTGGATGCGGTACATAACCATGTGGATGATATATCTTAACATCCTCTGAACCTTCAAGAGTAGGTATTTCATATATAGAATTAACCATATACCCAAACATTTGTAAATACCATTCAAGCATACTATCATAGTTAAGTGTAATTACATTCTTAACATGACCTCTTTTACTACCTATCATTAAAGAGGCAATCGCTACTAATAAATGATTTTCATAAGCAAGTTTTACATCCAATTCATTTTTTCCTTCGTATAATATTTGACGTATTTCTTCTATTAATATCTGATTATCCTTTAAAATATCTAATACTTCATCTGCTGCATTTTGTAAATCTTCAGCTGTAGTATAATCTACTATTTTTTTTAATCCCACTTTTTCTCTTAAACCATTTACTAGTTCTAACCAATTTGGAAGTCCAAATCCTTTTGATGTACCTGCTCCCAAAAAAAGTGTTAAATTTCCTTTTATCAATTGCTTAGCTAGAAAATTAATTGCTAATTTCTTTACCTTAAATTCTTCAAAAGCCATTATTCTTCATCTTTTAAATTATTAACTGGATTTATTGGCGTTTCTATTAAACAATTTAAATCATTTATATGTTTGAATAGCAAAGGAATAGTAATAATATTTTTTCCTGTGGAATGGATATAAATTTTATAATTACCAAAACTGTCAATATGAATAGCTGATTTAGTCTTAGGAATAACTTCTTGTTCTGAGACTGATGTATTAGATTTCACTACACATTTTTCAAGCTTGCATTTATCATCATTGATTTTATCTTTAAAAATATTCTTATACAAAGATGAATCCAAGGGCTTGTCACCAACTAGTTTAACTGATGACAACGAAGACTCCTCAGTTAAAACTAAGTTTATACTACTAAAAAAATAAGTAATATCATCTCCATAATAATCGGTATGGTCTTGATTGCTTTTAATAAAATTATTTAAATCTATTTTAATGAAATTATTTTTTGATAATATATTATAATCCTGAACCAATGATTTAATTATTATTTTAGTCAGATATTTAAAAGGAAAACAGACTAAAGAAATATTTAACTTATTTAAATTAATGAGTACCATATCATATTTAAATGGAGCTTTCCCATCCCCATGCAAAGAGAAATCTTGTTCTCCTCTATAAAAAGGAATACTACTAACTATAGACATTTGTTTAATTTCTACATTTGAAATATCTTCAAATGTCTTTTCAACAGTGATATTCAACTTTTTTAAAAGTGAATTATTGAAGAAATTATTTTCATTTTTAAATGCAATAACATGAAAATACCGTTGTGAGTTTATTAAGTCAAAAATAGCCATATTAAATATATTTAAGTTTTTGAATTCATAGCGAGAAAATGAAAAGACGTTTCTCTTTCTATATCCTCAATTTTATAGTCATTATTTAAAATTTTTGTCGTTGAATGAAATAGAAAAGGAATGGGACAATCGATTTTTAAATCAAAAAAATCTTTATCAATATTATAAACCAATTCTTCCTCTTCATTAATTTCATCTCGATTAAATGAAATAAATTCATCATTTAAAAGTTTAGTTCTGATATTCTTTGAATAAAATATTTCCATAACTAAATCCACTATTATTAATGAATTTTTAAATGCTAAGAAATAAGTATCCATAAGTAGTTCGTCTTGTCTCAAAACCTCTTTCAATTTACTGAAAATAGGATAATTTTGACTATCTGGAAAATCATTTTCTAAAATGTCTCTAAATCTTAAAATAGAAAGCTTCCATCGTTCATATGGATTATTATCAATTTTTGAGGCTATAGTCAAGAGACTGCGAAGAATATACTGTCGAATATCCGCATTAATATGAGGAACCGCTGACCAAGAGCACCATATTAGTGGAATATACTTAGAGGCTCTGCCACCATAGAAATAATGTAAATCTAGAACATGCACAAAAATTTCATTAAGATTTCTATTTTCATTTCTAAACAATTCCCAAAAGTTGTTTTGCTCAGGTACTTCAACTCTATATCCATCATCCGTATATATTGAGTCATACTTCATTTCGTTTGTTAAAGAACCACAATAAATTGTATTACAACAATAGGATAATATTATATTTCGAATAGAGTCAATTAAAGAGTAATCATCTATATTCTTGTCAAGCATTGAAGACACATAACGATTATAAAATAAATCAAAATTCTGATCAGCTGTATTTTCTTCATGACCATAAAAAATTGAAGTTAAAACAAGCCTAACATGTGAATGTAACATCTCATGTGTTATTGTCATTAAACTCCATTCCAAGGAAAGACCAGATGTTATTGAGTTTAAGGCAGCTGTTATAGAATATTCGGTTTCTCTATAACCCAATCTAGAACTAAAATATACTAATTTTTGACCAGCTTTGTTTTCGTTTATATTATTAAAAGTTTGCATATTATGTTTAGACCAATTACTAGAATTATAAATTGGCATTTCTTCTAGTCCTTCTAAAGCTGAAGCTTTTGAAATTGAAGTAGTAATAATCCCTTCAAAATCCACTTCATTAATTGCGGATTCAATATAATCAACTAATCTATTTAATGCTCTAATTGTAGTTCCAATTCCTAATAAACTATTTCTACGAATTAAACTTCTTCTTTCTAAAATAGGAACTGCACCAGAATAAGATTGAGTAGATACGTAAGAAATTGAAGAGTTAATTTGTATTAATCGATCCAATATTTGTTGTTTCATTACTTGATTTTCTAGAGGATCTTTCAAGAACTCAATATCTTGTTCTATTAATGTTAAAGGTCTTTCTCCTTCAAAGTAAGTTAAATATTTTAATTCTTCAATAAAGCTATTCACTTCCTCTATCATTGAATTTAACGTTGAAAGATTATATATATCATGTATTTCAATTTTGCTTGTTAATATTTTCATCGAAATAGCAAATTCATCTAGTGTAGCTTTTTCAACTTGAGAAAGATCTTCATATTTATTTATAGTAGCAACTGTTAAGCTCTTTCGTTCTGGCAATTTAAATTTTGCGTCAGAAATAAAATGATTCTTTATTACCCATTTTTCATGCGATCCAGGCTCTTCTTTAATTATTTGTTTTAACTCTGTATATTTTTTAATACCATCAGTTATTAATATAATTGAACAAAGACCATTTGAAAAATAAATACTTTTCTTTAAGTCATCAGATGCTCTTTGTTTTATTTTACCAAGTATCCTATAAGGATTTGCAAAATCGAAAAAGTATATTGTCCCATTCTTAAGTATAATGTTTGGAACATCATCTACTAATGGGAATATTTTGCTTAATCTAACAGATTTATCAGTTTCATTTATTGGCGCTACAGAAGAATATTCTATTGAAACGGAAATGATATCTGGCTTAAATATTTCATATTCAAATTCTTCTTGCCTATAATCAATTTTAATCCACATTATAATTTATAGCAGGTTTAATTTTGTTATATATTGATAATTCATTTAATAAAAAAGGAGAATTTAAATATAGTGAATTTTAACAAGTAATATATTACTGATTTCCATAGTTTTCAACAATTTATATTTAAAACCATTCCACACACCATGCCTTCACCAAGGTTTCGGTATACGAGTGGTTTCGGCAGGCAGGCATTTACTCATGCATGCTTATTGTTTAAAAAATCGTGAAGCTTCGCTTTTGCTTCCCTCCTACACTTCGACAGGCTCAGTGCAAGTTCGTCGCATAAAAGTGTTCTATTATCTTTAGCCTAACTGCTTAACAACACTTAATGCCTTGTCGATCTCTTCTTTTGAATTATAAATGTGCACCGAATGGCGCAATAGTTCTTTGCCAACCGAGCGTGGTTGTAATCGCTCCCGTTCCCACATTGTTTTTTGTAATTCGGGTCCTGTCATACCCTTAACAGCATATGTTGTTATTCCAGCTGCCATATCTTCGTTGGTAGATGAAAATATAGTAACGTGCGGCATTTCTTTTAAACCGTCTCTTAGATAGCTCCCGAGCTCTTTAATTCTGCTCAACCATTTATCGGCTCCAATGGTATTGAAGAAATCCACCGAGGCATCAAACCCTGCTATTAATGACGCGTTGCCTGTTCCGTTCTGCATGAGCCTAAAACCATGATCTTCCTGATGATCCCAGTTGTAACTTGCAATGGTAGTCCAGATAGTGTCAACGACTTTATTATTTATATACAAAATACCACTACCTGCAGGTGCTAAAAACCATTTGTGTAAACTCGAATAATAGGCATCACAACCAATATCCTGTACATCTACGGCTACCTGACCCACACATTGGGCGCCGTCTAAAACGGTAAAAATACCACGATTTCTTGCCTCTGCACATATTTCTTTTACAGGTATCACTGTTCCATACACCGATATTATATGAGGTATGGCTATAACCTTGGTCTTTGGGCCAACTTCCTTAAAAATGGCGTCATATATTTCTTGAGGGTCGTTAGCTGGCATTGGCATGGTAGCCTGCTTGTATATGCAGCCTTTTCTTTTGGCAAGCAATTGCCAGGCACCAAAGCCACCACCATGTTCCTGATTGGTATTGAGAAGCTCATCGCCAGCCTTAAGATCCAGTCCCATGCCAATATAGTTCATGCCAAAGGTTGCATTTTGTGTCAATGAAATTTCTTTATAGTCACAATTAATGATCCTGGCTAGTTTTGTACGAAGCTCCACATATGGAAAATAACCACTCAATAGTTCAGGACCCGAGCCATTTTTGTAATCTATAGTAGCTGCTTCCTTGTTATAATGTAGCATGTGATGAATCATCTTATCAAGTACATAACCCGATGTTGGTCCCATTGTGCCGTTGTTAAAATAGGTTTGCCCTTCCTTAAGAGGGAATTGTTGTCGAATCATTCTCCAATAGTCTTCCGGGTCGCTATATAATTCACGTAGACTATTAAGCGACCACTCTTTTTTAGTATCAAAGGATATGAATGGTGCTGAAATTGCTGCTAATGCGGTGTTTCTTAAGAAGGCTCTGCGCTGATTCATCGGTTATAATTTTATAATTAAAAATTCCAATTAAAAGTACGCATATTTTCCTGTTGCTACTTTATGCTTCGAGAGAGTTTATATTGAGCGAAGTCGAAATGCTTAGTGCAGGCGCAACGCGGAACATTATAATACACTTTTAATTATGGATTATTCAGTGGATGAAGCTATTTATGAGAATGACGTCACACTGGCGATTAGCGTGTAATTGTTTTGTAGCCATAATGATATTATGTAAAATAAAGTTCTATATTTTTTAGTAGATTATCTTTCGCTATTAAATATCTTAGGAATTGGAAATTTTTGATATTTTATGAAGGATATAAGTTTGTTTAAAAGGATCTCCAATTACTTCTATTTCTACCGAAATGAGATCTTCTACTTTAAAGTCTTTATTTGTATTTGCTAATAAATTTTGAGCAATTATAATTTTACCCACGTTTAAAAAAGCAGGTAATATGTGTTTACTAGGCATTTGTAAAATTACAATTTTTAGAAAATTTCCACTATCTACAACTTCAATTATTGCAGCTTTAATAAGTGTTTTGTTTGGTATTAATTGCATTATTTAATAAAGTTGTTTAAAATAATTAACCTAAGTTGATGAGTATGCTGCTCTCAATCAACTTAGGTTAAATTTACTATTTTTTAGTAGATGATTTTGTAGTTTTAGCTGATTTCTTTGTGGTTGGGGTTTTACTATCATCAATTTCATCTAAACTCATAGGCTCTGGAAAATTTCCTTCCGTAGCTTCTAATCCTAGCATATTTTCTATTTCAACTGGACTAGGAATAAGATCATTACCAATACTTTGATCATTTTCAAAACTTTCAGGACTAGGAAGAGCTTCTCCACTAGTTAATGAAAAGTTTTCTTGTTCAAATGATTGTGGTGCTGGTGTATCTGTTTCGGATTCTTCTAAAAAACTAGCATCAAGTACAACAGGAGAAGGGAGATTTTCACTTAAATTTTGATTAGTAGTAGTACTTAAATTTGCTTTATCATCGCCAATGTTAAAATTTATTGTCATCATGTTTTCTGTTTTTTTAAGTAATTAATAGTGCTTTTTTTATAGGTACAGAATGCTTATTTTGTTGGAAGCATCTATTGTACCAGTAACGGCCTTATTATTACCTTTTGCTGCATTAAGCATAGCGAACATGTTAGTTACACCATCGGTAGATAATTGACCTATTTTTCGCCATCCCAAACTTTCAATATTTGCCCAAGCATTTTTACTGTGTGGTGATGCATATGTTCTTAAAACTTTTTTATTTGAAAAATTCATAATTTATTATTTTAATGATTAATATTATTTTTAACGATTCGTACTTAAGTTAAGTAGGCTATATTTATAAAAGTGTTATCTATATTTGCTCTTACAACACGGTTTTTTACTCTAGCCTCATTTAATAAAACAAAGACATTAGTAACACCGTCACTAGATAGTGTGTTTACTTTTCTCCATCCAACAGATTCTAAATATGCCCAAGCATTTTTAGAATGAGGAGATGAAAAAGTACGTAATACTTTCTTGTTAACCCAAGATGTCACATTGCCGCCAGAACCTACAGTAATATTAGCTGTAATATTGTTTCCAGATCTTGTTATATCTTTAACATTTACTTTTGAATCTGCATTAGCATATGTTTTACTATTAGGGTTAGATGTGTTTGAAAAAACATTGTTTGAGGCTAAAGGATAAGCATCAGTTGCATCTCCACTATTTGAATTAGTGTTTAAATGTCTGTTACCATCTGCTTGTTCAACATCTACCAAATAATTATCTTCATCAGTATTATTACCTTTACTATTATCAATATGTTCAATAATCATACCCTCACCAGGTAAGTGGTTATCAAATCCACTTTTTTGGCGATTAGACAATAGAAAATATTCTTGACTATTTACATTACCTATAGGCAGTTTTATGATATCTTGATTATTATGATACGGCTTTAACGTAATACTTTTGGTATCATTAAAAATAGTGGTTGGTGTTACCCACCCACACTTTACTTTACACCAAGCTGTTGGGTGTGCTGGAGTATGACCTCCATTGTTCCAACTTCCACCTGCCATAAGATCCCATCTTCCTGTGCCCCTTGAGGTAGAATCTGTATCATATAAATCTGGTAAACCGCAAAGTAAATGTCCAAGCTCATGAGCCATAACACCAACTTTACCATCTTCTGGTGCCATAAAGTATTTGTTTATTTTTACACCATCAACACTTTTTGGTGAGATACCCCATTTATGAGACCAAAAGTCATTACTATTAGCAGAAGCTTCACCTCCAGTTCCTGCACAAATAACAATTAAAGCCTCAACAAAGCCATCGCCATTATTATCGTAATTACTAAAATTCACAAATGGTTGTGCTAAATCAATAACATCTTCAACACATTTTTGCGCATTTCTTGGATAGCTACCATGTCCAAAATTATTATTGGTATAATACGACTTAGTTCTAGGCGCTCTAAACCATCCAGCAGTAACTCCATTTTGTCCTTTTACCTCTCCTTCTACATCCAGTTTTCCATAAGATGCTTCTTTATAAAAATCTCTCATACTTCCTGTGGCATAAGTACTTTGAGAAAAAAGCATATTATTAAAATGAGCCTGATTTTGAACAGCTTGTTTATCTGAAAAATCAACCAGTAATACAATAGCACGTTTAGTACCTATTATTGGTGCTCTTGTGGTACGCATAGAATGATCGTGTGAACGTGTCTTCTTAGGTCGGCTTGTTATTAAGGTAAACGTACTCATATCTAAAATATCAACTTCATCAATATTTTCATACCCAGCTTCCTTAAGAATTTTCTGTTTAGTACTTCGTATTTTATTCTCTAAATCTGGTGACGGAGGACAAACACATAAGCATTCTCGATGTCTATTCATTTATTCTAAATTTATAAGTTAAGTTACTCTTTAATGGATTTTCACCTTACTCCATTCGTTCTTTTTCAAAATTATAGAAGAGTTACTATTTATACAATACCCAAGATTGGGTATTTTTAAACTAAGTGCCAGATTTAATTAGGAAATTTTTGGTTGTAATATTGGCCAAACGAGATTAACAGCTTTAAACAAAATCAAAAGCATAGACATAATTCATTAAATCAGTAAATGATTTAATTTTTAATTTATAATTTATATGTTTCCGGTGTTGTTCTACAGTGCTTCGACTTATAAAAAGCAGTGCAGCTATTTCAGGATTATTATGGCCTTTAGCAAGTAATTGGATTATTTCTTTTTCTCTTAAAGTAAGTTCCTGATAAGATTTCATATTTTTTTTAACAAACCTGAACTCATTATGAATTCGCAGCAATTTGTGTCGCAGTTGATTCCGCCTATAAAAAGATTTATTGTTTTTGAGCTTTTCATCTTTTCTTATATCATACCCAAATGGATTGTTCTTTCCTTTATTAAACCAGTTAAATCGATTAGCTATATTATTTTCAACGTTATCGTCCGCTGGTAAAGATTCTTGCATTTCTTTTACAAGCTCTTTTAATTTATAAGGATCTAGTGAAATAAGTTGATATTTGGAATGTTTTCTTCTATTTTTTAAGATGCTTATTTCCATAACAATGCAAAGAGTACATAAATAATAAAAGGTTACAATAGAGAAATTCATTCTATTATTGGTCCTCTTCTGCTGCAAAAGTTAATGAATATATAATTACCAATCTATTGAGAATTCCTCCTTTTTTAAGGGTGTTTTACCCCTTTTTAACTAAAAGTAAAATAATATTTATCGTAGTATACACCATTCCACACACATTTACTCATCTACACTTATTATTTAGGAAATCGTGAAGCTTCGCTTTCACCACTCTCCTATGCTTCGACAGAGTTTATATTGAGCGAAGTCGAAATGATTAGTACAAGCTCATCTGGACTATGCTCAATGCAGGCTAACATAAAGGAGTATTTTACTCCCTATGAAGTCTATTTTTACTATTTTGGATTATATCCACATTCTCTAAAAAATTTCTCGTAATCGGTAATTGCTATAAGGTATTCGCTTGCCTTTTGTTTGTCTTTAGCATTATTGAAGTATGCTTCGGCCATTTTAAGTCCTATTAAATACCCAAGATCATTTGGTTGCCCCTTCTTTTTTGGTTTTCCGTACCAATCTCCAAACGATTTGTTGTTGGCATCTTTTTTAAAAGATTCCCAAAGTTCTTTTTCATGTTTGTTTACATAAGGTAAAAATTGCTCTTTATAAGTTGGAGAGTTACTTAAAAGCTGTCCAAAAAATTCTGCAACACCTTCTCTCACAGACTTTGATAATAATGATTTTTTTTCATTGAATATAGTAAAATACTCCTCTTTTAAAACTCGAAGCTGTTGCATATGAATCATTTCATGTATAAGCGTGCCAATACTTCCTTTGGCATAATCTTCTATATTATCCTTTTCAATTGATAACAATGGACCAGCAACTGATCCTGAACCTATTCCTCTTCTTGCTGCAACTAGAAAATATGTAGGTGGAAATTCGGAAGATGGAATTAACTTTTTTATTTGAGCGTATCCGTCTTTAAAAGATTTTTTTTCTTGTGTTTTTAAAGCTTTTAGTTTCTCTTTAATATTAGCATAAGAATCTGGATACCTATGCATTGCTTTTGCTAAACGTTTTGCAGTTAGATCATATTTATTGATAAATTCTTTTAAACCATCTGTTCCCTGGTCCAAATATTTTTCTTGAATCACCTTTATAGTATCACTTTCTTTTGTAAGGTCATTGTAGGCTTTGATAAAATTTTTAAGATCTGTATAAATAAATTTTGCTTTTGTAGGGCTAGACTCTCTATTTTCTGTGAGTTGAGCAAACAAAGAGTTGTAACTAAAACTAACTAGGAGAAAAAAAATTATAGTTTTTGTAGTTTCATAATTTTATATTAATTCATCTATAAAACAAACTTAAAATAGTATACTCTTAATTTTTGCATATAGAATTTCTGGATAATACTCGTTCACCGAATTTTATAGGAACTCCAATTAAAGTACTATCCGAGTTATTTATGGATGCTTGTATATGCAAATGAGGTTCTTGCGAAAATCCAGAGTTACCAACAAGACCAAGTGGCGTCCCTACCTTAACCTTCATTCCTTCCGATGCTAAAATGCTATTATTTTTTAAATGTAGCATTCGTATATATTTATTTTTACATTTCAAATTAACATAATTACCTGTTCCATCCGCACTTTTTACATTCATGCTACTTTCCAAATTATCTTTTACATTATTTTTCACTTTTTGAACAATTCCATCACAGGGACAATAAACAGTATCTGAAAAAATATAGTGATACATATTTCTTTTTGATAATATATGTCTAGATATTGATTTATAATTATTTAATTTATTAATATCAATCGCATATTGTTGAGAACTTTGATAATTTCTCAAATGATTATTCATTAAATTATTAGCTCCACCTGAGGAAATATAAAACTCTCCTCCCTTTAATGGGAAACTTAAATTAACAGCATCATATAAATAGTTATTATTAGTAAGAAGAATTTTAATACTAAAAAAAATAATAATTACGGAAAATAATCCAGTAATTGAGATACGAATTTTCGCATATCTTCCGATATAGTTTGATTTCTTAATAAGTGGATTTTTAATAAAAGAAAAGAAAATAGAGATTATAATAGCAGCTATCATTAAGTATCTCAAATAATAACTTCCAACTATTGGCCATTGTCCCCATAAATACAAGAAAAAAAACAATGAAAGAGAAAAAATTGTTGAAATAATTAAATCAACTTTACTTTTAAATTTTTTTAATATGAAATGAACTATTAGTAGTAATGGTAATCCGAGATGAAGAAACAAGTATAAAATCTTTTCCATAATGGTCAGCTTTAATTTAAAGATTCAATTTTAATAAACTTGTTACATTATTGCATTTATTTTTATGATATTTTAATATTTCATTTCACATACATTGTGCTTCCTTCCTACACTTCGACAAGCTCAGTGTAAACTCGTCACATAAAAAGTGTTTATTCGCAAGGGTTATATTGTTTTTGAGAGCTGATGACTCAAAGATGTTCGCCTACGGCGAATCTTTGATTTCTTTAACCTTAGTAAAAGAAAAGATTCAGCTAAAAAGACTTATCGATAAAAATTCTTACAGAATTTAACTCGAAATGTACATTGCATAAAAATCACGAACCGTCAGAGATTATGTTTCATGATCTATACAGCATTGAAAAAGGAAGTCTGTTGTTTTTCAATGTGGTTTTAAAAATAAAGCAAATAAGGTCAATACCTTGGTTAATTAGAAATAAGCTTTTCCATTACCCTTGAATCGTCAAAATATTGGCTATGCACCTTTCGGCTTAAGCGCGTAAGCCAGCTACTGTCCATCTGTAACTCTTCGGAATCAAAACTTTCTCTAAATTCATCAATAGTATCATATGAGCATAGATAATCTTCTCTTGAAAAATAATCTTTCCATTCGTCAATGTTTTCATTTGCAGTACATTTGCCAATCCAATCTTTTATTATTGAAGACCTATTTGCAAAAAAAGAGATCGCCGCACCAATAGTAATGCATCGGATTTTGACCTCTTTATTGTTTTGGAAATCGGATAAATATCCGAGAGTAGGAATAGCTCCAAAACTGTGTGAGAATAAGGTGATCCTGTCATAGTCTTTATCTAGGACTATATTCATTTGTTTGACTATTCTGCTTTTAATGGACTCTCTAACCACATTGCTTTTTAGGAATTTCATACTAAATCCGGAAACTTTTAATATCAAAGCTGTTGGAAAAATTCCTAAAATTGTAGCCAGAATAACGGTGTAACTCTCCGGAATACTGGGGATAGTAAAAGCGATATAGTCAGAATTATTAATGGCAACAATTAAAAGTGCAATGATAGAAAGATACCAGCCGGTTAATAGAATTCCTGAAAAGATTATTGAAACAAAAATCAGTTTATTTTTTAATGCGCCCTTCCAAATGGGAGAAAATATCCAAAAGAAAACGAGTTCTAAACCAAAAATAACTTTTTTCCATAGCGGAAGATCGGTCGAGAAATTTTGGTTTAGTATATCTCCCCAAAACACCTCATAAACATCTAATGTTTTTTTCTCTCCGGTATCTAAAAAGGTTAGTTCTAAACTTTTTAAATTTTTATTCTTTCTTGGAAGTGTTATTTTGTTATTAGTAGTTATTAAACTTGTTTTTCCTGGAATTCTTCATTGGTTTTCTCATAGGTTCTTGCATTAACTATTGCTAATATTTCTTATTCTTTTATAATACATTAGTCATTTTTTTTGATAATTATAAGGAATATACCTTTCCCATTTCCAAGGTGTAAAAGTATCTCCAATTGTTATTTCTAAAAGCTCTTTAAAAATACTTTCTGCATTATCACTATTAGACAGAATGATAATTCCAATTTGTTTTTTTGGAAAAATGATAGAATAGTGTTGAAATCCTTGATCATGACCTTCTTTAAAAGCTGCTTTACCAAAAGGTGACTCCAACAAACCCCATCCTAAACCATAACTCAACTCTATAGAATCATTTTCATCGGTATTTTCCCAAGCTTTATAACCAAATTGGGTTTTTGATTTAATTCTTACATTCGGTTTAAAAAGCAAGCTTGTTATATTCGATTTTTCATTAGTTTGTTTAAGTATTTTATTAATAAATTTTGAATAATCATTTAATGTAGTTTTTAATGAACCAGCAGCATTAGCCACACCTTTCACATTTATTGGGATAATCTTTTGAGCAGTAGAATGACCTTTACTATATATACTTTCAAATCTATTTTGCCATTCATAACTTGTCATGTCCATATTTAATGGCTTAAAAATTCTTTCTTGAGCTAACTCCTCAAGCCCTTTATTCGTTATTTTTTCAATAACGAATTGAAGTAGATTTATACCTTTTCCTGAATAACTATAACGTGTATTTGGGTCAATTAAAAAACGTATTTTCCCTTCACGGAAAAAGTCATTTTCTTTAGTCATCCACCTCCAATTTGGAAAACCTGTTGTATGAGTTAAACACATTCTTGCAGTAATGAGTTTATACCGTTTATCATCTTTTAGGTCTTTATATCCTTTTCTTTGGTTCTTGAATTCAAATTCAGGTAATGGTTTGTTTAAATAATTTTGTAGTGGTGTATCAAGGTCAATAATACCTTCATTTACAAGTTGAGATACTAAATATCCAAAAACAGTTTTACTTAAAGAGGCACCATGAAAAACAGTCTCGTTTGTTAATGAACTTTTTTTGTTGAAATTTGCGTATCCAAATGTTTTTTTATAGACCACAGCATTATCATTGAAAATTGAAATAGCTAAACCTGTTACTTTGGCTGAATCTATAAGCGACTGAATTTTGTTAGTTACTACTAATTCTGTTATCACAGAACCATCAAGTCTTTTAATTTTAGATTCTTCTGTGCAACTAAATAGAAAGAGAATGATACTTATTAAAAGTAGTTTTTTCATTAATACTATTTTAAATAAATATCGATTTCAATTTTTTTGTTTTCTTTTAGTATTTTTAAGGTTACTCTTTCTTTTTCAGTTTCACCAATAACATCTTCTAATCCCTGATAAAATTTTTGAAACTTGATGGGGTTATTATCAATTGCGATAATTAAATCTCCAGCTAATAGTCCTGCATCATATCCTTGTGAATCTTTTACTACAGTTGTAATTTTAAACGCAACATTTCCATCAAACCCTTTTTGTTTCTTTTCAGATTTTGTTGCTGGCCCACCAGAAACACCCATTAATCCTGATAAATCTCCGCTAAACTCAAATGAAGATTCAGCATTTGCTAGGCTTATTAAATAATGCAATATGTACTTTGTTCTTTTATTTAGCAACTCATAATTTAGCCTCTCGGCATGGTCTAAAGGGGTATGTATATTTATAGAACTACCTGTACCAATTGTAATTGCAGGAATTTTTCGTTGTGCAAATGCGTAATGATCGCTATTGGCTATCATTCCAGGGTAAAAAGGTGTCATTTTAATTTCTTGTAAACTATCTATTTTATTCCTTAAATTTTCAAATATTGGATTTGTGCCATACGAAACATATAAAAACTCTGCATCTGGGTCGCCTATTATCTTTTCTAGATTAACCATTGCTTTAATTTGTCTTAAGGGTACGGGGGGATTATTTACAAAATAGGTTGATCCGTCCAGTCCAGATTCTTCTGCACTGAATGTGGTAAATATTATAGACCGTTTCAATTTTATATTACTACTTTTTAAAACACGAGCCATTTCTATAATTGCTGAAATACTCACGGCATTATCAACAGCACTATTCCAAATCATATCTTTAGAAGCAGCAATTGAATCTGTTACAATTCCTTCAGCAAAATTACGTCCTAAAATAGCTTGCCCTTCCATTCCTTGGCCATCATAATGTCCACCTACAACAATATATTCGTCAGGGAAAGTAGTTCCCTTAAGAACACCTATTACATTTTGTGATTCTAAAATTTCCCAAGGTTTTGAATCTATGGTATGAAAATTAAATTTTTGAAAATAAGGGTTGTTATTCTTTTGATTTGCTTTATGAGTTAACAAACCAATGGTTTTAAAATTGTTTGCTATATAGTTTGCGGCTGCTTTTTCACCTTTATAACCAGCACCGCGACCTTCGAATTTATCATCTGCCAATTTATAAACATGGTTTTTTAATTCTTTGGTAGAAATATTAGAAGTTATGTCTTTGGCTAATTGAATTTTTTTTGAACAAGAGAATAATATTATAACGAGTAGAATGTATTTTATTGAATTTTTCATAAATCGAGTTTTATTAATTAGATTTTTTAATTTCAAAAGCTTTTTTGTTAACTAAAATAGTTTTATCACCGCTTTCCCATTCAAAGCCATTTACAACCCCTTTTTCATCCCTTGTGAAAGTGAGTTTTTCCATATAAAAAGTGTCATAAAATTTATCTTTGCCTAAAGGAATAATTCTATAGCCTTGCCATTTATAACCATTTTCATATTCTATCAAAACATTATTTACTAATTCAATGGTTTCAATATCATTCCCAATTTTATAATCCCCTTCATATTCACTTAAATTATCTATTTTAATCGTTATATCTTCTTCAATTTCAACAATTTTATATTCTTTATCACGTACCATATTTGATAAACTAAAAAACATTGATTTAATTGGTGTGCTATAATTATTACTTAGAAGAACAATATCAACCTTATCTAATCCCCATATCATTGAATTATATCCTGGTGATTTTCCAAAAGTTCCTTGATCGTACAAAGGTTCGGTGCTTTTACTTAGCCTACCTTCTTTATATGCTTTGCTGAATAAAAACAAATCTTCGGTTGTAGAATATAAAGAACCTCCGCCTATTTTTGTAGATGGATTGTAATATAAAGGTAACTGTAGCCCCTTATTTTCAAGATTCATCATATATCCTTTTGCTAATCCTGATACAATATGTTTTCCAGAATCGTCTCCAGAATTTTTCATTCCCGCTGGTTGAAAAATATTTCTGTCAAGATAATTTTCATAACTTAAACCTGAAGTTTTTTCAATAATATAAACCAACAACGCATAACCAGAATTTGAATACGTTTTTTTTGTTCCAGGTTCATATTCTAAGAGTTCATTTTTAAAAAGATCAATGACCTGTTTTACTGAATATTGCTCTTTTGCAAATTCATCATATCCATCAAAATCATTAAGATGTGGAATACCAGACGAATGATCTAAAAGATGTTGTATAGTTATAATATCTCCTTGTGGATAATTGGGTATAAATTTTGATAATACGTCATCTAAATTTAAAGCGTTTTTTTCTAACAATTGAATAATTGCCAATTTTGTAAAAGGCTTTGAAAGAGATGCGATTCTAAATTTTGTTTCAGGTGTATTTCTCACTTGATGCTCATAATTGGCATAACCATAAGCTTTATTCAAAACGATTTTTCCTTCTTTTGCAATCAATATAACACCATTAAATAAATCATTCTTAATTAAAGGTTCTAAATATTCATCGACAAGTTTTCCAATATTGTCCGTTCTGTTATCTTCGATTTGTGGCTTGTTTTGACAAGAAAATACTGTCATTGCTAAAATTACATTGGTCAAAATAATACGGTTAGTTTTTTTTCTCATTTTTATTTATTTAATGGGTTAATAACACAACAAAGAGATCTCAAGTTTACAAATGTTACAGTTATTTTTAATTATACATGTTCGGAATAATTATCTCAAACACTTTAGGCTTTAGTTGTCTATTTTATTTAAGAGACTGTTTCCACCCTTTATTCTAAAGAATTCCTCGCAGTTTGCTTTGGGGTAAAACAGGAAAGTTTGAAAGCCAGAGGTTTTCACAACGTTTTGAGAAAGCGTACTTTCGAATTATGCGTGTAAACATTTACAAGAGGCACAACAAGAGTTTGTTGTTGTATCATTTGGTTTGCCCAATAAAAATATAGGCATTCAATTTTAAAAGAGCAAGTTGGTATTAGTTTAGTGAAGGTATGCACAGAGATAGAATGTTGCTACGATTTATTTTTTATAGAAATAGGGTTAGATGATAATCATGTTCATTTTTTTGTTGCAAGTCCATAAGTCTAATTGTTTTCATAATTATTTAAACTATAGATACTTTTTTTGAAATTTAAAAGGTGAAATACCTGTAGTTTTTTTAAACCAAAAATAGAATGTAGTTTGCGAATTAAAACCTACGTCAAAGCCTATTGAAGAAATTTTAATATTGCTATACTTTTTATCCAATAACAACTTTTTAGCTTCTATAACTCGATAACTATTTATAAGTTCAGAAAAGCTTTTTTTATTATATATATTCAAAACTTCAGAAATATGATGACTAGGAATCTTTATTTCATCTGACAAATTTTTAAGCTTATATTCTCCTCTAAGATAAGGTTTTTCACTTTCAATATAGTTTATAAGCTTTTCTATTATTGCTGACTTGTCATTTTGATTAAGACTAGATCGCATATATTTTTTAAACGATTTTCTTTCTAAATTTTCAACTATATCCTCTGTACTAACAGCTAAATAACCTATTAAATAAAATAACAAACTTATTATAATTGAAAATAAATAATAATAAAATAATGTAATTTTCAAATATCTCAGTAAAATAAAATTAAATACATTGATAAATGCAAAAACGCAAAAAAATATAATTGTTAAACGTAATCGCTTACGCGTAAAAAAAGATATTTTTTGAAAAACTGGTTTAGTTTTTTGTCTTTTAAAAAATAAATATCCAAGTAAGCTATAAACCAAAAAGGATACTTTATCAAGATAATAAAAAGTAAATCTTACATTTTCATAATTCCAAAGAATTTGTTTCAAACTTCTTTCTTTAGCAACAGCTAATTTTTGATCATCAGTCAAAATATAATAGGGTAATAAATAGATTATGATTAAAATAAAAGGAATTAGATGTAAAAAATCTTTGGTTTTAAATTTTCGTAACATACTTTTTGTATAAAACAAAAACAAGGGCCCAATTAAATAGGGAAAAGGCATATACATAAAATTAAAACGGATGTGTTTAATAAAAAAACCTTGTCTAATACCAAACCAAAAAAGAAAAATCAATGAAAAGACAAAAATTAAAGTGCTAAGAAAAATATTTGCCTGTCGATTGGGTTTTTTAAAAAAAATTAAAAAGCTTAAGAAAAAACCTTGAGCAGTAATTATGAGAAAAATATAGTCCATAATTATTACATGGCGTTGATGATAGTATTTATATTTTTACGTTTGCTTATCATTTTTATTATTGAAATATTTTTCAATTAAAAAGCTCAAACTTTGAATTGCTTAAAAATACAAATTAATGTTAAGGACAAGGTTAATTGCCTGTAAGTGTTTGATATCTTAATATACCGTATTAGGAGATGAACCAGATTTTGCACAAAACCTAATCGTTTAATTTAAAAGTAAGTTCTTCTTCCTCTATTTCACCATCCTTTTGCTTAATCGCCACCCAGAGGATTTTAACTCGTTTCCTTGTCTTTTGTAAGTCAAGCCATCACAAACCAAGCTGTTGTTCTTTCAATTTTTATTAAAGGAAAATCTACAGTTTTGTCTTTTTCTTCCCAGCCTGAAAAATCTGCATTAAAATGTTTTAATTTTAATACTAAGCTTCCGTTTTCTTCAACAATTTGGATAAATTCATAAATCAATATTTTCTCATTCTTAATCAATTGAAACATACCCATCATAGAATTAGCTTTGGGCAAATTCCTTACTTCTTCGCATTGTGCACCAAAGCCAATACCTGACCAAGAACCTGATAACCATTTTAAAGATTCTATGGTAGTTTTTTGTTGGTTTTTTGTTGAAATTAATTTTAATGTATTTTCAGTGTGTTTTGTTTGTGAATGAGATTTAATTGATAAGGAAATAGTTATCAAAAACAGCACAATAAGTCTTATTGTTTTCATAATATTTCTATTTTAGATTAATATTGTGTTGTTCTTCATTTTGTAGAATTAATTTTGATTGCATACTAATTCGACTTTATTATTAGACATTTCGTTTTGTATTAAAGACATTCAGACTACTAAAAATTAGACATTTTTCTATACTTTTTTATAATTCAATTTTTAATTGAGTTATTTCTTTTGAGGTGGTCAAGGTAATAATGGTATTTGTCTTTACAACGCCGTTAGCTGCCTTAATTTTTTTAGCAATTAACTCTTCAAGGGCTTTCGTATTTCTTACTCTTATTTTTAGCAAATACGAATATTCGCCAGTAATACAATGACATTCTTGCACTTCATCAACACTATTTATTTGTTTAGTAAAGTTTATTTCTTGAGCTGGAACAGACATTAATACTAAAACAAAAGCGCAAATATCAAGTCCTAAAGATTCTGGATTTATTAAATGTACATTGTTTATTAATATTTTTTCAGAGTACATTTTTTTTATCCTTTCTTTAACTGCTGTAATAGATAAACCTATCTTTTTTCCAATTTCAGAATATGCAATTTTACCATTGCTTTGAAGTAATTTTAAGATTTCCTTGTTTTTGATATCCATAAATCTATTTTAACAAATATAACCAATTTTAATGCATATAATAGTTATATTTGCTATAATATATATAATAAATAGCATAATTTACATAATGAAGTTAAAAACAATATTGTTAATTTTTATATTAATAGTTTTAAGTTGTAGTAAATATGAAACAGCTAAAACCCAAACAATTTTTGAAAATTATCTTTCTAGAGCAGAAAAATTTGGATTTTCTGGTACTGTATTTTTCAGAAAAGGGGACACTATTTTGCTAAATGAAGGCAAAGGGTTTAGTTCATTAAACTTAAATAATGATTCTGAAACGCTATTTTATATTGCTTCAATATCAAAATCTTTCACTGCAGCAGCAATTATAAAGCTTGAAGAACAAAATAAACTTAAAGTCACGGATTCTATCTATAAATTTTTTAAAAATTGTCCTTCTGATAAAAAGAAAATTACGATACACCAATTATTATCACATACTTCTGGCATTAAATCATTTGGTTGGAATAACAAAACCAATGATTGGAAAATTATGTCAAAGCAAGAAGCCATTGAAGGCATATTAGATTCAAAGCTTCATTCATCTAAAAATAAATTTAATTATAACAATGCCAATTATATTCTCCTTGCGGCAATAATTGAGATGACTTCAAGAAAAACGTATCAAGATTATATTCGGGATGAATTTTTAATACCAATGAAGATGCAAAAAACTTTTTTTGGTTATACAATCAAGAAAAATAATAGTATGAAAATTGCCCAACACTTTATTAATGAGCAAGGTTCTAAATCCTATTTAGATTATCCTAAAAGTTGGCTTCGTATAGGTGGTGGCGATATATTGAGTACTGCTTCTGATTTAGATAAGTGGATTTCTAGTTTATATAATGGAAACATATTATCAGAAAAGAGTAAATCAAAATTATTTACAATTCAAACGAAAATAAGTGACAATTTTGGGTACGGTTATGGCTGGTATATTCGAGAGTTTCCAGAAATACAAAAAAAAATAATATTTCATACTGGAAGTTTCAAAGGATATTCCTCTGAATTACGCTATTATCCAAAAAGCGATAAATCTATTGCTATATTTTCTAATGATGGAACTATTTCCAATATAACTGAAGTTATTTCAAACGATATCATAAGTCTTGCAAAATATGACTCTATAAGAATACCAAAAATTAAGTCTATAGATTATAAGTTAAAAAGCTTTAAAGGGAAATATACAATTGATTCAACATCATATTTTATGATAACCACAGTAAGTGATAAAATAGTAACGGCTAAAGCTTATGGACAAAAGGCTTTGCTTATACAAAATGGTAACATTGGACATTACGAAGAAATGTTGTTATTAAATAGTCTAACTTATAATTTACTGGCTACACTTACAAAAAACCAAGAAAATGCTTTTGAAAATGTGTTACCTAATGACGATTTAATTTATTTAAAAGAATATATTGATGAATGGAATGCATTTACCGAGTTGGATGAATATTCATATAAAATACATCATACAAATTATTTAGGAAATAGTATTTATAGAACTTATATTTCGATTAATACGAGTAAAGGAACAAAGTACTTTGGATTCACCTGGAAAAATCAAAAACTGATTGGTACAGCTCCAAACGAAAGATTTAACATTCCATCTATTAAGCTTTTACCAAACACACAAAATGAACTTATTTATTATGATTGGAACAAAAGGGAATCACAATTCTGGAGGTTTCTTAAAAAAGGCACAGATTCTACTTTTTTAGAAATTAAGCTAAAAAGTTATATAATAAATGGATTTAAGGAATAGAAGTCATTCCACACACATTCCCACTTCGCTCCTATCGTCGCTTCGTAAAAAGCGTGTTTATTCGCAAGGTTTCTATTGTTTTAGAGGAGTTCATGTATGCTTCGCATGTCATTAACATTGCAAGAAAAATGCAAAGAGCTACGTTAAGAAAAAACCTAATGTATAAAAACTTACCCAAAGCTATGTTTAGATCCTATGTTTGTAATTCACTAGAGAAACTATTGCCTCTATCTGTAAAACCAATGATATTAAAAGAAATTCAATTATAAGAATTGGGCAAAAACTGGTTATTGAGTAACATTGAAAACAAGGCAACTTTCCACACAATGAGTATATATTAAAAAGATTAGTTATATTCACTTTCTGTTTACTAACATTCAACATACAAATCTTAATAATGTCTGAACAAAAGAAATTTGGGACATTTGCTGGTGTATTTACACCTTCAATTTTGACCATTTTAGGTGTTATACTATATATGCGATTAGGTTGGGTTGTTGGTAATGCTGGCTTAATTGGTGCCATTGTTATTATTATTATTGCTCATGTTATTGCAGTTTCAACAGGTTTAAGCGTTTCTTCGGTTGCTACAGATAAAAAAATTGGCGCTGGTGGTATTTATTATGTACTATCTAGAAGCATGGGAATTCCTATTGGTGGCTCGATTGGAATAGCGTTATATGTAGGTACTGCGTTTTCTATTGCTTTATATTTAATTGGTTTTGCTGAAAGTTTTAATGGCTATTTTGGCTTTGACATGTCTGTAAATGCCTTTAGAATCACAGGAACTATTGCATTAATATCACTTACAACTCTAGCGTTAATAAGTACGACTGTAGCACTTAAAGCTCAATTTTTTATTCTGGCAGCAATTATTATTTCATTGGTATCAATCTTTTTTGGAACAACAGAATTTGCTCCTGAAACTGTACATCTATTCTCAACCGAAAGTTCTGTATCTTTAGAAGTTGTGTTTGCTGTATTTTTCCCGGCTGTTACTGGTTTTACAGCAGGAATTGCTATGAGTGGTGATTTAAAAGATCCAAAAAAATCTATTCCTACTGGAACACTGTTAGCTATTGGTGTTGGACTAATAGTCTATATTACTCTAGCCGTTTTTATTGCTTATAATATTGATTCTGAAACTTTAAAAACAGATTATAATATTTTAATGAAAATGGCTCTATTTGCTCCTGCTGTGGTTGCAGGAATTTGGGGAGCTACTTTATCATCTGCTTTAGGAGGAATTCTTGGAGGTCCAAGAATTTTACAAGCAATGTCTATAGATAAGGTTACACCAAAAATATTTGAAAAAGGGAAAGGTATAAATAATGAGCCTATTAATGCCTTATTTCTTGTGTTTGTAATAGCTGAAGCTGGTATTTTAATTGGTGAGCTAGATGTTATTGCTCGTATAGTATCCATGTTTTATCTCACAGCTTATGGGTTTATTAATATTTCTTATTTTTTAGAAAGTTGGGCTAATCCTGATTTTCAACCAACTTTTAAAATAAAGCGTTGGATTGGTTTACTTGGATTTTTTGCGTGTTTTGCAGTCATGTTTAAGCTTGATATGATGGCAATGTTTGGAGCATTTGCAATGGTTGGTCTATTGTATTTTTGGCTAAAGAAAAAACAGGTAGAAATACAGTCTATTGATGTGTGGCAAAGTGTTTGGAAAAAAGTAGTAAAAAGAGGCTTGAAAGAAATTGAAGCTACTAAAGCTGATGAATTTTCTATCTGGAATCCAAATATCATTCTGTTTAGTGGAGCAAGTGAACATCAAATATACTTATTACAATTAAGTAAAACCATTTCTGGCAAAACAGGAATAGTTACAAATTTTAAATTAATAGTAGATAAAGATTATGAGCAGCCTCTTAAAAAAACAGAACAAATAATAAGTGATAGTTCGTATAAAGAACTCGGAATATTTGCAAGACAGATTAAGGTTAAAAATATCTATTCAGGCATTACAAACATTGCCTCTATTTTTGGATTTTCGGGTGTTGAACCTAATACTATAATGATGGGTTGGCCTAAAGGTTTAGAGAATTCAGAAGATTATGCAAAGATGACAGAAACTTTGCTGCATTTAGATTATAATTTATTGTATTTAGATTTTGATAGAAAAGATAAATTTGGTGATTTTGCAACAGTTGATTTCTGGTGGCGAGAAACCGATAGCAAAAATGCTGAAATGATGCTTAATATTGCACGTTTTATTTTAGAATCTTCTAATTGGAAAAATACTAGTATTCGTGTATTATTTGTAAATAACAACAATGTAAATATTGAAATTATTAATGCTAAAATATCCTCACTTGTAGAAGATTTACGCGTGAAGGTTGAAATTAAAATTATCAATAATGCTGTTGAGCAAAAACCTTTTTATGATTTGGTTAAAGAGCAATCAGCTTCAACAAACTTAACTATCATTGGCATACCAAATTTTAAAATTGAAAAACAAGCCGAATTTGTGCTTAAAACGAATGACCTGTTTGAAACTATAGGTTCTACCTTATTGGTAAAAGCAGCAAATAATTTTAATGTGCTTGATTTAGATTTTATAACAGATGAATAGAACTAATTTAATTGCACAAGATTTAGTAGAGTTTGACGGTATATCAATAGCAATTTTATTCGGTATTATCTAAGCATGTATTACTATATAATATCACTTAGAATTAATAGAATAATTCTTGTTAAATGCCTAGTTGTGATCCGATATAACTAGCGTCTTCTCATCTTACTTAGTTCCTCCTTACTTAGAAAACCGTCCTTATTAGTATCCATGGCGTCAAATCGCATTCGCATCCGTTCGGGGACTTCTTCCTTACTTAAAAGCCCGTCCTTGTTTTTATCAAAACTCATCATTCGTACAACCATGTTGAAACCCTGACCCATTTGACTACCTCTTGCTCCTTCTCTCATAGATTGACCGCCACCTGCTCGAAAAGATCTTCCTATCACGCCACCTGCAAATGGGTCACGATCAAGAACGAGCGTGTATTTTTGAACTACAATTTTACACCACTTGTCATTCTCGTCGCAAGCATAATATATAATTTCGATAGGTAGTTGGTCACCAGAATCCCAGTTATCTACTTCTATAAAAAATTCCCTAGGTTCAGTATCACTGGGTTGTTTGATGGATGGAGCCATTCCCTTTGCTTCTTTAATTTGAGTACCTTCTGGAACAATGATTTCATATTTTAAGGGATCAACCAAGTTGTTCCAATGCACATTATGAATAGGATCTAAGTGAAAGCCAAGATATAATTTTCCCGAACCTTCGCTTAATAAATCACTTGTTACTTCAGCTCGTAATTTTACATAGTAAATCCCATTATTGGCTTCAGGATGAACAAGAACAGGTATGAGGTTCTCATCCACAGTAACACGGGTTGTTACCTCTTCCGAAGCCGTACCCATAGGTGAAACTGTTGGCAAATTAAGAGATGCAATAGTAGTTATATTAGTCGCTGGACCAACTAATTTAACTAGTGCTTTTCGAAGGTCGTCGGCATTACTCCAAGCATTCATATAAAGGATCTTTCCTTTGGTGTCGAATAAAAATTCAGAATTCGGTGTAAGACCAAATGTCGAACTCACTTCATTTGTCATCGGGTCTGCTAACCAAGGAATCTTTGTTTGCAATTTTTCCTTTGTCTCTGAAATATGTAATAAGCGTTCATCAATGGTTATTGGTTGTATATAACCATGGTTTTCAGGATGTGCAAGTGTTTTATAAAGATAATAGAAATTTACATTTTCTTTATAATCTTGGTAAACTGCTTCAACTCCAGCATAGGTTCTTAAAAAAACAGGACAGGTGAGGCATCCACTTACAATAATCGTAGGTTTGTTTGTGAACAAATCTGTTACTTTCATCTTAACTCCATTAGAGCTGAATACATCTAAAGAGCTATCTAAAATACTACCAATATTGAGCCCCGTTGCTTCTAATCTCATATTAGGGCTTCCGTTACGGTTTTGCGCACTTGTTTGTAATGCAACTAATCCTAAACATGAGAAAAGGAATAAAAGTGATAATTTTTGTTTCATTTTTTTATAATTAAATATTAATATTTATAAACTAATTCAATGTCCATTTTAGTTATTTCTTCTTGATCCGCCTGAATTATTATTCATGCGTTCCGGTAGATTGGGTTGTAGTGCCTCTTTTCTGAATTGTTGGTATTTAGTCCATCTCTCAAATTGCTCCTTCGAGAGTATTAGCATTAAGCTTTTATTTAGCTTCTGGTCGGCATTAGAAATCTGAGATTTTATAGGTGCTAGCTTCTCATTAGCATCTTTTCGTGCTAATCGCATGGCATCTCTGTCTCGAGTAGCCATTGCATTTTTTTGAGCTTCATTAACTAATCTTTTAATATCCTTAAGTTTTTCAGAGTTTAATGATTTAATCTCATCAATAGTTTGATTATAGGCTGAAAATACTTTAACGACTTCCCTCCTTTTATCCTCATTTTTAATATTGATTTTTTTAATTATTCGTTTAGCATTATATTTTATAATACCTACGGCATTTTCGGCATTAAACGCAGGCATAGATCGTTGACCTTGACTTCTATTTTGAGATCTCTGCCCTTACACTTGTGCAGAAATAGGTACTGTTATTAATAATATTGCTGATAATAATCCTAATTTTAAAATGTTTTTATTCATTGTTTTAGTTTTAATTTATTAGTTAGACTTTACTTTTAATAAAAAGTTTAATTTAATTAAATGTTGTAATTACCGGCGAATGTTCCGACGGGAATACACCTTGACTATTAGCTCCTGATAAATCTACAGAAGAACTTATAATGTTCATATTTGTGGTAGAAAAAATATAATCTATGGCTACACCAAATTGAGATGGTTTTGTAGTATTGGGATTTATGGCATCCCAGGTATCAATAATTGTTATCGGGTTTGTAAAAACATCTGTCCCTATGGCAAGTGTACCATTTCCTAACATATACGCAATGTATTCTGTTGTAGCGTTTGAATTAAAATCGCCTGTTATAATTGCTTTATAATCAGTTCCTTCTTGTGTTTGATGTGTTTCCATTAAATTTGTTAAATCAACTAAATGCTGCTTTCGTAATTCTAAATCGGTACGGCACAAATGATTATTATATACATAATACTGTACATTATCATCTAATTTTTCTAAAAAAGACCAGTTGATGAAACGCCTTGCTCCACAAAATTCTGTTTCGAAGTATCCAAAATCTATTACAGAAAATGTCTGATTGTTGTAGACAATATTATGCGTACTCGCATTTGGATCGGTTGGGAAAGTTTCAATCAATGAAAAACTTGATCCTAATAATGACATAAATTCAGATTTTATCATACCACTTAATTCTTGAGCACCAAGAATATCGATAGTGTTTCTTTTAATAATTGCTATTAAAGAATCTTTATGAATTGAAAATGTTCCGCCAGAAATATTATAGGACATGACATTAAACTCTTCAATTTCACCTTGTTCAGGATCATCATCCACTTCTATAGCATCATTATCTGTTATTGTTGTACTGTCTTCGCTCGAACAAGAAAATAGTAACATAATTGATATAATAAGTAATATATTGGTACTCGATGATTTCATTAATTATATTTTTTTTAGTTATTAAAAGGATCAGAATATTTTTCGTCTGTAATAAAATTGGTATCCGTTAATGTTTTTAAAAATGCTACCAACGCGTCTTTTTCTGTTTGAGTTAAGTTTAAATGCACTGGAGTGCCGTCACCATTGACTAAAGCTGGTGATGATAATTGTGGGTGATCTAAAACGCCGGTACTATAGTGTTCAACAACATCTTCAAGCGTTGCTAAGCGCCCATCGTGCATATAAGGTGCAGTGAGTTCAATATTTCTTAGTGATGGCTTTGAATGCGCCAATTGCCATTGTTGCTCCATTTACGCCTCCAATACCTATATCCTCTACATTTCCATCAGGATCAATACCATTATTTCTTGGAGAAGATACCAACATAAAGAGTGCTTGATTTCGTAGATTTGATCCTGGATTTATCGGATCGCCGTCATTATTCATATGGCAAACAGCACAGTTTCCTCCTGGTTCTGTTCGGAAGGAACCATTAAAAATAGATTTTCCTAAATTTTCTTCAGAGGTGAAATTTGGAAAGTTTGCAAACATATTTCCTGCTTGGGCAAGGCCATCATCATATTTTGTTTCAAAAGACACCATAGAACGAACAAATTGCGCTAACGCTTTTGATATTTTATCGGACGTAATTTCAGTTGATGCAAAAGCATCTGTAAACAAATCTGGATAATACTCTAATGCCGATAGTTTAGTAACTAAACCTTCTAAAGTCATTCCCATTTCTACGTCATCTTGAATGGGCATTAATACCTGATCTTCTAATGTTACTGCACGATGATCCCAAAAAAACATACCATTTTCATAAAAACGGGAATTTGCCAATCCCATAGAATTTCGACCTGTAAATCCACCTTCAAAACCTTCACTAAGTGTGTTATTATCTGAAAACCCTTCACTTTGAATATGACAAGAAGCACAAGCAATTGTGTTATTTACCGACATATTCTTATCGTAAAACAAAACTCTTCCCAATGTTGCTCCAGCGTCTGTTGTTGGGTTATCTGCAGGTGTATTATCCAACACGTCCATAACAAAATCGTTGAATGAGGTAGGAAAATTGATGTTTGAATAGTTAAAAGCCGCCGCTGGCAGATTTAAAATAGAATTACTGTCTTCTATAGGATCCTCATCAATAGGATTTTCTTCAATGGGTACGAACTCATTATCGCTACTGGAACAAGATAAAATAGTAGCGATTAAAATTAAAAAGTAGGTTTTGTGTAGTTTCATGTGTGTATATTACATAATAATATACTTTAGACTGCTTATAGATAAAAAGGTTTAAAATATAAAGTTTATTTGTGGCTTAGCTTTTTTACCATTTCTTGTGCTGATTCCATATATGGATCCATGACCAATGCTTTTTGGTAGTATTCTAGTGCTTTCACGCTATCTCCCTTTTTAAAATATACTTCGCCTAGACTGTCCCAAAGATTCGCGTCTTCAGGAAAAAGTTCTACATTAAGTTCAAAAAAAGCGATTGCAGTATCGATATCATTTTCATGTAAAAACTGATATCCAATATCGTTTAAAATGATGCCTTTAGGATCTTCGGCATGAAAGTTATCAATAAGGCCATAAAAGTTGTTCTTGACATAGTCTAATCCATGATTACGATACATATTGTATACATTTTGAATGGCAGGAAGTGATGGTGCTTTGGGCTCTTGACCTCTAACTAATGTAAGAATACCTGCGCCCAATTGTTCGGCAACGGGCTCATCCATATTTGCAAAAACTATAATGCTTATTCCATCTCTTAATACTTCAAAATATGCTGTATTTGCACCTGGAAATCCACCAGCCATCGGTATAGCTCCTCCTGTAGTTCTATTTTTATTAATAATACCAAAAAATTCTTCTCTCATTTTTGTTTCCTTACTTAACAGTTTTGTACCATAGAAGTATTCATTGTAAAATTTTGCAACATCTTGGGACGTAGATTGAAATCCTCCATCTGGATTTGGCACTTCAACAAAACCAGTATTACTCATAATGTTTCCTTTCATATCTTTATAATAGCCAATAGCTCTATTTGGAACTTCAGATTTATCAACTATATAGGTCTCGGATAATCCAAGTGGTTCTATAATACGTTCTGTTACGTTTTGATGATAGGTTTTTTCAGTAATCTTTTCTATAATAGCGCCTAATAAAACATAGCCTGCATTGCTATATTGAATTTCTGTTCCAGGTTCAAACTCTAATCGCAATTTTTTAATACGTTCTACCAAAGCTGGAATTCTTTTTTGGTCAATGTGTAAATCATTAAAATCCCGTCCCCAATAACTGCCATATCCTGATGAATGCTTGAGCAAATCTAATATTGTTATTTTAGTAGAAGCAGTTTCTGGAAAACCAGAAAGGTATTTTCCAAGTTTATCTGTCATTTTCAACTTCTTAGCTTCCATCAACTGTAGAATGAGTGTTTTTGTAAAGGATTTGTTCATGGATCCAATATCAAATTTAGTATTCAATGTATTGGCTTCTTTTGTTTCTCTATTTGCTAATCCAAAAGCTTTGTGGTATTTAATCTTTCCTTTTTCAGCAACTAAAACTACTCCAGAGAAAATATCAAGATCCTGGTATTGCTTTACCAAAGCGTCAATATTAGATTCTAATTTATCACTGCTTTTAATTTTTGATTCATTCTGTGAGTTACAGCTTGTAAGCATACAAGCAATGAGCAGAATGATAAATGTTATTTTTTTCATTTTACCTTTTGTTTTAATATTATTTTGAGCTAAATAAGTTGTTCTAATCTTTTGTGTTTTGAAAAAAGTATCAATTCAGATAAAAATGGTATCAACCTATACATATGTGTGATATATAGAAAGGCAATCGCTTTGTAACATATTTACTATAGTTCATACCTTTATTGCTTATTTTGAAATCTGGTGTAATATATTTGTGGAATGAGAGTAAAATGGTTTGAAATAACGCTTAATGTAATATTCTGGATATTAACTTCTTGGCTAATTGTTTCGATAAATTCAATTGAATTACAAGAAATTGAAATTATTAATGGAGAAGAAACAAAACAGATTTTTAGAAGTAAGAGTCTTATTAATTATTTTTTAGTTGGGCAATTCATCTTCCTTATCATTTTTTACATTCAACTTTTTTTTATTCAAGAATTAGGAAAAACTAAGGCATTCAAATCGTTTATAGTAAAGTCGCTATTGATGATCTTTTCTTTAATACTAGTATTTTATCTTATCACTAGGTACTTAATTTTTTCTGAATCTGTTCAAATTACTAATATATCATATGGCATTCTTATTTTTTATGTAGCTGCAGCTCTCGGTTATGGCTTTATAAAAATGTGGATTAAAAATGAACAGGATAAAAAACAATTAGAATTGATTAAGAATCAAGCTGAATTGAACTTGTTAAAATCACAATTGCAACCTCATTTTTTATTTAATACCATGAATAATTTACTCTCTATGGTGGATCAGAAGAGCAATCCAAAATTGGCCAAAAGTATTGATAAACTTTCAGGGTTATTGCGTTATGTAGTATATGATACCAAAAATGAGAAAGTGTCAATTGTTGAAGAAATTGAATTCATTAAAAACTTTGCTGAACTACACCTTTTGCGTTTCGAGGATAACGAAATTGATTTTAAATTTAATGTAAATGGCATAGTAGGCAAGCAAAAAATTGAGCCTGGAATTTTCCTTTGCTATGTAGAAAATGCGTTTAAGCATGGCGTACAACCAGAAGAAAAAGCTTTTATACATATTGATATGACCATTTCTAAAGAAAATAAGATTATCTTTAAAATAGAAAATTCTATCCCTACTCTTTTAGTCAAAAATGAAAAAGGTGGTTTTGGAATTGAATCAAACAATGAACGGCTAAAGTTGGCTTACCCGAATAAACATAGTATTAGGTTTGAAAGTAATGGTGTTTATATTGTCGAATTAATAATTGATACAGATGAAGGTTATAATAGTTGATGACGAGCCAAAGGCCATTGAACTTATTGCTTCGTATTTAAAGCACTTCTCGAATTTTGAATTGATATCAACATTTAGAAACGGATTAAAGGCATTGGAATTTCTTAATACCAACATGGTTGATGTGGTTTTCTTAGATATTAATATGCCACATTTAAGTGGATTATCCTTATCAAAAATGATAGGATCTAAGACTGAAATAGTCTTTACGACTGCTTATTCTGAACATGCTCTAGAAAGTTATGATGTTAATACTATAGACTACCTCTTAAAACCAATAAGTTTGGAGCGTTTCTCCAAGACCATCACTAAGCTTATTGATAAATATGATAAACAACATATTTCGACTGTCAATATACCTCAAACAAAGCATACTATTTTTATAAAAAGTGGACTCGACACACACCAAATAAAGATAGAAGACATAGAATATCTCCAAAAAGATGGTAATTATATGTTCTATTTTGTAAATGGTAAGAGAATAATGGCCAGGCAAAGTATAGCCGAAGCCTTATCTCATTTAACCGATGATTTTATCCAAATTCAAAAATCATATATCGTTAATTTTAGTAAAATAGATTCAGTGAGTTCTGATGCGGTTTCAATAGGAGAACATCGCATCCCTATTGGGTCACAATTTAAATCTATTCTTTTGAGAAAATTGAAATAGTAACAATATATTTTTTAATTTATTATATTTCATATTTAGTTAGAACAATAAAAATAATTCAATGTAAATGCCCAAGAAGTTTTTTATTAAATTAGAGCATACTTAATTTTACTATTATCATATGTGTAAATTGATTAGAATTATTTCTTCACTTATAATATTGTTATTCATTGCTGCTTGTAAAAACAAGAAATTACCACCAAAGGATTTATTAAGAAGCAACATTATTGAACAAATTCATGATATTGATGGAGATATTGCTTTGGCATTTTTGGATTTATCAAATCATAATGAAATCACACTAATTAATGCTGATGAATCTTTTCATGCAGCAAGTACAATGAAAGTTCCAGTGATGATAGAATTGTATAAACAGGCTGCTCAACAAAAAATAAATTTAAATGATTCTATTTTGCTTAAAAATGAATTTAAAAGTATTGTAGATAACAGTTCTTATAGTATGGATATTAGTGATGATAGCGATGATATAATTTATAATAGTATTGGCAACAAAGTAAAGATTTATGATCTTTTGTATAGTATGATTACTGTGAGTAGTAATTTGGCAACTAATGTTTTAATAGAGTTAGTAAATGCAAAAACCGTAACAGCAAACATGAGAGAATTAGGTGCCGAAAATATCGATGTGCTTAGAGGAGTTGAAGATATAAAGGCATATGAATTGGGGCTAAGTAATTCTACAACAGCAAAGGACTTAATGATAATCATGAAAGCTATAGCCACATATAAAGCAGGAAGTAAAGAAGATTGTGAACAAATGCTAACGATTTTAAAAGCACAAAAGTTTAATGATATTATTCCTCTTTACCTGCCTAAGGATGTTAATGTAGCACATAAAACAGGATCTATAACTGGAGTTCATCATGATGCAGGGATTATTTATTTACCAAATGGAAGATCTTATGTTTTAGTTTTGTTATCTAAAAACTTAAAAGATTTTGATAAAGGAACTGAACAACTAGCTAAAATATCTAAAATTATATATAACTATGTGATGGAAAAAGTTGAATAATGTTCTAGGCATTATTTTAGTATTCGTTCTTAACATGATTTGTAAATAACAAATATTTTAGAAAAAAAGCCTAATTTTAATTAGGCTTTTTTCATTTAAGTGTATATAATATTAATTGTTACCTTCAGCCATCGAACGTAACATTTCACGTGCATTTTTTCCAGTAGCACCATCTGGATCCATGATAATGGCCTTGTTGTAGTATTCGGTAGCTTTTGCCTTATCACCTGCTTTTAAATAGCCTTCTGCCAAACTATCCCAAGCGTTTGCAGAATCTGGAAAGAGTTGAGTAACAAAGCTAAATACTGCTAAAGCCTGTTCATACTGTCCGCGATTAATTAAATTATAACCAGTACTATTCAATTCACTTTCGAAATTAAAAAATTTATATCGCTCATCATTTATCATTCGTTTAGTGTCGGCATTTAACTGTTCCATTTTACCAGCCATATACAAATCCGTCATATGTTGCATAGGGTCAGTAATAAAATTATTATCCGCAAAAGCTAAGGCCGTATCCAGAACTGGGTCTTGATTTGTTCTATATTGTTCAAAACTCATATCGACCGCAATATGAGGAGCCATCCAATCGTCGTTTTCCCATTGTGGTTTGTCCTGCCACCAGGCAAACGATAAGTAGACAGGGATTTTACTATTTGGAAGCTCTACCCTATTGTTATCACCGTAAAAATTTATATTCTCACTTGTTGGTTCACCAATAAATATAGCATTAGTATAATTATCAAGTTCATTTACTAAATTCTGGCAAGCAGAGAATGTGCGCCGCCCCAAAATCACAATAAACTTCCCAGTCTTGTTTATTTTTTCCGATTCAATTATCCCAGTTACGATAGACTTATTCTTGTAATTGTTACCACCACCATTTAAACGTACATCAAGTACAAATCGCTCGACATCATTATTTTCAATAAAATCAAAAACTCGATTATAAAAGGCAGGAATATCTTCAGATGGATCATCTTGAATCTGACTGTGGCGCACATATACCGTCTTTGTTTCTGGTAAATATTCGTAATAATATATCTTATCTAAATGCTTGAGATAATTAGGTGTGTCGTTTTGTTCTCGAGCATCCAGCCAATCACCATCTTGTTTTACAAGACTGTATGAAGTAGGAATTCGTTCTCCTTTTGGTAAGGCATTAAAATCTTGTTTAAATGTCTTCCCATCTTTTTCTAAAGTGAGTTCTACTGTAGTTGATAGTTCTTTAATAACACCTTGAGCATGTAATACTTCCGGACTGCTTAAATACATACCTGCATAAGCCTTAAAAAATTGATCGTTCTCAGCTGGTACAACTGGATAAATAGCTTTTAAGGCATCTTCAATAGAAACTCCTGCAACCGAAATTACTTTTGCACCAAGTGCTTGTTGATAATCTTTATGTACACCTTGAATGAATACACCATCATTAAATTGATACAAATTAAAAGGTAATTGATGAAAAGCATGTGGTTGATATCTAAATCCAAGAACTGTATGTCCATATTTGAATGATGATACAAGTCGGGCTAATCCAATAACAATTTCATGTTCCTGTAATTGTGGAATATTGTTATAAAGAGTTTCTACATCAGCATCAAAAGCTTCTTTAGTCGTTTTTTTAAATAAGAATGAATAGTCTTTGTGTACAGTTTCTTGAAGAAATTTAAGGTCGTCCTGCCATTGAGTGGCTGTTAATGTGGATTGTGCAGTAGCTTGTAGCACAAAACAACTTACTAGTAATAAAATTAATTTTTTCATTGTGGTTGATTAATTGATTAATGATTTATCGAGTACTCATATTTATATGAGTACAATCTTTTTAGATTGTTACACTTTTTTTTTCTTAAAGATGCAATACTACCGATTATTATGAGCTGTAATGAAAAAGATTATATTTATAATTAATCGCTATTTCTTATAAAATCATAAAAATAATTCGTATTTTAAAAGTGAATTTATTTTGTGTTCTATTTAAATTTAGAGTTATGACTTTATACGCAACATTAATAGGAGTATTTGTTATTTTTTTACTATCTGGTATTCGTATCATTTACGAATACAAGAGGGCTTTAAAGTTTAGGTTTGGCAAATATATAACTTTGTTAAATCCGGGTTTTCGATGGATTATTCCATTAGTAGACAAAGTCCAAATTGTAGATATTCGTGTCATAACAATTAATATAGACAAACAAGAAGTTATGACTAAGGATAATGTTCCTTGTCATATAAATGGGGTTTTATTTTTTAAAATTGAAGATGCTACAAAAGCAGTTTTGGAAGTTGAAGATTTTGATTTCGCCATTTCACAAATGGCACAAGCATCTTTAAGAGATGTTTGTGGTAAAGTAGAATTGGATACAATACTTTCAAAAAGAGAAGAAATTGGACAAAACATAAAAACTATCGTTGAAAAAGAAACCGAAACATGGGGAATCTCCATTCAGGACGTAAAAATAAAAGACATAGAGTTACCTCAAAACATGAAGCGTTCTATGGCTAATCAGGCTGAGGCAGAACGTACTCGAAGAGCAAGAGTTATTTTAGCAGAAGCAGAAAAGCAAGCAGCAGGTAAACTATTGGATGCTGGAAAAATTATTGATGGATCACCATCTGCCATAAAACTAAGATTATATCAGACCTTATCTAATATTGCCAGCGAGAAAAATTCTACCATTGTATTTCCTTTTCCTGAAGAAGCACTTTTTAGAAAGGAGTCGTTACCTTCAAATAAAGATTGATTAAAATAAAAGAACTTAATACTTAATGCATTGAGTTCTCTTAAAAATTATATTAAACTATACTAATTATAACTTTGAGTAAGTCCTTTTATATGGGCATAAACTTCAACACCATTAATAATAGCTTCAACAGGTTCTTTGTTTGTTTTAACTCCTTTAACATCATTTAACCATCCTTTTGGATCAATAGCTTTTAAGCCATAAAATTCACCCTCCTTGGTGATAGCTTTTATATTAATAATATTTCCAGATTGACTCACGCCTTTAATATCTAATATTTGTCCATCTGCTGTTAATGCCTTAATGTCTAAAATAGCACCCTCTGCATCTATAGCTTTTACTGGCATATATTTATCTTCACTAACAAGTATTTTAACAGGTAATCGCTTTCCTTTTACAAAAGCTTTAATATCTAAAATACTATTTTGATTAGTATCTTGAATTGCTTTAACATCATAGATAGTTCCATCCTTATCAATGGCTTTAACATCTAATAGTTTACCGTTAGGATGAATAGCTTTTATATGCCAAATAACCTCATCTATACTTTCTGACTCAACGGCATTGGAGTCTTGAGTAATATTAATTTTTGTTTCTTCATTTTTACAGTTTAATAATAAAATAAAAAAACCAAGAAAAGTAGCAATTCGTGTTGTTTTTGATATAATTTTAAAAGTGTTCATCGTAATAAAGTTTTAATTGATTAGTAATTATAATTATTCAAGTAATAATTAAAACCATAAATTTTAATTCTTGAAATTTAAACTTAAAACACTTAAAAAACCATGATATATATCATGTTTCAATATTTTGCAATTAAAACTTTTTAATATTAGTTATCTTTTTCGGCCTGTACTTCTTCCCAGCCATGGGTCTCACTCTGCATAATGGATTCACATCGCTTTACCAATAAAATAAAGGAGTCTGAAATATTATATGGGTCAGATTTAGTTTGAAATAATAGCTTTTCTCTTTTCAATTTTTCAGAAGCCATTCTATATTCAATCCATAACTTTTTATAATCGAAAATTTTAACGAAACTTTCAATAAAAACAATAAAGGCACCAAGAATACCAATAACATATGTCATAAATGTACTTACAATAACAGTTCCTATTTTAGTATCAGTATTAGTAGCCCAAAGCGATAATGTTGTTATTAATAGCGCTGCAATAATTTTTATTACTTGCCAGGACTTGTGTTTTTTTTGGCAAACAGAACTCTTATCACTATACCATTTTATCTGATCATCCAATCGTTGCTCTATGTATTCGTCTTGATTCATAATGTTTATATAAAGTATAATACAATCATTTGGTATAAATATTTGTGTCTGGATACCAATGATAGTATTTGCAAGTTATGGAAATTAATTAAACCCATTACACCAAAAATTCACTCATTGTTCAAAAAACAGTTCATTAGCTTTAACTATCTTCCTTGCATTCTTTTATAATGTGCACGTCCTAATTTCCTGGTTGCTTTGGTCAATATGCGTCTATTTACGCCATTTTTTTTAAAACTCACATGAACCCAATCGGGGTTTAAACTATTTCCAAATTCCCATATCAATTGGTCAAAATCTCTGTTTTCTGCTATCCACCAAAACATCTCTGCATTGGTTTTTTGACACCAGACATCGTCAATGTCCATTGCTTCACCCTTACGATGTTGTGAATTAATTGATCCGCCAACTGCAGAATTAACTTGTGTACTCCTGTAGAAAGAGTTTACTCTTATTGGTTCACCTACCCAAGCCCTTAATGGCTCAAAGATATTTTTCGACAACGCCTTCATGTTTTCTAGTGCAGTAGGTGTCGGTATATTTTTAAGTCCCCGTATTTTAGCAGTATCGCTATAAGTTGCCTCATCCAATGAAATGTGTTCACTAATGTTCATGATTTTTTTATTTTTAGATTAATAAATTAATTTTAACTATTTAATATGTTCTGGGAGAATATATTGTGCGGCCGCTTTAGCACCTATTTCATATAATTTATTTTTGTTTTCGGCGGCATCCATTTTCTGTAAGGATTTAATCTCTTCCAAGCTAAAATTCATACCTAGACCATTAAGTTCATTTTCTTCAAGCATCACATTATATCGTAAATAATGTAGTGCCGGTTTATCAGTTAGAATGTCGTCCTTGAGATCTCCGATCTCGGAATCGATTATCTTTGCTGTTGGTGAATTCGATAAGTATTGCAAAAGTGTTTGATTGAGGTAATTAGCGTCTTCCATAAACATATTTGGAATCTCCTTGGCCCAATCCCCTAGTCCAAATTCGGCTATCTTATCTGCGTCTATATGTTTTTTAGACGAACCTGTGCCGACCGAAACTAAAGTTATTTTGTCTTCCCCAATTGGCCATTTGTATGGAAATCCTTTTAAGGTCGCAATTAAAAACAATTGAAATGCTGGATTGTTCGCCAAGCTTAAACCACCATCGATAAAAGTAGCGATCTGACCACCACCAACATCGATCTGTTTTGGTTTAAAATAGGTTGGTGCTGCAGCACTGGCACGCACTACTTTATGCAACATCATGTTTTTATTGTATTTAAAATATTTCCCTTTAGAGCTACTCAATATTGGCCATGTACTAAAGGTGTCGGCACGTTTTGTAACCACACATAGGCCTGTTTTAATTCTATCACTACCCATAGTAATGTCTTCGAAAAAATCTTCAAGAGCGTTTTCTAAAGGCTCGAAACTATATTTGGCCTTATACCACTTCAAAGGATTGACAAAGAAATGATTTTTCTTTCCAAAAATATCACCACCAATTTCTAAATAAAGCTTTTTAATTTCTTTAGAGCTCTTTCCAATAGATAAACCTGCAGCAATAATAGCTCCTGTACTAGTGCCACCAATCAGGTCAAAATAGTCACATAACAAAAGGTTTGGATTGCCTTCTTTCTCTCTAATAATAGCTTCTATACGCTCCAAAAACCCTAATGTTAGTGCACCACGTATTCCACCGCCATCGAGCGCAAGAATTCTTTTGGGTTGGTTATTTTCCATTATTTTAGTTGGTTTTAATTTAAGCAATCATACCGTCTTAAGACATCTGATTCAATTTAATATGTTTATTAACAATTTCGAATTTTCATTTCAAAAAACATTTAATAGACAAAGACATAAGATCAATATAAATGTCAGGCTAACGCTTATTAATTAGGGAGAGAAATTTCTAACGTTGTAATATCTTTTAAAGATACGAAAAAATTCAAACTTTAACATGAGTAAATCTCAAATAGTTATGTATTCTAAAATATTTAAATGAATTTTTGTAAATTGGATATTTCAATTTTTTGTAAATAATCGTAATTGCTTGTAAAAAAAGTCGTATCTTTTTTCTAATTTCTATGCCTCCAAATTAAATATGATGTCCTACATAATTAATATTTAATTTTAAAAATTTAAACATGGCGTTAATTCCAGGTTACGAATACGATATCTTTATTAGTTATGCGCATCTTGATAATGCCACTTTTCCTGGTCAAGGCGATGGTTGGATCAAACAGTTTTACGAAAATTTAAACCTAATGCTGGCCAAACGCTTTGGACGAATGGGCATGGTAAAGATTTGGTGGGATTCTAAAAAATTAGATGGTAGTGTTTTGTTTGATGATTCCATTGCTGATGGTATTAAAAAATCGGCAATTATGATCTGCTTAAATTCTTCAAGCTATGAAGCATCCAAATATTGCAAACTTGAACTTGAGACTTTTTATAATACCGTAAAAGATGATAAGGTTGGATTGAATGTTGGCAATCGATCGCGGGTTATTCATGTCTTATTAAACAATGTTCCGTATCAAAAATGGCCTGTCGAATTAAGTGGAACAAGTGGATTTCCGTTTCATGATGCTAGTGAAGCCGATGATTTTGGTGATTGTGTCGATACTACATCCAAGGCTTTTAGAAATGAAATGCGAAACTTAAGAGATGCTGTTTGGAATTTATTAACCGATTTTCCAAAAAAGGAAGAAATTAGTGAAACCCTTGAGGAATTGAAAGTGGTTGATGAAGATGATGCGTTCACCATTTATCTGGGAGCAGTTTCTCAAACCTTAAGGTCTCCACGCAAGCGTATAATTTCAGAGCTTGAGAAAAAAGGCTTTAAAATAATTGACGGTGTACCTCCTCCAGAAGACGCTGAATCTCATGAAAAGGCAGCCAAAGAGGCCATTCTAAAATCACAGCTGACCATTAATTTATTGGACGAATATGAAGGTGCTGAAATTTCTGGCAACAAAAATATGTGGTATTCTCAAAGGCAGACTGAAATTGCATTAGAGACATCTGTTCCACAAATGATATGGGTGCCTTCAGAAATTGATTATAACGAAGTTGAATTACCTCAATATAAGACCTTTTTAGAAAACATTGAAAATGGAACTGTATTCGATAAAAACTATGAGTTTATAAAAGGCGCCAAAAGTAGTTTAGTCAAAGAGATCATTGTTTATGCGAATGAACTCAAAGACAAACAGCATGAAAAAATAGCTGAAGATGGACCACTTTCTGTATTATTAGATACACATTTTAACGACCAGATGTATGCTCTTGATCTTAGTAAGGCATTGCTTCAAAATAATATTAGACCTTATATAAACCCTCAAGAAGACGATCCGCGTAAAAATATAACCTTACTAGGCGAACGCATGAGTCAAGTTAATAAGCTGGTGTTTCTTTATGGGAATTCTTCCAAAGAATGGGTTTTAGAACGCATGAACGCAGCTTTACAATTAATGTTGAAGAACAACTATCCTATAGAAGACTTTTTTATTTTTATGGCTCCTCCACATAAAGAGGCCGATGCCATTCAAATTAACCAACGTTTATTAAGGATTAACATTATTAATGGCAGCGATGGTCCTACTTTAAAAACAGATGCTCTAGACAAATTTCTGTTGGAACTCAAATCAAAAACCAAATGAGTATAGACACTACCAATCCCTATGTAGGACTTCGTCCTTTTCATGCTGAAGAGAGTCTGTTATTCTTTGGAAGACATGAACAAACTTTAGAATTATTACAGCGCCTACATGAGCATAATTTTGTAGCTGTTGTAGGAAGTTCCGGTTGTGGCAAATCGTCTTTGTTAAAGGCAGGCCTAATTCCTGCATTAAAAGGAGGTTATCTTGTAGACGATAGCGATAAATGGCTCATTGCAGTTATGAAGCCGGGAAAAAGCCCGGTATATTATCTCGCCGAGTCCATCCTGCATCAAATTGACTCCAATATTAAGATTTCTGAAATTAAAAAATTTGTCACTCGAATTGAAGAAGAAGGTGTTGATGCCATTTTAGATTTGGTAACGCCTTTACATAATAAAGAAAAAACAAATTTCTTTTTATTGGTAGATCAGTTTGAGGAATTGTTCCGATTCTCTATGGATGGAAAAGATGCCTCGAGGGAAGATGAAGCCATCGATTTTGTAAACATAATTCTTGAACTTTCTTTGCAAAAGATCATTCCGTTTTATGTTGTCTTTACAATGCGCTCCGATTTTATTGGCGACTGTGCACAGTTTCACGACCTGCCTGAAGCTATGAATAAAAGCCAATATTTGGTCCCTCGCTTAAATAGGCGACAGCTAAAAATGGTTATTGAAGGACCTGCAAGATTATATGGTGGTAAATTTAATTCTAACCTAACTTCTAAATTATTAAATGACCTTGGGAAAGTTAAAGATGAGTTGCCACTACTCCAACACGCATTAATGCGTATTTGGCACTATGAAATGCAAACCGATAAAAGTGGTGAACTAGATATTGAGGACTATAATAAAATTGGAGGTATCGAAAATGCCTTATCTCAACACGCAGACGAAGCACTTGATGATATGAACGAAAAAGAAGTTGAGATGTCTAAAGATATTTTTAAAGCACTTACCGATATTGATGAAAGCGGCCGCAAAATTAGACGCCCTGTTTTATATAGTGAACTTAAGGAATTAACCGGAGCTACCGAAAAACAATTAGATACTGTTATAGATCATTTTATAAAGGACAAGCGTTCCTTTTTAATTCTTGGAAATGTTGGGGATACCAATGAAAAGATCATTGATATTTCTCATGAAAGTTTAATACGCCAATGGGATACTTTAGGCGAATGGGTAGATGAAGAAGCAGAATTTGCAAACAATTACAAGCAGTTGGATGAGGCACGACGGCTACATGATGCACAAAAAAAAGACCTATTAAGTGGAAGCGAATTGCATTTGGCTTTAGATTGGTTTAACAAGTTCCAACCAAAAGCCGTTTGGGCAAACCGTTATAAAGAAGGTTTCGAGGAAAGCCAAACCTATTTATTAAATAGCGAAAAGCAAGACAAACATTTGCAAAAAAGAAAACGTGTTTATCTTTATGGTTTTATAACAATATTGATCTTGATTATTGGATTTAGCGCCTGGTATGGCCTGCGTGAATCCAACAGAAATTCTGCCTTTAATTTACATTTTGCTGCACAAAACGTACTCGATAAAGACCCTACGTTGGCCTTGCAAGGAGAGATCTTGGCATTCGAGAAATTTAGCGATTCGGCATTCTTTATAGCACAAAAAGATATTTATAATAAAAATTCTATTTATAATATTACAGGAAGGATTTCAAATAAGAAAATAGCATTTTTTGAAACTGATGATAATGGTAATTTAATTATTGCTGTAGATTCAGTTGGTGGCGCTACCATATATAATAAAACAGGTGAGGTTAAATATCAATTTAAGTTACCGAATGATTCCTTAAATATTAAGAAGCCAGACGATGCTTTAAATCGTATTACCGCCATAACATTTATAGATAATAATGAAAAGGTGCTTATAGGTGGTTACAATGGATCTCTTTATCGTTATGATATGAATGATAAAAAATGGGAAGCCATTTATAATAGACGAATTATAGACACCATTATTGGAGATTCAATTATTGTTAAGCTAGAGACAATTCGCTCTGTTACAACGGTTAATAAAACTATTAAATTTTATACTGGATCTGGTTTAGTACAATCTACAGATGGGAAGAATTGGAAAAAATATCGATTCACCCAACCTATTGCAGGGATAGAGTTTTCTGGATCTGGTGAAATGGCAATATTTACTTCTAATTATTTTACTATTGGTGATCTTAAAAATCTTAAAAATAAACAGTATAACTCTTATTTAAAATATCTTGATAAAAATTCAGCTGAAGAGATTAATGGCTCTAAAATCACTTCAGAATTCTCGGATAATAGAAATAAGTTACTTATAGGTTATCTGGAAAATTCAGCTGCTATATGGGATCAAACAACAAAAGAATTAACACCGTTTAAAGGACAAAGAGATGCGGTTAATTTTGTGTCCTTTGTACCAACAAATAATGATTATTTCTTTATTGGAACAAACGACAATGTATTATCATTACTAGACACCAACGGTGTTTTAGTGCAGGAATTTATAGGACATACCGATCGTATTTATCATATACAAATGGGAAATAACAATACCGTGGAATCTTATTCCTATGATGGCACCATTCGTAAATGGAAGATCAAAGAGGCAATGAACGTAAGCAAGTCTCTCTTCGAAGATTCAAAAATTGAACAAGTTATTTGGTCTTATGACGACAACGAGGTTATAGCAAGAGATTTTAAAAGTATGAGGAAATGGAATTTAGGAGTTGAAACACAAGAAATCGATTCGTTATTTCCCAGTCATTCAGAGCTTGGTTATGATTATATATCGGCTCTAGTTATGGCTCCTGATCGCCAGTCTTTTTTTGTAGGAAATTATTCTTTAACAGCATATTTATTTGATCGTAATGGTCAAAAAAGTGCTAAATTTAAACATGAAAATGCAGGCTATGCAAGGTTAAGTGCAGCATCCATTTCTCAAGATGGTGGGCTAATTGTAACTGCTTTTGAAAATGATGTTTATTTGTGGGATAAAGAAGGTAACTTGATAAAGAAATATTCAGGACATAGCAGCAGAGTGAGGTCTGTAGTAATATCGCCCGATAATAAATTCATAATTTCCGGCTCTGAAGATAATACCACAAAACTTTGGTCCACTGCTGGTAAAAACTCTGTTTTATGGTCTATCCCATCTAAAAACGTGGTCTCAAGTGTGGCATTTTCACCAAGTGGAAACAAAATTATAACAGGGTCATTCGATAAGCGTGTGTTTCATATTAATGCGAATGATCCGGATTCTATAATGCAATTATATGGTAATGAAGATTCTGTTGTTCAAGTCATTTTTGGAGAAAAACATATTGTGGCTATTTATCGTAACGGTACTGCTGTGATCTGGGATGCCAATAGATTTGGAATTATCAAAGAATTAAATGACAACTCCTATCGAATTCAATGTGCCAGTCTCAACCCAATAACAAATCAATTAGTAACTGGTGACGACAATGGCTTGATTAGGTTTTGGGATCTAAACCCAAGTATGTCTTTGGAGGAATTTCTTAAAAACAACGGTTTAGATATGTCTGGAGATTATGATGAAATCGAAATGTCGTCAGAAGATTATATAATTCATAAACTGAACAATTTTGAAAATAAATAGGGATTTAACTAATTGAGCTAAACATTACTTTTCACGAACTCCATAAATTTAGCGACTCGCTCGTAGTTGAGCTTATTTTCCCAATAGCCACCATCTTTAAAATATGAACCTACGACCATAGCATCACAAATGGGTAAATAGGTAGCGACATTGTCTAAGGTAATCCCCGAACCTACCAAAACAGGAAAGTCTAAAGCATCCTTTAAAGTTTTTAATTCTTCTACCGAGGCCGAAACTCCTGTATGGCTTCCGGTAACAACAACACCATCACTTAAAAAGAAACGAGCAGCTTTTGCAGTATCCAATAAAGATACATCTTCAGTAATAGCATGTGAGCTGTGTTTCTTTTTAATATCTGTAAAAATAGCCACAGCATCAGCATCTATTTGTTTACGATAACGCAATAAATCGCCAGCTTGAGCTTCAATAATGCCTTCATCTGCAGTATGAGCAAATACAAAACCTTCGGCTCGTATAAAATCCAAACCTGAAGCTTTTGCTACTGCCAGAGCTTCTTTATTTGCACCAGCCAAAATTTGAATACCAATAGGGATATTGGTTTCTTGTTTTATTAAATATGCTATTAAACACATTAAAGCACTCACCTCATGCCCTACTTGACCTTTTAAATATGGAACATCGTGCATGTTTTCGATAATTATAGAATCTATGCCTGCTTTTTTATAAATTCTAGCTTCTATAACTGCTTCGTCTATAATTTGTGAGCTGCTTAATTTATGCTTTGGTGTTCCTGGCAATGCCTTAACATGAATGACTCCAATAATTGGTTTCTCTTTTTTAAAAATTGACTTAAACTTTTGCATATCTTTACTGCTGTATCTTGTAAAATTACTTAAATTTAAGAGAGTTTTTATTTAATCCCCTATAAAGATGAAAGATAAACCTAAAATAACTGTAATTGGTGCAGCCAATATTGATTTAATTGGATTTTCTAAAGAAAAACTAATTTATAAAGATGCAAATATTGGTACACTTGAAACCATTCTTGGAGGTGTTGGAAGAAATATAGCCGAAAACTTAATGCACCTTGATTTTGATGTTGAATTTTTAAGTGTTTTGGCTGATGATGAATTCGCTAAAATGATAATAAATTCATGTAATGATTTAAATATTTCAATTAAACACAGTTTGACTAGAAAGAATCGAAAAACCTCTTTTTTTATGGCAATATTAGATCGTTTTAATGATATGGCATTAGGGCTTTCTGCAATGGACATCTACGATGATATACCAGATTCTTTCATTTTAGATAATTTATATGTTATTGCTCAAAGTGATTATTGTATCATTGAAACAAATTTACCGACATCGATCTTGGAATTAGTGACTGAAAAACTACCAGACACACGTTTTGCTTTAGAAGCAGTCTCTGCTAAAAAAGCATTAAAGGCGAAGTCGATTCTTGATCGTTTATACATATTGAAGTGTAATGCTTTAGAAGCGGAATTGTTAAGTAATATAAAAGTTGAATATGAAAGTGATTATGAAAAAATTGTTGCACATTTTTTGGGGTTAGGCATTAAAAAAGTATTTATTACTTTAGGTATAGATGGTGTGGCTTATGGTGATGAAAATGAAATATACATAGGCAAAAATAATATTATAACACCTGTAAATACTAATGGTGCAGGAGATGCTTTTATGGCTGGAGTGATTTATGGTGAAACTAAAGGATTAGAGCTATATGATATGATGCAATTTGCTTCTGCTTGTGCTCTAGTTACTATTCAACATAAAAATGCAGTACATCCAGATATTTGTGTAGAAAAAGTTTTAAAAGCTTTGGAATGATTGCAAATTATCTCGATATACATCCTGAAGTCGAAAAGGCGTTAGATAACAACTTACCCATCGTTGCATTGGAATCTACAATTATTTCACACGGAATGCCTTATCCACAAAATAAAGAAACAGCTTTACAAGTAGAACAGATTGTAAGAGATAATGGAGCTGTACCTGCTACTATAGCGTTAATAGATGGAAAAATAAAAATAGGATTAACAAAAAATGAAATTGACTATTTAGCAAAATCTGGAAGCAAAATCATAAAAGCAAGTCGTAGAGATTTACCCTATTTATTATCACAAAAAATTGATGGAGCCACAACAGTAGCGTCAACGATGATTGCTGCTGACCTTGCTGGAATACGAATTTTTGCGACTGGCGGTATTGGTGGAGTTCATCGAGGAGCTTCTGAAAGTTTTGATATTTCTGCCGATTTACAAGAGCTTGCAAATACAAACGTTGCTGTTGTTTGCGCAGGAATAAAAGCAATTCTTGATTTAGGCTTAACGTTAGAATATTTAGAGACTTTTGGTATTCCAGTCCTTGGTTATCAAACAGATGAATTGCCTGCATTTTACACACAAAAGAGTGGCTTTAAAGTGAACTACAATATTCAAAGCCATTCAGAAATTGCTCAACTCCTAAAAACTAAATGGAAATTAAATCTTAAAGGAGGCGTTATTGTTGCTAACCCGATTCCAAAAGACAAACAATTGGATTTTGATGTCATGAAAAGTGCAATTGATAAAGCACTCATTAAAGAAAAAGAATTGGGTATCAAAGGAAAGGAGAGCACACCCTTTCTACTCGATAAAGTTAAAGAACTTACTGGTGGCTTAAGTTTAGAAGCTAATATAGAATTAGTGTACAATAATGCTAAATTAGCTGCACAAATTGCAAAGGCCTTCTACAACTAAATTAAGAAATATATTTAATATATAACAAACAGAAATATTTAGTATTTATATTTCAATCTATCATTTTCAGTCATTTCCCCTACTCTTTTTTTAATTCAAACGTTAAAATATGTTAAAATAGTACTATTTAATGCATAGTACTGTAACAATTATAATTTAATGTCGTCTATTAGGTATAAACAAAACATTAAAAAACATAAAAATGACAACATTAAACAAAGTAAGAATTCCAAAAAGATTAAGCACTACCAAAGGTATTGTATGGAATACAAAAAGACGTTACAGTTAAACTGTAGAAAATTAAAACTATTTATAAACCAATTAAAAATTAGAACCATGAGAAATTTAAACAAAGTTAGAATTCCAAAGAGATTAAGCGTTACAAGATCACGCGTATGGAATGAGAAAAGACGTTATAGTTAAACCGTAAAAAACTAAACAACAAATTATTAACAATTAATAATTAAAGACATGAGAACATTTAATAGTAATAAGCAGAAATTATCAATGATTACACAAAAATTAATTAAGATTAATTATAACAGAATAAATTTTAAAAATTATGAAGAAATTATGCTTACAGGAAACTTCCGAATCACAAATTAAGAGTTGCATAGGAATTAAAAAAAGCTGAATTTTAGTTTAAAACATAAAATTCAGCTTTTTTTTTATCAATTTATTGAAATAAAAAACTCCAATTAAAGCCATTCTAAAAAGTAATCCATCATATCTTCTTTAAGCTCATAGTGAAGCTTAATATAAGTTTTCATATCATCTCTCAAGGGGCTTTGTTCATTTTGAAGCCTTCCGTCTAAAGTTTCATTGTAATTTACTAAACTTATATTTCTCATTTTTGCTTTACATCTATGCGATAATTTAGAAATTACGTTTTTTTCTATCATAATTCTATTCTGAAAATTCTCTAAAGGTATTGCCATTTCTCTTCTATATTCTCTACCAGCAATTTCCTCAAGCTTTTCTTGAAAAGTATCCATTTCATTAAAATGAAATCGTAATTCTCTTCTCCATGTCTCTAAATTAAATTTTAAATCACTTAAATATAATACTTTAGTCTGCATATTTATAAATTTTAATTGTTAGTGCTCATTTTAATTAATTCTTCCTGAATATTTTGTGGAACAGGTTGATACGACGAAAAATCTGCGCTGAATGTTGCTCGGCCTTGAGTTAAGGATCGTAAGTCTGTTGAATATCCATACAATTCAGCAGAAGGTGTTACACATTTTAATATTTGGTAATTATTATTATTTTCAAATCCCTGTATAATAGATCTTCGGGATTGCAAATCTGTCATTACATTACCAACCATTTCTTCAGGAACTTTTACTTCTAATGTTTGAACAGGTTCAAGTAATTTAGGCTTAGCATTTAAAAAAGCTTCTTTAAAAGCATGGGCTCCTGCAATTTTAAATGAAATATCATTAGAATCAACAGAGTGCATTTTACCATCAAACACCATTACTCTTACATCTCTTACAAATGATTTTGTGATTGGACCATTTTCCATTACTTCCAAAATTCCTTTCATAATAGATTGCAGGTATCGTACATCAATAACACCACCAACAATACAATTATAAAATACGAGCTTGCCACCCCAAGGTAAATCTACTTCTTCTTTTCCTCTAATATTAAATCCTCCTGGTTCTTCCATACCTTCATGCCAAGGCTCAATTTTTAAGTGTACTTCACCAAATTGTCCTGATCCACCAGATTGCTTTTTATGTTTATAACTTGCAATAGATGATTTCTGTATAGTTTCTCTATATGGAATTTTTGGTTTTTCGAATTTGGCTTCAATTCCATAAGTGTTTTTCAATGCCCAATCTATTGTTGCCAAGTGTAATTCTCCTTGACAACCTATCAGTTGCTGCCTTAACTCTTTAGAATATTCAGATTTTACGGTTGGATCTTGACTATGAAGTTTTCTAAGCGCTTCATGAAGCTTTTCTTCATCCTTCTTATTAACTGCTCCTACAGTTTTCTTTATTCTTGGTTTAGGATATTGAATTGGCTTTATAGTAATAGGTTTACGTGATGTATGTAGCGTATCATTGGTTTCGGTATATTTTAGTTTTAAAGTTGCGCCAATATCACCTACAGTTAATTTGGATACAGGTTCTCTCTTTTTACCATCCATAATGAAAAGCTGATTGAGGATTTCTGTTTCCTCATTTCTGGAATTTACTAATTTATCATTGAGTTTGACTTCACCTGATTTTACTTTAAAGAATGTGATTTGACCCAAATTAGGTTGAAATACTGTTTTAAAAACAAATAATGCGGTTGGTTCTTCTTTTTCTCGAATTATAGCATTTCCTTCTACACTTTGCTCAGGCTTTAAATCGGCTGCTGCTGGAACTACATTATCGATAAAGCCCATTAATCTTCCTGTTCCCATATCATTTAAAGCCGATACACAAAACACAGGAAATAACTCATGATTTAACATTCCTACTTTAATTCCTTGGCGCATTTCATCCTCATTTAAGGTGCCCTTGTCAAAAAATAATTCTAATAATTCTTCGTCATTTTCCGCAGCTTTTTCAACCAATTCATTATGTAATTCGTCTGCCAATTCTTTTTGATCATCTGGTATTGGAAACTTTTCAGGCTTACCACCTTCAGGCGAAAACTTATAAAGTTTCATTTTCAATACATCAATAATACATTGCGCTCCATCTATAACAATTGGGTATTGTATTTGAACTGCATGATTACCAACTAAAGATTTTATGCTTTTAAAACTTTCTTCGAAATTTGCATTAGGATGATCAATTTGATTAACAACAAATAGCGTTGGTTTTAAATATTTATCGACATAATTCCAAATAATTTCTGTTCCAATTTCAACTCCATGCTGTGCATTTAAAACGGTTACAATTGTATCTGAAACTCTTATTGATGAAATTATCTCTCCAATAAAATCGTCTAATCCAGGAGTATCAATAATGTTTATTTTGTAGTTACGCCATTCGGTATGAAGCGGTGTTGCAAAAATTGAAGCTTCTCGTTCTTGTTCAATTTCATGGTAGTCTGCAACGGTGTTTTTTTGTTCAATAGTACCACGTCTGTTTAACAATCCTGCTTCGAAAAGCATGGTTTCAGCCAAGGTTGTTTTTCCGCTATTATGTGCCCCAACAAAGGCTACATTTTTAATGTGTTTGTCATCATATATTTTCATGTGCTTGAATTTTATTTATTAACAAAAAAAACTAATAATAAAATTAAGAAATGATGCAAAATTTGATTTGCAATCTTTCTCTCATGAAATATTTAATCAGTTGCTTTGGGGAATAAATCGATTAAATTTATTCATGTATATTTCTTATTTAAAGATATAAAAAAACTCCGAAACAATATTTTGTTTCAGAGTTATATATTTAATTGACGAACTTCTTCGATAGTGTGTTCTATGTCGCCAAGAATTTTCATTTTATTTATTGTATTTAATTATTACACTACACCTTTTTTACGCGTACTGCATTCATTCCTTTCATACCTCGTTCAAGCTCGAAAGTCACTTTGTCATTATCTGCCACTTCATCTATTAAACCACTTACATGGAAAAAATATTTTTCGTTATTTTCATCATCTATAATAAATCCGAAACCTTTTGAGGTATCGTAAAAAGAAACTTTTCCATTTCTTATTGGATCTGCTTTTTCAAAATCGCTATCATCTCTTTTTGGAATACCAACTTCTATACTCTCAACATCTACCTTTACTTTCATTGTAGGATCTGGAGGTGTATCTGTTAAATTTCCATTATGATCGACATAAGCAAACTGAATACCTTGTGGGTTTTCTTTAGCTTCTGCTTTTCGTGCATCTTTTTTCTTTTGCTTGTCTTCACGTTTTTTTAAACGCTTTTTTTCTTTTTCTAATTTATTAAAAGTCTGTTGCGATTTCGCCATTCGGTAATGTTACTATTTAATGTTATTATACAAATATAAACTTTTTTAGGAATTTTTTCAATGATAGCCTAACTTATTCAATGACTTTCAATACTAATTTACCCATTTTATCTCCAGAAAATAAACGTTGAAACGTTTCGTAAAAATTCTCTATACCATCATAAATATCTTCTTTGCTTTTTAATTTACCTTGCATCATCCAAAGTCCCATGTCTTGAGCAGCTATACCATAATCTTTAGCATAATCCATAACTACCATTCCTTGTATTGAAGCTCTATTAACTAAAAGTGACAAATAATTGCTTGGTCCTATCATTGCTTCTTTGTTATTGTATTGTGAAATGGCTCCACAAATAACTATTCGTGCTCGCTTGCGTAATTTAGTAAGTGCTGCATTTAAAATATCTCCACCAACATTATCAAAATAGACGTCTATGCCTTTCGGACACTTTTCTTTTAAAGCTTCATAAAGGTTTTCAGATTTATAATCGATTGCAGCATCAAAGCCTAATTCATTAATTAAATAACCACACTTGTCTTTTCCTCCTGCTATACCAATAACATTGCAGCCTTTAATTTTAGCAATCTGTCCAACGACGCTCCCAACTGCTCCTGCTGCTCCAGAAACTAAAACAATATCTCCTTCTTTAATTTTGCCTTCTTGTAATATTCCAAAATAGGCAGTCATCCCTGGCATTCCCAATGCGCCAATATACTTTGGCATTGGTGCTAAATTATCATCTACTTTATACCAATTATCTCCGTTAGTGGCAACATATTGTTGTACACCTCCCCAACCAGTTACACAATCACCAATCTTAAATTTTTTATGATTATTGGACTTAATCACTTTACCTATAGAACCTGCTCTCATAACATCTCCAATACCTATTGGTTCTATATATGATTTTGAGTCGTTCATCCAAATTCTCATAGCAGGATCTAAAGAAATATAATGATGTTGAATTAAAACTTCACCTTCTGCCAATTCTGGTATTGGATTATTTTCTAATCTCCAAGTATCTGCTTCAGGCAATCCTAATGGACGCTTTTGAAATATTAATTGTTTATTCATGGTAGATATTAATTTTCTTTATTTTAATCAAATGGAATTACAAACTTTAATTCCCGAGGAAAATAACATTTAAAATCATCACATGTTTGATAAAACAATTTACCTCTTAATTCCTTTGGACTTTTTTTAGGCGCTAATTTTACTTTTACCTTAAAAGCTTTATCAAGAACCTGAAATTCCTGTTTATCTAATATAACTGTTTTAAATTGTAAAGAAGTAAACTCTTTATGCATAATTTTAATACCTCGTTGGTTCTCAAATTCTATTTTAGTAGCCAATAAATTGTCATCTTCTACTTTTTCTAATTGAATATGATATCCTTCAAGAATTTCAAAAGGAATAATTACTGTAGTAAAACCAGCATCTTGATTGATCTGAATTTCTTCTGAAAGAAATGTAACAAACTGTTTTTGTTGTGTGCCAATTACTGAAATTGCTAAAAAGAATATAGCCTTATAATAATTCATCTAATTTACTTTTAAGAGCAGTTAACTTAACATCGAAGTTTTTAGTATCTAACAAAGACATAAATTGAATTTTTCCTTGCGGATCTATTAAGAGATTTGAAGCAAGCATGATTTCATCTCTTGCAAGTTCAGGCAAAACATCATCAGGAGCAAAACTTGCAGCAACTTTACCATCTAAGTCTAAAAGCACAGGAAAAGTAAAATTAAATTTGTCTTGTAATTTTTCCTTAACTAATTCTTTAGATTCTTTAACATCAATAATAATAACAGCAACATTTTTATCTTTGTAGGTGTTATATAAATCCTCTAAATGAGGTGCTTCAGCATTACAGTAAGGGCACCAAGTTGTAGCAATATGAACCACAATGTATTTCCCTTTTAAAGAATTATAATCAACTATTTCTCCATCTAAAGACTCAAGGCTGAAATCTGGAGCAGAAGCTAATTCTTCAAGGCTAACCTCTTCAGTTTTTACAACTTCTTGATGATTGTCTTTTTTAGATTGACCGCAGCTGATAAAAACAAGTAAACTAATTAAAACTAACAATATTGAGATGTGATTTTTCATAATATTAAGAATTCATTTGTGTTGTTAAATTTAGTTATAAATAATTATAAATTCGATCGAACCACAATTATCTAATATGGCTTCCAGCATTTATATCTATAGTAGCACCTGTTGCATGATCCATAAGCCCACTACAAAGCATTGCAATTAAGGGAGCAATATCTTCTGGTTTGGTTAATTCTTTTAGAGATATCTCATTAAGAATTCTTTCTTCACCATATTTTTCTATGAATGAGTCGGCCATTTGTGTTCTGGTAAAACCTGGAGAAACAATAAAAGATTTAATATTTTCTTTACCAAAAGAACGTGCTACACTTCTTGCCAAAGACGTTAAACCTCCTTTGGACGCCGCATAGGCGAGGTAGTCCTCAGTTTCACCTCGAAACACTGCACGACTACCAATATAAATAAAACGCCCTCCTTTTTGATCTTTAAAATGGTCTATCCCAAGTTTTGTAAGTAATCCAACTGAATTTAGATTAATATTAATAGTCTTCTTCCACACGGTTAACCAATCATTTGTTTTTTCATTTATAGAATGTGATATGGCAACACCTGCATTCAAAATAATAACATCTATTACACCAAAAGTTTTCTCAACAGATTCAAACAAATTAAAGATTTCAGATTCAACATCTAAATCTGCTTTGAATAGCTTTGAATTTGTGGTATTGCCATTGGCTAATAAGGTTTCAGCAGAAGCTTTACTGGTATTGTAATGTATTGCGACTCTTGCTCCCATTTGCATTAAATATTTAGCAACTTCTTTGCCTATACCTTGGGATGCACCAGTAAGCAATATATTTTTATCTTTTAGATCAATATGTGTCATTAGTACCTTATGATATTATTTTCTATAAAATATTTTTAATCCATCCGCCATCTACGGCCAAAGATACGCCTGTAATATAACTGGCTCTTTCACTGGCAATAAACGCAACTGCTGCTGCAAATTCCTCTGGAGTCCCGAAACGTTTTAAAGGAATTTCTTCGGTTACAGAATTAATGGAAGGGTTATTTTCAATGAGGCTTAATAATCGGTTTGTCTGTGTATATCCTGGCATAACATTATTTACAGTAATATTATATTCACCAAGTTCTGTTGCTAATGTTTTGATTAATCCTGCTACAGAAGCTCTTATTGAATTTGATAATATTAAATTTTCGACAGGTTGTTTAACCGATATTGAAGTGATTGCGATTATGCGTCCAAAACCTTGTTTTTTCATTTCCGGTAAAACGCCTCTTATTAAAGATACCGTGCTACCCAAAAGTAATTCATAAGTTTTATTCCAATCGTCTTGCGATAAGTCTTCAAACTTGCCGGAAGGAGGTCCACCTGTATTTGTGACTAATATATCTACTTTGCCATAAAATTTTAAAACCGAATCTAAAATATTATTTCTATCACCATCGATAGATAAATCTCCTGAAAGTGCAATAACACGACCATTACTAACTTTTTCAATTTCTAATTTGGTCTTATTTAATTGCTCTTGATTCCTTCCGCAAATTGCAAGGTGTGCTCCTTCTTTTGCTAATTCAATAGCCACAGCTTTTCCGAGCCCTTGACTAGAGGCTGCTACAAAAGCAATCTTATCTTTTAATCCCAAATCCATACTAATTATCTTCTTAAATAGTCATCAGTTCCATCTAGCCAGTCTTCACGGATTGGAGCCCAGGTATCAATTTCTTCAACATCACCTATCATTAACGCTTCATGCGGAACATTTGAAGGAATAACAACTACATCACCCGAACCCAAATCCATAGTTTCTTCTTTATTCTTGCCAAACCAAAATCGAATGACTCCAGATAACACTTGGGTAATCTGTTCATTTTCATGTTCATGTAACGGAACTAAAAAACCGTCTTTAAACTTCATTTTGGTGATCATCACTTTATCACCATAAACCAATTTACGCTCCATTTTTGGAGTTACATTTTCTACAGGAACTTCGTCCCAATTGATTTTCTTTACCATATTTTTTGGATTACAAATGTTTAATTTTTAGTTGGTAGCAATTCTAAACCTTGATTGATTCCTTTTTCCATGGCTGGAACTCCACGTTCCATCCAAACTGGCTTTGGAGCGCCTTGCAAATAATGATCAAAGAATTGCTGCATCCTAATATTAAAATCTTTTCTGTTTTGCATTTTTAATGGCCAATGTCTTGCTCCATTATAATTTAGTAGCCATGAAGGTTTTCCTAATCTTCTTAAGCTAACAAAAAACTCGATTCCTTGATACCATGGCACATGACCATCTGCATCATTATGCATAATCAATAACGGAGTATTTATTTTATCAATATTATATATTGGTGAATTTTCTACATATCGTTGTGGATATTCCCAAGGCGTACCTCCTATTCTACTTTGTGTATGCTCATATTGAAATTGTCTACTTAAGCCTGAATCCCATCTTATTCCTCCAAATGCACTAATCATATTTACAACTGGAGCACCAGATTCTGCTGCTTTAAAAATATCAGTTTTTGTTACCAAGTATGCAATTTGATAACCTCCCCAACTATGACCTTGCGTGCCTATATTATCTTCATCTACAAAACCTTTTTCAATTAATGAAGTGATACCAGGAATCACACAGTTAAAAGCACTTTCTCCAGGATAACCAACACGGTAATAAACATCAGGATTAAAAATAACATAGCCTCTACTTGTATAAAAACTATAATTTATTGTAGATCTTCCAGCTGATGGTGCCCTATGCCTGTAAAGTCCATTTGAGCTTTTTTCATAGAAGTTTACTATCATTGGGTACTTTTTATTTGGATCAAAATTTTCAGGTTTAATAAGCATTCCTGTGAGTTCTTTTCCATCTAATGAAGTCCAATTAACCAACTCTGAAGTTCCCCAATTATATTCATTTTGTTGCGGATTGGCATTACTTAAAACGGTTTGTTTTTTAAAACTCAAATCGGAATATCTAATATTTGGAAACTCTTCGAACGACTGTCGTGAAAAAATAATATTATCGCCTTGCTGTGCTTTAATTGGTCTAGAATATGAATATGGTCCATAAACTAATTGTTTACTTTTATTTGCTTTAGGATTATATTCAAAATAACCTGAATGTTTATTTGCTTCATTAAACGTTGTGAAGAGCCATTTTTCATTTTCATCTATAAAACGTTTTTCATCATCTAGTTTAACATATCTATACCTAATTTTATTTTCTCTACCATTTGTAAGTCGCGTACTTTCACCATTACTTGGGTTAAATTCCCAAATATCAAAGCGATCATAAATAATTATAGATTTATCATCTTTGGTCCATCCAGCCAAGCCATACGATCTAGGATAATTGGGAGAATCATTCAACTCATTATAAAAATGCTTGCCTTTTGTCAGTTCAGTATATTTGGCTGTTGAAATATTATAGGTATACCAAGTACTATCTACTTGATTATAACCATAGGCATACTTCCCTTTAGGACTAAATCTTGATTCACTAGCAGCTCTCTTTATTGCAATTTTGGAAGAGCCATCATTAACATTTACAACTGCTAGATCATTTGTTGAAAATTGCCCAGTCCACTGACCTTCTAATGCGTAAGGTGTAGTTGTACTAACTAGTGCAAAATTGGCATTACCTTCATCAGCTAAACTTGCATTTGGAAACTCTTTTGTAGCTATTTGAACCAGTTTCTTATTATTTAAATGATATACAGCTTGAAAAGATTTCTTCCTATCATTTTTAACCTGAAGTTCTTGTACTGTATACAATCGTGGTTCGTTATAGGTCCACACTTCTACATTTACAATTTCTTCATCAATGAGTGTTGTGTCTTTAACAATAGGTGGTGTTGCTAAACCGAAATATAATTTAGTATCATCTTTTGAAAAGCTTAATGTTCCATCAGAAGACACTTTATAACCTGTTGGTGAAGACGCATCATCAACTAATTTTTCTGCAGAAGGATTGCCATCATTCCAGTGATATAATTCATAAGGTCGTATTTGAATTTTGGTCGTGTCTGTATCAACAACAAAACCTAGATGCTTTCCGCTTTCACTAAAATTAAGTTGATAATATTTAGGTTTCTCAGCTTCATGAATTTTCGTGAGCTTGTCATTTTCTAAATTAAGAACAAAAACACCAGCTTTTATTATTGAATCCTGACCAGTCGTTGTAAAAGCGAAGCGTTTCCCTTTTTTTGCAAAACTGAAATTCTTAACATATTTAAAAGTGTCTTGCTTTTTGGTTATTAAATTCCTCAACACTAAATGATAACCATTATCCTTTCCAACTTTTTTGGTTTTCTTCTTTTTCTTCTTTTCTTTTTTATCTAAAATTGAATCTTTTTCCTCTGGTTTCTCCGTCTTAATTTCTTCTAGATAATAAGCAACATATCCTGACCACTTTTCTGGAGTTTTATACGATTTCACATTGGCAATTTTTATCAATGTGTTCTCGCCAAGGTTATAAATTCCAAGCGTATCTTTTGGCATCTTATCCTTTTTAACTTTTCTACGTTTCATTTCTGCAATACTATCCTTCCATGCTTTTATAGAGAATAATGCGAATTTAGAATCGTATGTAAACTTGCCTTTTTCACTTCTTTCGTGTTCAAAAATTGAAACAGCTTTGGAATCTTTAATTTTTAAGTGATTGTCCCGTTCACCTTTTTCCAGCGAATACATCACATATTTACCATCAGGTGAAATAGTTTTATCTTGAATAGTATTCCAAATATCAAAATCTTTATGGTCTAAAATTTTCTTTTGAGCAAAAGAGTTAATTGTAATTAGTAATAGTATGAAAGAAAATTTAATTGCTTTTTTCATCTGAAGATTCTTTTTATTAATTTACAAGCAATGTAGAAATTATTAAACAATTTATTGTCAACTTTTGTATTATTAAAGGTTTCTGATTAAATTGCTGAAAACTAACAAATTAATTTTTCTTTTTTATTAACTAAAAATAAATATTATGACTAACACAAACAAACCAAATGTATTATTTTGGATTATTGGAGTTGTTGCACTTATTTGGAATGGAATGGGTGTAAATGCCTATTTGCAGCAAGCGTTTAAAACTGAAACTTATAGTGCTGATTTAAGTGCAGATCAAATAGTACTTATTGATGGTCTACCAGCCTGGATGACTGCCTTATTTGCAATTGCAGTATTTGCTGGAGTTATTGGTGCTATTGCTTTATTGATGCGTAAAAAAATAGCTGCTCTTTTATTATGTATTTCATTTGCTACAGCAACAATTCAGCAATTATATTGGCTGTTTGGTACAGATGCAGCTGATGTTTTTATTGACAAAAATGTCTATTTAATGCCAATACTGGTTATTGTAGTTGCTGCTTTCTTAGCATGGTATTCTCATGATCAAAAGAAAAAAGGTATTTTATCTTAGCCTTTCATTTTAATATTATACTAAGCCTGAACTTAATGTTCGGGCTTTTTTATGGTATTATTTTTGAGACTTCATAATTATATTAACATCTAAAATTTATAATTATGAGAGCAGCACCACAAGTCAATTCAGGATCTATGGCAGACATTGCATTCTTATTACTTATTTTCTTTTTGGTAACTACAACATTGGCAAAAGATGAAGGTATCAATAGAAAGTTACCTAAAAATTGTCCTCCTGGAAAAGATTGTAAGATTGAAAAAAATGAACGTAATATTTTAAGAATTGTTTTAAATAATAAGCAAAAAATTTTGGTTGAAGATAAGCTCATTGCAATTAAAGATTTGAAAAATATTGCCAAAACCTTTCTAGATAACAATGGAGATGATAGCTGTGCATATTGTAACGGTAATAAAGTTTCTACTCTATCAGACAATCCAATAGAAGCTGTTATTTCTGTTCAAAATGATAGGCAAACATCTTATGAATTATTTATAATGGTTCAGGATGAATTAACTAAAGCATATTACGAACTTCGAGAAGTTTATGCTATAAATACACATGGCAAATCAGTAATCGATTTAACTCCAGAAGACATTAAAAAAATTAGAAAGGCATATCCTATTGTTATTTCGGAAGCGGAAACCCAATAATATTCTAAACATAGATTTATTGCTATATTTGATTCTTCAACTAACTAATCTATTTTACTAATGAAAAAATTAATATTCAATTCTAAGAATCCATTATTATCTCTAATCACTATATCTATTATATTCATTTCTTGTAAAGAAGAACCTATGACCGAAGAACAACTCATTGATAAAGCCAAAGCTATTCATGAACGCGTAATTACGCTAGATACACATAATGATATTAATATAAAAAACTTTACAGATTCAATCAATTATACACAAGAGTTAGACAATCAGGTAAATCTTCCTAAGATGAAAAAAGGAGGATTGGATGTGTCTTGGCTCATTGTTTATACTGGTCAAGATACTTTAACTGAAGCTGGATATGATAAAGCTTATAAAAATGCAATCTCAAAATTTAATGCCATTCATAAATTAACAGAAGAAATTGCGCCAAATGAAATAGAATTAGCAACAACTTCGGCAGATGTAAGACGTATTAGTGCTGCAGGAAAAAAGGTCGCAATGATTGGTATTGAAAATGGTTATCCTTTAGGTACAGATGTTAGCAGAGTTAAGGAATTTTATGATCTAGGAGGACGTTATATGTCACTTGCTCATAATGGACATAGTCAGTTAAGTGATTCTAATACTGGAGAAGCAGATGATGTTTGGCTTCACAATGGATTAAGTGATCTTGGTAAAGAAGTGCTTGCTGAGATGAATAAATGGGGAATTATGATAGATGTCTCTCATCCTTCAAAAGAAGCCATTCGCGATATGATTGAACTCTCAAAAGCACCAATAATTGCTTCGCATTCTTCTGCACGTGCTCTTTGTGACCATAGTAGAAATCTTGACGATGAACAATTAGAATGGATGAAACAAAATGGTGGCGTAGTACAAACAGTTGCTTTTAAATCTTATATAAATACTGAAAAATATGAAGCAAGAAATGAAGCACTGAATGCTATAAGAGAAAAAGTTGTTGATTCTTTAGGGCTTAAATGGTATGATTGGAAAGAGTTTGGACAGTTAGCAGATTCAGTTCAAATAGAATTTATAGCAAATCGAGGAAGAATAATGAAACTGGCTAATGAAAAAGCTAACTCACTTGCTGACTTCCCTCCTGCTGTTAATGTGTCTGATTTTGTAGATCATATTGATTATTTGGTTGAGAAAATGGGTATTGAACATGTTGGTATAAGTAGTGATTTTGATGGTGGTGGTGGAATAGAAGGTTGGAATGATGCATCGGAAACTTTTAATGTAACTTTAGAATTAGTAAAACGCGATTATACTGAAGAACAAATAAGCATGCTTTGGAGTGGTAATTTATTACGTGTACTTGATGAAGTTGAAGCTGTTGCCAAAGGATTGCAATAACTAAACTAAAGACATGAAATTAAGTATTTGTTTGTCAGTAATAATATCATTGTTATTCAATTGTAAAAATTATGAAATTGAGTACAATAATGACTTACCAAATGAATCGGAAAAAGCTGTTATTGATATTCATTTGGGTAACAGTAAGAACTTGTTAACTTTTTTAAACAATTTTGAAAATGACAGCGTTTCTGTTTATAGTGATAGCATATCTATTTTTAAAGGTACATTAACGACAGATGCGAATTTAGGTGCTGCAAGAGGAATGGAAATTTTAAGAACTGTTAAATATTTGAATATTAAAATAAACAATGAACTAGAAATTAAAATAGAGAATAAATATAATTATAGATTTATTTATATTTTTAGGAAAGAAAAGGAGAAAAAAAAGTATAAAATATTATATACAAACAAATTTATTAGGTTGACATAAAATCCCATAAAGTAGATAAAAAATTAAATTCTTAATACTCCAACAACTCTTTTAGCTCGTCTTCAAACCTATTTTTAGGAAGGTATTGTTCTTCTAATTGTGATATAAACGGAATTGGTGTTTCTATGCTCGCCACACGTTTTACAGGAGCATCTAAAGTTTCAAAGCACTCTTCCATTATAAGTGCGGAAATATCTGAAGCAATACCACCAAACATAGAGTCTTCTTGAAGTATAATTGCCTTTCCTGTTTTCTTTACAGAATTATAAATCGTTTCAGTATCTAACGGTTGTAAGCTTCTTAAATCAATAACATCAGCATTGATATCAGGATTATTATCTAATGTTTCTAAAACCCAATGTACAGCAGCTCCATAAGATATAATGGTAATATCATTTCCTTCTTTTAAAACAGAAGCTTTTCCAAAAGGAATAGTGTAATAATCGGTTGGGACTTCTTGTCTAATCGTTCTATATAATACTTTATGCTCAAAAAACAGCACAGGATTTGGATCATTAATTGCTGTGGCTAATAAACCTTTTGCATCATAAGGGAACGCTGGATATACCACTTTTAATCCAGGAGTCTTTGTAAACCAAGCTTCATTGGTTTGCGAATGAAAAGGTCCAGCAGCTATTCCTGCTCCACATGGCATTCGTAATACAACATCAGCATTTTGATTCCATCTATAATATGATTTTGCTAAATAATTAACCACAGGATTAAATCCCGAAGTTACAAAATCGGCAAACTGCAGTTCAACTACACTTTTAATTCCACAAATAGATAAACCCATTGCAGCTTCAATAATAGCGGATTCGCAAATTGGAGTGTTACGTACACGATCCTTTCCAAATGTCTTTACAAAACCATCAGTGATTTTGAAAACACCTCCATAATCTGCAATATCTTGTCCCATTATAATAAGATCACTGTGTCTTTCCATAGATTGTTTTAGCCCTTCTGAAATGGCATCAACAAAACGGATCTCTTTTGGTTTATTATTTGATTTATATTCCTGATAGTCAAAAGGTTTATAAACATCATTTAATTCGGTAGTTGAATTAGGAATAATTGCATCTTCGTCATATGCAATTTGTAGATTATCATTAATTTCTTTCGAAAATTCTTCTTTAATAATTGAATCATCTTCATCTGACAAAATACCTTCCTGCTTTAAAAAATTTGCAAAATTTTCAATTGGGTCTTTTTGCGTCCATTCATTTATAAGTTTTTCTGAAACATACTTGGTGCCACTTGCTTCTTCATGCCCTCGTATTCTAAAGGTTTTAAATTCAATTAAAATTGGTCTTGGATTTTTCCGTATGCTTTCTGCTAATTCTGAAACTTTAGTATAAACCTCAATAATATTATTTCCGTCAATTATAAATGATTCTATCCCATACCCTATTCCTTTATCTGCAATATCTTTACAATTATATTGTTCAGAAGTAGGTGTAGATAAGCCATATGCATTATTTTCCACACAGAATATAACAGGCAATTTCCAAACTGAAGCTACGTTTAAGGCTTCATGAAAATCACCCTCGCTAGTGCCACCTTCACCTGTAAATACAGCCGTTACTTGCTTATTTTTTTTTAATATACTGGCTAATGCGATTCCATCGGCAATACCTAATTGAGGTCCTAAATGTGAAATCATACCAACAATGTTATATTCTTGTGTTCCAAAATGAAACGAACGATCTCTACCTTTAGTAAATCCGCTAGCTTTTCCTTGCCACTGCGAAAATAAACGATGCAGAGGAATTTCTCGAGTGGTGAAAACACCTAAATTTCGATGCATTGGTAGGATGTATTCCTCTTTTTTTAAAGCCATAGTCACACCAATAGAAATGGCTTCTTGACCAATTCCAGAAAACCATTTAGAAATCTTTCCTTGTCGCAATAGAATCAGCATCTTTTCCTCAATCATACGAGGTTTCAGCATGTTTTTATATAGTAATTTCAGCGTATTATTATCCAAACTTTTCCTGTCGTAATTAATACGCTGTCCATTGTTATTTGTACTATTCATCTTCAATCATTAGTGCATCAAAAATAACAAAATATTAATTATAAATCAGTCGTTATTATTATTTAAAAAGGACCTATTTTAGACGAGTTTAAGTTTACAAATTCAGTATCTTTACTAGCTGATTAATAATTGCATTATGGACTTACAGGATCAACTTAAAAATTTATTCCCAGATCATAAACCTTCTGAATCTAAAAAATCTGTCGAAGATTCTAACGGAATTTTGATGCAGGAAGAACCAATTATTTGTAAATATGAAAAACGTAAAGGTAAGCCTATTACGATACTTGAAGGCTATACAGGAACAACCGAAGATTTTAAAACATTGGCAAAGGATCTTAAAAAAAAGTTGAGTGTTGGAGGTAGTTTTAAGGATGGCAAAATTATTATTCAAGGAGATTATCGCAAGCAAATTATGCAAATGCTAATAGATAAGGGCTTTGCTACAAAACGTGTTGGTGGATAAAAATTTATATTTCAAAATATTTTTAAATTTATGGTAGGTATTTCTTCAAGTTAACTGTTATATATATGTAACAAAAAATGATTACTTTTGCATGAGGTAAAAAATTAAAATGTTAAGTTATTTTGCATTTTAACCTATTTTTTAGTATTTTACCGAAGTATTTAAAACCCAAATCGCAAATGCTAACAACAATTACTATTTTTATTTCTGCTTTAGTTGTACTAAATTTTTTATTGTTAAAATTTAGCAGCAATAAAACGGCACAAAGGAAAAGCCCAGAGAGACCTTTTGTTATTAAAACAAAAACAAAGGTAATTACCACTCCACAGCTTTCAAACCAGCTTGCACCAACAGGGAGTTAGTTTTACTAAAGTGCTTATTTTCAAACCAATATCCTCTATTGGCACTTAATGGAGAAGGATGCCCGGAAGTTAAAATACTGTGAGCTTCTTTATTAATTAACAGTGATTTATTTTTTGCATAACCTCCCCAAAGTAAAAACACAATATCTTTTTTATTACTTGAGATTTGTTCGATTACAGCATTTGTAAATTGTTCCCATCCTTTTTTTTGGTGGCTACCAGCTTGATGTGCTCTAACAGTTAATGTTGTATTTAGCAATAAAACACCTTGTTTTGCCCATCGTTCTAAATTTCCGCTTTTGGGATATGGTGTATTTAGATCCTGCTCTATTTCCTTAAAAATATTTATTAATGAAGGTGGATGTGCAATACCATCATTAACTGAAAAACATAAACCATGCGCTTGTCCTACACCATGATATGGATCTTGACCAATAATAACCACTTTAACATCATCAAAATGGCAATGTTCAAACGCATTAAATATTTGTTTACCTAGAGGGAAGCATTTATGTTTACTATATTCAACTTTAATAAAATCTACTAAATCCTCAAAATATGGTTTGTCAAACTCTTGCTGGAGATAAGGTTTCCAACTTTGGTGTATGTCTACGTTCATTATTGCAAAAGTATTATAAATGTTTAAATATATTGAATAAGTAAAGCTTTTGAGGTATTGAAAATTTTAAATAAAAAAACTAACTTCGCTTATCGAACGATATAGTTTATTAAAACAGAACCATATCTTAACGTTGTGTACAATGTGAAAACAATTAACCTATAAAAAATGAATTTTAAAGAATTATTTATCGCCGCAAAAGAACAATTGGGAAATATATCCAGTTTGGAGAAATCTGATTTTAGATTAGAACAAGCGGAATATGATGAAAAGACAAAGGTTTGGGAAATAATTGTTTCGTATTTAGTGGAAAACACTAATAAACCTATAAATAGTTTCTCTCTTGGTCAAGAGTATCCTTTTCATCGAATTTACAAAAAAGTAAAAATCAATAACAAAAAAGAAGTAGTTGGGTTTTACATTTACGATAATAAAAAATGATTATTATTGACAGCAATTCTCTAATTGTATTGGTATTAGGATTAATAGACCCTAATCTAATCAGTAAACATAAAAAAACTTCAATATATGAAGAACAAGATTTTACTGACCTATTAACTGTAATCAAGGACTTTAAAAATTTATTGGTCCTTCCAAATATATGGACTGAAGTTGATAATTTGTTAAATAGATTTACAGGTTCATATAGATATATTTATGTAAAAAGATTGACCGAGTTAATCAAAAACTCTTCGGAAAAATATCTACACTCTAATATAGCGGTTGAAAGCCCTTACTTTTCTAGTTTAGGGATCACAGACTCCTTAATTCTGGAATTAGCAAAGGAATGTTCATTTATTGTAACGTCAGATTCAGAATTATCAGATTATGCAATTGCTAATGGAATTAAAGTGTACGATATGGTAAAAATAAGAAACAAAAAATTTAATTAAACACTGTACACAACACTGGCTATAATCTATTGCTGCGGATTTTCCTGTCGGAAAATCCTCTCACTTTTGCTATCTTCGTTTTATGGCGGAAAGAATCCTGCGGATTTTTCCGCAACGAAATCATAGCCTAACCGATAAGCGCCACTTCAAAAATTCAACTTCTCAATTAGAATATTTATCTTTGCTTTCTTTTAAATAAGTTTAGGATATAGAATGATAAACATTCATGATAAAACATTACAGGATTTAGAGTTTCTAATTGTATTGCAACAAGTAAGTGAATACTGTGTGACTGCTTTGGGGAAAACTAATGCACTTCAAATAAAACCATTAAAAGAAAAGGAAATACTAATTACTCAATTAAACCAAACTAACGAGTATTTATCTTCTTTTTATAATGATAACCACATTCCCAATCATGGTTTTGAACCAATCACCAAAGAATTAAAACTTTTAAAGATTGAAAACACCTATTTAGAAGTTTTTAGCTTAAAAAAAATAGTTTCAATATCGCTGACAACAAATGAGATTGTTAACTACTTAAAGAAGTTTGAAGAGTATTATCCATCACTAAATACTTATGCCTCAAATATAGAAGTCACAGAACTAATTATTGAAAAAGTGGGTAATATTGTTGACCGCTTTGGAGATATTAAAAATAATGCTTCAACATTACTTACCGAATTACGAAAATCTATCAATTCAATTAAGGGTAAGATCAATCAAAGTTTTACAACGGCTTTAAACTCATACCACAATCTTGAATATTTAGATGACATTCGGGAGTCGGTTGTGGAAAACAAGCGTGTATTGGCTGTAAAAGCAATGTACAGACGTAAAGTTAAAGGTGCAATACTTGGAGGAAGTAAAACAGGAAGCATTGTTTATATTGAACCCGAAGCCACATTAAAGTTTTCCAGAGAGCTAAATAATTTAGAGTACGAAGAGCAAGAAGAAATTATAAGAATACTTAAAGAGCTAACCAAATTTATAAGACCATTTTTGCACTTATTAGAAAACTATCAAGCATTTTTAACCAATATTGATGTGATATCAGCCAAAGCAAAATATGCTAAATCGCTCGAAGCTATCTTGCCTGAAATTACAGATAGTCGTCATTTAATTATGAAAGATGCTTATCATCCTCTGCTCTATCTAAAAAATCTTGAAATAGGTGAAGAAACGTTTCCACAAACCATAAAATTAAAACAAGACAATAGGATTATTGTTATTTCTGGACCAAATGCTGGAGGAAAAAGTATCACACTAAAAACTATCGGTTTGCTACAAGTGATGCTTCAAAGCGGACTTTTAATTCCTGTTCATGAGCGCAGTAAAGTATGTCTGTTCGATAGAATATTAAGCGATATTGGAGATAATCAATCTATAGAAAATCAATTAAGCACCTATAGTTATCGATTAAAACAGATGAATTATTTTTTAAAAAAATGTAACAAAAACACCTTGTTCTTAATTGATGAATTTGGTACAGGAAGTGACCCTGAACTTGGAGGTGCGCTGGCCGAAGCTTTTCTGGAAGTATTTTACGAACGAGAAGCTTTCGGAATCATTACAACACATTACTCCAATTTAAAATTATTAGCCAATGAGTTACCTTTTATGCAAAACGCAAATATGCTGTTCGATGAGCGTACACTAGAACCAATGTATAAATTGGCTCTTGGACAAGCAGGAAGCTCATTTACTTTTGAAGTCGCTCAAAAGAATGGTATTCCGTTTAGTTTAATAAATAAATCCAAAAAGAAAATAGAACGAGGTAAAGTCCGTTTTGACCAGACTATTGTCAAACTTCAGAAGGAACGTTCAAAACTTGAAAAGACAGAACGGTCTCTAAAAGTTAATGAACAAAAAAAATTGGTCGAAGCTGACAAACTAGAAGAAATAAATGCAAAAATTCAGCGGAAACTTGAGAGCTATCAAGAATTGTACGATAGCAATCAACGTTTGATTTATTTAGGAAATAAAATCAATACTATTTCGGAGAAATACTTTGAAAACAAGCGCAAAAAAGAATTGATTGCTGAGTTTATGAAGATTGTAGAGGTAGAAAATTCTAAACGTAAAAAAGTTTCGGTTAAACAAAAGAAAATTATAAAAACCAAGGAGCAACATGTTAAACTAGAAGTAGAAAAGAAAGTTGATGTTATAAGAAAAAAGAAAAAGGCGGCAAAAAAGAAAGTAATTGAAGCACCAATACCAAAGCCAGTACTAAAAATTGGAGACAGAGTGCGAATGGAAGACGGAAGAGCTATTGGTAGCATTGATAAATTAGAGAAAAATAAAGCTATTGTAAATTACGGTATGTTTACAACTAATGTTAATGTAGATTTATTGGAATTGGTTGAAACAGCAAAATGATTGACTTATCTAAACATAAAAAACTGATCTTATTTGATGGTGTTTGCAACCTTTGTAATGCATCAGTAGTTTATGTTATAAAACGAGATAAGAAAGATATATTTATGTTTGCACCATTACAATCTAACGTTGCTCAGCAAATCACTGAGATATATAGTATTGATTCAAAAAAACCAAATTCTATATTACTGTATGAACATGAAAAATGGGTGTCTCATAAATCTACAGCAGTAATAAAAATAGCATCTAAATTAGGATTTCCTTATAATCTTTTGATGATACTCTATATCATTCCACCTTTTATTAGAAACTGGGTTTATGACTATATTGCAAAGAATCGCTACAAATGGTATGGCAAAAGAGAGCAGTGTATGGTGCCAACCCAAGAATTAAAGGCGAAGTTTTTAGAATAGAAATTACTTTAAACTCTTTAAAATAAAATCCAAATTTTTGTTAGAGTTATCATTCGATACAAAAGAATCGGTATAATATTTTGAAGTATTAACTAATCCGAATTTCTGAAGTTTATTAATAGTTTCAATATATTCCAACGACATCTTTCCAGTTAACAAAATATTTAAATCACCTCCATTTTTAGCATAATTAAATATTTTTCGCAATCCAGATAAATACACATGATCTTTGGTGAAACCACCTCCTCTATGTGCTCGTTGTGTGATTGAATATGCTTTATCACAATTAAGCTTGTATTGATTAAATAATAAATCGAATGTAGCACTGAAATCATAACCTTTAGTAAGACTATCTACAGCAATTACTCTAAACGACAATTCCTTTAAGCGATTCATTGTAAGACAACCAGACATATACTCTGAATAAACAGCTAATCCTTCTTGCGTTTCGATATTGTTAGGTAATCCATTAAAAAAGACTTTTAATGGCTGAAGTAATCCATTAAATGAAGTAACCATATGTACACCAATTTCATGGTTTGCTAATACCAATAATTGATTTTTGCTAAACTTATGATTCTTACGCAATACCAATGTTTGAGTATTGTTTCTAACCATAGCTGCTGCAGCCATATTGTTAGAAAATTTTACTGCATAATTAAAATCATAGCGTTTAGAAAATTCGTTAAAAAATTCTTTTGCATCATTGGCATCGTACATTGGAAGCATATCCTCATCAAAATCACTATCATCAAATCTTAAAATGAATTTGGCATTTTCTATATCTTTTTCTGTAGGTGTTCCAAAACTCTTTAAACTGTTATAATAAAACTTTCTGCCTTGACCAATAGTTTCAATGCATTCAATAAGTCCTGAATGATCATAAATATAATCTTCATAAAGCTGTCTTATATCATCGTCTTCAATACGCTCTAAGCGCTGTGAGAAAAATAAACGATGTAATTTATAGCCATTAAACTTAACTTTTGGATACTTAAAATTAGGTTCGTAATTATATTTTGAAGCGAAAAATTGCTTTTTCTCGTGCTGTATATTTAATGGATTGATATAATTAAGTAATTCTATATTCTTTACTAAACGATTTAGGTTAGCATCTATATCGAACAAACTTTGGTAGTTCGCAACTACATCATCTTTTATCATTTATTCTTTGTGAGTGTTATAAAAATTTAAAGCGTGTTCTTTTATTCTATATTGCAATTGTGATTCTACAGCGTCTACCACTTCTGGATAAATAATATATTCGTATTCATCGCAATAAACTTTAGCAATTTCAGTTGCCAAAACTAATGTATTCTGAAAGGTTTCAGTAATATATTTTAAAAAATATCCATTCCCTTGAAACGTATCATTTATTAAAGCTGTAGATTTTATGTTATGTGGAAATTTAATTTTCGACAAACTCTGTCTCCATGCTTCAATATCTTCTCCAAAACGGTTAATATCTATATTACTTGTACCTAAATTCCAAGCAGGTACTTCTCTGTCCCAACGTTTCCAGTTGTAACTATGCATATCGTAAACAACACATATGCCAAATTTTGTTTCCAGTTTAGTGATCAACGCATGTACAACTTTGTAGAAGTTATCATGTTTTTTAAGGCTTTTATCTTTCATGGAATCAGAAAGTGGATTTTTCCAAAGTTGTTTTCCCCAAGCCGTTTCAAAAACGGCGTCTTCCGGACTTCTATTGAGATCATATTCAAAACGAGAATCACAACCAGACATTAGTATTGCATGATCCTTTACCATATTCTTAGTTTCAGGATCTTCTTCATACCAGCGTTCGTATTCACTATGGAGGCAATTATCCCAAAGTTCTTTTCTAAATTGATGTCCATCATGTATAGCAGCACACACATATGGCACATACGCATCTATTTTTAAAGTAAATGAATAATCTGAAGCTATAGCGTGAAAGGTTTCTTCAGCTTCAATTTTATGAATAATATCTTCAATTGAAAGTTTTTGCATTTTCAAGAATTAACAAATTATGCATCTTCAACTGTTTTACGCAATCTAGTACGTCTGTCAAAAGCTTGCAGTTTATCAATAACCTTACTTTCTAGAAAATCAATAACTTTTTCTTCGACTTTAATTTTTGATTTATAAACTTTGTTTATATAGGTAATTCCGCCAGGAGACATCACATTAACTTCAACAAGCTTTCCGCCTATAACATCAATGCCAACAAAATACAATCCATCATTAATCAACTTTGGACCAATTTGTTTGCATAAGGCTTTTTCTGCCTTTGTAAGTGTGTGCTTCTGTACAGTTCCACCAGCAGATACATTAGAACGATGATCATCGCTACCAGGAACACGTTTCATAGCTCCAACAGGTTCTCCGTTAAGTAATAAAATACGAACATCACCTTGATCTGCTCCTTCTATGTAGTCTTGAAGAATGACATAATTTGAAGTACCATCAGAACTGTTTATATAAAAATCTAACAAAGATTTTATATTACTCATAGCAGATTTTTCAATAAGAATAACACCTGAACCGCCAAAACCATTTAGAGGTTTTAAAATCATTTTGTCAGATTTTGATTCTTTAATTTGTTGAACTAAATAATCTTTATTTTTTGATACATGTGTATTTGGAATAATATTACTGTGAGCATCACCAAAAGCTGCAGTATATAATTTATTATTAGCTTCGCGCATACCTTGTAATGAGTTTACAATAAACACGTCGTCTTTTACTGAATCTAAAAAATTTAGCATAATAGGGTCTAAAGGCGGATTTGCTCTAAAGAATATAGCATCAAAACCTGCAAGTGGTAACATTTCTTCACGTAATTCAGCCTTTTTATAAAAAGCTTTTAATGTATTAGGTGTTTTTTCCATTTTACGAACAACAGCACAGAATGCATTTGTCACACTATCTCTAATAGTTAGATTTGCTGGTGAACACATTGCAACACCATGCTTTCTTTTAATGCATTCTTTGATTAAAGCTAGACTTGTATCATTTTCTGGATCTATTTCTTCCCAAGGATACATTATAAAACACACATTCATAATTTATAGTTTGTTGAGTTAATGCATTTTAAATAATTTTTACTTCACTTCCTCATAATGATCATCCCAATCCTTTATATTAGGCTCACCAAGTTTTCCAACTGATTTAGCAACTACCATTGCCACCATTGAATCACCAGTAACATTAACAACAGTTCTACACATATCTAGAGGTCTATCAACTGCAAAAATAAGAGCTAATCCTATTGGTAATAATTCTGGTGGAAGATTTACAGATTCTAATACAATAACCAGCATGACCATACCTGCACCAGGAACAGCTGCGCTACCAATGGAAGCTAATAAAGCTGTAAGAACTATTATTAATTGATCGGCAAAAGTAAGATCTAACCCTAATGCTTGAAATATAAAAACAGCAGCAACAGCTTGGTATAAACTAGTCCCATCCATGTTAATGGTTGCTCCAACTGGTAGCACAAAACTAGATACTTCTTTATCTACACCTATATGTTCTTCTACACGCTCCATAGTTACTGGAAGTGTCGCAGCACTACTACTTGTAGAAAACCCTAACAATTGAGCTGGACTTATTTCTTTTAAAAACCAAAATGGGTTTTTCTTTGTGACTGTAGCTACAACAATTGAGTAAAATACAATCATTAAAAACAGTCCCAAAACGACTACTCCTGAATAATAAAGTAATGCATATAATAAATCTGGATCGCCAGAAGACACTACAACACTGGCTAACAACGCGAATACAGCATATGGAGCAGAAAGCATAATTAAATCAACCATTTTTAGTACGACATCATTAAGAGAATCGAAAAAATCGGTCAAGGGTTTTGCCTTTTTTTCTCCAATTAATAGCATAGAAATCCCTAGAAACATTGCTAAAAATATTACTTGTAACATTAATTTATTATTACTTAAAGCGGTAAACGCATTTTCTGGTATCATGTCTTCTAAAAACTGAAGAGGTCCACCAGATTTTTGTACAGATGCTTCAGCTAATTTTTCTTGTACGCCACTTTCGTTAGCATATGTATTTGTTAATTTAGTAATTGTTTCTTCCGAAACGCCATCTCCTGGTTGTAAAACATTAACTAAAACTAGACCAATGCTTATCGCTATTACAGTTGTTAATATATAAATACCAATGGTTCTAAGACCAATGTTGGCAAATTTAGAAATATCCTTCAAATCTGATATTCCCTTTATCAAAGAGGCAAGAATTAATGGTATTGCAATTAATTTCAACAGTTTAACGAAAATTGTACCAATAGGTTTTATCCAATTAGAGACAAAAGTTTCTCCACCATCAATTTGTAGCATAATGAAACCAAATACTAAACCGAAAACCATTCCGATTAAAATTTTCCAATGTAATGCGAGTTTTTTCATATTATAATTTAGTTGTTTTATTAATTAAATAGTAATCTGCAATTACCAAAGCTGCCATAGCTTCTACTATGGGAACAGCTCTAGGTACAACACAAGGATCATGACGTCCTTTACCTTGCATTTCAACAATATTACCATGTTTATCTAAAGTTTTTTGCTTTTGCATTATTGTTGCTACCGGTTTAAAAGCAACACGAAAATAAATATCCATTCCGTTACTTATACCACCTTGTATGCCTCCTGAAAGATTTGTTTGTGTTGTTCCATCTGAATTAAACAAATCGTTATGTTCACTACCTTTCATTGAAACGCCACAAAATCCACTACCATATTCAAAACCTTTTACAGCATTTATCGATAACATTGCTTTGCCGAGCTCGGCATGCAACTTATCAAACACAGGCTCGCCTAGACCCACTGGAACATTTTGCAATACACATGTAACTGTTCCACCAATAGTATCTCCTTCTTTTCGAATTTCTTTTATTTTGGCAATCATTTTTTCTGCAACAACTTCATCTGGACAACGAACCGGATTGGCTTCTGTTTTATTAAAATCAAGATCTTGGTAAGGTTTATCAATGAAAATATCACCAACTGAAGATGTAAAAGCATTTATTTTAATGTCTTTTAAAAGCTGTTTAGCAACTGCTCCCGCTACTACTCTACAAGCTGTTTCTCTAGCTGAACTTCGTCCTCCTCCTCTATAATCTCGAATACCATATTTTTTGTCGTAAGTATAATCGGCATGACTGGGACGATACGCATCTTTTATGTGAGAGTAGTCTTTAGATTTTTGATTGGCATTTTCAATTATAAAACCAATTGGAGTTCCCGTAGTTTGTCCTTCAAAAATTCCTGATAAAAAATTAACTTCATCTGGTTCCTTTCGCTGTGTAACAATTTCAGACTGACCTGGCTTTCTTCTATTTAATTCATTTTGAATAGCATCTACATCCAGTTGCAGAGCAGCAGGACAGCCATCTATTATACCTCCAATTGCTTTTCCGTGCGATTCACCAAAAGTGGTCAGTTTAAATATATTCCCAAAGGTATTTCCTGCCATAAACAGATAATTTATGCTAATGTAAATTTATTATTACAAAAACAAAAATTGAAATGCATTTATAGTTTGCAATAAAATGATTTATTCTAAAAGAATTCAATAATTCCATATTAATAACGTTAGTAATATTGTTAACAACTGCACCAGTATTGTATTGTAAGTTTATGACAATTTCAATTATTTTGTATTTTAAATAAATAAAACAGCGAATTATGAAAAAAGTACTTTTATTATCAATAGCATTAATAGGATTTACATTTACAATGGATGCGCAGTATATTGCTGACAATGCTATAGGGTTACGTTTGGGAGATAGTGATGGCTTTGGTGCAGAAATATCTTACCAAACCAGATTTAGGGACAATAATCGTTTTGAATTTGGATTAGGTTGGAGAGATAACAATAATTTTAGTGCAATACGTGCGGTTGCGTTATACCAATGGGTTTATACTTTAGATGGAAATTTTAATTGGTATGTAGGAGTTGGTGGTGGATTAGCTTCTCTTAGTGCTGATGACGATCTTTTTGACGATGAAACAGCTTTGTTTGTTGCTGGAGATATAGGTATAGAATATAGTTTTGAAATTCCGCTGTTAATCTCTTTAGATTTTAGACCAGAACTTGGTTTTGGAAAAATTAATGATGATTTAGATTTTGATATCGCACTAGGCTTAAGGTATCAGTTTTAATTAAGCGACATGTTATTAATATTAAGAACCATTCTTTTTTAGGATGGTTTTTTTATTGACAATGATTACAAACGTTAATAAAAGAAGAAATCTTAGTCAAAGTTCATAAACAAACTATAAAAATAATTCTATTTTAACAACATACATTTATCCAATGTCCTCTCGTATATAGCTTCGTATTGCGGTACAATTTTATGAATATCGTATTTTAATGCTTCTTGTTTAGCATTAGCTTTAAATATTTGCAACACGTTTTCATTTTGAAGAACATGCAATGCATTGTTTGACATATCATCTATATCTCCAACATTACTTAAAAACCCTGAAATTCCATGCTTGTTTACTTCAGGAATTCCTCCTGTGTTGCTCGAAATTACCGGAACACCACATGCCATTGCCTCTAAAGCTGCTAATCCGAAGCTTTCGGTCTCCGAAGGCAATAAGAATAAATCGCTAAAGCACAAGATTCTATCTATTTCATGACTTTTGCCAAAAAAGATAACTTTATTTTCAATGCCTAGTTTTTTACATAACTGTTCCGCAGGTTCTTTTTCAGGACCATCGCCAACCATCATAAGTTTAGCAGGAATTTCCTTTTGAATATTGTAAAATATATTGATAATATCATTAATTCTTTTTACAGGTCTAAAATTACTAATATGAGTAATTATTTTTTCATCATCATTAGCCATCATTGCTCGTTGACAGTCTGTATAATTGTGTTTGTATTTATCCAGATCGATAAAATTTGATATTACTTCAATATCATTCTTAACATTAAACAACCTCAAAGTGTCATTTTTTAAACTTTGAGAAACAGATGTCACAGCATCCGATTTATTGATGCTAAAAGTTACTGCTGATTTATAAAACGGATGACTTCCAACCAAAGTAATATCTGTACCATGAAGTGTAGTAACAATTGGTAAATATATACCTTCTTCTATTAACATTTTTTTTGCCATATATGCAGCGTAAGCATGCGGTATAGCATAGTGCACATGTAGGACTTCAATTTTGTGAAGCTTTACCATATCTACCAATTTACTTGATAAAGCCAGCTCGTATGGCTGATAATGAAATAAAGGATATTCTGGAACATTTACTTCATGATAATGCACTTTGTTGCTTAATAATTCTAGTCTAACCGGCTGACTGTAAGTGATAAAATGTACTTCGTGACCACGTTTAGATAACTCTAAACCAAGTTCGGTTGCCACTACTCCACTACCTCCAAATGTTGGGTAGCATACTATTCCTATTTTCATTCTTTTATTCATCTATTGCTTCATAAATAAAGCGTTGTATTTCTGTTCTTATACTTTCTCTTAATAATTTATTTTTTCCAGCTTTAGGATACGTCCTATTTGCTAAAAACACATATACTATTTCTTCTTCAGGATCTGCCCAAGCATAGGTTCCTGTAAAACCTGAATGCCCAAAACTGGACATCGAGATACATCCACATGTTGGACCTTCATCTTCAAGTTGGGGTTTATCGAATCCAATACCTCTTCTATTTTCCTTTTCACAGAAATAGCAAGTATTAAACTTATCTATAGTTTCTGTTTTAAAATAACGACGCCCTCCATAATATCCTTTTTGTAAATACATTTGCATTATTTTGGCAACATCGTTAGCATTACTAAAAACACCAGCATGCCCTCCAACACCATTTTGCATTGCTGCTCCCATATCATGGACGTATCCACGAATTTCTTGATAGCGGAAATAATCATCAATTTCTGTTGGGATAATTTGAGTATCGCTAAACTTTTTACTTGGATTGTATGTTGTATAATTAGCTCCAAGTGATTTGTAAAAATGCTGTTGTACCAAATTATCCAGTGATTGGTCGTAATGCGCTTCAATAAATTTCTTTAAAATATAATAAGGCAAATCACTATATCTATATCTTAATCTATTTAGCATTTCACTTTCCTTAATTATTTTTTGAATAGAATCTTGATAATCAGACCTTAAATATAAATTTTTGGTAACTTCAATATTAAATGCTTCACTACGTTTTTTCCTATAATATTTGCCGTTTGGTCTTTTTGTAATTGAATCTAAAGTGCCATAATAAAAAGGGATCCATGGTTTAAACTTTGCGTAATGTGACAACATTTTTTTAATCGTAACATCTTCTTTATTAGACTCTTTATAGTCTGGCAGTAAATCTGATAATTTTGAGTCTAGTGAAACGATGCCTTGTTCTTCCAATTCCATAAGCAGAGGTACTGTAGCTAATATTTTTGTTAGAGAAGCGACATCATAAATATCTGAAGACCTGACACTTTGTTTGCCTTTATATGTATGCTTTCCGAAGTTTTTGTTATAAATAATTTTTCCTTTACGCGCCACTATTAATTGAATTCCTGGCGTCATTAATGAATCTACAGCGTATTGCGCAACAGAATCCAACTTTTTTAACCGTTCTGAGCTCATACCTACTCGCTCAGGCGAACCATAACTTAACCTACTAGTTGACGGAAAATGAATGCCATAACCCGCTTTAAAATGGTCTCCTATAGTAACTGGTAAAACACCTTTGGATGGAATGGCTCCAAAAATTATTTGAGCAGCCTTTTGTTGAGCTATTTTACTGTTTTGGTACGACACCATAACACTTTCAAAATTTTCGATGGTTTTTAAGTCAAGAAGTGCATAGGGTTTTGCAAATACATTTAATATCACAGTATTGGTTCTTGCAATTTCATACAACCATACTAATTCTTTATTGTTAAATTTATAAGATTTCCAAGGGTTTGCATTCGATTTATGAAAACCAACAATAACCGTATTATAATTGTTTAATTTTTTAATAAGACCGTCTAATTTATCGGCTTTTACTTCACGTACTTGTGAATACTTTTTTAATTCATTTAAAAATGTAGAACCATTATCATCTCCCAATTGTACGTAAGCAATTTTTTTTGTTTCTAATCTTAATAATGGTAATAACTCTGCTTCATTTTTAACAACGGTTATAGCATTCTCAATTAATTCTTCATAGAGTACAATATCTTCTACTCTATTTAGATCTTCAACCAAATTATAAGTTCCAATAGGCTTGTATTTATGTAATCCAACTTTATATTTAGCCATTAATATTTTTTTAACTGAATGTGCCAAACGTTCTTCAGAAATTTCACCTTCAGTATATGCAGTAATAATTTTAGCAATACCCTTAGAAACATCTTCCGAAATCAAAAGCATATCATTTCCTGCTTTAAAAGCTGCTAAATCTATATCTCCAGTTTCGTTAAAATCGGAAGCACCTTTCATATTAAGAGCATCAGTAAAAATAAGGCCATTAAATTTTAATCCTTCCTTTAGAATATTTGTTACTATATTTTCAGAAAGTGAAGAAGGATAATCTGCACGAGATTCTAAACTTGGTACATTTAAATGCGCAACCATAACACTAGACAAGCCTTCTTTTATCAACTTTTTATAGGGAAACAACTCTACTGAATCCATACGTTTTTCGCTAAATTTAATTGTTGGTAAAGTTTTATGAGAGTCTGTTTCAGTGTCCCCATGGCCAGGAAAATGTTTTGCTGTTGCTAAAACACCTGCATCTTGCATACCTTTCATAAAAGCTGAAGCTTTTTCGGTAACATTATCTCTATCTTCTCCAAAAGAACGATTACCAATAATTGGGTTTTTCGGATTGGTATTTATATCCACCACAGGTGCAAAATTAAAATGCACACCTAGTCGTTTACAATGTTCCCCTATTTGGTAACCAACTTTTTCGATTAAAGCATTATTTTTAATTGCTCCTAAAGTCATATTCCAAGGAAAGGAATAGGTTGAATCTAATCGCATACCTAATCCCCATTCGGCATCCATACCAACTAGTAATGGTATTTTAGAAATAGCTTGATACTCATTATTTAGCCGTGCTTGGCGTATTGGACCTCCTTTTGAAAATATAATACCACCAATTTTATTTTCTTTGATCTGCTTTACAATACTTTGATGTGTGTCTTCATCTTGACTTGAAAATACCATTACCATAAATAATTGTCCAACTTTTTCTTCAATAGTCATAGCAGAATATGTGCTGTCTACCCATTTTTGTTGTGCTTTGAAATCTTCAACAAGTAAAGGATGGTTATTGTTTTGGCTAATTCCAAAATTAGAAAAGCAAACAATAACAATAAGTAAAATTTTAATTCGCATAGATTAGGTATCATTAAAAACTATGCCAAAATAACATTTTTTGCAAGAAGATAAATAAGCTTTAAGATAGTTTTATAAAGAAGGTTGTAAACAAACTATTAATCCATCACAAACTTAAATCCAACTGAAATAATATTTGCATCTAAACCTGTATTGCGTTTATAATTGTTATATTTTAAATCGATGGATTTAAGCCCTAGTTTACCAATATGTGCTTTAGTAAAAATATCAGTATAACCAATTCCAAAACCATATTGATTTGCATTAAATCCTGATAAATCGTAATCTGAAGTATAAAACTCATTGGTTGATAAATGTTGCTCATAACGAGCAAAATAATCTGCTTCAGTTTGTGTATAATAACGATATGAAGGATATAAAGTGAATTTTTGCGAAATTTTTATAGGCACTTCTATGCTTACAGTATGAGAATTTATTCCCCAATCATCAAAATAATAACGATAATAAGCTCTTAAAGAAAATGTTTCATTTAAATAATAATTTAAACGCATTCCAATTGGTATTTTAAAACGTGTATCTGGCAAACGCTCTATATCATCCGCTAATTGAAACAATTCTGTATTACTCGGCGATGCATAGTTTGTAATATTTGTATTATTTTCACCAGTACTACCAACATAATAGTTTGAAACGTCATTAAAATAGACGCGTTGCATTGGGTTTGCCAACCAGCCTTCTTGTTGAACAACATCTAAAAACAATGAAAATTGTGCATTTTTATTTAGTATTTGTGAAAAACTAAACGATACCGAATATGAGTTTCTACTTTTATCATTTATTAAATTAAATCCAGAAATAGGACTCCAAACTGGGCCATTATTTCCGTTTTGATCTAAAATATCTATATCACTAAAAAAACCTTGAGTTAAATCACTATTAGCTTCCAAATAAGAATCTAACTCAGTTGGATATCTCGGACTCCAAGTGTCTAAATACACATTTCCTTTAATGCCAATTTCTGTATTTTTCTCATTGAAAAGCATTGTATAAGAACCACCAAAACCAATAGATGTGTAATCGTATTCTCTGGCAAAAGATGCATTGGCACCCCAAATTCTATTTCTATTGTCTGAACTATGAGAATAATTAACATTTACACTTCCCCAAGTATCTTGTTTTGATGCACCAGAAGATTCTACCCAAGGGCTTCCTGTAACTCCTGTTGCAGCATTTCTACTCCTATCATCATCTTCATCGTCGTCGTCGTCTTCACCATTGGATGCTCCAGAACTATCAAAAGGGTCCAAATTGCTTGACGATGCCGAAGTATAAGTGGAAATCCCAACATCAATTGTTAACACATCATCAGCATTAAGCGGCATACTCACAACTATAGTAGGTGTGAAATCGGTAAGTTTTTCTGTTCCTATTCCTCCAGTTACAGCAGCATTATCACCATCTTGAGTATAGTAACTTGTTAGAAATTCAACTTCGGTTGTTTCTAAAACACGTTTTTTATAAACATCAGAATTATCCTGTCCAAAGACTATTGAAGAGAAGCAAATAAAAAATATTATAATTGATAAGAGGCTTTTCATTAATTATTTAAATTTTTAATATCTATTTTTTTTACTAATTGCATCCACAGCCACCACCAGATTTTCCACCATTTGCTCCAGCTGCAGCTTCACGATAAACCTGAAAACTGGTTACAAATCGGTGAGAACTTTTTTGAGATAAAACCATATCTGGATCATTAATATTTACTTTTTCGTATTCTTTAACTGATACGCAAGAAGAACAAAAAACCACCATGACAAATACTATTATTAAATGCTTCATATTAATTAGTTTGCTTAAAATTTATATTGTTTGAGGTGCAAATCTTATTATCCTTATCAATAATAATACATTCAACACCTTTTAATTGATTAATAAAATCTAAACCTGTCTCAACTCCCATTACAAATATTGAAGTTGCTAAAGCATCAGCCAATTCGGCATTTTCTGTAAATACAGAAACGCTTAAGATTCCTTTACTTGGATATCCAGTTCTAGGGTCAATAATGTGAGAATACAACTCTCCATTAAATTTTATATATTTTTCATAGTTTCCAGATGTAACTACAGCAGTATTATGCATTGGCAACCACGAGAATACTTTTTCCTTATTTAATGGATTTACAATAGCAACCATCCAATCTTTTCCGTCTGGTTGTTTTCCCCAAGCATTCAAATCGCCAGATGCATTTATAATTCCACCTACTACTCCTTTACTTTTTAAAAGAGCTTTAGCTTTATCTGCAGCATAACCTTTGCCTATAGCACCAAAACCAATTTTCATTTCTTTTAGTTTAAGATAAACGCTATAATTTTCGACATTAAGAATAATGTTTTGATACCCAACCTTTTTAACTGATTCTTTTATGCTTTCTTCTGACGGCATTTGGGTCATGCTTCCATCATATTTCCAAATTCTGTCCATCGAAGCATAGCTAATATCGAATGCTCCTTTTGTTAGTCTTGAAACTTTTATTGCACGTTGAATAAGTTGAAATAATTCTTCATCAACCTTTACAGCTCGTAATCCAGCATTATTATTTATTAATGTTGTTTGAGAATTTTCATCCCAAGAAGAAATGAGTTTTTCTATTCTTGAAATCTCGCTAATCGCCAAATCAATATAGTTGTTTCCTTCTTTTTCGTTGTTTGCAATTACAGTAATGTCAAAGCGGCTACCCATTAACTTTACCGTTCTTCGATAAGCATCTTGTGCAAATGTTATCGATGAAGACATTAACAAGAAATAGATAAGTAGTTTCTTTAAGTTTTTCAAATGAGTTTATTTGAATTTAACAAGTTTATCGAAATATTTGGCTGGTGATAATTTCTCATAGCCCATTTTACCAAGGACTTTACCTTCTTTGTCCATAACAACCACTAGAGGAAAATAACCTTGTGTATTATATTGTTCGGCAAGTTTGTTGTTTTGTTCTTGCAATTCTTCAGAAAGTTTATTTGCTTTTCTACGCGGAAAATCAGCTAGGAGCATTATAAATTTGTCTTTTGCTAATTTTTGAAATTCTTCAGTACTCCAAACTTGTTTGTCCAATTTAATACAAGGTGTACACCAATCGCTACCTTGAAACACTAATACAATTTGTTTGTTTTCTTTTGAAGCTAAAATTTTTGCTTTGGAGAAGTTAGTTTGCCATTCTTGAGCCGAAAGATTAAATGCAGAGAGCAGAAACGCAAACACCAATATTTTAAATTTCATAAGTAGGTTTTATAGCTATTTTAAGTAAAGGAATTAAATATTTCTTTTTCCTACCCAAAAAACGTATTAGTTTGCTACTTATTATATTTTAACTTTAATTTAAGAAACGTTTGTTCCAGCTCTCGCTCGCAGGCACTTCCCAGTTTTCTTTTTATTCTGCAATATTTGTAACTAATTATTGAAGACAATGTGTTTTTGAAACAGCTTTTTGCTTTGCAATTTTCTATAACTATTCAAGCAAATCTATATGTTTATCGTGATAACCTAACAAATACAAAACGCCATCTAACCCAATACTTGATATAGAACTATGTGCATTATCTTTTACAGTTGGTTTTGCATGAAAAGCTATGCCTAAACCTGCAAGATTTAGCATTGCCAAATCATTAGCTCCATCGCCAACAGCAATGGTTTGGTTGATATCTATGCCTTCTTTTTTTACAATTTCTTTAAGATATTCTGCTTTTTTGCTTCCATTTACAATATCACCAATATACTCACCGGTTAGAACTCCATCTTTTATTTCTAATTGATTTGCATGCACATAGTCAATTCCCAATTCTTTTTGTAAATATTGCCCGAAGTAAGTAAATCCACCAGACAAAATAGCAGTTTTAAATCCGTAGCTTTTTAAAGTATCTATTAGTCTTCTTGCGCCTTTAGTTATTGGCAAATTAACAGCAACATCATGAAGTACTTCTTCTTTCAAACCTTTTAAGAGTTTCATACGTCTAATGAAACTTTCGTTAAAGTCTATTTCTCCTAGCATTGCAGATTCTGTAATTGCTCTCACTTTATCCCCGACACCAGCTAACTCTGCTAATTCATCAATAACTTCTGTTTGTATTAATGTAGAATCCATATCGAAACAAACCAATCTTCTGTTTCGTCTGTAAATATTATCTTCTTGAAAAGCGATATCTACATCTAAATCATGCGATATTTGCATGATTTTTTCAGTAAAATCTGCTTTATTTTCTATTTTTCCTCTAATGGATAATTGAATACAAGCTCTTGGGTATTCTTCTTCTTTAACAAGAGATAAACGACCTGTAAGTCTTTTTATAGCATCAATATTTAAATTCTTTTCTGAAATTACTTTAGCAACTTCAGATATTTGTCGAGCAGTAAGTTTTACTCCTAAAACTGTAACAATGTATCTATCTTTACCTTGAAGACTTACCCAATGTTCATAATCTTCCAGTGAGATTGGTGTGAATTTAGCAGTAATACCTAGCTCATAAGCCTTAAAAAGTAAATCTTTTTGTACAGCTGATGATTTTTCTCCAGACTGAATTTCAAATAAAATACCTAAAGATAAGGTATCATGAATGTTTGCTTGCCCTATATCTAGCACTTTGGCATCATACTCTGATAAAACACTTGTTAAACCTGAAGTTAGCCCTGGTTTGTCTTGTCCAGAAATATTTAATAAAAAAATATCGTTAGCCATAATTTTATAGTTGCGCTTTGGAAGCGGTAAAAATCAATATTCTATTTGAAATATGAAAGCTTTTTTTGGTTTAATGCCTTGTTACTTTAAAAAACGATTATGCCAACTTTCACTGGCAGGTACTTCCCAGTTTTCTTTATATTCGACAATATTGGTAACCAAGTTGTTGAAGACGATAGTATTTTTTGACACGGCTTTTTGCTTTGCCATTTTTCTGAAATCTATAAGCGTTTTGTATGCTACAAATTCTCCTTGCTTATAAGACACATTCATTTTATCCAATAAATCAACATTATAGTCTTGTTCTAGTTGTTGAATAAAATGCACTGAAGCGTCTATAGAACAGCCTGTTGCGATATTTAAACTTTGATTTAAACCAAGAATAATGAAACGTTTATATTTAATTTCGAAACCCGATTGTAAATCACTTCCATGTGCAGTCCATTGTTCTATAAATGTATTTAATTTTGAAGTAATCTCTACCAATTCGCTTTCAGTAAACGATCGACTTGCTTGGTATATCCAAACTCTTGAAGTTTCAGGTAATATGTTAAAATCTACTAACATTTTTTAATTTATTCAAAATAACCAATTTCAATGATTTCTTTTCTAATAATATATTCTTCTAATTTTGGTGAAAAGCATTCAGTGTTTTTATACTTAACTTTTACTTTAGTTCCAATTATGGAATCGTTTGCTATTAATTTTTCTGATCCTTTAAAATTTGAAAACCACAAAAACTTCTGAACAATTCCATCTGAATTTTTAACTTCAACAAAGCTAAAATCATTTCCTTTTATAGATTGAATTTCTCCGTTAAAAACATATATTTCTTTTGCTTTGTCAGTATCAGTATCATAATCTACTGAATCAACATCGCTAGCTAATGCAATAAGGGCTTCTGGACAAAAGTTTACCATATTAATTCCAATTTTTTCACCAAATTTCCTACCAGCATCATCTTCAGTAAAATCTATATCTATACCTTCAGCTTTTAAATCTTCCTTATATTCGCTATATAGATTAATAATAAATATACCTAATTTTAAAGTCTTTTGTTGATTATCTAAGTTCCTTATTTCATCTTTTTGAAGGTATTCGCAAGTTTCTTTAGCAATTATATCTAAAGTTGAATCTTGAGAGTAGGTGTTTAACGCTATTAGTAAACTTATAATAATTATATAATTTTTCATAAAAATTTAAATGATTTGGTTTGGCTTATAAATCTTGGGCATTAGCAATTAATTCTGCAACATCCATAACCTTAATATTGTCTTCTTGTTCTTTTGCTTTTATACCATCTGTCATCATAGTATTACAAAATGGACAACCAGCAGCAATAATATCTGGTTTAGTTTCAAGAGCTTGTTCGGTACGTTCCACATTAATGTCTTTATCTCCTTTTTCTGGTTCCTTAAACATTTGCGCTCCTCCAGCTCCACAACATAGGCCATTACGTTTACAGTGTTTCATTTCCACCAATTCGGCATCTAGCTTCTTAATTAGTTCCCTTGGTGCTTCATATACACTATTTGCGCGACCTAAATAACAAGGATCATGAAACGTAATTCGTTTGCCTTTAAATTTCTGTCCTCCAATAGTAAGTCGTCCATCTTCTAATAAGCTTTTTAAAAATTGGGTGTGATGCATCACTTGGTAATTTCCACCAAGCGAAGGATATTCATTTTTAAGAGTATTAAAACAATGAGGGCAAGCAGTGACAACTTTTTTTATTTCGTAAGCATTTAATACTTCTATATTAGTTACAGCTTGCATTTGAAATAAAAACTCATTCCCAGATCGTTTTGCAGGATCACCAGTACAACTCTCTTCGGTACCCAAAACAGCAAAATCTACATTTGCTTTATTAAGGATTTTAACAAAAGCTTTAGTGATTTTTTTTGCCCTATCATCAAAACTTCCGGCACAACCAACCCAAAACAATACTTCTGGTTGTTTGCCTTGTGCCATAAATTCAGCCATAGTTGATACCTTTAATGATTCGCTCATTTTTAAAAATATTTAAACTTATTGGTGTTTGCCATCATCAAACACTTCAATAGTTACTTCTTTAACAATTAAATCTCTAATCTTAATTATTAATGCTATCTTTTTTTGTTTTCAATGCAGAAAAATCTTTTTTTGAAACCCTTATAATTATTGCAAATTTACGGATGCCATCTACCAATCTTTTTGCTGGATTATATCTATCATAAAAAGCCAATTCCTTTGCTTTTTCTTTTAAATATTTGATTTGATTTTCCGAACAATAATCACAAAATATTTTTTTAACTGTTATCTCTTTTGACTTGCTATTTACATATTCAATTTCAGTATAAATTTTTATTTGTAATGAATCTGCTTTATAATCTCTATTTTGACCTATACAATAATTAAAGCTAAAAAAGCATAAAATTAATATTACTAAATAATATGTAATTTTTAAATGTTTCATGCTCTATTCATTTTTCCAATTTAATCTATCCATTTGGTTATAAGGCCAGGGAGCTCCATTATTTTCAATATTTGCCATCATAGTATTTAATTCACTAGGAGCAGCAGATTGTTCCATGACTAAATAACGACGCATATCTAAAATAATTGACAAAGGATTAATACTTACAGGGCAAGCTTCTACACATGCATTACATGACGTACACGCCCAAAGCTCTTCACGTGTTACGTAATCATCCAATAGCTGTTTTCCATCTTCTTTAAATTCTCCTTTGTTGGCATCAATATTTTTCCCTACTTCCTCTAAGCGATCACGAGTGTCCATCATTATCTTACGAGGAGATAATTTTTTTCCAGTTTGATTTGCTGGACATTCGTTTGTACATCTTCCACATTCTGTACAGGTATATGCATTGAGTAATTGTACCCAATTTAAATCTTGTACATCGCTAGCCCCAAATTTAACAGGATCAAGATCTTCTTCACCTGCTTCTGGTGTTGCAAAAGGGTCTGCATTTGGATCTATCATTAACATCACTTCTTTTGTAACAGCTTCTAAGCTATTTAATTCTCCTTTTGGTTTCATACTTCCATAGTAGGTATTTGGAAAAGCTAATAAAATATGCAAATGTTTAGAAAAATATAGATAATTCAAGAATATGAAAATAATTAATATATGACTCCACCATGCAGTTCTTTCAACAAGGTGCAGTGAGTTTTCAGATAATCCATCAAACCAAGGTGCAACATATTGACTTATTATATTTCCTGTTGCCATATCCTGAAAATGAACATCTGTTGCATTCATAATTAGAAATAATGTCATTAATACCATTTCGAAATACAAAATATAATTCGCATCATTTTTTGGCCAACTCGTCATTTCGTTTTTCCAAAAACGAGTTAATTTTAAAATATTTCTTCGTATCCAAAATACAATTACTGCCACTAAAACAAGAATTGCCAGAATTTCAAAAGAACCAATAAGTAATCCGTACAAACTACCAATCCCTGAAAATATACGATGTGTTCCAAATAAACCATCAATAATAATCTCCAGTACTTCTATATTAATAACAATAAAACCAATGTAAACAATAACGTGAAGAAAACCAGCAATCGGACGACGCACCATTTTACTTTGCCCAAGTGCGATCATTGTCATATTTTTCCAACGCTGTGATTTATTATCACTTACATCAATATCTTTCCCTAATTTGATGTTACGAATAAGCTTACGGATATTATTAATAAAATAACCTATACCTATAACAAGTGCAAGCGCAAAGAGTATGTTGGGAATATAATCCATTATTTAGATATTAATTACTCTTCGTTATATGGAATTTCTTTTTTAGATAAAATTCTGAAATAGCGTTTTGGATGCAATTTAATATCTCGCAATAGTTCTTCCATTTCTTTTGACGCTCCTTTAAGATTATTATACAATTCATCATCTTTTAAAATCTTTCCTATAGAACCTTCTCCATTTTCAATACTCGAAAGAATTTTATCAAATTGAGTAATAGTTAATTGCAAACTCTTTATTGTCCCGCTAAGATTGGCATTAGCAATAGAATCGGTTATTTTAGACAAGTTAGATGAAATATCTTCAACATTACTTAAAGTATTACTCAATTTTTCTTGATTGTCTGCGATTAAATTATTTATAGAAACTGACGTGTTTTTAAACGATTCTATAGTTAAGGCTAACTCTGATATACTTTTTTTAAGATTTACTTTGGTTTGCACATCAAACACACTATTAATATTGGTAAGTAAAGAGTCTGCGCTTACCATCATAGTTTCTATTTTTTCTTGAAGAGGTGTTAAACGCTGATTTACAAGTTCTGTTAAACCAGCCTTAACTGTGCCAGTAAGGTAATCTCCTTTTTTTGCGTTTTCGGCATTATCGAAAGCAGGAATTATTGCAATAGCCTTTCCTCCAATCAATCCAGTTTCATATAACTCTGCTTTACTGTTTTTAGAGAATTTAAAATCACTATCTACTAAAAGCTTCACTGTTAAACGTCCAGAAGCATCTTCGTTAAAACTGATGTTTTGCACTTTGCCAACAGACAACCCATTTATGGTTACAGGTGTGGAGGATGCGATGCCTTCTACATTATCGTAAACCACATAAAATGTTCGGGAAGAATCTAACAAATTATTCCCTTTCAAATAGTTGAACAAAAATATAAACAATACTATGCTAGATATTACTAATACTGCTGTCTTTACTTCTCTAGATATTTTCAAACGCTTAAATTTAATTTAGTCACAAAATTAGCAATTAATTTAAAAAGAACATGTCTAATCTGATCTAGTTTTTTAAAGCCTCTGCTAAAGTGATTAGTTCTCCGTTTTTAAATGCAACAATAAAACAAGTGTCATATCCATTTTTTAGAGCTTCATTTCTTTGTTGTTTTATCTTTGAATAATCTGAAGTTGCTCCATAAAAATATTTGAAGATTTTACCTGTCCTATCTCTTGAAATCTCATCAAGCCCTTTAAAATTGTAGGGCTTAGTTTTTAATTTTCTTGAACTGGCTGCGATTTGCACCTTAAAAGTAATTTCCGGAAAGGTTGTAACACTATCTATAGTAGCACCATATCCTTCATTTATTTTATTAACTACATTTTCAGCAGATTCAAAATTTATATTCTTTTTATACTTTAAAACCGCGTCTTTTATTGAAGCTGCCATTTCAGTTTGTCCTTTTTTTGAATTTAGATAAAGACCTTCTTTCTTATAGGTTAAAAATCCCGTTTCAATCAGCACACTAGGCATATATGTTTGGTGCAACACAATAAATCCTTCTTGTTTTACGCCTCTATTATGGCGTTTTAATTTATTGGTAAAATTATCTTGGATATAACTCGCTAATAATATGCTTTGATCTAGGTAGTCCTCCATCATTAATGTAATACCTATCAAAGATTCTGGATTACTTGGATCAAATCCTTCATAATTTTTTTCATAATTTTCTTCTAAAAAAATAACTTCATTCTCTCGTTTTGCAACATTGAAATTTGTTTCGCTTCTCTTTGTACCTAAAACAAATGTTTCGGTTCCATAAACTTGCGTATGGAAAGAATTGCAATGCACGGACACAAATAAATCGGCATCGGCATCATTAGCAATTTTACCTCTAACAAATAAGTCTATAAAAACATCTGTTTTACGTGTATATATAACCTCAATATCCTTTTGTTTTTCTAGAGCTTCTCCTATTTTTAATATAATCCCTAAAGCAATGTCTTTTTCTTTTAAGCCACTACCCAAGTTTCCTGGGTCTTTTCCGCCATGTCCAGCGTCCAAAACAACAACAAATTTTTTACTAGTTTTTTGAGCAATAGAGTGGGTTGTTAATAAAAATATAAAAGATAATAAAAGGTATTTTATATACGTTTGCATAGAGACTTTAACGGCTTAAGAACTCGGTTTATTTTAAATCTTAATTTTTTACAGTATTAAAAATATTCACAAAAAAATATATGTAACTTTGGCAATTCAAAAACCGAGCCATACTTTTACAAAAATACATCTAAAAGCATTGCAAACAAATATCTTTCAAATACTTTTTGCCTTAAGTTTTACAGTGTTTATAAACACTTTTAGCTATGCACAAGATGTACAAAAAACAAAACCTATTATTACTCCAGCAATTGCCAAAGACACCATAAATATTGCTTTAGATTCTTTATTAATAAATCCAAGATTGAAAGATTCTATAATTCAGGACAGTATCCCAAAAAAGAAAGGCATGTTGGAAGATATTTTGAATTATACGGCTAGTGACTATACATCCATAAACCAAAGAGAAGAAAAAATTTATCTTTATAATGAAGCACAGATGTTTTATCAGGATATGGAGATTACTGGTGGAATTATAGTAATAGATTATGCAAAGAATGTAGTTTATGCAAAAGGAATAACCGATTCATTAGGTAATTATACGCAAGCACCAATATTTAAACAAGGTAGTGATGTTGTAGAGCCTGATTCTTTAGTTTTCAATACAAAAACACAAAAAGCACTAATCTACAATTCAAAGACTGAGCAAAGTGGCGGTTATATTGTAGCCGAAACCACTAAAAAGGAAAATGATTCGGTTTACTTTGTTGATAGAGCAAAATTTACGACATCTGAAGATCCAGACAATCCAGAATACTATTTTTTGCTTCGTAAGGCAAAAATTGTTCCTGGAAAAAAAGTGGTAACTGGTTTAACTAATTTATTTATTGCTGATGTACCCACGCCTATTGGGCTGCCTTTTGCAATTTTTCCTTTAACACAAAAACGTACTTCGGGTGTTATTTTTCCAGCGTTTGGAGAAGACAGCAATAGAGGTTATAATATACAAAATGGAGGTTATTATTTTGCTATTAATGATTATGTAGATCTTGCCGTACTGGGAGATTATTATACCAATGGAAGTTATGGAATGCGTTTACAAAGCGCCTATGCTGTACGCTATAAATTTAGAGGTAATCTTAGTTTTCGGTTTGAAAACTTAATTACAAGCGAGCGCGGATTTCCAGATTATGCTAAAAGTACTATTTACAATTTACGTTGGTCGCATAGTCAAGATGGAAAAGCAAATCCCAATTCACGTTTTTCGGCATCTGTTAATTTAGGGAGTAGTACATATTTTCAAGAATCTATCAATCAATTAAATGCATCTAACTTTTTAAACAATACCTTATCATCCTCAATTTCATATTCAAAGACCTTTCAAGGTGAACCGCAAGTAAATTTAAGCGTAACTGCAACGCACTCTCAAAACACCAATACAGAATCTATAAATATGACACTGCCAACTTTTCAAGCAAGTGTAGATCGTATGTATCCTTTTGCTCCGAAAGTGGGAAGCAAAAAAGGATTTATTCAAAATATAAATTTACAATATAATGTACGTGGAGAAAACAGAATTCAAACTACAGACTCCTTATTCTTTAAAAAGGAAATGTTTGATGACGCCAAAGTTGGTATGCAACATACTATTCCAATAAGTACAAATTTTAAAGTATTAAAATATTTAAGTGTTAGTACAAGTACAAATTTTCAAGAAACCTGGACATTAAAAACTATAAATAAAACGTTTGATCCTGATCTTTTAGAAATAGTTACAACTGAGGAAAATAATTTTGATAGTTTTAGAACCTATAATTTTAGTGCTGGTATAGGAACTACTATTTATGGCATGTTTGATTTTGGAGAAGATAAAAAAATACAAGCGATCAGGCACGTCATGCGTCCATCCATTACTTATAATATTTCACCTGCTTTTGATAAATATTATGATACCTATGAAGTTATTGATGCAGATGGTACACTGGTAGAAGAAGTAGATTTTACACGATTCGAGCAATCTATTTTTGGAGTGCCTGGTAATACCTTTTCTAGTTCCATAGGCCTTTCTTTAGGAAACAATTTTGAAGCTAAGGTTAGAGATAAAGATAGTACAGCTACTGAAGCAAAAAAAATAAAATTACTCAACAATTTAAACTTTTCTACATCTTACAACATTGCGGGTGATTCTCTAAAATGGAGTCCTTTAAGAGTATCTGGAGGTACTCAAATTCTTGACAATAAAATGAGTATCAACTTTGGAGCTACTTTAGATCCTTATGCCCTAGATAATAATAACAATAAAATTAATACTTTCAATATAGATAATGGAGGAAGTCTTTTTAGGCTAACAAGTGCCAATCTCACCGCGAATTATTCATTAACTAGCAAAAGCTTTGATACTTCCAAAAATGAAAACCAAGCTGCAAATGAAGAATCTTTAAGAAGTGGTGGACGGGATGACGACCTATTTGGAAAACCCCAAGATTTTGCCGATCAAAGACTAAATTCTAATAGAGATGACTCTGAAGACGAAGAAGAAATAAGTGAATTGTATAATTATAAAATACCTTGGAGTTTACGATTAGCTTATTCTGTAAATTACAGTAATTCAAGAAGGCAAAATGAAATTTCATCACATTCTTTAATGTTTTCTGGTGACATAGAAATATCTCCAAGATGGAGTATTGGAGCCTCTTCCGGCTACGATTTAAAAAATAAGGGTGTTACATATACACAATTAAGATTTGAAAGGGATTTATTAAGTTGGAGAATGAATTTTTCTTGGGTGCCATTTAGTTCTCGTAGCTCATGGAATTTCTTTATTGGTATACGTTCCAGTATCCTTAAAGATATTAAATATGAGAAGCGTAAATCTATTGACAAACAACTATAGCGTTTAATAGCTATTATATTTTACTAATAAAATGAAAAAAATAATTACAACCTCAAAAGCTCCTGCTCCAATTGGTCCATATAACCAAGCTGTGTTAAGTGGAAATACTTTGTATACTTCTGGACAAATAGCATTTAATCCAGAAACTGGCGCTTTGGTATTGGACAATATCAAAGCGGAAACAAAGCAAGTCATGGAAAACATGAAACAGGTTTTAGCAGCTGCAAACATGACTTTTGAAAACGTGGTAAAAACCTCTATTTTTATAAGTGATATGGATAATTTCACTCAAATAAATGAAATCTATGGCAGTTACTTTGATGATGCCTCAGCTCCTGCTCGTGAAACTGTACAAGTAGCTCGATTACCAAAAGATGTTAATGTGGAGATTAGTATGATTGCGGTGAGGTAGTTTTGATTAACGGTCTTGTGTATGAAACGTAGTGTGCAAAAAGATACTAACTTTTCGGATTAACACAGAGCCAAATTTTTCAGTTTTAAAGCCAAATTAAAAATTTTACGATCTAGCACTTATTCACTATGTTGTGCCACGTTTTTTATTCGACTTATGCTCGTAAACCTCAATTCCTAATTGATTTTTAACCCCGATTAGATTACTAGGTAGCTTATTCTCTAAAGCTAATATTACTCGGCTATTAGGAATTAAATCATTTACTATCTGTTTAGCTTCTAGTAAAGCTTTATACTTTACACATTGAAACAGTCCTCTCTGAATATCTGCAGAATTTGAAATAAATGATTTCACTTCAATTCCTATAATTTCGCCTTTGTTCTTAAAAACTACGTCAATCAAATCCATTGAAGGTAATTCATATTCGCTGATTCCAATTAGTTTCGATGATAATCCGAACAATTTTGGATTGTTTGCTATAAAGTTTTTAAAGTCTTTATGCTGTTGACTTTCTCCTCCCTTACCATAGTATGGTTTAGGTTTTTTCAATTTTTGGTCAAAATTTGTTTCTAAAGGTTTTAACTTAAGCTCGGATAGAACCCAATACCAATCTTTATACAAGTAAATGTCTGATAGTATTTTATCAATTACTTTTCTTTTTTGACTCTTGTTTAATGATTCAAAATCTTTTTGTTCAATAAATTCCTCAACTCCAGAGCCTGGGATTTCATCTGATTTATTTATCACTAAAAAATTTATTAGTGGTATTTTTTTATCTGATTTTTTCGCTAATTCTTTTATTGAATTCCCAACTGCTCCAAGCACATAGTTTAAATTCCGAGCATTTGGCATTCCGATTTCTTTAGCCAAATCGGAATAATATATCGGTTTTTCTGCTCGAGCTTGTCTTACCAAAATAGGAAAAGCAACCTTAGCCCGCTGTAGATACAATTTATCGTCATTGCTTAAATCCGTTTTTGCCTTTTCACTAGTTGACTTTTTAATCGCACTGTTTGATTTATCTCCTAAAAGATAGTTGGCATTTCCGTCCCATTGAATTTGGTTTTTTGCTTTTAAAGTTTGTAAAGCATTTCTAACATTTCTTTTCCATCTTTCTTGCTGGTTATAATCAGCTAATGGGTCAAAATCTCCTGATTCGAAATGGTCAATGTTACTTTCCACAATTTGATAGATTTCTAAAAGATTTATCCAAGAATTTTTAGGAACCTTTTTTAAAATTATGTTTCTAAATGTTTCTTGGTTTGTAATCATTTATTGGGTTTTTCAAATGTGTCACAATGTTAGGCTAAAGATTGTTTAATTGTGTTTAGCCATAGTTAAACGAAGTTTATCTTTTTTCCTTTAAAAGTAAATACCTGGTACTATGTAATTAGTATAAATTACTAATTGTTATTAAGTATTAAAGCTCCAGTGTCCACATTAGCATCTAAAAGCTTTACAACATCAGCCAAAGTTACTGTGCCATAATACCAAACGCCTGCTGCCAAAGACTCAGCCAATACAGCCTTATAAATATCGTAATAACTGCGTTTGCCATCTACAAAATTAAATACTTCCATACGCATGGTGGAGTGAATTTGTGTACCAGAAACTCTTGACCTTCTCTTTCCAAAATAAGCATCGAGTACTTCATGATTTTTTAGTACTTTTTTACTGGCAGACAGTTCTTGTGCATTTAATGTAACAGATGGAACTTTCCTTACATTATATTTTGTGTTGTAAAAATTGGCAAGTTCATTCAGCAAAGTCTCTTCTTTGGTTTGCATTTGCTTTACTGATTTATCAATGAGCTCCATGGTTGCGGCATCCGTACCTAAAAGTCGTGTTATTGAATTGAGTGCTCTAACTTCTCTTAAAATACCTTGCTCAATAATAATGCTAACATTTTTCCAAGCCAAGGATTTATCGTTTTGAGATTGTATCTGGTTAAATCCAGCTTGCAAATCGTTTGCTAAACGCTTACTGCCTTGCGCATAAGTTTCAGCCAAAAGCAAACTGATTTGGTCATTTTCAGTTTTTCCTAAATAATATGCCATTGATGCTATTATAAATGCATTACGCTGTAATTGCGTAGCATCAATTTGCCAAAGATCGTCATCGGAAGAATGAATATAATAATCATCCCAATTAATCAAGCCAACTGCAGGAACACCAATAGCACCTTCAACAAAATTAAGATTGTCGGAAGCATTAAAAAAGGGAACAAAACGTGCACCAAAGCCTTCATGTGTACCTCGTGTTGCATAAATTGGTCTGGAATGAGGTCTTGGTAATCCTCCCATTCTTCCAGCTGTAATAAAAGGATTGTTGGTTTGAATTACGAAAGTACCAACACTTTCAAACAAGGCATCTACATAACTGGTAATGGAATGTGGTGAATAAATTAAATGCTGAATACGGCTTCCTATAGATTGTTTTGCACCAACCATATCTTGATGCAAATTTGCTAACATTTTTGCCGGTTCCTTTGGGTAATCTCTAAAATATCTATATTCTGAATATATTTCGTCAGTCCACCAAAATCTTATATCACGTAGTGGGCGTTCAATTTTACCTTCATCAATCAACTTATTAAGTGTTCTGGCTATCTCCAATAAATTACCACAACCGCTTCCATCGTCATTGGCAGAGCCTTGTTCTTCCTGTAAGTGTGCTGTAATTACAATTTGCTGATCGTGATACTTTGAACCTTTTATCCATCCTTCAACAAATCCAGTTCGTCCTGGTGCTTCACCAATTTCAGTATCAACTTTGGCTTTTAAAACCACCTTTCCTCCCATTGTTTTTTTTCCGGTAGCAAAAAAATCCTGCATGGCATTTGTTTGCAAAACATTTTTCAGCTGTTCCCCTTTTCTTGGAGACAGATTAAAAGCAAAAGTACCTTCTTTGCCTTCCGGAGGTGTTACCGAAATCCTAGTCCAGGCCAATTGATCTGGAAAATCCATAGGATTCTTACTTTCAGAAGTACCATAGCATACAACACCAACTGCTCCTTTTTCCCAAACTGCATTTCTAACAGCAGCTCCTGGATAGCCACTAACTAAAACAATTTTTCCAGTTACATCTATATCCTTTAAATCTTCCTTTGAACCAGTTCCTGCCCAAACCAATTCAGCAGTAATATTTGCATCATGACTACCATCGGACAAATACAAAGCATGATCACCTATATCTGCAAGTTTTATTTCAACTGGTTCCATCATCCATAATTCACCAGAAATAGCTGTATAATTTGGACCTCGTAATTCTTGTTCAATAAATTTAACATCTTCAAGTCCTGATTTTTTAGCTTCTTCAACAATATAATCGGCCGCTTTAAAATAACCTTCCATCCCAGAATTTCGATGCCATTGTGTGAGAATTCGAATATGTTCGAAAGATCGATCACCAGAAAGTTCGTTTATTAACATTCTTATTTCTGAATCGTTTAAAAATGGTGTTTCTTGGGCGAAGGTTTGTGACATTAAAGCACATAGGAAAATAGTTTGTAATAATTTTTTCATTTTTTAATGTTTATTTCAAGTGGTTATATTTTAAAACAATATACTCTAATAATATATAATTCTCAACAGTTGTTAATAATTCTTAATTTAAATTACTTTTTTGTGGAGTTTTGTTTTATATCACGTATTTTTATAGTAATCAATTTTTTTCAAATTAAATGCGCATAGAAAGTGATTTAAAGTTAGGGTTTAAGGATGTTATGATACGCCCTAAACGTTCTACTTTAAAGAGTAGAAAGCAAGTATCGCTAGAGAGGGAATTCAACTTTTTGCACGTTAACACAAGTTGGAAAGGTATTCCTATTATAGCTGCAAACATGGATACAGTAGGAACTTTTGAAATGGCTTTAGCTCTATCAAAAAATAATCTAATTACTGCAATACACAAACACTACTCTATTACAGATTGGAATGTGTTTATGGCAAATGCTACAGAAGATATTATAGATTATTTAGCCATAAGTACAGGAATAAAAGAAAAGGATGTAGAAAAACTTAATTCCATTTTTAAATTTAATCCTCGAATAAAATTTATTTGTATAGATGTTGCTAATGGATACTCCGAACGCTTTGTAGATTTTGTAAAAAAAACGCGTGATACATATCCGGACAAGGTTATTATAGCTGGAAATGTAGTTACAGGAGAAATGGTTGAAGAACTATTACTTGCAGGAGCAGATATTATAAAAGTTGGAATTGGTCCAGGTTCTGTTTGTACAACACGCATAAAAACTGGTGTTGGTTATCCGCAGCTTTCTGCGATTATTGAATGTGCAGACGCTGCACATGGTTTAGGGGGACAAATTATTAGCGATGGTGGTTGTGCCTTTCCGGGAGATATTGCCAAAGCCTTTGGTGCCGGAGCCGATTTTGTAATGCTCGGTGGTATGCTCTCCGGACATGTCGAAAGTGGTGGAGAACTCGTTGAACGAAACGGTAAGTCTTTTAAGCAATTTTATGGTATGAGTTCCAGTACCGCTATGAAAAAGCATGTCGGAGAGGTTGCAGAATACCGAGCTAGTGAAGGTAAAATTGTTGAAGTTCCTTTTAAAGGAAATGTAGAAACAACATTACAAGATATACTCGGAGGTTTGCGTAGTGCCTGTACTTATGTTGGTGCTCAACGCCTAAAAGAACTTACCAAACGCACCACGTTTATTAGAGTTGCAGAACAAGAAAACAGAGTTTTTACTGAGTAATTTTGCTCTCTATTTTATGTCAAATTTTAAACTTGTTAAATAATATTTACTAATAAATTCGTACATTCATTGCATTAGATAATTTTTGATCAAACTTTTTACTATGCTACAACTTAAACCTCTTTCGAAAGAATCCATTCCAAAAGCATTAATCAGAGCAAAGCACTATCGTTTACTTAATGAATCTTGGCAGGCAGAAAGCATTTGTAGGGATATTTTAAAAGTTGAACCTAACCATCAACTCGCAATTTTGTATCTTATTTTAGCAATTACCGATCAATTTGGATCAGAAAACAGTACTTCATTTCCTGAGGCCAAGAAATTGTGTGCTCAACTAACTGACGAATATGAGCAGCTGTATTATCGTGGAATAGTTTCAGAACGTTTGGGTAAGGCTACATTGTCGAGAACTTCACCAAGGGTTAAGTATATTGCTTACGAACATTATAGAAATGCTATGGAGTTTTACGAAAAGGCTGAAAAGATTGGCCCTACCGATAATCAAGATGCTGTATTAAGATGGAATGCTTGTATAAGAGGTATCCAAGAATTTAATCTCAAGTCTTCTCAAGACCAAGATAGAGTACAACCTTTTTTAGATGTCTAATTTATGGCTTAAGAGGAGGTAGCTTTTTTTTATTTTTTCCAAATATCTTACGTGATAGCATTGTTATTGGATCATAATATCTGTCTACAACACGTTCCTTTAACGGAATGATTCCGTTATCAGTGAGATTTATGTGTTCAGGACATACATCAGTGCAACAACGTGTTATATTACACATTCCAGAACCGAATTCTTTTTTTAGCTCCGGTATTCTATCTTCAATATCTAAAGGATGCATTTCGAGGCTTGCTACACGTATCATAAATCGTGGCCCAACAAATTTGTCTTTTTTATCGTGGTCGCGGAGTACGTGACATACATTTTGACACAAATAACACTCAATGCATTTCCTGAATTCTTGTACGCGATCAACATCTTCCTGATACATCACATAACCTCTATCGGTTTTTGATTCCTGTGCAAGGTTCACCTTCTTTATTCTTTTGTTTTGAGTATAGTTCCAGGAAACATCAGTCACTAAATCTTTAAGAATAGGAAACGTTTTCATTGGAGTTACTGTAATAGTTTCATTTGGTTCATACTCATTCATCCTTGTCATGCATGATAGTTTTGGCTTTCCATTAATTTCCATACTACAAGAACCACATTTTCCAGCTTTACAATTCCATCGAATAGCTAAATCATTTGCCTGCTCTGCCTGAATCTTATGGATCACATCAAGCACAACCATACCTTCTTTTACTTCCGTTTCGAAATCAACCAGTTCACCATTTTCATGATCGCCTCTATAAATTTGAAATTTGCGTGTTGCCATTATATGTACTAATACTTGTAAAACTGATCCTAAAAATCAGTTCATTATTTAATTTCTTTCTTGTTCAATTTCCTTTTCCAGATCTTCGATAGACGACTTTGCTATTCGCTCTAATTCTGCATTAGGCACAGGACGTTCTACCTTAACCAATTCCATATTTCCATCTTTTCCTTTTCTAGATATAATATTGTAGTTAAGCCATTCGCTTTGTTCTCCAGGAAAATCAGATCTTGTATGTCCGCCTCTACTCTCTTCCCGAAGTATTGCAGCCCGAGCAACAGCTTCTGCAGTAATTAATAAATTACGTAATCCCAAGGACTCATGCCAACCGGGATTAAATTGACTGGATCCTTTAGCCTTAACAGTTTTATAATCTTCTTTAAGTTTTTCTATTTGTTCAATTCCCATTTCGAGCTCCTCTTTTGTTCGAATAATACCCACCTTATTTTGCATATTTTGTTCTAATTGCTCATGCAAAAGGTAAGGATTAGCTCCTGATTCGCGATTTAATATCGCTGTGGCATTTCTAATTATTTTACTTGCTTGTTCTTCATCAATTTCTGAGTAAGTTGCTTTATTCTTAGCATATTCAGAAGCATTTTTTCCTGCTAAATATCCAAATACCAAAAGATCAGATAATGAGTTTCCACCAAGACGATTGGCGCCATGCATTCCTGCAGCACATTCACCACAAGCGAACAATCCAGATACATTACTCATAGTTGTATCTGCATCAACACGAATTCCTCCCATAAAATAATGACAGGTTGGTCCTACTTCCATAGGTTCTTTAGTTATATCTAATTCTGCCAAAACCTTAAACTGATGATACATTGAAGGCAATTTCTTTTTAATGTCTTCCGCCGAACGCTGAGTTGCAATATTAAGATAAGCACCTCCATGTTTTGAGCCTCTACCAGCTTTAACTTCTTCGTTTATTGCTCTTGCAACGACATCCCTTGTCAATAGTTCTGGTGGACGTCTGGCACTAGGATCTCCAGCGAGCCATCTTGCAGCTTCTTCCTCTGTATCGGCAGTTTCCGAACGAAATCGCTCAGGAATATAGTTGTACATAAATCGCGTTCCTTCGCTATTTAGTAGAATTCCACCTTCGCCTCGAACACTTTCGGTGACCAAAATTCCTTTAACTGATAGTGGCCAAACCATTCCAGTGGGATGAAACTGATTGAATTCTAAATCCATAAGTTCAGCTCCTGCTTCATAAGCTAACGCATAACCATCTCCCGTATATTCCCAAGAGTTTGAGGTTACTTCCCAAGCTTTTCCACCGCCTCCAGTTGCAAATATGATTGACTTGGCTTTAAATATGGTAAAGGTTCCTGTTTCTCTCCACATGCATACAACACCACAAACCTCATCTTTTTCATTTTTAAGCAAATCCAAGGCTGTACATTCCATATAAGCTTCTATGCCTTGATGAATGCCATGATCTTGTAAGGTTCTAATCATTTCTAATCCGGTTCTATCACCAACGTGTGCTAATCTTGGGTAGCGGTGTCCTCCAAAATTTCGTTGGTTGATTAAACCGTTTTTTGTTCGATCGAAAACGGCTCCCCATTCTTCTAATAGACGAACACGATCTGGTGCAATTTTAGCATGAAGTTCTGCCATTCTCCATACATTAAGAAATTTGCCACCTCTCATAGTATCACGAAAATGAATTTTCCAATGATCACGTGCATCTACATTTCCTAACGCTGCAGCCATTCCTCCTTCAGCCATTACAGTATGTGCTTTACCCAACAAAGATTTCATTACAATTCCTGTACTCATCCCTTGAGCAGAAGCTTCAATTGCAGCACTTAACCCAGCACCTCCAGCACCAACAATTAGGACATCATGTTCAATGGTTTTTATTTCAGAAATGTCTAACATAAAATAGTTTGTTTAAATACCCCAAGTATTGAAGTCGGTTATATATCCCATTGATACCATTCTAACATAAAAATCTGCTGCCATTATCCAAATTAGACTAAGCCAAGCGAACAACTCATGCCGCTGATTCAACCAAGTGGTTATTTTCCTATTCTTGTGCGCTATTTTTCCGCCAAGACTACATGAGTAACAATCTCTGCTACCGGTTAACAAATGTCTTATGGAATGACAGCCAAAGGAATAGCATGCTAACAAAATTGGATTTCCTAATAATAGAATACTTCCTACTCCTACACCAAATTCTCCTCCTCTAAAAAATGACAAATACGCATCGTAAAAGAAAACCAATATATAAATCATTGCAAAATACATGGCATAACGATGAAGGTTTTGTATTCTCATCAAACCTGTTTCTCCTTTATAACCTGATTTTCCTTTTCTTGGTACCGCACCTACTGCACAAGCTGGTGGTGTTCCTGTAAAAGCTCTATAATATGCCTTTCTGTAATAATAACAGGTAAATCTGAAAATTCCAGGGATTGCAAGAATTAATAACGATGGTGATGGAGGAATCCAACTAGGCCACCATGAAGGCCAAGAGCCAAACAAAGCATGACCAATAGGAGCTGCACCTTCAACACCTTCTTTGATGAAAATTAAAGGAGAATAAAACGGAGCAAGATATCCTCCGAAACCTTCTTGTCCTGCACTATACCAATAAAAATCTGCTTGCCAAGCAGACCAAAAACCATATATTAAAAAACTAGTAAGACCGAAAACTACAACACTTGGATATAACCACCATTTGTCTTTACGCAACGTTTTAGCAAACCCTTTGACATGGATGGCAATTGAAGTGTTTATAGACATTATGTAAGACTGGTTAGATTTCTTATCACCTTATTGGAAGTATTTAATTTGACACAATTTAGCAAAAAATATAAAAACTTTTATATTTTTTTTATAAAACTAAATGCAATACCTAGCAACATGTATAAAAACAGGTTTTGTTCTGTGCGAGGAATTTTCGATATGAAATTCAGAAACAATGAAATATACACGTTGTTAACACATTTAATTATTACTAGTTACTTGAAGGAAAGAACATTAGATTCGTTACTTCTATTTCTAATCCTTGATCTATTTGCACTACTGTATCTTTTATTTGAGATTTTAGAATTGAAATGAATTCAGCTCCAGTTTGTAGATAAAGGTCAATCCAAACATCATTTTTTAGATCCACGAATTGAATAACTTTTCCACGAATTAAATAATTTTCACCACTAGCTTTAATAATTGAATCTTCATCTTTATAATCATCAAGTATTTTTATAGAAATAAGTTCGTCATAATTCAGTTCAACGATTAAGTCTAAGTTCTTTTCAATGCTTTTTTCAAAACTTTAGATTCGTCCCAAACTTTAGCTTTTAATACCTCTTCGCCTTGAGCTAGAATTGCATTCGCAAATTTATCAGAATAGCTTTCTATTTTAATTATTCTTATACTCATTAATTATTTGTGCTAACGGTCTCGTATATGGTTTCGTTACGAGTCACTAAGTAAGCAAATAAACCCAGACACTTTGTTCTGAGGCAATGAACTATACACGTAGTTGTAACACGCTTTTTATTTTTTTATTAATTTAATAACATTCGGAACTTGAGATATTATTAAAACAATTACAATTATATAAATCCAATATTTTATTCCTATTTCGGCTAAATAAAAGAAAAATAAGATTGAAGCACATATATACATCAAAACCAAAACATCATAAATTAGTTTATTTTTTATTTGGTCATAGTGTCAATAATATTTAAATATCTTTTTTTGTATAGAAAAGCAAAATAATTAATTCCGATTAGAATTAGAGGGATAGTTTTAGAGCCTTTTTCTCCGATTAATTTTAGGTCAAAATCCAATAACACTAATATTGAGAATATATTGAAAGTCAGAATTATGGAAATAGCAATAATGCTTGACCATTCAGGAATAGATTTGTTAGTTACACTTGTATTCTTGTATAATCTATAAAAAAAGTAATCAAGTATTTTTATCATTTGACTTAAATTTGGTCATTAGAATCTGTTTCTTCAAATGTGTAAAACATGCGGATAAACACACTAGTGTGTTTATTTCTATTATGTATACAAATCTAAAATAAACTTAAATAAAAACAATATTACAAATTACTCGCATGGTAATTATAAGTATTATTCACTAGTCATGATAAACAAGGGATTCATTTCAAAACTATTATAATATGGACGCAATCTTTCGGTATTATAGAATTTTTCGATATTAACCAATTTAGATTTACCAGTTACAACATCGATAGGCACATTATCATATCTACCATTCTTCAGGACAACTAATCTTCCGTGAACTCCTTTTAAAATAAGATCTAAAGCAAGGTTACCGTATGCCATCGGAACAATTGAATCAACGGCATCAGGATCTCCTCCTCTAACTAAATAGCCTAATTTTTGATTTATAACATTAATTCCTTTGCCATTATTAAATTTAGGAGACATTTCTTTAAGGTTTTCTGAAACTAATTCGCCAATACCTCCAAGTTTTGCATGCCCAAATTGATCTTTTTCAGCATTCTTAAAAACCATTTCACCTCCTTTAAACATGGCACCTTCTGATACCAATACAACTGAATATTTACTTGGATTATCATATCTATCACTAACCAGGTGTTCGGTAAGTTTCTCAATATCAAATTTATATTCAGGAATTACACATCTGTTTGCTGCACCAGCCATAGTAGGTAACATTGCTGTAAAACCAGCATATCTTCCAAAGACTTCTAAAATTAAAAACCGTTCATGTGATCCGGCAGAAGTTCTGAGCGTATTAGTCATATTAATAGTACGAGTTATGCAAGTACTAAACCCTATACAATAATCTGTACCAGGAACGTCATTATCCATTGTTTTAGGTATGGCTACAACTTTAAATCCCTCTTTATATAACCTAACAGCATAACTCAACGTGTCATCACCACCAATTGGAATTAAATAGTCAATACCTAAATAATCCAGATTATCTAATACAACTTTTGTCATATCATTATACTCATCCTGATATTTATCTTTCAGATGATCAGGAACATTTGCTTTAGGTAAATGACTTGGCCGTGTCCTTGAGCTGTGCAAGAATGTTCCGCCTGTTCTACCAGCTCTATTCACTATTATTTGTGTAAGTTCTATATAATTATTGCTATTATCGGCTTTTGGATCTTGAATAAGTTCAACTATGCCTGCCCAACCGCGTCTTAATCCAATTACCGTATAACCTTCTCGTTTTGCTCTAATAGTAATTGCTCTAATTGCGGGATTCAAACCTGGCACATCACCTCCACCAGTCAATATTGCTATTATTCCTTTTATTTTTTTTGCCATGATATTTAATTTTAATCAAATCAACCAACAAAAATTATTATTGCAATAATTATATTTTTAAATATTAGCATTATTGATTGAAATAAACTCCCAATTGGGGTTTATTATATTGTATATATAAATCTAAAGAAACCCAAATAAAATTAATCTGACAAATTATTTACATGGTAATTTACCAAACCTTCAATAGGTCTTCGCTCAAAATTGCCTACTTTAAAACCTAGTTCTTGAGCGACTTCTTTAATTTCTTTTTGGGAGAAAAATGCAATGGAACCTGCAAAATGAACTGGAACAGATTTTAGTTCTTCTTTAAATTGCATGATCATATTCTCTGCAAACAGTCTAACTCCTTTTTTTATGAGGTTTGTTACGTACTCTGAATCTTTATTCAAAAACATAAACTCAGCGTGAGATGCTAAAAATGCATTCGGGTTTGGGTGTTTATATAAATTGTGCTTTAAATAATCGTCATCTACATTATATCTGTCAGCAAAAGCAACTCTTATATCTTCAGGCATATGATTAAAATAATAGTCTCTAATCAATTGTCTGCCATAATAATTACCTGAAGCATCATCCATAATAGAATACCCCAATGATCTTACACGCTGGTGCAATTGTTCACCATCATAATAACTACAATTGGAGCCCGTTCCTAAAATACAAACTACAGCAGGCTCTTTATCATGATTAAGTGTTGCATATACTGCAGCCATTGTATCTTCCCGAACAACTACCTCGGCATTTATAAAAATTTGTTGCAGAACTAGTTTTAAAAGGGCATTCGGTCTGTCGGTACCGCAACCTGCACCATAAAAGAAAATATGAGATACAGCATCACGGTTATTCTTTAAGTCTTTATTCTTCTTTATTATTTTTGTTAGTTTTTTTTCTGATAGTATGGCAGGATTAAGCCCTTTGGTTCGCATTTTTTCTAGCAAGTGATTGCCATTTTTATCAATTGCAATCCAATCGCATTTTGTAGAGCCACTATCAACAATTAAAATCATATTAAAAAATAAAGTGTTAAATACTATAGATATATTCGGCTAAATCTATCAGTTTTGTAGAGTATCCAAATTCATTATCGTACCAAGATACTAGCTTCACAAAATTATCATTTAGACCAATACTTGCATTTGCATCAAATACACTTGTTCTTGGTTCAGACACGAAATCTTGAGAAACAACACCTTCTTCGGTGTATCCTAAAATACCTTTCAATTCATTTTCCGAAGCGTCTTTTAATGCGGTTTTTACTTCTTCAAAAGAAGCACTTTTTTCTAATCTTACAGTTAAATCTACTACAGAAACATCAACAGTAGGCACTCTAAATGCCATCCCAGTTAATTTTCCGTTTAATTCAGGAATAACTTTACCAACGGCTTTAGCAGCTCCAGTAGAAGCTGGCACAATATTATTTAAAGAAGCTCGTCCTAATCTATAATCTTTTCTTGATGGACCATCTACTGTAAATTGTGTGGCTGTTGCTGCGTGAACTGTTGTCATTAAGCCTTCAACAATACCAAATTTATCGTTAATAACTTTTGCTAATGGTGCTAAACAATTAGTGGTACAAGATGCATTTGATACTATGGTATCTTCTGCAGTAATTTTTTTATGATTAACTCCCATAACAAACATAGGCGCATCTGCTGATGGAGCCGAAATAGCTACTTTTTTAGCTCCTGCAGTAATATGTTTTTGTGCTCCTTCTAATGTTGTAAAAATACCTGTACAATCTAATACAACATCTGCTCCTACTTCATTCCATTTTAAATCTTCTGGATTGCGTTCGGCAGTAACTCTAATTTCATTACCGTTAACAACTAAATTTCCGTTTTTTACACCAATCTCTCCATCAAATTGTCCGTGAACCGAATCATATTTTAATAAATATGCTAAATGATTTACATCTAACAAATCATTAATTCCAACTATTTGAATGTTTGGTCTGTTAGCAGCTACTCTAAAAGCAATTCTACCTATTCTACCAAATCCGTTTATTCCAATTTTTACTTTCGACATATTAAATTTTATTTGTTTTTAAGTGCTCATAATATCTGACACTCTTAATAATTCTTTATTTATTTCTGAATGACTTTTTATAGCCTCCTTAATATGAGTAAGTTTCATATCATTATTGATACTTCCAACCATAAAATTGGTCTTTCCGTCAAGTAAGGATTCTACAGCTTTAACTCCCATTCTACTAGCTAAAACACGATCGAAACAGCTAGGTGGACCACCACGTTGCAAGTGTCCTAAAACAGATACACGCACTTCGTATTCTGGTAAATGATCTTCAACATAATCGCGAAGTTCAAAAACGTTTTTTCCTATTTTATCACCTTCGGCTACAACAACAATGCTTGATGATTTTCCAGATTTTTTACTTCGTCGCAAAGATTCTAATAAGCGTTCTAATCCTAAATCTTCTTCTGGTATTAAAATTTCTTCAGCTCCAGCACCAACACCAGTGTTTAAAGCAATATGACCTGCGTCTCTACCCATAACTTCAACAAAAAACAATCGTTTATGAGAACTTGCCGTATCTCGAATTTTATCTATAACTTCAACGATTGTGTTTAAAGCTGTATCGTATCCTATTGTGAAATTTGTACCATAAATATCGTTATCTATAGTTCCAGGAATGCCAATAATAGGAAAATTAAACTCCTCGTTAAATAACATTCCTCCAGTAAACGTTCCATCTCCACCAATAAGTACTAAAGCATCGATATTTTCCTTTTTAATTTGTGAATACGCTTTTTGTCGACCTTCTTTAGTTCTAAATGCTTTAGATCTTGCCGATTTTAAAAAAGTTCCACCTTTATTAATAATGTTATTGACACTTCGTGCAGATAGTTTTTTGAAGTCGCCTTCAATCATGCCTTCATAGCCTCTATAGATCCCTATGCATTCAATATTGTGAAACGCACATGTTCTTACCACAGATCTAATTGCTGCATTCATTCCTGGCGCATCTCCCCCTGAAGTTAATACTCCAATTTTTTTAATACTATTAGACATTTTTCGATTTTGCAGAAGTAAAACTAGTAAACTTATATAACAAAAAAGCTATGTTTTATTATATTTTAACCAAAACTTAAACTCAAACGTTTTCGTTAATAAGTATTTAGTGGGAATAGTAAATTAACAGATTTTTTACTGTTTTTTTGAATCTTTTTTCTTAAAAATATGATGTTCTGGAAGTGAGTTTTCTTTGTCTGTTTCTTCAATTTTTTGCTTTACTTCTTTGGTTTTTTTATTGCCTTTGAAAATTTTACCAAGAAGTTCCTTAAGGTTATCAAACTCTACATTATATGATATTCCCATTCCTTGAGTATACCCAATTTGTTCACCAAAGTTTCGGATGCTATTTTCTCGATTAAAAAATTTCATTGAAAAATTACCATCTTCATTTAGCAGTACTTCAATTTCAAAATCTCCTGCAACAACAGTTTCGTTTACACCACCAATAGGCACACCAACTTTTCCGTTAATAAGTATTCGGTCATTAAGCCTTGTAGATAATGTTACACCAACTCTACTGTCTGTTTCATAATCTATAGTATTTTGACCTAGCTGGAGGTCAAGACCAACGTTAAGTTTTCCGTCACTATCAGTAAAGAAACTATTAAGAATTGCTGTTGCTCGTTCTGTTAGATTTCCATAAATAGCCTGCTGATCTATTCTTAATTGGTTGGTAAAAGAACCTGTTGCTAATAAAGACAAAGCTTGAAACTGCCTACTTTCGTTATCATCTAGCCTATAATTTAATTCTGAATTTAGTGTTGTATTTACATTTGGAAAACTTAAATTAAAAGTTGGTTCTGGTTTTTCCAGTTCACCAGTAAGGTGAATTTCTACTTCAACAGGAATACTTCTATTAATAGGATTATCCAATAAAATAGATGGATTAGCCTGAATATCATCATAAACTGCTTTAATATTAATTTGAGCCTTTAGAGGATCACCTTCCCAAACCAAAGTCCCTCCTTGCTCTACTTTAAACTCTTTTTGAATTAACCCTCCAAATACAAAATTATAAACACCTTCATCTACAATAAAATCGCCATACATATTAAATTTACCATTTGTATTTATTTGTGCTAATACAACTCCATTTCCTCTTCCTTTTATAGAGCTACCAGTATTTTTATCTATTACAATTTCAATCTCAGCATTATCATTAACAGAAAGATCAAAATCTAATTCTAAGCCTTTAACATAGTCAAGAACTATAATTTCTCCTTTCAATCTGGCCTGTTTTTCTTCAGGACTTAAAAAATGAATATAGGAATGGTCACCAAAAGATTCAGAATCATTAAGCGGAATCTTAAATATTGTTCCTTCTTCAGTAGTAACATCAGCATCAATAACTAATTGATCGGTTGGTCCAGCTACATTAATATTTCCACTAACAAATGCAGTTCCAAAATATAAAACATCTTCACTATCGCTGGTATTTAAGACTAAAAATCTATTAGAATCTATAGAAAGTCCTAAAGACCATTTTGAAAAATTTACATGATTAATGTTTCCGCTTAAGAAAGATTTAGAAAAATATTCTGAATCTGTTAAACCCGCATTATTAAATATAAAACTTTGTTGATTTAGATTGATAGTAGTATTATCATCAAAAGCATAATCTACATTCAAATATGGAATGCCCATGCCTCCTTTATCTAAACTTAATTGCCCATTAATTTGGGGGCGTTGTATTCTTCCTGTTAATTTTGCATTTCCTGTAATCTCACCACGTATATCAGTAATAACTCCTTCTCCAAATGGATTTAAGGGATTTAAAATAAATTTATTGAATTTAACCTCTAAATCTAAAGTGGAATTTTTTCCAGAAACATCTAAATTTCCAACTACAGAAAGTGATTCATTATTCTCATCTTTTAAACTAACATCTACATTATAATTAGTTAAAGATTCATTGCCAATAATATTGGCTTTAAAAGAGCCAAGATTAAAATTATTAACTTTAAAATTATCGATTGTTACATTAGATTCGGGTAGATAGATATTGTTTTGTTGTTGAACATTCAGTTTTCCATTTACATTACCTGCAAGTGCCAAACTATCTATTCGAGGAGTTATTTTAGCAAAGTCGACATCTTTGAATTTTAGATCAATATTTTTATAAGTAGAATCTTGAATAATTCCTGATAGCTCAATTTCTTCTTTGAAATGACTTAAACGCAAACCATCAATTTTTATATTTTGGAAAGATCGATCAAATTCAATTTTGTTTAAATGATTTCTTTCTTCGTTAACAAACCACAAATTGTTTTTAAATTCTATTTCAGATTTTTTAAATCCTATAACAGATTTATTATCTTCATTAATTGTATAGTATAAATTTAGATCAAAAACGTCTTTATTAGATTTTCCACCTTTAAATTCTGTTCTAATATATAAGGTGTCATTTCGTGTTACATTTATTAAACTAAACTTTGACGCATTATAATATTTAGTATTAATGCTATCTACTTCTACATATGTATTGAATAGCACGTTTCTATTATCAATTTTTAGTTGAATATTATCTGCAAAATATTCCTTTAAACTAATTTGAGGAGATCTAAATGTAAGGTTAAACTTTTTTGCATCACTTTCAACTCTTCCTTTAATAAATGTATTACTTCCAAGTTTTAAATCTGGATAAAAGACTTCAGCTATCTTATTATAAATCTTAAAATTGAAGTTTATAAATTGGTCTGAAGCTAATTCGTGAGGCACATAGTTAGTATAAATATTTCCTAAAGAATTTTCCAAAAGTTTAGCTGCATCTCTAAATTTAAATTTGCCATTTAAGTTACCTTGAATGATATCTGGAGAATTTACATCAATATAGCGAATATCGTCTTCAAAGTGAGAGGATATAGCAAAATCGGTAAAGTAATACGCATCATTTTGATTTTTATATAATGTTTTTTTAAACGAAACATTTCCTTGTGCATTATCAAGATTTGTTCCTTTTATATTCATTTTCACGTTTCCTTTAAAAACTGAAATACTGTCTTTAGTAACAAAATTCAAAGCATTAAGATTCGCATAATTTACATTGGCTCTAAAATCATAATTATTTATGCTATTAGAAAAATCAACCAAACCTTTAAACTGCATGTCCAAATTTTTATCATTAGCAATAAAATCTCCATTAAATATCATTTCTTGAATGTTTCCAGAAACTACAATAGAATTATAACTATAACCATTATATTCTAAATTATAAATATCTCCTTTAACAAAAGTATTAAGCAATTGCTTTGTAAAGCCCTTTCCATTCACTTCAAGATTTACTGATACTTTTCCAACTTTTTGATCCTTTAAAAATGTTCCTAAATCAAAATCGTCTAAAATAATTTCTCCAATGTAAGATGCATTATCAATATTATCAATGTCACCCATTTCTAAATTTGTAATGATATAGCCTAATTCTGTATCTATGTCAAAATCTGCCTTTACCGTTTTTGAAGTTACTACAGTTTCGCCATTGATAGTAAATTTCCCAAAATCATCTAAAGATGAAGGCAACGATTTACCAAGCACATTTGGTAACAATGCCTTTAAGTCCTTGTATGTTGAGGATAGCCTGTTAAAATTAGCATCCATAACAAAATTGTCCTTTTCTTTATTGAACAAATTTTTAAAATTGATATTACCATCAATTAAAGTTTCACGAGAAGTTTTCAGAAATAAATTGCTAGCAGTTAAATTGTTTAAAGTCCCCAAAAGTGTAGCGTTGAACGTTGCGCTTTGATTTTTACCAAATTCATTATAAAATCTATTAAGTTCGTTTAATGCAATTTTTGAATCAATAAAAACGGCATTAATCTTCACTCGATCAACAAAATATTGCAAATCTTCTCGATTATATTCAAATTTTAAGCTGCCTTTAAGGGTTGAATTTTCAGTTTTAATTTGAAGATTATCAAAACTCATCCCTTGCAAAGTATAATTAAAATTTGTTGTCAAATTTTTAATTTCTACACCTCGAGTATCTTTAAAACTAAATTTATTTATTCGAGTGCTAACGTCTGGTCCTAGAACTAAAAAATCGGTTGCATTAATATTAAGATCTTTAAAAATAAAAACCTGTTGAATATCACGATTTTCATCAGTTAGTCTAAACTCGCTATCGTAAATTGAAACATCACTTGAGGATAACAAAAAAGGGCTTGTTTTTTTTTCTGTTTTTTCTTCATCAAACTTTGCAACAAAGATATTCAGATTGGTTTCTGTTTCGCATTCATAAGTTTTTAAATTAAACTTTAGACCAATTATATCAACATCTCCAAAAGTTAATTTGTTGTCATATAATTTTTTAAAACTTAAAATGGAAGTATTTAATTCAATAATATTAAAAAGCGTATCACTTTTATGATCTTCTACATAAATGTTTTTAAGTTCAATATCTCCATTAAATTGCAAGCCAACCTTTTCAATAGTTATATTAGTACCAAAGTCTTCATTTACCTTTTTGGTTGCGTATTTACCAAGACTTGTTTGCACAGCAGGAATGGAAAGTACCAACACCAAAATGATGAAAAGCAGTAGCAGGATTGCTACAATTTTTGATGCTATTTTTAAAACTTTTTTGATACGTGATAAAGTTATAACTTTCTTAAGAATAAACTACATTTGTATTTACGAAAAAATGAACGGTTTAGACTTTTATATAAATTCTAAATTAACAATTATTGTGCCTAAATTTTGCTAATGGTTTCACAAAATATTTACATTCTCGGAATTGAATCTTCTTGCGATGATACAGCTGCTTCTGTAATTTACAACGGAAAGGTTTTAAGTAATGTTGTAGCGAGTCAAAAAATACATGCAGAATTTGGTGGAGTTGTTCCAGAATTAGCGTCAAGAGCACATCAACAAAACATTGTTCCAGTAGTACACCAAGCATTAGAAAAAGCTAGAGTTGACAAATCCAAACTAAATGCAATAGCCTTTACTCGAGGTCCTGGATTAATGGGTTCCCTACTTGTAGGCACCTCTTTTGCCAAATCGTTAGCTTATGGTCTGGATATTCCTTTAATAGATGTAAACCACATGCAAGCGCATATTTTGGCGCATTTTATAGATGAGGAAGGATTTGAAAAGCCAGAGTTCCCTTTTTTAGCTTTAACTATTTCCGGAGGCCATACACAAATTGTAAAAGTGAATAGTTATTTTAATATGGAAGTTATTGGAGAAACTATAGATGACGCCGTTGGCGAGGCTTTCGATAAAAGCGGAAAAATTTTAGGTTTAGATTATCCAGCTGGTCCAGAAATTGATAAACTTGCACAGTTAGGAAACCCTAAAGCCTTTAAATTTACAAGACCTAAAGTAGAAGGATTAAACTTTAGTTTTTCTGGATTTAAAACAGCTGTTTTATATTTTATACAGCGAGAAGTAAAAGCAAATCCAAGCTTTATAAACGAAAATCTAAACGATATTTGTGCTTCGATTCAATATACAATTATTGGTATTTTAATAGATAAGCTAAAACTTGCGACCAAACTAACTGGTATCAAACAAATTGCAATTGGTGGAGGCGTTTCGGCAAACTCTGGGATACGCAAAGCTTTAAAAGATGGCGAACAAAAATTTGGATGGAAAACTTATATACCTAAGTTTGAGTTCACAACCGATAATGCAGCTATGATTGCCATTGTTGGCTACTTAAAATATTTGGAAGATGATTTTGCAAAGCAAGATGTGGCGGCTTCTGCGAGATTGAAAATATAGATTAATGAAACGAATATTTTGTATTGTTTGCATAATGATATTTTACAGTTGTAATCCTAAAGTTAAACATTCTGGATTGAATGATTTATTTGTTGGCGTTCATCAAATTGTTTTTTATGAAGATGAGACATTTTATTTAGAACTTGGATTAGGAGGAAATGGAGGAACGTATAAAATTCTCCATGATACTATTCATCTTCAGTACAATAAAAAAGCTAAAATTTTGCCTGAAAGAATAATAATGACAGATACAACTTTTATGGTGTTAAATGCATATACTAAATCGAAACAAATTATTATAAAAAGAAAAAAATAATATTTTCCAATGCCATACAACGAAACCATAGCAATCAGGATTAGAGAACAGCTCAAACTATTTCCAGAAGATTTTATAGAAAAGAAAATGTTTGGTGGCTTATCCTTTTTATTCCACGGAAAAATGACTGTTGGTATTGTAAAAGAAGAGCTCGCTGTACGTATAATAGTATCCAAAATGGAAACTGCTTTGCAAAACAAATATGTAAGACCAATGGATTTTACTAAACGACCAATGAAAGAATTTGTATATGTTTCTGAAGAAGGTTTTAAAACTGAAACTCAATTACTCTACTGGATTGAACTTGGTTTAGAACACGCAAAAAGCAAGTTATAAGTTTTGTTAAAACTTCTGTTGATAACCTTGTGTAGTTTTTAGTAATTACACACAAAATTTTATTTTATTGCCATAGCAAAAGTTAAAACCAAATTTTTATGTACAAACCTTTCATTTTAGTATTTATAACTTTATTTTCATTTTCTTCAAATGCTCAAAAAACTCTAGAGCAGGAACTTGATAGCATTTTTACTGTAGAGCAGGCACAACAATTTTTAGAATCCAAAAGAGCAAGACATAATAATATTATTACCTATAATGAAGAAAAACATAAAACCAAACTCTCTCAAGAACTTTTAAACCTTAATAAAGGTGGTTCTAAAGTTGTTAGTAATGGATTAGAAAAAATTCATTATAAAGTTATTGATAAATGTAAAATCATATATCATCGTGTAAATTATATAATTTTAGATGGTACGAAAATGTCATTAATGGAAATTGATAAATTGCGTCCTCGAATAATTGCAAAATTAAAAAACGGAGTACCTTTTAAAGATGTTGCTATTGAATATTCTATGGACCAAAACAAAACACGCGGAGGTGATTCCGGCTGGATTACTTATGGAGAAATGCTTCCTGAATTTGAAGAGCAAGTGATGAGCGAAGCACACCAAATTGGTGATATTTTTCTAGTAGATATTGAATCTAATAAATCGTATTATGTGGTTAAAAAAACCTACGATAAAAAAAGCATCACTGAAGTAAAAGTGCTAAAAGTAATTGAAAGAATAAAATAATGCAATTATTCTATAATTCAGACATTACTAACTTGACCAAACAGTTTTCTTTTTGCAAAGAAGAAAGTAAGCATATTGTTAAAGTACTACGAAAAAAAACTGGTGACCAGTTACATATTACGAACGGAAATGGTTGGTTATTTACTTCAGAAATAATAATTGCGGATATAAAAAAATGCATAGTTTCAACTAAAACTAAAATACTACAACCAAAACATAATTACAATTTGCATCTTGCAGTTGCTCCTACAAAAATGAATGATCGTTACGAGTGGTTTTTAGAAAAAGCAACCGAAATTGGGGTAGATAGCATCACTCCAATTATTTGCGAGCATAGTGAACGTAAAATCATTAAGCACGAGCGTTCAAAAAGAATAATGCAAACTGCAATGAAACAATCGTTGCAATGTCATCTGCCAAAACTAAATGAGTCTATATCGTTTAAAGAATTTATAAAACAAGAATTTAATGGACAGTTGTTTATAGCACATTGTGAAGAAACAGATAAGAAATCGCTTAAAACAGAACTACTACCAAAACAAGACGTCACCATTTTAATAGGACCAGAAGGTGATTTTTCTGTTAAAGAAATCGAAATGGCTATCCAAAATAAATTTATTCCAGTAACTTTGGGAGAAACCAGATTACGAACAGAAACAGCTGCTGTTGTAGCTTGTCATAGCATAGCATATACAAATGAGTGATATAAAATTATTATTGTCTTTTATATTTTGCCTTTTCACTTTTTTCACCTTCTCACAAGATATAGCTATCTTAAAATACAAGGGTGGTGGAGATTGGTATAGTAATCCAACAGCTTTACCAAACTTAATTGCATATTGCAATGAAAACATCAATACTAAAATGAATAACAAACCTCAAACTGTAGAATCTGGCAGCATTGATATTTTTCAGTTTCCTTTTTTGCATATGACGGGTCATGGCAATGTTTTTTTTAACGATACTGACGTTGAAAATTTACGTAACTATTTAATATCTGGTGGTTTTCTGCACATCGATGACAACTACGGAATGCAGCCATATATCACCAAAGAATTAAAGAAAATTTTTCCTGAAGCCGAATTAATAGAGCTTCCAAAAGACCATGAAATTTTTAATATCGCATATAAATTTCCAGAAGGTTTGCCGAAAATACATGAACACGATGGCAAGCGACCACAAGCTCTAGGCATTTTTCATGAAGATAGATTGGTGTTGCTATTTACTTTGGAAAGCGATTTGGGAGATGGTTGGGAAGATGTCGAAGTACACAATGACCCTAAGGAAGTAAGAGAAAAAGCATTAAAGATGGGAGCAAATATTGTAAAATATGCCTTTGAGAATTAAAGCGAAGTATGATTAAAAATTCAATCTCTTAAAACAAATTCAAATATATGAAGCTAAGTTATTATTGCAGTTCTTGTAAAAAGGAAAATTTTATTAAAACCAAAGCTCAAGATAGATATGGTTTCTTGGTAGAATATGGCAGTAATGAAATAAATGAACGATGTAAACATTGTGGCAGTTTTACAAAAAAACCAATTAATAGATTGTATGCTGAACAGAATTACCAAATTATAATTGGAGGCTTAGTTATTGCGATTATTTTCACTATACTTCTATGGGATTTTGGATTTGTTAGTACTCTTACTAGTACTATACCTATTGGAATATGGATTGATCAAAATAAAAAAACAACAGCTTTTAATAGATCGAGAGTTAAATAACAATAAATTACTTCAAACTGAATACTAAAGATTGCAGCTCAACCACTATAATACCAACTTTAAACAACATTCCTTTCCAATAATTCTAGTTTGCGATAATATAAACAACGCTCCAAATATTGGAAGTTTATTTAGAATAGCTGATGTCTTTGGAATTGAAAAGATTATTTTTTGTGGCAATCATATTCCACTAGGACGAAAAATGACAAAAACTTCAAGAGCCACAGAAAAAGCGGTAGTATTCAAAACTTGTGAGTCCGTTTCAGAAGTTGTTTCAGATTTAAAAAAACAGGAATACTATATTATTTCACTTGAAATCACAAACAATAGCTCACCTATTCATAGTTTTCAGTTTTCTAGAGAAAAACCAATTGCGCTTATTGTTGGTGATGAAAACTTCGGAGTTTCAGAAGACATTTTAAATCTTTCAGATGCTATCATTCATATAGAAATGTTTGGGAAAAATAGCAGTATGAATGTTGTACAAGCTACAAATATTGCTTTATATGAAATTACAAAGCAACTTATGTAAACAGTTTTATATATTTACTAAATGAATTCTAACACGATTACTTATGGGATTTTAAAAGCACTTGCGATTCTTGCAGGTCTTTTTTTGTTATTATTATTTCTTTATAAAATTCAATCAGTTCTTGTTTATATTGCAATTGCAGCTGTACTCTCTTTAATTGGACGACCAATTGTTCGTTTTTTGAGAACCAGATTAAAGTTTAACAACATGTTAGCTGTTATAGCAACAATGCTGGTTTTAATTGGTCTTTTTGTGGGCTTGGTTCTTATGTTTATTCCTTTAATTGTAGAACAAGGTCGAAATTTATCTTTGCTAAATATTGATCAATTGCAAGTCAATATTGAAAATTTATATAATCAAGTATCTGATTATTTTGCTATTAATAATATAGATGTAGCACAATCTATTGAAGATTCTAAATTGCTTACTAAAATTGATTATTCTGTAATTCCAAACTTTTTAAATTCTGTAATAAGTGGTTTTGGCAGTTTTAGCATTGGGCTATTTTCAGTATTATTTATTGCTTTCTTTTTGCTTAAAGACAGTCACCTTTTACAACAAGGTATTTTAGTTTTTGTTCCTGACAGTAATGAAACAAGATGGAAAAAATCGTTCGAGAAAATTAAAGATTTGTTATCTCGCTATTTTATTGGCTTAATATTGCAAATTCTTATACTGTTTGTTATTTATACAATTGTTCTTTTAATTTTCGGAATTAAAAATGCAATAGTTATCGCCTTCTTATGTGCTTTACTCAACCTTATCCCTTATGTTGGCCCATTAATTGGAGGGTTTTTAATGCTCACTCTTACCATGTCAAGCAATCTTGGAGCAAGTTTTAGTGAAGTTATTTTGCCAAAAACTATATATGTAATGATTGGTTTTGCTATTGGTCAATTGGTAGATAATTTCTTTAGTCAGCCATTTATTTTTTCTAAAAGTGTAAAATCTCACCCTTTAGAAATATTTTTAATCATTATTATTGCCGGGCTATTATTTGGTGTAATAGGGATGATTGTCGCCATACCAGCTTATACCGCCTTAAAAGTAATACTGAAGGAGTTTTTGTCTGAAAACAAGATTGTAAAACAGCTCACCAAAGGTTTATAGTTTTAATTTGAATAACCTAATTTTAAATACTGTAATACAGGAGTTTATAAATGATAATTTAGATTCCGACATTTTTTCAATACTACTAAAAAAAAATACTTTTGAAGGCGTCGAAACTCAAGAAATTGTAGAACAATTAGAAGCTAAGAAAAAGTGTAAAAGCAAACTCCCCACTTGGTTTAATACTGAAAATATTTATTACCCTAATAAGCTTAGTATTGAACAAACATCTTCTGAAATTACCGCACTTTACAAATCACAATTAATTTCTGGTAATTCTATCTTAGATATTACAGGAGGTTTTGGAGTTGACTGCTATTATTTTGGGAAACATTTTAATGTCGTAACACATTGTGAGATAAACGAAGAACTGTCTAATATTGTTAATTATAACTTTAAACAACTAAGTGGCAACAATATCACTACACAAAATGTTGATGGCATTGAATATTTAAAAAAGGTAACAAAATCGTTTGACTGGATCTATGTTGATCCATCACGACGGCATGATACTAAGGGGAAAGTATTCCTTTTAAAAGATTGCTTGCCCAATATTCCTGACCATTTAGAATTGCTTTTTAAGAATACAAACAATGTCCTGATTAAAACATCTCCATTACTTGATATTTCTATTGGAACTAGTGAATTAAAAAATGTAAAGACCATACATGTAGTTGCTGTAAACAATGAAGTAAAAGAGTTGCTTTGGGTTTTAGAAAAGGGTTTTGATAATAGTATCTCAATAGAAACCGTAAACATTAAGAATAATTATTTTGAACGATTCAATTTTAAATTAGAAGACGAAACGAATACAGAAGTAAAATACAGTCAGCCACTCACCTATTTGTACGAACCAAATTCAGCAATTTTAAAAGCAGGTGCATTTAATTCTGTGAGTAATATATTATACATTTCTAAGCTTCATAAGCATTCACATCTTTATACAAGTGAATCACTAATCGATTTTCCTGGACGTAGTTTTAAGATTGAAAAGATTATTGCTTACAACAAAAGGGAATTTAAAAAAACCGGAATTAAAAAAGCTAATGTAACAACACGCAATTTTACTGATACTGTTCAACAAATCAGAAAAAAATTCAATATAAAAGATGGTGGAAATTTATATGTGTTTTTTACTATTAATCTAACGAATGAGAAAATTGTAGTAATTACATCTAAAGCGTAATGACCTATTATCTGTTAATTTTAAAATTATCAAGATTAATATCATCCAAGCCTTGTTGGTCAAAAGGATACTCCAAATGATCCTGAATATTATAAAGCGAAATTAAAATAAACTCGCTTAAAATAACCACAAAATAAGTAATCCAGATTGTAGTATCCATCCCAATTTTATTTATGATGGTTGGCGTATAAATAAGAGGGAAAATATAAATAAATATTAAACAATACGACTTTAGACTAACAGGTGTTCTGTGAATATGTATAGCGTGTAAATTTTCGACAGCTTCATGTAAATCTTTCATAAATCGAATAACTCTGTCTTTTACTCCTTTACCTAATACCTCATTATTTTCTTTAATGAACAGATGTACTTTATCAATTACTTCATCAAGATCTTTTGTGTCGAAATCACTTTCACCTAAATGATCAATTACCTTATCGCTAATTTCAACTAAAATATTAGATATTTCATTTTTCTTTTCATCAGCTAAAACAACAGAAGTTGAGAAAAAATATTCTACTGTTTTAATTGCTCCTCTAAATTCACTTAAATGCTCTAAGGCCTTTTCTCTTCTTCTAAACGAGCTCCTAATTGAAAACACTAATGGGAAAACTATCGCTATGCTTACTAAAGTTAAATCAATATTATAATTTATATTATAATAATAGGAAACTATTAGTGTTAGAACCGATATTGCAATTGCAATTAATGTTCTATAATTAATAATCGCAAGATATTGATTCATGATTGGAATTTTAAAATGTTATATTTGTCAAAATAGAAACAATATTATGAATAAGCAAATAATATCTGTTCTCCTTTTCTTTCAGTTAACCACACTATCTTTTTTGATTGCTCAGAATTCAAACAATTCTAGCGATTCAGATGATATATCTATTCTCTTTAAAGATCAATCCATTCTACCCATTAAGTTGAGTTACTCTAATAAAAAATTAAAGAAAAATACAAATGATAGCACGTATATAAAAACAATACTTTCATATAAAAACGGCGATGATAAATGGAGTGAATTAAATTTGGAAATAAGAGCACGAGGGAAATTTAGAAGAGACAATTGTTATTTTATTCCTGTTAAATTTAAAATTAAAAAATCTGCGTCAAAAGGGACCTTATTTAAAGGTCACAAAAAACTAAAATTGGTTGTACCATGTTTAACTACAAAGGACAAGAACGATAATATTATAAAAGAATATATTGCTTATAAGTTATATGAATTGATTTCCCATTACAGTTTCAAAACCAGATTAGTTGATATTTCATTGTCTGAGTCAAGAGGTAAAAAGGTAAAAGAACATAATATTAAGGGGATTTTAATTGAAGATGATAAGAAAGTTGCCAAACGACATGATGGCAAGATTGTAAAAGCATCTATTAATCCTTTTGGCCAAGATGCCACTACATGTGCACAAAATGCCTTTTTTCAGTATATGATTGCTAATGGAGATTTCTCAATTGCAAAACAACACAATGCAAAACTTTTGTATATAGATAAAAAGATATTTCCTCTTCCCTATGACTTTGACATGTCCGGCTTTGTAAATCCAAGCTATGGAATTCCTCCTATAGGTATGTCATCAATTACCCAAAGGAGATTTTGGGGAGTTAAAAGAGATGTTCTTATTATGAAGAAAGTGCGACAAGAATTTCTCAACAAAAAAGATTTAATGCTAAAGATTGTTAACAGTTTTGAATCTAGTTTCGAAAATCAAAAAGAGTTCGACATGGCTAAAAGTTTTATTATAGATTTTTTCGACATTCTAATAAATGACAAAAAATATAATGATGAGATTTTGAATAAGATGAGAGGATAATTGAGTTTGATTCCCACCTTGAGTACAGATAAAATCCGTAATTATTTTAAAGTAAATGAATTACGAATTTTTAATTTTATTATTTGTACGATTTTTGTACGATTAGATATGGTTTGACGCTAAAAAAATTAAAAGTTTGTTTTATTGATACATCTTTTACATTGTATGCATTAAACGGATATGTTGAAAGTAAATCCATCTAATATAAGCTATTTGTCTATTTTTAAATTTTGATACAATTTATCAATAAAACTTTTATCAATTTTCCCCTTATTATTTATCGCTTTTTGAAACTCTAATTCCATCAATTGAGCTCCAGAATTACTGAAAATTACATCTCCTATTTGCATAAGTGTATTTCTAAGGTTGATGTTTCTTTCGCCTCTATAATATCTTCGTTTAGTACTAGCAAAACTTTCATAATCTAAATCACTTAATAAATCACTGTTTTAGGACAGAATTTGCACCTCGCCTTAAATACTCAAGGCTAGGGACTGCAAACAATTTGGCCTTTTTATCTTCACCGATGCTAATAAAATATTTCCCATCCGGACTTATATTTAGATCGTACACCCTACCTAGATGGATTCGCTTCGATGACAGAAGGGAACCGTCAGAATATCGGAACAGTTGAAAAGAACGCGAAAAACTATAGGTTAAAAAGTATTTCTTGTTGGGGAATACCTTGATTGAGGAGTTGCCTGTGACCAAAGCTGGGTTTGTCTTATTTATTTTTTCTAAAAGCCGCTGATGTTCTTCATTTGCTGTTTTTTCACCATTACCGGAACCGTATTGGGTATCCAATAATTCTCCCGTATGGATAGAGTTGGTGTAGGACATGTCACTATACAAACCATAAGTGAATACTGATTTCCCATCAGATAGGAATTCGCCGTCTTTTATGATAAGCAGATCATTCTTAAAGGAAGTCACTTGCTCTATCGAATCTCGGTGAAGTCTGTACACAATACCTACCCCTTCTGAAGTTTGACAAAGCACCATTTTTCCATTGGGAGATAATTTTGCCGTTAGCATTTCTCTATAACCAGGCCTATCTCCCTTACCGGGTTCTTTTGGGTTTCCTACATGATCCAAATCCCAAATCTTATAAGGATCGGGTGGGAATCTGTCTTGCAAACTGTGTTGAGTATTCCAATAGCCGTCGGTTTCCCATCCTGGTATCTCCTCTGGAGTCTGTGTTGTACCAATACCTTCTGGTAGATACTGTTTAGATTGTAATAATTTCCCGATTTCTCTGTCCCAAATCCGAATGTTTCCGTTCCAATCTGTGGTGATAATTCGCTCCCCATCGGGATGAAAAAGTGCACTGGCTATTGTCTCACCGGTATGCTCAAACGTTAGATTATCGACATCTCCAAAAATGGTCCACAGATAAGCAACTCCATCTTCAGTAAGTATCTGCAGGCGATTGTCTTTCAGAAAACTCATCTCTTTGATATTTGATTTCAATCCTCTAAAAGAATCTAACGGCCTACCTTTACTGGTGTCATGAACCAATATTGTTCCCTTGCTGTCGGCAGTGGCAAGAAAATGGCCATCCTCGGAAAACAATGCCTTCGTAACCTGATCTCCGTGGCCAACCAAGCTGCGTACCAAATCTCCATTTATATTCCACAAGCCAGCCGTTTTATCATTTGCCGCTGTCACCATTCGATATCCTTCCCTAGCATGCTCTGTAAAATCGATATCATTGATTCCCATATTATCTTGCAGCAAAAATCTGCCTCCCGGATTCCTATAAGATTCTTCTGGCTGATCGCCATCATTAAAGGAAGTAGGCGTATAAAAATATTTTTCTTCAGAATGCCCGCCTGACAATTCTTGAATCAATTTACCCGTCTCACTCCTCCAAACATAAGCGTTGCTATGGCCATGGCCGGTAAAAACAATGTCCCCGGATCGTGACATTCGAAACGTCGTAATATCCAGTGAATCCGTTTGGATTTCAGTAATCAATGCTCCATCGGCAGCATTCCAAACTTTGGGACGCGAATTGCGATCGATGGAAACAAGTTTATTCTCATATTCAGAAAATTGGGCATTAGAGATGCTTGGACTATTTAATTCGGCTATTAATGTTAATCCCGAGAAATTCCATAATTGCGGGAGATTCTCAGAAAAATCATCCAGCATCACGAGCACCAGATTTCCTTGCTTAGAAATGGTATATTCCTTGGTTTCCTCTAGCTCAAGAGATCTTTTTTGTTCTCCAGTCAATGCATCGAGCATGACCAGAACATCTCTGTTTTGTGCGTAGTTTCCTTTTCTTAAAAATGTAATAAAGGTACCGTCGAGAGAAATCTTTATATCTGATATGGGAGTACTTGAATCTGACAATGAATAGGATTTTGCTATCTCCATAGATTGTGTGTCGACAAGCATAGCCTCATTGTCAATGGTGATAGCGATCGAATACGGAGTATCGGTAACATACTTTAACAATGCAATATCCCTTATAGGAAAAGGTGTAAATGATAAATAATTATACCATGAATTTGCCAATCCTAAATGTGCACTGCTTTCAACTTCATCACTATTATTATTCCCTACTGCATTTATTCCCATGGAAAGAGCATCTTTTTCCCTTCCTCTAAGATTAGTTAAATAGGTGGCCAAGTTGCCTTGTTCTCTCTGTAGTTCTACTTCCGTATTACGAAGTAATTTGATATTCCTGGACAAATTATCCTTAGAAATTTCTAAGTCATTCGAAACTTCTGCATATTGCCTATTCAATTCGTTGATACGCTTAACCGATTTCTGGACTTCCTTATCAGCTGCTCTCTTTTCTTCCAGCGCAGTATCGCGTATTTTCTCCGCCGTATCTTTTTGCTTATTGGCTTCATCTATCGTAAAATATGAGAATGATAAAACGCCTGTAATGGAAAGAATAAGGAAGGTAAAAGTCCCTATAAATAAATATCGCAATCCGGTTCTTCTACGGGTATACCTAAAGGACTGATCAATTCTATTGAGCACGCTTTCGGATGGGTTTCCGGCAGTTAAGGCAGACACGTCCTCATCGGCGATGGCCAATCCGAAGATAGAATTTTCGAAATAATTGGCTAGTTCAAGCGATCCATTGAAGCTTATTGGAATGATGGGTCTTACAGTTTTTACAAATACTTCTACCTCCTCCTGTACCGCATTCGATGCTGCGGCCGCTTCGGTTCCAACTATAACCAAGACCGTAGAATTAATTAATTTCTTGCGAAGTTTTTGAGGAATTTCTTTACCCGGCGTCGAACCTAATTGATCGATAAATATGCTAAATCCCCCAAGCCTGGAAGTAAGTTGTAATGCATATTCGTAACCATCTTTCCTCGAATAAGAAATGAAAATATCATTCCCGAAAAGAAATCTCCTCAACCTTCGGAATATCTTCATTCTTTATCTTTAAATAGTTTACTCGTTGAGAAATTTTCTTGTGTAATGTTGGGTTCTTGCATTTATTGGCTTAAGTAAGGTAGTTTTCAAATTGCTCGATCAAGGAGCTGAGCTCATCGTCTTGTGTATTATTTTCCTCTCTTGCTTTTTGGATGATCTTTAAATTGTTCATTGTAGACTCCAACATCCAGATCTCATTGTCAGGAATTAGCGCAATGGCTTCCGAAAAGTTTTCGGTAGCGGCGTCATAATCTCTTTTCAGTATATTCAATTCGCCTTCGGTGGCCATGTCCCAGTAATCAGGGGTCGTGCCTTCTATTTTTCTTTTATTGGCAAATTGCACAATGGGTAAGTATTCTCCCAATGACTTTTTGTCTCCTTTCAACTCTAGCAATGTAACCAAGTTCACACCCGGGTACGCGTCTCTCCAATCTGCATCAAATCCCTCTCTATAACTCTTTATCGCCATATTTAAAAACCCCATCGCCTTGAGCTTATTGTCGTCCTCTTTGGCAGATTTATACAAATCCTTGTACACCCTTCCTAAAATCCCATTAGTCTCCGGATCCGGCCCAAACTCTTTGATAACCTCCTCCAAAACTCGTTTGGCTTGTTCGGTATCTCCTGTTCGGTTATAGGCAAAACCTAATTGCTCCTGGACCATTTTCAATTTTTGTAGCGGGGCATCCATTTCTTCATAACAGGCAATCATTTCCTCCCAGGCTTTTACGCCACGCAGGGAAATAAAAAGATCAATAATGACACCAACCGACTTTTCATTGATGGGTTTTAACTGCTCATATGTTTTTATAACGGCGTCCTTTCCTTCGTTTCGAGCCTTGAACATATCCTCTTTCTTATCATTCTCATAAACCGCCTGCTCTCTAAAGGCATCGGTCTTTTCATGCGAAAGATTATGTGATACTTTCCAACCATCAATCAATTGAAATACGGGACTATCCACATTTCCTTGGCCTTTGGTGGCATTCAAATGCTCCACTAACATATCCATTGTTCCCTGAATGTCATCTAGTTTACCCTCTTTGTCCAATTTATACGGAAGAGTTCGCTGCATTTTTAAATCGAATGGCAAGTCCGCATCGAAGGCGAATATAGGGATAGTCGTATGCGCCTTGATGGCATGTCGTAAACCTAGTTCATAAAAAACATTTGCGTTTAAAGAGGTTAGGTCTGCGATGGCGTAGTCACAAAGCACGAGACGCTCGTACATGGGTTTATGGATGGTACCACCTAAGAGTTCTTCATCCGCTCGAATGGGCTCCAAATCGCATTTTTCGATCGCCGGTTTAATAAGTGCCTCATATATATGGTTGAAATCGAGTACCCTACCCATTTTATCGGTTTTGGTTCCGAAGGGCATTAAAACAAAACAAAGTGGCTTCATAATTCAAATTTTTTATGATTTTATTCTAATTCTTCCGGCAGTTTAAATTTATCTATACTTGTTTTTACATGATATTTGTTATCCATAATAAGGTGAATTTTTCCTATTGGCTCACTAAGACCTTTAATATCGCCAGAATATGTATTCTTTATTCCAAACGGTTTCATAATTGTTTTCTGCCCATTACAATAGGCACGCATTACTCCCATTGGCAGTTTGGAAAAAGCTTTGATTTCGATATTTCTTTTCCCATTTTTATCTTCAGCAGTTTTTTTACAATGATTTGGATTTTGAGTGTTATCAGTCTTAATAATGAACTTGCAATTATCCGATTCATCAACTGTATTAGGAGGATCTCGAAATATATGTTCTAACTCTACCAAAGCACCATAATCTCTTATAATTTTTGTTACTATATTATCCTTTCCAGAATTTGGAATATATGAACCTTCTTTTTGTGCTTTTTTTATAACCTCTTCAGATGCTGATTTAAGTAATCCTATTAACATTATTTCGAGTTTATTGATGAACTCTTCAATATCATCATTACCCAAAGACAAACCTTTTATTAATGAATTATTAATAACTACTTTTTGATAAACACATTCTTCATCCTCTAATCCCCAAAGTGCTTTGGTTGGCCATGAATATAACTCTCCTTTTACTTCATTTTCAGAATAAGACTCCTTGATCTCAACTATTGATAATAATGAATATATAATCGCCTCAATAAAAGAACCTATTAGAGAAGAAATAAAGGAAGCAACAGTCTCTGTTAATCCCTCATTATGACTATTGAACTCCCAAGCACCTCGCAAAACGACTCCAAAATATCCACGAATAGGTACCGCAATTGCCTGGCTAATTGATTGGCTCGATCTAACTGCGATAGGTAAAGGTTCATTTTCAGGATTTCTATGTATTTCATTTTTAGGCATATTTAAAGATGGTAAACCAGGAATGGTAAATACACTTCCCATAACAGTTTTTAACATTCCATCGAGAATATTTGCAAGCTGTAAATATGAAAGCTGGGGGCCAGCAGAGCCAGTGGCGCTTTTTTGACCATTTTTTGATCCTTCACCAGATTTGTGATCACCAACTAATTGTATTAAGCTATGAATTAAATGGTCTATTGCTCCTAAAATTTCTATACGAAACTCCCTTTCTTTTTCAATGCGAAGCTTATAAGCTTCTTTTTTTTCACCTTCTTTCTTTTCCTCGTATTTATGATTTAAAAAGTCGTCAAGCCTTCCAAAATATACACCTTCCAATTTACCTATCAAATCAAGCTCTTTGAGCTCCTTAGGACTCATAGATAGAATATTTGTCATCAATTTAAACATTTTTGAAATAATATTAAATGGATTTAATATGTCTATAAGGTTTTTAATAGCTACTCCCACTTTACTGGTATCAATTGGGTCAGCAAAAGCATCAATAAGCGTTTTAATTTCATCCGTTATTTGACGAGGAAATGAATCGGTGACCTTTTTACAATTTGGTTGTAATATAAAGCACATGATATTTCCTGCATAATCTAGTCGATCCTCCAAATCCTCTATCAAAGTATTTTTTAACCCGTTAACAAGACGAATGAAATCTTGGAATTCTTTTGAATTTTGTAACTTTTCGACCAACTGGTCTCCAACCGGTTTTAATGAATTAACTATTAAATCTTCTGCGCCACCAAGTGCAGTCTCAAACAAGCTAGCAGGTTGCAGACTTTTAAACACACCATCTGCTTTCTTAAATGCCTCTGTAGGTAAATTTAATAGATAAACTACAGCTTTTTTAATCTCTTCAGCCCCAACGCCTAAAGCCGTACCGATCGCATCATACGCATCTGGTAATATACCTTCAGGTATTGGTATTAAATCTGATATTACATTGTAAGTCTCATTTTTATTTGAAAGGTCATCAAACTCGTCAGTTACAGTTTTATTAGAATCCTCTTTAGACGCCATTTTTTCTAACAGTGTTTGCAATTCCGGATTGTACTTTAAATGCTCTATAGATTTTTGAGATAAAAGAAAGTATAGTAAATATTGTTTAAAAACATCTTCATCAAATTTGAGTTGATTATCCATAATTAATAATTTAATTGTCACTACTAATTGCTATAACAAAATCGGTTCAAATTCAATAATATTTGGGGTAACAGAATGATAAATTACTAGAAAAGGGAACATTGTCTAAGTAAAATATCCAATTTACAAAAAGGGATTTCACAGCAGATGATTTCTAAATGTACGAATTATTTATTTATGAAAAATATAGCGAAGCTTCTTCTTGTCGCCTTTTAATTAATCCCGCTAACTTTCTCCCTCCTGCTTTTACCCATCTATTAAATTGATTTTCAATATCATGGTCGTTAGGGTTGGCATTGACCTTTTTTAGCAACGTACTGCTTTTTAAAGCTCCTAGTCCTAAATTATATGCAAACGAAACAAGGGCATCAAATTGATTTTGATTAATTTCTAGTTGTACATAGCGTTCAACTCCTTGTTCGTATTTTACAACCATTTCTTTCAATATGTTTTCGGCAAATTCTTTGCTAATTGAAGGGTCTGTCATTGTAACTTTTTCTCCTGATGGATAATAGGTCGCTCCATATCCTATAGTAGGAACTCCTGCAGGGCATATATAAGGCTTTAATTCTAGTCCTTCATAAGTTTTGATTAGGTCCAATCCTGCTTGACTTGTTTTCATAATATGCTATTTTACGATTAATAAAAAACTTTAAATAATAATTACATCATCTGAAACCTCATTGAATTACCGGCATTTCCTGGTATTTATTCCAGAACGATGAATTAGGCCAACGCATTTCCTGACTATAATAATGATGGCGTATCTCCAAATAATAGTTATAGTCGGTTTTTACATCTTCCTCAAATTCTGTTATAGCTCCTTCTACACCATTAAAATGGTTGTTAATAGCCTCAGCACTATATAAAGCATTTGTCATTGATTTTACTATACCTCTGGAAGTAATAGGATCGTATGCCGATGCTGCATCTCCAATTGCTAACCAATTATCTCCCGAAATTTTATCAAGGCAAAAAGATGGCGCCAGAAATCCTTTCAATTTGTCGTCTATTATTTTTGTATGTGCAATCAATTTACTTGTGTTAGGAGTTTCTTTTAACAGATTCAGCCATATGTCTATCTTTTGAATTTCCTTTTGTTTTAATGTGTGTTTATCTGTATACAGCCCTACCAATAAAGTATCATCAGATATTCTGGCAGCATACCACCACCCATATTCAGCAGTTTCTATATGAGTTAATTTAGAAATATGTGCCCTTTTATCTGCTGTTGAAAACCGTAATGCAAGGCAAATTATTGATTCTGTTTCTAATTTAAAGCTACCTTGTTGCAATGCAAATAAACTGCGACTACCTGTGGCATCAACAACAAAATCGGAATTTAAAGAAACAGCCGTCTGATTTTCATTCGTACACATCAATTTAAATCCACCATTATCCAACGTCTCCGAATATTGAAATGAATAATTGCGCAACACTTTTACTCCTTTTTTTTGGGCTTGTTTAGAAAGAAAAAAATTAAATCTGTTTCTATCCAAATGCCATCCATGACCATAAGGGCTCAAAATAGTATCATTATAGCCTCTTCTGCTATCTCCCCAATAAGAGCAATTTCCATAACAGGGTTCGTGACCTTCCGCAGTAAAAGCTTCATAAATTCCCAATTGCTTGAATATACGGTTTGAATCAGGGGGAATACTCTCACCAATTCTAAAAATTGAATAATCTCCCGATTCTATTATAAGGATATCTTTTAACCCCAATCTTGAAAGGGCTATAGCACAAGAACTTCCGGCCGGACCGCCACCAATTATGACCACAGTATAAGATTTCATACTAGAAATTATTCTTTACTCATTGCTTTAGCCATGTGCGGACAAGCTGCTGTCGGTGGGGCTACGGCATGATTTTCAGGAATTGGTCCAGGTACAACAGCATTACTGTCATCAACAGGATAGATTTTACCCTCTTTTTCTACCTCGAATTTACTTTCAACTTCAAGGAAGTAATCCTTAATGCTGTCAGGTGATACAATTGTTTTTTCTGCTTCAGTTTGAACAATGTTTGTCCCCTGCATTACAACACCTACTTTGTGCCAATTTTCTACAAAATCGATGTATTGCTGATATCGGCCAATCCTAGAAGAAGCCTCGGCTGTATCAAATGGTTTGATCCCATCAGGAGTCCAATAAGCATTAGTTCCACCACCCCTAACTGAGTATCTCTGCAACTCTAATTTTTCTTCGCATACAACATCGTCATAGGTATAGACCGCAACAGGACGTTGAGCAGGCCATGACCAATAAGTCATATTGCTTTGATCATTTCCAGTTGTATGTGTTGCACATGAATTGTAATCTGTGTGCCATGGAATCGACATGAATTTACAAATATCACCAGGCTCAACAGCAGTTGGGTTCGTAGGTGTATATCCGACCTCCAATGCAGGAGTCTGCAAATTACTGTAATCCATTGGAGCCATGTTTATTCTAAACGGCCCAGCTGCGGTATAGCTATCTCCTTTTTTCCAATTTTTATATAAATCAACGTCTCTAATGATGAATGTCATTTCTATCCCAGGGCTGAACCTTCCTCCTAGACAGTTTGCAAGAATATTTCTATCTAATTTTTCACCAGCTCCCAAGATTGATCCTTCCTTCGCGTTTTTCGTAATTAACCACTGGTACATCAAGAAATATTGTGTTCTTGAAAAAGCTAAGAAATCTTGAACCTGACTATTTGGGTTGCTGAGATCATTTGGATTATCTGGAACTGAATCCCCCAATGAAAGTGGCATTCTTTTTCCGTTTTGCGCGTTTTCGTTGTTTGATATATTAGGATTTCGAAGGAAATTCATGATTTCTGTCCATTCTGGGATCATTCCTTGCTGCGCAACAGTATTATGTTTTCCTTGTCCGGCTGATACCAAGTTTGTAGCCCACATTTGCAGATGCGCTGCATTCAGAATTGGTCTAATTTGATTGTAATAATCAGGCTGATAAGATGGATTGTATCCTAACCCCAGATAAAATGGATTACCTTTTTCAGTAATTGGTGTCGTATTTTTAGGATCGTACATTGAAGGCTCCAAGCCAAAGTTCTCAACCCAAGTGTTATATTGATCTTCCCAAAGTGAAACTACGTTTGGAACTTGTGGAGCGTAAGATGGATCAGAAGTAACAACCCATGAACTACCTTGAACTTCCAAAGTTTCTGCGCCATCATCAAGAATAATTACGGCCGTAACAGGTCCATCTGCAGTGTCATCAAACCAACCATCATTATTAACTGGATTCTTTAATGGAACAGCGTTATCATAAACCCCTGCACCTTTAAAACCAGAAGCTTTACCATATCCACCGAGAACAATTAATCGTCCGTCTTCATCAGTGTGCATTTCACCCAAAGATTCTATTCTTTCAGTATCAGGCGCGGAAGTGCCAGAATAATCAGGGAATTGAGTCGGATATTCTACTTCAGTAATTACAGGCTCAGCAACTCCAGATGCAATGTATTGGTTTTTATCGGCCGCAGTAAAAGCTACAGATTCTAGTCCTCCCTTTTGAACAACATGTGGCCCTGCGTCAATAACAAGCTTTTCGCGGCGTAGAGATTCGCCTAAAATCTCTTGTGAGTTTGTGCAGGTATTTTTTATACTGCCCTTCTTCATTTTTGCAGAGCCTGGAAAATCTTCGTTTCTAATGTCTGGTGTTTGCCCTTTGTTATTGTAAGCGTTGAACCCTTGTTTAGGTTCTATCCAGCTATTTGCCTTTTTGTTTGCCAGGTGAACTTGCCAAATAATTGAAGTAACAGTTTTAGATACTCCGGCTCCCATGTCAATTACGCTTCCAACTTTAATTTCAGTTCCAGCACTAGTTGGATATTTTGAGATATCGCTATCACTGTAATTGTAAATTTTAAATCGAGCCGCTTGTCTTTTTAGTTGACCATCAGCGTCTCGTATATAATCACTTGTAATGGTCTGAGTTTCTTTCCCTGGTATAATTGGTAACCCTCCCATAGGATCAGTATCTGATTCACCTTCCATGCCTGCCATTGTTTCAGGACCCAGATAGAATTCTTCGCTATTTCCAACTCTGGCAATACCAATTGCTGGGTGGATTCTAAATATTTTATTTACTGCCATTTTTATAATTTTTTTGTTTTAATTAATTTCTTTTATTCTGTTCTATCAACAGTGATAACTGTTTCCCCTAGTATAATCGCGTTGATGTAATTCTTAAGAAGAATATGACTTGTAAGTACATTTTTGCCGTCAATTATAGCACCGTCAATCGATTGTTTCATAGTATTATGACAAGAGAAACAACTGGGCTGCTGATTTAGATCTTGAGTAAAAGTTTCAATTACTGAATTAGAAAGTGTTAACGATCCAGTTTGAAGTTTAGGATCAACAGTAAGAGACCAATTAGGAACTAAATGCCCATTATCTAAATTAAACCAAACTGCACCAACTTCTCCATAGTTTTGCCACATTGAATTTGGATCAAGTGCGTTATGAACCTGATCGTTTAACTCCTCGATATTGTCTTGATTTGTTGAACTACCAGCGCCATACTCGTATCTTCTGTAAACTTGAGTTGTGGCATCAACACCATAGGCCCCTGTAATAATTTGAGTAACTGGATCAACCTCGAGAGCCTTTAGATTGCTTACGTTACAATTCCCTAGTTCAGTTCCCTTTGCATAGAAGGTTTTATTTTCATCACTTGGAACACCAGTTCCAATAGTTTCATTCTTTAATATATAGCTTGGAGCATTATCGTTATACTCAAATGTTGCCCAAATAAATTCTGGGTGTTTATCAACAACAACAGCAATATGGAACCCAACCAAAACAACGGTTTCTTCTATGGTCTCTCTTTTTGCTTTGTCTTTGTAATTATCGGAAGTTGTTAGGTTTCCGTCAATTTTCACAACCTTATATAAAGTGGATTTTCTGGTGTATGCTCCTTTGGGTGCCGATTGTCCTTCCGGAATAATTTTCCAAGCAGCTTTCATAGACATTGAACCATTAGCAAAATTAGTTTCCGGATCGAAAGCTTTTAAAACTTCTGGGTTGTATAACTGGTTATCACGAACAAATTTGTAATATATATCATCAATCATCATTGATGTATACACTGCTCGTCCATTTTCATCAACTAAAACGCTATTAGAACCTGCTTGCTGGATTCCTCCTAAAATGTGGCTACGCCCATTAGGATCATTTGCTTCTAAACTAATAGATGCATCATTAAACATCGATTCAAATCGAAGCATTTTTTGATTATTCACTTCTATTTCCTCTGTTAACCAAAGGAAATACTGCCATGATATTTCATGGAATGCCCTATTGGTAACCGCACCTTTATCGTCTACGGTATATCCACAAGGAAAAGTTAAATAATTAGGCTCTGGAATTGGATCTTTGGTAAGCCAGGATAGAGGCTTTGGACAGTCTGAATTTAAAACAGCTTCGGGTACCACTTCTTGACTAGATTTATTTTCATTTGTTGTGCTATTACAAGCTTGAATAATCACAAAAATTGAGACCGTACAAAATCCAATAATTGATTTGATTTTACTGTTAATTAATGTATCCATTTTGAGTTGGCATTTTATGGCTTAGTAATATTGCATACCATTGCCTGTTATAGTTATTAATTTTAATGTCTATACTTTTACTATTGGCTTTAAATACTTGTATAAAGCATCATAGTAAAGTATACCATAACTGTTCAAAAAATTGCTATCTGAATGAAGTCTGAAAATCTAAAAATTCAAGACATAGATTCGTCTACTGGTATTGATGAGAATACAATAACAAAGTTAAAATCGGAAAAAATTGAAAAATTCTATCCAAAGATAAATTTATCCAAACTCTTTCCAGAAGTTGAATTGATTGGTTCTCAAAAAAGCTAATTAGAATACTTGGGAGAAGTACTAAAATAGTTTTACTAAAATAAGTATTTAATTGCCAACTTCGAAATAAATTTAAATTTATTTTGATAAACAAAAAAACGCAATGTACTAAAAAACAAAAGCAAGCCATTTTTTGTGCTTGCTTCGTTTTCAATATTTATTAATTTATTTGTGATGGCACTAGGATTCGAACCTAGGACCGCCTGCTTAGAAGGCAGGTGCTCTATCCAGCTGAGCTATGCCACCATTCAAGGATTTAATAAATCCTGAAATTAGGATTACCTCGCTACGCTCGATGATCCTTCAAAGTATTGGTGCAAAAAGCTATGCTTTTTACAAAAAGTTAAAACAATTTTTTAAGAAAATAAATTTTCTACAAAATCTTCTTGCTTTATTTTGTCGGGGTGGCAGGATTCGAACCTGCGACCTCCGCGTCCCAAACGCGGCGCGATAACCGGGCTACGCTACACCCCGAATAGGTTATCAAAATAATGCGGAGAGACGGGGATTCGAACCCCGGGTACCCGGTTAGGGTACGCTTGTTTAGCAAACAAGTCCTTTCGGCCACTCAGGCACCTCTCCTATTATAATTTATGAACGTCGTATTAATATTTCAAAGCGGATGCAAATGTAACTTTTCATCTTAAAGAACGCAAACTATTTTTTTACTTTTTTAAAGGAATTCTTCTATTCAGGATATTCAATACGTAAGTGATAGATATTGGCCAACTTATGTTTTAAAACCTTCTTTATCGATTGTATTTCCTTAAACGTAATATTAGCGTTCAAAAATTGATCACTCTCTATTTGTTTGTTTATTATATTTTCTACAAAAGCATCAATTTTTGTAGATGTCGGCTCTTTTAAGCTTTTTGAAGCAGCCTCTACACTGTCGCACATCATCAATATAGCTGTTTCTTTGCTAAACGGTTTTGGTCCGGGATATTTAAAATCTTCATCCTTAGCACCACTTTCAAGGTTTTTTTCTTGATTATAAAAATAATACACCAAACTTGTACCATGATGTGTTCTAATAAAATCCACTACACGGTCAGGTAAGTTATATTTTTTTGCCATTTCTATTCCATCTATAACATGGTTAATAATAGTTGTAGCACTTTCCTTAGATGATAGCTCGTCATGTGGATTAATTATTGTGGACTGATTTTCGGTAAAATAAGTAGGATTTTTCATTTTTCCGATGTCATGATATAATGCTCCTACTCTCACTAACATTGAATTTGCTCCAATCTCATTTGCTGATGCTTCCGCCAGATTTGCAACATTTAGTGAATGATGAAATGTTCCTGGGGCTTTATTAGATAATTCTTTTAAAAGTTTTGTATTGGTGTCAGTAAGCTCCAATAAAGAAACATCCGATACTAATCCAAATATTTTTTCGTAAGCATAAATTAGTGGTTGCACAAACAAAGTTGCCAAACCACAAAGAATAAATAGAACAAAGGTTTCCCATTCCATATTATCTATACTGCCTTCATGGATTACAAAAAAAGCAAAATATGCAACAATGTAAATCAGTGTTATTTGTCCAACAGAAATAAATAAATTGGCTCTTTTATAAAGTTCAGAAACTGTTAAAATGGTAACTATACCTGCTATTATTTGTAAGAACATATATTCGTAATTGTTAGATACTACAAATCCTAATAACAATACGGTTATAACGTGAGTGAATAATCCTAAACGAGCATCAAAGAAAGCTTTTAAAACTAGAGGTAAAATACAGATTGGTACTATATATATGTATGAAGAATTATAATTAACAACTAGTGTCGTTAAGAATACCATTAAGAGAATATTAAAAAATATAAACGTGACCTTTGTATTGTTTTTAAACACTTCATCCCTATATTTTCTTAAGAATAATAATAGCATCAATAATGCTAATGCAACTAAAAGCGTATAAGCAGAAATTATCCAATTATAATTAGATTCGCTCCAGACTTGAGACTCGTATTCAGATTCTAAAGATTTAAGGATTTTCAGATTGTCACCTCTTACAACTGTTCCTTTTGAAATTATTAAAGTTCCTCGATCGATTCTTCCCCTAACTGAAGAAATTTTGTCCAACTCCTCTTGTAACGAATTATCTGTAATGCTTTGGTTTAATGATATGTTAGGTTTTACAATTTCAAAAAACAAGGATAAGTATTGTTGCTTATAGCTGGATAAATTAAGGGCTTCAATTTCCTTTTCAAGAAATGATCTAATACCATTATGAGAAACAAAACTTGAATAATTGGTAACCTTTGTCTGCTTTCTATCTTCTAAAACTATAATTTGCTTATCTCCTGCATAATTATATTCTTTATCCAAAATACCTGCAACATATAAATTGTTTAATATTTGTAAACCCTTATCATAAATATTTTCAAGATCCATATCTGTTAACGTATCAGGGAATATCACGTCATTAAATTGCTTTCTATAATCTAATCTGATTGTATTTAGTACTATGGTATCTAAATCAAAATATAAAGAAGCATTATCGCTTATAGCCTTTTGTTCTATTTGTAGCTCTTCATTCGTTTTCTTAATCGCAAAATCAAAAGGGGCATACAAATTCTCTGATTGCCATGGTTTTCCTTTTTCAAAACCGTATTTAAATTTTCCGCTTTTAGGAAATAAATACACAATTAGAAAAGTTGTAGCTATGAATAATAATACCTTATAAATTAAGGAATGGTTCTTATATAATTTATTGATGAAGTCTTTCATTTATTATCTTAATGATTGTTTCAAAAGTAATAAAAAAAAAGAAGTGACCATGTCAACGATATTACTATAATCATTCAATATTCTTCTAATTTTTAATTAATTTTGCCTCATCACAATTTTTATCTTTCAATATATGAATAAAGAGGTCGTAATCGTTTCTGCTGTAAGAACACCAATTGGTAGTTTTCTAGGCTCATTATCAACTATACCAGCACCAAGGCTAGGTGCTGTTGCCATAAAAGGTGCTTTAGATGAAATAAATTTAAAACCAGAAATGGTTGAAGAGGTTTTAATGGGAAATGTTGTTCAGGCTGGAACTGGTCAAGCTCCTGCTAGACAGGCAGCAATTTATGCAGGAATACCAGATTCGGTTCCTTGTACTACAATAAATAAAGTATGTGCTTCTGGAATGAAATCTGTAATGCAAGCAGCTCAATCTATAGCTTTAGGTGACGCAGATATTATTGTGGCAGGTGGTATGGAAAATATGAGCTTGATTCCACATTATTATCACGCCCGTTCTGCTACAAAATTTGGTTCTGCTACTTTTATTGATGGTATGCAAAAAGATGGGTTGGTTGATGCTTATGATAAAAATGCAATGGGAGTTTGTGCTGATCTGTGTGCCACAGAGTATGATTTTTCTAGAGAAGACCAAGACGCTTTTGCCATACAATCTTACAACCGCTCTTCTGCTGCCTGGAATGCAGGAAATTTTGATAATGAAGTAGTTACTGTAGAAGTGCCTCAACGTCGTGGAGAACCTATTTTGGTAAATAGAGATGAAGAATACACTAATGTGAAAATAGAAAAAATTCCTGCATTGCTTGCTGCCTTTACTAAAGACGGCACTGTAACTGCTGCTAATGCTTCGACCATAAATGACGGAGCTGCAGCTTTAGTATTAATGAGTAAAGATAAAGCTAATGAATTAGGTTTTAAATCGTTAGCAACAATTAAAAGTTATGCTGATGCTGCACAAGAACCTAAATGGTTTACAACTGCTCCAGCAAAAGCACTTCCCAAAGCTTTGGCTAAAGCCAGCATCTCAATAAATGATGTCGATTTTTTTGAATTTAACGAAGCTTTTTCGGTTGTAGGTTTGGCTAATATGAAAATTCTTGGTTTAAACGACAACAATGTAAATGTAAATGGTGGTGCAGTATCTTTAGGACATCCTTTAGGTTGCTCTGGAGCAAGAATAATTGTGACATTAATAAATGTTTTGGAGCAAAACAATGCTAAAATTGGAGCAGCTGCCATTTGTAACGGTGGTGGTGGTGCTTCTGCTATAATTTTAGAACGTAACTAATCTCAATTATTAATGTTATACGGAATCTGCGATTTAAGTATTGTCCCATTAAGAAATGAAACTTCTGATAATAGCGAACTCCTTTCGCAAATACTATATGGAGAATCCTTTAAAGTTTTAGAACAAAGAAAAATATGGAGTAAAATTCGCTTGACATTTGATGATTGTGAAGGTTGGATAGATAATAAACAATATCAAGAAATTTCTGAAGACGAATACAATTCGATTCAAAAAGTTGACAAAATATATTCTACTGATTTAGTAGAATTTATTAAAGATGAAAATGAACAATTATATACAATCTCAATAGGATCATCTTTAAATGGATTAACTCTCTTGAACCATTCCTTTGACGGGCATTCCACAAATGGAATAAATGAAAAAAAAAATCTTATAAATACAGCTTTTATATATTTAAACACACCCTCTTTAAATGGTGGAAAAACTCCTTTTGGAATTGATTGTGCTGGATTTACTCAAATGGTTTATAAACTTAATGGTTTTAAACTATTAAGAGAAGTATCGCAACAAGCAACTCAAGGTGATGCTCTAAGTTTTATTGAAGAGAGTGAACCTGGTGATCTTGCATTTTTTGATAATGCCGAAGGCGAGATCGTTCATGTAGGAATTATCATGAAAGACAACTATATAATTCATGTGCACGGTAAAGTAAGAATAGATCGACTAGATCAAACTGGGATTTATAATACAGATAAAAAATCTCATACTCACAAACTTAGAGTTATAAAAAAAATTATATAAAAATGCCACTACATAGTGGCATTTTTATATAATTTAATATTTTAGAATAAATTAATTATTACTTAATTCATCTACTTTTGCCTTCATAGCATTAAAATTTGGCATGTCATCAATAGCACTATAAATATTCATTAAGGTTTTAGCTGCACTTAAGTTATCAGGCTCTACATCTAATATTGCAACTAAATATGGTATGGCATCTTTGTAAAGTTGTTGTCTACTCTCCTTTAGCTCATCATATTTTTTATCATCTGCAGCTGAACTCCCCAATCCATTCATTTCATCAATAATGCCTTGCTCCTGGTCTAAAATTAATGCAGCCATATTCATTTTTGCTTTAGTATACGATGGATCTGTTTCAATAGCCATGTTATAATATTTTTTTGCAGATTCTACATCATTTTCATCAGCTGCAACTACTCCTAAATTAAATAACAAATCGACATTATTTGGATTAATCTCTAGTGCCTGAGTAACAAGTTCTTTATACTTATCTTTATCACCAATTTTATATCTAATATTTGCTTCGGAAACCAATAAGTTAAAATCATTTGGGCTCATCATTTTTGCTTTTTCAATAGCGTCAATTGCTTTTTCATTTTCTCCTAATTCAACATATATAAGAGCTACATTTTTAGCTATTTCACCAGCTTTAGATTCAGATTTTACATTTCTCGCCTTTTCGTGTGTCCCTCCTGTAATTGAAATATCTCTCAACATTTGATTAGGAAAAGGTTGCTCTTCACCTGATTCAATTTCAGTAGCCATAAACTCTTCTGAAATTCCTGTGTATCCAATTGACATTAGCTCATCATATGTTTTTAAAGCCATATCGTACTGTTTTCCTAAAACAGCAACCGAAGCCGAGTTAAACAAATATAATGTATCGCTTGTAGATACTCTATAAGCTCTTTCAAAATTAACTGATGATACAGAGTAGTTTTTTTGTTCAAAAGCATCACTTGCTTTTTTAATAAAAGCATTACTCATATTTAATTTTATTTCATTCGCTTGAGTTGTATAAATCCTTTTACCAGATACTTCTTCAATATCTGTCAGCATTTTAAAGCTATTTAAAGCTTCAGTTATATCAGAATCATTTCCTAATCCATTGGCATACAAGGCTTGTCCTTTTAAAAAGTAGAACTTAGACTTTGTTTTGTCGTCCATTGCAGATAAAAGTGCTTCTGCATTTTTTATTTCTGACTTAGCATCAGCATAATTGCTGCTTTTAATAGCCTTTTCTGCTGCTTTTAGTTCTTTCTTTTGAGCAAAAGAGAACAAGCCAACCATCAAAGCTAAACCTAATACAAACTGTTTTTTCATTTTAGTAAGTTTAAATATTAATTATTATTTTCCGTTTCATTATTATCAAGAGTTGTGCCATCGTTATCATTAACAACAGTGTCAGCACCTTCTGCATGTTCAACATCATCCTCATCATGCATTACTTTTGCAACTGCTGCGATAGAATCGTTACTCTTTAAATTAATTAATTTCACACCTTGAGTTGCTCTACCCATAACCCGCAAATCTTGAACTGCCATTCTAATAGCAATTCCAGATCTATTAATAATCATAAGGTCGTCATCGTCAGTAACATTTTTTATCGACACTAAGTTACCTGTTTTTTCTGTAATAGAAATGGTTTTTACTCCTTTTCCACCTCTATTTGTAATTCTATAATCTTCTAATTTAGAGCGCTTGCCAAAACCATTTTCTGAAACTACTAATATATTACTTTCCATATCATTTACGGAAATCATTCCGATAACCTCATCATTATCATTTGATAGCCTAATACCTCTAACTCCAGAAGCATTTCTACCCATTGGTCTAGTTTTAGCCTCTTCAAATCTAATGGCCTTACCCGATTTTAACGCTAGCATAACTTGACTTTCTCCAGTAGTAAGCTTGGCTTCTAGTAACTCATCATCTTCTCTAATAGTAATTGCATTAATCCCATTAACTCTTGGTCTGGAATACTGCTCTAATGATGTCTTTTTAACTTGGCCTTTATTAGTAGCCATAATTACATAATGACTATTAATATAGTCTTCATCTTTAAGATCTTGAGTACAAATAAATGCTTTTACCTTGTCATCTTGCTCTATATTAATCAAGTTTTGAATCGCTCTACCTTTAGAAGTTTTACTTCCTTCTGGAATCTCATAAACACGCATCCAGAAACATTTTCCTTTTTGTGTAAAGAACAGCATGTATTGGTGGTTTGTTCCCACAAATAAATGCTCTAAGAAATCTTCATTTCTTGTGGTAGATGCTTTTTGTCCAACGCCACCTCTATTTTGAGTTCTATATTCTGTTAATGATGTACGTTTAATATAACCAGCATGAGAAATTGTAATTACTACCTTTTCGTTAGGAATCATATCTTCAATAGACAAGTCACCACCTGCATATTCAATCACCGAACGACGCTCATCACCATATTTTTCTTTAACATGATCTAGTTCTTCTTTTATGATATCCATGCGACGCTCTTTCTTATCTAGAATGTCTTTTAAATCTTCAATAGTTACCAATAATGCATCATACTCAGCCCGAAGTTTATCTTGTTCTAATCCTGTTAATTGACGTAGACGCATCTCTACTATTGCCTTGGCTTGTATATCGCTTAATTTAAACCTATCAATTAATTTCTGTTTCGCCTCATCTGCATTTGCTGAAGCACGAATTAATTTAATTACTTCATCAATATTATCAGATGCAATGATTAAACCTTCTAAAATATGTGCTCTTTCTTCCGCTTTGCGTAATTCGTATTTTGTTCTAAGAACCACAACTTCATGACGATGTTCAACAAAATGATGAATCATATCCTTAAGATTCAACATTTGTGGCCGCCCTTTCACCAAAGCAATGTTATTTACACTAAATGAAGATTGTAATGCTGTATACTTATAGAGTTTATTAAGAACTATATTTGGGATGGCATCACGTTTTAATACATACACAATACGCATTCCATTTCTATCGGATTCATCTCGAATAGTTGAAATTCCTTCTAATTTTTTATCATTAATTATATCGGCAGTTTTTTTAATCATATCTGCCTTATTAACTTGAAAAGGAATTTCAGTAACAATAATACATTCCCGCCCTTGCACTTCTTCAATAATTGCCTTACCACGCATAACTATACGTCCTCGACCAGTTTTAAAAGCTTCACGCACACCATCATAACCATAAATAATTCCTCCGGTTGGAAAATCTGGAGCTTTTACATGTGTAATAAGTTCATCAATATCAATATCATTATTTTCTATATATGCTATAATACCACTTACAACTTCAGAAAGATTATGTGGTGGCATATTAGTTGCCATTCCAACTGCAATACCAGAAGCACCATTAACTAAAAGTCCTGGAATACGTGTTGGAAGCACTGTTGGCTCTCGTAGTGTATCGTCAAAATTAAGTTTATGATCAACTGTTTCCTTATCAATATCTGCCAGCATCTCTTCAGATATTTTGCGCATACGAGCTTCAGTATAACGCATTGCTGCTGGACTGTCCCCATCAATAGAACCAAAGTTACCTTGACCATCTACAAGCATATATCGTAAACTCCATTCTTGGGCCATCCGAACCATAGCATCATAAACCGAAGTATCACCATGAGGGTGATACTTACCTAAAACTTCCCCAACAATCCTTGCTGACTTTTTATGTGCTGTATTAGCTCTAATACCTAATTCATGCATCCCAAATAATACACGTCTATGCACAGGTTTTAATCCATCTCTTACATCTGGCAGTGCACGTGACACAATGACTGACATTGAGTAATCAATGTAAGCCGATTTCATTTCATCTTCAATATTAATTGGAATGAGTTTTTCTCCTTCTGTCATATATGATTTAATTAGTTTTCTAGTAGGTTTTCAAATCGAGCTAATATAAGAATTTTGTTAGTCTAGCAGCTATTTTATCAACCGTTTTTTAAGACTTTTTATCAACAATATTCTATATGTTTTTCGTTAATAAGTATGATGTTAAATATTTTGATTTTTTAAAGTTTTTTTTGTCATTTAGCAACTTAAATAATAATTAAGGTATAGTTTTTGCCTTTATTTAGTTGTTTTTATTATTTTTAATGCAGAAAGGAATTAATTTATGGATGATAATTTTTCACCAAGAGTAAAAGATGTAATTGCTTATAGTAAAGAAGAAGCATTGCGTTTAGGTCATGATTTTATTGGCACTGAACACTTAATGCTTGGACTTTTACGTGATGGTAATGGAAAGGCTATTGATATTTTAGGAGCTTTGGATATTGATCTAAATCATTTAAGACGAAAAGTAGAGATTTTAAGCCCTGCAAATCCTAGCACTACAATTTCTTCTAACGAAAAAAAGAACTTACATCTAACAAGGCAAGCAGAACGTGCTTTGAAAACAACCTTTTTAGAAGCAAAACTATTTCAAAGTACATCAATAAATACTGCACATTTATTATTATGCGTATTGCGAAATGAAAATGATCCAACTACTAAGCTTTTAAATAAACTTAAAGTAGACTACGACAACGTAAAAGAACAATTTAAATTTATGATTGCGAATGACGATGATTTTATAGAACCAACAAAGGCTGAATCGTTTTCTGATGAAGAAGCTTCTCCTGAAGAAAGTTCTAAAGAAAATCTATTTAGTCAACCTACGGCTAAAGGAGCAAAAAAATCTAAAACTCCTGTTTTAGATAATTTTGGACGAGACCTCACTTCTATGGCAGAAGAAGGTAAACTCGACCCTGTAATTGGTAGAGAAAAAGAAATACAACGAGTCTCACAAATTTTAAGTAGAAGAAAGAAAAATAATCCATTATTAATAGGAGAGCCTGGTGTTGGTAAAAGTGCAATTGCCGAAGGTCTTGCGAATAGAATTATTAAGCGCAAAGTGTCACGTATTCTTTTTAACAAACGTGTTGTTACTTTAGATTTAGCAAGTTTAGTTGCTGGGACTAAATACAGAGGCCAGTTTGAAGAACGCATGAAAGCTGTAATGAATGAATTGGAAAAAAACGATGACATTATCCTTTTTATTGACGAAATACATACCATAGTTGGGGCTGGTGGTGCCACTGGAAGTTTAGATGCTTCAAACATGCTTAAGCCAGCATTGGCTCGTGGAGAAATTCAATGTATTGGAGCTACAACCCTTGATGAATACAGACAATATATTGAAAAGGATGGTGCTCTAGAGCGTCGTTTTCAAAAAATTATAGTTGAGCCAACAAGCGTTAATGAAACTATAGAAATTTTAAATAATATTAAAGATAAATACGAAGAACATCATAATGTAGAATACACTGATGAAGCTCTTATTGCCTGTGTGAAGTTGACAAATCGATACATGACAGAGCGATATTTACCTGATAAAGCCATTGATGCTTTAGACGAAGCTGGATCGCGTGTACACATTACAAATATTGATGTGCCAGAGCAAATTGTTGAACTCGAGAATCAACTCGAATCAGTTAAAGAAACTAAAAATACAGTTGTTAAAAAGCAAAAATATGAAGAGGCTGCGAAACTTCGTGATGATGAAAAACGATTAGAAAAAAGTCTTTCTGAAGCTCAAATAAAATGGGAAGAAGAATCAAAACAACATCGCGAAATTGTCACCGAAGAAAATGTGGCTGACGTAGTGTCAATGATGACCGGAATTCCTGTAAATCGTGTTGCTCAGACTGAAAGTAATAAATTGGCCCAACTTCCTGAATTAATAAAAGGTAAAGTAATCGGTCAAGATGAAGCAGTAGCTAAAGTTGTGAGTGCGATACAGCGCAATCGTGCTGGACTTAAAGATCCTAACAAGCCTATTGGCTCATTTATATTTTTAGGACAAACAGGTGTTGGTAAAACACAATTGGCAAAAGTCTTGGCAAGCGAGTTGTTTGATAGCGAAGACTCTCTTGTAAGAGTTGATATGAGCGAATACATGGAAAAATTTGCTATTTCTCGTTTAATTGGAGCACCACCTGGATATGTTGGATATGAAGAAGGTGGTCAACTTACAGAAAAGGTTAGACGCAAACCTTATGCTGTTGTACTTTTAGACGAAATTGAAAAAGCACATCCAGATGTATTTAATATGTTATTGCAAATTTTGGATGATGGTTTTATTACAGATAGTCTAGGTAGAAAGATAGATTTTAGCAATACTATAATTATTATGACCTCAAATATTGGCACACGTCAGCTCAAAGATTTTGGTTTAGGTGTTGGTTTTGGAACCTCTGCAAAAAAATCTCAAGCTAGTTCCAATGCAAAGAGTGTGATTGAAAATGCATTGAAGAAATCTTTTGCACCAGAATTTTTAAACAGAATAGATGATGTTGTCGTGTTTAATGTTCTTGAGAAAAGTGATATCGATAAAATTATTGATATAGAATTAGAAAAACTTTTAGATAGAATAAAAGAATTAGGTTACACACTAAAACTAAGTAAAAAGGCAAAAGCTTTTATTGCTGAAAAAGGGTTTGATCAACAATATGGTGCGAGACCTTTAAAAAGAGCCATTCAAAAGTATGTTGAAGACGCCTTAGCCGAAGAGATAATTAAGTCTCATGTTCTTGAAGGAGATACTATTACAATGGACTTAAACAAGGAAGCAAGTGAACTTATAATTAAGATTAAACATCAGGAAAAACCAACTAAAACATAAAGTTTTAATTTAAATTAAATAAATCCTGCCTTCTTTGAATGAATGTGGGATTTTTTATTATTATGAATTTTAAAGAATTAAAAATAATTGAAACAAATATAAAAGAAGAAATTGAAAAAACGCTTCAATCAATTTCCAACTACAAACATCTTACAAAACCTATTGCACCCGAAAATGCTATTGGAAGAATCTCCAGAATGGATGCTATCAATAATAAAACTGTAAATGAAGCTGCGCTAAGAAAGGCTGAGCAGAAACTTAATAATCTTAAAGTTGCATTATTAAATATTAATGAACAAGATTTTGGTGTTTGCAACAAATGTAAAAACAATATCCCCATGGGTAGAATTATGCTCATGCCACAAACACGATTTTGTGTGAATTGCGCTAGATGAAAGATTACAAAACGGTTAATAAATTTATAATAAATGTCCTACATATAAAATAATTATAAGCTTACGTCAATTCATGCCGTTATCTCTTTAATAACCAGTTTAATAACTTTAATTTTATAACACCTAAAAGACCAACAATTAAATTAGTTTTGCTCGGATTGAAAAAAATACGCTTTAAAAACATCCTATAAGACTTTTTCAGCGTATTTATTAAAATAATTCGGGATTAATTATTAGCTATTACTAATTTACATTATCAGTTTTATCTTACATAAAAAATATTATTTCATAGCAGTTCATCGATTATATGCAAATAAATCTGTTATTCTGTATTTTTTATCTATGTTTACCCCGAACTTAACCTAGTTTATTATGAAAAAATTATTCCTTTTAGCTTCACTTATTGTCTACACTTTTAATTTAAACGCTCAGTGCGATAGCACCTTACCCATTTCTGAAAATTTTGATGACTCAAATGTCGTAGATGTATGTTGGAATCTATTTGATGGTGACGGTGATGGGTATGACTGGTATTGGAGAGATTATGGTACTTTTTATGGTGGCCATAAATGTTTAACTTCCAGATCACGTAATTCTAGCGTTGGTGACTTATATCCTGACAATTGGATCTATTCTTATGCAATAGATTTGACTTCATTTAATACCAACGATGGTATTGAACTTTCATGGAAAGTTAGGGGTGAAATGGCTTCTTTAGCTCATGAATATTATACCATATATGCCGCTACAGGTGATCAAATTTCTGATTTTGAATCAAGTCCCGTCCAAAGAGGCGAATATGCAGATGAAGTTGGGGCTGCTGGAGTCTTTGTTACCAGAAGTTTGGATATTTCTTCTCTTGCCGGCAATACGGTTTATATAGCATTTAGACATCAAAACATATCTGGTTCACAATTAATTTTGAATATTGACGATATTTCTATTGCAACTGGTGAACCTTCTGAAGAATGTATTTTTGATGCTGATAATGATGGCGTTTGTGATTCTGAGGACCAATGTCCGGAATTAAATGATGCCTTAATTGGAACATCATGTGATGACGGTGATCCATGTACTACCAATGATATTTATGATTCCAATTGTGGATGTTCTGGTACTTTTGCTGATGCAGATAATGATGGTGTTTGTGATGTTGAGGACGAGTGTCCGGGATTCGATGATGGTATTGACACGGATGGAAATGGTGTTCCTGACGGATGTGAATCCACGACTTGTCAAAACTATACCGATAACTTTTCAGGGAATTCATTAAGCCATTCCGGAAGTGGCTCTAATAGTGCTTCAATTAACTTCCCTTCTGATAGCAGAGATGTCTCCTTTTCCATTAGCAGTATTGGCCAAAAGCTAAAAGGTAAAGCTAGTAGCAAGTATATTGAACGTGTTGTTGTATCTTACAAAGACGGAGTTGGTACTAACAAAACTTATGGAACATTCAGCGGAGCCGATGTAAATTCCGTCAACGTATATATAAATGGAACTGTACAATCTGTTTCTGTAAGTCTATCAGACGAATTTGACGGAAATACGAGTTTTAACATGAATATTAACTTTAGCACTGTAACTTATTGTTCAAGTAGTACACAATGCTCTGACAGCGATAATGATGGTGTTTGTGATGCCGATGATCAATGTCCTGGATTTGATGATACCATTGATAACAATGGAAATGGAATCCCTGATGGATGTGAAAATACTGGCAGTTGTGACGAATCCACAAGTAACTTTGCTTCTAACCCATTAACCCATACTGGTAGTGGATCTAATTCTACTACGTTGAATTTACCGACTAATAGTCAGGATATCTCATTTACTATAAGTGGTATTAGTCAAAAAACAAAAGGTAAAGCTAGCAGTAAATATATTGAGCTAGCTGAAGTATTTTATAAAAATGAATCTGGTGTTTCTCAAACTTATGGTACCTTTAGTGGTGACAATGTAAATTCTGCCTCAATAGATATTCAAGGCAAGGTACAATCCGTAACTGTAAGTCTATCAGATGCATTTGATGGAAATACAAGCTTCAACATGAGTATTAATCTCAATACTGTAACCTATTGTGTAAACAATGCTCAAGCACGAACATATGAAAATATTGGGGAATTGACTGAAAGTTTAGAAATGAAAGTGTTTCCGAACCCAGCTTCTCACACATTATATGTAGAAAGCGATGTTTTTAATGAAACAAAAGCTAATATCACGCTTTATAATATCAAAGGTATACAAGTTAAAAATGTCTACATTAATGGACCATACAATAAGGCCCAAATTGATTTAAATGGTCTTATTGGTGGATTGTATTTATTGCGAATAGTTGACGAAGAAGGTAATGTTTTAAAAGCTCAACGTATAGTGGTTAAATAATAAATTTGAAAATATATATTATTAAACAGGTCAAATTTATAGTTTGACCTGTTTTTTTGTTCAAGCTTCTCTATCAATTTGATAATTCTGGAAAAATCATTAATAATTGTTTTTATGCCAACTTTAAAATGGGTAAAACCAAATTAACCATTAAAACTTCTAACTATATGTTTTATTTAGGATTTATTAAATTTTTAGGATTTATTATTGACAATAATAGGTTTTTTCCTACAAAAAAAACAAAAAAAAACGGTATTTCATCGATTATATGCAATTATATTCGACAAAATGTTTGTTTGTTAATTTTTTTTTTATATGTTTACCCCGAAACTTAACCTATTTCGATTATGAAAAAATTATTACTTTTTGTTTATATTTTAAGTTATACTTTAAATATAAGTGCGCAATGCAACGATACGCTACCAATATTAGAACCATTTGATGACTCAAATGTCGTTGATGTTTGTTGGAATCTTGTCGATCAAGACGGAGACGGTTATGACTGGTATTGGAGAGATTATGGTAGTTTTTATGGAGGCCATAAATGTCTAACTTCCAGATCACGGAATTCGAGCGATGGGGACTTAAATCCAGATAATTGGATCTATTCTTATGCAATAGATCTGACTTCCTTAAATACTAACGATGATATTGAACTTACATGGAAAGTGAGAGGAGAAATGGCTTCTTTATCTCATGAGTATTATACCGTATATGCTGCAACTGGTAATCAAATATCTGATTTTGAATCGAGTCCCGTCCAAAGAGGCGAATATGCAGATGATGTTGGGGCTGCTGGAGTCTTTGTTACCAGAAGTTTAGATATTGCTTCCCTTGCTGGAAATATGGTTTATATAGCATTTAGACATCAAAATATTTCCGGATCACAATTAATTATAAATATTGACGATGTAACTATAAGTACTACATTATTAGGAATTGATGACTTTGAAACAAGCAGCTTTAAACATTATTATAATATTGATAGTGATGTATTAACTATAAAGTCGTCGAATGCTCCACTTAATAATATTGAAATATTCAATATTTTAGGACAAGGTGTTTTAAACAAAAAACTTTCTCAAATCAATGAGACTGTAGACCTTTCTTCATTAAAAGATGGCATTTACATTGCTAGAGTAAAAATTGATAATACTATAAAAACAATAAAGTTTTTAAAACAATAAGATTAAAAATACTATTGAAATAGAAAAAGCAGCCACTTTCATGGCTGCTTTTTCATTTTAAAAATAGTGCTAATTAATCAACGTTTTAAAGATGATGAAACAATTTTCTTAGTCATTGTTCCTTGACTCGTAGTTAATTTTACAAAGAATAACTGGTTAGCTGCTTGAGATAGATCTATTGTTGATTTATCTTGAGTACCTCTAACATAGTTATTATTAATGTCAGATTTAATTAAAGTACCTTTAATATCGTATACATCGATTCTTACATCAGTATCATAATCAAACGAGTACTTAATATTAACTTCTTTATCAAATGGTACTGGATACGCTGTAAAATCTACGCTTCTAAAGTCACTTGAATCAGCTTTACAATCACAGGTCGTATTTCCTTCTAGTACATCGCCTTCAAATCGAGATACTGGAATAAAAGCACAACCATTATCGGGTACATTCGATGCACATGCAACGGCATGAACTATCACATAAATAGTACCACTAGCATCAATTTCAGGTGTCATATTTGTTGATGCAAACTCCAAATCGCCACCAGAATTATAGGTATATTGTCCCGGTGCTACTGTATAGTTACCGCTATTTCCGGTCGGATATGGATCACATCCTACATATATATGTGCTTCAGAAACACCATAACCTGGTAACATGTTATAAGTCACCTGAACATAATCGTCATAAACATAGTCTATAGTAGCTGTTCCGACAAGCGTCCCTTTATCAAGATCACATTTTCCTGCACCTTGATATAAATCTAGAATATATGTTCCTCCTGCCGTAATTTCATTGGTCCAACCCCAACGTCTAAATCCATGTTCACTTTCTCTGAAACATTCACTAGCACCTTCAACTTCTGGATCATCTCCACCTGTAGTAAATACACCAAAGGCTGTTCCACAATCTTCTATACATTCTACAATTGTAACAGTTGTAGTACATGAAGAGGTACAACCATTAGCATCTGTTATCATTACAGTAAATATCTCACCATCAACAGCACCAGTTGCACTTGCATTCGCTGTATTACCATTAGATATCATAGCACTACCATTGCTAGACCAGCTCCAAGCTGTAGCTTCTCCTCCTGTTTCCATTAAGTCTATAACTGGATTTTGCTGTAAGCAAGGAACGCAAAGCTCTGTGCTATTTGAAGCTGAACATATTGGTAATGGATTTTCTGTTACAGTTAATACTGTTTTCCAAGGACATCCATTACCATCTACTCGTGGAATATCATATGAACCAGGTGCATAATCATTGCCTTCATAAGTAAACAAATCGCCTACACAAACCTCGCCTGAAGCTGTATCGTCTGGTGTTGTTGGATATTGTGTTACAGTTAATACTGTTTTCCAAGGACATCCATTACCATCTACTCGTGGAATATCATATGAACCAGGTGCATAATCATTGCCTTCATAAGTAAACAAATCACCTTCACAAACATTTCCTGAAGCTGTATCGTCTGGTGTTGTTGGATATTGTGTTACAGTTAATACTGTTTTCCAAGGACATCCATTACCATCTACTCGTGGAATATCATATGAACCAGGTGCATAATCATTGCCTTCATAAGTAAACAAATCACCTTCACAAACATTTCCTGAAGCTGTATCGTCTGGTGTTGTTGGATATTGTGTTACAGTTAATACTGTTTTCCAAGGACATCCATTGCCATCTACTCGTGGAATATCATATGAACCAGGTGCATAATCATTGCCTTCATAAGTAAACAAATCACCTTCACAAACATTTCCTGAAGCTGTATCGTCTGGTGTTGTTGGATATTGTGTTACAGTTAATACTGTTTTCCAAGGACATCCATTACCATCTACTCGTGGAATATCATATGAACCAGGTGCATAATCATTGCCTTCATAAGTAAACAAATCACCTTCACAAACATTTCCTGAAGCTGTATCGTCTGGTGTTGTTGGATATTGTGTTACAGTTAATACTGTTTTCCAAGGACATCCATTACCATCTACTCGTGGAATATCATATGAACCAGGTGCATAATCATTGCCTTCATAAGTAAACAAATCACCTTCACAAACATTTCCTGAAGCTGTATCGTCTGGTGTTGTTGGATATTGTGTTACAGTTAATACTGTTTTCCAAGGACATCCATTACCATCTACTCGTGGAATATCATATGAACCAGGTGCATAATCATTGCCTTCATAAGTAAACAAATCACCTTCACAAACATTTCCTGAAGCTGTATCGTCTGGTGTTGTTGGATATTGTGTTACAGTTAATACTGTTTTCCAAGGACATCCATTACCATCTACTCGTGGAATATCATATGAACCAGGTGCATAATCATTGCCTTCATAAGTAAACAAATCACCTTCACAAACATTTCCTGAAGCTGTATCGTCTGGTGTTGTTGGATATTGTGTTACAGTTAATACTGTTTTCCAAGGACATCCATTACCATCTACTCGTGGAATATCATATGAACCAGGTGCATAATCATTGCCTTCATAAGTAAACAAATCACCTTCACAAACATTTCCTGAAGCTGTATCGTCTGGTGTTGTTGGATATTGTGTTACAGTTAATACTGTTTTCCAAGGACATCCATTACCATCTACTCGTGGAATATCATATGAACCAGGTGCATAATCATTGCCTTCATAAGTAAACAAATCACCTTCACAAACATTTCCTGAAGCTGTATCGTCTGGTGTTGTTGGATATTGTGTTACAGTTAATACTGTTTTCCAAGGACATCCATTACCATCTACTCGTGGAATATCATATGAACCAGGTGCATAATCATTGCCTTCATAAGTAAACAAATCACCTTCACAAACATTTCCTGAAGCTGTATCGTCTGGTGTTGTTGGATATTGTGTTACAGTTAATACTGTTTTCCAAGGACATCCATTACCATCTACTCGTGGAATATCATATGAACCAGGTGCATAATCATTGCCTTCATAAGTAAACAAATCACCTTCACAAACATTTCCTGAAGCTGTATCGTCTGGTGTTACTGGATATAGAAATATATTACCCGTTCCAGGTTCAGAAGGATTACAGCCATTTACATTATCTGTTACAGTAACAGTATAAGCTCCAGCTACTAATGCCGGATCGACGGTAAGTATATGAGAATCAATACCTATTGGGTTATCACTTGGGTCTTTCCAAACATAGCTAAAATCGCCAGCGTTTTGCTCTACTCCTTGATAAAAAACTTGGGCCGTTAATGTAGCAGAACCACCTGTACAAACCGTATCATCAGATACTACAACGTTTGGTTCTAAATTAAAGCTACCTGCGGCATAATCTTTTAATTTGGCGGTTAATTGATCCGAAGATCTTGTTTCTAACATCCAAGATGCATTACAAAGCAAAAATGGGTCCGCTACAAGGTCAAATACAGTAGTTAAATCTATAACCCCTTCGTAAAACTCATATTGATCGTAATCTGTTTGGCCAGTTTTAACATTGCCTTCCCAAGGTGTAGGTACATCAATAGTACCCATTTCATTGTTTTGCGCTGCTACACCAGTTACAGAACCTGTAATATCTGTAAGTGCACCACCATCCCATCTATATATTAAAACATCGGCCAACTTAGCTCCTTTTGAAAAATTGGCAAGAACCAATAAATCATCGTCATCGTGTGCTGGCATAAAGATATCATCACCCATAACTGTTGTTGGAGAAGAACCACCAACTAAAAACCAAAAGCCCATGAAGGCAGTTCCATTCGATTGCCTTCTGTCTCCGGCAAAGAATAAATAGGTATGGTTTTCTATATAAGTTAAAGCACCACAGGCATCTCCAGGATCTTGAGGACCAGCTACCGCTACAAGAGCTGAAGCATTCATTATATCACCTTTAGGTAATGTTGAAGTTATTGTCCAGTTATTCCCTCCAACACCAAAGTCATGAATATCTTTGGCATCGGTATGGTATGCATCGTCCATATTACCATCATGATCAGCATCACTAATAGGGTCTTCAACATAGGAATAGTTGGGATGCCCAGTAATTGAAGGAAGTCCCCAATCAATAGTATTACCATCAATACAAGGTACTTCTTGTGCCTGCAAGGTATTTGCAGATAATAAAAAAAGCATAACAACAGCAAAGCCTGTTATACTTTTTAATAATTTTTGAAAACTATTCGTTAAATTTAAAAAAGATTTGGTGGGTTTTACTTTCCCCCCAAAAAGAGTAAAATTGTACATAACATTTAAGTTTAATTAATAAACAATATCACATAACAATTTAAGAAGGTAAATAAATAATGTAAATATTAGGACACCATCAAAATTTGAGTTACCAAAAACGATTTTACATAAGATGTTAATTATAATAGGATTGAGGCATTTTTGCTATTAATCGATAAAATGCTATAATTAAAAAAAGGGAATTTCTTAATTGATATAAATATAGTGAATTATTTTTAATACAATTAAATAATTTATTATATTCGATGAATGACAAATTTATCTGTCCAAAATAGTTATATCATTTACGATGTATTTGCAGTTTAAGCATAGAACTAGAAAGATGCTGTTATCTTTTAAGCTAGAAAACCAAAATCTTTCAGATATATAATTTTCATTTTATCAAAACATACAAGAAAAAATCGTATTGAAGTAAATTAGAAAAAGCAGCTATTAATTAAAATAGCTGCTTTTTCTTTTAATGATAATTATTTAGAAAACTATTGTCTCTTTAATGAAGAGGATACAATTTTCTTAACAACGGTTCCGTTACTAGTCGTCAATTTAACAAAGAACAATTGGTTTGCGGTTCTAGATAAATCTAAAGTAGTTTTATCTTGAGTTCCTTTAACATAGTTTTTGTTAATTGATGTACGTAATAATGATCCTTTAATATCATATACTTCAACAGTTACATCAGTTTCATAATCAAATGAGTATTTAATATTAACTTCATTATCAAATGGTACTGGATATGCTGTAAAGTCTACAGATCTAGCTTCTACAACTGGTTCTGGTTCATCACAACCTTCTGGTTCATCACTACTAGTTTCTGGATCATAATCAAATGGTCCTTGCGAAGTAGAACATCTACAGGTTGCTTCACAAACTACACCATGTACTATAACATGAACATCTCCATCGGCATAAATTGGTCCAACAGTAAAATTCTGAACATAATCTAATCCTGTTCCTGGGTTATAATTATATTGTCCAGGTGCTACAGTTATACTTCCATTACCTCCAATTGGATAAGGGTCACAACCAACATATATATGAGCTTGATTCATTACATAAATGCCTGTAAGGTTATATGTTACATAAATCTCACCGTCTAAATAGCTAACTGATGCTGTTCCTACTTCTGAACCTCTGTTCTCATAGTCACAATGTGCTGCTCCTGCATATAAGTTAAATATATACGGCTCTGCTCCTTCATCTTGAGGTGAAATTTCATTTGTCCAACCCCAACGTCTAAAGTCTGGAATAAAGCACTCATTACTTGGTGCATATCTACCAAACATAGTTTCGCAGTTTTGATACTCATCCCAAGTTTCTGTAATATTAACTTCTTCAGTTGTATTATTATTACATCTGTCAGATTGACTAAAAGTATAGGTATATGTTCTAGAACAAGTATCACTTCCAGTTAGTGTTTTATTTCCAGTAACTTGTCCGGATTCACCACAATTATCATCCCAGTTAAGAGTGATTGACTCTGGTGCAGTACCATTACAAACCTCATAATCTTCTGGAACCTCATAAATTGTTGGAGGTGTACTGTCTCTTGTTGCACTAAAGCTTGCACTTACTTCATCAGAAGTACAACCATCGTCTGCACCATATGTTAAGTTAATGTTCACATCGGAACAAATACTTAAACTTGCTGCTGGTGGTGGTGTTTCTGTGAAAGCACCATCATCGCCACAGCCATTTTCATTTGTAACGAACTCTGCTAACCATGCTGTATAAGCTGCTTGTAAAGCTGCATCATCTGCATAGGCACATTCTTCTGTTGATACATCTTCTGGTCCGGCTACATCTACTTGTGCGCCTTGTGTCCAACCGAAAGTTGCACTTACTGAATCATTTGTACATCCATCGTCTGCACTATATGTCAATGAAATAGATCCACTTAAACAAATACTCATGTCTGCTGCTGGTACATCTCCTGTGAAAGCACCATCATCACCACAGCCATTTTCATTTGTAACGAACTCTGCTAACCATGCTGTATAAGCTGCTTGTAAAGCTGCATCATCTGCATAATTACATGCTCCTGTCTCATCATCTTCTGGACCAGCTACATCTACTTGTGCGCCTTGTGTCCAACCGAAAGTTGCACTTACTGAATCATTTGTACATCCATCGTCTGCACTATATGTCAATGAAATAGATCCACTTAAACAAATACTCATGTCTGCTGCTGGTACATCTCCTGTGAAAGCACCATCATCGCCACAGCCATTTTCATTTGTAACGAACTCTGCTAACCATGCTGTATAAGCTGCTTGTAAAGCTGCATCATCTGCATAATTACATGCTCCTGTCTCATCATCTTCTGGACCAGCTACATCTACTTGTGCGCCTTGTGTCCAACCGAAAGTTGCACTTACTGAATCATTTGTACATCCATCGTCTGCACTATATGTCAATGAAATAGATCCACTTAAACAAATACTCATGTCTGCTGCTGGTACATCTCCTGTGAAAGCACCATCATCGCCACAGCCATTTTCATTTGTAACGAACTCTGCTAACCATGCTGTATAAGCTGCTTGTAAAGCTGCATCATCTGCATAATTACATGCTCCTGTCTCATCATCTTCTGGACCAGCTACATCTACTTGTGCGCCTTGTGTCCAACCGAAAGTTGCACTTACTGAATCATTTGTACATCCATCGTCTGCACTATATGTCAATGAAATAGATCCACTTAAACAAATACTCATGTCTGCTGCTGGTACATCTCCTGTGAAAGCACCATCATCGCCACAGCCATTTTCATTTGTAACGAACTCTGCTAACCATGCTGTATAAGCTGCTTGTAAAGCTGCATCATCTGCATAATTACATGCTCCTGTCTCATCATCTTCTGGACCAGCTACATCTACTTGTGCGCCTTGTGTCCAACCGAAAGTTGCACTTACTGAATCATTTGTACATCCATCGTCTGCACTATATGTCAATGAAATAGATCCACTTAAACAAATACTCATGTCTGCTGCTGGTACATCTCCTGTGAAAGCACCATCATCGCCACAGCCATTTTCATTTGTAACGAACTCTGCTAACCATGCTGTATAAGCTGCTTGTAAAGCTGCATCATCTGCATAATTACATGCTCCTGTCTCATCATCTTCTGGACCAGCTACATCTACTTGTGCGCCTTGTGTCCAACCGAAAGTTGCACTTACTGAATCATTTGTACATCCATCGTCTGCACTATATGTCAATGAAATAGATCCACTTAAACAAATACTCATGTCTGCTGCTGGTACATCTCCTGTGAAAGCACCATCATCGCCACAGCCATTTTCATTTGTAACGAACTCTGCTAACCATGCTGTATAAGCTGCTTGTAAAGCTGCATCATCTGCATAATTACATGCTCCTGTCTCATCATCTTCTGGACCAGCTACATCTACTTGTGCGCCTTGTGTCCAACCGAAAGTTGCACTTACTGAATCATTTGTACATCCATCGTCTGCACTATATGTCAATGAAATAGATCCACTTAAACAAATACTCATGTCTGCTGCTGGTACATCTCCTGTGAAAGCACCATCATCGCCACAGCCATTTTCATTTGTAACGAACTCTGCTAACCATGCTGTATAAGCTGCTTGTAAAGCTGCATCATCTGCATAATTACATGCTCCTGTCTCATCATCTTCTGGACCAGCTACATCTACTTGTGCGCCTTGTGTCCAACCGAAAGTTGCACTTACTGAATCATTTGTACATCCATCGTCTGCACTATATGTCAATGAAATAGATCCACTTAAACAAATACTCATGTCTGCTGCTGGTACATCTCCTGTGAAAGCACCATCATCGCCACAGCCATTTTCATTTGTAACGAACTCTGCTAACCATGCTGTATAAGCTGCTTGTAAAGCTGCATCATCTGCATAATTACATGCTCCTGTCTCATCATCTTCTGGACCAGCTACATCTACTTGTGCGCCTTGTGTCCAACCGAAAGTTGCACTTACTGAATCATTTGTACATCCATCGTCTGCACTATATGTCAATGAAATAGATCCACTTAAACAAATACTCATGTCTGCTGCTGGTACATCTCCTGTGAAAGCACCATCATCGCCACAGCCATTTTCATTTGTAACGAACTCTGCTAACCATGCTGTATAAGCTGCTTGTAAAGCTGCATCATCTGCATAATTACATGCTCCTGTCTCATCATCTTCTGGACCAGCTACATCTACTTGTGCGCCTTGTGTCCAACCGAAAGTTGCACTTACTGAATCATTTGTACATCCATCGTCTGCACTATATGTCAATGAAATAGATCCACTTAAACAAATACTCATGTCTGCTGCTGGTACATCTCCTGTGAAAGCACCATCATCGCCACAGCCATTTTCATTTGTAACGAACTCTGCTAACCATGCTGTATAAGCTGCTTGTAAAGCTGCATCATCTGCATAATTACATGCTCCTGTCTCATCATCTTCTGGACCAGCTACATCTACTTGTGCGCCTTGTGTCCAACCGAAAGTTGCACTTACTGAATCATTTGTACATCCATCGTCTGCACTATATGTCAATGAAATAGATCCACTTAAACAAATACTCATGTCTGCTGCTGGTACATCTCCTGTGAAAGCACCATCATCGCCACAGCCATTTTCATTTGTAACGAACTCTGCTAACCATGCTGTATAAGCTGCTTGTAAAGCTGCATCATCTGCATAATTACATGCTCCTGTCTCATCATCTTCTGGACCAGCTACATCTACTTGTGCGCCTTGTGTCCAACCGAAAGTTGCACTTACTGAATCATTTGTACATCCATCGTCTGCACTATATGTCAATGAAATAGATCCACTTAAACAAATACTCATGTCTGCTGCTGGTACATCTCCTGTGAAAGCACCATCATCACCACAGCCATTTTCATTTGTAACGAACTCTGCTAACCATGCTGTATAAGCTGCTTGTAAAGCTGCATCATCTGCATAATTACATGCTCCTGTCTCATCATCTTCTGGACCAGCTACATCTACTTGTGCGCCTTGTGTCCAACCGAAAGTTGCACTTACTGAATCATTTGTACATCCATCGTCTGCACTATATGTCAATGAAATAGATCCACTTAAACAAATACTCATGTCTGCTGCTGGTACATCTCCTGTGAAAGCACCATCATCGCCACAGCCATTTTCATTTGTAACGAACTCTGCTAACCATGCTGTATAAGCTGCTTGTAAAGCTGCATCATCTGCATAATTACATGCTCCTGTCTCATCATCTTCTGGACCAGCTACATCTACTTGTGCGCCTTGTGTCCAACCGAAAGTTGCACTTACTGAATCATTTGTACATCCATCGTCTGCACTATATGTCAATGAAATAGATCCACTTAAACAAATACTCATGTCTGCTGCTGGTACATCTCCTGTGAAAGCACCATCATCGCCACAGCCATTTTCATTTGTAACGAACTCTGCTAACCATGCTGTATAAGCTGCTTGTAAAGCTGCATCATCTGCATAATTACATGCTCCTGTCTCATCATCTTCTGGACCAGCTACATCTACTTGTGCGCCTTGTGTCCAACCGAAAGTTGCACTTACTGAATCATTTGTACATCCATCGTCTGCACTATATGTCAATGAAATAGATCCACTTAAACAAATACTCATGTCTGCTGCTGGTACATCTCCTGTGAAAGCACCATCATCACCACAGCCATTTTCATTTGTAACGAACTCTGCTAACCATGCTGTATAAGCTGCTTGTAAAGCTGCATCATCTGCATAATTACATGCTCCTGTCTCATCATCTTCTGGACCAGCTACATCTACTTGTGCGCCTTGTGTCCAACCGAAAGTTGCACTTACTGAATCATTTGTACATCCATCGTCTGCACTATATGTCAATGAAATAGATCCACTTAAACAAATACTCATGTCTGCTGCTGGTACATCTCCTGTGAAAGCACCATCATCGCCACAGCCATTTTCATTTGTAACGAACTCTGCTAACCATGCTGTATAAGCTGCTTGTAAAGCTGCATCATCTGCATAATTACATGCTCCTGTCTCATCATCTTCTGGACCAGCTACATCTACTTGTGCGCCTTGTGTCCAACCGAAAGTTGCACTTACTGAATCATTTGTACATCCATCGTCTGCACTATATGTCAATGAAATAGATCCACTTAAACAAATACTCATGTCTGCTGCTGGTACATCTCCTGTGAAAGCACCATCATCGCCACAGCCATTTTCATTTGTAACGAACTCTGCTAACCATGCTGTATAAGCTGCTTGTAAAGCTGCATCATCTGCATAATTACATGCTCCTGTCTCATCATCTTCTGGACCAGCTACATCTACTTGTGCGCCTTGTGTCCAACCGAAAGTTGCACTTACTGAATCATTTGTACATCCATCGTCTGCACTATATGTCAATGAAATAGATCCACTTAAACAAATACTCATGTCTGCTGCTGGTACATCTCCTGTGAAAGCACCATCATCGCCACAGCCATTTTCATTTGTAACGAACTCTGCTAACCATGCTGTATAAGCTGCTTGTAAAGCTGCATCATCTGCATAATTACATGCTCCTGTCTCATCATCTTCTGGACCAGCTACATCTACTTGTGCGCCTTGTGTCCAACCGAAAGTTGCACTTACTGAATCATTTGTACATCCATCGTCTGCACTATATGTCAATGAAATAGATCCACTTAAACAAATACTCATGTCTGCTGCTGGTACATCTCCTGTGAAAGCACCATCATCACCACAGCCATTTTCATTTGTAACGAACTCTGCTAACCATGCTGTATAAGCTGCTTGTAAAGCTGCATCATCTGCATAATTACATGCTCCTGTCTCATCATCTTCTGGACCAGCTACATCTACTTGTGCGCCTTGTGTCCAACCGAAAGTTGCACTTACTGAATCATTTGTACATCCATCGTCTGCACTATATGTCAATGAAATAGATCCACTTAAACAAATACTCATGTCTGCTGCTGGTACATCTCCTGTGAAAGCACCATCATCGCCACAGCCATTTTCATTTGTAACGAACTCTGCTAACCATGCTGTATAAGCTGCTTGTAAAGCTGCATCATCTGCATAATTACATGCTCCTGTCTCATCATCTTCTGGACCAGCTACATCTACTTGTGCGCCTTGTGTCCAACCGAAAGTTGCACTTACTGAATCATTTGTACATCCATCGTCTGCACTATATGTCAATGAAATAGATCCACTTAAACAAATACTCATGTCTGCTGCTGGTACATCTCCTGTGAAAGCACCATCATCGCCACAGCCATTTTCATTTGTAACGAACTCTGCTAACCATGCTGTATAAGCTGCTTGTAAAGCTGCATCATCTGCATAATTACATGCTCCTGTCTCATCATCTTCTGGACCAGCTACATCTACTTGTGCGCCTTGTGTCCAACCGAAAGTTGCACTTACTGAATCATTTGTACATCCATCGTCTGCACTATATGTCAATGAAATAGATCCACTTAAACAAATACTCATGTCTGCTGCTGGTACATCTCCTGTGAAAGCACCATCATCACCACAGCCATTTTCATTTGTAACGAACTCTGCTAACCATGCTGTATAAGCTGCTTGTAAAGCTGCATCATCTGCATAATTACATGCTCCTGTCTCATCATCTTCTGGACCAGCTACATCTACTTGTGCGCCTGCTGTTACACTAAATGATTGATTACAACTGTCTTGTCCGCAGTCATCAGTAATCGTTATCATTACATTTACACTTCCTCCACAAACATCAGGTGGTGTAACATTATTAAGATCGTTAACATCATTTCCATTTACTTTATATGTTACAATCGCCCCAACTTGAGCATTATATGTAAAACCATCTAACCAAGTGCTAAAGGCTGAATCTACTTCTCCCTGATTGGCATAATCACAGGAACTTACTGTAACTTCATTTGGACAGGAAACTGTAGATAATCCGTTTACTGTTAAAGTTCCTTCAGGATTATCATCAGTAGGCGGACAATTATTAGGGCTCATTACAGCTACACTATAGGTGCCAGCATCTGATAACGCTGCCGGATCGAAAGTAATTGTTGCTGTACCTTGACCAGAAAAATTTCCAGGTCCAGACCAGATAAAAGTATATCCATCGGCAACAGGGTCTGCAATAACCATTTCACCTTGCTTAACCGTAGCAGTTAAACTAGCAGAATCTCCCACACAAACTGTATCATCACTTACTTCTACAGTTGGTGATAAATTGAAGCTCCCTGCTGCATAATCTTTTAATTTAGCAGTTAATTGAACTGAAGATCTTGTTTCTAACATCCAAGCAGCATTACAAAGTAATGTTGGATCTGCTACAAGGTCAAATACAGTTGTTAAATCTATTACGCCTTCATAAAACTCGTATTGTTGATAATCTATTTGACCAGGTTTAACATTTCCTTCCCAAGGTGTAGGAACATCAACAGCATCTTCTTGATTATTTTGAGCTGCAAGACCTGTTGTAGTATTAGTAATATCTGTAAGTGCACCACCATCCCACTTATATATTAAAATATCGGCAAACTTTGCTCCTTTTGAAAAATTAGCGAGTACCAATAAATCATCATCATGATGTTCAGGTTCAAATTCACCGCCACCAATGCCTACAGGAGCAGTACCATTTATTAAGAACCAAAACCCCATAAAGGCGGTTCCATTTTTTTCTCTTCTATCACCAGCAAAGAAAAGATATGTATTTCCTGGTGTATATTCAAAATCACCACTGCCATCCGGTAATGGAATCACACAGCCCGACCCTGGATCTGCAGGAGGTGCTACTGCTACGAGTGCAGCAGCATTCATAATATTACCTTTATTCAATACCGAGGTTAATGTCCATTCGTTGCCTCCTGGCCCAAAATCATGAATATCCTTGGCATTTGTATGATAAGCATCATCCTGATTGCCCGTAATGTCATCAGCAACATAAGAATAACTTGGATGACCAGTTACTGAAGGAAGACCCCAATCAATAGTATTACCATCAATACAAGGTACTTCTTGTGCCTGCAAATTATTTACAGACAATAAAAAAAGCATAACAACCATAAAGCCTGTTATACTTTTTACTAATTTTTTTAAGTTCAACCAGCAACTGCAAAAGTTACTCGTTTTTGTTAGTTGGGTAAATTTGTACATTAACATAACATTTTAGATTAATTAATAAATGCGTTAACATAACAATAAATAAGAAGTACCGTAGATGAGGGTCTAGTGTCAACTTTGCAACAAGCAAATTTGATCTAACATAAGAGTGTTAAATTAAAAGTAGAATAGAGGCATTTAATTGCTATTAATCAAATGTACCATCAATCAAAAAAAGTGCTATTAAACAAGAAGCAGAAAATTCACTTCTTAATATCAAAGTTACCTTTTTCTTTTAAGAATCATAAAAAAATCTTAACATTTCGATGAACTGCAATTTTATTGGTATAATTCGCTTATATCAATTTGAAGATTTCTAATAAATTCGATAGAATTTTTAATGTCGTTGTGTAATATTCTATCTTCATTAACAAAAGGAACTTCTTCCCGATAAATATTTAATAGGGATTGAACAAACTCTGAAGATAATAATGGTGTCCTTAACTCTAATGCTTGTGATGCGTTAAATAATTCGATTGCTAAAATACGCTCCACATTATTTACAAGTTGTAAGGCTTGTGTGGCTGCATTTGCCCCCATACTTACATGGTCCTCTTGTCCATTAGAAGAGACAATAGAATCAACACTTGCTGGAGTTGACAATTGTTTATTAGCACTAACTATACTTGCAGCAGTATATTGAGGAATCATTAAACCAGAGTTTAATCCTGGATTATCTACAAGAAAATTTGGTAATTCACGAGATCCTGACACTAACTGGAAAGTTCTTCGTTCTGAAATGTTTCCAAGCTCGGCCATTGCAATTTTTAAGTAATCTAGAGCTAGTGCTAACGGTTGCCCATGAAAATTACCTCCAGAAATAATTTTATCTTCTCCAATAAATATGTTTGGGTTATCTGTAACTGAATTTATTTCGGTTACAAATGTTTTTTCAACAAACGCCAATGTGTCTTTGGTTGCCCCATGTACTTGTGGCATGCATCTAAATGAATAAGGGTCTTGAACGTGTTTTTTCTCTCGAGTAATAAGCTGGCTTCCTATTAAAAATTCTCTAATGCGTTCAGCAGTTTTAATCTGTCCATTATGCGGTCTCACTAATTGTACTAACTCGTCAAAAGGTTCTATTCTACCATCATAAGCATCTAATGAAATCGCTCCAATTAAATCGGCCAGGTAAGATAATTTATAAGATTTTAACATTAAGTCAATTCCGTAAGCACTCATAAACTGAGTTCCGTTCAACAATGCCAAACCCTCTTTTGATTTGAGTGTGATTGGTTTCCAATTAAATTTAGCTAGAATTTTACTTGCTTCAATAATTTTCCCCTCAAACCAAACTTTTCCCTTTCCTATAAGTGGTAAAGACAAATGTGCTAAAGGAGCTAAATCTCCTGAAGCACCAAGTGACCCTTGTGTATAAACTATTGGGAAAATGTCGTTATTGTAAAAATCAATAAGACGATTAACAGTTTTTAATTGCACACCACTGTGACCAAAACTCAACGATTGTACTTTTAACAATAACATAAGTTTTACAATCTTTTGTGGCACTAACTCTCCAGTTCCACAAGCGTGAGACATCATTAAATTCTCCTGTAATTTTGTGAGGTTTTTTGATGAAATTTTAACATTATACAAGGATCCAAACCCAGTATTGATTCCATAAATGGGAGTTTCGTCACTTTCTATTTTTTTATCTAAATAGCTTCTACATTTTTCAATTTTAGAAATTGCTTCTTCAGATAATTTTAGTTGTCTGTTGGTTATTATTAAATCACTAATGCTAATTAAATCAAGTGGCTTTGTCGATATATAATGATATGCTTCCATTAAAGATTAGATTATGGTCTCAAAATTCAGCATTCATAAAATTATATCCAAATAAATGTTAATTATAATGTAATTAATTTCAATTATTTTATTTTTGATTTTTTAAAACTTAAAAACAGCTATGGAAATGAAGAAACTATTATTGTTATTTGCAATTTCAATCACAATAATTGCATGCAAAAATGAACCCAAAAGAGATTATGCTTTATTCTCAGGTAAAGTTGAAAATGGGAATTCTGATAAAGCTATATTAAAAGGAATAAATTTTAATCAAGAAATTACTATTAATGCTGACGGGACTTTTTCTGATACTTTAAAACTTGCAGAAACTGGTTTTTATAATTTAAGTATTGGCAGAGAGAGTACTACAATTTATCTGAAAAATGGGAATAATTTAAATCTTGCAATTGACACCAAAGAGTTTGATGAAACTATCAAATATACAGGCGAAGGTGCAATAGAAAACAACTATTTAGCTACTAAATATTTGAATATTGAAACGCTTAGAGGTACCAGTAATGAATTCTTTGGTTTAGATGAAGAAGCTTTCAAACAAAAAGTTAATACTATTAAAGATAGCAATTCTGAAGCTTTAAATAGTTTAGAATATGCAAACGAAGATTTTGTTGCTACAGAAACTAAAAATCTTGAATATGATAGCTATGCTTTATTAAATAGCTATGAGCGAAGTCATGCATATTATGTAAAAAAGAAAGATTTTAAAGCTTCAGAAGGATTTTTCCCAGAAGCTTTTAAAAATATAACTTTTGATGACGCTAATGCGTATAAAATGTCAGCATCGTATAAGCAAATGGCTTTTGGTAAAGTAATAGATGATTTATTCAAAACCATTGGTGATGATTATCAAAATGCATCGGTTGAACAATTAAGTACTATAAAGGATATTAAAATTACTGCTTTAAAAAATGAAGTAATAAGTTATTTGGGTGGTTTTTTAGTTAGCCCAGGAAATTCAAATATGAAGAGTGTTTATGAGTTTTTTGTTGAAAATTCTACCGATGAAGTCTCCAAAGAGAAAATAAAAGCGACATATGAAAAAGTAAAAGATTTGGTGAAAGGTAATCCATCTCCAGTATTTACAAATTATGAAAACCATAAAGGAGGAGAAACATCTCTTGTAGATTTAAAAGGTAAATATGTATACGTAGATGTTTGGGCAACATGGTGTGGTCCTTGTAAACGTGAAATACCTTATCTAAAAGAAGTTGAGAAAAGTTACCATGGGAAAAATATAGAGTTTGTTAGTACATCTATTGATAGAGCTAAAGATCATGAAGCTTGGACAAAAATGGTAAATGATAAAGATTTGGGTGGTGTACAATTATTTGCTGATAATGACTGGAAATCTAAATTTATAACTGATTATGCTATACAAGGGATTCCAAGATTCATTTTAGTGGATCCTGAAGGAAATATTGTAAGTGCAGATGCGCCAAGACCTTCTAATCCTAAATTAGTTGAACTTTTTGAAGAGTTAGGAATTAAATAATCACTAATGAAAAACATATTGAAAGCCGCTATCCAGCGGCTTTTTATATTTATTGATCTTTCTCATTCAGGAGTGTCCTTATGTTCTTCTACTGTAGTTTCATAATTCGGATCAAATAAATCCATATAGGCTTCACTCAAATAATCTATAATATGACTTGCTATTAACGATTCATAACTTATGTCTTCAACAGCAATATCAGCTGCTGTGCCATGTAAATACACTCCAAAAATTGTTGCTTCAAGTGGTGCGTAGTTTTGAGATATTAATCCTGTAATAATGCCTGTTAACACATCACCGCTTCCAGCCGTAGCTAATCCTGGATTTCCAGTAGAATTGACATATAATTTATCTTTAAAAACGATTATGCTATTTGCTCCTTTTATCACGATAATAACATTATACTTTTTTGAAAACGTTTTTACTTTATAAAGCTTATCAAAATCGTCTTTCCATTTACCAACCAAACGTTCCAATTCTTTAGGATGTGGCGTTAGTACAGTATTCTTTGGTAAGAATTTTAATAGTGATTTCTTTTTAGAAAGAATATTTAATCCATCAGCATCTATAACTAATGGAATCTTATTTTGTTTTAAAAATGCCTCAAAAGCATTTATGGTTTTTGCATTTGTACCAAGTCCTACTCCAATTCCTATTACAGTTGGTTCAATTATAAAATCTATATTAGAAATAAATTCATCATTAATGTCTGTAATAACCATCGCTTCTGGGAAGGAAGACTGTAAAGTAGTATAACCACATTTAGGGACATAAGTTGTAATTAATCCTGCTCCTGCACTTAATGCAGCCCTACTTGCTAAAGTAACAGCGCCTATTTTACCATAACTACCACCAACAATTAAACTATGCCCAAAATGTCCTTTATGAGAAAATCTATCTCGTGGTTTATACATTTGAATAACATCATATTTTCCTGTCAGATCTGCTTCAGCTTCAATTTCAATTTCAATTTCAATTAAATACTCCAAATCAATACCAATATCCAAAACATCCCATTGTATCACAAATTTTGCTGTTTCAGGTAAAAAGAAGACTAATTTAGGAGATACAAAACTTAATGTAAAATTCGACCATACAACTCCTTCATCATCTTCAGGAACTTTATCAGTATACAATCCTGAAGGGATATCAATTGAAACCGTAAATGCTTTTGACTTTTTAAAATGCTGAAATAACTCTTTTACCCAGTCATCAGCAGATCTATTTAACCCGATACCAAAAACAGCATCCACAATAATATCATCTTTATCTATTTCCGGAAATTCTTCTTTACAATTTAAAAGCGTTGGCCAACCTTTTGTGACATTTTTAATTCTATCGTAATTGACTAAAAAATCTTTTGAACGCTTATCACTACAATTAACTACATAAGTTTTCACATTATAACCATGGGTAATTAAATGTCTCGATAAAACCAAACCATCTCCACCATTGTTTCCAATGCCACAAAATATGTGAATTGGTACTTGAGCACCTTGCATACGTTTATGCAACCAATTAAAAATTTGTGTCCCTGCACGTTCCATTAATTCGGTTGAAGAAATATTTTGCCTTTCTACAGTTATTTTATCTGCTTGATAGATCTGTTCTTTAGAAAGTATTTTCATTTTAAAAATTCAATTATTGATATAATACTATTTTCACTTAAATATTAGAATATTCTAAAAAAAACATCAATTAAAAAATTATGTGTAAAAAAATATCTATAATTTTTTTATTAGAGTAAAAGTAATACATTTGACCATGTATAAGCGTATAAAAATGTATAACACTCATAAAATAAATCGCCGCTTTTCTTCTTTTATTTTTGTAGAAGGTACTGCTTCTATTCTTACATTTGTAACTATTATGACCCTTTTGGGTTATTAATTATATACTAAACAGGCAACCTTGTAATTTATACAAAAATTACATCTCATAAATCTCAATTAAATTATAGCAATATATAAAATGAAAGTTTTAAAATTTGGAGGAACTTCAGTAGGTTCAGCACAAAACATCAATAAAGTCATCAGTATTTTAGAAAGTTATGCTGAAAATAATACTATTATTTGTGTGGTTTCTGCAGTTGGTGGAATTACTGACAAACTCATTTCAGTAGGTGAATTAGCTAAAACTAAAAACGAAAGCTATTCAAATGCTTTTAAAGAGATAAAACAATTTCATATTGATATTATAAATGAATTAATCCCAAATCAAAGTGAAACTGTTATTAATCAAGTTGGAAATAAGTTACAAGAACTCAAGAGCCTACTTGATGGCATATATTTATTAAATGAAATACCTCCTCAAACTACAGATAAGTTATTAAGTTTTGGCGAGTTGTTATCCTCTTATATAATTTCTGAGGTTTTAAAAAATAGTACTATAAATTCAGAATTAAAAAATGCTCAAGAACTTATTACTACAAATTCAAATTTTACAAAAGCTGATATAGATTATTCAATTACAAACTCTAAAATTCAAGATTATTTTAAATGCAATAATTCTAAAATTACAATCCTTCCAGGATTTATTTCAAAATCAAAAAAAGGAGAATTAACTACACTTGGTCGTGGTGGTTCAGACTTTACTGCAGCAGTAATTGCTGCAGCTTTAAATGTTGAACAACTTGAAATTTGGACAGATGTTAGTGGTATGTACACAGCAAATCCAAAAGTTGTTAAACAAGCATTTCCTATTAAAACATTATCGTATCAAGAAGCAATGGAACTATCTCATTTTGGAGCTAAAGTATTGTATCCTCCAACGGTTCAACCTGTTTTAGATTTAAATATTCCAATCATTATTAAAAATACACTTGATCCAGAATCTAGTGGAACACTTATTTCTAAACGAATTACTAATGGAAATACTAAAACAAACGGTAATACACCCGTTAAAGGAATTAGCACTATAAACAATATAGCGCTTTTTACACTTCAAGGTAATGGCATGGTAGGAATTCCTGGTTTTTCAAAGCGCTTATTCGAAACTTTGGCGCAAGAAAAAATTAATGTTATTCTTATTACGCAAGCTTCTTCTGAGCATTCTATTTGTTTTGGGATTGATATAAAAGATGCAGAAGAAGCAAAAGATTCTATCGATATTACTTTTGAAAATGAAATATCGCTGCATAAAATAGATCCAATTATTGTAGAAAAAGACTTGTCTATTATCGCTCTTGTTGGAGATCGAATGAAAAACCATCAAGGTATTAGTGGCAAAATGTTTAGCACTTTAGGAAAAAATAATATTAATGTAAGAGCAATTGCACAAGGCGCTTCAGAGAAAAACATATCTGCTGTAATAGCAGATAAAGATGTTAAAAAAGCATTGAACTCATTGCACGAAGTTTTTTTTGAAGATAATATAAAAAGACTCAATGTATTTATTACTGGCGTAGGAAATGTGGGAGGAAAATTAGTAGAGCAGATAAAACAGCAAAGAGAATACTTAAAAAACAATCTCAAAATTAATTTAAGAGTAGTTGGCTTATCTAATTCAAGAACTATGGTTTTTAACGAAGAAGGCATTAAGTTAGATTCATGGAAAGAGCAATTACACCAAGGAGAAAAAGCATCATTACAAGAATTTCTTAATAAGGTAAAAAAACTCAATTTACGTAATAGTATTTTTGTAGATGTGACTTCAAATACCGATTTAGCAAATCTATATCCACAATATCTTAAGCATAGTATAGCAGTTGTAGCTTGTAATAAAATAGCCTGCTCCAACGATTTTAAAGATTATAAGCAACTTAAAAATTTATCTCTTAAATACAATGCACCTTTTTTATTCGAAACTAACGTAGGAGCAGGTTTACCAGTAATTGACACACTAAATAATTTAATTGCTTCTGGAGATAAAATTACCTCAATTAAAGCTGTCTTATCAGGAAGTTTAAATTTTATATTTAATAATTTTAATGAAAAAATGAGCTTTCACGATGTGGTTATACAAGCTCAAGAAGAAGGTTATACTGAACCTGACCCAAGAATAGACCTAAGTGGTATTGACGTTGCACGGAAAATTTTGATCCTTGTACGCGAAAGTGGTTTAGAAATGAATTTGAACGATATTGAAAATATTTCGTTTTTAACCCAATCTAATTTAGAAAGTGATACTGTAGATGATTTTTATGCAACACTAATTAAAGACGAAACTCATTTTCAGAAATTGTACACTTCAGCTAAAGAAAATAACTGTCAGCTAAAATATGTTGCTGAATTCAGTAATGGTAAGGCAAAAGTTGGCTTACAAGAAATCCCTAATGGACATCCTTTTTATAATTTAGAAGGAAAAGATAATATCGTCATGTTTTATACTGAGCGTTATCCTGAACAACCTATGATCATTAAAGGTGCTGGTGCTGGAGCAGATGTTACTGCCTCTGGATTATTTGCGGATATTATTAGAATAGGAAACGATTAAAATGAAAAACGAAATTAAAATATTCTCACCAGCAACTGTTGCAAATGTATCTTGTGGTTTCGATGTTCTAGGCTTTTGTTTAGACAGCATTGGTGACGAAATGATTATAAGGAAAGTAGAAAAAAAGGGTATCCATATTACAAAAATTGAAGGTTATGACCTACCTCTTGAAACTGAGAAAAACGTTGCAGGTGTAGCAGCTTTAGCATTGCTTGAAAATACTAAACCCAATTGCGGGTTCGAAATAGAAATTTACAAGCATATTAAACCAGGAAGTGGTATTGGCAGCAGTTCAGCAAGTGCTTCTGGAAGCGTTTATGCTATTAATGAATTATTAGGAAGACCATTCAACAAAACACAGCTCACCTACTTTGCAATGCAAGGAGAAAAACTGGCAAGCCAAGGTGAACATGCCGATAATGTAGCTCCTGGAATTTTTGGCGGATTTATATTAGTTAAAAGCCTTCAACCTTTAGAAGTATTAGAAATTCCAATACCAAACGATTTATACGCAACAGTAATTCATCCTCAAATTGAAATTAAAACTATCGAATCACGTTCAATACTGCCTAAAGAAATTCCTATGCAAGATGCCATAAAACAATGGGCAAATGTTGGGAGTTTAATTCATGGATTACACACAAATGATTATGAACTCATAAGCGGGTCACTTCAAGATACTGTTGTTGAACCATACCGAAGCAAGCTTATCCCTTTTTATAAAGAGGTTAAATTAGCTTCAATTAAAGCTGGAGCTTTAGGTTGTGGTATTTCAGGTTCTGGGCCTTCGGTGTTTGCATTGAGTAATGGTTTAGAAACTGCCAAAAAAGTAGAATCTAAAATGCGAAATGTATATTCTGAAACTAATATTGGATTTGAAACATATGTATCAAAAGTTAATACTGAAGGAATAAAAATACTAAATTAATTAACGATACATGCAATATTATAGCCTCAACAAGAAAGCACCAAACACCTCATTTAAAGATGCTGTAATAAAAGGATTAGCACCAGACAAAGGACTTTATTTTCCAGAAAACATTACGCCATTAGCTAAATCATTTTTTGAGAATATTAACAGCTTATCGTATCAAGAAATTGCTTTTGAAGCTATTAAACAATTTGTATCTCCAGATATTCCGGAAACCATTTTAAAAACAATTATAGAAGAAACTTTATCTTTTGATTTTCCGGTTGTTAAATTAAATGATAATATCTCTACTTTAGAATTATTTCATGGTCCAACTATGGCATTTAAAGATGTCGGTGCACGATTTATGGCAAGATGTTTGGGTTATTTCAAGCAAGACAGCGCTAAAGAAATAACTGTTCTTGTTGCTACTTCTGGAGATACTGGAGGTGCAGTTGCAAACGGTTTTCTAGGTGTAAAAGGAGTAAATGTTGTAATTCTCTATCCAAGCGGAAAAGTAAGTGACATACAAGAAAAGCAACTCACAACACTTGGACAAAACATCACAGCTTTAGAAGTAAATGGCACGTTTGATGATTGTCAGGATATGGTTAAGACTGCTTTTTTAGATAGCGAACTAACCAACCAAATGCAACTCACTTCTGCAAACTCAATTAATGTGGCACGTTGGTTACCACAAATGTTTTATTTCTTTTTTGCTTACAAACAATTACACAATACATATAAAGATATTGTGTTTTCCATCCCAAGTGGAAATTTCGGAAATATCTGTGCTGGCATGATGGCACAACAATTGGGCTTACCAATAAAACATTTTATAGCATCTAATAACGAAAATAATGTAGTTACTGAATTTTTACAAACACAAATTTATCAACCAAAACAATCCGTACAAACCATAAGCAATGCAATGGATGTAGGCAATCCAAGCAACTTTATTCGTATTCTGGAAATCTATAAAAATGATTTTGAAGCATTAAAAGAAAACCTATCTTCGTATAGCTTTACAGATGAAGACACCAAAGTTGCGATGCAAGAAATTTACCAGAATTACAATTACATTACAGATCCACATGGTACAGTTGGTTATTTGGGAGCAAAACAATATTTAAAAGAACATCCAAAAACACATTGTGTCTTTTTAGAAACAGCACATCCAACAAAATTTTTAAATGTGGTAGAAGATGTCATTCAACAAGAACAAGAATTACCAACACAAATTATTGCTGTAATGGATAAGGAAAAGGTAACCGTTAAGATTCATAACTATAAACAATTGAAAGCATTTTTACTAAAACAAAAATCCTCAATAATTTAACTCTAACTTATAGCCCACGCCATGAACGTTTGTTAATTTAATGGAATCATCATCCTTTAATTTTTTACGAAGTTTAGATATATAGGTATCTAAACTCCTCCCAACAAAAACACCATTGTCTTCCCAAACCCTTTTTGTCAATTCATCTCTTTTGACAATTTGGTTAGGATTGGCAACAAAAATGGCTAACAATTCACACTCTTTTTTTGAAAGGTTGATTTCTATTGCTTGTTTAACTAGTTTATTTTGCTCAGGATAAAATTGAAAACTACCAATTTTAGCATATTCTTCATTCTTGTCTTCAGATTTTTCAGCCGATTTTCCTTTATAAAAAAAGAATAATAATATGAATATCACAACCAAAGCAAGACCATATAGCAAAGGTTCGTTACTCACAAAAGAGGCCATTTCCTTAGTAAATCTTACTTCTATAGTATAACAGTGCTCAGGTAAATAACGCCCTTTACATGGAATGATATTATTTTCTTCCATATTCTTTACTTCATAACTATAGGCCACTTCTTGATCTGTACATTGAATAACTTCAACACGATAATAATTAGGAAGTTTTGCTTTATAAAAGCTATTTTGTACAATCGAAACCAAACTATCTGGATCAAAAGAAAGTTGATTTTGAAACGACAATTTATACTTTGTATCTTCTAATTCAACAACTGGCAAAATCAAAGATGTAGAATCTTGATTCGAAATTAGTAATTGATGTCCAACATCTCGTAAAGAAATTTTTACTATTTCTGAAAACTCCTCATTATTTTTACCTGAATCTGAAAGCATCCAAGTAAAAAAAATAATGATTGTTAAACCACTATATAAATAAACCTTTCTTCTACTCATAACTTTTGTAAATAACATACAATTTCATGACTTTTTACAATTGTTCACACTTCTTTTACATTTTTTTGACATTTCTCTACTTTTGTCAATATAGTTTTATCGAAACAAAAATTAAATATAATAGCAAGCTAAAAGACAATGCAATTTCTGATGCCATTGATTTTAAAATTAAATTAAGTTTATAATAAAATATTAAATAGATGAAAAACATAGTCATAATTATTAGCCTCCTACTCCACTCTATAACCATATTTGGGCAGGAAGAACAAATTCTTGAAGTTTTTAAAACCGACAGTACATGGACAAAAGAATTTATTAAGTTCCCTATCGGATTTGCACCAGATATTAATTATGAAGGCTATGAAGATTTACGGTTTGCAGAAGGTTGGGCAAAGAAAGATAGTCCCGAATTTTGGTCTTATATTTTTGCGTGGCACATAAACGGTAATCAAGAACAGACTGTTGAGAAATTGGAAACAAATCTGAAATTGTATTTTAATGGATTAATGACTGCTGTTAATAAAAAAAAGATTTTCAAATACCTGATACAAAGGTGTCATTTGTTAAAACTGAAAACAACAATCAAGATACAGACTATATAGGAAAAGTGCATGTTTACGATTCGTTTCATACACAAAAAGTCATGCTCTTAAATGTTCGTGTTAAATACTATTATTGTGAAAAGAAAGAGACATCTACAATCGTATTTAGGCTTTCTCCTAAAGGGTTTGATAGTGATATTTGGCAAAAATTTAAAAAAGCAAGGCTTCTAGTAAATATTTGTGAAAACTAACTTTTGATATAAAACTTGGGGTTTGGCAAGTAGAATGCCTGAAATATTTTATTTCAAAGCAAAGTGATAGCCATAATACCTGAACTAAATTTAATCCAACTTAGGCAATTTATAAGCTCCAAAAATACTTGTCTGTTTCATTAAGGCTTCAATCTCGTCAGACTGTCGTGGTGCTTCAGCAGATAAATTTATCGGGCCTTTTTCGGTAATTAAAATATCGTCTTCAATACGTACGGCGATTCCCCACCACTTTTTATCACAAGGACTGTCATCAGGAATATAAATTCCTGGTTCTACAGTTATAACCATATTTGGTCCATAAGCACCTCTTAAATTTGCATCATGTACATCTAAACCAATATGATGAGATGTACCATGAGGGAAATAAGTATGTCTTTGGCTTATAGAATCTATAATCCCTAATTTTAATAATCCTTCATTGATCACTTTTTTGGCAGCATTATGTGTTGATCTTCCATTATTCCCAATAATAGCTGCCTCTATTCCTGCTTCCTGTGCCTCATAAACAATATCATAAATTGCCTTTTGCTCTGCAGTGAATTTGCCACTTGCTGGAATAGTTCTGGTAACATCAGCTGTATAACCATGGTACTCTGCTCCTAAATCCATTAATACTAATTCCCCTTCAATTTTCATCTTATTGTTTTCAACGTAGTGCAACACACAACCATTATTTCCTGCACCAACTATTGATGGATATCCTTCGTATTCGCTACCATACTTTTTATAAACAAATTCATGGATGCCTTGTATCTCGGTTTCAGACATATTATTATGCATCGCTTTCATTATTTCTCGTTGTCCTTGAGCAGAAATACGAACAGCTTTAGTTAACAATTTCATTTCTTCTGGAGTTTTTGTTTCACGTAAACCAGCCATAAATGTCCTTAACGATTTTGTATTCATATTGGCCTTTTGGGTTGAAATTTTACCTTCCTGATTCATTTCAATTCTCAGCTTATCGTTAGCTTCAGTGGTTGCTTCATCTAGAAAATAACCAATTTGAGTTTTAAAAGATGTTATAAGATCATACATATCTGCTTCATTACGTTTGCTGTCTCTGTAATCGTCTTTAAAATCATTGAATAAAACTTCATCGAATTCAGCAAAATTTATTCCAGATTTTAAAAATTCTTTCCCATTAAAAGCTGTTTCAAACCCTAATTCTTTCTTAGCACCTTCTTCTCCGAGACGACGTCCTGTCCACATTTCCCAAAGTGCATTTCGTTCTTGCACATATAATATTTCGTTATAGGTATTACCTTCAGTATTGGTCTGCATATCAGAAAAAACAACCAAAACAGCATGAGGTTCTTTATAACCTGTTAAATAATAAAAATTTGGATCCTGATGGTACACATAGTCTACATCGTTAGCACGACTACGAACAGGATTTGCAAAAAATACTGCAACAGTATTTTCAGCCATTTTAGCTCTCAACGCTTCTCTCCTATTTTTATGGAATTCTTTGGAAAGATAATCTTGTGCTAATCCTTCTTGAGCAGGTAAAAAGGTAATAAATGATAAACAAAAAATTAAAGAAAATATAGATTTCATAGTAAGTAATTTTAAAAGTGTGAATTTACATAATAAACCATAAGAAAAATTAAATTTTAACAGAACTTTTATAAAAGAAGTGATATAAAATTTATGTAGTTTTGCGTCATAAATTTCAATGCATTAAAATGAAAAATACTGCTTTAACTTCAACTCATGAAGCGCTTGGTGCAAAACTGGTTCCTTTTGCTGGTTACAATATGCCTGTACAATACGAAGGTGTAAATATAGAACATGAAACCGTTAGAAATACTGTTGGTGTATTTGACGTAAGTCATATGGGTGAGTTTTTAATTGAAGGTGAAAATGCTTTGGATTTAATACAAAAAGTATGTAGCAATGATGCTTCTAAATTAACTGTTGGGAAAGCGCAATACAGTTGTTTCCCTAATGATGATGGAGGCATAGTAGATGATCTTATTGTATATAAAGTAAAAGAGGAAACCTATTTGTTGGTTGTTAATGCCAGCAATATTGAAAAGGATTGGAATTGGATACAATCTAAAAATGATGTTGGAGCAGAAATGAGAGATTTAAGTGACGCTTATTCTTTACTTGCAATACAAGGTCCAAAAGCTATAGAAGCTATGCAATCCCTTTCTAGTCATGACCTTTCTAAAATAAAATTCTATAACTTTATTGTTGGTGATTTTGCAGGTATAGAACATGTAATTATTTCGGCAACAGGTTATACAGGAAGTGGAGGTTTTGAAATTTACTGTAAGAATACCGAAGTACAACAAGTTTGGGATAAAGTATTAGAAGCAGGAGCAGATTTTGGTATTAAACCTATTGGTCTGGCTGCTCGTGATACTTTGCGTTTAGAAATGGGTTATTGCTTATATGGTAATGATATTGATGATTCAACCTCACCTATTGAAGCTGGATTGGGATGGATTACAAAATTTACTAAAGATTTTACAAATTGTGAAACACTGGAAGACCAAAAGCGTCAAGGTCCAGAACGTAAACTAATAGCCTTTGAAATAGACGAACGTGGCATTCCACGTCAAGGATACGATATTGTTGATGATAGCGGAAATAAAATTGGAGTGGTTACTTCAGGAACCATGTCACCATCACTAGGTAAAGGTATTGGCTTAGGTTATGTGCCAACTGCTTTTGCAAGTGTAGATAATAAAATAAATATTCAGATACGAAAAAATGTTGTTCCAGCAACTGTAATTAAACTCCCATTTTATAAAGGATAAAAGATTTTACCTGTTCAAGAAGTGATGTAAATGAAGAAGATAAACAGTAAACATAAAATTTTAATATTAGGTGCCAGTGGTTTTATTGGTAACGCTATTTATAAAGAGCTCTGCTCCTATTTTGATACATTTGGCACGTATAACACTAATGAAATTTCTTTTAGTTATAACCATCATTTTTTTCAATATAATGTAGAAGAAGATGATGTTTTTGAAATTCTTGAAGCTGTAAAGCCTACTATTATTATTTCGTCACTTCGGGGCGATTTTTCAGCACAAATAATTGCTCACAGTCATATTGTAGAATATTTAGCCAATCACAAATGTAAACTTATATTCATTTCGTCTGCTAATGTATTTGATGCCTATAGCCAATATCCAAGTTATGAAAATGACAAAACCCTAAGTGAAAGTATTTATGGACGTTTAAAAATTAAAATTGAAAATATGCTGTTGCGTTTACCAAAACGCAAATATGCAATTATACGATTGCCAATGGTATTTGGGATTTTGTCGCCAAGAATTGAAGATATTAAAAAGCACCTTATAGATAATACTGCTATAGAAGTGTTTCCAAATTTAATAATGAATGTTACAACCGACAAAAGACTCTCGCAACAAATTCATTATATTATAAATAGAAACAAGGCAGGAGTTTTTCATTTAGGCAGCAAGGATTTGGTACATCATGATGATTTTATAAAAGAGATTATTAATAAACTCGGAGATTTCAAACCTGTTTTTAAGCAAGTCTATACAACAAACGAAGATAGATATTTAGCAGTATTGCCAAAAACCAATCCATTGCCAAAGCATTTACAGCTTTATAGCTTGGAGATTTTATCAGATTTGGAAATTTAATCGAATTTCACATTTAAAATCACTAAATTTAAAATACTTAAAACGCAATAATTATGAATAAACTTTCAGAAGAAGATGTAGAAAAACGTCTCTTGCGATTTCCAGACTGGGACTATTACGATAACGCAATTCATGCCGAATTTGAATTCGATAATTTTAAAGATTGTTTTAGTGCCATGAGTAGAATTGCTTTTGAATGTGAAGCTTTAAACCATCATCCAGATTGGACGAACGTTTACAATACATTAAATATTTCTTTATCAACTCATGACGCAAATGGAGTAACTGAAAAAGATTTTAAACTTGCTCAAGCAATAGAGAATATTGTTGAAGTTGAAGAATAATTTGTTTTTAAAGTTTGCATTTTTAAATTTGTTATCACTTAATTTTAAGCAAAAATAAACTATGGGAAGAGCTTTTGAATTTCGTAAAGCACGTAAAATGAAACGTTGGTCTGCAATGAGCAAAGCCTTTACACGTATTGGCAAAGACATTGTAATGGCAGTGAAAGAAGGTGGTCCAGATCCTGATAGCAATTCTCGTTTACGAGCAGTCATTCAAAATGCAAAAGCTGTAAATATGCCTAAAGTTAATGTTGAACGTGCTATTAAAAAAGCAAGTGAAAAAGGGCAAGGCGATTATAAAGAAGTACTTTTTGAAGGTTATGCTCCTCATGGAATTGCTGTTTTAGTAGAAACCGCAACAGATAACAATACCAGAACTGTTGCAAATGTTAGAAGCTATTTTAGCAAATATGATGGTAGTTTAGGCACTTCAGGATCTGTTATTTTTATGTTCGATCATACCTGCAATTTCAGGATACCTAGTGAAGGTTTAGATGCTGAAGAAATAGAACTGGAGTTTATAGATTTTGGTGCCGAAGAAGTTTTTGCAGACGATGATGGCATTTTAATTTATGCACCTTTTGAAAGTTTTGGGTCTATACAAGCTGAACTTGAAAAGCGTGAAATAGAAATCTTGTCTTCAGGTTTTGAACGCATACCACAAGTTACAAAACAACTCGCTGCTGAAAATGTTGCTGATGTAGAAAAGCTACTCGAAAAAATTGAAGAAGACGATGATGTGCAAAACGTCTATCATACAATGGAAGAAGTGACTGAATAATAGTGTACATTTTTGTTTTGTAACAATTTCAACAAATTCTCTACCTATAGATAACAATCAAGAACATAAAATAATGATAATTTCTACTACAGACAACGTACCAAATAAAGGCATTACCCAAATTTTAGGAATCGTAAGAGGAAATAGCGTAAGAGCCAGGCATATTGGTAGAGATATTTTTGCTGGTCTAAAAAATATTGTTGGTGGCGAAATTGAAGAGTACACAAAATTACTTGACCAATCTCGCGAGCAAGCTATGCAACGTATGATTAGTGATGCTCAACAAATGAATGCCGATGCCATTATAAATGTAAGGTTTACAACATCGATGGTTATGCAGGCAACTTCCGAAATTCTTGCTTATGGAACTGCCGTTAGATTTTCATAAAGCAAAAAATGTTAAGTGATAAACAGTTATATTTGTTTTGATATAACAAGTTGTGAGCATATAAAACTATGAGTAAAAAATTAATCTTATTCTCTTGTATTTTAGCCTTATTTATTTCTTGTAATAAGAAAACAAATATTGAAAAGGCCGAACTAACATCTATTATTCTTCAATTGAAAAATGACAAAAACAACACATTTTTAAAAACTTTAAAACCTTCTGAAAATGATTGTAAACTAATTTTTCAGGATGGGGAATCTGTTAATAAAGCAATTTTATATTCGGAAATGAAATGGATTGACGCCGATAAAATTCCAGAAAACAGTATGAAACCAGTAACTGAAGATGCTAAATTAAAAGTATTATCTGTAACCAAAAATGAACTGAAGGCAGGAAAAACAAATGGATTTCCAATAGAATATCTGAATTTAGCTGACCATCTCAAAGATGGAATTACAATTTATGCTATGCAATATTTAAATGAAGATGGAACTGAACAAAAACATAGAGCAGCATTTTTTAAACTATCTGAAAAATGGATAATTATTCCGAGAACATTTAAAGCTTTCGAATAGAAAAATGCGTCTGCTACACCTTGCATGGTTTATTGCTTCTGTAGGTTTTAATTAACCTTTACGACTTAAATTATTAAACTAACATTCATGAAACATTTTATAATAATTCTATTCTTTGTTTTTAGTTTAAATACCATGTCTTCTCAAGATATGGATAATGCCACATTAGATGAAGTCTTTACAAGAATGAGTGACACTATTCAAGGTGAATCTGGCAGATGGCAATTTGCTATTGATGATGTACTTTTTGTTTGCATTACTGATACCAATCATAACAGAATGCGTATTATTTCTCCTATTAAAGAGGCTAATGCATTAGATGAAGACCAGTAGACTTTGGCTCTATTAGCAAATTTTCATACTGCTTTAGATGTAAAATATGCCATTTCGGATGATGTTTTGTGGTCTGTATTTATTCATCCTTTAAAAGAACTTACTACTGCTCAAGTTGAAGATGCGGTTAGCCAGGTCTATTATGCTAATATAAATTTTGGGTCGTCTTACTCAAGTACTGATTTAGTATTTCCAGGAAAATCCAAAAAGGAAGCTAAACAAATAAAGAAAAACGCATTTAAAAAGAAAACCTGATCTAAAAGACAAAAACTGTCCCATTGGGAAATGAGACAGTTCTTAATAAACGGTTAAGCACATAATATTAGTAAATGTTTCTTTTTAGTGACATGTTTCCATGTTTATTTTATGTTTCATTTTTATAAATACTAACCTACTATTTAATAGGCAAAATTCATGCCATTCTTACATTCTTTTCTATCAAATAAACAGTATTTTAGTAGCTTTCAACGAAAAGATTTATAATTATGCCTACTTCAGGTTATTCCACTACTCCTTTGGCTAAAAAGTTAGGAATCAAAGAGCATTATAAATGTTTGCTCTATAATCAACCCAATCATTATTTTAATCTTTTTAGCGACCTGCCAAGTAATATTACTATGTTGGATAATATTAAAACTGAAACCTCCGATTTTATTCATGTATTTTGTACCTCTGAAAAAGAATTAACTAAAATTGTAGGAGCTTATAAACCAGCTTTAAAAAAGACAGGTTTATTGTGGGTAAGTTGGCCAAAAGGAAGTTCGAAAATTATAACCGATTTAAAAAGAGACCTCATAAGAGAACATTTATTATCTATTGGACTGGTAGATGTAAAGATTGCAGCTATCGACGAGGATTGGAGTGGATTAAAATTTGTATATAGATTAAAAGATAGAAACTAATGAGTTGGATTAAAGTTATCCCTTTTGAAGAAGCGACAGGAAAATTAAAGCAAATCTATAAAAAGATTAAAGGACCAAATAATCAAATTGATAATGTGTTGAGTATACATAGTTTACGTCCGCATACTTTAACCGGACACATGAGTCTTTATAAAAACACATTACACCACAGTAATAATACTTTTCCAAATTGGTTTTTAGAATTATTAGGAACTTACACGAGTTATCTTAATGCTTGTGATTATTGTTATAAACATCATTTTACAGGAATGAAACGTTTTTTAAATGATGATGAAAAAGCCAGTTCTATAAAATTTCATATTGAAAATGATACGCTATCTAATATTTTGAATATTAAAGAATTAGCTTTAATTAATTACACTAAAAATTTAACAATAAAAATTAATGATATTACTGAAGATGATATCATAAAATTGCGAAAATTGGGTGTAAACGATGGAGAAATATTAGAAGTAAATCAGGTCGTCTCATATTTTAATTATGCCAATAGAACCGTTTTAGGGCTAGGTGTAAATACCAAAGATGAAATTTTAGGTTTATCACCAAAAAATAAAGATGACGAATCTGCCTGGGATCACAAATAGTTTATCTTAGATTATATTTAAGTGTATTCCGGAACTTTACCGATGGCATCTTTGAAATAATTTTTCATAAATTTAAAATCTGCTTCTTTATCATCAGTAGGATAAAATGGTTCGGAAATTTTATTTTCTTTCTTTCCAAAATCTAGAGTAAACATAAATATTGGTACGTTGGCAGCTTTAGCGATATAATAGAATCCTGTTCTCCACTCTTCTACTTTTTTTCTGGTACCTTCCGGTGCCATTGCCATTCTAAATTCATCTCTATCTTCAAATAGTTTTGCTATTGCCTGTACTTTGTTTTCTTTAGTATGTCTATCTATTGGTGCACCTCCAATAGCTCTAAAAATCCATCCTATTGGAAAGACAAACAATTCTTTTTTACCAACAAAATTTGTTTTCAAATTTATTGCAGACCGTAATAACACACCAATATAAAAATCATGCCAACTTGTGTGAGGAACAGCAATAATTATTGCTTTTTTTATGGTGTCTTGAGACATATTGATATTGCCGACAACTTTCCATCCTAAAATTTTAAAATAAATAAACTGAGCCAACCAACGCATAGTTACATTTTTTGGTATAAGGTTTTAAGTTTCTGCTTGGTAATAGATTTTCTCCAATCTTTACCAATAGCATTTTCCCAAAGTGGTTCCATACTTAAAGCAACATTAATCATGATATCAAACTCACGATCACTTAAATCGGCACAAATCCCTTCTGGCAACTCTATACTATGTGTTTCAATCATTTGTTTAAATAGCTTCACTCCTTCTGGATAAAATTCTTTCAATTGATTAAAAACAATACAGTTACCAATGCCATGTTTTGTGCCTAATAAAAAAGACATTCCATAGCTCATTGCATGTGCAACTCCAACTTGAGAATATGCAATGCTCATTCCTCCATGCCAAGACGCCATCATTAATTTATCTTGAGCTTCTTTTATTGATAACTTACCATTCACAAAAATATCTTTACATAAATCGAATGCTTTCTCTCCATAACTTTGGCTAAATGTATTTAAATAGGTTCCATTTAAAGATTCTATGCAGTGTATATAACAGTCCATACCTGTATAAAACCATTGCATTTTAGGAACATCTTTAGTAAGTTCTGGGTCTAAAACTACTTGATCGAAAGGTGTGAAATCACTATTTATACCTAATTTAAGTTTTGGGCCTGTAAGAACTGTTGTTCTTGAAACTTCGGCTCCTGTTCCTGAAATAGTTGGAATACCAACATGGTAAATAGCAGCATTTTTTACTAAATCCCAGCCTTGATAATCGCTCGTATTACCTTCGTTTGTTAGCATAATTGAGACAGCTTTAGCAAGATCTAAAACAGTTCCACCGCCAATACCAATAACACCAGAAGGTCTTTCGTTTGTTGTTAAAATAATATGCTCTACCAATTCATCAACTTGAGAGGTTTTTGGTTCCTCTTTTGCAGATACGTATATAATTTTATCATTATAGGACAGTGGAATTCTTGACGAAAGCCAAGATTTACCTTTAAAAACATCGTCCACAAGAAAAATAAAAGGAGCTTTAATATTCAATCGCTTTGGGGATAGAATCTCACTTAATTGGTTAAAACAACCTCTACCAAAGATTACTCTTGGCACCATTGGAAAATTCTTATAACTCATTTAATCTATTCATTTTAAAAAAATAAAAGTAATCTTATTTTTAGTTTTATTATAAAAGACTCAAAATTTCGTTTAAACAATCAACTGTTTTATAAATCTTTCCATTTGTTTCTTCATCATTAACTTGTTCATGTTCCCAAGTTGTATGATATGGAACGTGAATTGCATTGGCTTTAATATTTACTAATGGCAACACATCAGACTTTAACGAATTTCCAATCATTAAAAATTCAGAAGGATTTATATCCAAATGATTTAGCAAACTTGAATAATTAGTCTCTTTTTTATCACTTAAAACTTCTATATGATGAAAGTATTTAGTTAATCCAGACTTTTCTAGTTTTCGCTCTTGGTCTAACAAATCGCCTTTGGTTGCTAAAATCAATCTGTATTTTGAAGATAATGAATTTAATACTTCTTCTACACCATCTAATAATTCAACAGGCTTATTAATCATTGTTTTGCCAATATCAATAATTTCTTGAATCGTTTTATTTGAAAGGGTGTTATTTGAAATTTCAATTGCCGATTCTATCATCGATAATACAAAACTCTTAACTCCATAACCATACAAGTGCAGGTCTTCCATTTCTTTTTTAAAAAGCTCCTGATTTATTTTATTTGGCGTTTCATAGGCACTCAAGAGTTTAGCAAATTTTGATTCGGCTTCTCTATAATAGTTTTCGTTAACCCAAAGTGTATCATCTGCATCGAAGCCAATGACTTTTATGTTTGTATAATCTATTTCCAAAGTTTCTTTGCTTTTTCTAAATCTTCAGGAGTATCAATTTCTACACCTTCAATATTGGTTTCTACCATTTTTATTTTTTTTCCATATTCTAAGTAGCGAATACATTCAATTTTTTCCGAAGCTTCAATACTTTGCATTGGCAGATTATAAAAGTCTAATAAGGCTTGTTTTCTAAATGCATAAACACCCTTGTGCTTAAAATATTTAATGTCTGCATCTTTGTCTCTTGGATATGGAATTGGGTTTCTTGAAAAATATAAAGCAAAATCGTTTTGATCTACAATGACCTTAACTGTATTTGGATTACTAATTTCATCCCAATCTTTAATTTCTACCATTAAAGATGCTAAGTCAATTTCTTTTTTATCATCCTTTTTAAAAACGTCCAATACTTTTTCAAGGCTTTCTCTTTCTGTAAAGGGTTCGTCGCCTTGTACATTAACCACAATATCTACATCTAATTCTTGCACAGCTTCGGCAATACGATCACTTCCAGACTCGTGTTCTTTCTTACTCATTATAGCTTTACCTCCATGACTTACAATTTCATTATAAATAATGTCACTATCTGTAATTACGTAAACCTGATCGAACAAATTTGTTGCAACAGTTGCTTCATATGTTCTAAGAATTACAGTTTTTCCTTCAAGGTCTTGCATAAGTTTTCCCGGGAACCGAGATGCACTATAACGTGCAGGAATCATTGAAATTATTTTCATTTAGCTGTTTTCTTTCAAAATCAAAAATACTGCTTTTTAAGAGATTCTAAATCATATTTGTTTCAAACTTTTTAATTTTAAATTAGTTAATTGGCTTCAAAAAAATCATCCTTAAAACCTATAAGATACAATTTGTCTTTTGCCCTTGTTACAGCTGTATACAACCATCGTAAATACTCTTTATCAATACCGTTTGGCAAATATGGCTGTTCTACAAAAACAGTATGCCATTGTCCTCCCTGGGATTTATGACAAGTCATCGCGTAAGAGAATTTTACTTGCAAAGCGTTAAAAAAAGTATTGTTTTTCACTTTTAGAAATTTTCGATATTTAGAAGTTTCATTTTCATAATCTTTCATAACTTCTTGGTAAAGTCTATTAGAATCTTCATAAGACAACGCAGGAGCTTCCACAGTAATTGTATCTAACATTAACGTTGTTTCAAAAGAACGCATTTTAGGATAATCTACCATCCTAACTTTTACTTCAGCAAATCTAAAGCCATATAATTCCTTAATGTGAAATATTTCTAAGACTTCAATAATATCCCCATTTGCAATAAATCCAGCCTCGGTTGTAGGCTTAATCCAAAAATAATTATTCTTTACAACCATTAAATAATCTCCTGCTGTAAGTTCGTGTTCGTTAAACAAAATCCTGGATCGTATTTGCTGATTGTATAAATTGGCACGTTTGTTAGAACGAACGATAATAGCTGTTTCTTCATTCCCCAAACTACTGTAAGAATCATTAATAGCGTCCATTATATCATAACCATCTACCAAACGAACAATATCCTTAAACCCATTTAAATTAAATTTAAAACTATCGAAAAAGGAATGTTCAATAGCTTCTCTAACAGATGTAGCATTAATTAAGATGCCAGAATTTTGTTCTTGCCTAACAACTTCATCCAATTCCATTTTAATCACTTCTTTGTTATAGTTTAATTCAATCCCTTTTTCATCTAATGCAGGGCTTAAATCTAATTTTACTGGTGGCAATTGGGCTGTATCTCCTATTAAGAGTAATTTGCATTGATGCCCAGAATACACAAATTGCATAAGGTCGTCTAGCAGCGAACCGTTTTCGAATAGCTTTGATTCTCCAGGAATATCTGGAATCATCGATGCTTCATCTACAATAAAAATGGTTTTTTTATGCTTATTTGGTTGTAAAACAAATTTTACTGCTCCATTTTTTTCTTTTTTTGGAAAATATATTTTTTTATGTATGGTAAAAGCCTCCTTCCCTGAATAATTAGATATTACTTTTGCTGCTCTACCAGTTGGAGCCATAAGCACAGCACTTTTTGTTACTTTCCATAAATTTGAAACAATTGTTCCTATAATTGTTGTTTTACCTGTTCCAGCATATCCTTTTAATACATAAACTGAATTAGGATTATTATCAAAAATAAAGTCTGAAAGTTGTTGTAATACAATGTCTTGCTTAAGTGTAGGTTCAAAAGGGAACTGACTTTTTATTAAAGAATAAAATTCTGATGAATTCATTAAATTTGTTTACAAAATTTTAATTTAACAAAGATAAAAATGATTTTTACTAACAATAACTTTCGTGAACAAAAAAAATTGTAGATTTGCGTAAGACCATTAAATAAATTTTAATAAACTCACTATGTTAACATTAATTATTGCGGCAATTGTTGTAATTGCACTTACAGTTGGTATCGTTTGGACCATTGATAAATATGTTCCTAAAAAAGGAAAGCCTATTGTGATGATTGTGCTTTGGGTGCTTATAGGATACCTTGGCTATATAACTTTCATGTCTGTTTATGGAGAAATTAAATTTAACAAGTTAAAAGAAAATCGTTATAAAGTTGTTATTGAGACTTTAAAGGACATTAGAGATTCGCAACTAGCGCATAGAACTGTAACTGGAAAATTTCAAGACAATTGGGATGCTTTGGTAAAGTTTATCGATACTGCTCAATTTACAATTACACAGCGTCGTGATTCTAGTGTTTTAGATGTGGAGGCTACACAGCGATTTGGAGGTGTTGAAACTTTTAAAGATATTGTAATTATTGATACTTTACGTTTTCAATCTGTAAAGGATTCTTTATTTGGAATTGATGATAGATATAAAACCATGATGAATATTCCTGTAGGTAAAGAAGGTGCAAAGTTTGAGTTACAAGCAGGGTTTATTGAGCAAAGCGGATTTCAAATTGCAGTATTTGAAGCTAAAGCATTAAAATCTCTTATTTTAGATGATCAAGATAAAGACTTGATTAATAAAGAAAATCAAGTTGTATCGGTTGAAGCTGTAAATGGTGATGCCTTAAAAGTCGGATCAATGGATGAAGTAAATACAACTGGAAACTGGCCAAAAAATTATTCAAGCGAACAATAATATTGCTCATATCGAATATAATAATGTATTGTCCATTCAAGTTAGCTTGAGTGGACTTTCTGTTTGTATTTTGAATTCAAGCTCCAATACTATTTCATTTTACAAGCAATTTAAGTTTGAAAAGAAACTTAATCCTTCAGAAGTTTTAGATAAACTCTTGCACTATTTTAATACAGAAAATACTTTACAAAAAGAATTTAAAACAGTTAATGTTATACACGAAAATGAATTATCTGCCCTTGTGCCAAAACCTTTATTTAATGAAGAACATATGGCAGATTACTTAAAATTTAATTCTAAAATATTAAAAACAGATTATATTACTTACGACACCATTTTGGCAAACGATAGTATTAATGTTTATGTGCCATATGTAAATATTAATAATTATATATACGAACGTTTTGGAGTGTTCGAATTCAAGCATTTTTCTACTATTTTAATAGAAACCATTCTAGCCTTAGAAAAACATTCTCCATTTACTAAAATGTATACATATGTGTGTGAATCTCATTTTGAAATTATTGTTGTAGAAAATAGCTTGTTAAAGCTTTATAATACTTTTAATTATAGCACAAAAGAAGATTTTATTTACTACATACTTTTTACAGCAGAACAGCTTCAGCTTAATCCTGAAGAATTTCAACTCTTATTAATTGGAGCTATTAATACCGAAGATGATCTATATAAAATAGCTTTTAACTATGTACGAAATACCGAAATATATGTTCAAGAATCTAGCTTTTCTTCAAGTGAGAATATAAAATCTGATTTGCTCAATAACTACATCATTTTAAATAGTTTTTAAATGCGAATAATATCTGGAATATTTAAAGGGAGAAGGATTACAGCTCCAAAAAAACTTCCGGTTCGCCCAACAACAGATATGGCGAAAGAAGCTTTGTTTAATATTTTAAACAATTCTTTTTATTTTGATGATATTTCTGTTATAGATCTCTTTGCTGGCACCGGAAACATAAGCTATGAATTTGCGTCAAGAGGTGCCAAACAAATTACTGCCGTAGATCAAGATTTTGGTTGCATAAAGTTCATTAATAAGACTGCTGAAGAATTTGAAATGCAAATACAAACTATTAAAAGTGATGTCTTTAAATATTTAGGATCTACGAATCTAAAAGCTAACATAATTTTTGCGGATCCGCCATATGTATTTACAGACGAGCAATTTTCAAGAATTTCGCAGCTCATATTTCAAAATGATTTATTAGAAGATAATGGACTTTTAATTGTAGAACACTCCAACCATACAGACTTATCAAAACTTCAATTTTATAGCTATTCAAAAAAATATGGAGGGAATGTGTTTAGTTTTTTTACATTGCCATAAATCTTCAATTTTATAGTTGATTTTTTTAATACTTTTTTTTTCAGTATTTTAGAGTCCTCGTTAAGCACCAACTATCTTCCTGCACTTTTTTATAAAATATATTTTTACACTTATTTTATGGTTAATTTTTTATTATTAATCATTAAAAATACTAACACAAATGAAAAAATTAATTTTATTAGGATTAACGATTATCCTGTTTATTGCATGCCAGCAGACCGAACAACGTTATTTTGATGATTCAGCCGAAATTGAAACAGTTAAACAATTATATGAACTCATGGAAAATGCTAACTATACCGAAATAAGAGCAATATATGGTGATACCGCAAAAATTTATAGAAATTCAGAAAAATCTGTATCAATTGACGAACTAATTGCTTCATACAAGGAAACCAGAGAAGGCTTTTCTATGTTTTCATTTAAAGATTCTATCTACCCGGAAATGGTAATTACTAAGAATGGTCATACTTGGGTTAATAGTTGGCCTACTTGGGTAGGAAAAGTTAAAGGTAGTGATGAGGAAATCACTGTACCAGCACATATTGCTTTTAGATTTGAAGACGGTAAAATTGTAGAAGATTATGGCTATTGGAACTACCTACCAATTTATCTCGCAATGGAAAAAGCAAAGGCTGCCAGTATGGAAGCAACATCTGAAGAAACATCTGAGGAATAAAAAAAGAATATGAATTAACTAAATATAATAAACATGAAAAAAGTAATTTTATTAGGACTAGCAGTTATTGCGATGACTGCTTGCAAACAAGAACAACGATATTTTGCTGAATCTGAAGAGACCAATACATTAAAAGCCGGTATCGCAGCTTATGAATCAGCAGATTGGGAAAAATGGCAAAGCCATTTTGCTGATACAGCCAAGATTTACGTCAATTCTTTAGATGCTATGTCTTTAGCTGACAGAGTAGCTGGACTAAAAGACATGACCAAAGCCATGTCGTCTTATGGTTTTGATCATGAAGAAGAATATATAGAAATGGTAATAGATAAGGAACATGAAACTTGGGTATATTATTGGGCTACGCACAATGGAACTGTTGCTGGAAGTGGAAAAGAACTGTCTATTCCTGTGCATTTGGCCATACAATTTGCCGATGGGAAAATAGTTGAAGAACACGTGTATTTTGATGCAACCGAATTGAATGCTGAATTTGCGGCAGTTGCAGCAGCAGCAGCAGCTAAAATGGAAGAAGAATCTATGGAAGCTGATTCAGAAGGTGGAGAATAACATTTATGCAAACTAACCAACAAATAAAACCCTTTTAATAAATTATTAAAAGGGTTTTTGTATTTAAGCAAATCTATAAGCCGAATTCTGTACTCAAAAGAGTCCTTATCATTTATCTACGTATAATGTTACCAATACACTTTAGCTGCCTACCCTCCAACATCGAGCGTGCAGCTCTCAAACGCTGGTTTACATGACATTGCACCACATAGAGTTTACCTGATTTCACTACAGCTTAACCTGTACATTCTTTCTGTTGCACTTTTCCTAATCTCACGATTGGTGGCTGTTAACCACTTTATTGCACTATGGTGTTCGGACTTTCCTCAACGCCAAAGGCGTTGCGATAAGGCGATTTACTTGTATGCAAAAGTACACAAATTGTTAATAACTCGTTTTAAATATAGATTTGATAATTCTTAATTATAAGTTGAATTTTTAACTTTGTTATTCATTCAGTTAGCATCAATACGATGCCGAAATAAATTCAGCAAAATTGGAACACTTTATCGTATCAGCCAGAAAGTACAGACCCCAAACATTTAACGATGTTGTTGGTCAAAAGGCTATTACAAATACGTTACTTAGTGCGATTGAAAACAATCATCTTGCTCAAGCTTTATTATTTACAGGACCTCGTGGTGTAGGTAAAACTACTTGTGCTCGTATTTTGGCAAAAATGATTAATCAAAATGGAGATGAAGTACAAGACGAGGATTACGCTTTTAATATATTTGAGCTGGATGCCGCTTCAAATAATTCGGTAGATGATATCAGAAATTTAACAGATCAAGTTCGTATTCCACCACAAGTTGGTAAATATAAAGTGTATATTATTGATGAAGTACACATGCTATCTCAATCTGCTTTTAATGCGTTTTTAAAAACACTTGAAGAACCTCCTAAACATTGTGTGTTTATTTTAGCAACTACCGAAAAACATAAAATTATACCAACCATTCTCTCTCGTTGTCAAATTTTTGATTTTAAACGAATTACGGTTAAAGACACCAAAGTGTATTTAAAATATATTGCTAAAGAACAAGGTGTAACTGCCGATGATGACGCTTTGCATATTATTGCACAAAAAGCAGATGGTGCAATGCGTGATGCACTTTCAATTTTTGATCGTGTTGTTAGTTTTTCAGGTAAAAAATTAACTCGACAAGCAGTAACCGAAAATTTAAACGTTCTTGATTACGAAACATATTTTACAAGTACCGATTTAATATTAGATAATAATATTCCTGAATTGCTAATACAATTCAATAATACACTATCTAAAGGGTTTGATGGTCATCATTATATTGCAGGATTAGCGTCACACTTTAGAGATTTATTAGTTAGTAAAACTCAAGAAACTATAGAATTATTGGAGGTTGGTGAGCAAACTAAAGCAAAGTATTTAGAACAATCTAAAAAAACATCTCAAGAATTTCTTCTAAAAGGGATTGAATTATCTAACGATTGCGACTTAAAATACAAAACCAGCAGGAACCAAAGGTTACTTGTAGAATTATGTCTTATGCAAATGGCATCTATAACTTTTGAGATTGAAAAAAAAAACAATAAACCCTTCATAATACCTGCATCTTACTTTAAGAAAAAAGAGATTAAACCTATTCCTGCTCAGCCTTCAACCTTACAAAGTGTTGAAGAAATGCCTGAAGAATATATTACCCAAGATTTTAAGGCAAAAGAAGCTATTGAAACAGAATCTGATGTAAATACAGAGCAACTTATAGTCGCTAAAAAAATTGCTGAAAAACGTCCGGAAATTATTCTAAACAAAAAAAAAAGGTCATCTGGACTTTCTTTAAGTAGTATCAAAAAGAAAAAAGAGCATCTTATAAAACAAATGGATGTAATTCTTGAAGAAGATAATTTACCAAAAAAAGATTTTACCGAAAAGCAAATGCGTATGGCTTGGGGTAATTTTGTGTCACAAATCGAAAAAAAAGGAAAGTATAATTTAGCTTCAATATTACAAATTGATACGCCCAAATTGCAAGGAACAACCATACATTTAGAGTTTCCAAATGCTACAAATAAAGTAGAAGTAGAACGTCAACAATATGATCTTTTAAGACACTTAAAACAAGAGCTTAATAATTTTGATATAAACTTGTCAATAACGGTAAACGAAGCATTAGAAAAGAAATATGTATATAGCCCAAAAGAAAAGTTTGAAAAATTAAAAGAAAAGAATTCTAAAATTGAGCTTTTACGAAAAACATTTGATTTGGATATTTAATGAAGTTCTCCTCCCTAATAACAATCCTATTAATAATCTGCTTTACCAGTTGTGATGGTAGAGATAGAGCGAACAAAAGCAATAAAGAAAATTTAGTAGAAAGTAAACTATCATATCCTTTTTTTGAAAGTATAACCTACATTCCTAAGCAATATATAGAAACTATAACAGACACTATTTTAAGTTCCGGATTAAGAGTTAACATTAAGTACTATTCTTTACTGAATAAAACGGTCACTTTTGAACATACGGTTAATAAAAACCAAATCGTTAAAGAATGCTACCGTCAATTTGAATCACAAATAACAGTATTTAAAAAAGATAAATTATTGTTTACCGAGATTTTAAATACATCTGATTTTATTGAAATTGATAATCCAACATTTTGGAATAATACGATTTTACAGTTTGTTTGGTTAGATGAGCTTGAATCAAATGAAGAGCAAGTACAAATTTATTGTTCCTTTTTAGTGCCCAATACAAAAGCCTACAAATTTTATAAGATTTACTATAATACAATTGGTGATCGTAGAATAGAGCTTATAGAATCATCTTAATACTTTAATTATATGCTTGGTTTAAAACTCCCTACAGACCCACGTTGGGTAAACATTGTAGAAAAAAATATAGAAGAAATTCTTACAGATCATGCGTTTTGTGAACAAAAAGCGACAAGCACAGCTATTTCGCTAATTGTAAGTTTCCCAGAATATACTGCACTTGTACAAGAGATGACTGCATTAGTAAAAGAAGAAATGAGTCATTTTAAAATGGTGCATGATATCATTATTAAACGTGGTTGGGTTTTGGGGAAAAATAGAAGAGACGACTATGTTCTACAACTCATAAAATTCTTTCCTAAAGGAGGTAGTAGAACCACACAATTAGTACATCGTTTGCTATATGCGGCTTTAATAGAAGCAAGAAGTTGTGAGCGTTTCAGGTTACTATCGGAAGAATTACAGGACAAAACATTAGCTGAATTCTATAGAAAACTAATGGTAAGCGAAGCCAATCACTATACCATGTTTTTAGGTTTTGCCAGACAATATGGAGATCGAAAGGAAGTTGACAAGAAATGGCAGCAACTCCTTGATTATGAAGCCGAAATAATGAAAGGTTTGGGAACATCTGAAACTGTTCATGGTTAAACAAAAAAAGCTTCAGATTTACTGAAGCTTTATCATTTATAAATTATATTTTTGTTTAAATTTTAAGTCCAAAACCAAACTGGATTGTTGTGCTTTTAGCTTCAAACGAAGTTAAATTCTTGTCCAAAATGTTGCCTAATGTATAATGTACCCTTACGTCAATAAAGAGTTCATCATTAAGCATATATTCTAAACCAGCAACTCCAGAGAACGTAAAGTTGTTATATCCATCTTCATGCTCCCAAGTTTTAAGGCTTACCATTGGGCCAGCTCCAACTGTAAAAAATTCACCTAAAGAAAATCTTAATAATATCGGTAGTTGAATATAATCGGCTCTTAAAGTTTCTGCTTCTGCACCTTCAGCTGAATATTGGAGTTCAGCCAAAATTGAAAATGTTGGAGTAAACCCATAATCTACAAAAGCACCAAATGCAAAACCGTTTCGGTGTTTGTTTTCAAAATTAGGGTCAGGACTAAAATCCAAATTAGAGATATTAAGTCCTCCTCTAACTCCCCATTTTACTTCAGGGGTATCCTCTATAGTAGATTTTTTATCTCCGTCTTCAGTTGTTTCTTGAGTTGTTTCTTGTGAAAAAGATAAGGTAGTTAAACTTACAAATAACAAAGTGAGTAAAAATGATTTCATCTGTATAATATTTTAATTATTATTAAATGTTCACAAATTTATGTTGAGATAACTTAAAATTATGTCAACGTATTTACAGTAAATTTGAGATTGCTAATATAAAATGAAAAATGTGAGTATGCAATAAATATTAGACGTGTAACTTAAAAAATAAGTCAAACAGCCTAATTTTTATATGTTTACGATATCAAAATTGAATTATCTAGCCTTTTTAAGCATCAACCAATTTTAAAACATTCTTTTTAAACAACTTCACAGAAATTATAGTCATTATCAAGCCAATTCCTATTAATATACCCATTTTTGGGAGTATCTCTACTAGTTGCAAATTTCTCCAGAAAATATCGTAAAATCCTTGAATTCCCCAATAGTTAACACTTACAATTGCAATTTTTTGCATAATTGCAGGCATCACAAAAAGTGGAATCATACTTCCGCCTACTGCTGACATTGTTAAAATAATAATAGTGCTTAAACCTTGTAACTGCTGACGAGATTTTGCTATAGCTACTAAAAATATTCCAAAACTTGAAACAGCAAATGCCGTTGTTAAAATCATTAATGATAATGAAATTATATCCTTAAATATAGGCAAACCAAATACCAACCAAGAGAATACAAACATTACTACTAATTGCAAAATTGCTAATACTAATGCAGCTCCCATTTTGCCAAATAAAATATCAGTTGGTTTGAGTGGCGAATATAATAAGCGTTTTAGTGTTCCAGATTCTTTTTCATCAAGCAATCCTCCACCAATAGCAGCTATACTAAACAATAACATCATAATTGCTGTACCGGCAACAGCTTGTATTAATCCTAAATTTCCTTTTTTAGTGTCTTCTTTAATAATAGAAGTCATTTTTAAACTCATATTGGTATTCATAGAAGAGCTCATGTTGCTATTACCTGAATCCATATCGCTAAATATTTTTTCCTTCATTGTCTTTGACATTCCAGAAAAATTTTCATCAAAATAACTATTCATTTTAGCTTTAATACTCTTTTTACCAATAGAACTCATTAAATTTTGCATTAATACAGATTGTAGCATACCCATTTCAATTTCACGAGCTGCATCATATTTTAATTCCATCGGTAAACTATTCCCAGCAGTTATTGAATCTTGAAACCCTTTTTCAAAAATTAACACACCAACATATTTTCCTTTTCTTACTAAATCTGTAGCCTCATCGATTTCCTTTGGAATTAGAGTTAAGCCTCTTAAAGAATCTAAACTAGTAATTACACTTTTAGAATCTGAAGAATTATCTATATCTGAAACTAATAATTCTATAGGTTTAGCATTGCTACTACCTCCTCCGATTCCACCAAATGCAAAGGCAAATAAGGTGATTAATAATATTGGTACTAGAAAAGTAAGCAATACTGCTCTCTTATCTGAAAAAAAAAGTTTTAGATCTTTTTTGAAAATTGTGAGTATCATTTTGTTTGGTTTAGTTGATGGTTAACTGTTTTTAATCTCTTAATTGTTTTCCTGTTAAACTTAAAAAAATAGCTTCTAGGTTTACTTTTTTAAGTTCTATGTCTTCAATCTTTAGATTGTTGTTATTGCAGGCTGTAATAATACTTGATAGATCTTTATTTACATCACAACCTATAATGATTTTATGTTCGTTTTGATTGATTTTTAATTGCAATTGGTCTTGTAACTGCTCTATTTGAGTATCAGAAATCGATTGAAACGATATTTCAATGGCTTCCTTTACATTACTTTGTTGCTGTAATTCCGATTGAGTCCCTTGAGCTATAATTCTTCCTGCATCCATAATTGCTATTCTGTTGCATAAACGCTCAACTTCTTCCATATAGTGCGTGGTATAAATGATTGTTATTCCTTGCTTATTTAAGGTTTCTATTACCTCAAAAATTTTATTTCTACTTTGTGGATCAACACCAACAGTTGGTTCATCCATAAATAATATTTCTGGCTTATGTAACAAAGCAGCAGCTATATTTATTCGTCGTTTCATACCTCCGGAATATGTTTTAATTAAATCGTCCTTTCTATCTGAAAGCCCAATCAACTCTAAAATATCTGTAATCTTTTGTTTCAATTCTTTAGTAGGAACTTTGTATAAATTACCCCAAAACTTAAGATTATCAAAAGCTGAAAAATCATCATATAAGGATATTTCTTGAGGAACTACACCAATAAGTTTTTTGCAAATGTTTGGGCTCTGTTTTATATCATTTCCATTAATATGAATTTCACCTTCATCACTTTTCAAAATAGTGCTCATCATATTGATAGTAGTAGATTTTCCGGCTCCATTTGGACCTAATAGCCCAAATATTTCACCTTTTTTAATTGAAAAACTGATGTCTTTTACTGCTTGAATATCTTCAAAAGATTTTGATAGATTGTTAACTTGTATCATCTTTTTTTCGTTTTGATGATTCAAAAATCAATTAAAATATTAGCTCGCAAAATTTTAGACGACTGAACTGTCGTTTTATAAGGACAAAATGTAAATTTTAATTATAAAAGAAAATAATTAAATGATTATACCAAAGTTTTACTTGAAATGGTTTTATAATATATACTTTTTATTATACCATCGGACAAACCGATTTTAGGTACAAATAAATGCTTGGCGCCACTCCATTTCATTGCAGAAAGATAAATACGAGTAGCGTGAATAATAACATCTGCTCTATCTTGATTTAAATCTAATTCTGTAATACGTTCTTCATAAGTATAAGAACCCAACTTATGATATAAGGAACTTAAGTAAAAATAGGTTAATGGCTTACCATCAGCTTTATCAGACATCTTGAATATCTTGTTTATGTTTCCTCCAGAACCAATAACCTCGATTTTTTCATATGTTTTAGTATTACTTTTAATCCATTGTTCGAGATCTTTCCAGGTTTCTTTCTTTACTATTTTGTTTAAAAGTCTTACCGTCCCAATTCTAGAGGATTTGGAAGCGATAGCTTTTGCATTTCTAATTACCGTAAATTCAGTACTTCCACCTCCAACATCAACATAAAGGTAATTTTTGTTTTTATCAATATATTCATTAATATCTGTAGCTGCTATTATAGTAGCTTCTTCTTCACCATCAATAATATCAATTTCAATCTTAGATTGCCCAACAATGGCCTTGACAACTTCTGTACTGTTATTTGCTTCACGCATAGCAGAAGTTGCACATGCTTTATAACGCTCTACATTATGTGCCTTCATTAATAATTTAAACGCCAACATCGTATCACCTAGTCTTTCTGCATTTTTAGAAGAAATTGTACTTTTTAAAAACACATCTGCTCCAAGCCGTATTGGTACACGAACTAAAGAACTTTTTTTAAATCTAACTGGTTTCCCTTTCTCTTGAATAATATTTGAAATTAAAAGCCTAACGGCATTAGAACCAATATCTATGGCAGCATATTTTTTTATTGATAGCATTTAGTTCTCCAATTTATTCAGATAAAAACTATAAGTTTCTAGTTGAGAGCGTATTTTAGATAAATTATTTCTTTTATATTGATTGTTTTGTTCTTTATTTAGAATACGAGATTTTACATTATCATTCCAACAAATTTCAAAAGTATCAATCAGTTCCTGTTTAATATCAGGGTCATAAATAGGACAAGTTACTTCTACTCTATTTTCAATATTACGTGTCATTAAATCGGCAGATGATATATATATCTTTGGTTCATCATCATTTCCAAAAATAAAAAGACGTGTGTGTTCTAAAAATTTATCTACAATACTAATTACTTCAATATTCTCACTCATTTTTGGGATTCCAGGGATCAAACAACAAATCCCTCGAACAATCATTTGTATTTTAACTCCAGCATTACTAGCTTCATAAATTTTATCAATCATTTTATAGTTAGATATGCTATTCATCTTCAATTTAATATAAGCCTGTTTTCCTAATTTTACATTTTCAATTTCGGTGTCTATCAGTTTAAATAAAGTAGATTGAGTGTAATGTGGTGATGTAATCAAATGTTTATATCTGAATATTTTATAGTTAGTATCGAAGAAATCGAATACTCTATTAACATCTTTCAATACCTTTTGATCTGAGGTGAATAATGTATAATCGGTATAAATTCTAGCCGTAGATTCATTGAAATTGCCAGTACTTACAAAGCCATAACGTATTAATTTTTTACCTTCAGCTCGCTCTATCACACACATTTTACTATGAACTTTTAATCCTTTTACACCAAATATCAAATTAATACCTTCAGCTTCCATTTGTTCAGCATAATTGATATTTGCCTCTTCATCAAATCTTGCTTGTAATTCTATAGAAACTGTTACTTTTTTTCCGTTTTTTGCAGCATTCATTAAAGAACTTACAACATGAGATATTTTTGCCAAACGATAAATAGTAATTTTAATGGTCTTTACCTTTGGATCCAAAGCGGCTTCTCTTAAAAATTTTACTATATATGAAAATGTATGATATGGTGCATATAACAAATAATCCTTTTTTGAAATAGCCTGAAAAATACTTTTCTGTAAGCTTAATCCGTTAATAGGTAAACGATTAATTTTATCATACAATAATTCTTGTCTCCCTAAACTAGGAAATTTCATATAGTCTCTCCTATTATGATAGCGACCCCCAGGTATTATACTATCTGAAGAGTGAATTCCCATTTTATTCATAAGAAAAATTAAGGTGTCCTTATCTATATCCTTATCATAAACGAATCTTACAGGACTAGCAATCTCTCTATGCTTAACGCTATCAGATATTTTTTTTAAAAAGCTAGTGCTTAAATCGTTATCAAAATCTAATTCAGCGTCTCTAGTCATTTTAATCATATGTGTAGAAATGGATTGGTAATCGAAAACACTAAAAATATCGTTTAAACAATAACGTAGTAAATCATCAAGCATAATGATATAATCTTTATCATTCGCTTTTGGTAGCTCAACAAACCTATTAATAGAGCGAGGAATCTCAATTAGTGCGTATTGTTTATCGTCATTTTCTATTACCATTCGCACTGCTAAATAAACCACACTATCTTCCAATAATGGCAGATCTACATCATCGTTTAATATTATGGTAACTAATGCTGGAGAAACAAACTTGTAAAAATAGGTTTTGATAAATTCACTTTGGTCTTCACTAATTTCAGACTCATTAATAATAAATATGTTTTCCTTTTCCAATTGAGATTTTATGCCAGCGAGTACATTAAGACTTTCACTTTGTTGTTTAATAACAGTTTGTGTAATGATTTTAAGTAGGTCTGTTGCTTTAATTCCGCCTAACTGGCTCTTTCCTCCTTTTCCAGCTTGTTCAATTCGTTTTATTGTAGCATATCTGACTTTAAAAAACTCGTCTAAATTATTAGAAAATATTCCCAAAAACCTTAACCTTTCAATTAAAGGAACAGTTGCATCAGCTGCTTCTTGCAAAACCCTAGCATTAAACTGTAACCAACTAATTTCTCTATTTATATATTTACCTTTAAATTTATCGGCTTTAGTCATTCATTTTTCTTTTAAATTCTACGCAAAGATATTCTATTTTAAAATTAAATAAGTGTTATTAAAAAACTTATTAATTAAGTATACGTAAGAATTATTTTACCAAATAGTGTATTTCATCGATTTTTTTAGACTTTTGTGGAATATTTTTATATATTAGTCCATTATTTAAGAATTAAAATAATTAGTCAAAAAAAATACTAACCACTAAAATAAGATAAAAAATTAGTCCCAAATCTAATTTTAAGCCAATGAAAGCTAAATCTACTTTATTTTTTTTACTGGTATTGCTGTTTGTCAAGGTCAACTATGGTCAAGAAATTGTTTGTGAAGGTTCGTCATGTACAGCAAACGATTATAACCTCGACTATTTCTATTTGGGCGATGAAAACGGCACACCATTTGGTGCAGGTTATTGCGAACCTGGGTCAACGGTCAGTGCACATATCTGGACTAACTTTACTGCTAATAGTGCTGCACCTAGATATACTTTATACTTACATTTTAACTTATATGTTGATGGCGTCTTTATTGCAACAATTGATGAATGTTATTATGATGGTTTACCAATACCAACTAATGTTGAATTAGATCTTTATACTTTTGGTTGGGATTGTGGCTCCGTGATTACAATGGAAAACTTCTACATGTCCTGGCAACCCAATGCCAATAAAGCTTGTGATTGTAGTAATGCAAAATGTTTTGCAGCCGATGTAATATTGGTACAAGCACCTTTAATTGCAAATTTTGAATTTAACCCGAGTTGTGCAGGTGAATTTGCGTTGGATTTTGTTTCCACCACCACTGGTGGAACTCCACCTTATACTTATTTATGGGACTTTGGAGATGGTACAACAAGTACATTGGTCAGCCCAACCCATGTTTTTGCATCAGCCGGACCATATACTGTCACATTAACAGTTAACGATCAATTAGATTGGGACTCCCATGGTATTGAGATCGTCAGTTTTGATCCGTATTTACCTCCTCAAATCTATGCCCCTCCAAACAGTAATATTGAAGGCTGCGGAGTTGGCGATATCCCGGTGTTACCCTTAAGTACAACTAGTACCAGTATCAACGAGGCTCAATTTAATGCTTATGAAGGTACTTTGATCGTCACCGGAAGTTTGGTATCTTTCGAATATATTGATACGGTTTCTGGAACCTGCCCAACAACAGTAACGCGAACCTTTACTGTTCTTGATAGTTGCAATAATACCGAAAGTGATGTACAGGTGATGGTAATAAACGATACGACATTACCAACAGCCAGCAACCCTGCTCCAGTTAATGTAAAATGTATCAGCGATGTTCCGGCACCCGATATTAATATTATTACAGATGCAGCCGATAATTGCTCAGCTGCGATAGTAACTTTTGTTTCCGATGTTTCTAATAATGGTACTTGTCCTGAAATAATTACAAGAACCTATAATATTACAGATAGCTGTGGAAATTCATTAGATTTAACCCAAATAATTACCATTAACGATGATGTTGCTCCTACCGGATCTAATCCAACTTCCTTAAGTGTAGAATGTATAGGAGATGTTCCTGCTCCGGATATTTCAGTTATAACAGATGCAGCCGATAATTGCTCTATTCCTGTAGTAGCATTTGTTTCGGAAACTTCTGATGGAAATACATGCCCTATTACTATAACACGTAATTATAGTGTAACCGATGATTGTAATAATTCAATAATTCTAACACATATTATAACTGTTAACGATACTCAAGCACCTACTGCCACAAGTCCAGCTTCAATAAGTGTTGAATGTAGCAGTGCAATACCTCCTCCAGATATTTCAGTTATTACTGATGCTGCTGATAATTGTTCTATTCCTGTGGTGGCTTTCGTCTCAGATGTTTCTAATAGTGGATCTTGTCCAGAAGTTATTACGAGAACTTATAGTTTAACAGATGATTGTGGAAACGAAACACTTATCACTCAAAATATTACTATTATAGATACTACTGCTCCAACTGCTAGTATTCCTGCACCAATAAATGTACAATGTATTGGTGATGTCCCTGCGCCAGACATTACAATAATTTCTGATGCAACAGATAATTGTTCTGCACCAGTAGTTTCTTTTATTTCTGATGTATCTACAGGTACATGTCCTCAACTTATAACAAGAACCTATCGTATTGAAGATGGTTGTGGAAATACAATAGATATAGTACAAGCGATTAATGTAAATGACAATATATTACCAACGGCTTCAAACCCAGCTCCAATAAATATTGATTGTATTGATGGAATTCCTGTTCCAGACATTTCTGTTGTAACAGATGCAGCAGATAATTGTTCAGTGCCAACCGTTGCGTTTGTGTCTGATATATCAAATGGAATGTGTCCAGAGATTATTACAAGAACTTATAGTATTACTGACGAATGTGGAAATACCATTAATGTAACTCAAGATATTATTTCTAATGATGTTGATGCACCAACAGTAGATGTGCCTCCAGTAGATATTACAGCAGATTGTGATGCAATTCCGCCTCCACCAAGTTTAACATTTACAGATAATTGTTCTATAGCACTAACAATAGTATTTAGCCAAACGGATACAAATACTGGCAGTCAAGTAGATTATGATATAACCAGAACCTGGATAGTTACAGACAACTGTGGTAATAGTAGTACAATTACTCAAAACGTGCATGTATTATATGCTAACTGTTTTATTCTTGATTGTGCCTCAGATTGTGGTGCACCTTCAGATAATACTCCTCCAACTGCAGATATTGCTCCTGACCTTAATGTAACTTGTGAAAGTGATATTCCACCTGCAGATATAAGTGTGATTACTAATGCAATGGATAACTGTAGTGCTTCGGTAATAATAGCATTTGTTGGAGAAACTATAAATCCAGGATGTTTTGAAAAAATTACTCGTACATATAGTGTTACGGATAAATGTAGTAATGTTCTTTATTTAACACGTAGAATTAGTGTTGTAGATAACACACCGCCTACCGCAAGTAATCCAGCATCAATAGATGTGTCTTGTACTGATAATATTCCTGCTCCAGATATAAATGTTGTAACAGATGAAGCTGATAATTGCTCTTCACCAATAGTTGTAGCTTTTGTTTCAGACGTATCGAATAACGCGTCATGTAATCAACGAGTTACAAGAACATATAGTGTTACTGATGGCTGTGGAAATTCTATTAATGTTACACAAGATATTAATGTTCTTGATACTGTTCCGCCAACAGCAGATACACCTTCAGATATTAACATCGCTTGTATAAGTGATGTACCAATTCCAGATACTAACGTTATTACAAATGTGGCAGATAACTGTTCTACAACAACAGTAAGTTTTATCTCGGATATTTCTGATAATAATATTTGCCCTGAAACCATTACAAGAACTTACAGAGTAGCTGATGATTGTGGAAACATTACAGATATTATTCAACTTATAGTTATATCGGACATAATTGACCCAACAGCAAGTAATCCTACTACTTTAAATGTACAATGTATTGGAGATGTTCCAATTCCAGATATAAATGTTGTTACAGACGAAGCTGATAATTGCTCCATTACAACTGTTGCTTTTGTTTCAGATGCTTCTGATGGAAATACTTGTCCAGAAACAATAACAAGAATTTATAGTGTAACTGATGGTTGTGGTAACTCAATTAATGTTGCTCAAACCATCATTGTAAATGATGATATTCCGCCTACAGCGAGTAATCCAGTAACAATTCAGGTTACTGAAACAGCTTTAATACCAACACCAGATGTTTTAGTAGTAACAGATGAAGCTGATAATTGCTCAATTCCTGTTGTAACATTTTTATCTGAAGCTTCAGATAATCAAAATTGTCCAGAAACAATTACCAGAATTTATCGTGTTACAGACGACTGTGGGAATTATATAGATGTTTCTCAAAACATAATAGTAAGTGATAATGTAGCTCCAACAGCAAGTGACCCAAATTCTATAGCTGTACAATGTATTGGTGATGTTCCGGTAGCTGATATTAATGTTGTTACAGATGCAGCAGATAATGATTCGACACCAATTGTAACTTTTGTATCTGAAACTTCAGATGCTGCAAGTTGTCCAGAGGTTATAACAAGAATTTATGGTGTTACTGATAATTGTGGAAATTATATTGAGGTTGCTCATATTATAGTAGTTGATGACGATATTCCACCAACAGCAAGTAATCCTGCAACAATTCAATTATTACAATCTGATCCTATTCCAAATCCTGATATTAATGTTGTGATTGATGAAGCTGATAATTGTACAGTTAATCCTTTAATAGCATTTGTTTCAGAAATTTCAAATAACGACACTTGTCAAGTAATACTAACCAGAACATATAGTGTTACTGATGATTGTGGAAACTCTATAAATGTAAATCAGGAAATTATTATAATTGATGATGTGAATCCAACGGCAAGTAATCCTGCACCCATGACATTGAGCTGTGAAGCTGTTATTCCTGCTCCGGATATTAACGTAGTTATTGATGCAGCCGATAATTTTTCTGCAACAACGGTAATATTTGTTGATGATGTTTCAGACGAACTAACCTGTCCTGAAACCATTACAAGAATTTATAGAATAATTGATGAATGTGGAAACTTTTTAGATGTCACACAAGTGATTACTATTAATGACTTAATACCACCAACAGCAAGCAACCCGAACCCAATTCAAGTAAATTGTATTATAGATGTACCTGCTCCGGACATAACTGTGGTAACGGATGCTTTAGATAATTGCTCTACACCTATTGTAGCTTTTGTTTCTGATGTATCAGATAATCAAACATGTCTAGAAACTATAACAAGAACCTATAGTGTGACAGATGCTTGTGGAAATGTATTAAATGTAACTCAAGATATAATAATTGAAGATATAACTGCTCCAACTATAGTATCGAGCCCTAATAGTGAAATAATATTAACGTGTGAAGCATTTCCAATTGAAGATACTGTTACATTTACTGATGAATGCTCTGTAGATGTTACCGTAGTATTTGATGAACAAATAATTATCATTGATACAGAAAATTATGATATTATTAGAACATGGACTGCATTAGACGATTGCGATAACCAAGCTAGTTTTACTCAAACCATACATATGCAATCCAGTGTTGAAACATTTACTAATAACATTATTATATGTATTGAAGATGACACTGTTAATTTAGTAGATTTAATTGGTGAAGATTATGGAGGTACTTGGGAAAGTGACTTCTTGTATTTATTAGAAGGAGATACATTCAATCCATTATTAGTACCACTAGGAAGTTATGATTTTATTTATACAACCACAGATAATGATTGTTCTAGAATAAATTTGATAACGATAGATGTAAATGATGACTGTGTAGTTTATCCATGTATCAAGTCTGTTTACGATGTGAATATTTCAAAATTAGTAACACCCGATGGTAACTTGAAGAATGAAACTTTTGATGTGTCGTACATTTTAAATGAACAAGCCGACTTAAGTGCTTGCGATATTATAACCACAGTTAAAATGTTCAGTCGTTGGGGAAATAAGGTGTTTGAATCAGATGAATATTATAATGATTGGAAAGGAGCTTCACCATCGACAGCATATGGAAAAGCTGATAAATTACCGGCGGGAACCTATTATTATGTTATTAATTTAATTAATAGTGGTCTTAAACCAATCCAAGGATATATTTACTTGGGTACAGATCGTTAACGAAAATGTATATAGGAAAAAAAATACAATATTTAGTTTTACTCTGCCTATTTCCTTTTCTGGGTTTAGCACAGCAGCTACCGCAGTTTAGCCAATATATGTATAATACTGTTGCTATAAACCCTGCTTATGCAGGAAGCAGAGAACGATTAAATATAACTTTATTAAACAGAAACCAATGGGTAGGTTTAGAAGGAGCTCCAGTAACTCAAACAATGTCAATGCATTCAGCTATACCGGCAACCAATTTAGGTATAGGACTTTCATTAATTAATGATAAATTAGGTTACGAAAATTCTACGTATTTATATACGGACGTTTCATATACAATTAACACTAGCGAAGATTTTAGGCTCTCGTTTGGTATAAAAGTTGGAGTAAGCAGATATGGATTAAATGCAGATCTCTTAAGTGATCCCCAAGCCATAGGTGACCAATATCTTGATAAAATATTCAACAATTGGAAAACTAATATTGGAATAGGTGTTTATTATAGATCCGACGATTGGTATATCGGCTTTTCCGCTCCAAGGTTTTTTAATTATGAAAATACTACCGATATAGAATATGTAGCAATAGATAGGGTAAGTTCATACTTTATAGGTGGTTATATGTACAAGTTTAACCCACAATTAAAGTTTAAACCTACATTTTTAGTAAAATACACAAATGGAGCACCTGTATCTGTAGATCTTACAGCAAACTTTTTAATAAACGAAAAACTATGGCTTGGAGCCGCTTATAGAGTAACTGAATCTCTCGGAGCTCTCATGAGTCTTCAAGCAAATGATAATTTAAAATTTGGCTATTCTTACGAATTCAATACATCTGCACTAACTCCTTATACATCAGGATCTCACGAAATCTTTATCAGTTACGAATTTGATTTCCCTAGACCACGATGTAACTGCGAAAACAATTTTTAAAGTGTTTTAGCTATTACTTAGTCTCTTAAGTTTTTAGGAATCATAATTTCAACTGTCTTGCCGGGTTTTAAATCCTTCCACGAATCAATATCAAAATCAAAAATCACGAGACCACTTGTTGGAAGGTTATCTATATATGAGTCTCCATAGGTATTTACAAAATTGGTCATAGCATAATTATGACCAAAAACCATAACAGATCTATGCTTATCATCTATAGATTTAAAAAATCTATCAGATTATTACCACTAAAATCATATAATTGCGAGGAAATATGTAGGTTTTTGTAAGAAAATTCTATTCTTTTTAAAAAAATATTACAAGTATCAAAAGCCCTCTTTGCTGGGCTTGAAAAAGCGACTTCAGGTGGTAAATATTTATTCTTAAATGCTTTAGAAACAGCCTTTACATCAGTAATACCGCGCTTTTTCAAGGGTCTTTCAATATCACTTACATTATATTTCCAAGATGATTTGGCATGTCTGACTATTGTAATTGTTTTCATTAATTATCGTTTAAATGCAAAATATATCGATTAAAGGTTGTATTTTGCCGTTTTAACGAATATATTTGTCCTTTAACATTTTTATTTGTGTAAGCGTTAACATATCATTTCATTTGTAAAACCAAATTTAATTTAAGATGACCCCAAACCTTAATAACCTAATTAATTCATTCGCACTAATTAAAAGTGCATCTCCCTCTACAAGACATATTAATAACTATTCATTGTATAAAACATTATACAAGAATAAATTTATTATTACAACAAACTAAAAATTTATTTATCAAAATACTATTAATTTAGTAGAAAGATAATAATATAATATTTAACGTGCTATTAAAAAGTTATCCAAATAATAAGGCTTATGAAAACTTCTACATTTCTAAATATGAAAAAAATTACCCTTACAGGCTTATTAACTTTATTGATATTGTTGTTTGCGACAACAAAAAGTTATTCTCAAGCAGCACCTAATACAACAGATGGGTATTACTGTCCAGGACCTGGTGAAATTTTAGATGAGTATGCGGACGCCTTTACCTTCATGCCTGGTGGAAGCGCAACTGGGACCTGTGCCGTTTTGGAAGCTTGGGCTCTTATCGACTATGACGATGAAGTTATTCGTTTAGGATTTATGAACGGAAACTCAGGTGCCGCCATTTTTCGAATTTATCTGGACACTGATGATGATCCTACTACTGGATTGACTATGGATACTTTCGGTGGAGGACCTATTACAGTTCCTGGTATCGAAATTATTCTTCAGATTTTTGCCAATACTGGGGTTACAACATTTTTTGAGTGGGATGTGAATTCTCAAACCATGATCGAAATAATTGACCCACAAATACTAATTACTTTATTCGGGGGAAATGGAAATTCTGATGGTTGTAATGGTTCGGATGGTCAATTTTTCGAGTTTAACATCCCATTCTCTGTACTTGATGTTGATCTTTGTGATCCGCAAGCACAGATGATCAGAATAGGTCATTATGCTGCAGTATCAGGAGGCTCTACTAATTCAAGCATGTGTAGCAATATACCTTTGGATTTCGATATTGATATTTCGGGAGTTGTGACTCCTGATCAAACGCTTTGCGTAGGAGAAGATATTGGTGAGTTAACATTAGAAATTTCAGGGCAGGGCAACACGATCGAAGGATGGCAAACAAGATTCAATGGAGGTGCTTGGACGCCTATAGTTAATTTTTTAGATACTTATACTCCTGCGGGATTACTTGTTGGGGTTCATGAATTCAGAGCGGTATTGTCAAATGAAAATGTATGTCCAGATACAGACTTTTTTTCGTCTGCTGCGACAATTACTATAGCGGCAGTGCCAACAGTAAACATTTTAGCTTCCGGGGCTACTTGCCAAAGTGGTAATGATGGTACAGTAACAGCTTCTGCCTCTGGCGGTACAAGTCCTTACTCTTATAATTTATTATATTCAGCAAATTCAAGTGGTCCATATTCAAATCATAGTGCAACTGACGGTGATTCTGATGGTAGCTACACAGGTTTAGGAGCTGGATTTTATGAAGTTGAAGTTACAGATGATAATGGATGTAGTTCAACATCTTCCGAAATAGAAGTTGTAGATGGCGATGGTGAAGCACCTACAGGATCTGCGCCTGCCGGAACTACTGGTATTGATGCTTGTGCTGCTGATGCCTTATCGGCTGTCCCTGCTTTCGATCCTATTGCTGCCGCTGCCGGATATTCTGATAATGTAAGTGCAGTAACAGCAACTTTAACCAATACTGCTGACTCTGGTACAGATTGTAACTGGTCGGTAACTTATACCTTTACAGTGTCTGATGTTTGTGATAACGAGCTTACAGGTCAAACCATTACTCATACTGGTTCAGATCAAACTGCGCCTATCGGTACAGCTCCTACTGGAGTTGTAGATGTAGACGTATGTGCCGCTAATGCTCAAACGGATTATCCTTTTGTGCCAGCCACTGTAGCTACTAACTATTCAGACAACTGTCTTGGTGCTGTTACTGTAAATCTTACAGGAACTAATCAAACAGGTGATGATTGTGGATGGACTTTAGTGTATACATATGAAGTAGTCGATGTTTGTGGAAATAAATTAGAAAATGAAACTTTAACACATACTGGTTCAGATCAAACTGCGCCTATCGGTACAGCTCCTACTGGAGTTGTAGATGTAGACGTATGTGCCGCTAATGCTCAAACGGATTATCCTTTTGTGCCAGCCACTGTAGCTACTAACTATTCAGACAACTGTCTTGGTGCTGTTACTGTAAATCTTACAGGAACTAATCAAACAGGTGATGATTGTGGATGGACTTTAGTGTATACATATGAAGTAGTCGATGTTTGTGGAAATAAATTAGAAAATGAAACTTTAACACATACTGGTTCAGATCAAACTGCGCCTAACGGTACAGCTCCTACTGGAGTTGTAGATGTAGACGTATGTGCCGCTAATGCTCAAACGGATTATCCTTTTGTGTCAGCCACTGTAGCTACTAACTATTCAGACAACTGTCTTGGTGCTGTTACTGTAAATCTTACAGGAACTAATCAAACAGGTGATGATTGTGGATGGACTTTAGTGTATACATATGAAGTAGTCGATGTTTGTGGAAATAAATTAGAAAATGAAACTTTAACACATACTGGTTCAGATCAAACTGCGCCTAACGGTACAGCTCCTACTGGAGTTGTAGATGTAGACGTATGTGCCGCTAATGCTCAAACGGATTATCCTTTTGTGCCAGCCACTGTAGCTACTAACTATTCAGACAACTGTCTTGGTGCTGTTACTGTAAATCTTACAGGAACTAATCAAACAGGTGATGATTGTGGATGGACTTTAGTGTATACATATGAAGTAGTCGATGTTTGTGGAAATAAATTAGAAAATGAAACTATAACACATACTGGTTCAGATCAAACTGCGCCTATCGGTACAGCTCCTACTGGAGTTGTAGATGTAGACGTATGTGCCGCTAATGCTCAAACGGATTATCCTTTTGTGCCAGCCACTGTAGCTACTAACTATTCAGACAACTGTCTTGGTGCTGTTACTGTAAATCTTACAGGAACTAATCAAACAGGTGATGATTGTGGATGGACTTTAGTGTATACATATGAAGTAGTCGATGTTTGTGGAAATAAATTAGAAAATGAAACTTTAACACATACTGGTTCAGATCAAACTGCGCCTAACGGTACAGCTCCTACTGGAGTTGTAGATGTAGACGTATGTGCCGCTAATGCTCAAACGGATTATCCTTTTGTTCCAGCCACTGTAGCTACTAACTATTCAGACAACTGTCTTGGTGCTGTTACTGTAAATCTTACAGGAACTAATCAAACAGGTGATGATTGTGGATGGACTTTAGTGTATACATATGAAGTAGTCGATGTTTGTGGAAATAAATTAGAAAATGAAACTATAACACATACTGGTTCAGATCAAACTGCGCCTGTAATTGCAGCATTGCCTGGTTCGACCACAATAGAATGTCCTGCAACACCTTCATTTGCTTCAGCAACAGCTACAGATGCTTGTGATGCAACTGTGACCTTAACATTTGCCGATGTAACAACACCTGGTTCATGTGCAGCTGAATATAGTATTACAAGAACCTGGACTGCTACAGATACATGTGGAAATACTTCTACGAAATCTCAAACCATAACAGTTCAAGACTCAACAGCTCCAATATTAACCATTCCTGCAAACGCAAGTATTGAATGTGACCAAGACAATTCACCTGATGGTACAGCAGGTTGGGCAACTGCAACCGATAACTGTGATTCTTCAGTATCAGCAACTTATATTGATGACAATTGCTTTGGTACGCAGGGTTCTGTAAACCTAGCTGCTAATCCAGCTGGAAGTACGTTTGAATTTGATATTAGTGAATTACCTGCAATTTATACGGCAAAAGATATTGAAAAACTTGCTCTTAGTTTTTACACTAATCACGGAGTTGGTAAAGCAGAGTTTTGGCTCATAGCTCCAAGTGGACAAGCGGTTATATTAATTGGACCTTATTGTAATGGTACCTTAGAATGTGACAAAACGGGTAACTTTGATGTTAACTTTTCTTCTGATTCTAATCTTACTGTCTGGGATAATACTACAACTGCTGGATCAGGAGACTACCAGCCTTATGGTGCTACAACTTCAGTAAATTCAGTACCAGGAGTAACTGCTCTTGTTCAAAGTTTTGATGATTTTACAGGTGATATGAATGGAACATGGAGACTTTGGGGTCGTAAAGAATCTAACGATGGAGGTCTTGGTGTTGTAATATTTAATAGTGTTTGTCTTACGCCTGCATTAAATGAATGTGAAAACAGTGAAATTATTGTTAGAGTTTGGACTGCTACTGATGCTTGTGGAAACTCAACAACAGGAAATCAAATAATTGTAATAGAAGACACAACAGGTCCAACTATTACTGATACGCCAAGTGCCATAACTTATGACTGTGCTGAAGAGGTGCCTACTGCGGATATTAATTCTGTTAATGCTACGGATAATTGTGCTGGTGATGTAACTATTACTGTTGCCGATGTGGTAACTCCTGGTTCTTGTGTTAATAGATATTCTATTGTAAGAACTTGGACGGCTACTGATGTTTGTGGTAACTCCTCTTATAGCTCTCAAACAATTACTGTGGATGATCAAACTTCCCCTGTGATTACGGGAACACCTAGTCCTATAACTTATGACTGTGCTGAAGATGTGCCAACGGCATCTATTGCTTCTGTTAGTGCTACCGACAATTGTATTGGTTCAGTAACTATTGAGGTTAACGATGTAGTAACATCGGGTTCTTGTGTTAATAGATATTCTATCGAAAGAACTTGGACGGCTACTGATGTATGTGGTAACTTCTCTACAAGCTCTCAAACAATTACTGTGGATGATCAAACTGCTCCTATAATTACTTGTCCATCAAATATTATTGTAACTGCTGATGCAGGGCAACCTGATGCTGACGTAATTATTGCACTTCCTACAGTTTCTGATAATTGTGATGGAGATGTTACTTATAGTAATGATTATACAGAAGTTGAAGATGCTAGTGGAACATACAATTTAGGAACTACAACGGTGACTTATACTGCAACTGATAACTGTGGAAATACTGCTCAATGTTCATTTACAGTTACTGTTAACGATGAAGAGTCTCCTGAAATTACCTGTCCTCCAACAATTACAGTTAGCTGTATTGATTTAGTTCTTGCAGCTTATGTTAGCTACGATGAATTTGTAGCAGCTGGTGGATCTGCAACTGATAATAATGGAATAGATGAAACTAGTTTTACTTTAGTAAGTGAAACAAGTGATAGCAATACTTGTCCTGAAACTATAAGTAGAGTCTACAGAATTTCTGATAATGATGGAAATTCTTCAGATTGTACTCAGACTATTATAGTTAACGATGAAATTGATCCTACAGCTTCAAACCTTCCACCTGTTAATGTAGAGTGTCTTGCAGATGTACCTGCATTTAATATTGATGACGTTACTGATGAAGCGGATAACTGTACTGCAAACCCTGTAGTAGCTTTTGTTTCGGATGTGTCGGATGGAAATACGTGTGCGGAAGTCATCACTAGAACTTATAGTGTAACTGATGATTGTGGTAACGCAATTAATGTAACACAAACTATTACTATTGATGACGTGACTCCACCTACAGCTTCAAACCTTGCACCTGTTAATGTAGAGTGTCTTGCAGATGTACCTGCATTCAATATTGATGACGTTACTGATGAAGCCGATAATTGTACTGCTAATCCTGTAGTTGCTCACGTATCGGATGTTTCTGATAACAATACTTGTGCTGAAGTAATTACTAGAACTTATAGCGTTACTGATGATTGTGGTAACTTTATTAATGTGACTCAAACTATTACTATTGATGATATTACGAATCCTACAGCTTCTAATCCTGAACCTATTAATGTTGAGTGTATTGAAGATGTACCTGCGTTCGATATTAGCGTTGTAACTGACGAAGCCGATAATTGTACTGCTAATCCTGTAGTTGCTCACGTATCGGATGTTTCTGATAACAATACTTGTGCTGAAGTAATTACTAGAACTTATAGCGTTACTGATGATTGTGGTAACTTTATTAATGTGACTCAAACTATTACTATTAACGATATTACGAATCCTACAGCTTCTAATCCTGAACCTATTAATGTTGAGTGTATTGAAGATGTACCTGCGTTCGATAGTAGCGTTGTAACTGACGAAGCCGATAATTGTACTGCTAATCCTGTAGTTGCTCACGTATCGGATGTTTCTGATAACAATACTTGTGCTGAAGTAATTACTAGAACTTATAGCGTTACTGATGATTGTGGTAACTTTATTAATGTGACTCAAACTATTACTATTGATGATATTACGAATCCTACAGCTTCTAATCCTGAACCTATTAATGTTGAGTGTATTGAAGATGTACCTGCGTTCGATATTAGCGTTGTAACTGACGAAGCCGATAATTGTATTGCTAATCCTGTAGTTGCTCACGTATCGGATGTTTCTGATAACAATACTTGTGCTGAAGTAATTACAAGAACTTATAGTGTAACTGATGATTGTGGTAACTTTATTAATGTGACTCAAACTATTACTATTGATGATATTACGAATCCTACAGCTTCTAATCCTGAACCTATTAATGTTGAGTGTATTGAAGATGTACCTGCGTTCGATATTAGCGTTGTAACTGACGAAGCCGATAATTGTACTGCTAATCCTGTAGTTGCTCACGTATCGGATGTTTCTGATAACAATACTTGTGCTGAAGTAATTACTAGAACTTATAGCGTTACTGATGATTGTGGTAACTTTATTAATGTGACTCAAACTATTACTATTAACGATATTACGAATCCTACGTTTACTGTGCCTGAAAGTATTACCATAGAATGTGATATTGATAATCAAGATTTAACTTTAACAGGTGACGTAACTGATGAAGCTGATAATTGTTCAGCTAGTCTGGAGGCTACTTTTACTGATAGCACAGAGGATGGAGAATGTCCCGGTAATTATATTATTACACGTACTTGGACACTAGAAGACGAATGTGGTAATACAACAACTATGGATCAGACCATTACAGTTGAGGATACTACTCCACCAGAACTTATAACAAATTTACCAACGACGCTTACTGCAACTTGTGATGATATTCCAGCAGCTCCAAGTCCTGGATTTGCTGATAATTGCACTGAAAATGTATCAGTTGTATTTATGGAAAATATAACCATAATTGGAAGTATGGTTGATGATTATGATATTGTCAGAACCTGGACAGTGACTGACGAATGTGACAATACAGCTGTGTTTACACAAATTGTTACTGTAAGTATTATAGAAAATATTACTCAAATTGCTGATTCAATATGTTTTGATAATGGTTCTATTGATTTAGATGACTATTTATCAGATATTGATCAAGATGTGAGTTGGGAAGTTGTTTCTGGAGGTGCATCATTAGATGGAAGTATACTAGATCCTTTAAATTTAGAATTAGAAGATTATGTCTTTAGTTATACTTACGCTGAAGTTGGAGGTTGTTTAAGTACTACTGAACTTACCATTACAGTTGATGATTCTTGTATTGTATTAGCCTGTGAAGTAGATGATGTAATAATTTCGAAAGCTGTGACTCCTAATGGAGACCAATGGAACGAATATTTTGAAATAACTGGAGTTGAAGGATGTGGATTTACTTATGAGCTTCAAATATTTAATCGTTGGGGCGCAAAAATATATGAAAACTTTAATTATCAAAATGACTGGAACGGAACTGCTCATAAAAACTCTATTGGAAGTTCAGATAAAGTGCCTTCTGGAACATATTATTATATTTTAAAATTAACAAACAGTAGTGATGGCCTTGAGCTTAAGCCTTTTACAGGACCTATCTACGTTGGAACTAAATAAAAAATCTTAACCGAAATATCATGAAAAAGTTCATTAAGTTAAACATTTTTGCCTTTATATTGTTCAGTTGTTCATCTGTACTAGGTCAACAATTACCACAGTTTACGCAATACATGTACAATACGGTCTCGATAAATCCTGCATATGCTGGAAGTAGAGAAACCTTGAGTATAGTTGCATTGCACCGAACACAGTGGGTTGGCATCGAAGGAGGCCCTACGACACAAACATTATCTATTCATACGCCTACTAAAAACGAAAAAGTAGGATTAGGTTTATCATTTATAAATGATAAATTAGGGTATGAAAACTTTTCATATATATATGGAGATTTCTCATATACTATACAAACAGGAGCTAACACAAAACTAGCGTTTGGTTTAAAAGGTGGTTTAACACATTATAGTCTAGATGAAGCCTTATTAAACGATCCTTCGATAGTAAATGATCCCTTTTTTAATGATGTATCTAACCGTTGGAGTCCAAATATTGGTGCTGGAATATATTGGCATACTAATAAGTGGTATGTAAGTTTATCTATGCCAAGAATTCTCAACACAGATTATAATAAAGGAAAACAAGGTAGTCTGGATTATGTAGCCCTTGAAAGAGTGAGCTATTATTTTACTGGTGGATACGTGTTTGATATTAGTGATAATACAAAATTCAAACCTTCTTTTCTGGTAAAAGCTACAAATGGAGCTCCTCTATCTTATGATTTAACAGCTAATTTCTTATTTAATGAAAAATTCTGGTTAGGAGCTTCTTATAGGTTAAACGAATCAGCAGGTGCTTTTGGAGGACTAATAGATTTCCAGGTAAGTAAGCAATTAAGATTAGGTTATGCATATGAGCATCCTATTTCAGATATTAGACCTTATTCTAGTGGTACACACGAAGTATTGTTAATGTTTGAAGTATTTAAAACTAAACGTATAAAATCCCCTAGATATTTCTAAAATATAACTACTATGAAAACTAAAGTTTTATTAATAATATTAGTCCTTTTTAGTACTTTTTCTTTTGCCCAAAGAAAACTTGCTGATAAATTCTTTAATAACTTCGCTTATATAAAAGCAACAGAGTTATATAATGAAGCTGTAAGAAAAGGAAATGACAGTGAACATGTGCTAACACGTTTAGGAGATTGTTATTATTTCAATTCTAAATCAGCTAAAGCTGCTGAATGGTATGGAAAAGCTGTAAATAAGTATCCAAAAATTGATCCTGAATATATTTACAAGTATATCTTAACTTTAAGAAGTATTGGTGATTACGAAACAGCTAATGTCTGGATTGAGAAATTTAATCAAATACAAGCAGAGGATAAAAATGCTAGAGATTTTGTGTTAATAGATTCTGAAGCCTATGAAGAATTAGCTTCAACTGATGGAGTTTATATTGAAACTACTAATCTTTCTATTAATAGTGAACATTCAGAATTTGGAGGGTTTGAGCATAATGGAAAGTTTTATTTCTCTTCAGCTAGAAATACACTAAAAAATACTTTAAATGACGTTTATAAGTGGAATGAAGAACCATTTTTAGATATCTACCAAAGTGATGTAACTACTGCAGATGGTCAAAAAACATTTGGCGATGCAAATTCACTTTCATCAGAAATTAATACTAAATATCATGAAGCTTCAATAGCTATTACTAGTGATGGAAAAACACTATACTACACACGAAATAATTTAGGTAGAAGAAACAGACTTAATGCTGATAGAGAAGGTACTACACACTTAAAAATATATAAAGCTACACTTATAGATGACATATGGCAAAATATAGAAGAGTTACCTCTAAATGATAAAATACACTCAAATGGTCATCCTGCTTTAAGCCCGGACAACAAAACTTTATTTTTTGTTTCTGATAGAGAAGGCGGTTATGGACTGACAGATATTTACAAAGTAGATATTAATGATGATGGCACATATAGTGAACCAGAAAATTTAGGTGATAAAATTAATACAGAAGGAAAGGAAGTATTCCCTTATGTTGATAGCGAAAATATGCTTTATTTTTCTTCGGAAGGATTTACAAATTTAGGATTATTAGATATTTTTAAATCTAATATATTAAACGATGCTGATGCAAAAGTTGAAAATTTAGGCGCTCCATTTAATGGTGGTGGTGATGATTTTTCATTTTTTATAAATAATGAGGATAATACTGGATATTTTTCTTCAAATAGTAGAGAAGATGGACAAGGTGGAGATGATATTTATAGTTTTAATTCCTTTAAATGTCAACAAATAATTAAAGGTATTGCAAGAGATAGTCTAACGACACTGCCATTAGCATCAGTTAAAGTAGAATTAATTGATAAGACCGGAAAAATTATTAATGAGGTTGAAACTAATGAAAAAGGTGAATATTCTTTGGAAGTAGACTGTAGCGAAAAATATACAATACGCGGTTCTAAACCAGATTATAAAGACGATTTAAGAGAAGTAGATACTTCTATCATTGATAGTTACGAAAATATAACCGACCTGTCATTAGTTCCATTAATTATTGATAATAAAATAGTTATAAACCCAATCTTTTTCGATTTCGATAAATGGGATATTCGTACGGATGCAAAATATGAATTAGAGAGTATCGTAGATGTTATGAGAGAACATGCAACTATGGTTATTAAAATTGAATCACATACCGATAGTAGAGGTACTAACAGATACAACATGAAACTCTCTGATAGAAGAGCAAAATCAACTGCCGATTACTTATTATCTCGAGGTATTGAAGCTTCCAGAATTGAAAGCGCTATTGGGTTTGGAGAATCACAATTAATAAATGACTGTGGTAGAAACTGTAGTGAAGAAGATCACCAGGAAAACAGAAGATCTTATTTCTATATTGTAAATCAATAGAATTAACGTACTATAATAAAAAACAGGCATATTCTTAAGAATATGCCTGTTTTGGTTTTATATAAGGTTCGTAATTGAAAGGCGTTGTTATCAAATGCAAAAATCTTTGCTATTGCTTGCAAACGTATTTAGTCTTCTATTATATTAATTTATATTTCATCAATATCATTTAAGTCTAGTGTAGGAATTTCTTTTTCACTTTCAGATCTTAAATCGTGACAATTTGCCGATTTAGCTCTTTTTTGAAATTCAAATAAGGTTTTACTTTTCCACAAATCAAAATTTGTTGAGTCAATTTCATCAATGTTAATCATAGCTTTATTCAATTCAATTTTATCCCAAGTATATTTGCTTTTTAAAACAACTTTATCTTTTGATTTAGTGAAAGTTATTAATGTATCATTGTTTATCAGAAGTCCTCTATCAGATTCTAAATCAGACAAGACTATAACACTGTCAATAACTTTATTTTTAAACAGCCATATATCTTCGGATTTAGTTGTTAGCATTAACATATAATCATCTGTGATTTTATATTCCCAATAGCTACCATCATTATTACATCTATTCCAGGTACCAATAGCAATATGTTCATTGGTTTGATTTTGACACCCAAAAATTAAAATAAGTATTAATCTCGTTTTTATAAATTTCATTTTCTAATTGTGACACAAAACAGAACTAAAGATACATCATAAAAAGCTTTATATATCTGTTTTAAGCGTATTATATGATTTATTAAAGATATCTATAAAAACAAAAAAAACCGCTAAAAGCGGCTTTATATATTTAATACGATAAAATTAGTTATTCTTACTTCTTAATAAATATATTGGTGTAATACCATCTTCCATCTGTATCTTTTTCGGCTGAGATATCAAAATCGGTATAATCACCTTCTATAATGTTTTTATGTCCTTCGCTATTTAACCATGCATTTACTACAGATTCAGAATTGCTATAAGCGTAAGCTACATTCTCTCCTACTTTTGATGCACCAGTTTTATTTGTAAGACTTGTTTTTCTGCTTAAAAAATTATCATGAGACACCTGATTATTATCAATCATATAATCAGTATGACCATAAGCATGAGCCTTTATAGTGCTCATGTTGTTTAATGGGTTTAAACCAATAGTTAGTCTATGATTATTTATAAGTTCTAGAATTTCAATTTCTATCACTTTTGCTTCAGGTACGTAAGATGAAGCTATGGCTTCAATTTTATCTTCTTCTATAGAATCGGTTGAACATGAAAAAGATAGTAATGCTATTAATGCCATTGCTGGCAACAATTTAGGTAATTTCATCGTAGGGGTATTTTAGATTTGGTGTAGTAAACATAGCTACCAAGTCTGCAATACTCTGTTAACAAAATGTTAAAATCGATAAAATGCGTGTATTTCGTCGAATGTTAGTGTCTTTTAATCGATGAAATGCATTTTAAACAGATTTTATAGACATTTTACCGATAAAATGTGAAGTTTAAGCGAGATTAAGGAGATAGTCTATTAATCTCCCAATTATAATCAGATTGTAACCTATAACGAACCCTGTCATGAAGCCTGTTAGCACGTCCTTGCCAAAATTCAATTTCTATTGGTTTTACTATAAACCCTCCCCAAAATTTTGGCCTAGGTATATCTTTACCTTCAAACTCTAGTTCAAGTGCTTTAAGTTTATCTTCCAATACTGTTCTGTTCTTTATCACTGCACTTTGATGAGATACTGTAGCTCCTAGCTGACTTCCTCTTGGTCTGGATTCAAAATAACCATCACTCAAATTTTCAGCTATTTTTTCAATAGTTCCTTTAATAATAATTTGTCTTTCGACTCCATGCCAAAAAAATGATAAACAAACGTTAGGGTTATTTACAATGGCTTTTCCCTTTTCACTATTGTAGTTAGTATAAAAAATAAAACCCTCATAAGTATATTTTTTAAGAAGTACTACTCTACTCTTCGGAAAACCATCCAAACCGATGGTTGCAAGTGTCATGGCATTGGTTTCATCTTCAGGAAAAAATTGATCTACCTCATAAAACCATTTCTGAAATAATTCCATAGGATTTTCTGGCACATCTTTCAGTAACAATTCGTGCTTCTTGTAAGATTTTCTATAATTGCTTAGATCTTTCTCCATAATATATATTGCAATTTACAAGATTTTAAAAAATAAAGAACAGGATTTTTTATTATCTTATACTCATAATTTTTTAATCATGAAATTTAGATGTACAATAAGAATTGATAAACCAATTAATCGCGTTGCTCAATTATTTGAAGATCCTGAATGTTTAAAACATACTCAAGATGGTTTTATACGTATTGAACATATTAGTGGAAATAAAGGTGAAGCTGGAGCGAAATCTAAAATGGTTTATAAAAAGTTTGATTTATTTGAAACCATAATTTACAATAAACTACCTCAAGAATTTTCGGCATTTTATGAGCATAAACATATGACTAATAATATGACTTCAAAATTTGAATCTTTAAGTGAAAACCAAACACGGTTTACAATAGACGTTGAATACACTAAATTTAATGGTTTTATGATTAACCTTATGGTTAAATTATTTCCTGGTTTATTTAAAAAACAAGTAGATAAATGGCTAGTGAAATTTAAAACCTTTGTAGAGGTACAACAAGATTAAAACTCAAACGTTTTTCCGTCATTCGATAATTCAACATTCTTAAAAACTTCCTGAGCTTCTTCTTTAAAATCTTGTAAATCACCATATCTTGTTGAATAATGCCCCAAAATAAGCTTTCCAACTTGAGCTTGTTTAGCAATACTTGCAGCTTGTTTTGCCGTGCTGTGCTTTGTAGACTTTGCTAGTTTCTCATGCTTTTCTAAAAAAGTAGATTCATGATATAGCACATCAGCATTTTTTATAATAGGTACAATGGCTTTATTGTAAGCTGTATCGCTACAAAACGCATAACTTTTTAGTTTTGGTCCAGAAAAAGTAACATCTTGGTTTTTTATTAGCTTACCTTCTTCATTTTTAACATCGTATCCTTGCTTTAGTTTTTTGAAGTATGCAACATCAATTTTTGCATCTTCTGCCGCATCAATATTGAGTTTTCGTTCATTAAACTTTTCTCTAAATAAAAAACCGTTTGTATATATACGATGATCTAAAGGAATGGTATATACTTGAACTTTATCGTCTTCATAAATTAGTTCGGATTCATTTGAAATCAATTCATGAAAAATAAGCATGTAATTAGTCCATGATCCAGACAACTTCATTTGAAGTGTTATTATCTCCTTTAATCCTTTAGGACCATAAATATGCAAATCTGTTTCCCTAGTTAGTAATCTGAAAGTAGAAATTAGACCAGCTAAACCAAAGTAATGGTCACCGTGTAAATGTGAAATAAAAACATGTTTAATACGTGAGAACTTTATTTTATTTCTACGCAACTGGACTTGTGTACCTTCTCCGCAATCTATCAAAAAGAGATGGTTTTTTATGTCTAAAACCTGTGCAGTAGGATTAGTATTTATCTTTGGCGTTGCGCTGTGACAACCTAAAATTGTTAACTTCATGAATCCAAACGATTGTAATTCAAAAAATCTTCTACCGTAAACCCATCTTTAAAAGTAAATGCATAAGGTGTTGTGCCATACTTATTTGCATACTCAAGTCTTTCTCTGGCTTCTCTAGGCGTAGGTATATGACCCTCAGGAACAAACCAAAAGATCATATGCATATCTTTTATTCGGCTAAACCATTCTTTTCTTCTAGAAAAAATCTCTACATGGTCTGATTTATAAGTAAACCGAAATAAAGACTCCATGTTTCTCCAAACAGACATATTTATTATTAAGGTATCATCTTCAAAGGCCTTAATTGCTGTGGCATTATTTTCAATATCTTGTAAACGCCATACAAATCCTTTACTTTGGTCTGCAAGAGCATTAATTCTGTCCAAATTATTGACAAAATCTGCCATTATTGGGTCATCAATTGGCGCCAACATTTTTGCAATATTTACTTGAGCTAAATTATACATTTTAAAAACCTAAATCACGTTCCATTTCTTCCATTTCTATGATATCATATGCTTCAAGAAGTGTAGGTACAATTACAAGTTCTTCTGGGATATCATCAATATTAATTTTATCGGTTACCAAAACAAAAGAATGTTTAGCGTTTCGGTGTAGGTTTGAAATTTGTAGAAATTCAATAACATCTTGTATAATTAAAGGTCTTAAACTCGTAAGATTAACAATAATATTATAATTTTCAAATCGACTGTAAAGTATTTGTAACTTTTTAGCAAGCTCAGTTATTGAAGCCCTTTCTTGGGTAATAATTGATATGTTGCCATCTCTATCAAAAATCATATTCAGCTATTTAATTTTAGAAGCCAATAAATAAATAACAGCCATTCTAATTGCTACACCATTTTCTACTTGATTAAGAATTATGGCTTGATTAGAATCGGCAACATCACTAGTAATTTCAACGCCACGATTTATAGGTCCTGGATGCATGATTATAATTTCCTTATCTAATGACTCTAAAAGTTCTCTATTAACTCCAAATTGTTGTGTATACTCTCTAGTGGAAGGAAAATAGCTAATTTCCATGCGTTCATTTTGAACGCGTAGCATATTTGCAACGTCACACCAATTTAATGCTGTTCTCAAATTGGTTTCAACTTTTACTCCTAACTTGTCTATATGTTTAGGGATAAGTGATTTTGGCCCACAAACCATAACATTTGCACCTTGCAATTGTAAAGCAAAAATATTTGATAGAGCCACACGACTATGCAAAATATCTCCAACTATAACAACTTTCTTCCCTTTAACTTCACCTAGTCTTTCTCTTATAGAATAAGTGTCTAACAATGCTTGTGTAGGATGTTCATGTGCTCCATCTCCAGCATTAATAATACTTGCATTGATATGTTTAGATAAAAATACACCAGCACCTGCATTTGGATGACGCATAACTACCATATCTACCTTCATGGATAAGATATTATTAACTGTATCTATTAAGGTTTCTCCTTTTTTTACCGAAGATTGTGATGCAGAAAAATTAATTACGTCAGCAGACAGTCTTTTTTCAGCCAGTTCAAAAGAGAGTTTTGTCCTTGTAGAATTTTCAAAAAACAAATTTGCAATAGTTATATCACGAAGGGAAGGCACTTTTTTTATAGGTCTATTTATAACTTCTTTAAAGTGGTCGGCTGTTTCAAAAATAAGCTTAATATCTTGTTTGTTAAGATATTTAATTCCTAATAAGTGGTTAACACTTAATTCGCTCATATGATTAATTATTTACTAAATAAACTGCATCCTCGCCATCGTTCTCTATCCAGTTTACTTTAACTTTTTCATTGTTAATAGCATCTACTTGTCTTCCTCTATAAGTAGGCTGTATTGGTAAATGTCTGCTAAAACGTCTATCAATAAGTGTTAAGAGTTCAATTTCATTAGGTCTTCCAAAAGATTGAATTGCTGTTAATGCTGCTCTAATACTTCTTCCTGTATACAAAACATCATCTATAAACACAACCTTTTTGTTTTCAATAATAAAATCTATATCTGTTGTATTTGCTTCTAAAGGTTTGCCTCCGCGCCTAAAATCGTCTCTAAAAAATGTAATGTCTAGATGCCCAAGTTTAATGTTTCTTATCTTATAATTGTCTTCCAGCATTTTAGCTAAGCGATTAGCAAGATATCTTCCACGCGGTTGAATACCTATTAAAGCTGTATCTGTAAAGTCGTTGTGATTTTCAATAAGTTGACAAGCCAATCGATGAAGAATGATGTTTACCTCTTTAGCGTTAAGTAACACTTTTTGACTCATATACTACCCAAACGTATTTGGAGTACAAAGATAATGCAAAATTTTAAAAATAGAAGTTTAAACCTTAAATTAAAAAAGCCTTCAATTTCTTGAAGGCTTTTCGTTTCAATATGTCTGAAAAAAATTATGCCTTTCCATCCATTTTATCTTTAAGTGCTTGTAAAGTTTCATTAGCATCTCCTAGAGTAGGTTTTGCTTCTGCAGCTGCTGCACTAGCTTTCTTAACTGCAACTTTTACATTTTTAGCTTCTTCTTCTCTAAAAACTGCTGTATGTGAAGCGACCACGCGCTTAAATTCTTTATTGAACTCAATAATTTTAAACTCTACAGTATCTCCTTTTTTAAGTTTCTTACCATCTTCTTTTTCAAGATGACGAGAAGGAATAAAAGCAGCGATATCTTCGTTAAAATTTACAATAGCTCCTTTATCCACAATTTCAGAAATTTCTCCTGAATGTGTTGTGTTTAATGCAAATTCTGTTTCATATTTTTCCCAAGGATTATCTGTTGTTTGTTTATGACCTAAACTTAATTTACGTCCTTCAACATCTAATTCCAATACAACTACATCTAGCGTATCTCCAACAGCACAAAATTCACTTGGATGTTTTATCTTTTTAGTCCAAGATAAATCTGAAATATAAATTAAACCATCAATACCTTCTTCTAATTCAACAAACACACCAAAGTTTGTAAAGTTTCTTACAATACCTTTGTGCTTAGATCCTGCTGGATATTTAGTCGTAATATCTGTCCATGGGTCTGGAGTTAATTGTTTAATACCAAGAGACATTTTACGATCTTCTCGATCTAAAGTTAAAATTTGAGCTTTAATCTTATCCCCAACAGTTACAAAATCTTGGGCAGAACGTAAGTGCGTTGACCATGACATTTCTGAAACATGAATTAAGCCTTCTACACCTTCTGTCACTTCAATAAATGCACCATAATCTGCTATTACAACTACTTTACCTTCTACTTTATCTCCAATTTTTACATCTTCTCCTAAAGCTTCCCAAGGGTGTTTACTTAATTGCTTAAGACCTAATTGAATTCTAGATTTATTCTCATCAAAATCAAGGATCACAACGTTAATTCTCTCATCCAATTCCACAATTTCGCTTGGATGATTAATACGTGACCAAGATAAATCTGTAATATGAATTAAACCATCAACGCCTCCTAGATCCATAAATACTCCGTAAGAAGTAATATTTTTAACAGACCCTTCTAAAACTTGACCTTTTTCTAATTTGCTAATTATCTCTTTCTTTTGAAGCTCAATATCAGCTTCTATAAGTGCTTTATGAGATACTACTACGTTTTTGAATTCATGATTAATTTTAACCACTTTAAATTCCATAGTTTTATTTACATAAGCATCATAATCTCTAATAGGTTTCACATCGATTTGTGAACCTGGTAAAAACGCTTCAATACCAAATATATCTACAATCATACCACCTTTAGTACGACATTTAATAAAACCATTAACAATTTCTCCATTGTCATGAGCTGCATTTACACGTTCCCAAGCTTTAATAACCCTTGCTTTTCTATGAGATAATACTAATTGTCCTGTTGCATCCTCACGAACATCTATCAAAACTTCTACCTTGTCTCCAACTTTTAAGTCAGGATTGTAACGAAATTCATTTAATGAAATTACACCTTCAGATTTTGCATTAATGTCTATAATAGCATCTCTATCTGAAATATGAATTACTTTACCTTCTACAACTTGATCATTAAGAGTATCAACAAAATTTTCTGCTACTAATTTTTCAAACTCTTCTAATTGAGAATCTTCAACAGGATCAATTCCTTCTTCGTAATTGTGCCAATTAAAGTCTTTTAAAAATTTGTCTGGATTTGCTTGTGCTTCAGAGAGAACTGGAGCTTCTACTGCGGCAACTTCTGTAGTTTCTACTTCAGCCACTTTTTCTTTTTTTTCAGCCATTGCTGATTAAAATTTGTATTCTGTATGTCTTCAGAAGATTTAAGCAAGCTACACACAGAAGTGTTATAAAATATTTTTGTCCCTTTTATCTTTCTGAATATTTGCTAAAAGGAGCGCAAAAATAAACATATTATTATTAATTGCCTAATTTTATTTGAATTGAAAGTGATTTATAAAACAATATTGCTTAAAACTATTTCTGACTATTAAAAGCTATCTTAACTAAATACATAATTTTAGTAAATTGCTCTTCTAGTGTAAGATTAGAATTATCTATTTCTATAGCATCTTCTGCCCTTTTTAAAGGGGAACTTTTACGATGTGAATCAATATAATCACGTTGATTTACATTTTTTAAAACTTCATCATAGCTTACCTTTTCATTTCTTTCAATAAGTTCATTATATCTACGTTTTGCACGAATCTCTGATGATGCTGTCATAAATAGTTTTAATTCAGCTTTGGGAAAAACGACAGTGCTAATATCTCGACCATCCATTACTATGCCTCTACTCTTTCCCATTGTTTGTTGCTGCTTCACTAATTGATTACGCACTTCTGGAATCTCTGATATTGTACTTACAAAGTTCGAAACTTCCATAGTACGGATTTCTTTTTCTACATTTTTACTATTTAAATATATTTCAGAAAATCCTAATAACGAATTAAATTTAAACGAGAGATTTATATTTTGTAACTGAGAAATTAAATCACTTAAATGAAAATTATCTTCAGATATATAATTGTTTTGCATTGCATATAAGGTAACTGCACGATACATTGCTCCTGTATCAACGTAAACATATCCCAACTCTTTTGCTAATTTTTTAGCAATTGTGCTTTTCCCTGTAGATGAAAATCCGTCTATGGCAATTGTAATATTTTTCACTATTGTAAATCTAATTGCAAACCAAAAAAACTTGTATTAGAAGCGCTTGTATATCTGGCATGTGTATAACTAAATCTCATTTTATTAAGTTTTATTCCAAAACCAAAGGATATTCCAGAAAAATCTCGTTGATCTAAAATTTTCAACTCTTCAGCTCTCCTAAAATTATATCCTAATCTAACATTAAATCCTCTATCTGGAAATAATTCAGCTCCTAAAATTAAATGTCTTAAGGTTTTATTTAAAAATCCAACTTTTTCTTCTGTTTGATTTCCATCCAAATCGCTAGTCACTCTTGCTGGATTGGGCCTTCCAATTGGCCACTTTTGAAGATTTTCTAAAGTAACATGCCAACGTATGGGTACATTTTCTAAAGTTTGTGACATTCCAAAATCAACTTCAAATGGCAAAGGTTCATTGAGTCCAGCATAGGTTGTTATTTGCGAGCCTAAATTTCTTACAGCAATAGCTGCATTGAAATCCATATTTTCATTTATATAAATCAATCCAAAATCGGTAGCCAATCCTAACGATGAATATTGTTCAAGCTTTGAAGTAATTATCTTTAGATTAGCCCCAAAATAAAAATCACTATGTCCTAGTTGCAATGCATAGCCTAATGACAAAGCGGTTTCGGCTCCTGTAAATGAGCCTGTTGAAATTCCATTTTCGTCATAACCATCAAAATCTCCATAATTTATATAAGTTACTCCAGCATGGAAAGTTTGAGTTCTTCTGTCCCAAGTATATGCATATGCAGCTGTACCATAACTAATTCCTCCTAAATAATTTGAATAATTAAGTGCTAACTGATTATCCATTTCTACATTTATAGTAGCAGGATTATAAAGTCCTTGTGTAACGTCATAATCAACATTTGTAATCACTTTTCCTCCTAGGGCAGCTTGACGTGGAGATGATACTAAATTTAAGAATTGGTAAGTCGCCTCTCCTCCAACCTGTGAAAACATAGAAGTAACAAGAAACAAAAAAAATAAAGTGATAATCGTTCTTATCATAAAACTGCAAAATAACTAAATCTAACTTAAAACGATTCCATGTATCATTTATTTTTTAATCTCAATAAAAACAGGAATATTCTCTGTATTAAACGTTATAATTTTTTTGCGTTTTTAACCTTATCATCAGTTAAAGCCAACTTGATAACATCGCTCATATCCGAAACATAATGAAAGGTTAATCCTTTGAGGTATTCGTCTTTAATTTCTTCAATATCACTTTTATTTTCTTTACAAAGTAATATTTCTTTAATTCTAGCTCTTTTGGCAGCAAGGATTTTTTCTTTAATTCCACCAACTGGCAGTACTTTTCCTCTTAATGTAATTTCCCCAGTCATTGCTAGGCTTTTCTTTACTTTTCTTTGGGTAAAAAGTGAAACTAAAGATGTAAGCATCGTAATTCCAGCACTTGGACCATCTTTTGGTGTTGCTCCTTCTGGCACATGAATATGTACATTATATTTATCAAAAACATCAGGGTTAATTTTAAAAGTATTTGCATTAGCTTTGATAAATTCCATTGCAATGGTTGCAGACTCTTTCATGACCTTGCCTAAGTTTCCTGTTATGGTCATTGTCCCTTTTCCTTTAGACAGAATAGATTCAATAAATAATATGTCGCCTCCTACTCTAGTCCATGCCAGTCCAGTAACTACACCTGCTACATTATTGTTCTCATACTTATCACGCTCTAATTTTGGACTTCCTAGCACTTCTATTATGTCTTCATTAGAAATTTTTAAGTTATAGTCTTGTTCCATCGCTATATTTTTAGCAGCATATCTTACCATTTTTGCGATTTGCTTTTCCAATCCACGAACACCAGATTCTCTAGTATAACCTTCAACTATTTTTTCCAACTGAGGTTTTGCTATTTTTAAATGCTTTTCGGATAAACCATGTTCACTTAATTGTTTTGGCAATAAATGTCTTTTACCAATTTCTACTTTCTCTTCGATAGTATATCCATTTACATTAATGATTTCCATTCTATCGCGTAATGCAGGTTGTATTGTAGATAAACTATTGGAAGTAGCAATGAACATTACTTTAGATAGATCGTAACCCATTTCAAGAAAATTATCATGAAACTCAGAGTTCTGTTCAGGATCTAACACCTCAAGCATTGCAGAAGATGGGTCACCTTGGTGTGAGTTAGAAAGTTTGTCTATTTCATCTAAAACAAAAACTGGGTTAGAGGTTCCAGTCTTTTTTAAACTTTGCAAAATCCGTCCAGGCATTGCTCCAATATATGTTTTACGATGCCCTCTTATTTCAGCTTCGTCTCTTAAACCACCTAAAGACATACGTATATATTCTCTACCTAAAGCTTCAGCTATAGATTTTCCTAAAGATGTTTTACCAACACCAGGAGGCCCATATAAGCATAGAATAGGAGATTTCATATCATTACGGATTTTGAGTACTGCTAAATACTCAATTATTCTTCTCTTGACATCATCTAAACCATAATGGTCTCTATCAAGAATTTTCTTAGCGCGTTTAAGGTCGAAAATGTCTTTACTGTATTTATTCCAAGGTAAGTCTAAAAACAAATCTAAATAATTACGTTGTATAGAATATTCTGCAACTTGAGGATTCATCCGTTGCATTTTTCCAATCTCTTTATCAAAATGCTTAGCTACATCATCGTTCCATTTTTTCTTTTTTGCCTTAGCCTTCATTTCTTCTACCTCTTCCTCATAACTAACTCCACCAAGTTCCTCCTGAATGGTTTTCATTTGCTGGTGTAAGAAATATTCTCGTTGCTGCTGGCTCATATCACTTTGCACCTTAGACTGAATATCATTTTTTAGTTCCAATTTTTGAAACTCAACATTCATATATTTAAGTGTAGCCAATGCACGTTCCTGCAAATCATTTATTACTAATAGCTCTTGTTTTTCTTTAACAGAAAGGTTCATATTAGAAGACACAAAATTTACTAAAAATGAATTACTCTCAATGTTTTTTATAGCAAAAGAGGCTTCACTAGGTATATTTGGGCTATGTTTAATAATTTCTAATGCTAAATCTTTTATTGAATCAATAATAGCGGAAAACTCTTGGTCATTTTTTACAGGTGAACTTTCAGGTACTTCACGTACAGTAGCATTCATGTAAGGCTCTTCTGTGATAACTTCGGCAACTTTAAAACGCTTTTTTCCTTGTATAATAACCGTTGTATTCCCATCAGGCATTTTTAGTACACGTAAAATTCGTGCTACAGTTCCTGTTTCGTGTATATCTTTAGCTGTTGGATCTTCAACAGATTCATCTTTTTGAGAAACTACACCAACTACTTTGCTTCCCTTATTAGCATCATTTATCAACTTTATAGATTTGTCTCTTCCTGCTGTAATTGGAATAACTACTCCTGGAAATAAAACTGTATTACGTAAAGATAATATTGGTAAAGTTTCGGGTAAAGATTCACTATTTATTTCTTTTTCATCTTCAGTGGTCATTAATGGAATTAATTCAGAATTTTCATCAAACTCCTGAAATGACAAACTGTCAAGACTTGCAAATTTAGATTTCGCCATACTATTTTTAAGTCATTCTGTCACTTAAACAGAATTGTTTTATTTTTATATCAATTTATTTAAATAAAGATTACTTCTAAAACCCGGTGTTTACAATGGTTTTTAAGACCTTTAACGCATACTAAAGCTCAATTGTTATGCCATAGTAATTATATTATTCTTAAATTAAAACAAACATTTTTGTATAAAACTGTAACAGTCATGTATTATTTTAATCATTCCTATAAACAATTTGTTTTTTGACGCCAACCAACCACAATATTGAACAGCTTATACAGCTATGTAAGACTGGAAACCAAAATGCGCAATTGGAAGTTTACAACAGGTATTACAAAGCGATGTATAACACAGCTTACAGAATTGTAAAAGACAGTTTTGAAGCCGAAGATATCATGCAAGACTCGTTTTTAACAGCATTTACAAAGTTAGAGAGTCTTAAAGATACGGTAACATTTGGCTCCTGGTTAAAGCGCATTGTAACAAATAACAGTATTTACCATTATAAAAAAAATAGTAGATACGACGAAGTTCCTTTAGATGATGTATTGTATAAGGTTGAAGATAATATTGATGTAACTAGCGATTATGAGTTTACTAACTTAAAAGCAAAACAAGTTTTGGAAACTATGAAATCTTTAAAAGATAGTTATCGTGTTTCACTAACATTACACCTTATTGAAGGTTACGACTACGAAGAAATAAGCGATATTATGAATATTTCTTATGCTAATTGTCGTACTACAATCTCGAGAGCAAAAGAGAGTTTAAGACAAAAATTACAGCATATGGCTGAATATAAAAATTTTGATTATGAATAAAAATACTTTAAATAATTTGTTTGAAACCCTAAAAGAGGATTTCAATATTGAAGAACCAAAATTGGGTCATCAACAACGTTTCATAAACAAATTAAATAGTCAGAAAGAAACAATTATAGAAGAACCAAAATCTGTCAGGAAACTTTGGAGACCATTAATTGGTATTGCAGCCTCAATAGTCTTATTAATTTCAGTATTTATAGGATTTCAACAAAATAGCAATTCAAGTGAGCTTGCTAGTATATCACCAGAAATGGCAAGAACACAAGATTTTTTTACCAATGCTATTACGAATGAACTTGAAAAATTAAATAGTGAAGAATCTCCTGAGTTTCAGGAATTAATTGTTGATACATTTTTTCAAATTAAAATACTTGAAGAAAACTATGAAAAGTTAAAGTTAGATTTAACTGAAAGTGGTAACGACAAGCGAGTGATTTTTGCGATGATTACCAATTTTCAAAATAGAATAGATTTACTACAAAATGTAGTTGAGCAAATAGATAATTTAAAACAACAAAATATAAATCAAAATGAAAACAGCACTACTATTTAAAACTTTAGTAACATTTTTACTAATTCCAACTTTTATACTAGCAAATAACGGTGAAAAAAGTAAAGGAAAGTACACCAAAGACAAAACCATTAACAAAGAATTTACTGTAAACCCAGATGCTACATTTAAAGTAGATAATAGTTATGGGAATATTGATGTTGTAACCTGGAATGAAAACCGTATAGAAATTGAAGTTACCATTACAACAAGTAGTAATAATGAAGAAAAAGCGCAAAAGAAACTAGATGAAATTACAGTAGAATTCAGTAATTCTTCAAGTCATGTTTCTGCAAAAACTAGATTTAGTAAAAATAAATCCTGGTGGAATTGGGGTAACAATAAAGTTAATATGAAAATTAATTATATCGTTAAAATACCTATTACAAACAATGTGGATATAAGTAATGATTACGGAAATATAAACCTTGATAAACTAGAAGGTCATGCAAAAATTAGCTGTGATTATGGCAAAATTACTACTAAAGAACTTATGGCAGATAATAATATTCTAACTTTTGATTACACCAACCATAGCTATTTTGAATATATTAAAAGCGGAAAAATTAATGCAGATTATAGTAGCTACACTGTTGGAAAAACAGAGTCTTTAACTATTACTGCAGATTACACAAAATCTAATGTAGAAATTGCTGAAGATATTAGTTACAACTGTGATTATGGTGGATTGACTATTAATAAAGTTAACAATGTTACAGGAAATGGAGACTATTTAACTGCACAAATTGGTGACGTATATAAAAATATAGATTATGAAAGGAGATTATGGTTCTTTAAAAATTAGATAATCTAACAGATAATGCTGGAAATGTAAATATTGAATCTGATTATATGAAAATAACAATTGGTTATTCTTCTAACTATAGCTTCAATTTTTGATTGTTGATTTAGAACATGCTTCATTAAGATGGTAAGGAAAATTTAGAAATCAGCAAACAAAAAATAGAGTCTAGAGATAAATACTACGCAGGTTATTTTGGCAATAACAATTCAAAAAATACTATAAGATATATCTTCCGATTATGGAAGTGTAACTTTTAATAAAAATTAAATATTAATCAAAATAAACAATACAAAATCATGAACAAATCAATCTTATTATTAGCAGCTTTATTGCTTAACCTCTGTAACACAGGCACAATGGTGGGAAAATGAAAAAGTAAAAGGAAACGGGAATATGACCACAGAAACGAGAACTACAGGAGACTATGATGGTGTAAAATGTGCAGGCTCTATGGACTATATTTTAGTAGCAGGTACTGAAGGTAGCATCAAAATTGAAGGTGAAGAAAATTTATTGAAAGCATATTATTACAGATGTTAAAGATGGAAATCTTAATTTGTAAAAGTTGAGAAAGGCATAAACCTAAGACCAAGCTTTAATAAAACCATTAAAGTTACTATTCCATTTAAGGATATTTCTAGCGTTCTTTAGCTGGTGCTGGAGATCTTTGGAATGAAGATGTTATTACTTCAAATGATTTTGATGTCTCTCTAGCAGGTTCAGGAGATGTTATTATAAACGTTCAGGCTTCTTCAGTAGAAGGGAGTTTAGCTGGCTCGGGTGATTTGACTTTAAAAGGAAAGACAAATAATCTTGATGTTAGAGTTGCAGGATCAGGTGATATTCATGGATTTGGATTACAGGCTAATCACACAACGGTTTCTATTGCTGGTTCAGGAGATGCTTCAGTAGTTAGTAACGAGAGTTTAAAAGCTCGTGTATCTGGTTCTGGAGATATAGAATATAAAGGAAATCCAACTAAAGAAGATACTAAAGTTTCAGGCTCTGGATCTATTAGTAATTAATTTAACGTGTTAATTTAAAAAGCCGCTTATTAATTTAGCGGCTTTTTTATTTTATAAACTTTAGTAAGTTATTTTACATACTTGGTTTTTGTAATGGTACCCATAACTATAAAAGCAATCACAAAGAAAACAGCCAAACAAAGAACGGACCATTGCATAGATCCTGTAAGTGCAATTAATAATCCAAAAACAATCATTCCGAATACAATTGCAATTTTCTCTGAAACATCATAAAAGCTAAAATATGTAGCATGGTCTTCAGTTTCAGGTAATAATTTAGAATATGTAGATCGAGATAATGACTGTATTGCTCCCATCACCAAACCAATTAAACCACCAAGAGCATAAAAATAAGTAGTTACATTCGGTTGATTTTTATCTAACATAAAGGCAATAAAACAAACAACTCCCCAAATGGCAATAGTAATTTTTAATGTTTTTAAATTCCCAATTTTATTAGATAACCTAGAAAATAAAAAAGCTCCTAAAATGGCAACAATTTGTACTAATAAAATTGTTAATATAAGATTGAATGTTGGCAAACCTAGCTCTTTACTTCCAAAAATTCCAGCCATCAAAATTATAGTTTGAACACCAATGCTATAAAAGAAAAATGAAATTAAAAACGTTCTTAATTGTGGGTAGTTAATCAAATCTTTGGCAACAAGTTTTAATTCTCTAAAACCCTTTAAAATATAATCTTTTTGTGGTTTATGATTGTAAATATTGTTAGGGAGTTTCATATAAGTAATTTGTGCAAACCCTAACCACCAAACACCAACTATTAAAAAAGTAATTCTTGGCGCTAATGTAGCATCTGTAATACCAAACCATTCTGGTTTTTGTACCATCATTAAACTAAAAAGCAATAATAATATTGAACCTGTATAACCAAACATAAATCCTTTTGCACTAACATTATCTTGTTGCTCTGGGTAAGCAACTTCTGGTAAATATGCGTTATAGAATACAATACTTCCCCAAAAGCCAATACTTGCAGTAATTGTAAATACGATTGCTACCCAAAGAGTGTCTTCTCCTTTAAAGAAAAACAAAGCCATTACAGATAAAGATCCTAATAGACAAAAGAATTTTAAAAACTTAAGTTTATTTCCTGTATAATCTGCAATTCCAGATAATATTGGAGAAATAAAAGCTACAATTAAAAAGGAAAAGGCAAGTGTATAATCGTATAATGTTGTTGAATTCCATGATGTTCCTAAAAACTGTATATCACCTTCTACACTAGCAAATGATTCGGTAATACTACTATAATAAATAGGAAATACAGCAGTACTAATCACTAAAGAATATACCGAATTTGCCCAATCATAAAATGCCCAGGCATTAGTTAGTTTTTTACTACCCTTTTCTAATTTTTTCATTTTTAAATTAATTTAAGATTTTATGTTTTGGAATTCTAAATAGCAGAATGATACCTATTAAAAAGAAGACAAATAAAAATAAGATTGCATTACGCATACTGCCAGTAATTTGATCTACTACACCATAGATTACCATACCTATAACAATACCAATTTTTTCTGTTACATCAAAGAAACTAAAATAAGATGTTGTGTCTTGAGTTTGTGGCAAAAATTTTGAGTATGTGGAACGTGATAGTGCTTGTACGCCTCCCATAACAAAACCTACAATAGCAGCAGTTATATAAAACTGAATTGGAGTTTCTATAAAATAGGCATAAAAACAAACTATCATCCATATAAAGTTAATTGCAATAAGTGTTTTAATATTTCCAACTTTAGCTGATGCCCTTGAAGTTAAAACCGCTCCTATTATTGCTACAATCTGTATAATTAAAATACTAATTATTAGTCCCATTATTTTTTCACTGTCACTTCCCCAAGAAATTTCTTCTTCACCAAAATATACAGCCATTAACATTATTGTTTGGACAGCCATACTGTACACAAAAAACGCATTTAAAAATCTTCTTAATTTAACATTATTAGTAAGATCCTTCCAAACAATATTTAACTCTCTAAAACCATTAAGCAAAACTGTTTTAGTCACTTTCTGTCCTTTTGAACTGCCTTTTGGCAAATAATAAAAAGTATATTGGCTAAAAACTATCCACCATAAGCCAACAGTCAAAAATGAATAACGCATTGCTATAACCGAAGACTCTTGTCCTTCTCCACCAATATTAAACCACTCTGGTTTCATAACCATAGCTAAGTTTAATAGTAATAAAATAACACTTCCAATATAACCTATAGAAAATCCTTTGGCACTAATTTTATCTTGCTGTTCTGTAAATGCTATATCTGGTAAATAGGAATTATAAAAAACCAGACTTGCCCAATAACCAATGAGTCCAAAAAAATAGAACATTAAACTTAAATAAATATGTTCTAAACTAAACCAATACAGTCCAATACAACCAATACTTCCAACATAACAAAAAAACTTCATGAAGATTTTTTTATTTCCAATATAATCAGCAACACCAGATAAAATTGGTGAAATAATAACTATAACCAGAAATGTAAATGCTGTAATAAATGAAATTAACACTGTGCTTTTCATTTCAAAACCAAAAGCATTAACAATTTTAATATTATTAATAAACAATGAAGCATAAAATATTGGAAAGATTGTTGACGCAATTGTAAGTGTATAAACCGAATTTGCCCAATCATAGAATGCCCAAGCATTTAGTAGTTTTTTACTTCCCTTTTTCAGTTGAGCCATAAAAAAGCTGCTCTTTTATGAGCAGCTTACTAAAGTAAACATTTATTTTAAAAGGAATGATATTTATTTTCTAAATGAAGTTACACCAAACTTTTTTGCTTCCGCTTTTGCCGCTGGAGCTAATTTTGTAAGATTAGCTATTCTAGTATCATTTGATGGATGTGTGCTCAAAAATTGCGGAGGAGCTTTTCCACCACTATTAGCTTTCATACGCTTCCATAACTCTGCTGCTTCATCTGGATTGTAACCAGCTACAGCCATTAAAATTAAACCAATTTCATCAGATTGTGTTTCATGAGATCTGCTAAAAGGCAACATAACACCTACTGTTGTGCCAATACCATAAGCCTGATTAAATGTATTCCTTGATTTTTCATCTTCAATTGCAACATTACCAGCTAAAGCTCCTATTTGCTGTAACATTCCTGCACTCATCCTTTGCTGTCCATGATTTGCAAGCGCATGTGCTACTTCATGACCCATAATGGCTGCTACTCCAGTTTCTCCATTTGCAATAGGAAGTATTCCCGTATAAAACACAATTTTTCCTCCTGGCATACACCATGCATTTACAGTTTTATCATCAACAAGATTATATTCCCATTTATAATCTTTTAAATATCCTTGATTTCCATTGGCATCTAACCAACGTTCTGCAGCTACAGCAATACGTTGTCCTACTCTTTTAATCATTTGGGCATCTGATGTGCCTTTAACAACTTTATTTTCTGTTAAAAATTCATCATACTGTGCGAAAGCAGTTGGAAATAATTGCGAATTTGGAACTAAAGCTAATGTTTTCTTTCCAGTGAATGGGTTAGTTGCACAGGACAAAAACAATGATATTGTTACAAATATTACTATATAGTTTTTAAGTTTCATTTTGTTTGAGGTTTAAATTTTATTTTAAAAATACAAAAACCTTTCCAAAATTTTGCGTGATATTAAAAAGTTATTTTCCTATTATATGAAGTACTGAGAAGTTTTTATCAATAATCATAGTTGCATCTCCATTCATTTTAACATCACTCAAAGAAATTTCTTCATTATCAAGTTGAATTTTATCAATCTTAAATGGTAATCCATGAAACTTTAACTTGAATGTATCATATGTTGTAATGAATTTTCCCTCTTTATGTTGCTGGATAATTAGTTCATTTTTCTTTCCGTTAAGTTTAAACGCTCTTAAACTGTAACGCCCTTTTATATAATCGTAACCATCGTGAGCATCATCAAATAATTTTGATTGTTCTTTTCCTTCTTTGTAATAAACATCTAAAACAATTTCTTCGATGCTTTTTTCGCCAACATATTGCTGAATAGGATATTTTGGAATAATAGCTCCTTCTTTTACAAAAATTGGCATGTAATCAATGTCGGCTTCAACCCACATTTCTTTTCCGCCTTTAACAATCTCATCTGTCCAAAAGTTAAACCAATTCCCGTTAGGCACATACATACGTCTTCCTTTAGCATTTGGTTCTATAATCGGGCAAACCAAAATTTTATCGCCAAAAACAAATTCGTCAGTTCTATAATGTGTATGCACATCGTCCTGAGCGAATAGTACCAAAGATTTTAATATTGGTGTACCATCACCAACATAATTCCAAAAAGCAGTATATAAATAAGGCAACAATTGATACCTAATTTCAATAAATTTACGTACAATTTCTGTGATATCTTCATCAAATGCCCAAGGTTCCTGATCACCATGATCACCAGATGAATGCACACGACAAAATGGATGAAATATACCAAGCTGAATCCAACGAGCAAAGAGCTCACCTTGAGGCTGTTCAGCAAATCCACCAATATCACTTCCAGCAAATGAAAAACCTGACATCGCCATACGTTGCGCTTGAACATTTGCTATCCATAAATGTTCCCATGTAGCCAAATTATCACCTGTCCAAGTTGATGTATAGCGTTGAGTGCCCGAATAAGCTGCTCTTGTGATTACAAACGGACGCTTTGGGTAACTGAATTTTTTAAGACCCTGATATGTTGCTCTGGCCATTTGCATCCCGTAAATATTATGAGCCTTTCTATGGCTGCATGGATTTCCGTCGTAATCATGTCTTACATCATTAGGAAAGGTTTTATTTGGAACTTCCATAACAGCAGGTTCGTTCATATCATTCCAAACTCCTTTTATACCAATATCTTCTATAAGTTCTTTAAATAATCCTGACCACCAATCTCTAACTTCAGGTCTTGTAAAATCAGGAAAATAGCATTCTCCTGGCCACACTTTACCTTTCATATAATCACCATCAGCTCGCTTACAGAAATAATCTTTTTCCAAACCTTCTTTAAAAATAGCATACTCTTTATCAATTTTAATACCTGGGTCAATGATGGCAACAGTTTTAAAACCATCATCTGCCAGTTCTTTAACCATTCGTTTTGGATCTGGAAAGTATTCTTTATTCCAAGTGAAGCATCTAAAACCTTGCATATAATCGATATCTAAATAAATGGCGTCACACGGAATTTTTAAGTCTCGAAACTTTTTCGCCAACTCCTTTACTTCTACTTCGGGATAATAACTCCATTTACTTTGATGGAATCCTAACGTCCAAAGTGGTGGTAATTGATGTGGTTTTCCTGTTAAGTCGGTATAATTTATAACGACATCTTCCATTTTTGGACCATAGATAAAATAATAATTCATTTCGCCACCATGAGACCAAAAACTAGTTACATTTCTTCGTTCATGAGCAAAATCGAAAAAAGATCTAAAAGTGTTATCAAAGAAAATTCCGTAGGCTTTTTTATGATGTAATCCTATATAAAAAGGTATTGCTTTGTAAATAGGGTCGGTTTCCTTTCCAAAAGCATAAGAATCGGTTACCCAATTTTCAAATCGTTTCCCTTTTAAATTTAAATGATCTGGTTTGTCTCCAAGCCCATAATAACTTTCACCATCTTGAGATACCTTACTCATTTTAACAATGTCGCTTCCGTACTCGTAACTCTCTTCCCAATGAAATCCTACCTCATCCTGATTAATAAGTTTATTGTCTTTTGCATCAAAAAGTTTTACGCTTAAATTTTCTTTAGAAATATGACATATTAATTTTGATGTTATAATCTTATAATAATTATTTTCCTCTACAATTTCCAAATGATTGTAACCTGTACTTGCATATTTGGTAATAGCATAAGAAAAATCTTTCTTAAAATCTCCAGTGGTTGAATATCTAAATCTTAAGACACTATCCCTTAATACCGTTAATTGAAGTATCACCTCATTGTCGGTAGAAAAATAAAGTGTATCCACTTCCTTTTTAAATGTGACTATTTTTGATGGAAATAAATTTCCTTTTTGTTCTAATTCAGTATTAATAATCATGTAATCACTATTTGTGAAGCGTAAAAAAAAGCATTAGTTTCGATATATAAAATATTAAACGGCATGATTTTAATTTTTTATTAACTATAACGTTTTCGGTTATTATTTTGAATATTTAAATGCCACCATTCCTAATGGAGGAATCACAATTTCTACTGAATTATCTCTAAATTGCCATTCTTTTTCTTCGGAAACAACTAATTTATTCCTATAATTACCTGTTCCAGAATATTTTTTTAAATCACTATTAAATATTTCTTTAAGTTTCCCTTTTTTTGGCAATCCAATTCTATATAACTCTCTTGGTGTTGGTATCATATTACATGCAACAATTATATCGTCTGAAGATTTTTCACCATGTCTTATATACACCAATACAGAATTTTCAGCATCGTTATAATCAATCCACTCAAAACCTTCTTCACTAAATTGCTTTTCAAATAATGCAGGCTCCTTTTTATAAAGAGTATTTAAATCTTTTACTAACTTTTGAACCCCTTTATGTACATCATATTCAAGCAAATGCCAATCTAAGCTTTTTTGAAAATTCCATTCTTCACTTTGCCCAAATTCTGCTCCTTGAAACAGTAATTTTGTCCCTGGATGAGTAAACATATAACAGTATAGCAAACGAAGGTTGGCAAATCCTTGCCATTCGTCTCCAGGCATTTTCCTAAACATTGAAGATTTACCATAAACTACCTCGTCGTGAGAAAACGGCAACATAAAATTTTCGGTAAATGCGTAGGTCATACTAAATGTTAAATCGTTTTGATGATGCTTTCTATAAATTGGTTCCTTTGAAAAATACTCTAAAGTATCATGCATCCAGCCCATCATCCATTTCATGCCAAAACCTAAACCTCCAAGAGAAGTTGGCTTAGAAACCATAGGAAAGGATGTGGATTCTTCGGCAATGGTCTGGACATCTGGAAAGCTTTTATAAACTTCTTCATTTAGTTCTTTCATAAATGAAATAGCTTCTAAATTTTCTCTTCCACCATAAATATTTGGTTCCCATTCGCCTTCATCTCTTGAATAATCCAAAAACAGCATGGATGCCACAGCATCTACTCGTAAACCATCAACATGGTATTGATCTAGCCAAAAAATGGCATTACTAATTAAAAAGGATTTTACTTCATTTCTTCCATAATTGAAAATTAAACTCTTCCAATCAGGATGATAGCCTTTGCGTTTATCTGGATGTTCGTATAAACATGTACCATCAAAGAAACCCAATCCATGAGCATCATCTGGGAAATGCGATGGTACCCAATCCAGAATAATGCCTATATCGTTTTGATGTAGTATATCTACTAATAATTTAAACTCTTCAGGGTAGCCAAAACGTGATGTCGGTGCAAAATAACCTGTAAGTTGATAACCCCAACTAGGATCGTAAGGATATTCCATTATTGGCATCAACTCCACATGTGTAAAATTCATTTCTTTTACATAAGCCACCAATTCATCGGCCAATTCGGTATATGATAAAAACCGATTTTCTTCTATTTGACGTTTCCAGGATCCCAAATGAACTTCGTAAACAGAATGTGGTGCATCTAAAGCATTATTCTTCTTACGCTTTTTCATCCACTTGGTATCTTTCCAAGAATAAGTGTCTTCCCAAACTACAGAAGCTGTTTTTGGTGGATGCTCACAGCGTCTCGCATAAGGATCGGTTTTTTCGGTCTTAATATTGTTATTATTGCTTTGTATTTTATATTTATATGTGACACCTTTTCCAACATTTGGAATAAAGCCTTCCCAGATACCACTTTCGTCCCAGCGTACATTAAGTTGATGCTCTCCTTCAACCCAAAAATTAAAATCACCTATTACAGAAACTGACTTTGCACTTGGTGCCCAAACTGAAAAATAGGTGCCTTTTACTCCATCTACTGTTGTGATATGAGAGCCAAATTTTTCATGCAAACGGTAATGCTTTCCGCTTTTAAAAAGATTGACATCGAAATCGGTAAATAAGCTAAATGAAGTAACTTTAGACATAAAATTATATAACGTAACCCGATGGGATTACTGCTCCTTTTTTAATAACTACAATACCTTCTTTAATAAAATAGGTGTCCGTTTCCTTTTCTTCTAAATGTGTACCTCCATTAATTCTTACATCGTCACCTATTCGACAATTTTTATCGATAATTGTGTTCTTAATAAAGCATCGATCTCCAATTCCCATCAAAATTTTAATATTTTCATGATTAATTTCATCAAGTGTTTCGTAATAGTCACTACCCATCATATACGTATTAATAACAGTAGACTCCTTGCCAATTCTAGACCGAATTCCAATAACAGAACGATCAATTTCTTTAGCATGAATCAAACATCCATCTGCAATTACAGCTTTATTAACAATAGTCCCAGACAATTTAGAGGTCGGAAGTATTCTTGCTCTGGTATAAATATGTTGTTTACTATCATAAAGATTAAATTTAGGTATATCATCGGTTAATCCTAAGTTCGCCTCAAAAAAGGAATCTATATTTCCAATATCTGTCCAATAGCCTTCAAATTGGTAGCTTAATGTTTTGTGCTTATTAATATTTTGCGGAATTATTTCTTTACCAAAATCTATAGTATCAGGATCATTCATTAACTCAATTAGCAAATCTCTATTGAAAATATAGATGCCCATAGATGCTAAATATTCACGTCCTTCACTTTTCATTTCATCACTAACTGCTGATGTCCATTTAGGCAATAATTCGGTAGCTGGTTTTTCAATAAAAGATGTGATTACATCTTCATCATTCGTTTTAAGAATTCCAAAAGAGGTTGCATCTTTTGCATTAACTGGCATTGTAGCAATAGAAATTTTCGCATTGCTCTTTACATGTTTTTCAATCATAACATTAAAATCCATTTGATATAACTGATCTCCTGAAAGAATCAATGCATATTCAAAATCATGATTTAAGAAATGGTGCATACTTTGCCGTACAGCATCTGCCGTTCCTTGAAACCAGTCTCCACTAGCCATTGTTTGTTCTGCAGCCAAAACATCTACAAAAGCCGAGCTAAAAAAACTAAAATGAAAGGTGTTTTTAATATGCTTATTTAATGAAGCAGAATTAAATTGTGTTAATACATACATTCTCTTTATATTCGAATTAATACAATTAGAAATTGGAATATCTACTAGCCTATATTTGCCTGCAATTGGTACTGCTGGTTTAGATCTGTCTTGTGTTAGAGGATATAATCTTGAACCTTGTCCACCTCCTAAAATGATGCTTAATACTTTATCGTTATTCATAACTATTGTTTTAAAGATTTATATAAACTAATATATGTTTTTGCCGAATTATCCCAAGAATGGTCTATCTCCATATTCGATTTTCTGATTTTTCTAAATTCTTTTTCATTCCTATAAAAATCTACTGCTCTTTTAATGGCATTTGAAATGTCTTCAACACTTGCATCTTTATGTGTAAGACCAAAACCACCTTCATGTGTAAGACCAAAACCACCTTCTGAAATATCGACAACTGTATCTTTCAAACCACCAATACTTCGTACAATTGGAATAGTACCATATCGCAAAGCATACATCTGATTTAAGCCACATGGTTCTACTCGAGATGGCATCAATAAAAAATCTGCTCCAGCATAAATATAATGAGAAAGTTTTTCATCATAACCTATATAAGCATTATAATTTCCTTTATGCTTTGCTTTCAGTGCATCAAGTTTTTGTTCTGTGTTTTTTTCTCCAGAACCTAATAATAGAATTGATATGTCTTCATCCTTTAATACAATATCAAATACTTCAGGAAATAAATCTGATCCTTTTTCTCCTACGAGTCTACCAATAAAAGCAAATAAAGGTTTATTAATATCAAAATTAAATTCATCACACAGCCATTTTTTATTAGCTTTTTTTCCAGACTGAATACTTGCACTAGAATAATTTTTTATAAGATAGGTATCCGTTTCGGTGTTCCATACTTTCGTATCAATGCCATTTAAAATTCCTATACATTTTTCGCTTTCATGACTTAACAAGAGCTCTAGCCCGTTAGCCGAAGATTTCATCTCTTCCATATAGCTTGGCGACACTGTATTGACTCTCCATGAACATTTTATTCCTGCTGCTAGTGGATTGATAGAACCATCCCAATCTAATAATCCAGTTTTTGAAAGATCAAATTGTGGGATATTTCCAACCTTGTCATGTGAGAACCAACCTTGATATTGAGCATTATGAATGGTTAAGATTGTAGGTATTTCCTTTAATATGTCATATTCAAAACTATGCGACATCATAAAAGGAATCAGTGCTGTATGGTGATCATGACAATGGACAATATCTGGCTTGTGATCGGATGTTAAAATCCAATCTAGTGTGGCAATTGAAAATGCTAAAAATCTGTCGGAATCATCAAAAGAATAAACATAGTCTTTAAACAATAATTCTGGAATATCAACAAGAAATAGATCGAATCCTAAATCATAATCAATCAGCTTCAAAATGGTATAATTATAATTTTCAACTCCCAAAACCAAAGTTCCATTGTATAACGTATCAAAATTGTGTGTTTTAATAAATGCTATATCATAATATGGCATTACAACAACAGATTCTTCGTCTAATTTGTTTTGATATTTAGGTAAGGCACCGACAACATCAGCCAATCCTCCTACTTTAGCAACTGGATAACATTCTGCACTAATATGAAGTATATTCACTTTCAGTCTTTAAAATTACGATTTAAAATTACGAATTTATAAGCAGTACTATTGCCTAGTAACTTATTATTAAGGATATAATAATAAACAAAAGCTTCATTTCATTATTCACATTTTATCGACAAAAAAATGTCAAATATTTATATTACTTTTTCAAATTTTTTATATCATGCATTATATATTAAGTTTTGTGATGTAATTTTATACAAATAAATGCGACAAGAATAAATGAAAATCTATGATTTATATTTTATGAAAAAAATAATTTTTTTAAGCCTTTTTATGATATGCATTAGCTGTAATACATCAGCTCAAAAAAAGGAAACAAAACAATATGAAGTTTCAAAAACCGAAGCAGAATGGAAAGCTCAACTTTCTGAGCAAGAATTTTACGTTTTAAGAAAAGCAGGAACAGAACGACCTTTTTCAAGTCCATTAAACAAAAATTATGAGGAAGGTGTTTTTGTTTGTGTTGCCTGTAATACACCGCTTTTTAAAAGCGAACATAAATTCGATTCTGGTACAGGATGGCCAAGTTTTGATAGAGAGATAGAAGGCAATGTAGCCTTTGGTTCAGATAATAAATTAGGATATTCTCGTGATGAAGAACATTGTGCAACTTGTGGAGGACACCTTGGTCATGTATTTAACGATGGTCCAAAAGATACAACAGGACAACGCCATTGTATTAACGGTGTTGCACTAAAATTTATACCAAAAAATGAGTAAATATACTATTAACAAAAGTGAAGACGAGTGGCGTTCTGAACTTTCAGACGAGCAGTACAGAGTCTTAAGAACAAAAGGTACTGAAGCTCCTCATACGGGGAAGTATAATCTTCATTTTGAAAATGGAGCTTATAATTGTGCAGCTTGTAATCAACAATTATTTGAAAGTAATAGTAAATTTGATGCCCATTGTGGTTGGCCAAGTTTTGATGACTCAATTGAAGGCACTGTAAATCGAGTTCTTGATAAATCTCATGGTATGCTACGTACTGAAATTGTTTGTTCTAATTGTGGAAGCCATTTAGGGCATGTTTTCAATGATGGACCAACTGAAACTGAAGAACGTTATTGTGTGAATTCGTTAAGTATAGATTTTAATGAAGATGACTAGTTATCTTGAAAGCATCAATAAACAATTTGAGTATTATAAATCGCTTGGGGATAAGGCTTTTGATCAACTTAACGATGATGAGATTCACTGGCAATTTAATAATGTAAATAATAGCATTGCTATTATAGTAAAACATATCGTTGGTAATATGCTCTCTCGTTGGACTAATTTTCTAACTGAAGATGGCGAAAAAGAGTGGAGACATCGTGACACTGAATTTGAAGATGCTTATTCAACAAAAATAGATATGCTCAAAGCTTGGGAAAAAGGCTGGCAATGTTTATTTGATGCCATAGTTCCTTTAACTGAAAATGATTTAGAGCACATTATTTATATTCGCAATCAAGGACATACAGTTACTGAAGCAATTAATAGACAATTAGGACAATACTCTTATCATATTGGTCAAATAGTATTTCTTGCAAAAATGATTAAAGGAGAAGGTTGGAAATCTCTATCTATTTCAAAAGGGAAATCTACTGCTTATAACAAAGACAAATTCAGTAAAGAAAAAGGGAAGCGGCATTTTACACATGATTTGTAATAAAGTATAAACTATCATTTATTATTCAAAATTGGTTTTGTAAATTTGTAGCTTCAAAAACAGACTAAAAGAATTCAGATGAGTAAATACGATATTATTGTTCTTGGAAGTGGTCCTGGTGGCTACGTTACAGCAATTAGAGCATCACAATTAGGATTTAAAACCGCAGTAGTTGAAAAGGAAAATTTAGGAGGTGTCTGTTTAAATTGGGGCTGTATTCCTACTAAAGCACTATTAAAATCGGCTCAAGTATTTGAATATTTAAAACATGCTGAAGATTACGGGCTTTCGGTTAAAGAGTATGATAAAGATTTTGATGCTGTTGTAAAACGAAGTCGAAATGTTGCCGATGGTATGAGTAAAGGTGTGCAATTCTTATTGAAGAAAAATAAAATTGATGTTATTGAAGGTTTCGGGAAATTGAAGGCTGGTAAAAAAATTGATGTTGATGGAAAAGAATATAGTGCAGACCATATAATAATCGCAACAGGTGCACGTTCACGCGAGTTACCAAGCTTACCTCAAGATGGTAAAAAAGTAATAGGTTATAGAGAAGCTATGACCTTACCTAGTCAGCCAAAAAAGATGATCGTTGTTGGTTCTGGTGCGATTGGAGTAGAATTTGCCTATTTCTATAACTCTTTGGGTACCGAAGTCACTATTGTTGAGTTTTTACCGAGTGTTGTGCCAGTTGAAGATGCCGATGTGTCTAAACAATTAGAACGTTCTTTCAAAAAAAGTGGAATTAAAATAATGACATCTGCCGAAGTGACTTCGGTTGATACTTCTAGAAAAGATGTTAAAGCCACCGTAAAAACTAAAAAAGGAGAAGAAATTCTTGAAGCTGATATTATACTTTCTGCGGTTGGTATAAAATCAAATATTGAAAATATTCGACTGGAAGATGTAGGTATTGCAGTAGATCGAGACAAGATTTTAGTAAACGATTATTACCAAACTAATATTCCTGGTTATTATGCTATTGGCGATGTAACTCCTGGTCAGGCATTAGCACATGTGGCTTCTGCTGAAGGGATTTTATGTGTTGAAAAAATTGCGGGACAACATGTAGAAGCATTAGATTATGGCAACATTCCAGGTTGTACCTATTGCTCACCAGAAATAGCATCTGTTGGTTTAACTGAAGCTCAAGCTAAAGAACAAGGATTAGATATTAAGGTTGGTAAATTTCCATTCTCTGCATCCGGTAAGGCAAGCGCCGGAGGAAATAAAGAAGGCTTTGTAAAAGTTATTTTTGATGCTAAATACGGCGAATGGTTAGGTTGCCACATGATTGGTGCTGGTGTAACCGATATGATTGCCGAAGCTGTTTTAGGCAGAAAACTAGAAACTACAGGACATGAGGTTTTAAAAGCTGTGCATCCTCATCCAACAATGAGCGAAGCGGTTATGGAAGCTGTTGCCGATGCTTATGGAGAAGTGATACATTTATAAAGGTAGTTTAAATTCTTAAGATTAATTTATTAAAGAGCCATTCTAATTAGAATGGCTCTTTTTTTTGAATAATTTTATACATAGGCCAATCCCTCAATCCAAATAAGGGTTTTTCCTGTTTTTATATAATTAAATCAAATGTGTTTGTATTTATTGAAATAACGCTGTACCTTTAAAATATAAACATAATATTTATGGCTTTAGTAAACACAACAGTTATTCCTTTAGACAAAAAAACACTTACAGAAGAACAATACCAGAATCTCGTCAAACAACAATACCAAGATCTCATAGATAGTGATAAAATCATTATGGTAATTTTAGGCAATTCAGATACTATAATAAAAGCTGTGGATAAAGCAGACTTGAGAGCAGATAGTTCTCCAGGAGGTTTTACACGTTGGGTTATGTGGGTAGGTAATCACATGGTGTTAAAAGATAAACTTGAAGTCATTTTAAATACCTCTGGTATTATACAAGATGGTACACCATATGAAGAAATTAAGGCATTTTGTCTAACGCAATCTCCCAGAAAGGCAAATACCAGAGTTCATAAAAATGGTACGTTGGACAACGTTCAAATCTTACAACTTTTTACAGAAGCTGAAGCCCAAAGTTTATAATCCACTCAAAACCAATAAGAGAAATTTTATGAAAAAAATTATACTTCAATCTTTATGTTTTATAATGGTATGCATTATACCAATTCAAGCTCAAATTTCAACCATTGTCGAAACTACTCAAGGCATAAAAGACACCATTCCAGAGAGTAGTGCTCAAATCGTTGACATTAATGGGACTTTGAAAATTAACGTTTCCAAGACTGAACTTTTAAAAAGAATAAAAACAGAGTATCCTCAATATAAGCAATCCATTGACCTGCAGAGTAATATCGATGCCCTTGAAAAAGCTCTAGTCAATCAAGAGTCAATGTTGAATTATTTAAGCCAAAACACCCTTAATAGTTCGGATAAAACGAAGTTTTATCAACAGCTAAATTCCTTTTTTACATATCTGGCGAGTAGTCCTGATAATTCTGAATTAAGAACTGAAGCTAACTCTATAATTAATGATTATGATGAGAAATTTGGCAGAAACAATCCCAATACTGGGATGACCGTGGAATACTATTTGTTAACCAATCTAAATAATAATTTAGAAACGGTCAAAAATAGCTATTCAAAAATTTCAACTGATCCCTTTACTGTAAGTATGCTTGGCTATATCATTACCAAATTAAGTGATGATAACCGAATCCATATTCGAAATTTTGATACTTACACAGATAAGGCAATATATACAGTCCCTCGGTGGGTTACTTCCTTATCAACCGATCAATCTGCCCAACTAGAAGAATTGAAAAAAAAAGCAACTACATATAACCAGCAAGCTCCAAATTATTTTAAAAACTTAAAGTCTGAACTCCTGGGTAAATTTCCAAATCTGGCCTGCATTGATAGCTTAAAGATTGAGATTCAAGGTTTTTTAGATGGTACTACAATATCGAGCACTCTGGAACCTGCTGTTAAAGCGGATATTAATAATCTCGTGACTAAATATGGAGATCTTATCAATTTGGTGAGTAATGCCAAACTGGCCGTTTCAAGTTGGGACATTAATACACCCTTTGAAGTTGAGGAGCAAATTAAAACCCTTATAAAAACTTTATCCAATACTCAAGACTTGTTTGGTGAATTGGCAAATACCGTAAATGCAGTTGAAAGTCTCAAGGTCAAGGCAGAAAAGTTAGGTAGTGACTTTAAAGACTGTTTACAGAATACAACTGCGGCGATAAATGCATTAGCTCAATCTTTGGGTCTTTTGAGAGATCAGCAAAACCGATTTGATATTAATTCTGAAATTGTGTCAGAAATTTTAAGGTTTAGTATTGATGATTTACCTTCTACTGGTTACATAAAATTAGAAGGCACCGGTCCGAGAGAAAATGGAGATAGAATTGAAATAGATTTGGTTATCAGCTTACCTAATTCAACACCTTCAAATAGTAGTACTTCTTCCAATTCCTCAAGTGTTAATAATCATATATTGGAAACAAGGACCTTAACCATGCAGATTATTGGATTACGATCGGAAACAGTCGTGGGAATAATAATGGCAAATTCATATAACGAACAAGGTTTTACACCGGTAGAGGACCGTAAATTTCTTTACGCCCCTGCTGCATCATTGCTCTTAAAAGTAGGCTCAAGAAAATCCAAACTATATAATGAATTTATTGACTTTGGGTTTGGTATTTCTGTTTCTACTCCCGATTTTAACACGGATGGAACTCCTGAATTTGGAGTGGGATTAATGTTTACCGCCTTTAAAGATATTTTAAGTGTGGGAATAAATTATAATGTAACCTTGGATACTCCGTACTGGTCCTTCGGAATTAACCTTCCATTTAACTTGCCAGGCATTCCAATAAATACACCGAAATAATTATAAAAAACTTTGCAGTGCCAATTCATAGCTTTGTAATCCAAAACCTAGAATAACTCCTTTTGCGTTTGCAGATATATAAGATTTATGTCTGAATTCTTCTCTTGAATATGTGTTGGATATATGTACTTCTATAACAGGTGTTTCAATAGCTTTAACGGCATCACCAATACCAACAGAAGTATGCGTATAAGCAGCTCCATTTAAAATAATACCGTCATAAGTGAAACCAACTTCTTGTAATTTATTTATAAGTTCTCCTTCTATATTAGATTGAAAATAATCAATTTGAAAGTTTGAATATTTTTCTTTTATCTCACTTAAAAACTCAGTAAAAGATAAGCTCCCATAAATTTTAGGCTCTCTTTTACCTAATAAATTTAAGTTTGGACCATTAATGATGATCAGTTTTTTCATAAAGTAAAGGTATCAAAATTTTAAGCATAAAAAAAGGAAGCAAATTGCTTCCTTTTTAAAATATTTTTTAGAATTATTATAATCCAAATTCTAAACCTAGTGAAAAGATATCAAAAGATCCTCCATCTAAACTAACTCCACGATAAGCAGCAACAATATCTATAGAATCACTAACACTATATTGTAATTTAGGAGCATAGTAAAATCCTCCGTCATTTCCATCAGGATTAATGCCAACTGCATAACCTAGGTCAGCACCTATTGCGAAAGTGTCCGATACATTTAAACGTGCAGCTACAGCTACAGGTAGGAAAGACGCAGCATCTAATTTAAAAGAACCCTCTCCAACATCAATACTCTTACCAAATGAGTGAGAATAACCAGCTGTTATACCAACATCAAATTGATCAGAAACTCCCCAAAGGTAACTTAGGTCTAATAAAAGACTAAATGAATATCCGTCTCCAACATCACCAACAGGTAATCCTGCACTTACTCCACCTTTTAAACCATCTTGTGCATTTGCGCTTAAAGCAAAAACAGCAGTAATCATAATTAATAATAATTTTTTCATAATTTGAATATTTGTTTTCGAATAGTTGCTCAAATAAAATCATTTAATTGACATATACCAAATATTTGAATTGAAAACTTCAAGATATACGTAATGTTACGTATATCAAAAATGTATGCATTTCAACCATAGATTACAGTTAAAAGCGTATTTTAACTAGCGAAATGAGCTCAGGTTTTACAGGATTGTCTCATTATTTAAAAATTGATTATTACCTATCACAAAACCCTCGAAATAGGTTTAAACAAGACATAAAAAAGGAAGCCAATGAGCTTCCTTTTTTATGTTATATAGTTTTCTATTAGAACCTAAATCCCACTGAAAACTGGAAAACGCCATTTTTTTTATTTTCATCAGGGTTTTCATCAACTTTAGAAAGACCCAAATTATAGCGAGCACCAATATTTAAACCTCCTTCAAATTGATAAACGAGACCAACATTAGCACCAAAATCAATATCTTTATAATCATCTTTGGCATCATCTTCGAAAGAGTCACCTGAAGATTTAAATTCTTCTTTAGCTGATAATAAAATTCCAACCTGCGGTCCAGCTTCTACTATTAAATCATCAGATAATTTAAATTTGCCCATTACAGGAACATTTAAATAATCAAGTTTAAATGTAACGTCATACCCTTCAGAGGAAAATTTAATACCTTGCATGGAATACAAAAGTTCTGGTTGAATAGCAAAATCATTACTTACACACAATTCTGCAAATCCTCCAAAGAACAGACCAGTTCTGGCATCAAAATTTTCTGTGTCATCACCATTTAATGTGGAGATATTCATACCTGTTTTCAGCCCTAAATTGTGGCATACACAACTAGATAGCATTAAAACAGCTAAAACCGAAATAAGTATTACTTTTTTCATAATAAACTAATTTTAAGTAGGTTAATAATATTAAAAATAATATTTATATATGAAAAGTCAAAATTTATCAGTGTTATTTCGATAATATGTAAAGAGTATCATAGGTGTTTTATGCTTAAGTACTAATTTTATTTATGCTATTTTTACTGTAATGAAATGGACACAGGCTTTACAGGATTATTCTCACTATTTGAAAATTGAACGCGGTTTATCGCAAAATTCTATAAATAGCTATAAACAGGATGTAAAAAAACTGATCAAATATCTTGAAGAAAATACTATTGAGATTTCTCCTATTAAAATAAATTCAGAAACGATACAGCAATTTATTTATACAATTGCAAAAAATGTTAACGCTAGATCACAATCAAGACTAATCTCTGGGCTTAGAAGTTTTTTTGAATATTTAATTTTTGAAGATTACAGACAAACAAATCCTTTATCGCTTATTGAATCTCCTAAAATTGGACGTAAGTTGCCAGACACATTGTCTATTCAAGATATCGATAGAATTATTTCTACTATAGATTTGAGTAAGCCACAGGGAGAGCGCAATCGAGCCATTATTGAAACGCTTTATAGCTGCGGATTAAGAGTTAGTGAATTAACACATTTAAGAATTTCGGATCTGTTTTTTGATGAAGGTTTTATAAAAGTTACAGGCAAAGGTGATAAACAACGTTTTGTACCTATTGGAAATTCGACACAGAATTATATTTCTATTTATAAAAACGAAGTTCGACCACATATCCCAATAGTTGAAGAATTTCGTGATACTTTATTTTTAAATCGAAGAGGAAAACAATTATCTCGAGCTATGATTTTTACAATGGTGAAACAATTAGCCGAAAAGGCAGGTATTCATAAAACAATATCTCCACATACCTTCAGGCATTCTTTTGCTACTCACCTATTAGAAAATGGTGCCGATTTAAGAGCTATACAGCTTATGTTAGGTCATGAAAGTATTACTACAACCGAAATTTATATGCATGTTGACAAAAGCCATTTAAAAGATGTTGTAAATAAATTTCATCCAAGGAAGTAAATTGGTGTGTTGGAAATTGTCAATTATGTAGCTATTAAAAAAAGGAAACAACACCGATTCTCATCTTTGTCATTTCCCCTTCCTTTCAACAATTAATAGCGTTTTTAATATTATTCTATAACTATTTTTTTAGTTACACTCTCATTATTAGCAAATAGTTTTAAAAAGTATAATCCTGATTGCAATTGATTAACTTTTAGCCTTGAAGTTTCATTAGTACTTAAAACTTCTTTACCCAAAACATCAAACATTTTAACTTCTTCAATATTTATAGAAGAAGAAATATAAAGCGTCTCTGATGCAGGATTTGGAAACACTTTAAGGCTGTTTAAAAATATATTATCAACCCCTAATGTGGTAAAATCGAAACTCCCCATTCCTGAAGCAATCCCAGAAAAATAATCTTGAGTGCTTGTCATATCTATATTAGAATTATAAAAACTATTAACTGCACTACCTAGCCCAATAGCTATTGGATCGTCATTAGGTAATATACTTATCTCCCCTAATACTGGCATATTGCTCACTTGAAAACTTAAAAGGTCAATTTGTTCTCCATTTGTGTGTGAAAATATCGCAGATGGGAGATTAGATAGTACCAAAAAAAATGAATCACGTGTCCCATCACCTAAAGTTAATGCATCTAGTGCTGTTGCATCGAGTACATCATTAAGCACTATAGGTTTTCCTCCAAGAATAGATGAAATACTGGTTACATCAGCATTTCCTGCAGGGAGCATTAAAGTAAACCCAACATCAGAGACATCTGTGTTGCCAACAGAATCAAAATCTGGAATGGCGACAATCTTAAAGTCATAATTTGAAATATGAACTATGCCAAATTCGTAAACTTGTGAAAAAGTAAATAGAGTAAAAAAACTTATTGCTAATGTTGTGTAAAATGTTTTCATAATATTGTTTGTTTAAATTAATTTTTTGTTGGTACTGTTGTGCTTATAGAATAAGTAATAAAGTTTAAAACATTTCCAGGATGTGCCAATACATTATCTTTTATAATATTACTATCATTGCCAGCACCTGAAAATTTTCCAAATCCATTTAGATTCACATCTATATCTAAATAACCTGATGAACCAAAGGTTATAAAGTTGAGTACATTTGCTGGGTCGGAAAGTATAAAGTCTTTAATTATATTGGAGCTGTTGTTAGAACCTGAAAATTTTATTTGATTGCCATTATTAGTGTCTCCAGACCAAAGCGCCCAATTTCCTAATCCTAAATCCACACGAGCATTGCTTCCAAAAGTAGCTAGACCATTACTTTTAAAATCTATAGTAGTTGCTGAAGCTTCAACCAAACCAAAAGTCGCTGACGTCATCGCGCCTAAATGATTACGATGCTTTACTACAACATAGTAATTTGTTGGGTCTGCGCTCATAATCAAATCGGAAATACCATCTAATGCCACAATATCACCATCGCGTTGTAGCAATGCCGACTTTTCGTTTATAAGACTTGTGTTGTTGTTTGCTGCACGTAGTTCAACCCAAACCCAATCTACTATATCATCTTGTGCCAATCCTGACCCAGATGTTCCGCCAAGATTAAACACATTTGCTGCAACTGTGGTTCCATCTCCATAAGGACTTGTGGTTGGTAAATGACCTAAAGAGCGTAAATCGTCGTTCATTAATCCAGGTGTTGTTGGGCTTAAAAGTGGTCCTTGTAAAAACACTTTAGTGTCTATAAGCACTTCAAAGGCTTTGCTAATAAAACCTTCGGAAAGAATAATATTTCCTACACTCGATTCTGACACATTGACTTCACCAATAGTAGAAACAATTTGAATGTTGCTATTGCTTGAAGTAGATCCTCCTGCATCTATACTACTTTTATAGATACTTTGTGTCCAAGTTAAAGTGGATACCATAAGTCCTAAAAAGGTAAATACTATTTTACTCCCAATAGTTTTACTTATTTTGTGTAACTCCCTATTTTTCTTTGAAAAATTCATAATCTTAATATTTATTTATAATATCAATGTTGTACCAAATGATATAACATATGTAACATTTATGGTGTTAATCTGTTTTATTATAGTTCCATTTATGAGATTTCCACGACTTTTCATTTCGACTACGCTCAATGACCAAGTCTCGCAATGACAGTTACTAATTACCCAATAAAAATAGGGCAAACTCTAAAAAGAGACTTTCACTATTTTGTCAAACCCTAGCAGTATTCTTGCCTTTTTAAGAATTTATACATGGTTTTATTGATTACTATTGGCTTCCAAATACTCTACTCTTTTAAGGAGTTTTTCATAGTTGTTATTTTGCGCTTCTACTTTTATGTCTTGCTTATTTATAACCGACTGCTGACTGTCAACTGTAGACTTTAAACTATTTATTATCTCCTGCTGCTCTTGTATGGCTTTTATTAGCACTGGTATAAGTTCGGTATAGTTGACATGAAATAATTGTTCCTTATCATTTTCTACTTGCACAAGTTCTGAAATGACAGCCTTAAGATCTTGGGCAATTAACCCTAAAGATTGTTGCGTTTTCTCTGGTCTGTTTTTCCAGTTATAGGAAACCGGTTTTAGTTGTAAAATCTCATCAAGCCCATAATTGAGTGTGCTGATGTTATTTTTTAATCTTCGATCGGAAGCATGTACCACAGCTCCATTTACCGCAACAGCTCCTCCGTTTTGTTGTAAAAACAAGGTTGACTCCAACGCATTGCTCCTTGCCATAATCTCGTTGTTATCCATTACTATATTGTCGCCATCTACATCTCCAATAAGCAAATAGCCACTTGTATCGTTTGCCAGACTGGCATCACTACCACCTTCTATTTGTAATTGTATTATAGGAGTACTCGTGCCAATACCAATTTTACCACTTTTAAGTACTGTTAAGGCATTAGCCCTTGTACCAAAAGATGCGCCATTCCCAATTTCAAATAAGGGATCGGTAGCAACCCATGTTGTTGGATTACCACCTCCAAGGTTATAGCGCCCAAGTGCAACACTATGTAAACTTGCTGCGATTGTTCCCTGCCCCATAGATGTAGAATAATTTCCTGAAGCAGCAGTTGATTGCCCCATTGCAGTAGAAGCAAAACCTGAAGCAACATTAGAATTTCCAATTGCTGTGGAAACAGTTCCTGAAGCGATTGTACTATTTCCCATTGCAGTGGAATCACCTCCAGAAGCAGTAGTTAATTGCCCCATTGTTGTTGAATTATCTCCTGAAGCAATTGTACTAGTTCCCATTGCGGTGGAACGAAAACCCGAAGCGGTTGTACTATCTCCCATAGCTGTTGAAGAATTTCCTGTTGCGCCTCTAGTTGTAGAAACACCGAAACTATCACTTAAATCTACTGCGTCTAAGCCAATGTTTCCATATTTAGTGGGGTCTTTGTCTATAATTCTATGACCTATACCATTGCCTTCATCCAGAGCTTCGAGACCTGTAGAAATATCATTATAGTTAGTATCGGCATACTCTTTTGAAATTAGAGCTTTGTTACCTGCTGTATTAATAAGTGTATTAGTTAATGTTGGGGCTATAATGGTACCATTTTTTAAAACGGTTAGGGCATTGGATCTACTAATAGAAGATGATCCATTTCCTATTACAAACAAGGGGTCAGAGCTTATCCAAACAGCAGGGCTACCACTTATAGTATTATAACGCCCAATGGCTAAACTATTAAAACTTATAGCAGTAGTTTCAAATCCTATTGCAGTAGCAAAATTCCCTGAAGCACTTGTATCTTGTCCCATTGCAGTAGAACTGCTTCCTGAAGCACTTGTATCTTGTCCCATTGCAGTAGAACTATTTCCTGAAGCGTTTGTCATTAAACCCATAGCTGTAGCATAAATACCTGAAGCACTTGTATCTTGTCCCGTTGCAGTTGTACTAGTTCCTGAAGCGTTTGACCTTAATCCCATAGCTGTAGCATAAACACCTGAAGCAGTAGTTCGGCTTCCCATAACTGTAGCATAGTCTCCAGTTGCTCCATTAGTGCTACTAGGTACAGATGAGTTACTTAAACCTATAGCATTTAAACCAATATTTCCATAATTGGCAGGATCTTTTCCTATAATTCTATAACCGATACCATTCCCTTCATTTAGAGCTTCGAGACCTGTAACGTTTAAGGCGGTTACTGCGGTTTCTGCATTATTGGCTTGTATGGCAAAGGGGACGTTTTTAAATGCACTTGTACCCATATCTACAAGACCAGACCCTGTATCTATCTCTACAGTTAATTCTTGGTCATTAGTGCTCCAATCTATATTGCTAAAAAGCCCAAAACCCGGTGTACCTTCTCCAATATTTATAATAATAATTCCATTGGCATCAGTCATTGGGTTATGAATTTCCTGATATACTTTTCCGCCACCTTCAAGAATGGTAAACTGCACTGTAATATTTTCATTGGCAATTACATTGCCACCTCCATCTTTTATTAAGGCTTTGTAATTGATGCCTTGTTGAGCTGTTGCTTTGATTGATAGTAGTATTAATAGTAAAAAAGTAATTTGTTTTAATATTTTACGCTTATTACATTTAATTGCTTTAAGGTCTTGGTGATTTTTCTTTGAAAAGTTCATATGCTTTTTATTTAATTCTATCTATATCATTAGCTTTGGCTAACGATAAATTTATTGAACATATAAAAGCTATCAAATAGACAATTATTGGTTGGGTGCTTTTAAAGGATAAATGGAGTTTATTAATTTGTAATTAGAAAAAACAAACGTTATAGATTGTCTAAAAATTCATTTTTTTTATTTCTTGAAACTGGGATTTGCTCTCCACCTTCTATTACAACATAGGCACTTTTGCCTCTATAATATTTTTCAAGAAAATTAAGATTTACTAAATAACTGTGATGAATTCTAAAAAAACTTCGTTGTGTTAAACTGCTTTCTACTTCTTTAAGTGTTTTAGATACCAATATTTTTTTGTTGTTTTTTAGAAAAACAAACGTATAATTACCATCAGATTTACAATAGATAATTTCTGAAGGTTTAACAAATTCTAAGCCAGCAACAGTAGAAAGAGCAATTTTATCAATTTTATTTTTATCATTGAGTTGTTGCAATAACAGCTCCAATTGTTCTTGCATACTGTCTTTTGACAAAACATTATTAAGTTTATCAATACATTTTTTTAAAACATCAGGTTCAATTGGTTTTAAAATGTAATCAATAGCACTTACTTTAATAGCTTCTATTCCATATTTATTGTAGGCTGTAATAAAAATAACATGATTAAAGTAACCTTGTACTTTTTCTAATAATTCAAAACCACTCATTTTAGGCATTTGTATATCTAAAAACAATACTTTTGGGCATTCTTTTTTTATAGTATCTACCGCTTCAATCGGATCTTGAAATGAGGCGATAACTTCAATTATATTTTCAAAAGCTTCTAGTTCCCATTTCAAGGTTGTGATACTATCTAGCTCATCATCAACAATAATTGCGGTTAACTTTTCCATTTTAATTTTTTATTGCAATGCAAATTTTAGTCCCATTTGGTTTATTGTCATCGCTAAATAAATCAATGATTTTTATCTCTAAATCTAATATTTCTCTCTCTTTATAGACTTCAATTGTTTTATCAATAATCTTTAATCCTGTTGACTTATGGTTTCCTTTTTTTAGTTTAAGTTTTTCTGCTTCTTTTCTACCAATACCATTATCTTGTATTTCAATAATTATCTTGTCATCATTTTGAGAAACATTTATAGAAAGTAATCCTTTTTTTGTCGACCCCATAAATCCATGCCAAATAGCGTTTTCAACAAAGGGTTGAAGAATTGAAGGAGGGATTTTTATTTCATCTAAATCGATTTTTTCATCTACTTTTAAATTATAATCAAATTTATCTTTAAGACGCATTTTTTCAATTTCTATATAGTATGAAATGGCTTTTAACTCTTCATTTAATGAGATTGTTTTTTCTTTCGAATGATTGAGAATCATTCGTACTAATGTTGCAAATTTGGTTAAATAATCGCTAGCTTTTCTAGAGTCATTTTTAACTATATAGTTTTTGATGGAGTTAAGACTATTAAACAAAAAATGTGGATTCATTCTTGCTCGTAAAGCCTCCATTTCCATTTGCATAAGTTCGTTAGAGAGTTTAACTTTTAAAGCTTCGTTTTTTCTTTTTTGGGCAACTCTATTTCTAATAAAAAATGATAAAACTCCGCTAAAAAGAAGAATCCCAATTATTAAAAACAACCAAAAAAGTTGTTTACTTTGCTTGTTTTTAAGTTCACTGATTTGTTTTTCATTTTCGAGGTTAGAAATTACATTCTTACTTTGCTCACTTTCATATTTTTGCTGAAGTTCAAAAAATTTATTTACTTTTTTTAACCCATAGACTTGATCTATTAATAGACGCTCTTGTTCGGCATAATAATAAGCATTTTCATAATCACCATTTTTACTATATGCATCTTTTAAAAGCGAATAGTTACCTTTTATTCTTATTGGAAATCCAAATTGTTTTGCATAATTTAAACCTATTAGCCCAACTTCAATTGCTTTATCATATTGTTTGCCGTAGACATAAGCCATACATAGCAAACCGTAATTAGAGCCTAATTGCTCAATATCATTCATTTGTTTATTTATGCTTAATGCTTCTAAATTTAATTTTAATATTTCTTTAAAATCTCCTTGTTTATGAAGTAAATAATTGGCTTTATTAGATAATGCTAAAGCAATCATGTTAGAGTCTTTTTCTTTTATTGCCAATTCATATGTTAAACTAATATTCTCAATTGCATCTTGATATAGACTTCTTGCTTTATCAATATGAGCTAAATAATAATAATAATCAATTAAGCTAAACTGTACATCACCATTATCAACTAGCTTTTTACTTAAATTGACAAACTCCAATGATTTATCAAGATCATTAATTCTCCAATGATTCCAAAATAATCGTTGTAAACTATAATATTCTTGTTCTTTAAAATTGTTTTTTCTACTTAGGTCTAACGCTATATTGCTTAATTTTGTAGAGGTATAAAAATCGCCGGTTTTATAATAACAATTTGCTAAAACCAGCAATGAACTTGTATAATCTTTTGATGCGTTTAATTCAAACCAAATATTTTTTGCAATACTTAAAAAATTGATAGTCTCTTTAAAATTATTTTCTTTTAAAAAAAAATCTGAAATCTCATTTGCATTTTTTGCTACTTTTTCTTTATCAGTAGTTGTATTAGAATACTTTTTTGCTTGTAAGAGTAAGCAAAATGACTTTTCAGGGTTTGATTTATAAATCTTGTAACTGGTTAAAACAAGAGAATCAATATTCCGTGTTTCTATATTCAATTCACACACAGGAATATCAGGCAACTCTACTTGACCATAAGCAGTTATACTAACAGTATTGATAGCACAGATAATTATAATTCTAAATATAACTCTCATTTACACAAATATCACAATAAATGGAGTGTCTAACTAATTGAAATGAGCAAAAGCCCCTTTTTGGCTTATAAAAGGGTAAATATAATTATCAAAAGGATTTTAAATTGTTGAATTATTGATTGTTTGAAATTTCTAATTGTTCTACTCTTTTAAGGAGTTTATAAAAGTTTTTATTTTGAGTTTCAATTATTTCCTGTTGCTCCTGTATGGCTTTTATTAAAACAGGAATTAACTCGGTATAACTTAAACTCAAGGTTTTATCTTCATCATCACCTATATGTATAATTTCTTTAATAATAGATTGAACGTCTTGTGCTATTAAACCCAACGATTTGTTTTTTTGCTCTCTATTTTTCCAGTTATAGGCTTTTGGTTGTAGTTGTAATATGTCGCTTAAGCCATAAGGTAGGTTTACAATATCTTTTTTTAAGCGTCTGTCACTACTGTGCACTAATGATCCTCCAGCCCAGACATCTCCACCATTATGCTGTAAAATAAGTGGAGCTGTAATGCCATTATTACGTGCTATAATTTCGTTATCATCTATAACTATATTGTTAGCAGTTTCGTTACCTATAACAAGATATCCAGAGCCATTACTTAAACTGGCATCTACACCACCAGTAATTTGTAATTGTACCGTTGGTGTTGGTGTACTAATACCAACTTTACCATTTTTAAGAACTGTAAATGCGTTATGAGTTAAAAAATTGCCATTACCAATTTCAAAGAGTTTGTCGGTTTCTACCCAAGTTGAGGCATTACCACCACCAACATTATCTCTTCCAATTGCAGTTGAACCATAGCTTGAAGCAGTTGTACTGACTCCCATTGCTGTTGAAGCAAGTCCTGGAGCTTCTGTAGATAATCCCATTGCTGTTGAAGCTACTCCTGAAGCTTCTGTAGAAGTTCTCATTGCTGTTGAATTATCGCCTGAGGCAATTGTAAATCCTCCTAATGCTGTTGAAAAGTTTCCTGTTGCTCCTTTGGTAGTAGAAGCACCACCAGAAAAACTTAAATCCACTGCGTTCTCACCAATATTACCATAATTGGCAGGGTCTCTACCAACTAGTCGCCAGCCAATACCATTACCTTCGTCTATAGCTTCAAGTCCAGTAGGGTTATAATTAGTGTCTCCGTATTCTTTTGTTACCAATGCTCTATTGTCTGTAATATTTGCCATATCAAAACTTGGTGCTGTTATTGTGCCATTTTTTAAAACGGTTAATGCATTACTTTTGTTTGAAACATCTGCTCCATTGCCAACAACAAAAAGTCGGTCTGTTACGTCCCAAGAACCAGTCTCAACAGGTGTATAATCTGTATTGTAGCTCCCAACAACTGTTTCAGCAAAAGATGGTGCTGTTGTAAGACTTCCCATTGCTGTTGAATATTCTCCTGAAGCAATTGTAACTCTTCCCATAGCTGTTGAACCTACTCCTGAAGCAGTTGTATTAAACCCCATTGCTATGGAAGTACTTCCTGAAGCCGTTGGACCTTCTCCAAATGCTGTAGAAGAATTTCCTGAAGCTTCTGTACCAACTCCCATTGCTGTTGAAAAGCTTCCTGAAGCAGTTGTATTTATTCCCATTGCTATAGAACGAAATCCTGTAGCTCCAGAAGTTGTAGAAGCAAAACTATTATAACTTAAATCAATAGCATTCTCCCCAATATTGCCATAATTGGCAGGATCACTACCAACCAATCGCCAACCAATACCATTGCCTTCATCTATAGATTCAAATCCTGTTACATTAGCTGCACTCAAAGCATAAGGTACTGCCATAAACTGTGTTGTGCCCATATCGGTCAAGCCACCGCCTGTGTTTATCTGTACATTGAGATAATGGTCGTCGTTACCCCAATCGACATTAACAAAAATGCCACTATCAACTGCGCCTTCACCAATGTTTATAATTATAATACCATTAGCATCGGTATTTGGTGTATGAGTTTCCTGGTATACATTATTGGTAAGTGCTACACCTTCATAAATAATAAACTGAATGGTAATGCTTTGACTGGCAACTACATTACCGCCACCGTCTTTTATTAAGGCTTTGTAGTTAATGCCTGGTTGGGCTGTGATGCCAATAGTGGTTAGCATTAATATTAGAATTGTGAGTCTCGTTTTCATCTTTCTCTATTTTTATTGTTTCCTTTTTTATTAACAGATTGCTACGTCATTTGTTCTCGATACAATTTTTCTTCATTTCGACAAGCTCAATGTGACAGAATAATTACTCGAACTGACATGCCTCGCAATGACGGTTATTGATTATTTATGTTTTCTAATTGTTCTACTCGTTTTAATAATTGTGCTATGCTTTTGTTTTGTTCATTCTTATGCTCAATTAATTCTGAAGTCAATGTTTTTATTTCGGACTGCTGACTGCCAACTGTTGACTGCAAACTCCCAATAATCTCCTGCTGTTCTTGTATGGCTTTAGTAAGCAAAGCAATAAAATCGTTGTAACGTAAACTCATAAAGCCCTTATCGTCTTTGTGTAAAAAACCCTGATCTGCGTAACCAATTTTAGTTAGTAATGCTTCTACATCTTGGGCTATAAAGCCCATTTCACGTGTTTTGGCATCATTGTTTTTACGCAGGTAATCCACAGGTTGTAGCAGTTTTATAAAGTCCAGACCATAAGGCAATGTTCTAATGTTTTCTTTCCAGCGTTTATCTGAAGTAATAGACCAATCGACTTGCACTCCATAATAAGTAATATCAGCATTGCCAATACGAACTTGATTGTTTACGGTTGGGTCAGGCACTTGGGCATCGTAGCCAATGCCAGTATTATTACTACCTGTGGTTACGTTTACAAGTGCACTACGCCCAATAGCAGTATTATTATGCATAGTAGCTCTATAAAGAGCTGAAGAACCCATTGCTGTATTATATCTTCCTATTTGATTAAGATAGAGTGCATGATATCCATTTGCTGTATTATAACTTCCTGTGGTATTCTCATTAAGTGCCCTAAATCCAGTTGCTGCGTTGTATTCTCCTGTGGTATTCTCATAAAGTGCGCTATAACCAGTTGCTGTGTTGTATTCTCCTGTGGTGTTATAATAAAGCGCAAATATCCCATGTGCTGTGTTAGAGTTTCCTGAAGTGTTATAATATAGTGCATAATTTCCAGTTGCTGTGTTAGCTACTCCTTCTGTATTACTGTATAGTGCAGATCTACCAGTTGCAGTGTTCGAGTCCCCATCAATATTGGAGTTAAGTGCACCGCTGCCAGTTGCTGTATTATTGTATCCTTCTATATTACTATAAAGTGCATAGGACCCATTTGCTGTGTTAGAGTGCCCTGTGGTATTACTCAAAAGCGATTGCATTCCAATTGCAGTGTTATCGAATCCTGTGGTGTTAGATGCGAGTGCTGCAACACCAATTGCTGTGTTATTATCTGCTGTGGTGTTACTTGTAAGTGCTAAATGACCATTTGCAGTATTAGAGTTTCCAGTAGTATTGTTGTAAAGTGCTCGATAGCCAATTGCCGTGTTTAAGCCTCCTATGGTGTTATAGTAAAATGATTGATAGCCAATTGCTGTATTCCAGAAGCCTGTAGTGTTAGTAAAAAATACATTAAAACCAATACCAACATTTTTATTGTTTGTACCATCGTCATTTAGTCCTGCATCTACCCCAAGAAATAGAGATGAGCCATCATTAGTCCCATCATTATCTGATTTACCATCTGTTAAATCGTTTATACTTTGAACTGATGTATTCCAATATAAATTTCCGCTTCCATTGGTTTGTAATACTTGGTTACTTGTACCATCTGTAGTAGGAAAGGCGTAGCCTGATCCTGTTGGGTTTCCTATTTGAAACTCGCTATTGGTTCTTAAAATATTGGTGTCGAATTCACCATATATTAAGGCATTGTCGGGATCGGCATCAGAATTTTCTATATAAAGTTTTTCATTAGATGTTTCATTGAAGCCAGCTTTAAATCCTATAAAAATGTTTTCATTTCCAAGACTGTTGAACCCAGCTTGATAACCAAATACGGAATTTCCAGATCCTGAAATGTTCTTGTTAAGTGCGTCGAAACCTATCGCTGTATTTCTAATTCCTGTAGTGTTAGTAAAAAGCGATTTGTATCCAGTTGCTGTATTATCATATCCTGTGTCGTTGAAAGCGAGTGCTCGATACCCATTTGCTGTGTTATTGTTTCCTGTGGAGTTAGAAAAAAGTGCATCACGTCCAATTGCAGTATTGGAGGAACCAGATGTGTTATCATGCAATGCATAAGAGCCGTTTGCAATGTTAGAGCCCCCATCAATGTTTGAATAAAGTGCTCTAAAGCCATTTGCTGTGTTAATGTTTCCTGTGGAGTTAGAATAGAGTGCGCTAACTCCATTTGCCGTATTCCAACTTCCACCTTCATTATTGGATAATGCTAAAAAGCCATTTGCGGTGTTAAATCTTCCTGTTGTATTACTGTAAAGTGCACTATAACCCATTGCAGTATTTTGATATCCGGAAATATTCTCTTTAAGTGCTTCAAAGCCTATGGCTACATTTTTATTGTCTGAACCATCATCATTAAGCCCTGCATTAACGCCAAGAAAAATTGAAGAACCATTATTAGAGCCATCATTATCAGATTTGCCATCTATTAAGTCGTTAATTTTAACATTAGAAACACTTAATGCATAAGGTACCGCCATAAATTGGGTGGTGCCCATATCTACCAAACCACCACCTGTATTAATTTGTACATTTAAATAGTGGCCGTCATTTCCCCAATCTACATTAGCATACACGCCGCTATCAGCAGCTCCTTCTCCAATGTTTACTATTATAATACCATTGGCATCTGTATTTGGTGAATGCGTTTCCTGGTACACATTATTGGTAAGTGCTACTCCTTCGTAAATAATAAATTGTATAGTTATGCTTTGACTGGCAACTACATTGCCGCCACCATCCTTAATTAAGGCTTTGTAATTGATGCCTTGTTGGGCTTTGATGCTAATTGATAATAGTATTAGTAGTAATGTTGTGATTTTCTTTGAAAAGTTCATAGCTTATTTGTTTTTATCATTGCGAAGCAAATTTTCCTTTCGACAAGCTCAAGGTGACAAATTTGCTGTGGCAATCTCATGATGCAAACTCAAATTAAACAGATTGTTTCGTCGTTTGTTCTCGATACGTTTCCTATGGAAACACTCGAACTGACATACCTCGTAATGACGATTTATTGATTACGTATAAAATTAGGATTAACTTCAAAAAAAGGCTTTCACTATTTGGTCAAACTCTAGCAGTATTTATGCATTAATAAAACGAGTTATATTGTTTTTGAGATTAAGAAAAGTGTTAGTGAGCGCAATAAATTATTTACACTTCACTGGGAGAAAAACTAAATTCATCTTTAAACGCACGGCTAAACCATGAAGGATCGTTAAAGCCAACCTCATAGGCTACTTCAGAAACGGTTTTATCTGTATTTTTTAGCAACTCTTTTGCATATTGCAGTCGAATGGAACGTATAAATACAGCAGTAGATTTACCTGTTATGGCTTTTATTTTTCTATATGTTTGTGAGTCGCTCAATTGTAATTTACTTGATAATTCTTCTGACCCGAAAGCAGAATCACTAATTTCTTCATGAATTAATTTCACCGCTTTTTGAAGGAATTGTATTTTTGGGTTTTTAGTACGTTTGCTTAAAAATAGGCCGAAACCATCTTTTTTAATTTTGCCTATTAGTTTTTTTCGCAATAGCAGCAATTGATCCAACCGTATAAATAACTCTTTTTTGTTAAAAGGTTTTGCCAGGTAAGCATCGGCTCCGCGTGATAAGCCAGTCAACCTATCTTCGGTAGTTACTTTAGCTGTAAGGATTATTATTGGAATATGATCGGTGCGCTCATCGGCTTTAAGTGTCTCACACACTTCAAAACCATCCTTGCCAGGCATCATTACATCAGTAATTATAATATCTGGTATTTTTTCGAAAGCCAATTCAATACCTACAATGCCATTGACAGCATGTAAGGTTTGATACTTATCTTCGAGGCACGATTGTAAATAGTGTGCTACGTCCTTATTATCTTCAATGATAAGTACCAAAGGCAATTCAGAATTTGTTTCCAGAGCTTGTTCAGTATCTATTGGTTTTGTATTAATTATTGGAGTATGTGTAGTTGGGATAATTTGTACACTTTTAGATTTTGGTGCTTTTTTAGTAACAGGAATCATGATACTAAATTCACTTCCTATATTGATCGTGCTTTTTACTTCTATGGTGCCTTTCATAAGATGCACCAATTCTTTTGTTAAAGCCAATCCAATACCTGTGCCTTCATTCTTCCGATTTGTTGATGAGTCTGTTTGATAAAAGCGATTGAATATATTAGACACATCTTCTTTAGACATACCTATTCCATTATCTTTGACTTTGATATTTAAATAGGAATTTTCATTTTTAAAAATTTCGTTTATATGAACAATTATTTTACCAAATTCAGGCGTGAATTTAATAGCATTGGTGAGCAAATTGGAAATGATTGATGAAAGTTTATTGCTGTCGAAATCCATTGTTAAGCTATCTATTTCTGCATATATCGTAAGATTAACTTGATTTTCTTCTGCTAATGAATTAAAACTTTCACTTAAATATTTTAGGAATGGTATCACATCAGTCTGTACCAATTGTAATTCCATATTTCCACTTTCAATCTTTGCTAAATCCAACATCTCATTAACCAAATGTAACAGACCATCGCTATTTCGTTCGATCATTTCTAATGAATTTTCGAGATCATCATCTTGATTATTTTCTAGATTGGATTTTATGGAATCTGTCATACCCTTAATAACAGTAAGTGGCGTTCTAAATTCATGAGTAATGTTAGTAAATAATGTGTTTTTTAGCTGATTAACTTCTTTAAGTCTTTTACGTTCTTTGGCTGCAAATTTTCTTGAAACTTGAAAATAGGCTACGGCTACTAACAGTATCAATAACCCAATTGTAAGAAATAAATATTTTTCTTGATTCTTTTTACGTAAATCTTCAGCATGTGCTAAATTTAAAATTTCTTTTTCTTGAGTTTGAGCAATACTATCTGCAGCTAATTGATTGTTAAAAATAATATTTTGAATTTCTGTTCTGGCTTTCTGTTCTTTTTCATCATCTATTAAAATTTGATATTTTTCGAAATAATCAAGGGCTGTTGCTTGACGATTTATTTTTTTATTTATCTGAAATAGGCTCTTGTAAAGTTTTTTCTGTACATATTCATTTTTTGAAGTTTCTAACGTTTTTAGGCAAGATTCACATTTTTGTAAAGCAACAGCATAGTTTCCTAACCCATATTCAATTTGACATTGAAAAATTTTAATATTCTGACTATAGCGAAGAGCCTCAAAACCTTTTGTCACTTCTATGTATTCGTCAAGGTATTTTATAGCATTAGAAAATTGTTTCTCTTTTATATATATAGATATAAGATTTAATGTGCCAATGGAAGCATATTCCTCAAGCCCTATTTCTTTAGATAATTTAATGGCTTTCTTCCAATGTTTTATAGACTTAATGATATATCCCATATCATTATAAACAATTCCTAAATTGCCATTTGCTCCAGATATACTTCGCTTTATTCCATATTTTGTACTTAATCGTAAATGTTCTAGATGATACTTTTCGGCTTCTTTCAAATCGCCTAGATCTTTATATATGAAACCCTGATATCCAGCACTCCAACCCTCATTTAAACTATCGCCTACAATTCTGCAGACTTCTTGTGATTTTTGAAAAGTTTTGAAAGCATTCACATAATCTTCATAATCATAATATAATATTCCTAACTCAAATAGCTTTTTTGCATAAATTGTACTATCCCTTATCTTGGCTAAGTCTAGTCCTTTTTTATAGCTTTCTACACCTGTATCAAATTTATTCTGTTCAAAGTAAATCTTTCCAATTATTGTCTGTGCGTCAATTTCACATTTTATATACTTATTTTTGTGAGTGTAGTCAAGCATGTTATTGGCCAAAATAAGAGCGCTGTCTGTCTTTGAAAAAAGATAATGATCTGTTATTAAAGACCTCATGGACTTTAGTCTAATTGAATCGAGATACCTTTTTTTAGACGAAACGCTTTTAAGTGAATCTATTTCTTTTTGAGCAAAAGAATTGCTTAAAAAAAATAATGTGAGTATGACTCTGAAAAATAGTTTCATTATTCAATGAATCTTGATTTTATTTTATTTAAATCTTACTTAAATATAATATAAAACTTATAATTAATCTCTTTTTTTCATTGTTTAACCTTCAGTTTTGATACTTCACTATGAGATTGGCTCTGATGGTTCGGCTATAAAACAAAAAAAGCCTCTCCAATTAGGAAAAGCTTCTCACTGTTTATTTTTAAACTACATAGTTGTATTTAAGCGACCATTACTTCGCAACATTTACAGCTCTTGTTTCCCGTATTACAGTAACTTTAACTTGCCCAGGATAGGTCATATCGGTTTGTACTTTTTGAGAAATTTCAAACGACAAATTAGCAGCTTTATCATCACTAACCTTTTCACTTTCAACAATTACACGTAACTCTCTACCCGCTTGAATAGCATAAGCTTTTTGTACTCCTGAAAAACCAAAAGCAATATCTTCTAAATCTTTTAAGCGTTGTATATAAGAATCTAGCACTTGCCTTCTTGCACCAGGACGTGCACCAGAAATAGCATCACATACTTGTACTATTGGAGATAATAAAAATTTCATTTCTATTTCATCATGGTGTGCACCAATAGCATTACATACTTCATCTTTTTCACCAAACTTTTCAGCCCATTGCATACCTAAAATGGCATGAGGTGTTTCCATGTCAGCTTCTGCATCTGGTACTTTCCCAATATCATGTAGGAGACCTGCACGCTTAGCAATTTTTGAGTTCAATCCTAATTCGGCAGCCATCACACCACATAATTTAGCGACTTCACGCGAATGTTGTAATAAATTTTGTCCATAAGAAGAACGATATTTCATCCGTCCAACAGTTTTAATTAATTCTGGGTGCAAACCATGAATTCCTAAATCTATGACTGTACGTTTACCAACTTCAATAATTTCCTGTTCTATTTGCTTTTGAGTTTTCTTTACAATTTCTTCTATTCTTGCGGGATGAATCCTACCATCTGTCACAAGTTTATGAAGCGATAGTCGAGCTATTTCTCTTCTTACCGAATCAAAGCAAGATAGAATAATTGCTTCAGGAGTATCATCAACAATAATTTCTACTCCAGTTGCAGCTTCAATTGCTCTAATATTTCGTCCTTCTCTACCTATGATTCTACCTTTAATATCATCTGATTCTATATTAAAAACAGAAACACAATTATCTACTGCTTCTTCAGTACCAATTCGCTGTATGGTATTAATAATAATCTTTTTTGCATCTTGCTGTACAGTAAGTTTAGCCTCCTCCATTTTTTCCTGAACATAGGTCATTGCATCACTTTTTGCTTCACCTTTTAAAGACTCAATCAATTGTGATTTGGCGTCTTCGGCAGATAAACTCGAAATAACTTCTAGTTGCTGAATTTGGCTTTTATGCACTTTCTCAACCTCATCTTTACGCTTTTCTAAAAAATTTAAACGATGGTTGTAGTCTTTAATCTTTACCTCGATATCTTCATTAAGCTTTTTGTTTTTATTTAGTTCAGAAGATATTTGAGATTCTTTATCTCTGGTACGTTTCTCTGCTTCAGCCATTTTTTTATCACGAGATAAAATTACTTTTTCATGTTCCGATTTTAGTTCGATAAACTTTTCTTTTGCTTGAAGAATTTTATCTTTTTTAATTGTTTCCCCGTTATGGTTTGCATCTTTTATTATTGTTGTCGCTTCTTTTTTGGCGCTCTTCACTAATTTTGATGCATTGTTTTTTTGAAGAGTTTTAGTAATAATAAACCCAATTACTATTCCTAATATAGCTGCTACAATTAATAAAATTGTGTTAGTGTCCATCTTTATTATTTAGTTAGTTGATAAAAAAAGCCTGCATCAGTTTTGATTTTGTATAAACTCCTTAAAAACAAGTTTAGGGCTAACAAGCTGATCAAGTATCTGTTCTAAGACAGCACGCTTTTACAACTTAAACTCACCCTTTTTAAAGAATTAACGTTGAGTTTATCAAAAAAAATAACTAATGCAGGCAGTAACCTTTATTTATTTTAAAGAACTTAAGAACTAATATGTTCTTTTAATAGTTGATCTAAAGTGTTAAGCTTAAGTTCAACTTCTTCACTTAAATTTTCTTTATCTATAGTTTTCTGTTCTGTTTGAGAAGCAAATTGTAAAGCACACATTGCTAAAACATCTTGTTTATCTCTTACAGAATAACTTTGCTCAAACTGTTTAATCATCGCATCAATTTTCAAAGCAGCTTTTCGTAATCCTTCCTCTTGGCTTGGTTCTACTGTTAGAGGATATACTCTATTAGCTATAGATAGCTTTATTTTAAACTTCTCTGACATTAAATACTTTGCTGCATTATTCAGATAATTGAGATATACAATAATCTATTTCTCTAATTAATGCATTTATTTTGAGCTTTGTTTCTTTTTTACTCTCATTACTGCCAAGTATGGAATTTGCAAATTTGAGTGATTCATATTTTTCCTCCCAAGAGTTAATTAAATTTTCTTGTTGAGATATTTTATTTTGAGATAAAGCAACATCTTCTTTTAGTTTTGCATTAGCTTGCTTTAAACTTTCTAATTTATGCAACACTTTGGTAATTCTGTTCTCTAAAGAATCAACAATTGTCTCAATATTACTCATTTAATAAATTCAATACTTATCACACAAAGTTAAGATTCCAAATTATAAATAACAATTGTTTTTATATAAATTTTAAAATAACTTAACAATTAACTATTACAATATTGTGGCTCAGTAATTGTTATTGACTTTGGATATTACTAACAAATTAATACTTTAGCACTAATATCATATTTATGCGAAACATCCTTATAATCGTTATATTATTTTTTGCGCAGTTCTCTATTGCTCAAAGTCCATATCCACAAGATTATTTTAGAGATCCGTTAGAAATTCCATTGGTGCTTGCTGGAACTTTTGCCGAATTACGTTCTAATCATTTTCATTCTGGTTTAGATATAAAAACACAACAGCGAGAAGGCTTAAAAGTGTTTGCAGCTGCAAAAGGATATGTGAGTCGCATAAAAGTTTCGCATTGGGGCTATGGCAAAGCATTATACATTACGCATCCAAATGGGTACACTACTGTTTATGCACATTTACAGAAATTCTCTCCAAAAATTGAGGCTTTAGTTAAAAAAGCTCAATATAAAAAGGAGACTTTTGAAATTGAACTTTTTCCAGCAATTGATGAATTACTAATTGAAACTGACGAAATTATTGCATTTAGTGGTAATACAGGAGGTTCTAGTGGTGCACATTTGCATTTTGAAATTAGAGATAAAAGTGAAAGTCCTATAAATCCAATGCTATTTGGAATTGATATTAAGGATACCAAACAACCAACTATTTTAAGCGTTTATGCTTATCCGATTGATGAGAATTCTCACGTAAATAAAACTAACGAAAAAACAAAACTTAGATTGATTCCACAATCAAATGGAAATTATAAAGTTGAAAACATTAAAGCATTTGGTAAAATTGGTTTTGGAATTAATACCTACGATCGCCAAGATCTTGCTCCAAATAAAAATGGCATTAGTAATATTCAAACTTTTTTTAATGGAAATAAAAATTTTGAAATAGATTTTAAACGGTTTTCATTTGATGAAACCAAACACTTAAATCGATTAATTGATTTTGAGCATTTTAAAGACCATAAATCACGTATTCAAAAACTATACGTACAACAAAATAATCCATTAAGTATGTATAAAAACATTGATGAAAATGGTTATATAACTATTGAAGACAGTACATCATCTATTTTTAAAGTAAGGGTCAAAGATTACAAAGAGAATGACACTTGGTTAACAATTTCTATTATTGGTGAACAAAATGATTCGACAATACCAAAACAAATAGAGGTTACAAATCATTATATTTATGCAGATCAAGCCACAAATTTGGAGGACAGAAATGTTTCTGTGTACTTTCCTTCAGATACATTTTATGAAGATTTCTATATGGATTTTAATGTGAATAGCGATACCTTAACCTTACATAAACCTATTGTTTCAGCACAAAAATATTTCACTATTAGTTATGATATTAGTAACTATACTGAAAATGATAAAAACAAGCTTTTTATTGCAAGACTTGTTGGCTATTATAAAAATTATCTTTCATATACGCCAACCACGAAAAAAGGAAATACGCTCAGCGCCAGATCCAAAATTTTAGATACTTATGTTCTAGGAGTCGATACAGAGAATCCGGAAATTAAACCTATCAACTTTCAAAAAGACAAATGGTTAAGTAAGTCTCGTTATTTAAAAGTAAAAGTGAAAGATGAAATTTCTGGAATTCGTAATTATAGAGCAACAATTAATGGAAAATGGATTTTAATGGAGTATGATGCAAAGAAAAATAAATTAACATACGATTTTAACGATAATATAATCACTGAAACTAAAAATAATTTAAAGATAATTGTTACAGATAATGTTGGAAATAGTTCTACATTTGAAACGACCTTTTTTAGAAAATAAAATACACCCTTTTGAAAATTAAATTTTCATTCTTTCAATTTCTATTCATCTTAATTCCAGTATTAAGTATCGCACAAACTGCTACTTTAAAAGGAGTTATACTTGATGAAAACGAAGTGCCAATTTCTGAAGTTAGCATTATAGTAGGTACTAGTGGTACAACTTCAAATTCTAATGGATTTTATCTCATAAAAATTCCTGCCAATCAAGATGTTACTATAGAATTTACACATCTTAGTTTAAAAAAAATAAGGACTACATTTAATTTAAAGAATGGTGAGGTATTTGAGTTCAATCCAGTTATGAAACTTGAAGTTGAGCAAATAGCAACCGTAGTCGTTAAAGGAAACGAACGCAAACGTGTGGAAGGCGTAACAACTATAGATCCCGAACTTATTAGAACCATAAAAGGTGCACAACCGGGAATAGAAAACCTTTTAAAAACACTTCCTGGTGTTAATATCTCAAACGAATTAAGCACACAATATTCAGTTAGAGGAGGGAATTTTGATGAGAACTTAGTGTATGTCAATGACATAGAAGTGTATCGCCCATTCTTAATTCGCTCCGGACAACAAGAAGGTTTGAGTTTCGTAAATAGCGATTTGGTACAAAATATTGAGTTTTCTGCTGGTGGATTTCAGGCTAAATATGGAGACAAATTATCTTCAGTTTTAGATATTACTTATAGAACACCTTTAAAGTTTGGTATTGGCGCTGATTTAAGCCTTTTGGGTGGAAGCATTTCTGCTGAAGCTGTTTCTAAAGATTCTAAACTAACTGGAATCATTGGCTTACGTTATCGTGATAACAGCTTGCTTGTAAATGCCAAGGAAACCGAAACTAATTATGATCCGAAATTCGCTGATATTCAGACATATTTGACTTATAAATTTTCTGATAAGTTTCATTTAAGTTTTCTAGGTAATACCTCCATAAACGAATATAATTACGAGCCACAAACACGACAAACAAATTTTGGAACTCTTGCAGATCCCTTGGCATTATTAGTGTTTTATGAAGGTCAGGAAAAAGATCAATACCAAACGTATTTTGGTGCTTTTAAAGGCACGTACTTTGCAAGCGATGAATTAACCCTAAAACTAATCGCTTCAACTTATAACACAAGAGAAGAAGAATATTTCGACATTTTTGCGCAATACAGACTTGGAGAAGTTAACAGTAATATAGGTGACGACAATTTAGGAGAAGTAGAATTCAGCGAAGGTATAGGCTCACAACTTAATCATGCCAGAAACGACCTGGATGCCCTTATTACCACCATTGAACATAAAGGAAATTATACAGTTGAAGAAAATAATTTTGAATGGTCTTTAAAATATACTCACGAAGATATTCGTGATCGTATCGTAGAATGGGAAGTAATCGACTCTGCTGGATTTTCTATTAATCCACCAAGCATTGATGCCTTTAATGAGCAACCTTATGAAGCGTATGAAGGACCTTTAGTACCTTTTCAAAACATAAGAGCAACAAACAGTACACAAATTGATAGACTCCAGGCCTATGCGCAATGGAGCAAGCGTTCCACACTTGGCACACACGATGTGTTTTATAATGCTGGAATTCGAGTACATAACTGGACAGTAAATGGAGATGGTATTGAAAGCAATACGCAAACTGTTTTTAGTCCAAGAGTGCAGTTTGCTATAAAGCCAGATTGGGATAAAGATATGCTCTTTAGAATTAGTGGAGGATTGTATTACCAACCGCCTTTTTATAGAGAGTTACGTGATTCGTCTGGAATAGTAAGACCTAATGTAAAAGCTCAAAAATCGTTTCATATCGTTTTAGGAAACGAATACAGTTTAAGTATGTGGGACAGACCTTTTAAATTTGTTGCTGAGGCCTATTACAAAAAGCTTACAGATGTTAATCCATATACTGTCGAGAATGTTCGTATTAGATATCGTGCAAGAAATAATGCCGAAGCCTATGCTTATGGTTTAGATTTACGGCTTAATGGCGAATTTGTACCTGGAACAGAATCGTGGTTTAGTTTTGGGTACTTAAAAACCGAAGAGAATATAGATGATAAAGGCTACATTTCAAGACCAACAGACCAACGTTTAAAATTTGGAATCTTGTTTCAGGATTATGTGCCAAACATTCCTGATTTAAAAATGTATTTAAACTTGGTATATAATACTGGTGTTCCAGGAGGTTCTCCTAGTTATGCAGATCCTTATGAATTTCAAAATAGATTACGGGATTATAAACGTGCCGATTTAGGGATTTCTTATGTTTTAGTAGACGCAAAGAAAACATATAATAGCGGTTGGAAACGTAAGTTTAAGGAATTATCGTTTGGTTTCGAAATCTTTAATATGTTCGATGTGCAAAACACTATTACCAATACTTGGGTTAGAGATGTTTATTCAAAAAGACAATATGCTATTCCGAATTACTTAACACCAAGAGTATTTAATATAAGATTGACAGCTAAATTTTAGATAGTTTTTAATGAAATATTATGAGGAAATCCTTCAAAATATATTACTTCTTTGCATTAATATTTGCTTCTAATACTGATGTTATTTGCCAGACTACTAAAATCATGACTTACAATATAAGGTACGATAATCCAAACGATGGCGTAAACAATTGGGACAACCGAAAAGAAGATGTTTTAGCAATTATAAAAAAATACCAACCCAAAATTTTAGGGCTTCAAGAAGGACTTCATCATCAAATAAAATATCTTGATAGTTGTTTAGTATCATATAAATTTATTGGTGTTGGTAGAGAGGATGGGAAACTAAAAGGTGAGTTTAGTCCAATATTTTATGATGCGACAAAATTTTCAGTATTAGAAACATCAACATTTTGGCTTACAGAAAAAAGTGAAACAATTTCGGTTGGTTGGGATGCTGTATTAGAACGAATTTGCACTTACGCATTATTTGAATATAAAGACACTAAGAACAGATTCTGGGTGTTTAATACACATTTCGACCATATTGGTGTTGAGGCAAGAGAAATGTCTGCAAAACTTATTTTAAACACTATAGAAGCGTTAAATGAAAACAATTTACCTGTTGTATTTATGGGAGATTTAAATAGTAAACCAAATAGTAAACCAATAGAGATAATTAGTGAAAAATTAACTGATGGAATTATTATTTCAAAGAAACCTTTTTACGGTTCTTTAGAAACATTTACTGGTTTCAATTTAAATTTGAGTGCAAACAAAAGAATAGATTATATTTTTGTAAAAGGACTAAGTGTTTCCTCCTATGCTCATATTAATGATAGAATGAAAAACAATAATTATATTTCAGATCATTTACCAATATTAATGAGTGTGTCTTTTTCAAACTAAACCAATATGATCTTAAGAAAAGCAACTAAAAAAGATGTACCCTTTATTGTGCAACTAATTGCTGATGATGTATTAGGGAAACAAAGAGAAAATTATCAAGAACCATTGCCAGAATCTTATCTTAAAGCTTTCGATAACATTGATACAGACCCAAATCAAGAATTAATTGTTGTAGAAAATGATAATGAAGAAATAATTGGAACACTCCAACTTTCTTTCATTCAATATTTAACCTATCAAGGTGGTATAAGAGCACAAATTGAGGCTGTAAGGATACATAAAGATTATAGAGGAAAAGGTCTCGGCAAACAATTATTTGAATGGGCAATTAAAAAAGCTAAACAACGCAATGCTCATGTTTTACAACTTACTACAGATAAAGAGCGTCCTGAAGCTTTAGCATTTTATAACAGTTTGGGTTTTGTTGATTCTCATGACGGCATGAAACTGCATTTTTAAGTCAAGTAATTAGAAAAGATAATTCTTACAAAATAAATCAGTAACTTTCCTTACAAATTTCCAACCAAATCTACTCATAGTTTTTCTGCTTACAACTGAAGTTTTAATGATAAAATTCTTTAGAAAAATACGTCAGAACATGATAAACAATAACAAAGTAAGCAAGTATATACTATATGCTATTGGCGAAATTGTGCTTGTGGTAATTGGTATTTTAATTGCATTACAAATTAATACTTGGAACCAATATAGACTTTTACAAATTGAAGAAACCAAAATCCTAAAAAGCCTTTATGCTGAATTTACCGAAAATCTAGATAAGTTTGATGTAAATTATAAAGCACAATTAACGAGAGATAGTATTACAAAACGTTTATTAGATCCTAATATAATTGTAGAGCCTTTTGAAACACTAGATTCGTTAATATACAAAGTAGGATGGAATTATAAATTTAATCCTTCGACTGGCATTTACACTTCCGTTATAAATTCTGGAAAAATTGAAATTATTTCAAACGATTCATTAAAAAATAAATTATCGAAATTTAATAATTTTCTTGTCGATTACGAAGCCGAGGAAATAGGTGCAAATTATTATGGCACTAATTTCTTAACACCTTATACAAGAACTCAATTGTTTTACAGATTCCCTTTTAAAAACAGAACCGAAGAACAATATATTCATGATAGTTTAGAATATCCTAAAGTAATTAAGTCGGATCGATATAGAAACGAATTGCTTTTTTATTGGAGCTATATGTTGGTGACTTTAGAAAAAGGGAAAGAATTAAGAAAAGAGATACAATCTATTTTATACTTAATCGACAGCGAATTAAAAGAGTAGAGTATGATTAAATTATTTAGAAAAACCCGTCAAAACATGATAAAAGAAAACAAAGTGAGCAAATATATGCTGTATGCTATAGGTGAAATAGTGTTAGTAGTAATAGGTATTTTAATTGCATTGCAGATAAACAATAGCAACGAACAACGTAAAATAAATAAGCAAGAAATTTATATTCTTACACAACTTCAAAAAGAATTTAAAGCTGATAGTTTATTACTCAATAGGTACAGTTGGTTATCTGAAAAGAAAGTTCGTGAAGGCAAAATATTGCGAAAAATAATTAAAAATAAAATTGAAGCTAAAGAAGATAGCATTGTTGCTATGGCTTTTTTTAATGGCAAAACTATATTATTTAAAAGTTATATACCAACTTTTGATGAAATGGTATCATCTGGGAATTTGGATGTTATAAAGAGTGAAGTATTGAAAAGTAAAATTAAAAAATTCAAAAAACAACTTAATCAAACTCAAAGTTTTTTGTATTACGAAAGTCAAAGACGAAAAGAAGCCTATAATACTCATTTGTTTAAGTATTTTGAAGCCGAAATTATGACACATATATGGTTAAATGCGGAATTTAGACCTATTAGTATAAAAGGTTTAGATGCTTTCGAAACGGATATTAAAGGTTTTTTTAAAGATTCTGAAACTCTATATCAAATCAACACGATTATTGGTGTAGATGCCGAACTTGCATTTACATATAAAAAAAACAATTTACCTGCTATACAAGATATATTAATAGAGATACAATTAGAAATTGATAAAACTAATGATTGAATTCTTCCGTAAAATCCGTCAAAACATGATAAAAGAAAACAAAGTAAGCAAGTACATGCTTTATGCTATTGGTGAAATAATACTTGTAGTGATTGGTATTCTCATCGCACTTCAGTGTAATAATTGGAATATACAAAGAGTTAACAGACAACTAGAAACTAAAATTCTTAAAGAGCTTAACGCTGAATATCAAGGTAAATTAAATGAACTGAATCAAAAAGTAAAACTAAGAAATATTATTATTCGGTCTTCTGCTAAGATTTTACAATTAATTAATGATGAAGATTACATCATGTCACAAGATTCGTTGGACATTCTGATAATTGAAAGTGCATTAAGCCCAACCTATGACGCTTCAAATAGTGTAACCGATGAACTCTTAAATTCAGGAAAGCTTTATCTTATCCAAAATGAAGATTTGAGAAAACTAATTTTAGATTGGGAGAGTGAACTTGCCAAATTAGATGAAGAAGAGCAGTATGGTATTCATATTTTGACCAATAGTTATTTACCGTATCTCTTTAAGCATTATCCTTATAATAGCTTATTGACTTCTATTTTGAATGAAGACAGTGAAATTTGGAAATATATCATGAAGACTACTGGCGAAACTAGTTTTGTAATGAGAAAAAGTAAAAAACATGTAGACATTGAAAAGCTATTTAACGATATTACGTTTGAAAGCCTAGTGTCTTATCTTAATGCCAATTGGATAATTTCGAACATGCATTCTGAAAATTTAAGAACTCATATTGAAAAAGTGTTTAAAATTATTAATAGCGAATTAGATCAATGATTAAATTCTTTAGGAAAATAAGACAAACCATGATTAAAGAAAACAAAGTAAGCAAGTACATATTGTATGCCATTGGCGAAATAATTCTCGTTGTAATTGGTATTTTAATTGCCTTAAGTATAAATAACTGGAATGAACAGAAAAAAGAAGACGCTTTAGAACAAGAGTATTATTGTAGACTTCTTGAGGATGTTGTTCAAGACGATGAAAACGTAAACGACATGATAACGGTTGCACAATATCGATTGAAAGCAGCTAACCAAGCTATTCGATTACTTAAAAATAACAACACAAATAAGACAGATGTTGGTAAAGAACTTGGTAGTTCAATTAGAGGAATAGCTTCAGCCTTTTCACCAAATAACTCTGCTTTCGAGGATCTAAAATCAGGAGCAAATTTAAATATCATCAAGGATAAGAGTGTTATCAAAGCAATTAATAATTACTTCAAAAGTGTAGAAGGACTTCTCAGTATTATTCGAATTAATGGTGATATTGCTTTAGACCGATTCATTTCACATAACGATAAATTTGCTATGGGTTCGGTGAACTCAATGATGCAAAACAAAAGGTTTATTAATGGTATGGAAAAAGATGTTTATGAATCAATGCAATTAGATAATGAAGAATTGATTTCAGAAGATATTAAATTCAGGTTACTTAATGATGTCATTACTTATATCTCATCCAATTCAAGACAAATTGAACTTTATAATTCTATAAAAGATGAATCACTGGCATTAATAGAGCTTTTAGAATCAAAATGTATTATAACAAATGATTAAATTCTTTCCTAATTATGGTTAACTATTAACCAACTCCTTCAATACACCAACCACATAATCTACTTCGTCTTTAGTATTATAAATACTAAATGAAAAACGCAAAGAAGGTTTTTGCATATCAGTATCATTTAATATTTGAGATAACACATGAGAGCCTTGAGTGCTTCCACTTTGGCAAGCACTGCCTTTAGAACAAGCAATCCCTTTTAAATCTAATTGAAATAACAGCATTGCTGATTTTTCTAGAGGAACAGGAAGGCATACATTAAAAGATGTATAAGTGCTTTTAGTCATATCTCCTGAACTACCATTAAAAGATACATTTGGAATGTTGGCTTTAAGCTGCTCTACAAAATAGCTTTTAATATCTTTTACATAGTTACTTTCAGCTTCAAGATTATTGTACGCTAAGGATAATGATTTCTCTAAACCAACAATATTATGCACGCTCTCTGTTCCTGCCCGATAGCCTCGCTCCTGCTCGCCACCAAAAATTAAAGGCTTTAATCCAGAGCCTTTTCGTAAAAAAGCAAATCCTACGCCTTTTGGGCCATGAAATTTGTGTGCACTGGCAGCAATAAAATCTATAGGAATCTCCTTTAAATCTATATTATAATGTCCAACAGACTGTACCGAATCACTATGAAACAAGGCATTATTGAATTTACACAAATCGGCCACTCGTTTTATATCTAAAAGATTTCCTATTTCGTTATTAACATGCATTAAACTTACTAATGTCTTTTCAGAAGTTTGAAGTAGCTCTTCTAAATGCTCTATACTAATTTGACCATCAGATTCTAAATTCACATAACTAACAGAAACATCATATTCGTTTTGCAACTGTTCTAGCGTATGCAATACACCATGATGCTCTATTCTGGAAGTAATAATACGCGTAACACCTAAATCTCTAACGACGCTACGTAGCACTAAATTATCAGCTTCTGTGCCACCAGATGTAAATACAATTTCGGAAGCAGATACGTTAAAAAATGACGCTATTTGGTTTCTTGAGTTCTCAACTAACGATTTAGATGAACGTCCAAAACTATGTGAAGATGAGGCATTACCAAAATTATTTCTCATAACATTAGTCATAACTTCAATAACTTCATCACGAATTTGGGTTGTTGCTGCATTATCAAAATAAATTTGTTTCATTTTTCACATTTAGGTAGCAAAAGTAGTTCAAATAAAATTATTTTCAATAAAGGTCGTTATAAAATACAATTCCATTATTTTTGTCAAAAAATCATAAGTCGTATGCGTAACTCTTTTTTTGCCCTGTTAAGTTTATGTTTATTGTTACATTCCTGCAATGATGGAGACATAATTACCGTGGAACTTGAATTTGATGAAATACTAGAACTTTGTGGTGATGAGAATAGTGACAATTATGTTATTTACGACACTAAAGCAGATCCTTACGAATCTTTAACCCTTTTGTTTCCTACAGGTACAACTAATGATCTTATATTTAACCCAATAGTGACACCACACGAAGGCTCTTTTAGTATAGGCAGCTCGGTACAATTTAATTACCGGACTTACGATGGAGACCCATCAGGATTAATTTGTGAAGATATTCCAGATTCAAATGTAAACATTACAGAAGATTACGAAGCTACTAGTGGTACTGTTAATTACACCTCTTTATTTATTGATGATGATAATGATGGCGTACCTACAGAGCTAGAAGATTTAAATGGTAATCTAAATTTAGAAGATGATGATACAGATAATGATGGTATTCCTAATTACAAAGATGAAGACGATGATGGTGACAATGTACCTACAGCAAGTGAAAATCCCGACCCAAATGGAGATGAATTGTTAGACGACGCACAAGATACTGATGCTGATGGAACACCAGATTATTTAGATACAGACGATGATGGTGATGGTGTAATTACACGTTATGAAGACGAAAATTTAAATGGAAATCTTTTTGACGACCTTGCTCCTAGTGCTATTGTAGCTCGTTTTTTAGATAACACTGCTACAGATACCTATATAAATGACACACTTAATACAAATACATTTACGAGAACTGTATTGACACTTTTTTCAATTACGGACACAGATTTGGGCATTTTAAATACCGATTTAATTATTTTAGGCTCCTATATAGGAACTATTGATTTTGATAATTAATCAGGCTTTACATTTTGGTAGATATAAACTTCGGTAGCACCTAAGCCATATTTTTTGTAGTTAGCTTCATAGAATTTCACATTATTATAACGCCCGAAAAGATAATCTAATTCAAGTTTAAGAACGCCTTCACCTTTACCATGAATAAACACTACTTTTTGTATACGTTTACGTATAGCAAATTCTAACTGTCGTTTTGCAGTATCCATTTGTAATGTTAACATATCATGATTAGTCATTCCTTTTGCAGAATTGGTTAGCTGATGAATATGCAAATCGACTTCTAAAGTTGGTTGAAAACGTTCTTTGGGTTTTACTTTATTAGATTTTTTTTTAGGAATTTCCTTTTGAGACACAATTTCTTTGAGAGAAGATTTTGAAAAAATATTTGTTCTTAAAGTAGTATCGGTTTCAACTTTAATAAGTTCATTTTTAGAGAATTCTAACTCGAACTCATCAGTTGTTTCAATAGTCACAGAGTCTTCAACAATTTTAATTATTGTGCCTTTTAAATCTTCATCTAATACAGAAACAGAATCGCCTATACAAAGTTTCATTCTTCTTCTTCATGATTAATAGTGTCTTCGGGTTTCTCATGTCTACTAGAAATTCCTCTAGATAGTCTATAAAGCCCAAACATTAAAATCATAACACCAATTAGCAATAAATACAATTCTTTTCCTTCATCTGCATTTGCATATATGGTTATGATTCCTCCTATGAGAATTAAAGCGAAATTAAATGTTCTTGAGTTTAGCATAATCCTATTTTTTTTGATTTATTCTGAAATAACTAAAACCAAAAATAATCATTATTTATGTTACAAATGAATAACACATTTATTTACTTTGTAATATGCTTTTAAGTTTACTATTACGCTTTCCCGAAGATTATATGCTGCCATGTTTAAGCAAACAATTATTTGACTTAGAATGCTTTGGTTGTGGATTGCAACGATCTGTTTATTTATTATTTAAAGGCGAATTTATTGCTGCTTTTAAAATGTATCCTGCAATTTATCCTTTAATAGTACTCTTTTTTTTTATTGGAGTAAATATGTTTTTCAAATTTAAAAAGTCTACTAAAATTATTAATATATTAGCCATAGTAACTATTGCAACAATTATTATAAGTTACTTAATAAAAATAATCAACTAAACACTTATAATGGAAAAACAAAAACTCAATTCAACAATCGTTTACGTTTTAGCTATTCTTGGTTTTTTATGCTGCTGTATTGGTGGTGTAGGTTTTATATTTTCTGGTATTGCATTTTATATAGCACATACTAAACTTAAGGAAGCTTATGAAAATCCTGAGAATTATGAAAATATTGAAGGGATGAAAACTGCTAAAATTATAGCATTAGTTGTTCTAATTATTAATATTCTTTACCTTTTAAGAGTTATTTATGTTATATACACTGTAGGTTGGGATGAAATGATTGAGCCTATAAGAGAAGCCATGGAACAGGCTAGGCAAGGCTAGTATTTTTAACAATAAAGAAAGCGACCATCCCGATAGCTAAGCAGGATGTCGCTTTTTTGTTTATAAGTACTTAAAGTTTAAGCTTCAAATTGTTTTAATGTCTTTACAATTATTGAAACACAGTCTAACACTTGTTCCTCTGTCATTACTAAAGGAGGTGCAAAACGAATAATATTACCATGAGTAGGCTTTGCTAATAATCCATTATCACGTAGAGCTAAACAAATATTCCATGCAGTCTCACTTTCTTCATCATCATTTATAACAATAGCATTAAGTAATCCTTTACCACGTACTAAATTTACAAGCGAGCTTGTCTTTATATAGTTGTTTAACTCGCTTCTAAATAATATTCCCATTGTTTCAGCATTTTCTGCCAATGCTTCATCTTGTACAACTTCTAAAGCTGCTATTGCAACTGCAGCTGCTATTGGATTACCACCAAAAGTACTTCCGTGATTCCCTGGCTTAATCACATTCATAATAGTATCGTTAGCCAAAACAGCACTTACTGGATACGCACCTCCAGAAAGTGCTTTCCCAAGTATTAACACATCTGGTTTTACATTCTCGTGGTCAACTGCTAATAATTTTCCTGTTCTTGCAATTCCTGTTTGTACTTCATCTGCTATAAATAATACATTATGCTTTTTACATAATGCTTTTGCTTTTGTTAAATATCCTTCGCTCGGCACATAAACACCAGCTTCACCTTGTATAGGTTCTACTAAAAACCCAGCAACATTTTCATTATTTTCTAAAACCGCCTCTAAAGCTTGCAAATTATCATATTCAATTTTTATAAATCCTTCGGTAAAAGGTCCAAAGTTCTTACAAGCATCAGGATCGTTAGAAAATGAAATAATGGTAGTTGTACGTCCATGAAAATTATTTTTACAAACTATTATTTCAGCTTCATTTTCTGCAATACCTTTTACCTCATAAGCCCATTTTCTGCATAATTTTAATGCCGTTTCTACAGCCTCGGCACCTGTATTCATGGGTAACAATTTATCAAATCCAAAATACTCAGTTGCAAATTTTTCGTACTTGCCAAGAACATCATTATAAAATGCTCTGGACGTCAATGCCAAATTTTGTGCTTGATTAACTAAAGCGTTTACAATCTTTGGATGACAATGCCCTTGGTTTACAGCAGAATATGCCGATAAAAAATCGTAATATTGTTTGCCTTCTACATCCCAAACATAAACACCTTCTCCTCTACTCAATACTACAGGCAGTGGATGGTAATTGTGTGCACCATACTTGTTTTCTAAATCCATCGCTTCTTGCGATGTTAATTGGTCTAAAACAGCCATTTTAATTAAATTATAAATGTTTATACTTAAAGCAAATAGATTTGTAAATTTTTATCGGTTTCTTTTTTCTTCTAACTGCGTTTAAATTTTTGACGATAGCTAATGCTATCCTAAAAAATTTCGCCTAGTTACAACCAAAAATAAATTCGCTAAATTCTTCTAAAACCTATTTTCTTTACGTATTTAAAATAACCATTCCTACTGTACCTTTATCCTTTCGAAGAATCGAAAATTCAGCGTGGGAGAGAAATCATCCCTAGGGATGCGCAAATTACTAAATATAAGTGATTTGCTAAAATCTTATTGAGACAATTTTGTAGCTAGTGAAGACACTTGCAGTTCTAATCGTTTCAATTCTCGTAACAAGACATTCTTATCCATTTGCATCCATGCAAACAATTTTAACATGCCTACAGCCATCATACAGAAAGATCCTAAAACAGCCCATTTAATTAGTTCGTTTGTAACATCAGTATTAAAAAACTGAATGGCGCAATACACAAATAAACCAAATATTAATACCATTACTATATTCACGTATATAAATATCCATTTTAGTTTTCCTTGAAATAATCCTCCCATCATTTGAAATAAATTCTGTTCATCTAACTCATTGTAAAATTTAGCTTCTTCTTGCGTTAATGTGTCTTTAATTAATTGATCGATGTCTTCCATATTTGTTTTCATAATTTTTGTTTTTATTACTGCCAATTATTGGCTTTAATTATTGTTTTTAATTTTTCTCGTGCATGAAACAGTCTTGATTTTGCTGTTCCAACAGTTATATCTAAAATGTCTCCTATTTGCTTTAAAGAGTAATTTTCTACATAAAATAGATTGATTACTATTTGCTGATTTTCTGGCAAAGTTTTTATTGCATTTAATAGTGCCCTCTTTAAACTTTTATTATCAGTTTGTTCACTATTCGTAATTGAAGCTTTTTCATATTGGTATTGATGCATTTTATCAAATTCCTTTTTCTTATCTTTTAAAAAATCAATAGATTTTCTATATACAATAGTTAAAGCCCAACTTCCAAAACTATTTGGTTCTTTTAAACTATAAATCTTTTTCATAATGACTTTCCAACTTTCTTGAGCAATGTCTTTAGATACATCTTTATCTTTAGTTACCCAAAACGCTTTGCTACACAATTTTTTATGCCATCGTTTCACCAATAATGCCAAAGCTTTGTGGTTACCAGATTGGTATTGCAATACCAACCATCCATCTACTGTTTTATTGGTCTTGTTCATTACGCTCCTACCTTATAGACGTAGAAAAGTTTAAAAGGTTCAATTATTTTCTGCTTTCGTGGAAATCTCTTAAAGATAATTCAAATAACTGTATATATTATTTATGGCTATTACTATTTTTGCGCTATGTCTCGAAAAAACAGAAAACAACTATTTACTAATGTTGAAGTATTAGATGCAGGAGCTAAAGGTAAAACAGTTGCAAAAGCACCAGATGGTAGAGTTATTTTTTTACCAAATGCAGTTCCAGGAGATGTTGTAGATATTCAAACTTACAAAAAGCGTAAAGCTTTCTATGAAGGTAAGGCTATTGCATTTCACAAACTATCTGATAAGCGCACCGAAGCTGTTTGCGAACATTTTGGAACTTGTGGTGGCTGCAAATGGCAACATATGGCTTACGAGCATCAATTGTTTTACAAGCAAAAGGAAGTGACTAACAATTTAACCCGTCTTGGACATATTGAACTCCCAGAGGTTACTCCTATTTTAGGTTCTGATAAACAATATTTTTATAGAAATAAAATGGAATTTTCGTTTAGTGATTCTAGGTGGTTAACACAAGAAGAAATAAATTCATACGAAGATCTTGGGGACAGAAATGCATTAGGATTTCATATTCCAGGCATGTGGGATAAGATTCTGGATATTAAACAGTGCCACTTACAAGAGGATCCTTCCAATGCTATTAGAAATGCTACTAAAGAATTTGCTGTAAAAAATAATTTTGAATTTTTTAATACAAGACAACAATCAGGATTACTTCGTACGTTAATGATTCGCACAACAAGCATAGGGGAAATTATGGTGCTTATTCAGTTTTTTAAAAACGACAAAACAAAACGGGAATTATTGTTAGGTTTTCTTTCTGAAGAATTTCCGCAGATAACATCCTTACAATATGTTATAAACGAAAAAGCTAATGATACTATTTACGATCAAGAGGTTGTTTGTTATAATGGACGTGACCATATTTTTGAAGATATGGAAGGCTTAAAATTTAAAATAAATGCAAAATCTTTTTATCAAACCAATTCTGACCAAGCATACGAACTTTACAAAATCACTAGAGAATTTGCAGGACTAATAGGTGACGAATTGATTTACGATCTATATACAGGGACAGGAACCATTGCACAATTTGTGGCAAAGCAAGCTAAACGTGTTATTGGTGTAGAAGCCATTCGGGATGCGATTGTAGCTGCAAAAGAAAATGCACAATTAAATAATATAGAAAACGTTGAATTTTATGTTGGTGACATGAAAAAAGTTTTCAATACCGAATTTATTAAAACACATGGCCAACCAGATGTTATTATTACAGATCCTCCACGAGATGGTATGCATAAAGATGTTGTTCAACAAATATTAAACATTGCTCCAGACAAAATTGTGTATGTAAGTTGCAATAGTGCAACTCAGGCTAGAGATTTGTCCTTATTAGACATTATATATAAAGTTACAAAAACACAAGCTGTAGATATGTTCCCGCAGACACATCATGTTGAGAACGTGGTATTACTTGAAAAACGTGATAGTTCAAAAGGTTAGTTAAAATTGATTGCTGAAAACAACCAATTTTTATAAAATAAATAATAAAATTCCTGCTTTTTTAAAATTTATATCCTAGTTTTGACTGCTCTCTAAAGTCCCGAATTTTCAGATGCTAATACTTAGCAACGATTGCAATATCAAATGCATTAAAAAAAAAATTATTAATTAAATTAAAACAAATTTATGAAAACAAAAACTATCTTAATTCTAACTTTTTTATTTAGTCTAAGCCATTCGTTCGCACAAGTATGTGGTACGGATGCACCAATCTCGTTCAACACTTATCCTCAAGCTACATCCTCACGAGCATATAATTATAGTACAAACCTTTGTATTGATGTACAATTTCATGTTGTCAGAGAATCAGACGGAACATTTGCTTTTTTAAATCATAGCGAAAATAATATGATTGATGAATTAAACGAATTTTACAATCCCCATCAGATATTCTTTAATAGTATAGGCATTAATTTTATCGATAATACTAATTATGTAGCTCTTGGCGGAGTAAGCGAATTCAATAGCTTAATTAATGTTGACAATAACCCGAATGCTATAAACTATTATATTGTTGAAGAATTATGGAATGTCACTGGTGGAATTATTACCGGACGTGCTGGTGATATTCCTTCTAATAGTTTTGTAATCAGAAATGACAGAGCTTTAACCTCTACTGCGCCACATGAGGTAGGACATTGTCTAGATTTATACCATACTCACGAGACAGCAAATGGCGTTGAGGCTATTTCTGAATCTTAATTGTTTTACAGCTGGAGATTTAGTTTGTGACACTGCTGCTGATCCTCAGCTAATTGCTGGAACTAATGTTAATGCTTTTTGTGTATATACCGAAACCGACGGATATAATCCACCAACTAGAAACATAATGTCGTACTCGTTTGATATATGTAGAGATGAATTTACAAACGGTCAAGGATGGAGAATGCGCCAAGCTATATTAAACAACTCTACATTACAACCGCTGGTAAATGGTTCTTGTAGTATCAGTGATATTAACTGGGAATACAATAATGATGCTGCAGTTTGTTTGAGCCAAAATAAAACTTTTGAACTTACAAACGTTCCTTCTACTATGAGTGTGGCTTGGTCTGTAACAAGTAATTTAAATATTGTTAGTAGTACTTATGATAGTATTACCGTTGTATTGAACAATCTAAACACCGAAGACACTATTATAACCGGAACGTTAGTAATAAACGGGTTGACTTACATTTTTACTCTAGAATTAGATCAACTTTCAATCCCAAGTTCCAGTAACCTTACTCTCGAAAGTTTTAAGAGCGAACCTATTTATACAGATCGATGGACAAACATAACTGCAAAATATAATAGTTTTATTGATGTTGGCCAATTAGGCTATACATGGGAATGGATCGTGCCATCGCATCAAATTAGATATGTAGGAGATAATTATTCGTATATTCACGTAAATCCACTTGTACAAATGTCTTCCGTTTACATAAAGGTAAGAGCTTGTAACGAGTGTGGCGATAGTGATTGGTATGGTCAGTGGTTTACTGTTGAAGATCCTCCAGGTGGTTGTACTTCTTGCCCTACTGGCGGAGGTGAAGTACACTATTAATTAAAAATACAGTTATGAAAAATTTAAAAATTATTACATTAGTATTAGCAACCTTATTAAGCTGTTCAAGTCAAAACGACTCTGAACCCGACACTATTATTGGTCAATGGGAATTAATAGCACGAACACATAATAATAATTGGGAAGATGTTGAAAATAGTTATAATATACAATTTACCCAAAGTTTAAATTACAGTTCTACATCTTCCCCTATTTGTCCTAGTAATCCATCAAATAATGGAACATATAGTATTTATTCTGTCAATGAAAATAGTTTCTTTGAAGTTGTTTTTCAATGCAGCGAAATGGATACAGGCATTTTTGAATTGGAATATCTTTTCAATTTTAAAAATAATTTCTTGATTATATCGCCAACGACGGGTTGTGACGAAGGTTGTGCGCTTAGGTTTAAAAAAATAGAATGAAATTTATAAAAATCATATTTTTAAATGTATAGCTTTAGCCTTAACGTATATATCCCATTTACCAGAATATAGATAACACAGGTTCTTTTAAATATTTAAGTTCTTTGTTTTTAGGGTTTCAATTAGAAGCACTTTTTTAAATATTTTTCAGACAAAGAAAGTAAAAAGGGTTCAGATGTTTTGAGACCTTCATGGTTAGCACTAATTATTTTGATAATCGAAACAACAGCCATAGCTGAAAATTGATAGATTTTGGATATCAAGGTAGAGAGAAGTGCTTTATAATCAAAAATCCGCATCTGTTATATTTTTAATATCAATGGCAGTTATGATAAAAATCCACGTGAAGTTTGTTTAAGAATGAGATGAAATTTTAAAATAAAAATATTATATCATTTATTATCGGACTTATAGTAATTGTCTTAATGATTTTTATAACACATCATGTAGAAAAAGTTGTACTTTTGGAACAATGATAAGTCTTAAATTAAAATAAATTCCGCCTATTCGGAAAATAAATATGAAAAAAATAAGTGCCCTACTATTATTGCTTTTATTAACGACTGCGAGTTGTGAAAAAGATGATATTTGCGCAGAAACTACCGCAACTACTCCTAAACTTATTTTAAGATTCTATGATATTACCAGCCAAGATGATACTAAAGATGCAATAGGTCTAAGAGTTACAGGTTTGGACGATAGTGAAGAAGATATAGAAATATCCGATTTAAATATAGTCACTACCGATACTATTAATCTACCATTAAGAACAGATGCAAATGCTACCAAATTTACATTTCATAAAGATTATGCAGTTGACAATAATGGTACTCCCGATAATCCAGACGATGATATAACATTTGGCAATCCAGATATTGTTACCATAAGCTACCAAAGAGAAGACGTTTATGTGTCACGCGCTTGTGGTTTTAAAACCATATTTAATAATCTCACTATTAGTGTGGAACTCGATGGTGATAATTGGATTATAAACTCCGAAATAATAAACTCGATTGTAGAAAATGAAACAACAGCCCATGTTAAAATATTTCATTAGTACCATTTTTGTAATGCTGATTATTTTTTCAGCAGAATCACAAAATGATAGCATTGTAAAAGACTCTCTCAAATACAAACAAAAGTATGGTTTAAGACTAGGTGGTGATTTGGGTAAAATTTTACGTACAATTATTGATGATGATTATACTGGCTTTGAAATATATGCTGACTACAGATACTCTAAGAACTTATTTATAGCAGGAGAATTAGGAACCGAAGAAAAAACAACTACCACCGAATTCTTAAATTCTACTGCAAAAGGAAGTTATTTTAAAGCTGGAATTGATTTCAATATGTATAAGAATTGGCTAAATATGGAAAATATGATCTATAGTGGTTTTCGTGTTGGCGCAAGTTCTTTTAGTCAAACTGTAAATAGCTATACTATTTTTAATACCAATCAAGATTGGCCACAAAACACAGTTACTGAGAGTGCTGAATATAATGGTTTAACAGCCATTTGGGCAGAATTAATTTTTGGTATAAAAGCCGAAGTATTAAACAATCTTTATGTTGGACTTAATGTTCAATTAAAAGGAAGAATCTCCGAAACAGAACCTGGTAACTTCGAAAACTTATACATTCCAGGCTTTGGACGTACTTACGATAGTGGAAGTTTCGGAATTGGTTTTGGTTATAATGTTTCTTATCTTATTCCCTTGTACAAAAAAGGGAATTAATGGATAAGGAAGCTATTGCAAACTTATTAGAAGAAAAGCACCAAAACCTTTTTAACTGGTTAGAGCAACACGATATACAATCTTGGGAAACAGGTCCTGAGGGGAAATGGACCTACTGGGCAACACACTAAGCACTTATTGGAAAGTATTAAGCCTTTAAATACTGCTATGAGTCTTCCTAAATTTGTTTTAAAATATAGGTTTGGTACATCTAATAGAACTGTCCGTGATTACGATACTATTGTAAATCGTTATTTAGTGCGTCTTGAAGAGGCAAAAGGGATTGTTTCTCCATTTTCTAAAGGCAATAAAATACCTAAAGCAAAAGATAAAAATTACTTTATTAATAGGCTTAAAGTAGAAAGCAAAAAATTACAGCATAAAACCAAAAAGTGGAAAGATAAAGACTTAGATAATATTGTGTTACCACATCCATTGATGGGAAAAATGCCAGTAAGGGAACTTCTTATGTGGACCTCTTACCATGTTGAACACCATACAAATACTTTGAAGGAAAAAATATTAATGCCTGTTTATTAACTATTCTTGATATTTTTATAATTGCTATTGCTTAAATTATATTGACATTTTAACTAAAAAAATACCTTCGCTTATCGTTTGATATGATCAATTTAAACTGATGATGCGTTGGTTGTTGAACTCAATAACTAACATATAGTCCTAAGTATGACGAAGGGTTACAACCTTTAAAATAAAGAGCTACATTTTGTAGCTCTTTTTTTATGTCGCAATTTTTGATTATCTTGTTAGCTCTTAGTTCCCTCTAAGATTACTTCTTCATAGCAAGCATAAGTTTTATCTAACTGATACGGCATTTATTCGAATGCTATAAAACAATATGGAAAATTCAAAAAAAAGACTAGACTCGTTTCAGAATGTCGTGGTCTTAATGCTAGAAAACCGTTCTTTCGATAATCTATTAGGCTATTTATATGATCCTGATAATGATGGTTATAAACTACCGCCTGGCATGTCATTCGACGGACTTCAAGGTACAGATATAAAAATGCCTATTCATCCAGATTCTAAAGATCATAAAGAAAAATGTTTGGTTATCACCACGTCCAGTTACTGATGGTGATTATCATCAACCTTATCCTGATCCTGGTGAAGTCTATCAGCCATGTGAATACGCAACTCTTTAATCATATTGATCCTGTCAATAAAAATGTTGAAGCTTGTAAAATGAAGTCCCCTTTCAACTTACCTCACCCTTCTCCTCCAACGATTCCAAACATGGAAGGCTTTATCAGCGATTACGTTAATACACTCAAAGCTATCAAATGCAAGTCTTGCAAATGGTGCTTAAAATGTATCTTTTTTGGGAAGTGTAAATCGTGTAAAGCCTGCGAAAGTTATCATAAAGCAGCATATGAACAGTACAGTAAAATCATGGAATGCTATACACCTAAACAGATTCCAGTACTAACCACCTTGGCAAAAGAGTTTGCTGTTTTTTGATCATTGGTATTGTTCAGTACCAAGTCAGACGTGGTGTAATCGTTCTTTTTGGCATGCTGCCACCTCTGGTGGAAAAGTAATTAACCCGACTGATGCTTGTGGTATTATTGATAAAGTTGAAGCCATGGACTCCTGGATTGACATGGTCTGGTCACGCGACACTCTTTTTGAACGCATGAAATCTAAACATGTAACACATCGTGTATACACACAAGAATGGATTGCTCTTACAACATTAGTCAATGGTCCATTTAAAGATGAAAACACAGTTGTAATGGATCGTCATCTCGACAAGTTTAAAGAGGATATTAAAAATAAAACCTTACCTCAGTACTGCTTTGTTGAGCCACGCTTTTTAGGCCAACATAATGATCAACATCCTTCATCTGCCGAACCAGACTTTGATGATGGTCCAACACGTGATGGAACCGTAATATTAGGCGAACATTTAATTTGGGATGTTTATACTGCTCTTTTTAATCCTGAAAGCGCATATAAAGACAATACACTTCTAATCATCACATATGATGAACATGGTGGCTGTTTTGATCATGTGCCACCTCCACCTCCAAAAAATCCCAACGAAAAAGAGAAAGTATATCCACCAGATTCAAATATGGATCTTGAAGATCTTGAAAAAGGCTTTGCTTTTGATCGTTTAGGGATTCGTGTACCAATGGTTATGGTATCTGCATTCATCAATGAAAAAACGATTATAAATGATCGCTTTGATCATACCTCATTTATTAAAACGGTAAGTGATAAATGGCATCTGGATGGTTTGACAGATCGTGATGCACATGCCAATACGTTTGAACAGGTATTTAATCGTGAAACAGCACGTACAAACTTTCCACCAATTGAAGAACCGAATATTCATCCAAAGGACGAATCCATTTACGACAATGATTATCTAAACGACCTGCAATTATCTATTGTTAAAGGTGCACATCATTTAGCTAAACACTGTCAAAAAGTTAAAGGCACAAACAAACGTCTGCCAAAACCACATCGTGTAAAAAAAGTAAAACATGCCAAAAAGTACCTGAAACATATGAGTGGTCATTTTATAAACTAACTATTATGGAAACAAATTCAGCACTATTTAATAGGATTTCTAAAATCAAAGGCCACAGTTTATACTTAAGTTTAGATGAGAATTTTAAATCTGAAATAAATTCTTTTAGAAAACTTACATCTCGAATTCGCCGTTTAAATGATATTGATTATCCAGTAGTCTATTTAAGCTGTAATGATTATGGTGGTTTAACGATAAGTCATGGAAACACCAAACTGCGACTTATTGTTAATCTTCAATTTTATTATGTCTTTGGTTTTTATCTTGATGATGGCAAGGTGTATGCATTTAGTGGTTCCAGTGAAGGTGAGCTAACAAATTTTGGCTTTGACTGTGAAACCATACCTTATCGTGATGGTTATCATGACATAAGAGCAGTAATTGGTGAAACCGGTTTTAATGAACTATTGGCCACAGAGGTTTCACTTGCGCAACTTATTCCTGCTTTAGATCAATTGGCAAATTTTAATATTCCGTTTTCGGATAAAGCAAGATCAATTCTTATTGTTTTTTGGAGTCTGGTTGAAGGCATTCGTTTTGCTGGTATTTCCCATGTAATTCTAGATTTACAACAGAACTATCCAAACAAAACAACCTATCAATCGTTTTACAACCTAGCAGAAGTTTGGACTGAACTCTGTGAAAAAGCGGCAGATGATAAAACATTAAATCCAGATATAGCTGTGTACCATTTAGATCATATTAAATAAAATAACGAAAACAAAAAATTACAACATAAAACCAAAAAGTGGAAAGATAAAGACTTAGATAATATTGTGTTACCACATCCATTGATGGGAAAAATGCCAGTAAGGGAACTCCTTATGTGGACATCTTACCATGTTGAGCATCATACCAAAACACTGAAAGAAAAGTATTAAGTTTGAAAATTATCGAACTATATTAATTATCTTAATTTTAGATGTAAACATATATTTACATTTTAAGTCAATATAATATGGTACTTATGCGGTTTTATATTAGTTCTATTTGCTTATTAGTCTTATTTGGATGCTCTAAGATAGACTTAATAGAGCCTTCAGGAATAATTGTGAATGTACCAGCTGACTCAATTCGTTTTGCCGCTTTTGGAGATTTTGGAGACGGTAGCAATAATGAAAAAAAAGTGGCTGAATTAGTACGATCTCTTGATCCAGATTTCATCATTACCCTCGGAGATAACAATTACCCAAATGGGCATGAAAGTACTATTGAAGGACATATTGGACGTTTTTACTGCGATTATATTTACAATTATGATGCACCTTCTAATCAACAATGTAAAGGAAACGCCAATGAGGAGCAATTAAATAGGTTTTTCCCTAGTCTGGGCAACCATGATTATGATAATTTTAATAGTAGAATTCCCTATTTAAATTATTTTACACTACCAGGAAATGAAGTGTATTACGATTTTATTTGGGGACCTGTTCACTTTTTTTCCCTTGACAGTAACACTAATTTAGGATCACAACAAATTTGGTTGGCGGAAAAATTATTAGAATCAGAACAATCCTTTAACATTGTCTATTTTCATCATTCCCCATATTCAAGTGGTTCACATGGAAATAAAAAAAATATGCAGTGGGATTTTGAAGGCGTTGATCTCATATTAACAGGACATAGCCATATTTATGAACGTATCACTAGGCTTGATTCTGCATTACCTGTTTATATTGTCAATGGGCTTGGAGGTAAAGGAATAAATAATTGCAACGAAAATCCTTTGGGTAACAACCAATTTGATGTATTTTGCTATGATGATAATTATGGCACATTAATTATTGAGGCATCATTTTCTACAATGACTATAAAATTTATTTCTATTGAAAATGAAATTATCGACAGCTATATTATTGAAAAATGATTCTTTCTACAAGTTTTGCTTTTTAGCTTTTTTACTGCCTTCATACATTTCGTATTTTACCAAACGCGCTTCTAACTTTGCATTAAAGACTTTAATTTTTCGGGAAGGTCTTAATCCAACATGTTTTAAGGCTTCTAAATTTGAGGTAATAAACCAGGCATTAGTTCCTGGAAAACCATGTTTTAAAGTAGTACCAATATCGCCATAAAATTCTTCAACATTTAAACTTTCAAGGCGTTCTCCATAAGGCGGATTAAATACCATATGTAATGGCTCTTCGCCAGCTTTTTGAGTTTTAAAGAAATCTTCATGCTTTATAGTTATAAACTCATCCAGATGAGCGTTTTTCATATTCTCTTTTGCTTTACTGACTGCCGAAGGTGATTTATCATAACCTATCATTTTATGATGAAAATCTCGTGTTTTGGAAAGTAAGGACTCTTCAATTTTTTCAAACAATTCCACATCCCAATCTTGCCAACGCTCAAAAGCAAACTCCTTACGCATTAAATTTGGAGGTATATTACAGGCAATCATAGCGGCTTCGGCAAGAATGGTTCCACTACCACACATTGGATCCATAAAATCGGTTTGTCCATCCCAACCAGACAGCAATATTAAACCTGCTGCCAATACTTCATTTATTGGTGCAATATTAGTTGCCGTTTTATAACCACGTTTGTGCAACGATTCGCCAGAACTATCTAATGATATAGTACAAAACTGCTTATCGATATGCACATTAATTTTTAAATCTGGGAAGCGCAAATCTACATTTGGTCGCTCTCCTCCATTATCCCTGAACTTATCTACAATGGCATCTTTAGTTTTTAGTGCAATATATTTTGAATGTGTAAAAACAGTAGAATGAACTGTAGCATCAATTGCCAACGTTCCTGTTGGTTTCATATAATCTTCCCAAGACATTTTATAGACTTGATTATATAAATCTTGTTCGTTAGAAACTCTAAAAGTATTTATTGGTTTTAAAATCTTAATGGCAGTACGCAAACCTAAATTAGCCTTGTACATAAAGCCTTTATCGCCTGAAAAACTTACATTGCGCACACCAATTTTTACATCTCTTGCGCCAAGATCACGTAGTTCCTTAGCTAAAAGTTCTTCAAAACCAAATAAGGTTTTAACAACCATCTTAAAATTATTCTCCATTATTTGCATCAAATAGAATACAAAAATAGAGTATTTTTGTAGTGTTACACCTTCATTCATGATAAAAGACAAGACAAATTGGTATGCTTCATGGTTTGATACTCCTTACTACCATCTTCTTTATAAAGAAAGAGATCAAAGTGAAGCACAATCCTTCATGGATAATCTTACAAATCATTTAGATATTCCTGTTGGTGGGAAAATTCTTGATCTCGCATGTGGTAAAGGACGTCACTCAAGATACCTTAATTCCATTGGTTATGATGTTACTGGTGTTGATCTTTCTATAAATAGTATTGCCTTTGCCAAGCAATTTGAAAATGACAAGCTCCGCTTTGATGTGCATAATATGTGTAAACCTTATAACGACACTTTTGATGCTATCTTTAATCTGTTTACGAGTTTTGGGTATTTTGACATTGATGAAAATAATTTAAATACTATTAAAGCGATTAAAACGGATTTATCCGATGCTGGATTTGGTGTTATCGATTTTATGAATTCAAAATTTGTGATTGATCATTTAGTAAATGAAGATGCAAAAACCATTGACGGCATCACCTTTAACCAAAAAAGGTACATTGAAGATGGCTATATTAAAAAAGATATTTTGTTTAGCTCACAAGGTGAAGAACATAACTATCAGGAACGAGTTAGAGCCTTTACACTTAAAGATTTTAAAGTTTTATTTGCTAAAGCTGGTGTAAGTTTAATGGAAGTTTTTGGAGATTATAAACTAAATCCTTTTAATGAGAATGATTCCGAACGTTTAATAATGATTTTTAAGTGATATGCTAAATTTTATACTTCCAATAGTTACAGTAGTATTAGGCTACATTTTTGTTTTAGTCTTCAAACCCACAAAGCAAAAAAATCTAAAGCTTTTATTAGCATTTAGTGGAGCTTTTTTATTATCAATTACTGTTTTTAATTTTTTACCTGAAGTATTCAGCAACAATAATAGCAAGACTATTGGGTTGTTTATTATGATTGGGATTTTGCTTCAGATAGTTTTAGAGTTTTTCTCTAAAGGTGCCGAGCATGGCCATGTACATTTAAGTAAAAACGAATCTGCTTTCCCTTGGTTACTTTTTTTAAGTTTAAGTATTCATTCTGTTTTAGAAGGCATACCTATTGAAGCTCATGACAATTTAATTTACGGTATTATTATTCATAAACTTCCTGTTGCCATAATATTATCCACGTTCTTTTTAGCTTCGCAATTAAGTAGTAGTAAAATTTTATTTTTCCTGGCCTTATTTGCTTTAATGACTCCCTTAGGAGTTTTACTATCTCAAGAAACCGATGTTTTTAAAGTCTATTATTCTGAATTTTCGGCTTTAGTTATTGGAATATTTTTGCATATTTCTACCGTCATTTTATTTGAAAGTAGCGAAGGGCATAAATTTAACCTTACCAAACTTTTAGCAATCGTTTCTGCCATTGCAATAGCTTACTTTTTATAGTAAGTTCAAAATTAAAAACTCCAAATCCTTTGGAGAGAATGATTCCTGTTACAATTTTTCAGAAGTTGGATGCATGTTATATTTAGGTTATTGCACATAGTCTACTTTGCAGAAACCTTAAATTTTAATCTGTGATTTGGATGAAAAATAAATTCTTAACTCTACCTGATGAAACGTGTAATTTCATACTATTTGAATCTCTTTTGAATCTAATAAGCCAATTGTTACAAACAAAAGCATTTTCAAAGGCAGGCTCTAGTTTTAAATCTTCAAGTCCTGATCGTTGAAGAAAGACTTGCCCATTCAATACTTCAATTGTCCAAGTATAATCAAGTTCTTCACTAAAATAGTTTCCTTCAAGATTTGTCAGAATTTCATTTGATGGTTGCCAAAGTGGAGCTTTAACCAAATCATATTTTTCACCTGTAGATCGGTGAGTACCCAACCCAAATGTGCCTTTAGGGCTGAATTCAATCAATTCGTAATCATCTTGAAATTTTCCATCATTTATCATTTTTAATGGGTACTCTTCGCCTTCAGAGACTTCCACAAGTCTGCCATTTTTAACTTCAAAGCTTGTAAATCGCATGTCGTTTTCTATCCAGTAACGGTTAGCAAACCTTTTTGCATCTCCAAGTTTAATCTGTTGATTGCTTTTGGATTCGATTTGTTCATTCGACTCAATATCTTTAAGATATAGTTCTGCAATATTTAATGACAATTCATACGTATCAAGGTCGGTATGGTAACGGTTGCTAAATACTGCAACTGTAAGTTGCTGATTCGGAAATCTCGTAAACTGAGAACTTCCTCCTCCAAATCCTCCATGAAAAATCATCTCATACCCTTTGTGTTCTCCTATCATTAATCCGCGAGCATAGTGAATAGTATCACCTGAATTCAAGATTCCACGCTCATACATTCGGTTTATCACATTGAAACTTTTGTCATTTTCTTTGTAAAAATGGGCGTCCCATTTAGCCAAATCTTCAATAGTAGTATGAATAAAAGACATTCCTGACAAATTAGAAGCGAGTCCCCAACTATGATTGATTCTAAAAAAGCCATTGTTCAGTTTTGTATAAGTTGAAGACCTACCTTCAATTATTTCAAAAGGATCGTCACGAACTAATGTATTTGACATTCCTAGTGGTAGAAAAACTTCATCTGCCATAAAATCTTTGAAGGAGCGCCCGGAAACTTGTTCAACAATCATCGCCAACAAAATCCAATTGGTATTGCTATATGAATATTGCTCTCCAGGCTCAAAATTCAATGATTGTTGTTTTCTTAGAAAATCAATGAATTCAATTCTATTGGTAGGGTGTTCGATTCCTTTACCAATCATTTCTCTAATATCTCCATAGCCTCGTAACCCACTAATATTGTGAATCAGGTGTTTAATTATTATTGGTGTTTCAAAAATTGGGATGTCAGGAAAGTATGTCTTTACTTGATTATCCAAGGAGAGTCGATCTTGTTGTTCCAAAAGTAAAATAGCGTATGCCGTAAACTGTTTTGAATTGGAAGCAATATCGAAAACAGTTTTAGGTGTAAAAGGGATTTCATGTTCCAAATTTGCCAAACCATAGCCCTTGGCAAAGACAATTTTTCCGGCTTGATAAATTCCAATAGCAATTCCTGGCTCTTGAGATAATTCATATTGCGAGATTATTGAGTCAATTCGAGCTTCATTAGAAATCGTTAAAGAGTCATTGGTACTTTGGTATCCACATTTCAATTGAGAAAGGCATAAAAGAATAAATAAGAATAGGATTATTGATTTTTTCATTCTGAGATCTAGTTGTGAATAAAGATTAAGATATGGCTTCGTTTTAATAAACTTTATTATCTGATAAGCGAAGGTAACTTTTTAAATTTTAGAAATCAATATGTTAAATCACATAAAACAATATCATAAAAAAGTGACATATGGCTCCTGCAAGAACAAATAGATGCCAAATTACATGGTTATAAGGAATACGTTCAATTGCATAAAAAATAATGCCTGCTGTATATGCCAATCCTCCAGCCATTAGTAACAAAATCGCATTGGGATCTACCAAGCTGGAAAGTGTAGAAAAGTCGAAAACAACCAACCAACCCATTACCAGGTACAATAGCGTAGAAAAAACACCAAATCGTCCTGTAAAGAACAATTTCAAGATCACACCAAATCCGGCAATTCCCCAAACCGTCCAAAATAAGGTCCACCCCAAACTGTGTTCTAAAGTTATGAGTAGTACAGGAGTGTATGTTCCGGCAATAAGCAAGTAAATACCAATATGGTCTATAATTCTAAAATAATGCTTTCGCCTTTCTCCTTTTACAGCATGATAGAGTGTAGACGCTGTAAATAATATAATGATTGAAATACTATAAACAATAACGCTAAATAAACTCCAATCGGTTTTGTGAGTATCAAAAATAATAAGCAATACCAAGGCAACAATTCCTAATAGAGCACCAATAGCGTGGGAAATAGCATTAAGTTGTTCTTCAAATTTAGTTTGAATTTTCATTTGTAGATATGTCAGAAGATGGTTTTAACCATTTTTCGTTAAGATCAAAAAAATTGATATCAATAGCTGGTTCTTGTCGTTCTAAACGACCACTTTGAAAATTACGTTGCAAAACATCCTCGATTAAATAATCTTCTTTTTCATTAAATGGATCGAACTTTTTTTTCAATGAAATATCAAATAGTTTTGCCGTATTATGAAACCAAAAGGCACGCCAACCGTTGCGCAATTCTTTAATTAGCTCAAAGGTGGTTTGTCCTGTTTGGCGATGAATGAGCTTAATTAAAATCTGCCCTTCTGTTCTGGTTAATTTCTTCAGTTTTTCTGAAAATTCTCCTTCAATGTATTTCTGAATTCTATTTGCATAGCGTTTCCTATCACGTTTCCGTTTCATTTTATCCAACCGTTCATTAAGAGTCTTTAAACGTTCGGCTGCTAATTTAGCATAAGGATACACTTTTATTGTTTTTCGGCGTAAAATTAAATAACGTCTTCGGTCTTCTCTACTATCGAACTTTAATTTATGCAATAGCATAACCTCTTCCAGATTAATTGCAGTTCGTGGTATAGAATCGCCTTCAATAATAATGTATTCTAAAATTGTAGAGTCCTGCTCTACCTCTTTAACCTGAGCAAAAATCAATAATGGAAAAACGATAAGTATGTAACTTAAATATTTCATTTAATATAAAACTCTAGAATCTTTTCAATAGAGTAAAATTAATAATTTACATACTCTTAAACCTTAAAATAGTATTAATATTATTATTTTAGTGCAAAACTTTATTACATGGCGAAGAAGAGCATTTTAAACAAAAAATCGATTGACTTTTTAGAAAAATATTTAAATAATGCTGCACCAACAGGTTACGAATGGGATGGGCAAAAAATTTGGATGAAATACCTCAAACCGTATGTGGATGAATTCATTACAGATACTTATGGCACTGCAGTTGGCGTCATAAACCCAAAAGCAAAATATAAGGTTGTTATTGAAGGTCATGCTGATGAGATTTCCTGGTATGTTAACTATATTTCGGACAACGGATTAATTTACGTGATTAGAAATGGTGGTAGTGATCACCAGATTGCACCAAGTAAAATTGTAAACATCCATACTAAAAAAGGCATTGTAAAAGGCGTTTTTGGCTGGCCAGCAATACACACACGTAGCAGAGCAAAAGAATTACCTCCAAAACCTGATAACATTTTTATAGATGTTGGATGTAAAAAGAAGGCGGAAATTGAAAAATTGGGTATTCATGTAGGCTGTGTTATTACCTATCCAGATGAGTTTCACATCCTCAATAAAAACAATTTTGTATGTCGTGCTTTAGATAACAGAATGGGCGGATTTATGATTGCTGAAGTGGCTCGTTTACTTCACGAAAACAAAAATGAATTGCCTTTTGGTCTGTATATCACAAATTCGGTACAGGAAGAAATTGGTTTGCGTGGTGCTCAAATGATTACAGAAACCATTAAGCCAAATGTCGCTATAGTTACAGATGTAACTCATGATACTACTACCCCAATGATTGATAAGAAAAAAGAAGGTCATTGCGAAATGGGTAAAGGTCCGGTTGTAGCCTACGCTCCAGCCGTACAACAAAAATTACGTGATTTAATTACAGAAACTGCCGAAGAAAAGAAAATACCATTTCAACGAGCTGCACTATCTAGAGCAACCGGAACCGACACTGATGCTTTTGCTTATAGTAATGGTGGTGTTGCTTCAGCGCTTATCTCGCTACCATTGCGTTATATGCATACAACAGTAGAAATGGTACATAAAAGCGATGTTGAAAATGTAATACGAATGATTTACGAAACGCTACTTAAAATAAAAGATGGTGATTCGTTTAGTTATTTTGAATAAATATATCCATAAAGAATGTCCTCCCATTTAAAATTGAAGAAATCTCTATTTATTATTTTCGATTCGTTTAAAACATGAAGACTTGTATTAATGGTTAAACATATTGTATATATAAAAAACCCTTTTAAACAAGCAATAATATCCACTTTAATTTTTATATGCATTTTGAATTTTAATGCATCTGCACAAATACAAAAGGATTTTATATCTCGCTTCAGTGAAACCGTAAATGGTGATGTTACTATTATTGCAAATAACATGTTGTCCAGAACACCAACAGAAAGCTACAATGATGAAAGTGATAATCACAATTTTATTGATAATGTATATGTAGATATAGACGATGATTCCACTACATTTAATTCAAGTAGTGCAAATTTTGTTAATCCTGAACCGCTATTAGCATGTTTAACCATACAAAAGGCCTATTTATATTGGGCAGCTGCTGATAAAGAAATGGATAACGGAGAGGATAATCAACCTAATTGGAATTTCAACGATATAAAATTAATGCTCCCTGGTGATACTATGTATTCTACAATAACTGCTGATGAGGTGCTTTATAGAGGTCGGGATACTCACTTTAGTAATGATCCTTATATCTGCTTTAAAGATATTACTTCCACCGTTACGGCATTGGCAAGTCCTTACGGCAATTATCAAGTTGCAAATGTTGAAGCAAAAATTGGAAATTTAATACAACACGACGGTGGAAATATAGGAACTTCGGGTGGTTGGCAAATTGTATTTGTATATCAAAGTCCTGAACTACCAACAAAAAACATAAGCTTATTTGATGGCTATGCACATATTTCGCAAACGTTTAACAATTTTGATATTGATTTTAGTGGCTTTCAAACAATTCCGACTGGACAGGTAAATGCAAATATTGTTTTTGGATCGCTGGAAGGAGATAGAATTTTAATAGGAGATAGATTTCAAATAAAAAATACCGCAGACAATTTTGTTGATTTAACGGCACCTTTAAGAGATGCCGATAATTTTTTTAATAGTAGAATTACCCTAGGGAATACTGACTATACCGATAGAAATCCTGCAAGCACAAACACACTTGGCTTTGACGCCGCTGTTTTTCAGCTTGATAATACTGGCAACAGTATATTAGATAATAATCAAACTTCGGCTACTATTAGGCTTACTTCAAATCAAGAGACTTACGGTCTATATCTATTGGGGCTATCGGTTGATGTAAGATCTCCAAACTTATATCCAATTATATTAAATTCTAGTACTGAAGGAAACATTACGAATGCTGGAGAAACTGTTGTTTTTGACTTTAATTTTTCAAATACTGGAAATGATGACGCAATAAATGTAGTACTTTCAACAATTGTCCCGACTAATGTAGAATTTGTTACTGCCAATAATTTACCACCAGGAGTCACCTTTGTATATGATGCCAATACAAGAAACTTGCAATTTTTTGTAGAAGATGGATTAACCGAGGTGAATGATCCTTCGTTAGATTTACAGTTTGAATTAAGAATTAAAGACGAATGTTATTTCCTCGAAGATAGTTGTAATTTATCTTTTGAAATTCAATTAGAAGCAACATATAATGGCATAGAAAACCCAATTTCCCAAACCACTTTTAGCTCTCAAGAATTAGATGATTGCCAACTGGGAACAATTTTACCAATAACAATAAATATTCCTGAAGAAATTACTTGGATAAATTCTATTGGTGAATTGGACAGAAACATCATATGTGAAAATCCAGACGCTTTAAGTGTTGCACAAAGTTTAATGCCAGATACAGATAAATGTGATCTTTCAATAACAAAAATGTCTGGAGCATTTGTACCAGACAGCAATGTGGGCTATTCAGGAACCTATACAAATACTTGGTCATTTACTGATGCTTGTGGAAGAACAATTGTTGATTATGTTCAAGTAATTACTATAAATGATGATTGTCTGGAATTAATTTGTGGTAATATAAATAGAATAAACATTTCTAAAGCTGTTACTGCCAATGGAGACGAATGGAATGAATACTTTGTTGTTGGTGGTCAGGAAGCATGTGGATTTAATATTGAGGTTCAAATATTTAATCGTTGGGGAGCCTTAATATATGAGTCTGACAACTATAAAAATGACTGGAATGGAATCGCTCATAACAATTCCGTTGGAGCTTCTAACAATGTACCTTCAGGGACTTATTATTATATTGTAAATTTAAACGGTAGTGGGCTAAAACCTTTTACCGGAGCAATACATGTTGTAACTGAATGAAAAATTTATAAAGGAAATTAGCGTATCAAATGGATGAATATATAGATATACTGGATGAATTAGGTAAACCAACTGGAAAGAGTTGTTTAAAATCTGAAGCGCACAAAAAAGGTTACTTCCACTCTACTGTACATGTATGGTTTTATACAGTACATAGCGAAGTCTTATTACAAAAAAGAGGAGCAAATAAGCAAACATTTCCTAATTTCTGGGATGTTTCTGTTGCTGGTCATGTAATGGCTGGAGAAACAATTGAAGCTGCTGCATTACGTGAAGTTAAAGAAGAAATTGGTTTAAATATTAATAAGAATCAGTTAAAAAAAATTGATGTTCGTAAAAATATTAATATTTTTCCTAATGGTATAAAAGATTGTGAATTTCAAAATGTTTTTTTGGTAGAATTAAATGTTTCATTCAATGTCTTGAACAAACAAAAAGAAGAAGTTGATGATTTACGTTTATTTTCCTTAGAAGATTTTAAATTCTATGTTAAAAATCATGATGAGGAAATTAAATTAGTGCCCGCCGATTACACATATTATGAATTTGTTATCGATACTATAAACACTATTAACAATGCTTAAACATCAAAAAGATAAATTCAGCCTACCTAATGATGTAGTTTATTTTAACGCATCTTATATGTCACCTTTGCTTAAAAGTGTAGAAAAAATTGGACTTGAAGCTTTACAAAGAAAAAGCCAACCACATACAATTTTATCTAAAGATTTTTTTGAACCCGTAACCGAATTCAAAAAGCGGATTGCAAGTTTAATTGACACAAAGGAGTACAATAGAATTGCCTGTATTCCTTCCGTATCCTATGGAATAGCGAGTGTTACAAATAATATTAAACTTAATTCTGGAGATGAAATATTGGTTATTGAAGATCAGTTTCCAAGTAATTTTTATTCCTGGAAAAAACTAGCTGATACATATAATGCCGTTTTAAAAATTATTGAGAAACCAAAATCCGGAGATTGTATAGCGAAGCAATGGAACCAACATATTCTTGAAGCAGTTACTTCTAAAACCAAAGTAGTTGCCATGTGCCAAATACATTGGGCCGATGGTACGCTTTTTGATCTAAAATCTATTAGAGAAAAAACTAATGAACATCATGCTTTATTAATTATTGATGGTACACAATCTGTTGGTGCATTTCCTTTTTCAATAGAAGAGACTCAACCAGACGCATTAATTTGTGCTGGATATAAATGGCTGTTGGGTCCTTATTCTATTGGATTTGCTTATTTTGGAAGCTATTTTGACAATGGTTCACCCATAGAAGAAAGTTGGCTAAATAGAAAAGATAGCGAAAATTTTGCTGGATTGACCAATTATAAAGACAACTATAGAGATGGAGCAAATCGTTATAGTATGGGTGAATACTCAAATTTTATTTCAGTTCCAATGGCAACGAAAGCTGTTGAACAAATTATAGAATGGAACCCAAGTGAGATCCAAAAATATTGTTATGAAATTTCAAAAGAAGCCATAAAAGATTTGCAAGAAATGGGCTTTACCATCGAAGATAATGATTATAGAGGTCATCATTTAATCAGTATTGAAATTCCAGAATTTATGAATATTGAAGTATTAAAACAGCAATTCGAAGAGAACTCTATTTATCTATCCATTAGGGGTAATTATATTAGAATCTCTCCTCATCTTTATAATACAAAAGAAGATTTTATTCAATTAATAAATTGTATTAAAACCATAACTAACTAATATGAACCTACTCTTTTCAGCTTTAGCACCAGTATTTGTAATTATAATCTACATTTACATAAAAGACAAGTATGAAAAAGAATCTAAACGTATTTTAGCATACACCTTTGCATTTGGAGCTATTATCAGCATTGTAATTACAACATTACTTTATAAGTTTTTCGATTTGTTTTTACCTACTCCGAACGATTTTAGTGTGTTGCAACAATTTATAAAAGCCTTTTTTATAGTTGCTCTTATTGAAGAATTTAGTAAATATGTAATAGTCAGATATTATAACCAACCTAGAAAAGGTTTTAACGAACCTTTTGATGGTATTATCTATGCAGTAATGGTATCTATGGGCTTTGCTGCTATAGAAAACATTATGTATGTCTCACAAGGTGATTAGAAGTGGCTTTATTAAGAGCATTTACCGCCATTCCAGCTCATGCATCTTTTGCCATTTTAATGGGATATTATATGGGAAAAGCTAAATTCTCAAAAAATAAAATAAAGTGGAATTTGCTTGGTTTATTATCTGCTATTCTTTTTCATGGTAGCTATGATTTCTTTTTGTTTATAGATTTTATTCCAGGAGTTTTCATAGGAGCTTTCATATCTTTAATAATTGGAATAATATTATCCAAAAAAGCAATAAAAGCACATCAAGAAGGTTCTTTTTTTAAATAAAAAATATTTAGAATTAATTCGGAAACAAACTTTTATCCAGTCCAGGAACAAGACGTAAAGCATTTTTGTAGTACACTTTTTTAAGCACTTCATCAGATAGATCTAATCCATACATTGGCCAAAACGCATGATATTTTTTGTGATAAGGAAAATACTCGTCGTTACTTTCTAACACTCTAAAATACGTTGGGAACTCTTCGGGTTTCCAACTGTCTTTACCAAATAAAATACGGTCTTGGTATTTTTCAAAAAAAGCTTTGGCGAATCGTGGCTGTCTTCCTAATTCTGCAATAATGGCTCCAATACCAACATTCATATTTGGCATCTCGTCAAACAATCTTCCTAATTTACCTAAATCGTTTGCTAACCAACTCATATGTGCGCTAATAAAATTTGTTTTAGGGTGTTTCCTAAACATATTATGTTGCTCCTCCATTATTTGTTCCCAAGGTGCTGGACTATTAGCATCTCGCTTTCTGCGAGGATGTGTTTTTAATTCTAACCAGCGTTCATTATCACCATCAAAATCATCCCAAAATGGTTTTGGATCTGCCGAATGAATCAAAACAGGAATTCCAAGCTCTCCGCACTTTGCCCAAATTGGGTCTAATCGCGAATCATCAATTGCCAATCTATTTCCTTGTGAATCTTTATTTCGTAAGCCCAAACTCTTATATACTTTTAAACCTCTTGCACCATTTTTAACATCTTGTTCTAATTGGGCTACCATTTTTTCTGTCCACCCTTCTGCTCCTGTGCCTTCAAAATTAATATTTGCAAATACCACAAACCGATTAGGATAATGCTCATCAACATTCTTTAAAGCATTTTGCAACTGTTCTCCAGAACGACCACTTAAATTAACCATAATGGCTTCATTTAATTTATCCATATCTGCAATTAGCAAAGACAAATCTTGGGTCGCCATTCGGAATTGGTGACCGTGAATATCAATAAAAGGAAACTTGGCAACTTTAATACTGTCACCAGGAACAACCAATGTCGATGTTGGGTTGTATTCTTCAAACGTTAGGTCTTGAGCTTGTGCAGAAAAACAAATTAGAAAAGTGGATACAATTAGAATGGATTTTTTAAGAATCATTTTGTTAGTGTTTTATGAATTGTAAAAATAACAATATGGAAATAATAGCTTGAAATTTTAGGAAGGGTTTAACAGGTATATACCTTTAATCAATAAACATCTTGGATCATTGAACCAGACTAAGCCAACTCCAACGCAATCTTCATCATATCACTAAAACCTTTTTCTCTTTCCATTGCACTTGTAGCTTCTCCAGTAATGATATTATCACTTACAGTAAGTATAGAAAGTGCTTTCACTCCAAAACGTTTGGCTAGTGTAAAGAGTATTTGTGTTTCCATTTCCACACCAAGAATACCATGTTTTTGCCATTTTTCCCAACGGTTTGGTGCATCATCATAGAAGGTATTGGTACTAAAAATAGAACCTTGATAGGTTTTTATATTCATATTATTTGCAGCTTTATAGGCCTTCATTAATAAATCAAAATCTGCTGTAGCCGCAAAATGCATGCCTTCAAAATAATGGCTATTAGCATCAGAATCTCCCGAAGCACTCATTGCTAATAACACCTGACCTAAAGTAATATTCTCTTGAATGCTACCACAAGTACCAATTCTAATTAAGTTCTTTACATTATAGGTGTTTATTAATTCGTGTACATAAATAGAATGGCTACCCATTCCCATTCCTGTTCCTTGTACAGACACGCGGTTTCCTTTGTAATAACCAGTAAAACCTAACATTCCTCTAACATTATTATAACAAACCGCATCGTCAAGAAATGTTTCTGCTACATATTTTGCTCTTAAAGGATCACCTGGTAATAAAATAGTTTCTGCTATATCTCCAACTTTTGCTTCTAAATGTAAACTACTCATATATACTTTTAATTAATTATGCTCCGTAAGGAATCCAAATATTTTTAATCTGACTTGCATGTTTCAAAAACTCTTCGCCTTCGCCTTGTGCTTTGTCTAACCAGTTTCTATACTTCCCGTAATTTACCCAAGTACGTTTCATATTATCGGCAGATAGAAACTCCATGTCTTTACAACCTTCTTTGCTGCCGAAATACCAAATAGCATCAACATCATCGTGCTTTGCTAATACTTGAGCCAACTCATCTTTGCTTCCTGTAACAATATTTACTGTTCCAGCAGGAACATCAGAGGTTTCTAAAATTTGATAAAAATCAGTCGCTGATAAAGGTGATTTTTCTGAAGGGATGACAATCACATTATTTCCCATTGTAATGGCAGGAATTACTGTTGAAATAAAACCTAACAATGGTGATTCATCTGGACACATAATTCCCATAACTCCAAAAGCTTCTGGCATTGCCAAAGTTACATTACGATGAATGGTGTGATGCACATGACCATCATATTTATCGGCTAAAGCTGCATAGGTATAAATTCGTTCTATGGATAAATCTACTTCTTGCAAAGCATCGGCTTTGTTTTGATTTGTCATTTGCACAATTCTGTTTGCAAATTCGGATTTTCTAATCATAAGATTTTCAGCCAAATAATACAATACTTGTGCTCTTGAATGGCCAGTCATATTTGACCATTTATTATTTGCATGCGCAGCTTCAACAGCGTTTCTGATATCTTTTCGATTACCTTTAGAAACTTCTCCTATATATTCACCTTTAACACTATTAATAACTGTACTATAACCTCCATCAGGTCTGGCTTGCTTGCCACCAATATACATTTTTGTCGTTCTATCTATTCCTAAAGAAGGGTTTGATTGTGAAACAGAATCGTTCGCATTATTTGTAGAAATTGCTAAAGGATCATCAGTAAATGAATCATTAATTTTTGGTTTTAAATATTCCATTAAACCTTCCTTTCCTCCTTCTCTACCAAATCCAGACTCACGATAACCTCCAAAACCAGCAGCAGCATCAAACACATTAGTGCAATTAATCCATGCAACTCCAGATTTTATTTGTGGTGCAATATCCAATGCCAGATTAATATTTTCTGTCCAGATACTACAGGCCAATCCGTATCTTGTGTTATTCGCCAATTTAACAGCTTCTTTATGCGTTCTAAAACTCATCGCTACTAAAACAGGTCCAAATATTTCTTCTTGGGCTATAGTTGCCGAAGGTGAAACATCAATAAACATTGTAGGTGGAAAGTAATAGCCGTCTTTCGGGCAAGACCATGATGGTTGATTAAGTGTACTGCCTTCTTCAACACCAAGCTGAACCATTTTCTGGATCGTTTTTAGCTGTCCATCATCTACTATGGCTCCTATATCTATACTCTTATCTAAAGCATTACCAATTCTTAAGTTCTCCATTCTGGTTCTTATCTTTTTGTATAGTTTATCAGCTACACTTTCCTGAACCAATAGTCTGGAACCTGCACAACAAACCTGACCTTGATTGAACCAAATGGCATCAACTATACCTTCGACTACGCTATCTAAATCAGCATCTTCAAAAACAATAAAAGGTGATTTACCTCCAAGTTCTAATGATAGTTTTTTTCCTGTTCCAGCAGTTGCTCTTCTTATAATTTTACCAACTTCCGTAGAGCCTGTAAACGCAACTTTGTTTACATCTTTATGTTCTACAATAGCCGCTCCAGTTTTTCCGTGTCCAGTAATAATATTTACAACACCATTAGGTAAACCTATTTGCTGACAAATCTCTGCAAAAAGCAATGCTGTTAATGAAGTTGCTTCAGCTGGTTTAATAACAATAGTATTTCCCATAGCTATAGCAGGAGCAATTTTCCATGCCAACATCATTAAAGGGAAATTCCAAGGAATAATCTGACCGATAACACCAAGTTCTTTATAGTCTTTTAATTCTGTTTCTTTTAATTGTGCCCAACCTGCATGATGATAAAAATGTCTTGCAACAATTGGAATATCAATATCTCTGGTCTCTCGTATTGGTTTCCCATTATCCATAGATTCTAAAACAGCAAACAGACGCGAATGCTTCTGAATTTGTCTCGCTAAAGCATATAAATATCTTGCTCTTTGATGTGCTCCAATTTTAATCCATTCTGGTAAGGCATTCTTTGCTGAAGACACAGCTTTGTTGACATCAGCTTCATTAGCTTCAGAAATCTTTGCTAACTTTTCTTTGGTAGATGGATTTATACTATCAAAATATTCTTTTGAAGAAGGTGCAACCCATTTTCCGTTGATAAATAATTTGAACTTATTATTGTGCTTTTTTAGAAAGTCAATAGCTTCTCCAGCATCTTCAGGAGCTGGACCATAAGCCATCGAATCGTATATTTCTTTTACTTTTGAGTGCATATTTTTATTGTTTTTTAAAGGTCACACAGAACATCCAAATCATATTTTTACAAAATTTCAAAATTTCGTTTGGATGTTTCATATCTATATTTTTATGCCATTGGGTGTCTAAATGATGCTGAATATCTTCCTGTAACAAAATGTTCCAGTTGTCTTTCTATATCGCCTAATAAACTACTTGCTCCAAATCGGAATAATTCTGGTGTGAGCCATTCATTACCAAGTTCTTCTTTTATTAATACCAACCAGTTAACAGCTTGTTTGGCTTTACTAATGCCACCTGCCGGCTTGAACCCGACTTTATAACCTGTTAATTCATAGTATTCTCTAATAGCCCTAATCATTACAAGACTTACTGGTATTGTTGCATTAACAGGTTCTTTTCCTGTGCTTGTTTTAATAAAATCGGAACCAGCCATCATACTCACCCAACTTGCTTTTGCTACTTTGGTGAAGGTTGGAATTTCTCCTGTTGCCAAAATAGTTTTCATGTGTGCTTCACCACAAGCTTTTCTACAAGTGGCAACTTCGTTATAAAGTTCTTTCCATTTTGATTGCAATACTAAATCTCTACTTACAACGATATCAATCTCTTTAGCACCAGCTGCAACAGATATTTCTATTTGCTTAATTCTTTCTTTTAGTGGAATATTTCCTGCTGGAAATCCAGTTGAAACTGCTGCTACAGGAATTGAGCTTCCCTTTAATCCTTTTACTGCATCTTTAATAAAATTATGATATACACAAACTGCTCCTGTTTGAATATTTTCATCCTGCATTCCCATAGCTTCTAAAAGGTCTAATCTTACAGGTGATTTTGCTTTAGCAGTCAACCTGTGTACATTACTTGGTGTATCATCTCCAGCAAGAGTTGTTAAGTCTATACAGCTTAATGCTTTGAGTAACCAAGCAGCTTGCCATTGTTTTTTTACAGATCTACGACCAGCTAAAGTAGCAGCTCTTCGTTCAACAGCGCTTCTATTTATATTTATATCTTTAAAAACGTCGGCATCAAAAGGGATACCTTCATTTCTATCGTGAAGAATTACTGAATGATTCTTCGAAATATAACTTTTTGTTTTCTTTTCTGCATTCGTCATACAATCTTATTTTGTTACTGTTTTTAGGATTAATGGTTTATGTGAAGGTTTCTTTTCAGAAAACGTGTAAGCCTTATCCATAAATTCTTCAGCTTTTGTAAAGTTAGCAGAATTATTAGAATATAGTATTGCTAATGCTTCATCTTTTTTGACATAATCGCCTATCTTCTTCTTTAAAACTATGCCAGCACCAAAGTCTATTACACTAGCTTTGGTTTCTCTTCCAGCACCTAATTTAACTGATGCCAACCCAATATCTAACGCGTTTAATTCTGAAATATAACCTTCACTTTTACTTTTATAAGCTTCTGAAAATTGCGTGTTTGGTAAAAGATTCGTTTGTTCAACCATGCTTACGTCTCCTCCTTGAGCAACAACTAGTTCTTTAAATTTATCATAAGCTTCACCTGAATCGATTAATTGTTTTAATGTTTCAACAGCTTCATCTTGCGTTTTCGCTGCTTCACCAAGAACCAGCATATGGCTTCCCAATTCTAAACACAATTCGGTTAAATCATCTGGACCATTTCCTTGCAACGTATTGATGGCTTCTTTTACTTCTAGAGCATTACCAACTGTAAATCCAAGTGGTTCGCTCATAGATGTAATAACTGCAATAACTTTCCTATTCATTTTAGAGCCAATATCAATCATTATTTTTGCTAACCTTTCAGCATCTTCAACAGTTTTCATAAAAGCTCCATGTCCTACTTTAATATCTATTACAATAGCATCTGCTCCACAAGCCAGCTTTTTGCTCATAATACTTGACGCAATTAAAGATGTATTTTCAACTGTTCCTGTTACGTCTCTTAAGGCATATAACTTTTTGTCGGCAGGAACCAGATTAGCATTCTGACCACAAACAGCTATTTTAATTCTATTTACATTATCGATGAATTCTTCTCTAGTCATATCGACAGATAAGCCTTTAATAGATTCCATCTTATCTAAAGTTCCTCCAGTATGTCCTAGCCCACGACCTGACATTTTTGCCACAGGAACTCCTGCAGCTGCAACCAAAGGCGCCAGTATTAAAGTGGTTTTATCACCAACTCCTCCAGTGCTATGTTTATCAACTTTTATACCTTCAATTTCCGAAAGATCAATGAGTTCACCAGATCGCATCATTATATCTGTAAGATTAGCCGTTTCTGTACTATTCATACCTTTAAAAAACACTGCCATCATAAAGACTGAAATCTGATAATCAGGAATATTACCAGAAACAAAACCATCAATGATGGTTTGATATTCATCTTTACTTAACTCTAATCCGTTTCTCTTTTTTATAATTAGTTCAACCATAATCTCTTTCTGTAACCTATAAATATATCAATTTAATTTTGAATTGCTATTTGCATTAAATGTAATAATGCAAATATCTATAACTATAACTAAAGAGAAAATGAAGTAAGTTATTAAAAGATGTTAAACTAGATTAATATTTACTGTTCTGAAGTGAGTTGGCTTTTAATTTTACTTAAAAACTCTTTTGTAATGCCAAGGTAAGACGCAACCATATATTGTGGAATACGCTGTTCTAATTCTGGATAATCTATTTTGAATTGTAAATATTGCTCTTTGGCTGTTAAACTAAAATTTCTTACAATACGTTTTTGAGAAGCAACAAACGCCTTTTCTAAAATTAATCTGAAAAAGCGTTCCAATTTCGGAATTTCTTTAAATAATTCTTCCTGATCATTATAAGATAATTGAATGAGCTCTGTGTTTTCTATACACTGTACGTTATAATCTGAAGGTGTTTGAGTCACAAAACTGCCTATTTCTGATGCCCACCAATTTTCGATAGAAAACATGACAATATGTTCCTGTCCTTCATCATCTACATAAAATGTTCTTGTACATCCTGAAATGACAAAGCCACTATATTTACACACATCTCCTTGCTGTACCACATACTGTCCTTTTAAATACTTTCTATAAGTCACTTTAGAAAGCAAAATGGTCTCTTCATCATCGTTAAGACCAACATGTTTATTTATGAAACTTATAAAAGCTTGTGCTTTTTTGTCAATCATTTTAATGAATTATATGCATTCAAATTTAACCCAAAAAAAATCAGGTTAAATAAATAAAAATGTTAAAGGAATTTGTTTGGACTTATTAAGAAAATTTGCCCTATTTCTTCTTCTTCTTCTTATTCTCTATGCTTTTACCATTTTTGAATTCTCCTAAAACTGTTACTTCTTTGTTTTTTTCGTATTCTTTGATGGCAAACATCATTTGTTGTTTGTTATCTCTCCGGATTTTTATTCCGGTTCGAGCGCCTTTATTACGAATTTCTATATAAAATCCGTCTTTTAATTCTTTTGGCTTTGTTGCTGGTCTTCCCATATTACAATTGCTTCTGCATTCTATCAATAGAGTTATTAGGCTCTATATTAGCTATTAATTTTCAATTTTGCAAACATACGTAAATTATTATTGCTTTTTTAATTCTGTATCAGTCGGTTTTAGCTTGAATAAATAACGCATTATTTGTTTAATCATTTTCTTTATAAATATGTGCTATTAAATTTTCGCTTGATATGTATATAAATCATAATATCTACCTTCTGCAGCAATAAGTTCATCATGATTACCTTGTTCTGCAATTCGTCCAGCTTCAATCACTAAAATTTGATCTGCTTTTTTAATGGTACTTAATCTGTGAGCTATAACTATAGTTGTTCTATTTTTAACTAATACTGCAAGACTCTTTTGTATCAATCCCTCACTTTCAGTATCAAGATTTGAAGTTGCTTCATCTAAAATAATAATTTTTGGGTCTGCTAAAATCGCTCTTGCTATTGCCAAACGTTGACGCTGTCCACCAGATAGCTTAACACCTCTTTCTCCAATTAAGGTATCTAGTCCATCATCAAATCGGTCAGTGAATTCGTTTACATAAGCTGCATCTACTGCTTTTAATAATTGCTCTTTTGTTGTATTTGGTCTTGGGAACATAATGTTCTCTTTGATAGTGCCTTCAAACAAAAACTCATCTTGTAAAACCACACCTAAATGTTGTCTGTAACTACTTAAATTTACTTTAGACAAATCCTGTCCGTCGATAGTTATTTTTCCAGATTTAGGATTGAGAAACGTTGCGGACAAACCAGCAATCGTCGATTTTCCTGAGCCTGAGCTACCTACCAATGCTATAACCGAACCTAAAGGTGCATTAAAATTTATATTATGAAGCACTTCTTTGCCTTCATCATAAGAAAACGATACATCTTCAAAAACAAGGTCGCCTTTCAAGGTATCCAATTGAATAACACGTTGCTCATCATCTTCTTCAGCTGTTATATTCATTAATTCTTCAGTTCTATCCAAGCCTGCTAAAGCTTCGGTAAGTTGGCTGCCAATATTACCCATTTGTACAATTGGTGCAATCATAAAACCAAGCAGTAATGTAAATGATAAAAAATCACCGAATGTGAGTTCACCAGTCATTATTTTATAACCACCAATTCCCATAATTCCCACAGAAGCTATCCCTAATAAAAATGTAGAAGAACTGGTCATTAATGCAGTAGCTGTTAAACTCTTTTTTACATTCTGAAATAATTTACCAACACCTTTTTCAAAGACTTTATTTTCCTGTGCTTCGGCATTAAAAGCTTTTATAACGCGAACTCCAGCTAAAGTTTCAGTAAGACGACCTGTAACTTCAGCATTAATAACACCACGTTTTCTAAATATTGGTCTGATGTATCCAAAGGCTTTTAATGCTATAAAACCAAAAATTGCTACTGGTACTAATACAAATAAAGTCATTGAAGGACTAATACTGATTAATAATACTAATGCAATAACTGCAGTAATTGTTCCTCCAACCATTTGTACCAAGCCTGTACCAATTAAGTTACGTACACCTTCAACATCAGTCATGATTCTTGATACCAAAGCACCTGATTTTGTATTATCGAAAAAATTGATTGGCAAGGACAAAACTTTTTTCTGTACCTGAGCCCTTAATTCTGAAATTAAAAATTGAGCTTCAACGCTTAAAATACGTGTGAGTAAAAATGAGGTTACTGCTTGTATTAATATGGCGATGCCAACAATTAACAACAGGGTCTTTAGCTGTTCATAATCATTATTAGGAATCACAACATCTAATAATTCTTTACTTTTCCATGGTAATACCAAACTGGATAATCTACTTAATACAATTAATATTAAGCCTATAAACACCAAGTTGCGTCGTGGCCAAATAATGGTTTTAAACGCTTTTGCAATGGTGACTTTTGGTTTCTTTTTTTTGGATTTATCTTCTGAATTATTTTTTTGTTTTTGCATAATTGAAATATGAGATTGTCTTGAGTTGACTTATAAGGAATTGTCAATCAATGTGCCACAAGAGATTAATATGACATAATATCATATATTTATTTAAAACAAAGGAAACTAAAAAACTCTACCATAATAATTTAAATCTACAATCTCGCCTTTTGTTGTTCGGTAGTCATTTCTAATTGTGCCTTCTAACTGAAATCCGTTTTTTAATATGACACTAATACTTCCTAAATTTCTACTGTTAGCACGACACAATAGTTTTTTAAAGTGATATGTTTCAATTAAGTAGTCTACTACTAAAGCAGTTGCTTTTGTTGTTATTCCTTTACTTTCATATGCAGTATCAATAAAAGAACCTAATTCTGCTTTTGGCACATTCCAGTCTATATTTTTCACATCTACTAATCCTATGAATGCATTGGATTCTACATCAGTAATCATAAAAGGAAAATAACTTTTATCCTTAATCCTTTGTTCAATAATCTTACAATAATTATTAGTGTCTTCAAGAGTTTTAGTTTTAGAAACTGTTCCTGCAAAAAAATCTTCTAAACGTGGTCTGTTAGAATCTATTAAATTGTAAAAGGCTCTGCTCTCATTTGTGCTTAATAACGAAATTTTAAAATTTTCGAAATATTGATTCATTTTCTAAATTAGTCTTTATCTAATAAACGTCTATGATAGTTTATTTGTCCAAGGTGATATGATAAATGTGTCGATAAATGAACTAAGAAAAACTCTGTCGTCATTTTCTCCTTAAAAACATCAATTGGAAAATCATTCTCTAAATCTCTTGCTGTTAATTTATTTAATACATTTTCAACCATTATAGTCGCATCTTCTAAATGATTTAATAACTCAACTCTCGGAACATTCTTAAGCGAAAACTCAAGATCTCTTTGTCGAATATATCCTGTATATCCAAGTTCTGCTCCAATAAATGCGTTAAGATTACCAACAAGATGCAAACATAAATTTCCAGCACAGTTAGTCACATCTTTATGGATAAGCCATAAATTGGTTTCATCCTTATACAACTCAATTTCAGTTTTTAATTTATTTAAATCTCGTTTAAAAAGCTTAATTAATATTTCTAATATCATACTTATTTCAATAAACTTGTTGCTTTTCCAATTTTATCACTAAACGACATTAAGACGTCTGCAAGAATATTTACTTGTTTTTTAACTTCATTAAAATCTCGCTCTTCAATAGCTTCTCTAACACCTGGAAGTGTTTTAACACCATAGCCAGTATAAAATCCTGGTGCATAAATATGATGCCTGTACCAAGGGCGACGTGGTAATCCATGTTCTCTTATAAATGAACGCTCCATATCCTTAAGGATTCTGTTTATAGCAGTTTTATTTAGACTATTTATTCTATTATCTTTTAATGCATTTGAAAACGCAATTGCTTTACTCTTAAGTTCATGCAATGCATTTTCTATAGGAGCAAAATTAAAGTAAGGTACAGGTTCTTTAATTTTTGGTGCCTTTAGATGTGCTTTCGGATTGTCTGACAATTTGTAAATGCCAGTTGTAATCAGAATATTATTTTTTTTAGTTTCTATTCGTAACTCATCAGCTAACTTGATTACCTCATCAACATATCTTGATACTATTTTAGTGAAATGCTCAAACTCAAAAGGCAAAATTTCTGCATTTGCTAAACGAAGACTTGTTCGTCCTGCAACCTTGGCAAGTGTAACTCCATATTGGAACGTAGGATCTTTAAATCGTTTATAAAGTTTATAAGAATCGTACATGGTATGGTATTCACCACCTGAACTTTCACCACCAAATCCCATATTAAAAGATGCAATACCTAGATGTTGAAAAAATGGAGAATAATCTGATCCAGAACCTAAAGCTGATAAATTATAATACGTCCATGATGGTCTTCCATTTACTTTTTCGATAGCATTACGTCTTTCAAAAACTGAAACATTTGTTTGAGGATCTTGAACTTTATGTGTTATTTCATCAAAAAACTTTTCTAGAGTATGCGACCCTCCAGCTCCTAAAAAACCGGCTCCAGTACCATCAGTATTTATGTATGCAACTACCTTTTGTTTTAATTCTTCAGCATGTGTTTCTACCCATTCCGTAGAACCCAATAAACCAGGTTCTTCTGCTCCCCAAGCACAAAATTTCATCGTTCGTTTTGGACGAAATCCTTTTTTAACCAATTCACTAATAGCTCTTGCTTCTTCCATCATAGCTACCAAACCACTTATAGGATCGTTTGCACCATGAACCCAGGCATCATGATGATTACCGCGAATTACCCATTCATCTGGTAAAGTACTTCCTTTTAAGGTTGCTATAATATCGTAAGCTGGTTTTAAGTCCCAGTTAAATTCTAATTTCAAATGCACTTTTGCTGGTCCAGGACCAATATGATAAGTAATTGGTAAAGCGCCTGCCCAATTTCTTGGAGCAACCTTACCTTCCAAAGCTTTCAGCAATGGCAAAGCATCGTGATACGAAATTGGTAAAACTGGAATTTTTGTCAATGAAGTTGCCTCTTCAATTTTCAATCGTTTTGCATCATCCGTCGCTCCATAACCAGGCGTTAAAGGATCGCCTGGAGCATAAGGTAAATCCAATACAGCACCACGTTGCACGCCATATTCATTTTTAAAAGGACCTTTAGGATATACATCACCTCGTGCATAACCATCATCTTTAGGATCAGAATAAATAATACAACCTATAGCTCCTTTTTCAGCAGCAACTTTTGGTTTAATTCCTCTCCATGAACCCATATATTTGGCAATCACAATTTTCCCTTTTACATCTATCCCTCGCCGCTCTAACACTTCATAATCAGCAGGCAAACCATAATTTACAAACACCAATTCCGCAGTTACATCGCCATCAATTGAAAAACAATTAAACCCTGGAAGTGCTTCTTCTATTTGTTTTGAAGACTCATCACCTTCTACCGGTGGCTCTCGTAAACTTGCAGTGTATTTAGTTGGTGCAATCAATTCTAACAAACGTAATTTAGGCGTAGGAAATAGTACATTAAACTTTTCTATTTTAACATCATAACCCCATTTTTTAAACTTATTTGCAATAAAATCAACTACGTTTTTTTCGTAAGGCGCGCCAACATGATGCGGTCTTGCTGTTAAATATTTCATCCACTCATCGAGATTGTTGGCTTTGAGTTCTTTGTCAAAATTAGCTTCTAATTCTAATTGTATTGTTGCTTCAGTTTTTGAAAACCCCATCACAGGGCTTGATTGTGCTTGTACCAAAACACTTGTAAAACAAAAGGTAAATATTAAAATTAGGAAGGATTTAATTCGTTTCATAATTATCAATTTTGGTTGATTATTTTCAATTCTAAATATATGCATTTTTCATACACATAATTAACTTACTTTTGCGCAATGCAAAATAAGCAGACCTTCGAATTTGAGTTTGTGGCATTGATGGCCTCATTAATGTCTATCGTTGCTATATCAATTGATGCGCTTTTACCTGCATTACCACAAATTGGTGAGACTTTAGGTGTTACTAATATTAGTGACAACCAATTATTAATTACCATGATCTTTCTAGGTTTGGGTTTTGGACAACTTATTTTTGGCCCATTATCTGACAGTTTTGGAAGGAAGCGAATTGTCTATATTGGATTTGTAGTGTTTATCATTGCGAGTATTATTTGCGTAACCACCAACAACTTTGAAATGATGATTATTGGTCGTGTGCTGCAAGGAGTTGGTTTGTCTTCACCTAGAAGCCTTAGCATATCAATGATCAGGGATACTTATAGTGGGAATTATATGGCTAAAATCTTATCTATTGTCGTAATGATATTTATATTAGTCCCTGTTATTGCTCCCACAATAGGACAGTTATTACTTAACTTTTTTGATTGGAGATCCATTTTTTATGTGAATCTTTTATTTGGTGTGCTAGTCATGATTTGGTTTTGGCAACGTCAATCAGAAACATTAGCAATTGAAAATCGTATTAAATTTTCTGCAAAACTATTTATAAATGGCACGAAAGAATTTTTAAAATATAAAGATGCTGTTGCGTTTACATTTGTTTCCGGATTTATAACTGGATCGTTTATGGTGTATTTGAGCACTGCACAACAAATTTTTCAGGTTCAATATAATCTTGCTGATAAATTCCCTTACATCTTTGCAAGTTTAGCGATTGCAGTAGGTTTGGCCACATTTTTAAATAGCAGATTGGTAGTAAAATATGGAATGTGGCGTATAGCATATGTCGGCGTTATTGCATATGCTCTAATCTCACTATTATATATTCTATTATTTTGGTCTGGCACAAATCCTAGTATTGGTGTCCTACTTGGTTTTTTTGCATTGCAGTTCTTTGCTATCGGATTTCTATTTGGAAATTTAAGAGCTCTAGCTATGCAACCTCTAGGACATATTGCAGGTATTGGAGCTGCTATCAATGGCTTTGTATCCACGGTTATGGCTGTACCAATTGCCAACTATATTGGTAGCTTTGTAACAGATTCTGTATTGCCTTTGTTTATTGGGTTTTCAATCTTCGGAATTTTGTCATTAATGATTTTTATAAGACTGAAGGTTTCCAAAACTTAAATATTAGATAAAATTGCCAAATTCAAAATAATGTTTCATATTTGTTGTTTATGATTGCTTAATTATGTTTTCGGTGGTATCGAGGTTCTCTCGAACAAAAAATTGCTAAACGCCAATGGTGTTTGGCCTTGTCTTATTTTACATTACTAATCATGCATTCAAAACATAATATTTCTCTTAAACAATTTTTTCAATATTTCAAAATAGCTGTTACTGGCAAAGAACAAGAATTTACAACAGGTAGTATTCGTCGAGCTGTATTTATGCTATCCATTCCCATGATACTGGAAATGCTTATGGAATCTATTTTCGCAATTGTAGATATCATGTATGTATCGCAAATTAGTGTTAATGCTGTTGCTACTATTGGTTTAACCGAATCGGTTATTACGCTTGTATATGCTGTGGCCATTGGATTGAGTATGGCAGCCACCGCAGTTGTAGCAAGACGCGTAGGAGAAAAAAATATAAAAGGCGCAACAGATGCAGCTGTACAGGCTATTTTTATCGGTGTATTTATAGCTGTAATTATTAGTATAATCGGAATTATATATCCAAAAGAAATTTTGAGTTTAATGGGAGCAGAACCTGATCTTATTGCCGAAGGGTTTGGCTACACGAAAGTGCTGTTAGGTGGTAATATAACCATCATGCTACTCTTTTTAATCAATGCCATTTTTAGAGGTGCTGGTAATGCATCAATCGCTATGTGGACACTTATTTTATCTAACGGATTAAACATTATTTTAGACCCAATATTCATTTTTGGTTTTGGACCAATACCAGCTTTTGGTGTTGAAGGTGCCGCTATTGCAACAACTATTGGTCGTGGGACAGCAGTATTGTTTCAATTAGCCATTTTATTTTATGGGTATAGCAAAATTAAAATTGGTGTTAAAGACCTTGTACTACGAATTGCTGTGATGCTAAACCTCATAAAAGTATCACTTGGTGGTATTGGTCAGTTTTTAATTGGCACTTCCAGTTGGGTATTCTTAATGCGTATTATGAGTGAGTTTGGCAGCGAAGTTTTAGCAGGATATACGATTGCTATTCGCGTTATGATGTTTAGTATCATGCCAGCTTGGGGAATGAGTAATGCTGCTGCAACTTTAGTAGGGCAAAATTTAGGTGCTAAACAGCCAGATCGAGCCGAACAATCGGTTTGGAAAACGGGAAAATACGCTGCCTATTTTATGGGTTTTATTTCTATAGTTTATTTGGTCTTTGCGCCACAAATTATTTCGTTTTTTACTACTGAATCTGAAGTAGTTAAATATGGAAGTTTATGTTTACGTGTTATTGCTGCTGGTTATATTTTTTATGGTTACGGAATGGTTATTATCCAAGCATTTAATGGTGCAGGCGATACCAAAACACCAATCTATATTAACTTTATTTGCTTTTGGTTATTTCAATTACCATTTGCATATTTAGCAGCGGTTGTTCTCGATTTTGGACCAGCTGGTGTGTTTTGGGCTATTACTTTAGCTGAAGTTTCGATAGCAGTAATTGGAATTTTGTGGTTTAAAAAAGGAAAATGGAAACTGGTTAAAGTTTGAAAGACTTTACAAAGCTTTATCCATAATATCTTGTACAACTTCTGGATTTAATAAGGTAGAAGTATCACCTAAATTAGAAGTGTCCTTACCAGCTATTTTACGAAGTATTCGTCGCATAATTTTACCAGAACGTGTTTTTGGTAAGCCACTTGTAAACTGAATTTTATCGAGCTTGGCAATTGGACCAATATGTTCTGTAATAATCTGGTTAATCTCTTTACGTAAATTATCATGGTTGCGCGATTCGCCAGTGTCTTTTAAAATAACATAACCATATAAGGCATTGCCTTTTACATCATGAGGAAAACCTACAATGGCAGATTCGGCCACTGCTGGATGTTCGTTAACCGCATCTTCTATTGGTGCAGTTCCTAAATTGTGCCCAGAAACAATTATAACATCGTCCACTCGGCCTGTTATTCGGTAATAACCTACCTCGTCTCGTAATGCTCCATCACCCGTAAAATACATGTTTTCGTAAGCTGTAAAATAGGTTTCTTTATAACGTTGATGATTTCCCCAAATAGTTCTTGCTATTGATGGCCAAGGAAATTTTATACACAAACGCCCATCAACTTGATTCCCCTGTATTTCGTTTCCATTCTCATCCATAAGTGCTGGATGAATACCAGGAAATGGCAAAGTTGCATAGGTTGGTTTTGTCGGTGTTACATAAGGAATTGGGGAAATCATGATACCTCCAGTTTCAGTTTGCCACCAAGAATCAATAATTGGGCATTTCTTTTTTCCAATATTATCATTATACCAATGCCAAGCTTCTTCATTAATAGGTTCTCCAACAGAACCCAATACTTTAAGTGATGACAAATCGTGTTTTTCAACAAGTTCTAAACCCTCTTTAGCCAAAGCTCTTATTGCTGTTGGTGCTGTATAAAATTGAGTAACTTTATGCTTGTCTACTATATCCCAAAAACGTCCAAAATCTGGGTAACTTGGCACACCTTCAAACATGACTGTTGTTGCTCCATTTGCTAATGGTCCATAAACAATGTAGCTGTGTCCTGTAATCCAGCCAATATCTGCAGTACACCAGTACACATCGTTTTCTTTATACTGAAAAGCATTTTTAAACGAATAGGCCGCATATACCATATAACCTGCTGTTGTATGTACCATCCCTTTTGGTTGTCCTGTTGAACCAGAAGTATATAGAATGAATAAAGGATCTTCGGCATCCATAATTTCTGGGTCACAGTCGGCTGATGCTTTATCTAATAAAGGTTGCAACCATTTATCGCGACCTTCTTTCATATTAATTTCTGAATTGATTCGTTTTGCTACTAATACAGTTTCAATTCCAGAACAATCTTCTAAACCTTCGTCAACTATTCCTTTTAAATCAATGGTTTTTGAACCTCGATATGAGCCATCACTTGTAATTACCATTTTACAATCACAATCATTAATTCGTGTTGATAAAGCTGTTGCTGAAAAACCTGCAAATACGACAGAATGTATCGCTCCAATTCTTGCACAAGCCAATAACGAGATTGCCAATTCAGGAATCATTGGTAAATAGATACAAACGCGGTCTCCTTTTTTAATGCCTTGGTCTTTGAGGACATTAGCAAATTGATTGACACGTTCATACAATTGTTTGTAGGTAACATGTTGGGCAGCTTCATTTGGATCATTAGGTTCAAATAGAATAGCTGTTTTATCTCCTCGTAGTGTTAAATGTCTATCGATACAATTTTCGGTAATATTTAGTTTTGCGCCTTCAAACCATTTTATTTCTGGTTTAGAGAAATCCCAACTCAAAACTTTATCCCATTTTTTTCGCCATATAAAATGTTCTTCTGCAAGTTCGCTCCAGAATTGTTCAGGATTTTCGACAGATGCTCTGTGAGCTTTAAAATATTCTTCAAGGTGTTTTATATGGTAATTACTCATTCAATTTTTAATTTGAGAAATGCTGACTAAAATTATTATTCATCTAAATTAATGAAATAATACGAAGGTGTTAAATTTTTTTCTATAGACAACAGGAAACAATCGACTGAACAATATTAAGTATTAATGATTAGAAGCCTCTCCTGCTCCACTTGGTATCCTTATATTCTCAACAATTTGTTGTACATCTTCAGGCGGTTTTGGTGTGAATGATGAAATTACTATTGATACTATAAAGTTTACAATCATTGCTACTGTACCAAAACCTTCTGGAGAAATGCCGAACCACCAATCTTCTTTTGTGCCACCTCCAAACCAATCGAATTTAAATTTCAACATATAGAACAACATTAATATAATACCAACAACCATTCCTGCAATAGCGCCTTCTTTATTCATGCGCTTATAAAAAATACCTAAGATTATTGCTGGGAAAAATGATGCTGCTGCAAGTCCGAAAGCCAGTGCAACTGTTGCCGCAACAAATCCGGGAGGATTAATACCAAACCATCCTGCGATAACAACGGCAACAACTGCCGATAAACGAGCAGCCAGTAATTCGCCTTTATCAGAAATTTTAGGATTGATGATTTTCTTAATTAAATCGTGAGAAATTGATGATGAAATTACCAGTAGCAAACCTGCAGCTGTTGATAAAGCAGCTGCTAAAGCACCTGCAGCCACCAATGCAATGACCCAATTTGGTAAATTTGCAATTTCAGGATTTGCCAAAACCATAATGTCATTATCTACATACAATTCATTTTCAGTATTAGGATTTGGTTTATTAAAATCAAACTTACCATCTTCACTTTTCAAAAAAGCATCTCCAGTTAAATACTGAATCTTACCATCCTTATTTTTATCGTTGAATTCAATAAGTCCTGTTGTTTCCCAATTAGAAAACCATTCTGGCACTTCATCATATTTTTTATTGCTAAGGGTTTCGATCATATTCGTTCTTGCAAATACAGCTATCGCAGGAGCAGTAGTATAAAGTACAGCAATAAATAATAATGCCCAGCCCGCTGATTTACGCGCATCACTTACTTTTTTTACCGTAAAGAATCGAACAATAACATGAGGTAAACCAGCAGTACCAACCATTAAAGCAGCTGTAATAAAAAAGACGTCAATTTTAGATTTGCTTCCTGAAGTATATTCATGAAACCCTAATTCTCTTTGTAAACCATCGAGTTTATCTAACAGATATATACCATCTTCACCACTACTTCCAAATCCTAATTGTGGTATTGGATTCCCTGTCATTTGAATAGAAATAAAAATTGCAGGAACCATAAAAGCAAAAATCAAAACACAGTATTGCGCAACTTGTGTATATGTAATCCCTTTCATTCCACCAAGGACCGCATAAAAAAGTACAATGAACATTCCTATAATGACACCTGTATTAATATTTACTTCAAGAAACCTGGAGAACACCAAACCTACACCACGCATTTGTCCAGCCACATACGTAAAAGACACTATTAGTGCACACATTACTGCAACCACTCTAGCTCGATTAGAATAATATCTATCACCAATGAAATCCGGAACCGTAAACTTTCCGAATTTACGCAAATAAGGTGCTAATAATAAAGCAAGCAGTACATAACCACCTGTCCATCCCATTAAGTATACCGAACCATCATAACCACTAAAAGAAATTATTCCAGCCATTGAGATAAATGATGCAGCAGACATCCAATCGGCAGCTGTTGCCAATCCGTTAGCAATAGGATGTACACCTTTACCAGCTACATAAAATTCGCCTGTAGTGCTTGCTCTTGACCAAATAGCAATACCAATATATAATGTGAATGTTAGTCCGACTAAAATCCAGGTCCACGCTTGAATATCCATTTCTTACGAGTCTAAATTAAATTTTTTGTCGAGCTTGTTCATAAGCCTAATATAGACAAAAATCAATATTACAAACACATAAATCGCCCCTTGCTGTGCAAACCAAAAACCAAGTTTGAAGCCTCCAAATTTAATGGTATTTAGTTGTTCGACGAGCAATATTCCGAATACATACGACACCAAAAACCATATCGATAATAGAATTGTTAGATATTTCAGATTTATTTTCCAGTACGCTTTTGCTTTTTGTTTATGATCTGTCATGTCCTATTTTCTTTAAGTCTTTTTGAATATGCCTTAAATTCTTTCACAACTCTTGGCGCCATAATAATAGTTGCAATCATAGTTGGAATCGCCATCAATGCAAACGTGCCATCAATAAGGTTTAACATCATTCTAAATGGTGTTGTTGCAGCTAAAATGATACTCAAGATATAAATGTAAAGATAATAGTGCTTTCTCTTATCACCGATTAAAAACGACATACATTTTGTGCCATAATAAGAATAGGAAAATAAGGAGGAAATACTAAAAATAAAGATACATATCATTAAAAGATATTGACCATAACCTGGCATCGCTTCTCCAAACGCAGAAGCAGTCAAACTCACTCCGTCATTAGATGTAGTTTGCCAAACACCTGTAACTAAAATTGCTAAAGCCGTTAAAGTACACACTATTAAGGTATCTATTGCTGGACCAAGCATAGCAACTAATCCTTCACGAACGGGTTCATCTGTTTTTGCAGCACCATGAGCCAATGGCGCCGTACCAATTCCAGCTTCATTAGAAAATGCACCACGACGAATCCCTAAAATAATCAAAGCACCAAGAACACCTCCAAAAAAGGAATCTCCTGTATAATTATTTGCTGCAAACGCATCCGTAAACATCATGCCAAGATACTTCGGAACTTCTTCAAAATTGGTTATAAGAATTATAAGTACAAATACAAAATACAATACAACCATTGTAGGTACTAATTTTGAAGCCGTATTACTAATTCGTTTTAATCCTCCAAAAACTATAATTGAGGTTATGGTAACCAAAACAAAGGCAATGATCAAATTAGAAGTTAATCCTACCTCAAAACCGTTAGGTCTTAAAAGGATATCGTTAATGGCCTGGGTTAATTGATTCACATTTACTACTGGCAAAGCTCCAATCATTCCAAATATACTGAACATTATTGCCAACGGTTTCCAGGATTTCCCCAATCCTTCCATTATAAAATACATTGGTCCGCCTTGCAGTTCTCCATTACTATCTTTCCCGCGATACATTATAGCTAATGTTGAGGTGAAAAATTTGGTGGACATCCCAACAATGGCACTAACCCACATCCAAAACATGGCTCCAGGTCCACCTATTGAAATCGCCACAGCAACACCAGCGATATTACCCATCCCAATAGTAGATGACAAAGCTGTTGTTAAAGCTTTGAAGTGACTTATTTGTCCTGGGTCGTTAGGGTCATCATATTTCCCACGTAACACTTGAACTGCATGACCAATATATCTAAAAGGTAAAAATTTAGATAAAATAAGGAGGTATAAACCTCCTCCAATTAATAATATAAGTAATGGCAAACCCCAAACAAATGATGCGAAGTTTGCAATAAGTTGATCCAGTTTATCCATAAAAGTTATTAGTTAGTTCAAGTTATAAATGTAATAAAGAACTTGAACTTATGCCATAATGTTGAAAAAATATTACATAAAACAGCTTTAATGCCTTGATTTTAAAAATTTTAAAATATAATTTGCTTATCGACCGATATTGCTTATTAAAACGAAATGATATATTTGTGTTAGCATCCTTAACATAAAATGGAAAAACAATGCCAAGGGGTAACATGCAACCAATATCAACTTGAAGAGGTATTGATGAATGCAATGAAAATCCATTGGTATCAAGAGCGAGGAGATCAAAATTGATAAACTAAATATGGCACAATACAGCAATTTAACAGCCCATGAAATCGAGGCTATTTTAGACAATTTTTCCATAAATAATATGGAGTCTTTTAGTGTGTTAAGTGGTGGTTCAGAAAATACCAACTATTTAATAAATACGGAAGAGATCAAATATGTACTAACCATTTGTGAGCAAAAACTAGAAAAAAATGCAAGAGAATTGGCACAGCTATTAGAGCATCTGGAAAACAACCAATTCGAGACTTCAAAGATTATTCGCAACGCCAATAACGAGCCTGTTACGCTTTGGAAGGGCAAACCCATCATGGTTAAAAAATTTATTGATGGAAAAATTATAAAAGATTTATCACCTCGTTTGATCGAATTAATTGGAAAAGAATTGGGTAAACTTCATAAAATAGAGGCTCCCGAATATCTATCGAAACAATTGTTATATGGAAAGGAGCATTTTGCGAATGTGGAGAAATATGCAGCAAATTCTTCATTTGATATTTGGTTAAAGGAAAAGCTCGCTTATGTGTCGCCGTACTTCACTACTAATTTACCTAAAGCGCTCATTCATGGTGATGTTTTCTATAATAATGTTATTATTAGTGAAGATAAAAGCTCGGCTGTGATAATGGATTTTGAAGAAGCAGCCTACTATTATCGGATCTATGATATTGGAATGATAATTATTGGCGTTTGTAGTGAAGAAACTGCCGTCAATATGGATAAAGTGAGGTGCATTTTAAAAGGCTATTCACAGGAAATTGAATTATTGGATATAGAAATAAATGCATTGCAGGCATTTACAGTTTATGCTGGGGCGTCAATGACATTTTGGAGGCATATAAATTTTAATTATACCAGACCAGACCCAAAATTCTCAGATCATTATTTGGGCTTGAAAGTTTTAACGGACTTTATTGCCGAACAACCCGCTGATTGTTTTCTACAACTGATTAAAAAAAATAACTGAAGATAACAAAGTGCTATCTGTAATAGCTCCCAATAGTATAGGCTACTAAATCTTCACTTCAAATACTCCAAAACATTAGCTTCTATACGCTCTTGTATCTTTGACACATCTGCTTTTACAAATGCTTCTCCAGTAATGTTTTCGTAAAGTTCAATATAGCGATTGCTAACCGTTTCAATATAGTCATCGCTCATAAAAGGTACTGTTTGTCCCTCTAAACCTTGAAAGTTGTTGGTAATTAACCATTGACGTACAAACTCTTTAGACAGTTGTTTTTGCGTCTCGTTATTATCTTGTCGCTCTTGATAACCTTCAGCATAAAAATAACGAGAGGAATCTGGTGTGTGAATTTCATCAATCAAGACTATTTTGCCATCTTTAGTTTTACCAAATTCGTATTTAGTATCAACAAGAATTAAACCACGAGAAGCTGCAATTTCAGTTCCACGTTGAAATAGTTTGCGCGTATAATCTTCTAATATTATATAATCTTCTTCGGTAACTATTCCTCTTTTTAAAATGTCTTCACGAGATATATCTTCGTCATGATCTCCCTTTTCTGCTTTTGTTGCTGGCGTAATAATTGGCTCAGGAAACTTGTCATTTTCTTGCATACCTTCTGGCATTGGTATACCGCAAAGCAATCGTTTTCCAGCTTTATATTCACGAGCAGCATGACCTGACATATAACCTCTAATTACCATTTCCACTTTGAAAGGTTGGCATAAATGACCAATAGCTACATTAGGGTCTGGAGTTGAAATAAGCCAGTTAGGCACTAAATTTTCGGTAGCCTTCATCATTTTGGTAGCAATCTGATTTAATATTTGTCCTTTATACGGAATACCCTTTGGCATCACTACATCAAAGGCAGATAATCTATCAGTAGCAACCATGACTAGAAATTCATCGTTTATATTATAAACTTCTCTAACTTTACCTTTGTAAACACTTTTTTGATTTGGGAAATTGCAGTTAGTATCTGTTATTGTATTGCTCATTCTATCCTCTATTCTCAATACCCTTATAAGCAGCAATAATCTTTTTAACCAATTTATGACGTACTACATCATTTTCATCAAAATATATAACACCAACACCTTCTACATTTTTTAAAACCAATAAGGCTTCTTTAATCCCTGAAATTGTACGTCGTGGTAAATCAATTTGTCCTGGATCTCCAGTGACCATAAATTTTGCGTTTTTTCCCATTCTGGTTAAAAACATTTTCATTTGATTATGCGTTGTGTTTTGTCCTTCGTCAAGAATTACAAAGGCGTCATCTAAAGTTCGCCCACGCATAAATGCCAAAGGTGCTATTTGAATAATTCCTTTTCCAATATAGTTATCTAATTTTTCAGTCGGAATCATATCACGCAAAGCATCATACAAGGGTTGCATATATGGATCCAATTTTTCTTTTAAATCTCCTGGTAAAAATCCAAGATTTTCACCTGCTTCCACTGCAGGACGTGTTAAAACAATACGTCGTACCTCTTTATTTTTAAGTGCTTGTACTGCCAATGCTACTCCAGTATAGGTTTTACCTGTTCCTGCCGGACCAATGGCAAAAACCATATCATTTTTACCCATACTTTCTACCAACTTACGCTGATTTGCAGTTTGAGCTTTAATCTGTTTACCACTAACACCATGAACTAATATTTTTTCACTTTTTGATGATGTATTATAATCTTCACTACTCTGGCTAGATAAAACACGTTCAATAACATTTTCATCTATTTTATTATATTTCACAAAATGATTCATTAGTATTGTTAATCGATGATCGAATTCTTCTAATAATTCTTCGTCACCAAAGGCTTTAACCTTATTTCCTCTTGCAACAATTTTAAGTTTTGGGAAGTACTTTTTTAGTAATTCAATATTGGCATTTTGGGTTCCAAAAAACTCTTTTGGACTCATCTCTTCAAGCTCGATAATAAGTTCGTTCAAATGTGATAGTTTTTATTATTTCTAATAGGTCTTCATGTACCTACATTTAATTTTTTTTATGTCAATATCTAAAAAATAGAACGAAAAAAATTATGTAGGTTTGTAAAACTCAAAAGTACATAATTTTACATCAAGTGTCACTAAAAATATAGCAACAATTTTGCACATGGCGATTATTACATTAACAACAGATTTTGGAGAGAAAGATCATTTTGCTGGTGCCGTAAAAGGCGCCATTTATAATGAGCTTCCTGATGTTAGGATTGTTGATGTATCACATTCTGTTTCACCATTTAGTATTCCAGAAGCTGCATATATTATACAAAATGCCTACAGTAGTTTCCCTAAAGGAACCATACATATAATTGGGATAGACGCTGAGATTAACGCCGAGAATAAACATATTGCCATAAAATTAGATGATCATTATTTTTTGTGTGCTAACAATGGTATCATGAGTATGGTTTGTGCAGAAATAGCACCAGAAAAAATTGTGGAAATTAATATTCATGAAAAAATTGAAACCAGTTTTCCAGTTTTAGATGTCTTTGTAAAAGTGGCATGCCATATAGCAAGAGGTGGTACCCTTGAGGTTATAGGGAAATTAATTGAAAACATTAAACCTATAAAGAATATTATTCCTTTTGTTAATGATGAAAAAAATCAAATTATAGGAAATGTGATTTATATTGACAATTATGGAAATGTTGTTACTAATATTAAGCGAGCTTTTTTTGAAACTATTCAAAAAGGAAGATCTTTTGAGGTCTATGCCAGAGGATACAAATTCAAGAAAATTCACGACAAGTACAGTGATATTGTAAATTTTGATATTCCAGAAGACAAACGCAATGATGAAGGTCGTGGTTTAGCTGTATTTAATTCTTCAGACTATATGGAAATAGCTATCTATAAAAGTAATAGTGCAACCGTTGGCAGTGCTTCTACTTTAATGGGATTGAATATGAGAGATACTGTGACTATAAACTTTTTAAAAGATTAATATGATTGTCCGCATTGTTAAAATGAGTTTTAATGAAACATATATAAATGAGTTTCTAACATATTTTGATTCAAAAAAAGAACAGATACGACATTTTAAAGGTTGTAAATTTTTAGAATTATATAGAGATAAACAAAACACAAATGTGTTTTTTACGTATAGTTATTGGGAAACTGAAACAGACTTAGAAAATTATAGACATTCTACATTATTTACAAAAGTATGGGCAAAAACTAAGCTTTTGTTTAATGCTAAACCAGAAGCTTGGAGTGTAGATAAATTAGTTTCTCTTAATTAATCATGAATTACTATTAGATAATTTATGTGGTAAAATATAAGTCGCATAAATGTTAATAAATTAGTTTCATATATTAACTTCAAAAAGATATATTTGTAATAATATATTTTAGAACATAAATTCTTTAGATACAAATGAAATTTATAGTATCAAGTACCTATTTACTTAAGCAATTACAAGTGTTAGGAGGTGTTATTAACAACTCAAATACTTTACCAATTTTAGATAATTTTTTATTCGAATTAGATAATTCTAATCTTACAATATCCGCAAGTGATTTAGAAACTACCATGTCTTCTACTATTGATGTAGAAAGTGACAGTAAAGGTAGCGTCGCTATTCCTGCTAAATTATTATTAGATATTTTAAAAACGTTTCCTGAGCAACCTTTAACATTTACTATCGAAGATAATAATACTGTAGAAATAAGTTCTAATCATGGAAAATATGCATTAGCTTATGCAAATGGTGAAGAATTTCCTAAAGCTGTAGCGTTAGAAAATCCTACTTCTACAACCTTATCTGGAACCGTTTTAGCTTCTGCAATCAGCAAAACGATTTTTGCTGCTGGCAATGATGATTTACGTCCTGTAATGAGTGGTGTGTTTTTTCAGTTTTCTACAGAAAATTTAACTTTTGTTGCTACTGATGCTCATAAACTAGTTAAATATACACGTGAAGATGTATCGGCAAGTGAAACTGCAGAATTTATAATGCCGAAAAAACCACTTAATCTTTTAAAAGGGATTTTAACAGGAATAGAAGATACTGTTACTATAGAATATAATGATACGAATGCAAAATTTACTTTTGATAACTCTGTACTTATTTGTCGTTTAATAGATGGCAAATACCCTAATTACGAAGCAGTAATACCAAAAGAAAATCCAAATAAATTAGTAATAGACAGAACTCAATTTTTAAATTCTGTACGTCGTGTTAGCATTTTCTCTAACAAAACAACGCATCAAATACGATTAAAAATTGCAGGTGCCGAGTTAAATGTTTCTGCTGAAGATATTGATTATAGTAATAAAGCTGAAGAACGTTTAACTTGCGATTATCAAGGTGATGATATGCAAATTGGTTTTAACTCTCGTTTTTTAAGTGAAATGCTTAGCAATTTAAATGCTAGTGATGTGCAACTGGAAATGAGCTTGCCTAACAGAGCTGGAATTTTAACACCAATAGATGGATTGGACGAAGGTGAACAAATAACTATGTTGGTAATGCCTGTGATGTTGAATAACTAATCTGTCCTTATAAAATAAGAATTTTTACACCACGGCTTTTAGCTGTGGTTTTTTGGTTTAATATAAAGCTCGCTACTCAATTTTTAATGAAGAACTTTAATAATTTAAAACTCTATTAAAAATCCGTTAGATTTGTAGGTGTATATATAATAGAGATATAACCACCAGTAGTTATATCCGTACGTTACCCAACATTTGATGAAAAACCTGATAAACATCGAAATTATAGAAAATGACAAAGGTGGTCACGAAGATTTGGTGTTTGAAATCTCTAAATTAATAAGCCAACAAAAATTTGACACATATTATTTTGATTTAGCGATTGAACCGAAAAGTGGAATAAAGGAAATCAAAAATGCTGTGGCTGAATTAATCGCTTCGTGGAATAAAAAACAAGCGGAATTGGAAAATGGACAAATTATTTATTTGCCAATTGATTTTTCAGACCAATATACTGGTTGTTTAAAAGTGGAAAAGAAAAACGAACTGATTTTGACTTACGGATTTTCAAGACGAGAAGGTTGGAGTGTTGACCCAATTAATCCGACTGAATATTATGAAACCATAACTGATTTTGATACTGAAAACGAAAATTCGTTAATTGTAGAACAAGCGGAATTTGAAAAGTGTTTGACTGGATTAATTAAAAAACTGAAATCGGAATGAAACAAAGACCTGTTTTAATCTCTGCTATAATTTTAACAATCATAGTTGAACTCATTTTAATGATTTTAGTTTACAATAAAATCGGAGGAGAAAGACTAACGACTCAAATCGGTCGATTAACAATTCAACTAATACTAATCTTTTGGGTTTTGAGTAGTAAATCCAATGTTGGACTTTTCTTATTGACAGCTTACCATATTGTTACAGGACTATTTGGAATGTATTCAAAAGGTTCGACAGAATTACTTGGACAAATATTAATTAGTTTTCATCTCATTATTGGATTAGTAATATATTTCCACGATTGGATTGAAAGCAAAATTGGAATAAAAAACGTTGGGTAACAACGTGTATAAAACATAGCTAATAAGTACTAAATTGAGAGGTTTGTGCGTATTTGCAAAGTCCGCCAAATTTTTAAATTTGGCTTTTAAAATTGATAAGTTAAAAACAAAATATAAAAATTCCACTCTGTGTTTATCCGAAAAGTTAGCGTCTTTTTACACGCTACTTTTCATACACAAGACCGTTGTAAAGCATTTGAAGAAATTGAGGAACATAAAAGAAATATTAATCAAACTGACTTTAATTTTAGTTTGCCAAATAACTTTCGGGCAATCTGAAATCAATGGTTTTGTGAAATCATCTATAACAGATTTAAGACCAATTACAGATGTCTACATCGAAATAACGAACATTAAAAAACCTGTGTTGGAACGAATGGAAATGGCTGATAGTTTAGGCTTTTTCAAATTTGTGGATTTGGAACCAAATAAGGTTTATAAACTAAAAGTTTCAGCTTTCGGTTATGCTGATAAAATTTATGATGTAAAAACCGACAACAGAATTACAAAAACAACTCTGACTTTAGATGCAAGTTGTGAATTCAGTGAAAAACAAGCTGAAGTGGATTGGAAAAATGGAAAGGCAAAATTATTATTGGTCGGTTCAATTGCGTCAATAGCGAATTCACCAGCAGACAATAAATTTGAGAAAAAATACGGAATTGAATATTACGACTTTGGTTGCACTCCGCCAATATATGAATGTGTAAAAATATATAATCAGCAGATGTTTGAACTAATGGACAAAAAATATGGTAAGAGTTGGAGAAAAAATGTCCGAACTGATGTTGAGTTTTTAAATTTTCAAACAAACTCTAACGAATTAATTGGAGAATGGGAATGTTATCACAAAGAACTTGAAGACGGAACAACAAAAAGCACTGATGCATTTAGTGGAAAGGAGTTTGAATATTCCTGCGATGGACTTATAATTAAACTTAATTCTGATTTTTCTGGAACGGAATCGATTGGTGGATTGAAATTTAAATACCAAAGAAATGACTCAATTCTTAACTTAGGAAATCGGAATTATATTATCGAAAAGTTGACCAATACCGAACTAATAATTAGAGATTATGATTCTGGTGGATTTAATATTTCAAATTTTAGACAGAAATTTAAAAAGAAAGAATAAACGGAAATAAAAAACGCATTACAACACCGTGTATAATTCATTGCTAGTACTGGCATACTTACGAAAATCCTCGCGGATTTTCTATTTGGTTTGTATTTGCTAATTTAGTTGCTGAAATACGCAACGAAACCATACACAATCACGATGAAACACATTTGAGAAAAACAATCGTCATAGCATTAATATTTAGTTTCCTGTTTTCTTGCGGAATTACTTCTTCTGCATCAAAAATCAACAGATATATAAAGAAAATTGACAAACAAAATGGTTTGACTGAACTAATAACTGAATATACGATTGAAGAAAGCTCTGAACACGATTTAACTGGAGGTGTCAATGTTTCTGTTCTGACTGACGATGACGGAATAATATGCCGAATTATAGCTAATGATAATGAATCACATCACAAACCTGCGAATTACAAGTTTTACTATCAAGACAACATACTTGTCTTTTCGAATTTAATATTATTTAATAAAGAAAGAACTGACACTATTAGTGATATTGACTATTATTTTAAAGATAAAAAATTAATCAAAAAAGAAAACAGAAAACATAACGATGTACATTCAGAATTTATTATTGAAAGCTCTGAATATTACAAACGCAAATACGGAAAATAAAAACGTGTGGTAACAACGTGTAAAAATAATTGCTTGGTTCTAGTCTACTCGGAAAATCCTACGGATTTTCCTCTGGTTCGTTCCATTTTTTTAAGTTAGTTGCTTAATCACGCAACTTTCCTTACACCAAACGTTGGCAGTAAGAAGAATAAACTGTGAAACACATTACAATTTTTTTTAATAATTATAGTTTGTTCTTGTAATTCAAATCATAAAACGGAATCTAAATAAAGGATCTGACAGCTGTTAAGAATGAAAAAACGAAGGTTAAAATAACAAAAGAAAAAGGCTCACAATTGTGAGCCTTTTTTGTTTATCTCAAAAAATCAAATAACTAACTAACTAATAATATTAAGAGATAAAGGGTATTTTGGAACTTCTCCATTACTCGCTTTTATAGCATTTATAATGGGGAAAATTATTGATATTATTGCTAAAATGATTAAGCCTATAAGCCCTAATCCCAGTAAGAGAATTAATGGAATACAAACTATTGAATATATTATTAAACTTATTTGAAAGTTTAGGATGTTTTTTCCGTGCTCATTCATTGCATAAACCTTTTCTTTGTTTGTCATCCAAAGAATTAACGGCAAAATTAGACTTCCAAAACCAACAACTAATGTCACTAATTGGCTTAAATGTGTTAATACAATAAGTTGTCTATCCTGTCTCATGGTTAATTTTATTGGTTGATACTTATTTGACGTTCATAAAATGAAAACGTTACAAATTTAATTCAAAATAATTTTAATAGTTTATTAATGTGGCAATTTATGTCGTAATACTCCATAAACAAAGGTTCCTAGTAGTGCTGAAACAATAACAACTAAAATTGGAATATAACCTGCACCAACTAAAGTAAACATTGGTCCAGGGCATGCTCCCACTAAAGCCCAACCTAAGCCAAAAATAATACCTCCAATAATGTAGCGACTAATACTTTTATCTTTAGGAAGAATAACAATTTGTTCGCCATAAAACGATTTTATTCTATAGCGCTTTATTATTTGTACAATGATAATACCTAAACCTAAAGCAGAACCAATTATGCCATACATATGAAATGCTTTAAATTGAAACATTTCGTAAATACGAAACCATGAAGCTGCTTCCGATTTAAACATTATAATTCCGAAGAAAATTCCGATTAATAAATAAACAATACTTCTCATAGCTTAAAAAATTAATGGGAATAAAACATGAATCATAAATAATCCTCCTATAAAAAACCCTATTACAGAAATTAATGAAGGAAGTTGTAAATTACTTAACCCGGAAATTGCATGTCCAGAAGTACATCCACCTGCATAACGCGCTCCAAATCCAACTAAAAAACCACCAACAATTAAAATTGTAAGGCTTTTAAGGTTTGATAAAGCACTCATATCAAACAACTCGGTTGGTAAATATGCTTTTCCAGCACTTTCAAATCCCAAAGATTGAAGGTTATCTATTACTTCTGGGTTTATAGCTACAACAGTTTCATTAGACAAATAATGTGACCCAATATAACCACCTATTATGGCTCCTAAAACGACAATAAGGTTCCAACGATGCGCTTTCCAATCAAACTTAAAAAGATCACTGACCTTATCTGCACCACAAATTGCACAAAACGTTTCAAGATTAGAAGACATCCCAAATTTCTTTCCAACCATTAGTAAAAGAAACATAATTAACGCAATTAGAGGTCCCGATATGTACCAAGGCCAAGGATCTAATATCCATTCCATATAAATACTTTTTTATTAATAAGAAAAAACACTTGAAGTATTATTCTACTTGTTTGCTCCAGGCTATGTAACCTCCCTTTAGATCCACAATTTCTTTAAAACCCAATTCCAACATTATCTTTGAAGCTTTTCCACTTCTTTTTCCACTTCTACAGTAGAGATACACAGGTTTATCCTTATCCAATTCTTGAATTTTATCGTGAAAATCTTCTGATTTAACATCTATGAGCTGTGCATTTTCAATATGTCCTTCTTGATATTCTTCAGCTGTTCTAACATCAACAAGTTGAACATCATCTATAGATAAACCTTCACTGAAATCAGCAACACTTACTATTTTCACAATCTTTTTAGGCTCTGATTTACAACCAAATAATGTGCTTAAAGAAAGCATGAGTATTAAAAATTTTTTCATTTAAATATATTTTAAGTTAATTATTCCATTCTAGAATTCCACCTAATAGATTATAAGTGGTTTTAATTCCAATACTTTCTAGAACTTTGCAAGCTTGAACACTTCGCACACCACTTCTGCAGTACACATAGTAATTTTTGTCTTTTTCTAATTCTTCAATAGAACTCATAAAAGAATGGGGCTCACGAATATTTATCATAAGAGCATTATCTATAATGCCTTCCTTCCATTCTTGAGGAGCCCTTACATCAAGGATAACAGCATTTTCATCTTCTGCTATTAATTCTTTCCATTCTGTTTTTGAAATGTTATTCATCTAAACTATTATTTTATATTGTGGTCGGACATACGTAATCTGTAACATATTTTCCTTCTTCTTTAATTGCTACAAAACCTCCTTTAATATCAATTATATTATGAATACCTCTACTTTTTAAAATAGATGAAGCAATTACCGAACGATATCCACCGGCGCAATATAGATAAAAATCGCCTTCTGAAGGAAATTCTGTAAAATGCTTATTTATTGTAACTAATGGAGTATTATTTGCATTTAGAACACGTTCTGAATGATATTCGCTTTCTTTACGAACATCGAATACAGTCAATTTTTCTTTATCTAGATGGTCCTTAAAAGTTTTGGCAGTAATTGATGTTATTGTATCGTATTCTTTTGCTGCTTTTTTCCAAGCTTCAAAACCACCTTCTAAATAACCTAGAGTATTATCGAAACCAACTCTTGAAAGCCTCGTAATAACTTCTTCTTCGCGTCCATCAGGAGTCACTAACAAAATAGGTTGTTTTACATCCGCAATTAAGGCACCAACCCAAGGAGCAAAATCACCATCAATGCCAATAAATATAGAACGAGGTATATGACCCTTAACAAAATAATCTTGGTGCCGAACATCTAAAACAATGGCTTCTGTTTCATTTGCTGCGACTTCAAAAGCGGCAGGAGTTAAAGGTTTTTGAGCTTTCTCAATAATGTTATCTAAACTCTCATATCCTCTAATATTCAATAATACATTTTGCGGAAAATAAGCAGGTGGAGCAGTTAATCCAGTTAATAGTTCTTTAATAAATTCCTCTTTAGTCATATCTTCACGTAAAGCATAATTTACCTGTTTTTGATGACCTAAAGTATCTGTAGTTTCTTTACTCATATTTTTACCACAAGCCGAACCAGCTCCATGATTTGGATACACTATTAAATCATCACTTAAAGGCATAATTTTATTACGTAATGAGTCGTATAAATGTCCTGCGAGTAACTCTTGAGTAAGTTCAGATACTACATGTTGTGCTAAATCTGGTCTACCAACATCTCCAATAAATAATGTATCTCCAGTAATTATACCATGTTCTTCATCATTTTCATCTATAAGCAAATAGGTAGTACTTTCCATAGTATGTCCAGGCGTATGGATAACTTTTATTTTATAATTTCCTATCGAAAATATTTGGTTATCTTCTGCAATTAATGCTTTATAATCTGGATTAGCTGTTGGTCCAAATACAATTTTAGCTCCTGTCTTTTTTTGCAAATCTAAGTGTCCACTTACAAAATCGGCATGGAAATGGGTTTCGAAAATGTATTTTATTTTTGCATTATCTTTTTTTGCACGATCAATATAAGGTTGTACTTCTCTTAAAGGGTCTATAATTGCTGCTTCACTACCACTTTCAATGTAATAAGCAGCATGTGCTAAACACCCTGTATATATTTGCTCTATTTTCATATTATTATTTTAAAACGCAAAGATATTATTGTTTTTTATTAAGTACAAAATCATAAGCTACATTTAACTGCTATTGCATATTTAAAATTCTATTTATATAAAAAACTCCATATAAAAAATAAATATTGCCATAACAATTATAAAATATCCAAATCCTTTTTTAAGCTTTTGCCCATTTATAAAGTTACTAAGATAGCTTCCAATAAAAATTCCAACAAACGAAAGCAATGTAAAAATAATTAAAAATTGCCAATCAATATCCATTGTAAAAACATCTCCTAAAAAGAATCCCATTAAAGACTTAACAGCAATTATAATTAAAGAGGTGCCAACAGCAACTTTCATCTCAACATTTGCTAAAATTACCAAAGCAGGAATAATTAAAAATCCGCCTCCAGCACCAATTAATCCAGTTATTGCACCAACTGACAGTCCTTCCATTAATATTAAAGAGTAATTATACTTTACATCTTTAATTTGGTTTTGTGAACTGATTTTTCTTTCTTTTAACATATAGAAAGCAGCTGGTATCATTAAAATTGCAAACAATCCAAACATTCCCATACGACGGGTAAATTCAAAACTATTGATAGAGAATAAAACGTCTGGTAACACTGGAACTACAAAATATCTCACAACAGTAACACCTATTATTGCCGGAATTCCAAAAACGATTGCTGTTTGCCAATCTACATAACCTTTAAAGTGTTGTTTAATTCCTCCAACTAAAGCACTAGAGCCTACAATAAATAAAGAATATGCCGTAGCTGCTTTTTCTTCAACAGAAAATAAATATGCCAAAACTGGAACTGCTAGAATAGAACCACCTCCACCAATTAACCCTAAAGAAACGCCTATTATTAAGGCACCAATGTATCCGAAAATTTCTATTAAAGTCATTTATACTTCTTTATATTTTGTCATACAAAAGTAATATATGACTACTAAATATCAAGTAATATTAGTTATAGTGTTAAATTAATTACTAGTGATAATTCCGTGAGATTTTAAGAGCTCCTTAAAACGAGGGTCTTCTTCAAGAAATCCAAAAAAATCTGTACGTTCACGTTTTAACATTCTTGTTTGTTTATTCCTAATAGTGTCTAAATGGTACAACACACTATCAGCATTCATTAAACCAGCAAAAACAATAGCGATTTGGTGATTAAGTTCATTTTCAATAACACCAGTACTATTGCGTATTACATTTATAGCATTATATGCATTGATCGTATCACCGATTTTACCATAACAAAATCCTAAAAACCGATTAAAAATTGGTTGCTCATCAACCATTTTTTTTAATGGAACAATCGCAGCTTGATAATCTTTTTTTTCTATATATAATCTAAAAAATGATCTGTTAATCACAAATTTATTATTGTCCTGATCATTGGCTTCTAATTTTTTCATTAACCTTTCTGCTTCATCATACTTGTAATTTACGGTTAAGGCTGTAAAGTAACTGTTAGCAATTGCAAAGGACATAGGATCTAACTTATAAGCAATTTCCGCCTGCTCTAATTGCTTCTCATATTGTTGTGTATAATAATAGAAAGTTGAATACTGATGCCTTGCTGTTAAATCATTAGGAGATAGTTTAATAGCCTTTTGAAATGCTTTGTCAGCTTCAGCATGTTTGCCTTCAATATTATAAATCAGTCCTCTAACAGAATATATTCTTGATACCTTTTTGCTAATAGCCTCAGCCTTATCAAGGTAGTCGTTTGCCAATTCTGAAGCTTCAACAGGATCTCTTCCAGAATAATAGGTTTCTAAATATATAGAATTAGCAATTTCTGCATAAGCTTCGGCATAATTTGAGTCTAATTTTATGGCTTCTTGATACAGGCTAATACTTGTAGCTAAACTCTCCTTATTACGCTTATCGGCTTCCTTTCTTCCTATTAAGAATAACTTATAAGCTTCAATATTTTCAGTTGGCACAATTGACAGTCCTTCTTGTTCTTCAAACGATAAATTGAGTTCTAAAGCGTCTACAATTTCTTGAGAAACTTCTGATTGTATACTAAAAATATCTTTAATTGTTTTGTCATAATTTTCTGCCCAAATATGCTGGTCGCCATCTGCCGCAATTAACTGTGCTGTGACTCTTACTTTGTCTCCATACTTTCTAATACTCCCTTCTAAAATATAAGAAACACCAAGTTCTTTTGCTATTTCAGGAATAGTTTTGCTAGTGTTTTTATATTGCATTACAGATGTTCTTGAAATAACATGTAACTCTTTAACCTTAGATAAATGTGTTAATATTTCCTCGGTCATCCCATCTCTAAATATTTCGGCATCATCATCTGTACTTAAATTATCAAATGGTAAAACAGCTATAGAATAATCATCAGGAAGTGTATTCTTTTTAAAAAAATACTGCAAAGATATTATAACAGACAACAGGACTACAAAAACAATTGATGCAATCATAAATGCTTTCTTTTTAGAAACACTTTTACTATTAACTTTTGATTGCGCTTTTAATTTCCCTTTAACATCTTCTGGTTTCGGAACAACAAGACCATTATTTGAAATTGCAAATAATGGCATTGCACCATCTACATTTTTAAATTCATATGCATCTAAAAATTTAGATTCGATATGGCGATGACTTCTTATTTGATCATGGACTTTATCAGAAATTAATATGCTTCCTGGAACAGCACAAGATTCAATTCGGGAAGCTACATTTACAGCATCTCCAATAATATCGTCTTTAGAATACATAATATCTCCAACATGAATACCAATTCTTACTGGTATTGAAGGTTCTTGTAAAAACGCTTGTTGCATTTCGATAGCGCAATCTACTGCTTCAACTGTGCTTTTAAATACACTTAATGTTCCGTCACCAAAATATTGAATTATTTTACCATTAAATGCATCAGTAGTAATTTCAAAAGTATCCCGATGTCTATTTCTTATGATAACGGCATTTTTTTCATCATACTGCATTAAAGCTGTATAGCCTTCTATATCAGTAAACATAATAGCGGCAAGTTGTCTGCTTTGTGTCATCAACAATTATTAGTTATGATAAAGTTTACTAAATTAGGGAAATTAATTAAATTATTTTGCAGTATTATAATTACTTAATATATAATTATAATATCAAATATTTATATATTTAGCTATTCTATTTCAAAGAATAAATTATGAGATGAAAAATACTGAAGTACAAGATATTGCCAAATTTCTTTCTAATGTTTCTTTTTTTTCCGAAGTATCTAAAGACTCCTTAAAACATCTATGTCAAGATTTAGATATTGAATTTTATAGAAAGAATACGTCCATTTTTAAAAAGGACGATATTGGTATTGCTATGTATGTTATTATTGAAGGCAAAGTAAAAGTACATGATAATAACCACATCTATGGAACTTTAAATAAAGGCATGTGTTTTGGTGAATATGCTTTAATAGATAATCAAGAACGATCAGCTTCAGTGACTGCTATTGAACCGACTAAAGTTTTAAAAATTGTGCGTCAGCATTTTTTAGATTTAATGTCTTCAGATAGTGGATTTTCTCAAGGTATTCTAGCTGAAATGATTAAACGTCATCGTGAGCTTGACACTATTCAAGAAAATATGGCTACATCAAAAAGGGAATTAGAATTGGCGAGTTCTAAAATGAGCGGTTTAATCAATGGAGCCATGGATGCTATTATTATGTTTGATAGCAATTTTAAAATAGTGCTCACTAACCCATCTGCAGACTCTCTCTTAGAAAATAATGATACAATACAGCGCAATGTGTTGTTTTTCTTAGATGAGGCTAGTTCTAATCTTATTGAGTCTTTAGTTCAATCTGGTTTAGAAGGAAATAAAAAATCAATTAATAATTACTTGCCAGATATTGTTAAAGTAATTGGTTCTAATGAAACTGAAAGCTTAAATGAAGGTACAATTAGTAGATATGGAAATGATAATGAAACCTTTTATACACTTATCCTTAGAAATATTGAGGAGCGTTTATTGGCTGAAGACAAAATAAATTTACTTACCAAACGCACCCAATATCTTGAAGAAGAGATTCATGAACTAACAAGTAGCTATGGCATTATTGCTGAAAACCAAAGCATGAAAAATATATTGAACCTTATTCATCAAGTGGCAAAAACTGATGCAACGGTTTTAATAACTGGAGAAACAGGTACAGGTAAGGAATTGGTTGCAAGAGCTATTCATAAAGAAAGTAATAGAAACGATAAGACATTAATTAGAATAAATTGTGGTGCCATTCCTGTGAACCTGATTGAAAGTGAATTGTTTGGTCATGAAAAAGGTGCGTTTACAGGTGCTACAACAAGTAGAAAAGGACGCTTTTTATTGGCTGACAAGGGTACAATTTTTTTAGATGAAATTGGGGAGCTACCATTAGAGCTACAACCAAAATTATTGAGAATTGTTCAAGAAGGTGAGTTCGATCCTGTAGGTAGTTCAAAAACCATTAAGGTAGATGTTAGAATCATTGCCGCTACACATAGAAATCTTTTAGAATTTTCTAATGAAGGTAAATTTCGTGAAGATTTATACTATCGCTTAAATGTATTTCCTATTGAAGTTCCTCCTCTTCGGGATAGAGGCAATGATATTTGTTTGATCGCTCAAGAAATGATACAACAATTCTCTAAGAAACTTAACAAACAAATAATTGATCTAACTGAAATAGACAAATCATTATTATCTTCTTACCATTGGCCTGGAAATGTTCGTGAACTTCAAAATTTAATTGAGCGCGCAATCATAGTATCACAAAACGGAAATATAAATTGGGAATCTATTATTCCAAGTGATTCAAATACACAATATGCTAATCCCGAATCGATCTCAGAAAAAATTCTTACAACAAAAGAACTCATTGCTTTAGAAAAAGAAAATATTTTAAGAGCACTTAGGCAAACTAAGTGGAAAATATCTGGGAAACAAGGTGCAGCTGAGTTATTAAAACTTCCTTCTACTACTCTCGCATCAAGAATAAAAGCTTTAGGTATTGAACGCCCAGTTTAAACAATAAAATTATACTTAGATAAACTTCTCGAAATAATTTGCAATAGACCAATTAATTGGAGCGGCAAAACTTATCGTCACTTCCAAAACAAACGAAATTTCATAATTTTATGAACGACATATCGTTACTTAACGAAATATCGTAATATATATTTTATTCAAAAATGAGTTTATTAAATTGTGTATCAACTATTTATATTGTTTGGCACGCCAATGGCTTTATATCAACCAATCAAAAATTAATAACAATTTGAAATTATACAAAATGAGTATGGCAGCAAATATTAAAAACGGAGTAAATGTAGATCAATTAGTAGAAACTATTGGAGCAGTTCAAGAAAATTCAGAATTAGCAAAATTCGAATTCAGAGCAAATAACAACTGGATTGATGGTGGACATTGCGTTTCTAGTATTAAAGGTTTTTATGGTATTGGTACCGAAGACAAATCTCGTCAAGAAATTTTCACTATGGAATGTGATCAACCAAATGTATTATTAGGAAATAACCATGCTGCCACACCTCAAGAGGTAATCCTTCACGCCTTAGGTTCTTGTTTAACAGCTGCTATAACATATCATGCTGCTGCAAATGGCATCGATATTCAAGGCATGTCATCTACTTTGGAAGGTGGAGTCGATTTTCATGGCTTCTTAGGATTAGATTCTGAAGTAAGAAAAGGGTTTGATGGCATTAAAATAAAATTTAAAGTAAAATCTGACGCCTCGGCAGAGCAATTAGAAAATTTAGTAAAATATTCTCCTGTGTTAGATATGCTAACCAACCCTACTCCTGTTTCAGTAGAAATAGTAAAGTAAAACTTAAAAAAATGGAAGCACAAAAAGTAATTAAAAATAGATTCGAAAGAAATGAAAAGGCACTAACACTAAGGCCGACATTAGGATTTGGAACTGGAGTATCTATTATCCGTATTATTGATGGTTTAACATGCGAGATTAAAGAAGGGAAATGGGAACTTAAAACAGATATGCCAGAACAACTTGGAGGCGATGGAAGTGCACCAACGCCTGGCGTTTTAGGGCGTGCTGCTCTTGGCAGCTGTTTAGCAACCGGATATATGATGTGGGCATCAAAACTAGACATCATTATTGATAGTCTAGAAATAAGAATAGAAGCAGATTATGATGATGGTGGTTTATTTGCTACTTCAGAATCTCCTCCTGGTTATTCAGAAATTCGATATCAAATATATATTAAAAGCCCAATATCACCATTAGAAATCGAAAAATTTTTAGATAAAGCAGATAAACACAGCCCATATTTAGATGTTTTCCGGAGATCTCAATCCTGTAAACGTGAAGTAGAATTTGCAAAAAATAAAAAATAAAATTATGAACCCTAATTTACAAAGAAGAGTGCAAAGATATGGTTGGGATAAAGCTGCAGTATATTATGAAAATTGTTGGCAGACACAATTAAAACCAGCTCATGACCTTTTGATGAAGTCCTCTAATGTTCAATCAGGCGAGAAGATTGTCGACATTGCTGCAGGCACTGGATTGATATCTTTTAGATTGATTGAAAAAGCAGGTAATTTCGGAAGCGTATTGGCAACAGATATTTCAGATGAAATGGTAAATATTGGAAATGATGTATCTAAAACCTTTAAAATTAATAATGTGAATTTTGAAAGAATGGATGCAGAAAATCTGAATTGTAAAGATGATACTTTTAATCTGGCAGCTTGTGCCCTTGGCTTAATGTACTTCCCGGAGCCAGAGATCGCTTTATCTGAAATGTTTAGAGTTCTAAAGCCAGGTGGTCGTGCAGTTACAGCTGTTTGGGGATCCAGAAAAAAATGTGGCTGGGCAGATATATTTCCCATTGTGGATAAAAGAGTGAATACCGATGTATGCCCTATGTTCTTTAATCTAGGTGAAAGTGAAGTAATTAAATACCCATTTGAAAACGTTGGGTTTGAAAATATCATCATTCAAAAAATTGAAACGAAATTAATTTATTCTTCAAGTGAAGAAGCATGTGATGCTTCATTTTTAGGAGGACCTGTAGCAATGGCATATTCAAGATTTGATACCAAAACCAGAAGCGAAGCTAGAAACGAGTATATAAAATCTATTCAACCCTATAAAACAACTAATGGATACGAAATACCTGGTGAATTTGTAATCTGTTGTGGTATAAAGCCTGAAAACAAAATGTATTTAAAGAAATAATCAAATTCTAATTTATTATTAACAACTAAAATCAAATATTATGAAAACAAATGATCAAAACACAAGAAGAAAATTTATTAGTCAACTTACATCAGGAGCTGTAGCTGTTGCTGGGTTAACCCTGGTACCACAAGCTATTCAAGCTCATGTTGGATCTAATAAACTGGCAATTAATTTAGACAGTTTATCAAGTAATGGGGAAGTGTTAGATACAATCTTAAAAAGATTAGGTAAAAGCGCACACCCATTGGCATATGATATGTCATCTGTAAACCCTTGGGGCCTTATGTGGTCCAATGTTTATTACATTACTAATAAGGAAACTGGAACATCAGAAAGTGATCTAGGAGTACTTAATGTTTTAAGGCATCATGGAATGATTTTCGCAATGGATGATGCTACGATTAAGAAATACAATCTCGGTGAGTTTTTAGGATTTAATGACCCAATTACTAATAAACCAGCTTTACGAAACCCTTATTATACTCCAGAAGAAGGCGTTTTTCCAATACCAGGATTAGCGGGAATAAAGGGATTACAAGAAAAAGGAGCGAAATTTTTTGTTTGTGATATGGCTCGTAAGGTATACTCTCAATTTGTAGGTCAAAAAGAAGGTGTTGATCCAGAAATAGTGTATAAAGACTTTGTAAAAGGTACACTTCCGGGTATTGAAGCAGCTCCTTCTGGAGTTTGGGCTCTTGGACGATTAGCAGAAAATAAGATTGCATACATAGACGCAAGTCTAGGTTAAACAATTTCAAATTTTGGTTAGTCAGATTGATTAACTAATATTATAGAAATGCAGATTAGATTTTTTTATCAAAATTTTCTAGCCTGCCAATTGGAATAATGGAGACGATTGTGTTATTGTACCATCTATAACTAATGAAGAAATACATTCATTATTTCCTAAAGGTTATACCGAAGTAAAACCATATTTAAGGCTTACTCCTCAACCAAACTGGAATTAATAGATTATAAGGAAGGTAAGTTTTATGAATCTAGACAGCTTATTGATAACAAGCTTTTCATAAAACTTACTTTTTTTTAAGAAATAATTACTTATTATTTATAATATCAAAACATGACAACATTAAATTTAAAATATTTAAACAAGAAATTAAAGAATAAAAAACCTGAAGAAATTATTGATTGGGCACTTTCTTTATCAAAAAAAAGATATCTTACTACTAGCTTTGGTAAGTATTCTGCAGTTATTTTGAATGCCTTTTTTAATAAGGACAAGAAAATTAATGTTATTTGGTGTGATACTGGTTATAATACCGAAGAAACATTACAACATGCAACTAACTTAATTGATAAATTTGAACTTAATATGTATGTCTATAAACCTTTAAATAGTAAAACCTCAACTGATGCTACCATGGGTTTATCAACAATTAATAATCCAAAACTTGATGAGTTTACAGAAATTGTAAAATTAGAACCTTTTAGAAGAGCTATTCAAGAACATAACCCAGATGTTTGGTTCACCAATATAAGAAAAAGACAAACTGAATACAGAAGCTCAAAAAATATATTAAGTTATAGTAAAGATGGGATATTAAAAGTGAGCCCTTTTTATTATTGGACTGATAAAGAATTAGACAATTATTTAGAGGACTTTAGTTTGCCAAAAAATGAAACTTATTTTGATGTAACCAAGGTATTAACTAATAGAGAATGTGGTTTACACCTTCAATAAATTATAAAAAATAAATAAGAGTTTGACAAAATTTGAAACCATATTTAATGCTTCACCAGTTATTTTAACTGGAGGACCTTTTCTTGAACGGATGAAACGTGAATTCTCTTTAAATATTGACCACAATCAACTTGAATCTTCAGAATTAATCTATAAATACCCAGAACTTTTAGAATCTTTTTACAGACAATATTTAAATATAGCTAGTGATTATGATTTGCCAATTCTTGTTATGACACCTACAACAAGGATGAGTACAGAAATTCAAAAAAAATCTAAATTCGGTCATCTAAATATGGTTTCTGATGCTTGTGAATTCCTTAATACTATTAGATCTAGTTATAAAGAATATTCAAAAAATATATTTATAGGTGGTTCTTTGGGATGTAAAGGTGATGCCTATAGTGGTAAAGCTATTATGAATATGAAGGAATCTTATGAATTTCATTTAGATCAAACACAAAAATTTAAAGGAGAAAATGTCGATTTTCTATTTGCAAACATTATGCCCGAAATTAACGAAGCTTTAGGAATGGCAAAGGCCATGTCTACAACTAACTTACCCTACATTATTAGCTTCATGCTTCGAAAAAATGGTTGTCTATTGGATGGTACATCTATTGCCGACGCTATTAGAATAATTGATGAACATTTAGAGGTAAAACCTTTTTGCTATATGACCAATTGTATTCATCCTACGAACCTTAGACTAGCGCTTAATCATCCCATTAACAAAAAAAGGCCTGAGCTAAAACGTTTTAAAGGTATAAAGAGTAATGCTTCAAGTTTAAGCCCTGAAGAATTAGATAATTGCAACGTCTTACAAAAAGAAGATTTTAACATTATGGTTGATGAAATGGAATTTTTGCATCGACAATTCAATTTAAAAATACTTGGTGGTTGCTGTGGTACCAATGATGTTTTTTTAGATAAATTATCGAAAAAATTATCTCTTTATAGCTTCGAGTAAAATTTCGACTGGATGTAATGCTACTTTTTTTGTGCCATCCTTTATCTGATTACGACAACTTGTTCCAGGTGCAGCAATAATTGTTTCTTCTTTTTCATGTCTTATAGTAGGAAATAAAACCATCTCTCCAATTTTATTACTCAATTCAAAATGTTCTTTTTCGTAACCGAAAGAGCCAGCCATACCACAACATCCAGATGGAATAATTTTTACCTTATAGTTTAAAGGTAAGCCCAACATTTTTTCAGTATAACTTAATGAAGACAATGCTTTTTGATGACAATGCCCATGAAGTACTATTTCTTTAGTTTCCGTAGTAAATGATACTGAAGAAATATTTCCTTTTTCAATTTCTTGGGAAATAAATTCATCAATCAACAACACATTTTTACTCAATTTTAAAGCTGTCGATTTGTTTTCTGAAGTTACCAAATTAGGGTATTCGTCTCGAAATCCTAAAATTGTAGAAGGCTCAATTCCTATTAATTGTGTAGAGTCTGAAATAATATCTTTAAAAATATCTACGTTTTTTTTGGCAATCTTTTTTGCTTGATTTAAAAATCCTTTGGAAATGTAAGCTCTTCCACTTTCATCATGTTTTAACATTTTTACTTCGTAACCCAATTTATTAAGAAGCTTGATGGATTTTATTCCAAGTTCAACATCATAATAGTTAGTATATTCATCGCAAAATAGATATAATTTTCTATCATATTTGTTTTGGACATATTTTTTAAACCATTGTCTTAAAGTTTTAGAATGTAATGTTGGAAGTGATCGTTTTTTTGCAATTCCAAGAGCTGATTTAAACCAATTCTGCTTTACCAAATAATTATGAAATCCAGAAAATTTGCTTGCCATTGCATTAAGCCTTGCATTGCTAGCAATAAGTTTTGAACTTAATGGAATTGGATTACTCTTGTAATACTGATGTAAAAATTCTGCTTTTAAAGTTGCCATATCCACATTAGAAGGACATTCTGATTTGCAACCTTTACAAGACAAGCACAAATCCATAGCTATTTTAATTTCGGGATGATCAAAAGGATTGTCTTTTACATTTTGAGTTAAAAATTCTCGTAATACATTTGCTCTTCCTCTTGTTGTATCTTTTTCATCTAAAGTCGCTCTATAACTAGGACACATTATTCCTCCTGCAAAATTGAGTTTTCTACAATCACCCGAACCATTACACTTTTCGGTAGTTTGTAATATACCGCCTGTTTCAGAAAAGTTAAAGACTGTTTCTATTTCTTTTATTTCAACATCTGCTTCATACCTCAAACTTTTGTCCATTGGTTGTGCATCAACAATTTTACCTGGATTAAAAATGGAATTTGCATCCCAGGTATGCTTTATACGTTTTATTAAATTATAATTTTCTTTACCTAAAACCAACGGAATAAATTCTGAACGAACTCTTCCATCTCCATGCTCTCCACTTAAAGAACCATTATATTTCTTAACTAATTTGGCAGAGGCTTCACTAATATTTCTAAATAGTTTTACATCATCCGATTTCTTTAAATCTAAAATTGGACGAAGATGCAATTCTCCAGCTCCCGCATGCGCATAATAGACTGTGTCTTGATTAAATCCCTTCATTAAAGCAGAAAACTCACTAATATATTCAGGAAGTTCTTCAACATTAACTGCTGTATCTTCGATACAAGCTACTGCCTTTTTATCTCCTGGAATATTTGCCAAAAGCCCTAGCCCTGCTTTGCGCAAATTCCAAATGCTTTCTGTTTGGTTACCGAAAATTATTGGAAAAGCAAAACCAAGATTATTTTCATTTAGCTCTTTTATGAGGCTATATGCCAATGCTTCAGATTCCTGAGTAGTATCTGAACGAAATTCGATTATCAGAATAACTTCAGGATCACCATCTAAAAAAAATCTATTTTTTTGCTGTTCAATATTGTCTTTAGTACAATGTAAAATGGTTTTATCCATCAGCTCACAAGCTGTTGGATTATGTTTCATAGCAATTACTGTAGCTTGTAAACTTTCATTAATACTATCAAAATGTGCAGCAATAACAACACCTTTGGGTTTTGGCAAAGTGACAAGGTTCAATTTTATTTCTGTAGTGAATGCTAAAGTGCCTTCTGATCCGCACAAAATCTTACAAAAATTAAACAATTCATCTGATTCCAAAAAAACAGAAGTGTTAAGCAAGGAGTCTACTGCATAACCAGTATTTCTACGACGTACAGAAGATTTCGGAAAATCTCTAACTATATTATCTTGAGTTTCAGTATTTGAAAGTTCACGATTAATCTGATTATAAATTTGTGACTCTAATGTTTTACCTTTTTGTTTCTCTTTAAATTGAGAATCATTTAATGCATTAAACACGACTTCACTTCCATCACTTAAAATTGTTTTTACTTCCAGCACATGCTCTCGTGTAGATCCATATACAATAGAGGTGGATCCACATGAATTATTGCCAACCATTCCTCCTATCATACAGCGATTTGCTGTTGAAGTATTTGGTCCAAAAAATAAACCATATGGTTTTAAAATTTCATTCAACTCATCTCTTACAACTCCTGGTTGTACACGAACCCAATTCTCTTTTGCATTAATTTCTATTATTTGGTTCATGTATTTAGAAATATCTACCACAATACCATTACCAACACATTGTCCAGCCAAAGACGTTCCAGCTGCACGAGGAATAAGAGATAAATTATGATCTTTGGCAAACAATATTAGTTTTTGTATATCGCCAGAATGCTTAGGTAAAGCTACAGCAAGAGGGAGTTCTCTATATACTGAAGCATCGGTAGCATAAAGACTTTTCATCATGGAGTCATCATGTAATTCGCCTTCTAATTGTAATGCTAATTTTTCTAGTAAAGTTTTCAAATTTTGTTTGCTATAAGGCTATATCGATTTTATAAATATATAGAATAATCTTTTGCGTATCTGTAAAAATTCTGCTAATGGAACAATTTTTGTTAACAGTTGTATAAATTATTTTAAAGTAACGTTAATGTATTAGTATTACTAAATCAAATATATATCTTTAGCCCAAAGTTGTGATAATAGCTCATATTTTACAAGTCTATGAAAATTAAGTTCATTATATTTATTTCTCTTTGTTTTTGTCTGACCTTATCTGCGCAAATAGATGATTCAAAAAAAAGCTTTAATTTTAAGTATATTGATACGAGCTCAAATTTAAAAACAATCCTGCCTTTTAAACTAACCCCTTTTCAAGGAATTACTATTACAAACAATAGGCCTACTTTATATAACATACCATTAACCGATTATTTCAAAAAAACGTCTGGTGTAGATATGACAGCCAAAAGCAATCTTATTAAACCTACTTGGGATATCAAACAGAAATTTAGTGAAGGTCAAAAAGATAATTCTAAATTTGGTAGAGATCATTATTTAGGAGATATAAAAACTAAATCTAAATATATTAGAATCAAATGTCGCGACCACGAATATGTAGATGGTGATCGCATACGGTTATTATTAAATAAAGCAGTAATTCATCCTAATATTACATTAACAGGTTCGTTTTATACTATTGATATAGAAATTGGGGACGGATTAAATACTATTGAATTTGAAGCTTTAAACGAAGGATTGTCAAGTCCAAACACAGCTGAGCTTAAAATCTATGATGAAAACGATGTGCTTATATCTTCCAACCGTTGGCTTATTTCAACAGGTTATAAAGCGCGCTTGGTTATTGTGAAGCAGTAGATTAACTTTTTTATATAAAATTCAAAGTTCAAATTTGTTATATTACCGAGTAATAAAGACAAACCATAATATTAGTTTGAAAACAGCGTTTATAAAAACTTTAATTAATCGCTTAGGAAGCATTGGCTCTCATCCTGATGATAGCGAAAATATTCGTTTACAAAAAACATTACTTATTGTGTTTTCAGGCAGCATGGCCTTTATGTCCTTATTTTGGGGATTATTATATTTTTATTTTAACGAGCCCATAGCTGGATCAATTCCACTGTCCTATTCTATCATTTCAGCAATTAGCCTAATTTTATTTAGCAAAGTTAAGAGTTATAATTTTTTTCTGTCAAGCCAATTAACTTTTAGCCTTATTTTACCTTTTGCTTTAATGATCTCTTTAGGTGGATATGCAGGCTCTAGTGCTGTAATAATGTGGTCGTTTACATCTCCCTTGGGTGCTTTGGTTTTACAGGGTAGAAAAAAGGCATTACATTGGTTTATCGCATTTTTAGCATTATTAATTATTGCAGTATTTCTTGAGAGGAATTACACTTATACAAACAAACTTTCTAATACAGCCATTATTGGATTTTTCGCCATGAACATTATAGGAATGTCTTTAACTTCATTTATTGTAGTTCGTTATTTTGTTGGTGAAAAAAATTTGTCATTAACGTTAATGCAAAACAAGCACAAATGGATTAAAGATGCATTTTCAGCCTATGTTTCCCCTAATCTGGTCGAGCATTTAATTGAGAATCCAGAAAAATTAAGCCTTAGTGGCGAACGTCGAGAATGCACTTTTGTTTTTACCGATCTTGTTGGATTTACTACTTTAGTAGAGAAATCAAATCCTGCAACATTGGTTTCATTTCTTAATGAATATTTTGAAGGTATGACCGAGATCGTCTTTAAGCATGAAGGCACCGTTTCAAAAATAGTAGGTGATGCTATTGCAGTTATGTTTTCGGCTCCTGTTATACAAGAAGATCATGCCGAAAAGGCTGTTGCTTGTGCCCTGGAAATGGACGCTTACGCTCAAAGGTTTGCTGAAGAAAAAGAAAAACTAGGATTGGATATTGGTCGAACTCGCATTGGTGTAAATACAGGCATGGTTATTATAGGTAATATTGGGAGTAAAAAACAACTTGACTATCGGGCATTAGGCGATGCCATTAATACTGCAGCTCGACTGGAAAGTGCAAATAAACAATTAGGCACTCGTGTTTGCGTTAGTGAAACTACGGTTGCCAAATGTCAAAATTTTATGGGAAGACCAATAGGCTCTCTACTTCTTAAAGGAAAAACCAAACCCGTCGCAACTTTTGAGCCCTTAACGGCAGATGAATTAAATTCCGATAGAATTACAGATTATATATCTGCCTTTAATTTAATGAATGACAATTCACTTGAAGCTCTCAAGGCTTTTATTACTATCCAGGAAAAATATCCTAAAGACACCTTGGCAGCATATCATTTAAAAAGGCTTAATGCTGGCGAATCCGGGACAACAATAGTACTACCATGGAAATAATCACATAACGTCGTTATTATATTTTCAAAAGAAATTCTTGTAGATAATTAAATAGTTACTTTCCAATACAAAATGTATTATATCAATATTTATAATACTTTAAATTGTTTGAGATACAAACAAGATACAGATTTTGTAGGAATTTACAGTAATATTTTAAGTGATCATAAACTACTTTTTATTCATTTCAGTTAATCAAGAAACTGAATATTGGCATTGATTGTGTCTAAACACATTTAGACAACATTATAACACGAAATGTTAAGTTCTAAAAAAACCATATAAAATATATTTTAGATTAGTAGAGATGCTATTTTTATTTTAGTTCAAATGCAAATAATTGATTAGTTTAATATCATAAAAAATTAGTTTCTATTCGTACCACGAGCAGAATCTAAAACATTATATTGTTAAATCACAATTATTTATAGAATTGAACCTTTCCATCTAGTGAATATAAACATTCAAATGTATATAGTGGTTACACATGTACATATATGTTGTATAGTAATGTGGAGTAATAAACAGAAATATGGAGTTATTAAGCTAATATTTATCTTTCAAAATAGTAATATTGAGCCCTATGGATGTATAAAGGTTTGAGCATCAATTGGGAAATTATATTTTTTATTATTAAGTTGGGGGTACATCCAGCAGCTTATCATAATGTGCTTCTGTATATCTGTGTACACATGTGTGCACATTTATGTGTTTCTTTATTGTATAAATAGTACTTGTATGATACTGTGTACGCGTACATATTCGAGAGCATATTCTGGACACAACCAAATCTCAAGAATATTATGGTAAGATATTACAAAGACGAGTTGGTGATGAAACGAATAGGCTTTCAAAAAACTATTAATTTAATAAACTTATTACCAAATAATTAAAACTATTTCACTATATTTAAGGTCTCTCTTTCTGGGGAATTCATCTAATGTATTAGATTTCCCTTTATAACTTTCTTTAATAGTAAAGGATTAATCTCAATTGTTTGTATATAAAACTAGGGCTATTGTATTAGTTTCTGGAATTAGCATTGTAGATTGTCTGTTCAATTTTAGTTATCTGCTAGATTACCATTTGGAAGGATTAAGCGATGGATCTCCCTCTGCTTTAAGAGCTAAAACGTAAATAGTAAAACTACATTTTATGAAGTTCTTGATATAGAAGATAACATAGTTGTATTAAATTGTTGTAAAACTGGTGATCCAAGATTTCACGAATTTGTAGATTTAGTAAATACTGCGAAAGGTTCATCAATAATTTAGTATGCCATTGTGCAGGCATTAAAATTATTAGGTTTTGAATATGAAAAATAAAATAATCCCAAATTAAGATGATTAATATGATCGTTTAAAAAGCGGAGGGAATATGTACATCTTGAGGATGGTACATTTTAATACTATTTTACAAAAACATTCCTATGACTTCCATTGGCTCAGTATCTCTAATAATGGGGCAATAAAAGTTAAAGGGTCAAATAAAAATGCTATTCTAAATTTATTTAAATAACGTTTTACTCCAATGATACAAAATGAAAATAATGGTTTTCAAAGGTTATTTGGTATTGGTATGCATGCATCTCTTTCTAAAGTCTTCAAAATATTGGAAGTAGACAACGACGCAATAAATCTTAACGTCGCCGTCTACTTACCATATCAAAAAAAATTTCTCTATTGTAACAGTGGTTTTAAGAAAATTTTAGGAATTAAAATAGATAAACTCTTTGAATTAGGTTGGGATTATTGGTTCACGAATATATATCCCGAGGAACGGCTGAAGATAAAAAATAGGGTGAAGAATTTTTTTTCTGTTTCCTTTAACCGAAAATCTCTTACACTTAGATATAATATTTATGATGGAACCGAAAGCCTAATTTGTGTAAGACATGAAATAGTTCTTCATAAAGTGGAAAACTACACTATAGCAATTAACTATTTTTTTGATATTTCAGTCAAGGAAAAAATAGAAAATTATTTTAGGGTTAATAACGATTTTAATGATGCTATAATTCATAAAGCGGAACTAGCTATGACGTCTAGAGAGAAAGAGGTGCTACAACTTGTCGCTGAAGGTTTTTCTTCAAATCAAATAAGCAAACAACTCTTCATTAGTAATCATACGGTTATATCTCATCGTAAACATCTTATCAAAAAATTTCGAGTTAAAAATACCGCTCAATTAATTAAAAATGCTTCGAAAATTATTGACCTATAATTAGCAATGTTCTCTAATTATTTCTAAGTACAATCAAACTACAAAATCCCCATTTTTGGGGATTGCGTAGGTATGAAATACAAACTAAATTGGACAGTAAATATAAATGCAACTTTATATGATTCGTACCGCACTGGAATTTATTAAAAAAGAACTTGATCAGTATATAGCAGATCGTGAAGATGATCTTCAAAATTATACTGTTGGAAATGTTGTGGATCTTTTACCGGTGGTTCAGCCCAATGGAGATTTAAATATTGATGATAACGCTCATGTCACATTAATGCTGGTTGGTATTGAAGAAGAGAGAAGAGAAGGAAAACGTCCATATTATATAGCCACTGATGATAGTCAAATGAAGAAATTAAACCCGCCGGTTGACTTGAATATGCATTTATTATTTATCGCCAGTAACGGTAACTATGAAACCGCATTGCGGGATTGTTCCAGTATTGTGGGATTTTTTCAAGCCAATCCCGTTTTTGATGAGGAGAAATTTCCGGGCCTTAATGCTTCTGTAACAGATCCGGTTATCAAACCCTGGCAATTGATTGAAAGATTGAGCTTTAGGTTACAGGATATGTCATTTGAACAGCAAAATAATCTGTGGGCAATGTTGGGTGGAAAATATATCCCGAGCGTGCTTTATAAGGTTAATATGCTTACTGTATTTGAAACTAAAAGTGATATGGTTGGACCAGCCATTCGCGAATTAAACTATAACGAGTAGATCATGGGAAGTATTAAAGTAGCATATAGCGAACTATTTAGCGTCTCACTGAAACAGCCTTTTTATGAGAATGGGATTTCGGGTAAATACAAGGTATCACCGGTTCCTGATTATAAAATAATGCCTACTCCAAAATGTCAGACCGTGCTTAATAGGTTAGATATGATCATGAAAATTAATCTGGCTAAAGGTGGATTTACCGTTTGGTGCCGAACCAATGGAATGAGTGGTGCAAACGATTTATTGTACTTTAAACCAAGAACGGGAGACCAGCTCACTTTCATTATCGCATTAAACAATCCATATTTTCTCAATTATAATGATCTCCCATCCCAACCGGCAAATGATCAGATTTATTATTTTAATAACCAAATTAATGACGCAGTCGTTCCAAGGGACAATCTTCACTTAAGTCTGGATGTGGTAGGCGTTGCACTCCCTGACACCATTAAAAAAGTCACTGGCAGTTATAATTATGTGCATGGTGCTAATGTAGCTGTGGGGACAGCAAAACTTAAACATCTTACCATTGGGATTGAAATATCACCCAAATCTCATCTCAATGAAGGGGGACAGGCATTTCTAGCTTTTGATTTATCAGGCTTTCCTGCCGGTAAATGCGAAATACTGATCGGTGGAGCAAGTGCAGAAATTGCCTATCACATAAATGAAATGGGGAAATTGCCGGTATTTGCGATTGTTGAATGCTCATTGGATGTACTTCCTTTACCAAATTATAGAATCATAGAAAACGATGGATCGATTACGCCACTGAGACCTCGATATATACTTTTATTCAATAATCGCCCAACCTTATGGAATTATAAAATACTTCTTGAAGACAACAGTCCACTATTTGTGGAAATCGATGCAATGTCTGTTGCAGACAAGGCCGATTTCTTCAATAGTCTGAACATTGTAAGCAATGATACTGCTGTAGTTTTTAATTTGAATGTGGTTACTGACCAACACTTTGAGTTTATATCCAATACCCGATTGTTACTTCGGGAGAAGTACTTTTCTTCTTCCAGTACGACTAATGAGCCCCTTACTTTAACACTTAAAAAACACATTGGTAATCCCCGTGACGAATCCGATGTTAAAATCAATTTACCGTATCCGCCAGCACATCAATTGGATGCCAGCGGTGACCCGGTAATATATTCAAAAGTTTTATTAAACCTTTAAAAAAACAATATGGCAAATTATCGTTCACCAGGTGTTTATGTAGAAGAAGTTTCTCTTTTACCACCGTCAATCGCTGAGGTAGAATCAGCTGTGCCTGCATTTGTAGGCTATACCGAAAAAGCGACAAATCTCGTTACCGACGACCTACTAAAGGTTCCCACTGTAATCAACAGTCTGGCAGAATACGAAACATTTTTTGGCGGCCCCAAACAGGAAGATGTAGCAAATATAACCATTAATGTAGATGAGCTCAAAACAGACACCACCACTACGGGGTATAATACAAGCCTTACATTGGTTAAGGCGAATTTGACACCTCATTTTCTCTATCATGCTATTAAACATTTCTATAGCAATGGCGGAGGAAAGTGTTATGTGGTATCAGTAGGTAAATACCCGGGAGCTATTTCCAAGCCTGATTTAGAAGAGGGGCTGGGGTTGGTGGAACAGGAAGACACACCAACGATGATTGTTGTGCCTGAAGCCATTAATCTACCATCTGAAGATGATTTTGGCACGATCAATCAAGCTATGATCAATCAGGCTGCTACTATGAAAGACAGGTTTGCTATTATGGATACCTACAAAATAACTTTACCAAAGTCTACTGATATAGTAAAGGACGATATCGATCCAACCACTGTGAAAATCTCTCCAGAAGGCTCCATCAGAAGATTTGGCGCGGTATATTATCCACATCTTGAAACTTCTTATAGCTATGCTTTCGATTTTGATGCTTTAACCCTAAACGCTCATACTGTGAATGGGGCTGCACCTGAGGCTGCAGATGACAAAACAGGAGAGGCCATGGCCATTTTGAAGAATAGCGCCTCGACCATGTACAATAATATTACTGCAGAATATGCCAAGTACAATATTATTTTACCACCCTCAGCAACTATGGCAGGTATCATTTCACGCGTAGATCGTGATCGTGGTTACTGGAAGGCTCCGGCCAATGTTGGGGTTGTCGATGTAGTAAAACCAGTGGTATCTGTTTCCCATGCTGAGCATGGTGCTCTAAATGTAAACGCTGCTACTGGCAAATCTGTCAATGCTATTCTCAGCGTACCAGGATACGGTACGGTAGTTATGGGAGCAAGAACGCTGGATGGTAATGATAATGAGTGGCGATATGTCAATGTGCGTAGATTTTTTAGTGTGGTTGAAGAGTCGATTAAAAAGTCCACTCGATGGGCCATTTTCGAGCCCAATACAGCATCCACCTGGGTAAAAGTCAAAGCAATGATAGAGAATTACCTCTACCAGCAATGGCGAGATGGTGCACTTGCAGGAGCAAAACCAGAGGAAGCTTATTTTGTAAGAATAGGTCTTGGATCTACTATGAATTCTGTAGATATCCTGGAAGGTAAAATGATTGTAGAAATCGGTATGGCCGTAGCAAGGCCAGCTGAATTTATTATTCTGAAGTTCGAGCAAATGATGCAGACTTCTTAAGATTAGGAGTTCAATATTAGTAATATTTTATAAACATAAATCCAATAAAAAATGGCACAATATCCATTAACAGTCTTTCACTACAGCGTTTCGTGGGGTGGTGAAGATATAGGCTTTTCGGAGGTGAGCGGACTCACCATTGAGATTGATCCTATAGATTACCGTGACGGCCTGATGTCGGCTGGTACACTGGCACTAAAGCGACCCGGAATTAGAAAATCGGGTAACATTTCTCTTAAAAGAGGCATGTGTACTGCAAACATAGATCTTTACAATTGGTTTAACAATACGGGGCAATCCAACGTTGAAAGAAGAGACCTCACAATTACCTTGCTGGATGATGATAATGCGCCCGTATTTGTTTGGGCAATTACACAGGCCTGGCCAATTAAATGTGAGGGTCCTGGACTAAACGCTACTGGTAATGACATAGCCATAGAGACACTGGAACTTGTACATGAAGGAATTACACAAGCAGTAGCCTAGAACTATGTCTACCTACTATCCACCAACTGGTTTTTATTTTAAAGTGGAGTTCTTGGGGGTAAGTGGTATGGACAGTGATACTGAACAACGGTTTCAGGACGTGAGTGGTCTTTCCTTTGAAATTGAAACGGAGGATCATGTAGAAGGCGGGGAGAACAGATTTGTTTATAAACTTCCAAAGCGAGCCAAATATCCTAATCTGGTGCTGAAAAGAGGCATGCTTCAGGGAACGGCAATTCTGGAATGGATCAAATCTGCCATGAATACATATTTTACGGCCTTGATCTATGATTTCCAACCTGCCGATATTTTGATTACGCTATTGGATGAGGAAGGAGCGCCTTTAGCAGTATGGAATGTGGTTGGAGCCTATCCGGTAAAATGGTCTACTTCCGATTTTTCAGCGAAGGATAATAATTTAGTAATAGAAACAATTGAATTGGCATATCAATATTTTGAAAAAACACTTTAATCAATGGCAGTACAAATTAATGAAGTAATCATAAAGGCGGTGGTCGATAACGAATCCACCACAGCATCAGACACTACTTCTGGCACTACAACCAGCCAGACAATTCCGGATGCTGAAATAGCAGCATTGGTACTGGAGATTATCAAAGAAAAAAATGAGCGATAATGGATTTACAAACTGCGGCAAAACTGCCTTTTAATCTTAAGATTTTACAGGCTGAAGAAGATGGTTCCCTTAAACTAGGGGTTCCGTTTATTGCTATGTTCAATCCCGAAACGGTTGCAATTACAGAGGCAATAAATTGGAATGAGGAGAATGAAGCCGGTTCAGAAGGAAGCCAAAAGAAGTACATTCTGACCAAGGGAAGAAAATTTAGCATAGATATTATGCTAGATGGCACTGGTGTGAATACTAATGGCGTAAAAATACCAGTAACAGCTCAGGTATTACTTTTCAGATTAACCACTACGACAGTGGTTGGAAGAGATCACAGACCTAACCATTTAATACTTCAGTATGGCCTCTTTATAGTGCATTGTGTTTTAAAATCATCTACGGTAACCTACACCATGTTTGATATGTTCGGCTTGCCTATCAGAGCAAAAATAAGTGCATCGTTTGAAGAAGTAACACCAACAGGGCTTATGGCTGCACTTGCCATGTTGTCTTCTCCGGACCTTACTCATGAAGTAGAAGTAAAAGAAGGAGATTTATTGTCCTTACATACACATAAAATTTACAAGAATCAAAAGTATTATCTGCAGGTGGCTAAAGCAAATAAACTAAAAAAATTCAGGAACCTTGAAACGGGAACAATATTAAGATTCCCTCCCATTGGAAAGGCTTCCAAAAATAATTAATTTTTAAAGAGAGAAATGGGTTTAGACAGTCTTATACCGGGCACCGAGACTTCCACAGATGTAGTAAGCAGGAAAGTGTTTATTAATGACACTGAATTGAGTAATGAAATACTGCTCAGCCAGATAACTGTCAATAAAGCTTTTAATAAAGTAGCATCAGCAAAATTGGTTTTTATTGATGGTTCTGTTGCCGACCGTGATTTTTCGTTGAGTAATGACGATCAGTTTAAACCCGGTAGTGAGATAGAAATTCAACTCGGATATTATGGAGATGTGGAAACCGTATTTGAAGGCATTATTGTTAAGCACGGTATAAAGGTCAGGCGAAATGGAAGCTCTGTCTTAATGATTGAAGCAAAAGACAAGGCCATAAAATTAACCGGCGCCCGAAAGAGTGCTTACCATATTCAAAAAACAGATAGCGAGGTCATGGAAGCGCTGGCAGGAGAATCTACTCCCGATGTGGAACCCACCTCGCTCACACATAAGCAATTAGTACAGTTTGAAGCAACCGACTGGGATTTTATCCTGACCCGTGCAGAGGCAAATAGTATGCTTGTTCAGACCGATGATGGCAACCTTATTGTAAAAAAACCTGCAACTAGTGAATCTGTACTTACGGCTGTTTATGGTGTTAATATTTTTGAGTTTGAAGGAGAAATGGACGCACGAAAACAGGCGCAAAGCATTACAAGCCATTCCTGGGATTATTCAAAACAGGCTGCAGAAGATTCCTCTGAGGGATCATCCGATTTTATTGAAACCGGTAATCTTTCTTCTGAAGAATTAGGTGCCGTGTTGGGAACAGAAATCAATTTATCACACACTGGGAACCTTACACAGGATCAGTTGCAAATATGGTCTGATGCCTATGCCATCCGTAATAAAATGTCCAAAGCAATTGGCCGGGTTCGTATTCAGGGTAGTGCCCTTGTAAAACCCGGAAGCACCATTACATTGGAAGGCGTTGGCGACCGCTTTAACGGAGAGGTATTTGTTACTGGTGTGCTACATCATTTTGATGGCAGTTGGAAAAGTGATGTTCAGTTTGGCTGGCAGGAAGATTGGTTTTATAAAAAAATGGATGTGATGGATAAGCCGGCAGCAGGATTGTTGCCTGGAATTAACGGACTGCAAATTGGCGTTGTGCTGGATGTAGATGATACAGAAGATGGAGGACAATACAGGGTAAAAGTACATGTCCCTACGATTACTTCCAGCGACGAAGGTATTTGGGCCAGAGTATCAACACTAGATGCAGGACCGGAAAGAGGGGTTTACTTCAGACCAAAGACCCATGACGAAGTGATATTAGGGTTTTTAAATGACGACCCCAGAGAAGCCATCGTTTTGGGGTACCTACATAGTAAAGACACAAACCTCTCGCCATTACCAGAAACCGAAGGTAATCTGGAGTTTGGTTTTGTAACAAAAGAAAAAATAAAATTGATTTTCGATGATACAAACAAGCGGATGACGCTGAGCGTAAAAACAGCATCAGGCGAAAAATCTATTATACTTAATGATGATTCCGGTGCTATGGAACTAAAAGATGAAAATAGCAACAGCATTAAAATGGATGCCAGTGGAATAACCATTGATGCTGGTAGTACTGGCAACGTAATTATCAAGGGAGCAAAAGTAATGATAAACTAATACTAATTATTAAATAAAAAATGGCAGAAGCAGCAAGAGTAGGTGATAATCATACTTGCCCAATGACAAATCCAAATAATAGTCCTCACACGGGAGGGCTCATAATACCGCCTGGAATAGCCAACGTTCTGATTGGAGGACAACCCGCTGCGGTTATGGGCAACCAATGTGTCTGTGCTGGACCTCCCGACAGCATATCAACGGGATCAGGAAGTGTAACAATAGGTGGTAGTCCCGCTGCAAGATTAGGTGATTCAACAACACACGGTGGAAGTATAACGGTAGGCTTTAGCTCCGTAGTTATTGGTGAGTAAGTAAACAGAATAATAAATCATAAATATGAAAATAATAGATCGCTCATTTTTAGGCACCGGTTGGGGGTTCCCGCCAACATTTAGCAGGGAATGGTATGGCGTGGAAATGCTGAGTGAAGAAGCCGATGTACACAGCAGTATAGGAATTATACTGGCTACCTTAACAGAGGAAAGGGTGATGCTACCAACTTTTGGTTGCAACCTTCGGCCTTATGTTTTTGAATCCATGAATGTGCCCAACATTGCCATGATTGAAAAAATTGTAAAAGATGCACTGGTAATTCATGAACCAAGGATCATAGTTGAGGAATTGGTGTCAACAGATTACCAGGAAGAAGGCAGACTGGAAATTAACATCAGTTACTCGATTATTCTTACCAACACGAGATATAATTATGTTTTTCCATTTTATATGACAGAAGCAACCAATATTGAAACAGGATGAGTTGTCAATGCGAACATAAAATTAACCGTGACGGATCGGGACAACTCGATCGCTACCTCTGTGCCTTAGACCCTGAGTATGCACCGATTGACGGAAGGGAAATCAAAGATCTATTGGTATATGCTAAGCGCTATGCTGGACAAATACGATTTTATGATCTTCCTGAACATGTCATTTCTGATGAAACCCCTGAAAACAAAGTCAGTTGGAAAGAGTTTTTCCGTAGAGATGTGTCAGTCATCGCTGCCTCCATTGGGGTGGTGGATTTGGACCAGATTAAAAAGGACTACGACGAGACTCGTGTACATCTGGATTCCGATCCCGACGCTAGTATTCTGGCAGCATTGTACAATCCTGTTCTTGGCATCGCTGTACGATTGGAAAGGTGGCTGGAAATTATCATACCCACTAACCCACTCTACCAGGACATCAAGCTAGCCATTAACTCCTCCCTGAGTATTCAATTGCAGAAATTAAAGGCTATTGAAGAGGGCTATGTTGCGGTTGATACCGGAACTGACCTGGGCATTGATTATTCCGAAATTAAAAATCTGGCACTATGGGAGCTTGATCAAACCATAGATTCGGACTTGTCTGTTTATGATGGCGCAGACGATGAAAGTAAAATTAGAAGTGCCGCATTATATATTGATGATGTTTTCCTGGCATTTCATGGCTATTTATCAAATCTGGTCGGTCGCTCTGAAGGCTATTTGCTGACTTCTCTTGAAGATTACCCTTCGCATCAGCCGCACATGGCACTATTCATTACATTTCTCAAGCTATTCGGGATGGTTCAGGAGCAAATGAATAGCATCACAGGGCGCATGCTCAATTTTTATTACAAAGATGTACTCCAACTAGAAGAGAAACCATCAATCCCCGATCGCGTGCATATTATCTTTGAGCTGGCAAAGGATGTTACCGAACATCATGTTGAAAAAGAGACAGAACTGGATGGAGGAAAAGATGCCTCCGGACTTGATCAAGTATATCAAACAGATGATGAAATTGTCGTAAATCAGGCCAAAGTCTCTGAGCTGAAGACTTTATTTATTGAAAAGGATGAATTAGATGATGCCAAGATAAAAGAGATCTTCGCTCGTCCTGTAGCCAATTCTTTGGATGGCTATGGAGAACCTTTCGAGAATGAATATCTAACATGGCCAACATTCGGTCGTGGGAGATGGCGTAATTCCAGTAAAAATATCTGCGATGAGATCGAAAATGAAAAAGAACAGTATTACTTCAATAATGATGCAGCCATTGGTTTTGCCATCGCCTCACCTCAGCTATTGCTACAAGGAGGTAACCGCTTGGTTGAATATAGTTTGAAAAACTTGGGTGTAGAAGATAATTTGGAAAATATTCTGAGCGGTTTAGAGGTAAAAATCAAATTGACTACCGAAGAAGGTTGGTTGACCATTGATAAACCTATGGATGATGAGTCTTTTGAAAATCTTAAGAAATTTATAAATAATGATGGATTTATAAGTGATGCACTACAACAAGAAACAAGATATTATTTGAATGAAAACAGCTTGTATTTGTTTCTTCCCATAGGTGAGGTTTCCATTGTCGCATTCGATTCAAAAGTGCATGAAGCCACATATATTACTGGATATCCCGTAATGCAGATGCTATTAGGTCCTGCAGTCAATATCACTGAAGACATCTTTAAAAATTTAAAATTTTCGAATGCACAAATAAGGATAAAAGTAGGTTCTATCAATGAGGAGGGCTCAAATTCTCAAGCCCCAAACATGGATGGTCTTAAAAAACTGGTATTACAGAATGATACTGGCGTCATAGATCCTGATAAATCATTTGATCCCTTTACAATGTATCCGAATAAGGGAAAAAGTCTATACATCGGTGCGAACGAAATATTCAATAAACCTTTATCAGCCTTATCCGTAAATATTCAACTGGTGGTTGGGGGAGAGTTAGTAACCGTCCCAAAATCCATTAGTGAAGTTAGTCATGCTATAGCGGTGTCTAGAAGTTCAGAAATCAAGGTGAACCTACGAGAAAATAGACAATGGTCTGTCCTTAAAAAAAACACCACTGTTGAGGGATTTAACGGAATAGACTTAACACGAAATATTTTATTCAAGGATGGAACTCAGGTTAATCTTGGCAGAAAACCTCTAACCTCTTATGAAGCATATAGTGGAGAAACCATAAAAGGTTTCATTGACCTACAATTCAATCAATTGATTACTGCTAAAAACAATCTTAGTTCTTTTCAAATCCAGCAAGAATATGCTCTATTGAACCAAGTAAAATCAATTTCCGTTAGTTACGAATCCACATTGGAGAAATTAGACCCCGAAATAGATCAATTTTTTCATGTGTATCCTTTTGGAGTGGTTGAGACTTTTATTGGCTCTAATGAGAACGAATCCAAAATCAATAATACCTTTGATGTTAATAAATTGAAAAAAATCAATGAATTTAATGCTACAAAAGATCATTTATTAGTAAAGGCTAACGGCTCTATATTTCCTCAATTTACTTACCAGTCGCTTTACAGCTCTTTGAATTCCAGCACACAAGAAGAATCGTATAATACGGAAGTTTTGATGCGCAAGGCAAGTAGCCTTCAAAATTCATTCGAAGATACGATTAATCAATATTCTGGAGAAAATCAGGAAGAAGGGCTTCTTTATATCGGACTTGAAAACCTCCTACCTCAACAAACTTTAACCTTGCTTTTCCAGTTTGCCGAAGGGAGCGAGGAGGATGGAGACAATGATCCTCCGGAAATTCACTGGTCCTACCTTTCCAATAATGAATGGAGACCACTTGATGATACTAACATTATCTCTGACGGTACCTATGGGTTTCAAACAACAGGTATTGTCAAGATCGATGTACCAGCAGATGCTACTAATGACAATACAATAGTCACCACGGACCTACACTGGTTCCGCACGAGTGTTTCTGAAAATTCGCATCGGATACCAAAATTAGTAGATGTGGTTGCTCAAGCCGTAGTGGCAAAATTTGACGATCGTAACAATGACCAATCGCATTTTGAGTGTCCGGTACCCACAGAATCCATCAGCAAGTTAGTGGTAGGGAAAGCAGAGGTAAAATCAGTTGTGCAACCCTTTGCTTCCTGGGATGGTAAAGCCAAAGAAGAAGGTAAAGATTTTTATATCCGCGTAAGCGAACGGTTAAGACATAAAGCCAGGGCCATTAACGCATGGGATTATGAGCATCTCGTTTTAGATCTATTCCCAAGTATTTATAAAGTAAAAGCAATTACTCATACAGATCCGAATTGTTTGTGCCGGGAATCTGATGCGTCTCTTCATCCAAATGGCGAAGTCGTTTGTTGCGGACAACAAGTAGCTCCAGGACATGTTATGGTCGTGCCTATCTCAAATCTAAAAAATAGAAACGCCATTGACCCTTTGCAACCAAAAACAAGTAGAAGAACGCTGCTGGAAATAGAAGATTATCTCAAGGAGAAGACTTCACCATTTGTAAAAGTTCATGTTAAAAATCCGGTCTATGAACAGGTATTGGTTTTCTTTAAAGTGACATTCTATTCCGGACTCGACAAAGGATTTTATCTAAAACAGCTTAATGATGACATTGTCCAATACCTCACGCCCTGGGCATTTGACGAGAATGCAGATGTGACATTTGGTCAGAAAATTTATGCCTCATCGATAATCAATTTTATAGAAGAACGATCCTATGTTGATTTTATCAAGGATTTCATTATGGTTGTTTGCAAGGATGAGTGCTGTACTAAAGAAAAGAAAGTGATAGACGATGAGGAAGCCATTGATGAAGATTTAAAACAAGTCTTAATTAGGTCTGGTGGATGTGCAGATGTGGAAAAAACACTGACTAATCCCAAATTTCAAGGAGAAACAGTAATTAATCCTTCCACAGGTCGTTCCATTCTGGTTTCAGCACCTAAGCATCTCATTATACTTTGTGAAGAAGAGGTAGAACCGGATCCATGTGCCGAAAGAAGAGATGAACAGAATAAAATAATTCCTGAGATTACTACGGATGAAATGAATGATGAGTCAGAATACTCAGGGTCTGCAAGTACTTCTGAAGCAAATACTACTAAAGATATAGTACAGTTTAGTAAAAAGACGGTTGTGCAATTGAAAGAAATGGCAAGAGAAAAAGGGATCACTGGTTTTTCTTCTATGAAGAAGAAAGATCTTATTGCTGCCTTAAGAAGCAAATAAAAAAGATATCTGTCAGAAGGCAAGCACTAATAACCAATAGATCAAAGAAAAAATGAGTGTCAATTAATATAGAAATTATGTCAACACCAGAAGCATTAATAAAGGCCAATCCGTTACTTCCCGCTGAGGATTATGATGGGTTGAGAAAAAAGGGATTCAAGGATATAGAAAAGATGGGGAATGCCATCTGGACAGATTATAATAATTCTGATCCTGGAATAACCATGCTGGAGGCCGTAAGTTATGCCATAACGGATCTTGCTTATCGCACAGGTTTTGAAGTTCAGGATATTTTGGCGCCCAAACAACTGAGTCCTGAAGTCTGGAATGAGATATTTTATACAGCCAGAAAGATCTTTCACAATGGTGCGCTCACCATTAATGATTACCGCAAGTTAATTATTGATATAGAAGGTGTGAGAAATGCCTGGGTGGCACCAAGTAAAGATTATGAAGTGCCCCTATGGATAAATTATAACCACCACCACCCTACAGCCAAAGACGACTGCTCATGTGATGATGGATACGACAGGATCTGTAAGGGAAAACTTCAACTCAATCAGGCTACCGATAACCTTGTAGATGATGATAAAGAAGAAACCATTCATGCGATAGAAAAAAAAATTGATGATATTAATAGTCTCATTAGACGGCTTCATGAAGAGATTGATAAGATTTCTTCGGAAAGAGAAGGTGACATACCTGAAGCTAAAAAAGCAGAACTTGACAAGATTCTTGAGGAAAATCAGCAGAAAATTCATGAATTCAATAGGAGACTTAACCAACTGAACAAAGAGAAAAAATTGATAACTGATTCCGCTGTTATTGAATCGAAAATAGTTGAACTTGAAGGCCTGTACAATGTCATGGTCGAGTATGAAGAAAATATTATTGAAGATGACGCCAGAGACGAAATAAGAGATAAGGTACAAGACAAACTCTATCGCCATAGAAATCTGGGAGAAGATTTTCTTAGTATCAATGCTGTGGAGTATGAAGACTTCGGTATTTCAGCATCTATAAAGTTGGAAGAATATGCAGATTCCGACAACGTATTGGCACAGATATATTTTATTATTTATAAATACTTTACCCCTTCAATTCCTTTTTATACCATCGAACAGATGTTGGATAAGGGTATGTTGATCGATGAGATCTTTGAAGGACCAGCACTAAGACACGGTTTTATTGATACCGATGAACTTGAAGCGACTTCTTTGTATCGCGACATTCGCCTTTCTGACATTATCAACGAAATAGCGGATATTCCGGGAATTATAGCAATAACCTTTCTTAAGATGCCATATAGTAGTATTGATGACGACATTATTGATGTTGTGTATTTTACGAAATGGGTAAATAAGCTCAAAAGTGAACGCAAGATTGCGCGCATTCGCCCGGACATGTCTTCGGTACTTTTTTGCAAGGAACGCGAATTTTTAAGTTACAATACAGATCCAAACACAGACAAGCGACCTGAGCGAATGTTAAAACTTTTCAGAGACCTGAAAATATTGGAACGTAAATATAAATTATCCGGAACGGCATTAGACCTTCCTGTACCCACTGGAGAACATATGGAATTGGAAGATTACTATCCAATTACTGAAACTTTACCCATGTGTTATGGAATCAGTGAACGTGGAGGTCTTCCTGCTGATGCAACTGAAAAAAGAAAAGTTCAGGTTCTTCAGTTGAAAGGCTATTTATTGTTTTTTGAACAACTGCTTGCAGACTATCTGGTGCAGTTAAACCATGTAAAAGAATTATTTACTTTCGACGGTTCGGTAGAACACACCTATTTTACCAGAGCACTTACTGAAATGGAGGGATTAAAGGATCTCATAATTGATCATAATGATCATGGTGAAGAGCATTGGGAAGAGATACTGAGTGATTTTACTCATGTGTTGGAGCATTTGATAGAAACACCCGAAAACTTTCTTAGCAGAAGAAATACTTTTTTGAATCACATGCTGGCGAGATTTGGCGAGGACCTGTCTGAGTATGAAAAAATTTCCAGATGGCTCACTCCCTATAAGGTTGAAGAAAGGCTAGTACAAGATAAAATCAATATTTTGGCGAATGGAGAATATTATCGCATAAGCACCGATCGTGGGAAGGGTTATAATTACGCTATTCCGGATTATTGGGACTCAGATAATGTTTCGGGTGCTGAGAGGAGAGTGAGTCGGTTGCTCGGGTTTAAAGATGTACGGAGACGTTCGCTGGTTCCTGGTTTTATATGCGTTGAGCCTGTCATGGAAAAGGAAGGCAAAAAAACCACCGATGTGCAAAAGACAAATAAGAAAGGGCAACTCCTGAATGTTATTAAATTCATCTATCCGAAAACCAAGAAGACGCTATTGATTAGCAAAGAGGTTGCCGAGGGCTGTTGTACCGATAAACTGCTTGATGAAATTCTTAAGTACATCGATCAAAAAGATTATTTTCACTTCAGTGATAAACTAAAGCAGCGAGCACGCAAGTCGGCAGGAAAAGTTGGTAAATTCTCCTACGAATTATGGGATTCTACCGATGAAGAAGAAGCAATTACCCTCGCAAGGAGTGAGCAATATTCAAAAAGTAAAAAAAGATCAAAAGCTTTTGATCGATTACAGCGATTAGTTTGGGAAATGAATACCAATGAAGGGTTTCATTTGGTAGAACACCTTTTGCTAAGACCCAAGTTTGACGAAGTATTTGATGAAAATGGAGACCCTATTACAGTAGAGTTATTGGATGTTTGCCTAGACCCCTGTGACTTGGGAATTGGGCTGGATGAAGGCACGGAGAAACCCAAATACAGAAAGAGAATAAGTCGGATACCCGCTGCTAAATGCTTTGACCAAATGCCCTGGGTGCTGGAATACCTCCGTTTAAATGAAGTTAGCAATCTTTATGACCAATCGCTATTGTTTCAGGACGTCATTTCTGGATCGAACGAGACCCAACCTCTCAAATTTAGAAGATATGAAAATTTAATAGACCGTATAAAGGACATACAGGAATATGGCTCAGAAAGAGTGAATTATGAGATTGTGCAAGGGACTGATGCCAATAACGAAGTGAAGTACGGATTTGTTTTAAGAGGCGATGACCATGTAAAATTAGCTCAAAGCCCATACATGTTCAATAAAGGAGAAGACGCGGAGGAAGAAATCGAATGTCTTTTGAGAAAATTTGGATATGAACTTGACCTGTATTGTGAGGAAAACCCCTGCGATAATAATGAGGACCCTTATTCTTTCAGGGCGACGGCAGTATTCCCATGCTGGCCCTTACGTTTTAGGGACTTGACATTTAGAGGACTGGTTGAAAGAACTATAGAAAAAGAAGCCCCAGCACATATGGATATAAAAGTGAAATGGATAGGGATAAATGAAATGAAACGGTTTGAAGAAGCCTATTGCAATTGGCTGGAAGAAATGTCAGTAACAGAAATGCCATCTTATGAAATGGTCAATCCTCTGGTGGATGTATTAAATACATTGAAACCCTGTGGGGTTTGTGACGAAGAATGTGGTGAATCATCATCCAATAAACAAAGCAATGGAAAAGCATCTTATTAATCGCTTAAGTTTTGAAATTAGATGCCCATCTGAAGATCAGGCCATCGGATTGAGGCATAATTTTACTCAAACACTCCAATCACAAATGGAGGCTGGAATAGACAAGGTATGCTCCAAATATTCAAATGAATATGAGTCTCTAAGAATTAACAAATTAGAATTGGATCTGGGGCAATTTAATTCACATACTTTTGATAGCCATTTGGTTGAGATATTCCTGGATAAATTTGAACAGGCGATATTACACGAACAGGCGAAAATTCCAAGCATAGAGCGAACCCAGTCTCAACAGAAATCTCAATTAGAATCACTTGTTTATTTCCTGGAAACCGGTCAATTGCCATGGTGGGAAACAAAGGAGCAGCCAAGTTTAAATCAATGGTTTCTCGATCATTTGACCGAATCTGGAGAAGCTCTACTAAAGTTTTTGAACAGTGCGTCAAACAATACGAATGTTTGGCAAAGAATAGCGGTACAGTTTAGTCCCGAAGTACATAAAGAACTGATCAGCCAGATCACAAGGCTTGATAAGTCCATCGAAGCGATCATGCGTTGGGTCGAGGAAGCAAGAAAAGAATTTGACCTAGTTGTTGAGCTCCAATTCATGCGGTTTCTTAACAAACTTGTAATTGGCAATGCCTCCCAACTTACCGGTAATACTTCTGACTTACCGTTTTTATTAAGACTATTTATTATGAATACCAGGCATTTATTTGAAGTTATAACATCTCAGGATGAAATCGCTATTGCCCAAATAAGCCAGGCTTTGAATCAGGAAATCGCTCAGGTATTTAAGCGCTTAGAGACTCAAGATGAGATGGATCAGGCAAGCCTAGAATCCGAATTATTTCAATATAAAACTATAAATAATCAAATAAGTCCGGTCATGAGCCAGGAAACCGCTCCTAAAAGTAAACTCGATAAAGAAAAGTACTTTTCCAGTCACGGGGGTGCGATCCTGCTGACACCTTTTTTCAAAACTTTTTTTACGAATCTCGGACTACTGAATGAACAGCAATGGAAAAACAGGGATTGCCAATTTAAAGCCGTCCATCTGATTAATTATTTATGCACTGGAGAAACCGAAAAGGCTGAACATAATTTAAACTTAGAGAAATTGCTTTGTGGCCTCCCGCTTCATGCACCAATTCCTTTAGTCTTTGATTTGACACAAGAAGAAAAGCAAGAGGCAAATGCCTTGCTCGAATCGGTAATTGAACACTGGACGGCATTAAAAAGTACGAGTATGGATGGCTTAAGGCAAGCATTTTTATTGAGGGATTGCATTCTTACTAAGAAAGACTCCAATTGGAAAATACATGTGGAGCGGAAAACAATAGATGTGCTATTGGAAAAAATTCCATGGGGATATTCAATTATTATCCTTCCGTGGAGCCAATATCAAATTCATGTAGAATGGTAAAAGCGACTGTTATGAATGAAACACAAAATGAGGAAATAGAGGTATTAGAGCAAGACAGTCAGTTTTCTAAATTGAGTTTGAACGCTGAAACTTTGTCGAATGAAGTGAATTGGTTTGCACAAGTGGTTAATTCAAGGTTGAAGAACCATTTCCCTGAAGAAAAGATTGAGATCGTTCAGGAAGAACCACAAAATTGGTTGGGAAAAATTTTCGGAGGAAAACAAACGGAGACCGTTTTAAAGGATAAACGCGTAAAAAAAAGAGTACAGGCAAGCTCTAAAATAATATTACCCGACCTCAGTAATGATACTTCGGTCTATGGTGAATTTGTCAATTATTATCAGTTAACCGAAGAAGAGCGGTTTATGTTAACATTGGCTATCATTCCTCAAATTCTACCCAACTTATTGGACGTTTTTTTCTCGGTGAACAAGGCACTTGGGCGAGGGTATACTGAATTTGGAGGAGTAAAAGGCAAACGGCACTCAGGATTTATACCCACCGTAGAGACTTATTTATTTTTACTGGGAGGTAATAATCTTGATACTCGGTTTCAACTTTACAAGTTATTTGAGCCTGATCATGTTTTTTCTGCCCACGGAATTATTTCATTTGATCAGGGCATGGAAAATGAGAGTTTTTATAGCAGCTCTATTTTAATCTCTGACGAGTACGTGGATTTCTTTACCACTGGAAACATACGTAAACCTCAGTTTAGTATGGCATTCCCTGCCAAACGACTTACAACTAAAATGGACTGGAACGACCTAATTGTAGATGAGTTTACAGCCCAACAACTTGATGAGATCAGGATTTGGTTGAAACATGGCTCGACGCTTTTGAATGAATGGAAGATGAATAAACATCTCAAGCCTGGTTACAAGGCATTATTTTATGGTGATCCAGGAACCGGTAAAAGCTTGACCGCGGCGCTGTTAGGTAAGTTACACGGGCTGGAAGTTTACCGTGTGGATTTATCTATGGTAATATCAAAGTATATTGGAGAGACAGAAAAAAACCTGGAGAAAGTATTTAAGAAGGCAGAAAATAAAAAATGGATCTTGTTTTTTGATGAAGCGGATGCTCTGTTTGGCAAACGTACTGGTATTTCCGATTCACATGACAAATATGCCAATCAGGAAATTGCCTATTTGCTACAGCGATTGGAAGACTATCCGGGTTTGGTGATCATGGCCACCAATATGAGAAATAATATGGATGATGCATTTACAAGGCGTTTACAATCCATCATCCAATTCCAAAGACCTCAACCAAGGGAAAGACTTCGATTATGGAAAAATGCGTTCAGTAAGGTGTCACAACCTCCGGCTGAAGAGGAAATGCAGCGCATTGCCCAGCAATATGAGCTGTCCGGGGGCTCCATTATTAACGTGGTTCAATACGCGTCATTGAAAGCCTTGAGCCGTGATAATACGGTAATTAGTACAGATGATGTGGTCACTGGTATAAGAAAAGAGTTTAGCAAGGAAGGGAAAATCATTTAATAATAAAAACTAAACTAATGGGTGGTAATAGTCAAAATATTTTCTGGGAACTTCTTCTAAAAGAGATGGATATCATTGAAGATACCGTAAAGAATCTTGATGGTATCATTCATAAAATTAAATACTTCGCTTTTACAGCTTGGGGTGGTGGATTATATCTAATTGCACAACATTTAAAGCAAATAGAAGAACTCCACCATTGGTTATATCTGGGTACTGCCATAATTCCATTTTTATTTTGGATTATCGATTCTCAGTGGCAAAAACATCTTCTAAATTGCACTGAACGAAAAAGAAATATAGCCCAATTTGTCAATAGCGCTGATTTTAAGCTACTGATAATGGAAGAAACAGCGCTTCCAAAAAAAGAAGGATTTCCATTTTACGACCCAATTGCCTGTAATTATACCATCAATAAAAAAGGGGGAAAGAGTGAGTTAGCCGCAGAATTTTCAAAAAAATATTTAGCAAATGAAGATGTAAGCACTTGGTTAAAAGCTATGTTTTATAAGGGTTCATGGCTGTTTTATATTACTATGATAGTAGTATCTGTGACAATTTGCTTTTCACTTATTTAAATGAATCGACATTAAAAGAGACAATAATCTAATATAAAAATAGAAAAACAAAATGTACTCAAATTCGCCAACAAGTAAGGGGCAGCCAATTTCTTCGGAAAATGTGGTTGTACAACCCGCTCTATCGATAGGTGCGGTTAACGATCCGCTTGAAAAAGAAGCAGACTTGATGGCTGATAAAGTTATGCGAATGCCAGAGAGGGGATTGATTCAACGCAAGTGTACCGATTGTGAGGAGGAAGATAAAGTGCAGCGGAAACCCTTGGCTTCTTTCATACAAAAGAAGGGTGCTCAAGGCGGGATGGTGGCTTCTGATTCTGTATCAAATAGAATTAATTCTTCAAGGGGAAAGGGAAAGCGCTTATCTAAATCGACAAAAAGCTTTATGGAGAATCGTTTTGATACTGATTTTTCTAATGTGAACATTCATACGGGAAGTGAGGCAACTAATATGTCACGAGATTTGGGAGCAAAAGCATTTACAGTTGGAAATGATATTTATTTTAATAAGGGACAGTACTCTCCTAGTACTTCAGAAGGAAAACGTTTGCTGGCACATGAGTTGACGCATTCTGTGCAGCAGGGTGGAGTGATTTTAAGACAGGCAGCAGTCCAACCAAAAATCAGGAGATTTTCGCATCATCGTGTTTCTGTGATAATTAGAGCAAGTTGTGATGCGGATGCTTTTAGATTGGACACCGTTGAAACTGCCTTTAGGTCTGCTTTGGACAAAATATTTGAAGATGATTGTATTGAAATTACAAGAAGAAAGGCAATCCAAAACAATCTTAAAAAGCATGGTTATGACGTAAGATGTTTAGATTCTGCTATGCTTAAGACTCCCGGAGCTTGCGCTGAAGCTACAGGGTTTTTCATTCCAGCAAATATTATGACTTTAGGCAGTAAAGCTTTCGGAGGAGGAGCTTGTGGTGATTTAGCTTCAACAATACTTCATGAAATAATTCATGTGACACGTGGTCGGTTTGAAGAAGATGTTTCAACATCGTGTGAGGCATCGTGCTTTGGATTTGGATCAGCTGACCCTGATTTATGTAAAAATACAGACGTATTCGGGAAAAGACATGTTTAATACGATTAGCAATATAGAACTGTTTACTCATAACAACAAAGAAAAAGTCACTGCATTAAATGTTACAGACAAAGTCATACGCATGCCTGAGAAAGGCTTAATCCAGCGAAATGAGGTTAATGTAAGGAAGAATGGTACCAATTAATATGAATAATGAATATTTAATTTTTTTACAAATTATTTTTTAAAACATAAGTGTCAGAACATACCATCATATCACCACAATCACCAACTACCGCACCAGCAGCGGTCAAAGATGTAATGCCTGTGCAGGAGCAATTACAAAATGAAACTGATTCACAGTCCTTTCAGAATTTAACTATTCAATGCAAATTTTCTATTGGCTCATCGGACGATCTATTGGAACATGAAGCCGATGCTATGGCTGATAAAGTGATGAGCATGCCTGAGAACGGATTGATTCAGCGAAAATGCACCTCATGTGAAGAGGAAGATAAAGTACAACGCAAACCGTTGGCTTCTTTCATACAAAAGAAAGGTGCTCAAGGAGGGGTGGTCGCCTCGGATTCCGTATCAAACAGGATTAATTCTTCAAGGGGAAAGGGAAGTGGCTTATCTAAATCGACCAAAAGTTTTATGGAAAGTCGTTTTGGAACGGACTTTTCTAATGTGAATATTCATACCGGTGGGGAGGCAACCCAGATGAATCGGGACTTAAATGCAAAAGCCTTTACAGTAGGCAATGATATTTATTTTAATAAGGGGCAGTACAATCCAAACTCCGGTGAAGGGAAACATTTGTTGGCGCATGAGTTGACGCATACCGTTCAACAAAGCAATGCAACTCACCTAGATACCATTCAAAGAACTATTCATAATGGCAATGATCATGGCGGCAGATTTACAATTGACGATAACTCTTGCGAAATGGATTATTATCAAAGATGGTATTTTAATTTTCTTACAGAACAGACAGAAGCTGAAAAAAACAATTATATGCAGGTTGCCAAGAATCAAATTGAGCAAACCTGGACAAGTCAATATCAATTGATCCCAGATAAATTGGAATGTCCATGTCATCCAGCAGGTATTGATGTTAATATACATATGACCCCAGTTGGGCGAGAGCGCCAAGGTAGCAGAGGCTTCGACGTTACTGTTTACGATAATATAGGCGCATTTGTAAATCCCAATACTCGCAACGTGAGCTTGGACCGAGATGATGACCGGGCTCAGGTAAAAGCGGAAGATTTAATAGCTTCTCCTATGCCCGTTATTGCCCATGAGTTTGGCCATACAATAGGATTGCCTGATGAATATAACCTTTGGGCCAGGTTCTTTAACACAGGAGGTTCCAGAGATAGGCCCTCAATTATGCATTTTGGTACGGACGTTCGACCAAGACATTACCAACCATTCGCGGATTTGGTTAATTTCACCATTGGCTCAGGATGTACCTACCACCCGAACGGAATGAGGTCACCCCATCTATCCAGTCCATTGAATATGTGGAGTGGATTTCCCAGTATAGGAATTCCGCCAGGAAATGTTGATTTTATGCTCGGGATCAATTATGATCGCAGGATAAGCAATATTGCATTTTTAGGGTTAATGCATCCTTCCGCCGGCGTAATGTCAATATGGAATCCTTCAGACAGAAGTGTCACTACCGGTCCGACTGTAGGATTAAGTTTGAACTCATTGGCACACCCCTTGTATTGGAATGTCCGAACCGGTGTATTATTTGATCCCACCCACCCTGATAAATCATTAAACATCCCGATTTCCGTGGATTTAGGAATAGAGTATGATGGTTTTAGGGTAGGGGGTAATTATACCGGGTTATTTGACGTCCTAAATGGTGGTCAGTACACACATATTTTGGGAGTGGGTATCAATGTTGATTTATAGTAAGATTTAAATTATACCCGATAAAGTTAATTGTAAAATAATTTAATTAATTATTGGTGAAACCCTAGATCAGGAAATTGATTAAATGAACTCGTAATTGTAATTACTAGATTAATGTTAAAAAATATATCTAAAATAGATGCTAATACATCATCTTCCAATTTGGTCCAAAAGATTGATCATAATTCTCAGGACTCAGACTTAGGGAAGAACAAAGTGTCTTTTAGAAACCTTCCAATCAAGTGCAAACTTTCTATTGGCTCATCGGTAGATCCACTAGAACATGAAGCTGATGCCATGGCTGATAAAGTTATGCGAATGCCAGAGAACGGATTGATTCAACGAAAATGCTCCTCATGTGAGGAAGAAGAAAAACTACAACGTAAACCACTGGCTTCTTTTATACAAAAGAAGGGTGCTCATGGAGGGTTGGTGGCATCTGCTTCCGTATCGAACAGAATTAATTCTTCAAGGGGAAAGGGAAGTGGTTTATCAGGATCGACAAAAAGTTTTATGGAGAGTCGCTTCGAAACCGATTTTTCAAATGTGAATATTCATATCGGTGGGGAGGCAACCCAGATGAACCGGGAGTTGAATGCAAAAGCATTTACCGTTGGCAATGATATTTATTTTAATGAAGGGCAATATCAACCAGGTTCAAATGAGGGAAAACATTTATTGGCACATGAACTGACACATGCTGTACAACAGAACATTAGTGTACGAAAAAAAATCCAGCGTTGGACTATTTCCGGAAATACTGCAACGGCTGATAATGAAGGTGATTATTTGGGCCGGTTAGCTATTAAAGCAGGCGGAAACTTTAATGACTGGAAATGTATAAAGCCGTTGAAGATGAAAACTTCCACGTTAAAAAAAGTACCTTCCCGTTTTAATGATCATTATGAAGAATATGTACAGATTGGCGATCAATTTGATATATCAAATATAATAGCTGCAGCAGGAGGTGCACTGAATATTTATCTTTTTGATGACGCAATTGATAAGAAAGATGCAGACCTTGCAAAATTATTTTATCCAGGTAGTGTGTCCAGCCTGAGCGTTGATACCGACATTGACTCATCTTCCAATTCAGGAATGAATCCAATAGGGACTATGGTCATATTTGGTCATTCGCATGGCGATTCTATGTGGGGTAGCGCAAGCACTTTTATACCCAGACAAACAGATCCTGAAGACCCGGTTCAATCTCATGTTCTTGCATCCGTGGGGCTTTTTCCAAGAAGGTGCTGGTTTGCAAAAAATGCAGTTGTAAGATCGGTCGGGTGTAACTCAGAAGTTTTTGGAAATGATTTTGCAAAAGCATATTTACGAAAAGGGGCTAAAATAATAACAACAACAGCCTCTGTAAGACCTACTTGTACAGCAGCAAATAACGATCAGTTTACCAATATCTGTAAATTATTTGATGGTGTGGATTTTGCTGCATCTCCGGCCCCGTCGGCAGCAATTTTAGAAGGTCCTTTCAATTCAGTTGGAGCGTTTCATGGAGGAAGTTTCTGGAAAGAAATTGACGGTAAATTATAAGAAGTAAAAAAACAAGGAAGTATTAAAAATTGATAATGAGATCCTCATATAAAGCAACGAAAGAAAATCATCTGTTAGATATTCAGGATGCTCAGTTATTAAATCAAGTACAAAAATCTGATATAAAAAAGAATAATATAGCAAATACAATTCAGGCAAAGCTTACAGTTGGTTCACCAAATGACAAATATAAAAAAGAAGCCGATGCCATGGCCCATAAAGTGATGCGAATGCCCGAGAATGGATTGATTCAACGAAAATGTACAGATTGTGAAGAGGAAGATAAAGTACAACGTAAACCTTTGGCTTCTTTCATACAAAAGAAAGGTGCTCAAGGAGGGATGATGTCCTCTGATTCTGTATCAAATCAAATCAATTCCTCCAGTGAAAAAGGAATTGGCTTGTCTAGATCGACAAAAAGTTTTATGGAGAGTCGATTCGGAACCGATTTTTCTAATGTTAATATTCATACGGGTGGTCAAGCTATTCAAATGAACCGCGACTTAAATGCAAAGGCCTTTACAGTTGGTAATGATATTTATTTTAATAAGGACCAATATGATCCGGGATCGAACGAAGGAAAACATTTATTGGCTCATGAATTAACCCACACCCTCCAGCAAAAACCTAACAACAACATTATCCAAAGAAAGCCAAAATGCGCATCAACTTTAAGTAAAGCAATTTCCACAGTTTCTTCATACACAAAGTTTGCATTGTTAGGATTAGGTGAGATTATACCTTGGAGTGCTGCCCTTCATCCAGAACCAAGAAGGTATAGAAGGGAGGAACATGATCAAACTTGTTTCGATCTACAAAGAGGGACTAAGGTGGTTATACTTGGTAAAAGCAGTAAATGGTTGTTTATACAAACTATGGGTAAGGCAGGATTTGTTTCCCAAGAATTAGTGATATTTAATATTACGCCTGAATTAAGCAAACCCTCTTTTGAAAAAGCTTTAGAAAGGATAGAAACACAATCAGCGTCCTTAAAAACTCGTACATTTATTGAGTTATTGCGACATAAAGTATTTAAACAGATTGTAGAAAGCCACCCCGATTATAGTTTGAAAGTAAATTTGGCAACGCTCAAGGTCAGTTTTTCAAAAATCAAGGACGCTTTTCTAATCCTTAAAAAAGCAGAAAATAAACCCTTAAAGTTAACTTCTGGTGAACAGAAACTTAGAAAAATAGCCGCTGTGCAATTAAAAGCCACTGGTAAGTATGTAATAAATCCTACTAACAGTAAAATTGAATTTGACACCTCCAGCGGAAATAAAATTAAGATAAATAGCATTGAAGATTTTATTCTATTTGTTGAAAAAGTAGAAGACACTTATTCTAGTGCAGATGCAAAAGAAGTGGTCAGTGAAATTCGGCAAATGTGGTTTTCAGACACTAATTGGGAGGTTTTAGTCGCAAGCAAAGGGATTTCTGAAAGAGGTAAATTTGTCGATATAGAAACTGAGCCTGACCCTATAGCTAAAATGTTTGACATGGCTGATTTAGCTCCCTCTGGTGGTAAAGAAAAACTCATAAATACACCGTTGGGAAGAGTAGCAATAAGCCACGTAATTGCAGGTATTGATGCTCATTTAAGTGGAGCGCCTTCTACAAGTCAAGCAAAACAACATCTAAAGGAAAGAGGCCGGAACGAAGATGATGGAATTTTGAAACATAAAACTTTAACCAAACAACACGGAGGAGATCCCTCAGACTTTGCAACATGGTCCGGAGATATTGGACAAGCTTATGCTGAGTATTTAGTAGACAAATACATTAAAAAAAATAAATCTTCAACTTTAAAACCTTTTATAAATAGTAAAGCCACAGATGAACAACTATTGGCGGATATTCATGGATATATTGCTATAAAAGTTTGGGCGACTATACCTGTCAATGAGACTCCGTCTGGCGGCAAAAAAACAGTTTCAAATATTTTGCGAGATCTCTATTTAGTTGATAAGAAAGGGGCAAATAGTAAAGGTCATCCAACTCAAATTCCTAGAAGTTATAAACATTATTTTGAACAAGCAACCGGGAAAAGTGGAGGACAACTTAAACAACACATTATTGAAAGGTCATTAAAATTTGCATCGCCTTGGTTTGCTAAAAAGGCAGTGTCACATCAAGGCTGGTGGGATAGCGACGGATGGACGAAAGAAGGGCTTTTGGAAAACACGATGAATGAATTTGAAAATAAACATAAAGATAACGAGAAAAATGCGTCTGATAAGAACAAAATAGGTGGGTTTGTAGACAAGTTTTTAAAAAAACTAAAGGATAAAATGCCATAGTAGATTATGAGAATTAACTGTGATGAGAATTGGAACCTATAATATTGTTTTACGTATTTTATTAGGTGTTTTTCTTTTTGTTTATTGGGAATAGTCAAGAAGGCTTAATTCGTTTTTTTTTAAGAATAGCCGAAGTCATAGCATTTGAGAAAAAGGAATGGGTTTACTTTTCCTTTGGTGATAGTAGTAGACCTCTATCACCAAGACAAGTTGCAAAAGCACCTCATGCAAGCCCCCTCTCAACAGGCTCACCACAAATGCCAACGGTGATTCAGAAGTAAAGTTAAGAACGAAGGCTCAGTCACTCACAATAGAGTATAAAAAATCCTAAAGTTTATTATTATGAAAGAAATAAACAATATCAACGAAATCCCTTTGCATTATGCAAGGCTAACTAATCATCCTTATGGGACGAAAGGAGAACAGCGCGATAGCGACATTGATGACGTTATTGAAAGGATGATAGCATAAAATTATAGATTATCAATAAAAATTGAACTTGTACAAAATGACTCATGTTCAATTTTTTTTGAATCTCCTTTAAGATTACCACATCAACAACCCAGTATCGCCACTGGCATAATTAAGATACAGGCGTACACGTAATACATATTTTCGCCATGGGTACAAACGAGTGGTTATTTTGGCGTTAAGACTCGTACCACTGTCATCATCACCGGCCAAAAATTTCAATTCACCGTTTACTTCTTCAAAAAGGACCATTACCGTATCGGAATTCCCAAATGTTTGAATGGTATAGTTGCGGGTGGCATTTGGTTGAACATGGAAGTTCTTTTGTTCAGCTGGCTCAAGTGAGAGTAGTTCAAAGCTAAAAGGTTCTAGGGTATCACACTGTGAATCATTAATAGGAGGATAAAAGAGCTTTACTTCTTCTTTATCCACATTGGAAAGTCCCAGTTCCGGTTGTAATCCTTCGGTAAATTCTAATGGGCTCTTGATCAGTCCGGCCTCGAACGAGTAATGCATTACCGAATTTGGATCCCAAGCAGATCCTTCTACAGTACTTTGAGGTAGTTTTTTCAATACATTATGAAAAGTTACCGCGGGCGACCAGTTGTTTGGTGGTCCAGCAAAATAGTCGTACACGGCGTCTTCGTCCCAAATAATCCCTGAAATCGGGTTTTGATGTTCATGGGGAAAACCTAATGCATGCCCAATTTCATGAACTGGTGTGTCCACACCTCTGGGATCATGGGTAAGGTTCCAGCCAAAGTTCATAGTCGGTTCAAATTGTCCGGGGATATCGAGATTGTCTCTACCCACATAAGACCAGGAACTGCCGTCCCTTAAAAAACTAATTCGCAATTCGGCTTCAGCAATTTCATTAACTTTTTCGAAAGTGATCCCGATCCCAACATCCTCCCATACTTTAAAAGCATCTCTTACCATTTTTTCATGTGCTGCATCACCGGAAAGTGAACCGCCGCTGAAAAAGTAATATCTCAATTTTGTCCCATTCACCCATTTTTTATCGATCAGCCGTATTAGCCTCTCCCTAAAAGTGGATATTTCAGAATCGAATTTACGATCCGGAACTTCGGGTAAACTACAAAAGTGATTTTGTTCATCGAGGGGCTCATAATTGGGCTTTGCCCCAGTTTTATGCCCATGTGCATATTCTAATTTTTCTAGTCTATCAGAAAGTTCTTCAATTTTGATTGCTAATTTTTTCTTTTTTTTTACCATGACAAGAGGTTTTGTGAAATCAGTTTATTTATATACAATTAGTTAAAAAAGGTACTGATTATTTTATGTGCTGGCAATCCCTAAAAATGGGGGTTTTTTGACAGGATTAAGCTCGTTTCTACGAAGTAGAAGAAATAGATCTTACCAGAACTCATCAGTTCTTAAAGCTCTTGTGATGAGTTGCGCTGACAAAGGTTCCTTAGGTTACATTGACCTTACAAGACACATGAAAGAATTCATTAAGAATTCGTCAGATACTGTGACAACATAGAATTGCTTGTGAGCTATTGGGCAAGCGAGAAGACTGCAGAGTGACCGATATCTCGTAAGCGATCTTGTCTTCCCACATAGCTGTGAATAGTTTAAGCATAAATAATATCATTAGGTATTATTAGATCCTTTAATTCACAAAAAAACCAATTAATTTGACCATATATTGAGCTGTCATAAAATTACATTTTCAAATACCTTTGTTTAAAAGGGGTTTAACGAATTTAAAGTGGTCCTTAGATTAAAGAAAAGGATTTTAATTTTGTGGGTTAGTATCATTATTTTTTTTGCTTATTGGCTTGAATTCAGCAATTTTATACGGGATAGTGATTTTTGTAGTGACACCAAATTCTGAATTGTAAATATCAAATTTATAATCATCTCTATATAATATCTTTAAGCGCTCAAGAATGTTATTAATGCCTGTGCCTTTCTTTATAATATTGCCTGATGTATTTTTCAATTTTTTACCATTATTCTTAATAACAAATATTATATTTTCATCTGATTTAAAAATGTTAATTGTAACATGAAGCTCTTTATGTTTTTTAGAATACCCATGTTTAATTGAGTTTTCAACTATAGGCTGTAAGAAAATATTAGGAACAAGAACATTTTCAATTTTTGGATCTTTATAGAGTTCAACTTTTAAATCTTCGGAAAACCGAATCTTTATTATCCTTAAATATTTATTTAAAAATAACAACTCACTTTGTAGCTCAACTAGCATTTCATCATTTTGATCTATTATCTCTCTCAACATATTACTAAAATCAACAATGATGTCCTGTGAAAGCTTCGTGTCTTTATTTAATAAAGAATGTATACTATGTAAAGTGTTGAATAAAAAGTGAGGACGCAATTGTGAAGTTAAAACCTTCATTCTTGTGCTTGAAAGCAAATTCTCCAGTTGAATTCTATGAATCTCCGCTTCCTTAATTTTATGAATGTAATAATATACATAGATAACTCCCAACATTATAAAATAAGTTTTAAAATTTAAATCGATAAAATTCATATAAAGCTCAATGTTTGTCATATTAGTTCTAAAGTTATCATTAATCAATTTTGCCCACACAAAAATTGACCTCAATCCCGAAGAAAAGAATATATAAACCCATCCCAGTGTAAATGATAGAAAAAAGTGGACAAAAAAAATGTAAATCGATTTTACTTTTTTTTCAAACATTTTCTTTATAATAGCCACTGCAAGTATCATGAATAATATCACTAAAAGCCAATCGAAAAATGTTTCATAAAATAAATTAAAATAGGTGTCAAAACGCTTTAGATATAATCTTTTTGTAAAACCTAAAATCACAATTATTCCATAAAATGAAGCGAGAATCTTAATTAAGGTTACATTTACATATTTTGTCATATAATCTATATTCCCATTTTAGTCAAAAAGTCCTTTTTAAAATTTTTACTAACACTAAATACTTCATTATCATTCATCTTCACATCTACTTTTCCAAATTTAGAACTGATTATTCCTTGAACATAATTTACATTGATAATTGTAGATCTATGAATCCGAATGAAGATCTTACTATTTAATTCAGAATTAAGTTTCGTTAAGGATTCTCTTAATAAATGCCTTTTATCATTTGTATATATTTCTGCATAATAACCCGAGGCCAAAATATATTTAATTCCATCCATGTTGATAAAGGAAATTTTGTTACCCAACTTTACTGGTAATTTATTTAAATAAATGTTTGATGACTCTAAAGATGTACTCTTAAGGTGGTCTAACAGAGCATTCATTTTTTTTGAAATAATGAAAAATCATTATTGCCAATATATTCTATGATTCTTGCAACCGTTTTATAAAACCTTTCATCTTTAAACGGCTTCAATAAGTAGTCAAAAGCAAAATAGTCAAATGCTTGTAAGGCAAATTCATCGAAGGCAGTAACAAATATTACTATTGGTTTATGAAGACTTGACACTTTTTTGATGACATCAAATCCGGTCATGTCTTTCATTTGAATATCTAGGAAAATCAGCTGAGGATCGAAACATTCTATTTTTTGAATGGCTTCTTCACCATTCTTGCAATGTCCAATTAAATCAATTTCTGGCACATCATTTAATAAATTTTCCAACCGTTGTCTTGCCAAACGCTCATCATCCACTATTAAAGTTGATATCTTCACAAAAAAAGAATTAGTAATGAACTGTAATTTACGTAATTATTACTAGAACCACCATCAAAATTTAATACAGTTTAAAGCAAAAAACGGATGGTTAAAATCATAATAAGGTGTTCTACGTCAAAAAGAGAATCATTTAGTTCAAAATAGGTAATAAAGCATGTAATACCCACTTTAACTTGGTTATTTTAAGTAGAATAAGTAAAGATTATGATTTATTTAAAAGAGAGAAAGTTACCTTGATTCCGAATGATTCGGAGGTCCTTAAAAGGAACAATTATTCCCTATATAATAACCCTAATTGGTACTCGTACATGACTCTGCTAGAGATCCTAGGACAACTGGAGCATCTATTGCCAAAGCACATTTAGCTTTTAGCGGGATATCTACTAAACTAACTTTCTAAATAGATTGTAAATCAAACGAATTGACTGTTTAGGTTTAATGACTATTCAATTTTCGAAATTATAATTTTGGCAATGATATATTTATGTGACCCAAAAATACGTAATACTAAATAAATCCTTATCGTAAAGTCTCTCCCTTGTTTTTTTGGATAGTTCTTTGCTTTTAACAACCTTCTTTAGGGTCTCTAGAAATCAAGTGTCCTGTTCTTTAACCTCAGTTATACCCTCATCCAAAGCTTTTTGTTCTTTTAAAACTAAATGGCTCATTAATATTACTTCTTCAGAGCTATTAGGAATAATAACATAAATTGACCATCCTCCTTCATTTTCTTTTTCAACAAAAAATATAAACTTTTGGATTTAATCTATTCAACAACATTGTTTAAATCATTATTAAATGCGTTCACATCATTTATTGATAAGGAAATCCAAAATATAGAATTGAAGTATTAATTTTCAGAAGTATAAAAAACTTCCATAATTATGAAAAACATTACTAAATTTTTATTTGCACTTTTGCTTCTTATTGCATCACCAAACATTTTTGCTCAGGGGCTTACGTCATCTTCAATGAACGGAAAGGTACTTGACACAAACGGTCCCTTACCTGGAGCTAATGTAGTTGCTGTACATGTTCCATCTGGAACAAGATATGGAGCTGCTACTGACATTGATGGTCTTTTTAGAATGTCTAACATGAGAGTTGGTGGACCATATACGGTCACAATTACTTATGTGGGGTATCAAGACTATGTTAAAGAAAATGTTACTCTTCAACTAGGGCAAACTTTTAGAGTTAATGCATCAATGACCGAAGAGGCGAATGCATTGGAGGAAGTAATAATTTCAATTCAAGCTAATAATGTTTTTGATGGAAACAAAACTGGGGCGGAAACAACAATAGATTCTGATCGAATTAATAGCCTGCCTACAACTTCAAGATCCATAGCGGATTTTGTTAGAATAACACCACAAGCAACAATTGGAGAAGGTAGTGATGGGTTTAGCATTAGTATTGCAGGACAAAATAATCGTTTTAATACGATTTTCGTCGATGGAGCCGTAAATAATGATCAGTTTGGTTTATCTGGATCAGGAACTAATGGAGGTCAAACAGGAGCATCTCCATTTTCTATGGATGCTATAGAACAATTTAATGTAGCTGTCGCTCCATTCGATGTTAAACTTTCAGGTTTTACGGGAGGTGCAATTAATGCAATTACTAAATCTGGATCCAATAAATTTAAAGGAACGGTTTACGGTTTTTCTAGAGGAGAAGGCTTGGTGGGTAAAACACCTGTTGGTTTGGTTCCTACTGGAGGAACACGTGAGAAATTATCTGAATTTTCATCAACTACATATGGTGTAAGTTTAGGTGGCCCTATAATTAAGGACAAACTGTTTTTCTTTGTAAATTATGAAAGAGAAGAAAACGAAACTCCGCAACCATTTGATATTGGTAATTATATTGGTGATAGTGGCGCTTCAGAGGTTGCTGCTTTAAGGAGTGATATAATGAATCGATTTGGATATGATATAGGCTCCTTTGACGATGGGACTACGATTTTAGAAAATGATAAAATAACCTTAAAAATTGATTATAATATTAGTGACGATCATAAGCTATCGTTTTCATATAGATATAATGATATTGTTAATTTGGAAGCTAGAAATTCAGATTTTGATGATCTTAATTTCATTAACGGATCAGAGTTATTTTTATCTACAACAAATTCTGCAACTTTAGAATGGAATTGGGCAATTGGATCCAAAGCCTCTAATAATTTAATTCTAGGCTGGACAAAGGTTGCTGACGATAGATCTCCAGATGGAGACCCTTTCCCATCACTTCAAATTCAGGACGGTAACGGAGACTTTCAATTTGGGAATGAGCAATTTTCCACAGCGAATTTATTGGATCAGAAAGTATTTACTATAACCGATAATTTTGAAATATATAAAGGAGCTCATACAATAACTATTGGAACCCATAATGAATTTTCATCCACTAAAAATTTATTTTTTGCCAGTAACTATGGGTTTTATAGATTTAGTAGTGTAGATGATTTTTTAAACAATGCCTTACCAAATCAATATCAAAGGGGATATTCTCTTTTATCTGATGGTGCTGGAGACACATCTTCTGGTGCTGCTGAATTTGATTTATCTCAATATGGCTTATATTTTCAAGATGAGGTACAAATGTCTGATAATTTTAAAGTATCTATGGGTCTTCGTTTTGATTTACCTGTTTGGAAGGATGGATTGCTTAATGATGATTTTAATACCAGAACAATCCCAATTTTAGAAGCTGCCGGTAAAGACTTGCAAGGTGCTAGAGCTGGCGCAGGAATTTCTTCAACCATCCATGTATCTCCAAGACTTGGATTTAACTGGAATGTTAAAGGAGAATACAAAACTCAAATTAGAGGAGGTTTAGGAGTCTTTACTTCAAGAATGCCACTAGTATGGCCTGGAGCAGTATATAATAATAATGGTGTTACAGGAGGTTTTTTATTCGATGGCAGTCCTGACTTTACATTTAATTCGGATGTTAATAATCAACCAGTTGGTGCTCAACCAGGTACTGGAGAAACTGGAGGAAATATCGATTTATTTGCTTCAGATTTGAAACTTCCTCAAATAATGAAGTACAATGTAGGAGTAGATCAAAAATTACCATGGTGGGGTTTAGTATTAAATACTGACTTTATTTATCAATTTAATATCCAAACTATTTATTATGAAAACTTAAATATTGATGGCCCTGTTGGTACTTTGCAAGGTGCAGATACAAGGCCATATTATAGTGATAGTTTTGGTGATTTATTAGATAATACTTATGGAAGAATAATTCTAGGATCTAATACAAGTGAAGGCTATTCGTGGAATGCCTCTGTTGGTGTAACTAAAAGTTATTCAAAAGGCTTTACAGGAAATGTTACTTATACCTATGGAGATGCGCATGGCATATTCGATCTAACTTCTTCTCAAAATAGCTCACAATGGAGAAACATTCAAACTGTAAATGGTAAAAACACTAATTTACCTGTGTCTCGTTCCGATTTTTCTGCTGGTCATAGAGTAATAAGTTGGATGTCTTATGAGTTTGAATGGTTAAAAAACCTAAAAACTTCGGTTAGTTTCTTTTACGAAGGAAGAGAAGGCTCGCCTTTCACATATATTTATCAGGAAGGGAGAGATTTATTAAATGATGATTCTAGGGATAATGCAATAATTTATGTACCCGCAAATCAAGGGGAAATTGCTTTGCTTGATGGGGCTAATGGTCTTACTTCTCAAGAGCAATGGGATGCATTAAATGCTTTTATAGAAGGTAATGATTATTTAAGAAGTAGAAGAGGTCAATATGCTGAAAGAAATGGAGATAGAGGAGCATCTTGGTCTCATGTGGTTGATTTTAAATTAGCACAAGATTTAAATTTTAATATTGGTAATACTGATAATACTTTGCAATTTACGTTGGATATATTTAATTTAACGAACCTGATAAACAAAGAGTGGGGAGTTAGAAAATTTGTTCCAAACTTTGGAGAGGTTCAATTGTTAAGAACAGAGACGGCTGCACCAAATCCAGTATTTAGCTATAACCCATCTGTTGGTCAGAATTTAGAACAAATTGATGATTTAGGAATACAAAGTTCTAGATGGCAAATGCGAATTGGGTTTAGATATATCTTTAACTAATATTCTTCAACTAAAATATTTGTAACTCTCTTAAAGGCTTCCTTATTTGTTAGGGAAGCTTTTTTTATGATTAACTTCTTTTATAAGCTAACTGAAGTTTTAATACTTTATTAAACGTATTCTAATAGCTCAAAAACTGTTTTGAGAAATATAATATCTTTACATTCGCAAGTTTTCAATCTTTATGGGTTAATAAATCATTATCTTTTACTAAAACTGGTATTTTTATAAGAAATAATAACTGTGTTTTTTACTAGGTACTCTATGCAAAATTGATAATATTATTTTACTCACATCATTAAGTTAAATGTTCAAATCATTAATACTTACATTTCCTCCTATATTGCAAGATTACCCATATATTTAATCTAAATAGTTGAATATATTTAGGTGTTTGAGTAATACCTTTTCATATTATCTATTAAATTTATTGATTAAATAGCCAAAGAATAATTATACTTTGGCTATTTTTTATACATCCAATAAAGGAATAAATAAGTGTCACAAACGGGATAAAAAAAGGATAATATCCCAAATTTTTGTACCTCAGAATGAAAAAGGTACAAATTTGTACCTAATCAACAAATATTACTTATCAACAGATATTAAACAAAAATATGAAAACCCTTATAAATAAAGGGCTTATTATACTTTTATTATATGTTAAGTATCTGTTTGTTAATCAAAGTTACTTTCCAATACAAAATGTATTATATCAATGTTTATAATGATTTAAGTTATTTGAGGAACAAATAAGGTACAGGATTTGTAGGAATTTACAGTAATATTTTAAGTGCCCATAAATAGCACAAACTATTTTTTACTCACTTCCCAAATCATGGAACTAAATACTGACAATGACCTTGTCTAATCACATTTAGACAACCTTACAACACGAAAGGCAAAATTGTAAATAAAATCCATATTAAATTCATTTTAACTTAGTAAACGTGCTTATTTACTTTAGCTTATTTGTAAATATTGTTAGCTTAATTTGATATTGAAAAAATTGATTCAATTCGTACCCCAACTCACAGATAAAATGCTAAATTTAAACTGGTAAAAACGGGTATCACAAAAATTCGATGACTATTCAAGAATCAATGGGAAAATTGAATTAATATATTATGAAAAGACTAAAACCACTACTACTGCTTGCCCTTTTAGTATTATCGTGCCAAACTAAAGAGAAGAAAACGACGAATAAGACGAAAATTGTTTTAGTCCATGCTAATGATAGTAAAATAGAGGTGCCTGCTCTTATTATAAATAAGAAAAATTACACTAAAATTGAAAATTTACATTTTAAGCATTCGGTAGGTGGGAAACCAATCAAGGAAGAAACCATGGTAATGATGAAGTATGACTCTGATTTCCTAGATATAAAATTCGAATGCAGAAATAATCCCAGATTAGACCAAAACTATTATACAGAAGATAATTCAGATATGTTTATGCAGGAAGTTTTTGAACTTTTTATAAGCAAAGGAGAGAAATCACTCGAAAATTATCTTGAAATTCAGTTAAATCCCAATAATGCCTTGTTTCTGAGTAAGATAATGTATCGTTATAAAAGTGATTTCGAGTATAAGTCAGTGCTAATAAATAACGAAATCGCAGGAGTAATTCATAGCGTTGTGAAAGATCGTAAAAATAACATCTGGAGTGGCTATTTAAGACTACCGATTTCCTTATTGAACTATCCAAAAGCTACCTCTGACAATATTTTTAGAATAAACATGTATCGAATAATATCTAACGAGGATCATTATGATAAAAAATGGAGTAATAATGTTAATAATTCAACATTCGCCTGCTGGAGTAGTACCATGGCCAAAACACCTCAATTTCATGCTCCTGACTATTTTGGGTTTTTGATTTTAGATTAGTCAACACTCCTTATCACCAACAGCATTTATTATGAATAAAATGCTTCATTTATTTATTTAATGAATTATTATTTATAATATTGAATTTACTTTTTATTACTATGAGGCTTGCATCAATTGATATTCTCCGTGCTCTTACAATGGTTTTGATGATTTGGGTCAATGATTTTTGGACACTTACTGATGTACCGAAATGGCTTAAGCATGCTAATGCAAGTGAAGATTATATGGGTTTTTCGGATGTTATTTTTCCATTGTTTTTATTCATAGTAGGACTTAGTATTCCTTTAGCGATTAAGAATCGGCGAGCTAAAAACGAGAGCAAATTTTCCATTTCAAAACACATTATCAAAAGATCCCTCTCATTGCTGTTAATTGGTGTTTTTATGGTAAATTATGAAACCGCCCATCATGACAGCATCATTATTGGCAAGTATTTTTGGAGTTTGCTAATGGTATTAGCTGTTATACTAATTTGGACAAATTGGAAAAGAAGTCCAATTCCCAGAAAATGGCATATTTATCTGCGAGTTGGTGGTTTTATTATACTTCTTTATTTGGCAATTATTTATAAAGGAGGCCCACAAGGAGAAATGTGGATGACCACACAATGGTGGGGAATTCTAGGCCTTATTGGTTGGGCTTACCTCATAAATGCGTTGGTTTACCTTTATTCAAAAGGAAGTTTACTTATTATTGTTCTTCTATGGTTACTTTTGAATTCTTTAACAGTACTTAATCATACCGAAATGGCTATCGATTTTAGTGGCTTTATTGGCTATTTTTCAACAATTTTTACTGGCACCATTGCTTCTTTTACTACAGCTGGAATTGTGGCTACGTTACTATTCAAAAAGTTGTCGGACATTAACGTGAAATGGGGTTATTTTGGTTTAATTATTTTGGGAATAGTAAATATTGCTTATGGTTTAGGAACAAGATCTTTCTGGGGAATTTCCAAAATTCAAGAAACGCCATCATGGTTAGGAATTTGTACGGGGATTGGTTTTTTGTCGTTTGTAATTCTATACTATATAGCGGATGTTAAAAAACAAGTCAATTGGGCAAAAATTATTGCGCCAGCCGGTACTGCAACATTTACTTGTTATATGATTCCTTATTTTATTTATCCAATTCACGGTATGACGGATTTAAGACTTCCTGAGATATTAAATTCGGCTGTGATAGGTCTGTTAATCTCTTTTGCTCTTTCCTTGTTGGTCGTTATTTTTACCGGTTGGCTGGAAAGAAAAGGTTATAAATTAAAACTTTAACTTTTATCAATTTAGCTAAAAGTGTTTTAGAATTGGTTGTTTTATTATTAATTAAAAACTAAATTAGATTTAAAATGAGAAGGGCCATATGTATATTAGTTGTTGCTTTGATTTGGCCCTGTTTAGTTGTGGCTCAATCTGTCTTTTCAGTCAAAGGCTTTTGTATAGCAGCACCAAGCCCTGAGGGACTTGATAAATTTGTTCATTTTATTGAAAATGAGCTTGTTCCTAGTGGAATAAATACGCTAATCCTAAGGGTAGATTTTAATTATGCCTATGAATCAAGAACGGAATTGAGGGATGAAAATCCACTTACCAAAGAACATGTAAAAAAAATAGTAGCTGTTTGCAAGAAAAATAATATTAATATCATTCCTCAGGTTAATTTATTAGGACACCAAAGCTGGTCCAATAAGATTAATAAATTATTAGAAGTTTATCCTGAGTTCGATGAAACTCCGCATGTAAAAATACCAGAAAAGTATGAATGGCCAAATGAAGATGGCTTGTATTGCAAAAGTTATTGCCCACTACATCCCGATGTACACAATGTTGTATTTGATTTGATGGATGAAATTATAGAAGTGTTTGAGGCAAAAGCTTTTCATGCAGGTATGGATGAGGTATTTTATATAGCCGATCCCAAATGCCCACGCTGTCAGGGAAAGGATCCTGCAGAATTATTTGCCGGGGAAGTGAGCAAGTTAAGTGATCATTTAACAAAAAATGGAGCAAGATTATGGATTTGGGGAGACAGATTGATCGATGGGTCAACTTCCGGAATAGGTATGTGGGAAGCCAGTACGAATAATACTGCTAGGGCCATTGATATGATTCCAAAGTCTGTCGTCATCTGTGATTGGCATTATGAAAAAGCAATTCCTACTCCAACCTATTTTGCCATGAAAGATTTTGATGTAATTGCCTGTTCATGGAGAAGTCCACATGTTGCCAAAGAACAGATTAAAATGATGCACAACTTTAAGCAAAATTCTTCACCGGAATTGAATGAGAATTTTTTAGGTGTAATGCATACGGTTTGGTCTTCCGCTGAAGGTTTTTTAACTAATTATTACAATTCCAAGCCTGAAGCCAACGAAAAAGGAAGTGAGACCGAATGTTTTAAGGTCATGGTGAGTGCCCTTAAAAATCTCGAAAAGAATAAATAGGAATGGTACGATCAAAAAAAGTTCGCATCCTTTCTAAAAAACACCTATTTTTATTTACCAATAGTTTACATTAACAAATAAAACCTGTACTAATGAATCCGCGCTTTTTTTACTTATCCACTCTTATAGCACTTTTACTTTTTTCACCTCGAATTGATGCCCAATCCATTAAAATTTTGCATAATCATATAGGGTATGAGACCGTTGCTCCTAAACCAGTGGTAATATTGGCTAAAGAACATGACAAGGTTGCAGCATTCTTGGTTAGGAATTACGCAACAGGTGAAAATATAATAGAAGGTATTCCAAAATATACTGGAAAGGTTGACAAATGGCGTGATTGGTATTTTTGGACTTTTAATTTTGATACTGTCACTACTCCAGGCACCTATGTTATAGAATGCATGGTGAACAACAAAACTGTACGTTCTTTTCCATTTATAATCCAGGACAATTTGTTGGAAAGAAATACACTTTCAGATGTTGTTTATTACTTTAAGGGACAAAGATCATCAGGTCTTTTGGATAAGGCAGATAAAAAAATGTCTTTTTCTAAAGGCAGAAAGGATATTGTTGATGTACACGGCGGTTGGTATGACGCCACTGGTGATCTTGGAAAGCATATATCGCACCTTACTTTTTCAACCTATTTTAATCCGCAGCAAATAAATCTAACAGTTTGGAGTCTTTTTGAAACCTTCAAAACGTTGGAGCAACGAGGAGATTCAAACTTCCGTCAATATAAAAGAAGATTATTGGACGAAGCCATGTTTGGCGCGGATTTCCTGGTTAGGATGAAAACCCCTAAAGGGTCGTTTTATAGATCAATTTCAGGCAAAGGTCCCGAAAAGAAACCTGAAGATAGGCAAATAGACCCAACAATGACTGGATTTAGTATTACTAAAAACCCCGATGATGGAATAGACGGTTCCGAAAAAGAAAAGGGAATGAAGACTATTAATTATGAAATAAGCTATAGAGCTGGAGCAGGGCTTTCTATAGCGTCACTTGCCATAGCTAGCACTTTTGATTTATCAGGTGATTTTACTAATTCAGATTACCTCAAAGCTGCTAAAGACGCCTTTGCCTATTTAGAGCAGTATAATATTGAACTTACAAATGATGGTAAGGAAAATATAGTGGACGATTATTGTGCATTAATGGCTGCAACTGAACTTTATAAAGCCACAAAAGAAGAGGTATATAAAAACGCCGCTGATATAAGAGCCGCTTCATTGAAAAAGCGCCTAATTCAAAATGATAAAGGGCAATACTATTGGAGGGCAGATGATAGAAAGCGACCATTTTTTCATGCTGCTGATGCTGGACTTCCGGTGGTGAGTCTTATAAAATATATTGAGATAGCGGATGATAAAACAAAAGCGAATATTTTAGACGTTGTTAAAAAATCTCTACAATCGGAAATAGCTATTACGGCTGAAGTAAACAATCCTTTTGGTTATGCCAGACAGTATGTTCAAAACAAAGAAGGTAAAAAAAGAACGAGTTTTTTCTTTCCACATGATACTGAAACGGCTCCCTGGTGGCAGGGCGAAAATGCAAGACTTGGCTCATTGGCAACAGCTGCCCGCTTAGCATCTAATTACTTTAAGGAAGACAAAGTATTTTATAACCAATTACAAGTATATGCCTGGAACCAACTCAACTGGATATTAGGACTTAATCCCTTTGATGCCTCTATGTTGGAAGGCCATGGTAGAAACAATGTACAATATCTCTTTTTTTAATACCTATGAATATACTAATGCTCCAGGAGGAATATGTAATGGCATTACAGGAGGCCTATACAATGAAAATGACATTGATCTAAATAGAGGTTATAACGAAACAGGAAAAGATAATGACTGGAGATGGGCTGAACAATGGCTTCCTCATACGGCTTGGTATTTAATAGCTATTTCTTCGAAATAAATAGGTTTAAAAGTGTTATAATTTGTATAGGAGTTATTAACTATAAGTATTAACAATAAAAAACCTGATAATAATGTATGCTGTTGACAATCAGTGTCTTTTATTATTCATGAGATAATGGAATCAATCGTGCTTTGAGATCTGGATTGGCCATATTTTTATCTAAAGGATATATAGGGCGCATGATACGCTGATGATTAAGTCGCATGAGATCTTGATCAACACCACCAGGCGTTAATGCCATGATCCAGCCCTTTCTCATATTATATAATTCAGGAACCAAGTAACCTATTTTTACTACGACGATATCTGTTTCGCGTGGGTTTAATTCCAATCTCGTAAAATCTATTTCTTTATGATAGGGTTTTCGTTTTTTGGTGACAATAACAGAAATATTACCAACCTTAACAACAACTTCTGTTTCGGCATGTTTATCACCGTGTTCAATTGCTGTTATCGTTCCAGTTAATTGAATAGGAGGGGCAAATCTCGCGTCTATATCTGCACCTACCAATGCTGAAATTTCTTCACCAACACCTAATTCTATGGCCTTTTTTACAAAATCAGGCCCTGGAATAGAGGCGTAAATAAGAGCGGGTCCTGATGCGGATTTAAATTCTGGGCGAGCTAAGATTTTATTTAAAGTCCAGGTTACATCACCTGCACCACCTGCAGTAGGGTTATCACCCATGTCACTAATAATGAAAGGATGCTCTTCACTAGATAAAGCCATTTTAAGACTTTCATCTAATGTTGCTGTTGGTGCTACAAATTCAAATTTGTCACGTACATCCCAAAAACTTTGTGCCAAATCTTCTGCAGTATGCGTTACTTTATTTTTATCATCTCCGGTAACCATGACAACAGCATGATTGCGTGGTTCGTCTGCCCAAGCATATCCAATCCAAATAGCAGCGTCTACAATGCCTTCTTGAGTGGTTGCTGGATTGACCTTAGCATATAAACTTTTTCCAGGATCAATACGTGTACTTGTCATTTCTCCTGGTAGTAAAATGGGTACAGGTATCCATGCTTTATATGCAGGCTTTCCTTTGCCACTTTCAATTCTGTCAAGAAGGTTTACTAAGGCTCGCTTTTTGGAGTCTATAGCATCTTCGTGTGGTGCCATTCTATAGCAGGTAATTAGATCGGAGTGTTGAGCCAGTCGTTGCGATACATTACCATGTAAATCCATAGAGGTAGAAATAATAGTTTCTTTACCTATAACTTCTCGAATTCTTTTAATAAAATCACCTTCAGGATCATCTAACCCAACCACACTCATGGCACCATGAATATCTAAAAAGAGACCATCATACGGCAAATCCTTTTTTAGCAAATCAAGTGTTTGCTTAAGTAATGATTCATAAGCTTCTCTCGTTACAGTACCTCCAGGAAGGGCATGACCTTGTAAAGTTGGAAACCAGCTTGCACGTTTTCTTTGGAGTGAATCCGTAGTTAAAAAGGGATAATATGAGAACACATCTTCACCATATTTAGCATGAAAAGCTTCTTCATGACTCAAAGCAGGTGAGAAGGTGCTTGATTCTATTGCAATTCCTGCTATGGCTATTTTGGGTAATTCCTTTATAGAATCTTTTTCTTTGCAGCTAATGACAGTGAATAAAGCCACTAGAACACAAGCGTTTATTATTTTACAAATAGTATTAAAAGGAGTATTATAGTTTTTTTTTAAATTACTGCTTATGATCATAATAGAAGGTATGTGTTAGCTAACTTGCTTGAATATTCTTGGAAAATTACAATATATTTTTATTTTAGCTCCATTGCAAATATTGATTAGTTTAATATCACATTAAAAAATGGTTTCAATTCGTACTATGAGTGAAATCTAAAACAATATATTTATTTATAGTGGTCCCACTTTGTGGGCACAGTAAGTTGCGAGCACAACTCATAATGAAAAGGGGTACATTAACCAGATTTTATGGATGCCTTTACCGTTGGCGAAATTAAAATATTTGTTTAAATTAGTGCAATGTTAATACTTTGAACTTTGAAAAATAAAACCAAACCAAAATATCCCGGGAAAAGAGTAACCACAAACGGTAATTCGCTCGTCTGCGAAACAGAACAACTCATCTGCGATGCGGGTGTATTTTTTCCCATCACCCCTTCCACCGAAATGGGAGAACTTTTCCAGAACGCCTATGCCAAAGGGCAGTTGAATGCTTTTGGGCGCTCACTCACAGCAATTGAAACAGAAGGAGAACACGCAGCGCAGGGAGGCGCCATAGCAATGTCTGTTACAGGAAAAAGGACTGTGAATTTTACTTCTGGACAGGGCATTGCGTACGCTGTTGAACAATACTACCATGCTCCCGGAAAACTCAGCACCATGATTCTTGAAGTGGGAGCCCGTGCATTAACAAAACATGCGCTTAACGTCCACTGTGGGCACGATGATGTATGCGCTGCTCTCGACACAGGATGGATTATCACTTTTGCAAAAGATGCACAGCAGGCAGCCGATCAGGCTATCATACTCAGAAAAGTAACTGAACTATCGCTCAATCCCGGCATGAATGTGCAGGATGGTTTTCTTACCACTCACCTTGAAAGAACTTTTAAAAAACCGGAAGCAGCTCTCATTCGCGAATTTCTTGGCGATGCGAATGATGAAATAAATTGCCCCACCGAAGCACAGAAAATTCTTTTCGGACCAAAACGCAAAAGAGTTCCGGCAGGTATAGACCTGAAAAACCCCATCCTTCTGGGACCGGTGCAGAACCAGGAACATTATATGAACGGTGTAGCCGCAAGGCGAAATAATTTTTCAGAGAATATTCTTCCTTTCTTAGAAAACGCTTGCAAAGAATATGCTGAACTTACCGGACGTTATTATGGTTTGGTTACACAATACAATTGTGAAAAAGCAGAAACCGTTTTTGTTGCGTTGGGCAGCGCGGCAGAGAACATTGAAGCGTCGGCTGACTACCTTAAAAGTACCAGGGGAGTTGATGTTGGCGTTATTCATATCAATGTGATCCGTCCGTTCCCGGAAAAGGCGGTGATCGAAGCGCTGAAAGGGAAGAAAAGAGTTATCATTCTTGAAAGAACAGATGAATCGCTTTCCGGTGATAATCCGCTTACACGCGACATTAAAGTTGCGCTGAGCAAAGCCGAAGCTAATTGCTTTAACAATGCTTTTCATGGATTGCCTTCTATGAATCCATCCACAGAAAAGCCTCAAATATTTTCTGGTTCATATGGTCTTGGTTCCCGCGATTTTCGCCCCGAAGGTATCATTGGCGCATTTGATTTTGCAGAGGGAAGAATTGCACGTGCAGACGGAAAAAAAGCCGGGGAAGGAGAGAGTTTTTTCTATGTAGGAATTAAACATCCTTATGCGGTACTTTCAGAAGAAACCCCATCTTGCCTGCCAAAAAATTCCATTGCGGTTCGTTTACATTCCATTGGAGGATGGGGAATGATTACTACAGGAAAAAATCTTGGAGAAGTATTAGGCGAATTTTCCAATTTTATTTCCGAAAGGGACAAACTTTTCGAGGAAGACGGTAATCCGAAAGAAGTGGTTCACATTAGTGCTAATCCAAAATATGGTTCAGAGAAAAAAGGTGCTCCTACCAATTATTTCATGGTTGCAGCCCCTGATCGTGTACGGGTAAACTGCGATCTTCGGCATGTGAATACAGTTCTTTGTTGCGACCCCAAAATATTTCTTCATTCCAATCCGCTTGAGGGGCTTGAAGAAGGTGGCGCATTTGTATGGGAATCAAACGAAACCACTGCGGATAAAGCATGGCAGCGCATTCCAAAAAAATACAGGCAGTGGATTATCGACCATAAAATAAAATTGTATGCTTTGAACGGATTTGCCATTGCGAAAAAAGCCACAGACCGTGAAGACCTTCAGACGCGTATGCAAGGCAACGCTTTTCTAGGCGCATTCTTCAAAGTATCACCATTTCTTAATACGTTTAATATCCCGGAGGAGGAATTCAAAACCACCATCCGCAAACAGTATGTAAAGAAATTCGGACGTTTTGGTGAAGCAGTTGTTGAATCCAACATGACCGTTATGAAATCGGGCTTTGACAATGTTATCGAAGTTCCACATGGAGATTTGAATGCCCGCGACACTTCACGCTTTATGGGATCGTTAATCCCTTGCCTGACCGACGTTTCCAAAATTCACGGTAACGGAACCGTAAAGGCCCCCATGTTCAAGATGTCCACCTTCGATGAAGAATTCAGGGCCGGATTAGGATATCACCAGCCGGCAAGTGCTTTGTCGTCCGTAGGTCTTATGGCTTCCGGCACAGGAGCCACTACTGGAAAATATGTATCAAGGAGGCAGATTCCAATCTTTATTGAAGACAATTGCACACAGTGCATGGATTGTATTGTGGTATGTCCAGATACTGCACTTCCCAACACTGCGCAGGATATTATCACTGTACTTACAACAGCAACAAATCATTATGTAAAGGATACTCAGTCGAAGAAAGCCATTCTTAAACGGCTGCCCGAAGTAGAAAAAACAATGCGTGCGCAGATGCTGGAAATGGCGAATACAAAAGGAAAAAAGGAAGCAACCAAATTTGGTAAGTTAGCAATAGATAATCTGACGGCCTTGTGTGATCCTTCTATTTCCGTCAAAGCACTCAGCGAACTTGATGCCATACTGGAAATTCTACCGGTTGCTTACCTTAACACCAGGGGAATTTTTAGTGGAAAGGAAAAGAAAGAAAGCGGTTCCGGCGGAATATTTTCCATTTATGTACGCGACCTTTGCAAAGGATGTGCTGCCTGCGTGGAGGCCTGCGGCAGTCATGATGCCCTTAGGATGGTTGAAGAAACTGAGCAGCATCATGCCGATATAGAATCTGCTAATCAGTTTTTGCATCTACTGAGAGATACTCCCAAAAAGTATCTTGGAATTTTTGACGCTGAAAATGCAGAAGAATCAAAAGCGGCAGCACTGAAATTTCACCTGATGATGCGATCTAAATATGATGCCTTTGTTTCCGGTGACGGTGCGTGTGCGGGATGTGGTGAGAAATCCATCCTTCGTGCCCTGGCAACACTTACCGAAACATTGATGCGGCCGCTCTTCCACCGTAAAGCAGCTCGCTTGCGTGAAAAAGCCAGCCTCCTTGAAAAAGAAGGATTGAAATCCCTTGAAATACTGAAGACAGAAGATGAAAAGGCATATCACGCTTTTCGTAAAACTACACTCCATATTCTGATGGGTTATGGTGCGGAAGGTTCCAAAGAAACCGACAATCGCATTGTTCATGAATTCAAAGGAAATGATGCAGATATTATTCATGCGATTGTAGCTGTATTGCGAACCGATGCGGCTAACCATCAGGAATTGCAAGCCATAGAAGGTTTTGCACCCAATGGAATGTCGGCTATGGCTATGGCTGCGCATACAGGATGTAACACAGTATACGGTTCAACGCCTCCTAACAATCCACATCCCTATCCCTGGATGAATTCACTCTTTCAGGACGGGGCTACAATAGGGTGGCTCATTGGTGAAAGTTTCATTAAGGACCATTCCTTTCGTTCCGTGATCCCCGAGAGGCTTGCCGACATTGCACTGAATGGTTTTACAAGTCCATTTTCTGAAAAGGATTATTTCTATTTCACACATTTCACGGATACCAATATGTCAGACCTGGAAGTATTGGAGTTACCAAAGGTATGGGTGCTGGGCGGAGACGGTGGAATGGGCGATATCGGCTTTCAGAATGTTTCAAAAGTGGTACTTCAGAATCGTCCGAATGTGAAGATGCTCATGTTGGATACTCAGGTGTATTCAAACACGGGCGGGCAGAATTCTGATTCCTCGGTGATGGTTGGGGGATTTGATATGAACCAGTCCGGTGAAGCCACGGGAGGAAAATTTACCGAGAAGAAATCAGTAGCGGAAATTTTCATTGGTGGACATGGTTCCCCTTTCGTTGCGCAGGTTTCATTGGCTAACACGGGTTCATTGTACAAATCTCTCATTGATGGAATATGTTACAGGGGAACTGCTTTCTATCAGGTGTATACTACTTGTCAGCCCGAACATGGTGTGCCTGATTATGCTTCACAGGAACAGGCATTGAAGGTGCGTGACAGTAGGGGTGTTCCTGAATTTGTTTTCAACCCGACATTGGGAGAAACATTTCAGGAAGCGCTTTATGTGAAGGGAAACCCGAACTATTCGGGCGATTGGCTTAACCGCAGGGCTCCGGTAACCAAACACCGTTACATCTTTACCACCGCACATTGGGCTTTCACTGAAGCGCGGTTTCGCCTGCATCACAAAATGGTGTCAGAGGAAGAAGTGAAGGATAAAATTTTATTGGAAGACCTGTTGAAACTCATCACACAGGATGATGTGGTTCACCGCAGGTTCCTTGACCCTAATCACCGCTCGTTCATTCCTGATTTTGGCGTTTATACTATTGACTACAAAGATGATGGAAGTACAAAACCTCATCTTTTGTCCAGCCAAATGGTTCTCTTCTGTGTTGAACGAAGAAAAGCGTGGCGCTTGCTGCAGAGCCGCGCAGGCATTGTGAACACAGATTATATCGCGCAAAAAGAACTGCTGAAAAAGATAGACAGCGGTGAAATGACCAGGAAGGATTTTCTTGAAGGAATAGGAGAACCTGTTAAAATTAATTAAGCTATTACCATTAAATGAGCATTAACCTATTTACCGATACAAAAAGTATTATATCAATGTTTATAATACTTTAAGCTGTTTGAGGTACAAATAAGGTACAGTTTTTGTAGGAATTTACGGTAATACTATAGTCTTGAAAATATGTGCTAAATGACCAAAGAGTTTTCAAGTGACTATCACTTTACAAATATAATTATTACACTGAATCTAATCACATTTAGACAGCCGTACAGCACGAAATGCTAAATTGTAAATAAAATCCATGGATAATTTATTTTAACTTGCTAAACATGCTCTTTTATTTTTTCAAATTTGCAAATATTGTTAGCTTAATTCACGATCAAAAAAAGTTTCAATTCGTACTACGAGTTGAACCCAAGACTTTATCCTTTTCAATTACAACCTAATATAGCACTAATCTCAATGAAATAGACATCATTTAGTCAACCAATCGTTTACCGATTTAAACTATTGTAGATTATTTTAAATACCTTGCTGTCAATACAAAGAATGTGTAAGTATTGAACTTGTACGTTCAATCTAGTGTTTATATGGTTTAGAGAGGTAGCAAAATGTGGGTAATTATTACAAATATTAGGTATTAAATTCATTATCTTTCAGTTGTCAAAACAGGACAGCATTTAATACTGCGTTGTAAGTAGTTAAATAAATCTAAGAAATGATAAAAATTCAATTGTTAAAACACCGAAAAGGTTTTTCAAAACTAACATTTGAAGAGAAGAAAATCATCATACACGAATTTAGAGAATTATTAATAGAAATTGGCCCACTTCAAGTTGAAGATATAAATTATTTAAGAAGTTCAAAATATGAATTGGATAGGATAATCTTCTACAATATATTAGAACAGAATATAGAAAGAAAGCATGAAAAAATAATTTTTGAGCAAGTAATAATTGAGGCAGAAAAAGTAATCTCTCTCGGAGTGAAAAGTAAAATGGCTCTTTATTATGCGGTTAAATCATTTTTGAAATTTTCTCAATTCAAAAACTTTGAATTTCACAATGTTGAGAGTAAGAAATTCGAAATTGAATATATCATAAAAAAGTTGATAGCCCAAAATCTATTTGGTAATGTAGACAAATTAGAAGTTAAACTCAATGAACTTCTCGAGGAATTAAATAAGGCTATAGATAAGAGTATAATCCCTGTTACAAACGAGAAATTAGTATTGATAATGAAAGGAGGGGGAATAAAGGGACTTGCGTATGTTGGCGCATTAGAAATATTAGAGGAGTATTTTGAGTTTGATTGGTATGCAGGAACATCGGCAGGAGCAATTTCTGCAATACTTCTTGGATCAGGATACAAAATTTCAGAATTAAAAGAAATTCTTTCAAATAAGGATTTTACAGATTTTAAGGATGCTGGAATTTTAAAAAGATTCTTGAATCTAATTTTTCTTGGTGGACTCTACCCCGCCGATAAATTTACCAACTGGATTGACGAATTATTAGCCAAAAAACTTAATTCGGCAGTTGAAATTCGACTTAAAGATTTACCAAAAAGAGTTACCGTTTATGCAAGTCAAGAAGGTAGAATTTCGCTAACTTTTGATTCAAAAAATCCGCAATCCGAATCAATAAGAGCTGCATTTGCAGCTCGCTGCAGCATGTCTATCCCTTATATTTTTACAGCTCAAAAAAATGAAGGGATTGATGTTTTTGATGGTGGACTCCAAAACAATTATCCGGTCAAACTATTATTAAGAGATAATCCTAATACAGATTTTATTGGCTTATACTTAGGCCCAGAGATATTTGAAGGCCATAAAAAGAAAAGTATTTTAAAAAAGATAATTTCCATTTGGACTGAAAGTGTAGATACGGAAGTTTTAAGAAAATATAAAAATAAAACCATTATAATAGATACCAGGCCGATTTCAACCTTGAATTTCAATTTAAACCAAGAAGAAAAAGATTTTTTGTTAAATAATGGCAAAGCCGCCGCAATAAAATATTTGAAGAATCAAAATATAAAATATTCTGGTCAATACGATTATGTTGAGTTACAAAAAAATATTGACCAATCAAGACAATCACTAAATAAAAGAAAAAAGGCAAACCGTATTTTAATTTTAATAAAGTTTCTTTTTATTATATCTTCCATAATTTTCGGGCTAATATTTATCAATAAACATTTGGAAGACAAGATAAATGAAGATGTACAAACCCTATTTGATTTACAAGATCAAGAGACACTTACTGAAGAAGAAATGTTAAATGGCGTGGTAAAAGTTATTGCGAAGATTGGTGGTTGGAACCCAAATTTCAAAGTTAAAAAAAATCCGGGGCAACACGATTGGATTGGCACCTCTTCGATCGATGAAAGAGTTATAATGTTTGATCCTGAATTTATGAATGAACTAAAAGAAGTAACGAACTCTTATTGGCCCGCTATTTTTATGACAACATTTCAAATGGCTTGGATATTAAACGGCCCAAGGTTTGGTCAGGACAAGGAATTAAAAGTTAATGAGATGAAGTTAGACGCATGTTATACGGCTGGATTTATATTGGGTAAGTTAAAGGCTCCACTTGATGAAACTTTAAAGGCCTTAAAACTTGTTGATATAGATGATAGTGATATAGATGATAGTGATATAGAATTAGAAGATTTAGAGAATTCAGAAGAATTTAATTTAATAAAAGAGGAGTTAAAGTCTGCAGAAAAGGGATGGAGAGCTAGTAAAAATTGACATACCTGCTATACATAGAACAATTCATTACTCGTAATTTCTTATACTGAAAGTAATTATGCAATGTCTATAAAGTCTTGTAACTCATTGGATACAAATAAGATACAAATTCGATTAGGCTCGACCTCAATCCAAAAAGTATTATATCAATGTTTATAAAGCTTTATAATGATTGAGGTACAAATAAGGTACAAATTTGTACCTATTTAACATATAACACTTATTAACAAATATTAAATAAAAACAAGAAAACCCTTATAAACAAAAGGCTTATTATGCTTTTATTATATGTTAAGTATCTGTTTGTTAATCGTAGTTACTTTCCAATACAATATATTTCTATCCCAGTAAACACTGGGGTTACCGATGCTTGTGGTGTAAAAATGGTGTAATCCTTTGTTTTCTTTTAATCAGATTTTGTTTGCATATAAATAATTCAAAATCGGTTAAAAATTATAGAATTGGAATTTAAATTCCTTTATTTTCAATTCTAATTATATTTGAAATTATACAAACACTCTGTTTACCAAATTTTTGATTATATCTAATAACAAATTTACCAGTAAAAAATCAAAGTAATTTAATCTACTTAGTTGTTTAATAAATAAAGTAGACTGTGCAATTTTAAATTAATTAATAAAGTTATTGCATCCTTAATAACAAATAAATTTAATTTCTATTCTATGGAGAAATTCATTAATCTATTCATCAAATATTCTAATCCTTTTTTTAATACGAGAGCAGCTGGACTTTATATCCTATTATTTGCAGTATCTATTGCAGCAGCAACATTTATAGAGAATGATTTTGGAACAAGTGCTGCTCAAAAAACAGTTTATAATGCTTGGTGGTTTGAACTTCTCCTTATACTATTTAGCATTTCCATTGTTGTAAATATTTTCAAGTTTAGGATGATTCAACAAAAGAAATGGGCTTTGCTAATTTTTCATTCATCAATAATCATTATTCTCCTCGGATCTGGCATAACCCGGTATTTTAGTTATGAAGGCATAATGCATATTCGTGAAAATGCTACTTCAAATAGTTTTTTGTCATCTAGCACTTATTTAAAGTTTAAAGTAAACAAAGAAGATAAAGTATATGACTTTGATGAACCTGTTCTTTTTGCTTCATTAGGGATCAATAGTTGGCAAGAATCTTATTCAATAGATGGAGATTTAATTGATATAAAGCTAAAAGAGTTTATCCCAAATCCCAAGCAAATATTAAGCCCAAGTATTGATGGAAAACTCATTCTGAAAATTGTAGTTACTGGAATGAATGGCAGGGAAGAATACTTTATTAGCAAAGGGCAAACCAAACGAATTAGAAACCTTGTTTATAATTTTAAAGAAAACCTTTTGCCTAATGCCATAAATATTAATTATTCTAATGATTCATTATTTATAAATGCAGATAGAATACTTTCCCAAATGACGATGGCTACACAGCAAAGAGATACAATTTACCCTTCAAAAAATTATAATCCATTAAGGCTTCGTTCTCTATATTCGGATGGTGCTAACAATTTTGTGTTTTCTGAATTTAATAAAAATGCTTCAGTGACTATAGAATCTGAAAGTGCCAAAGTAAAAAACCAAAGCCTTACGGCTTTGGTAATGGATATTTCTGTAAACGGAGATAATCAAGAAACCATAGTTTATGGAAGTAGAGGTATGCCGGGAAGAGCTCAATTTTTAGGGTTCGAAAATACAAATATTACTGTTTCTTATGGTTCTAAAGAAATTTATTTGCCTTTTTCAATAAAGCTTAAAAAGTTTATTCTCGAAAAGTATCCAGGAACAAATAGCGCCTCTTCCTACGCAAGCGAAGTTGTTTTGTTAGATGAAAGTAAAGACGTGAAAATGGATTTTAGAATCTTCATGAACAACATTTTAAACTATGGTGGTTATCGTTTTTTTCAGTCTTCTTTTGATAAAGATGAAAAAGGAACCTATTTAAGTGTTAATCATGATTATTGGGGCACTTTAATATCATACATTGGATATGCTCTACTAACTATTGGATTGATACTAACCTTTTTTAGCAAGAACACAAGATTTCATCAAGTCCTACAAAAAATTAAAAAGTTAAGAGCCAAGAGTGGAACTTTTATTTTTCTATTACTCTTAACATGCTCCTTTTCAAATTTATCGGCACAATCACAAGAAAACAAAACCCACATAACTCATACTGTTAGTGCAGAACATGCTGATAAATTCAGCAAGCTTGTTGTTCAAGATCTTAAAGGTAGGATGAAACCAATTCACACCCTTTCAAGAGAGATTATGCGAAAACTATCTCGAAAAGAAAGCATTGACGGCTTAAATGCAGACCAAATTATGTTGAGCATGTTTGCAAACAGTCATGCGTGGAACGATGTTAAGATCATCAAACTGGGAAAACATAAAGATGTACTTAAATTATTAGACGTAACCACAAATTATGCTTCATATAGAGATTTTTTTGATGAAAAAGGAGCGTATAAATTAAAGCAGGAAGCACGAAGAGTTTATGACTTAAACCCAAAAGACAGAGGTGTTTACGAAAAGGAATTACTAAAAATAGATGAACGATTAAACATTTTAAGTATGGTATTCTCGGGTAACCTATTAAAGATAATTCCAGTTGAAAATGATGTTAATAACACTTGGCTTTCAAGGCACACTCATGGTAATACCAGTCATGAAAGCCATATTGCCACAAACTTTTTTAATGCCTACGAAACCGCACTCAAAAAAGGAATAGACAGCAATGATTATACTGATGCTGATAATTTATTAAATGAACTAAAAACATACCAAACAAAGAATGGCGCTACTGTTTTACCATCTTCTTCTAAAATTAATGCCGAAATATTTCTTAATAAGTTCAATATTTTTAACCGACTGGCAGCATTTTACTTTTTTCTTGGATTAGTTTTTTTGTTCTTCTTATTTCTAGCCGTTTTTAAACCAAGTATCAAACTTAAAAAGATATATAAAGTACTTTTCTTTCTTGTTATTTTGGGCTTTATTTTACATACTATTGGTCTGGGATTGCGATGGCATATTTCGGGTAGAGCACCTTGGAGTAATGGTTATGAATCTATGATATACATTGCTTGGACAACTACCTTGGCAGGTGTTATATTCACAAGGAAATCTTTTGGCGGATTAGCGGCAACAATGGTACTGGCATCAACTATACTTTTGGTGTCTATGATGAGTTTTCTTGACCCTGAAATTACACCTTTAGTGCCTGTTTTAAAATCGAATTGGTTAACCATACATGTCTCATTAGAAGCTGGCAGTTATGGTTTTTTAATGTTAGGTGCTATTATAGGATTGATTAACTTAATCCTTATGATCTTTACAACAAATTCTAATAAAGATAGAGTTAAAAGAATCGTTACAGAAATGTCCTATATAAGTGAACTAACCATATTTGGAGGTTTAGTTATGGTAAGTACAGGAACTTATTTAGGAGGTATTTGGGCAAATGAATCTTGGGGACGTTATTGGGGTTGGGATGCTAAAGAAACATGGGCATTAATTACTATTTTAGTCTATGCTTTTATACTGCATATGCGAATCATACCTAAACTAACAGGTCTTTTCTTATACAATGTCTCTACCATTTTTGGGTTAGCAACAATTGTTATGACGTATTATGGCGTTAATTATTATTTGTCTGGATTGCATTCTTATGCAACGGGAGATCCTGTTCCAATTCCAAAATGGGTTTATTATGTTGTAGTTTCAATTATTATTATTTGCGTATTGGCATATAATAAAAAGAGAAAACACAAAGTGATTTCCTGAAATTTACTTACTTAATTATTATTCCGTTCTCTAAAATTAAATCGTATTTGTAACCTGCACCAAAATCCTTGTTTAAAGTCACCAATGCTTTAATTGTAATAGTTGAACCTTCTGGAACAAAAACCTCGGAAGTAACGACAAGATCAAAATCATCTTTGCTTCCATCCTTAAGATGAATCCAATTTCTGTTCATGATTCCAGCATTAATTTTGGTACAAATACCACTCAACTGAACGGTTTTACCTTCATACTTTTTTGGATCACTAACTAATTCAGAAATTTTTATAGAACCTTTATGTTGAACAATATTTTCAGTATGTGTTTCTAATTCCTGTTTAATCGGTATGTCTTGCTTTGTAACAGATCTACTTGTATTTAATATGCCTGAATTATTGCCATGTCTTTCGGCTACAAGATTGGTTACTAAATAGATAGTATCAAAAACTCTATTATATTCTTTACTTTCAAAATTAGTTTTCAATAACCCTTTTTTATAAAAATATGTCTCACCAACAATAAATTCTTTTTTCCCTGTTGTAATCCAAAATTGTTTACCTCCTTCCGACACATTCAGGTACACATACTTTTTTGCAGGTATAACTTCGGTAACAATAACTTTATGCAAGGCATCACCAAATGCTGTATTCTTTTTTGTAGTAGTTTCAACAGAATTCCCTTCTTTAAATATTCCTGAAGGCTTATTTAAATCTTCATTTTCTGTTGTTGTTGTTGTGATAACCTTTGGGTTATTATTACAAGCAGTTATTATTAAAGTAACCGCTATAAGCATTGTTATTTTGATTTTTTTATTCATGATTTATTTTTTTCGTTGTCTATAAAATCTTTTTATAATTCGGGTATTTATTCTATAATTATTCTCTAAATCGTAGGTTGAATATTCTCCTGATAAGCTTATTGTTAGTGATCTATCAATATAATATGAAAGATAAACACCAAAATAGTTTTGATTGAAATCTGGCACTGTACTTTTATACTTATAATCTACAAATCTATAATAAAAATCTGCATTTAACCTATTTTCCATAAATGCTCTGGAATATCTTAATGATGTAATATTACTATCTAAATAATTTGATGAGTTTTTGTTATAAGTTAACGACACTCGACCTTCAATAGCTGGAAGCCTTGAGAAACTAATATAGCCATATATGTTATTAGATTTATTTTGATTATCACTTTGAAATCGTTTGCTATAACTAAAGCCACTAAACACATTTTTAAAGGGTTTAATGTTAATTCTTGCTCTAAACCCTTGCCGAGCTATATCTTCATCCAATAGTTCTTCAATTTTGGTTTCATAGGTTTTATAATAAATAATTCGTTTCCTGGAATCATAAGATAACGAAAGATTAAATTTTTTGTTAAATCGATATCTTGCAGAAACATATAAATTAGTAAGTCTGGCATTATTTGATATTGAATCATTCGCTTTATTATATATATCTAACTTAGCAGTAGAAAAGAAATTCAATTTATTAAAAAAGGTACTTGAATGCTGAAGATAAGCAAAACGTCTATCTAATTCATTATTATTTTTTTGTTCAGCGATTCCTAAAGTAGTTTGCGAGCGTATTTTTTCATTATTAGTAAGTCGCCCAACATAGGCACCATACTGCAATAAATTTGAATTAAATCCGAAATCATATATGTCTGGTCTAAATCCAGCAATAATACCAACATAATTTTTTCCAAAAAACTTTTCAACCTGCAAGCCATCTATAGCGCCTAATGAAGATATCTTGTAATTAATTTTTCTCCCGAAGGTTAAAGATAATGTGGAATCTATATCATATTTTATCGCTAAATTAAAAATTCTCAAGGCGTTATCGCTCGATCTAGAGGTGCTTTTAGAACTAATATTCTTTCTATAATTAAGATAGGTCTCAACAGAGAATTTTGAATGATTAATGTGATTGGCATATAGTGAAAAACGGGACATAAGTCTATGGTTATCATCCCTAATACTAGAAAATGTACTATAACTCGCAGCAGACAATCGAGATTTTATATTTTCAGTATAATAAGTTTTTTTTGAGTTTTCGTCTATAGCTTTTATTGAGTCGTTATAGCTAATACCAATATCATCTTCTATCGTTTCATTTTCGATTATATTTTCTTCAACTATCGCATATTTGAAAGTAACAACAGTGTCTTTTTCTACATTACAATCATTTATTTTAGTACAAACAACAGAGCGTGATGATTTATTACTTACGAGTAAACAAGGCATATTATTCGCAATTTTTAATGTGTCACCAATTTTAATCATTTTAGTATTATCAAATTTCACATAAACATTTTTTGACGTTATAAAAGTGACCTTTCCTTCTATAACAAAATCAGTTTCTTGTCCATATATGCGGGAACAAATAATCATAACAATCAATATAAATACATAGTTACTTTTCATATAAGGTTAAGTTCAAGGTTCTAGGGGTTAGGATGGCATGAAAAACAAGCATTACTCTCATATACATAACCATCAAATCGTGGGTCTCCTGGATGGTCATGGTCATTATCAACTTCATTTTGATCATTATGCTCATGACAATCTATACAACTGAATACTGAATAATCATTAGTATTTGTATGGCATTCAGTACATTGACTCCATTCGCCTTGGTGCTCACTACTATAAATAGGGAAATATTGCCCATCATGATCAAATGTTGATGGAATCCAAGCTACTTCAGTGTGACATTCTAAACAATCCGTAGGGAATTGAGCCCCACTATGATTTGGATTGATAGTGCTATTATAATCTTCTAAATGACAATCCACACAAGTATTAGGAGTATTTATATAACCTGTATCATGACAAGCCAAACAATCTGCTATAAGAGCATGAGCTCCATTTAAAGGATAAAAATCATCGTGATTCCAAGTCGTAGGTATCCAATTAGGGTTAGTACTATGGCAAGTTGCACAATCTGTTGGAAAACCATTGGTGTTATGATTAGGGTTCGTCGAATCATCATAATCCGTTTGGTGGCAGCTTACACAGTTAGGATCGGCATCTGCATAGTTTCCTGTGGTATGGCACTGTGTACAATCCTGTATATCATGACCCAGTGTTAATGGGAAAAAGTCATGATTGATATCTGCTGGTGTCCACCCCGGATCGGTGGTATGGCAAGTTGCACAATCTGTTGGAAAACCATTGGTGCTATGATTAGGGTTCGTCGAATCATCATAATCCGTTTGGTGGCAGCTTACACAGTTAGGATCGGCATCTGCATAGTTCCCTGTGGTATGGCACTGTGTACAATCCTGTATATCATGACCTTGTGTTAATGGGAAAAAGTCGTGATTGATATCTGCTGGTGTCCATCCCGGAATAGTGGTATGGCAAGTTGCACAATCTGTTGGAAAACCATTGGTGCTATGATTAGGGTTCGTCGAATCATCATAATCCGTTTGGTGGCAGCTTACACAGTTAGGATCGGCATCTGCATAGTTTCCTGTGGTATGGCACTGTGTACAATCCTGTATATCATGACCCAGTGTTAATGGGAAAAAGTCATGATTGATATCTGCTGGTGTCCACCCCGGATCGGTGGTATGGCAAGTTGCACAATCTGTTGGAAAACCATTGGTGCTATGATTAGGGTTCGTCGAATCATCATAATCCGTTTGGTGGCAGCTTACACAGTTAGGATCGGCATCTGCATAGTTCCCTGTGGTATGGCACTGTGTACAATCCTGTATATCATGACCTTGTGTTAATGGGAAAAAGTCGTGATTGATATCTGCTGGTGTCCATCCCGGAATAGTGGTATGGCAAGTTGCACAATCTGTTGGAAAACCATTGGTGCTATGATTAGGGTTCGTCGAATCATCATAATCCGTTTGGTGGCAGCTTACACAGTTAGGATCGGCATCTGCATAGTTTCCTGTGGTATGGCACTGTGTACAATCCTGTATATCATGACCTTGTGTTAATGGGAAAAAGTCGTGATTGATATCTGCTGGTGTCCATCCCGGAATAGTGGTATGGCAAGTTGCACAATCTGTTGGGAATCCATTGGTGCTATGATTAGGGTTCGTCGAATCATCATAATCCGTTTGGTGGCAGCTTACACAGTTAGGATCGGCATCTGCATAGTTCCCTGTGGTATGGCACTGTGTACAATCCTGTATATCATGACCTTGTGTTAATGGGAAAAAGTCATGATTGATATCTGCTGGTGTCCATCCCGGAATAGTGGTATGGCAAGTTGCACAATCTGTTGGAAAACCATTGGTGCTATGATTAGGGTTCGTCGAATCATCATAATCCGTTTGGTGGCAGCTTACACAGTTAGGATCGGCATCTGCATAGTTTCCTGTGGTATGGCACTGTGTACAATCCTGTATATCATGACCTTGTGTTAATGGGAAAAAGTCATGATTGATATCTGCTGGTGTCCACCCCGGATCGGTACTATGGCAAGTTGCACAATCTGTTGGAAAACCATTGGTGCTATGATTAGGGTTCGTCGAATCATCATAATCCGTTTGGTGGCAGCTTACACAGTTAGGATCGGCATCTGCATAGTTCCCTGTGGTATGGCACTGTGTACAATCCTGTATATCATGACCTTGTGTTAATGGGAAAAAGTCATGATTGATATCTGCTGGTGTCCATCCCGGATCGGTGGTATGGCAAGTTGCACAATCTGTTGGAAAACCATTGGTGCTATGATTAGGGTTCGTCGAATCATCATAATCCGTTTGGTGGCAGCTTACACAGTTAGGATCGGCATCTGCATAGTTTCCTGTGGTATGGCACTGTGTACAATCCTGTATATCATGACCTTGTGTTAATGGGAAAAAGTCATGATTGATATCTGCTGGTGTCCACCCCGGATCGGTGGTATGGCAAGTTGCACAATCTGTTGGAAAACCATTGGTGCTATGATTAGGGTTCGTCGAATCATCATAATCCGTTTGGTGGCAGCTTACACAGTTAGGATCGGCATCTGCATAGTTCCCTGTGGTATGGCACTGTGTACAGTCTTGTATATCATGACCTTGTGTTAATGGGAAAAAGTCGTGATTGATATCTGCTGGTGTCCACCCCGGATCGGTGGTATGGCAAGTTGCACAATCTGTTGGAAAACCATTGGTGCTATGATTAGGGTTCGTCGAATCATCATAATCCGTTTGGTGGCAGCTTACACAGTTAGGATCGGCATCTGCATAGTTTCCTGTGGTATGGCACTGTGTACAATCCTGTATATCATGACCTTGTGTTAATGGGAAAAAGTCGTGATTGATATCTGCTGGTGTCCATCCCGGAATAGTGGTATGGCAAGTTGCACAATCTGTTGGGAATCCATTGGTGCTATGATTAGGGTTCGTCGAATCATCATAATCCGTTTGGTGGCAGCTTACACAGTTAGGATCGGCATCTGCATAGTTTCCTGTGGTATGGCACTGTGTACAATCCTGTATATCATGACCTTGTGTTAATGGGAAAAAGTCATGATTGATATCTGCTGGTGTCCATCCCGGATCGGTACTATGGCAAGTTGCACAATCTGTTGGAAAACCATTGGTGCTATGATTAGGGTTCGTCGAATCATCATAATCCGTTTGGTGGCAGCTTACACAGTTAGGATCGGCATCTGCATAGTTTCCTGTGGTATGGCACTGTGTACAATCCTGTATATCATGACCCAGTGTTAATGGGAAAAAGTCATGATTGATATCTGCTGGTGTCCATCCCGGAATAGTGGTATGGCAAGTTGCACAATCTGTTGGAAAACCATTGGTGCTATGATTAGGGTTCGTCGAATCATCATAATCCGTTTGGTGGCAGCTTACACAGTTAGGATCGGCATCTGCATAGTTTCCTGTGGTATGGCACTGTGTACAATCCTGTATATCATGACCTTGTGTTAATGGGAAAAAGTCGTGATTGATATCTGCTGGTGTCCATCCCGGAATAGTGGTATGGCAAGTTGCACAATCTGTTGGGAATCCATTGGTGCTATGATTAGGGTTCGTCGAATCATCATAATCCGTTTGGTGGCAGCTTACACAGTTAGGATCGGCATCTGCATAGTTCCCTGTGGTATGGCACTGTGTACAATCCTGTATATCATGACCTTGTGTTAATGGGAAAAAGTCATGATTGATATCTGCTGGTGTCCACCCCGGATCGGTACTATGGCAAGTTGCACAATCTGTTGGAAAACCATTGGTGCTATGATTAGGGTTCGTCGAATCATCATAATCCGTTTGGTGGCAGCTTACACAGTTAGGATCGGCATCTGCATAGTTTCCTGTGGTATGGCACTGTGTACAATCCTGTATATCATGACCCAGTGTTAATGGGAAAAAGTCATGATTGATATCTGCTGGTGTCCATCCCGGAATAGTGGTATGGCAAGTTGCACAATCTGTTGGAAAACCATTGGTGCTATGATTAGGGTTCGTCGAATCATCATAATCCGTTTGGTGGCAGCTTACACAGTTAGGATCGGCATCTGCATAGTTCCCTGTGGTATGGCACTGTGTACAGTCTTGTATATCATGACCTTGTGTTAATGGGAAAAAGTCATGATTGATATCTGCTGGTGTCCATCCCGGAATAGTGGTATGGCAAGTTGCACAATCTGTTGGGAATCCATTGGTGGCAGCTATGATTAGTGCATAGTTTCCTGTGGTATGGCACTGTGTACAATTGTATATCATGACCCAGTGTTAATGGGAAAAAGTCATGGCGAATTGCAATCATCATAATCCGTTTGGTGGCAGCTTACACAGTTAGGATCGGCATCTGCATAGTTCCCTGTGGTATGGCACTGACCTTGTGTTAATGGGAAAAAGTCATGATATCTGCTGGTGTCCACCCGGAATCGTGTAATGGCAAGTTGAAAAACCATTGGTCATGATTAGGGTTCGTCGAATCATCATCCGTTTGGTGGCAGCTTACACAGTTAGGATCGGCATCTGCATAGTTTCCGTATCACAGTTATGGCAAGTTGGTGTCGGCATCTGGCATAGTTCACAATCTGTTGGACATTGGTGCTATGATATTCTGTATGTTAGGATCGGCATCTGTATTTCCTGTGGTATGGCACTGTGTACAATCCTGTATATCATGACCTTGTGTTAATTGGTGAAAAAGTCATGATTGATATTCGTCGAATCATCATAATCCGTTTGGTGGCAGCTTACACAGTTAGGATCGGCATCTGCATAGTTTCCTGTGGTATGGCACTGTGTACAATCCTGTATATCATGACCCAGTGTTAATGGGAAAAAGTCATGATTGATATCTGCAAGTTGCACAATCTGTTGGAAAACCATTGGTGCTATGATTAGGGTTCGTCGAATCATCATAATCCGTTTGGTGGCAGCTTACACAGTTAGGATCGGCATCTGCATACACAGTTATGGATCGGCATCTATGCATAGTTCCTGTGGTATGGCACTGTGTACAGTCCATGACCTTGTGTTAATGGGAAAAAGTCATGATTGATATCTGCTGGTGTCCATGGCAAGTTGCACAATCTGTTGGAAAACCATTGGTGCTATGATTAGGGTTCGTCGAATCATCATAATCCGTTTGGTGGCAGCTTACACAGTTAGGATCGGCATCTGCATAGTTCCCTGTGGTATGGCATGACTGGGAAAAAGTCATGATTGATATCATGCTGGTGTCCACCCCGGTGTACAGTCTTGTATATCATGACCTTGTGTTAATGGGAAAAAGTCGTGATTGATATCTGCTGGTGTCCATCCCGGAATAGTGGTATGGCAAGTTGCACAATCTGTTGGGAATCCATTGGTGCTATGATTAGGGTTCGTCGAATCATCATAATCCGTTTGGTGGCAGCTTACACAGTTAGGATCGGCATCTGCATAGTTTCCTGTGGTATGGCACTGTGTACAATCCTGTATATCATGACCTTGTGTTAATGGGAAAAAGTCATGATTGATATCTGCTGGTGTCCATCCCGGATCGGTACTATGGCAAGTTGCACAATCTGTTGGAAAACCATTGGTGCTATGATTAGGGTTCGTCGAATCATCATAATCCGTTTGGTGGCAGCTTACACAGTTAGGATCGGCATCTGCATAGTTTCCTGTGGTATGGCACTGTGTACAATCCTGTATATCATGACCCAGTGTTAATGGGAAAAAGTCATGATTGATATCTGCTGGTGTCCATCCCGGATCGGTGGTATGGCAAGTTGCACAATCTGTTGGGAATCCATTGGTGCTATGATTAGGGTTCGTCGAATCATCATAATCCATTTGGTGGCAGCTTACACAGTTAGGATCGGCATCTGCATAGTTCCCTGTGGTATGGCACTGTGTACAGTCTTGTATATCATGACCTTGTGTTAATGGGAAAAAGTCATGATCGCCAATATTATCCGTATCCCAATCATTACCAATTGGGTTATGGCATTCTAAGCAATCTGTTGAAAAATTAGTATGATCTGGGCTTTCCTCTGTTAAATAATCCTGCTTATGGCAACTAATACAATCGTTACCTACATTATCAAACCTCAGATTAGTTTCAGAAAAATGACAGTCAACACAACTTAAACTACTGTGTGACCCAACTAAAGGGAAACCATTTCCCTCATGAATTTCAGGGATATTGTCTACTAACCAAGTATTAGATGTATGGCATCTAACACAATCATTACCAACAGATGCACTATGGATATCATTATGACAGGAAGCACATTGATTTGGAACTTCATTAAAAATTAAACTTTCATGACATGCTTTACAATCAGTTTGAGTGTGAGCACCTTCAAGTTTAAAATCAGTTTTATTATGGTCAAAACGTAATAAATACACGTCAATTTCCCAGCCATAGGGATTATGGCATTGATTACAGTTAATTTTTAGATCATCACCATGAGGAGATGATTGCCCAAAAATTGATGTAAACACCAAAAACATCAGTATTATTGATGGCAATCTACACATTCAAATGTGTTTAGTTTATATAATGTTACTCTTTTATCTTTTTCAATACTACTCGTATGACAAGCCTTGCATTCAACTTCTTTATGCTTACCTTCTAGGGAGAAGTTAGTAGTGTTATGGTCGAAATTTTCTGGCGTCCAACTAGTAGCTACATGACACCTAATACAATCTGTTACTCCATTTACAGCAAAAATATCTTCATGAATATTTTCATGACAGGTAATACAATCTGTATCTAAATTGGTGAACTTCTGTATTATTTCATTTTTATTATTTTCATTTTCTGTGAAATGGCATTCGCGACAGGCTACTTGTTGATGTTTTCCTTCAAGTACCCATTCGGTTTTAGAATGGTCAAACGAATTGATATTAGACCACGTATCATTTACATGACATGTGGTACAATCTTGATTCGGATAAAATGCTTCAGTAATAAATCCTTTATGAATATCGTTATGGCAATCCACACAGTTTGAACCTAGTTCTCTAAACGTCCAGCGTTCATCATCTTCACTAATATGACAAGTATAGCAAGGTGTTGCCACATGAGCGCCTTCTAAAGGAAATTTAGTTTTTTGATGTTGTTCCAATGTATATAAACTATATTCAAAACCTTCAGCCAAAGAATGGCATTCTATACAATCTGGAGTCACATTATTCACTATAAACTCGCCATTATGATAATCGCTATGACATTTATTACATGCTGAAAAATCAATTGGTTTGGTATATCGTCCTTTGTGGCATTGTTTACAATCAACCTCTAAATGTTTTCCTTCTAAAGGATAATCAGTAACGCTATGATTAAAATTCTTTATTTTCTTTATTGATAAAAAGCTTGTCTCACTATGGCATTTAGCACAATCTTGTCCGAATTTATCTTCGTGAACATCGTCATGACATTTTACACAGTTATTCTCATTAATGCGTAAATTATCTTGAAATACTAATAACGGATTGTCTGATTCTTTATGACAGCTAAAGCAATCAACCTCCTTATGCTTTCCTTTTAAAGTAAAATGAGTGCTATTATGGTCGAAAGTTTCTTCTCCAAAAAACAAATTAAAATCAGTTTCCTTATGACATGATTTACAGTCTCCCAGAAATTTGCTTTCATGCGGGTCTTCATGACAGTACACGCAATCTTCAAAAGCTAAACCCGTAAATTCTTGAAACTCTTTTCCGTTTCTAGTAGTTTCTTTATGGCATTCAATACATTCAACATCAACATGTTCTCCTTTTAGTGCAAATTCTGCATCATCATGATTAAAATTAGATGCAGGTTTAAATTCTTCAAAATCATGACATTGAATACAATCATTTGAAAGCGTTTCTTGATGAAAATCGTCATGACAGGTTAAGCACTCTTGGTTTAAACCCAAAAATGTGTTCTGCCTTTTTTTAATTTCGATATTTTCAATATTATCTGGCATATGACATTCTCTACAATCTACAGTGGCGTGTGTGCCTTCTAATTCGTAACCTGTTTCTTCATGATTAAAATTATCTTCATCGAATCGAATCATTTCAAATTTTCGCCCATGATGTTCACTATGGCATTTAAAACAATCTTGTTTTACGACATCTGAACTGGCATGAAATCCTTGATTTTCATTTATTAACGATTTTATTTCTTTATGACACTCCAAACATTTACTATTTAAAACTTTTTCTCCTAATTCATGGCATTGTGTACAATTACTCATGCCTTCCAACTCCTTATGTGCTTCAGATAAATCCCCAGGAGATATCTGTCCATAACCTATTGTCGCAGAAAAGACAATAATTGTGATATGTACAATTAACTTCTTCAAAGAATATCAGTAGTGACTTTTCATGGTATATCCAAAACGTTTTGTTATTTTCACTCCTGGTTTTTCCAAAAATTTGGTTGGTAATTCTCCACCAGCAAAAATGTACACTAAATCATTTTCAATTTTTATTACATCATCATCATTCCCAACTTTAATGATACAATTATCATTATTTATAGTAATTAAATTAGAATTAAAGACTGCTTGCAAAGAATTATCATCAATAGCATTATGAATTTTTTCTCTGTTTTTTGGTTTACATCGTGTAAAAGCATCTGTTCTTACTAAAATGGTTACATTATTTGCATCTTTTAATAATAATGCAGCTTCTATTGCAGAATCTCCACCACCAACAACAATAATATTTTTCTCAAAAATCCTTTCAGGTTCTAATAATCTATAAGCAACTTTTGTAGATTCTTCTCCGGGGATATTTAATTTTCTTGGGCTACCTCTTCTTCCAATTGCTATAAGAACATTATTGCCAATGTATTCTTTGTTATCATTTGTAATAACTTTAAAAGTATCATCCTTTTGAGGAATAATATTTTCTACTTTAGTATTTTCATTTATTTTGATGTTGTGATTATCAGCTACTTTGTTCCATAACTGAAGTAATTCATCTTTAGAAGTGTCGTATAGTTTTACTTTCCCATAAAGTGGTAAATTCATAGGAGAGGTCATTACAATTTTTGCTCTTGGAAATGTATAGACCGTTCCTCCTAATGAATCTTGTTCTAAAGTCAAGCTACTTAACCCATGTCGCTTTGCCTCCAAGGTTGCTGAGATGCCTGCAGGACCTGCTCCAATTATTATCACATCAATTACATTTTCTTTAGATGGTTTTTCACTTTTTATAATACTATCTATAGCTTGTTGACCTTGTTCTACACTGTTTTTAATAAGTCCCATTCCACCTAACTCACCTGCTATGTATATTCCTTTTATGTTTGTTTCAAAATTTTGATTTACATGAGGCAATTCAACACCTCTTGTTTCTGTGCCAATTCGAAGTGTAATTGCTTCTACAGGGCAACCATGAAAACAGGCACCATGACCAACACAATTAGCGGTGTTAATGACTGTTGCTTTACCATCAATAATTCCTAAAATATCTTTTTCAGGACAATCTGCAACACATGCGGCACTACCAATGCAAGTATTAAGATTTATATAAGGATGCAAAGAAACAGGCTCGAACATCCCCTCTTCTTTTGCTATTTCTACCTTTTTTTCTACAACAACAGAGCTAACCTTTTTCTTTCTCATATAAAAAAAGGCATTTGTTATACAAAGTATAAACACTGTACCGTAAACCAATATCTGTTCTATAAGTACTTCTCCCATTAAAATATCCATTTATAACCAAAAGCTACTGTAATTGCTATATGAATAATTACAATAACAAGCATTATTAAAGTAAAAGGTAAATGTGCAACATGCCAATACTTAAATAGCCTTTGCATGGTTTCAAGATGTACTATTTTTCTTGAAAGCACAACATCATCTTTAACCAATTTTAATATATATTTCCGATCTTCCTTTGCTATCTTTTTACCTCTTAACTCTTTTTTTATTTGCCTTACATTTTTATATGACGTGTTTTCTGCTACTTGTAATGTTTGATTATCTATGTTAAATTTTTCATCTAAAACTGCCCCTAAATCTGTTTTTAGGTTTTTCACTTCCTTTAATGTTAATGCTTTACCTTCTATAGTTCTAGGAATCTGAATATAAATAAACCGGCCAATAACACCACTTAACACAACAGCAACCATACTCCAAAA